>NZ_FNEB01000049.1 GCF_900100005.1 Lutimaribacter saemankumensis
AGGAAAATGTAAGAAATTTGCGTTCGCCGGCACGGCAAACGTTTGAACCAGACTTTACCTGCGATGCTGCGGGCGGCGCTTTCTCGGAGCATCGGCGGAGCGCTGTTCAAGGCAAAGGTGCCCCAATCGTGCCCCCGTTACTCAGGAAGTTGGCTATCGGAGCCCTCGTTCGACTAGCGTCTTTGTCGCTCGCCCTCTTGGACCTGTATGCCTCGATAAAGTACCGCTGAGAAAAGCCCCTGCGAGGTTCGTAGAAGCGAGGTCAACGCGATAGACTTGCGCTCAAAAGTGTGGCGCGAATACATCTAACGAAGCCACTTCCGCTTATAGAGTATCGTTGGCTGACACGTTTTGGTTGTCGTTGGCGTGCCGTCATAGGAACCTTCTTCCTATGGTTGGAAAGACAAACATCGGCGCATATCTCGCCATGCTGCTCGAGCGACGTCGGGTCAGTCTGGTCGCCATTGCAGTGTTTGTTCTCGCTGGCCTGCTTCTCGCGCTTCAGGTTGAAAGGCGTATTTCAAGCAATGACAGAGTTTCAGAGCGTAGCGAGGCTCTTGAAGCCGCTTTCACTATCTCAAGCGACATCCAAAGAACGCTGGCCTTTCACAAAATGTTGGCTGACTCAATCGCCAGCGCGATCCAAGCGGACCCGGAGTTGGATCAGAGTAGCTTCGCAACGCTCGTGGCGCCGTTTTTCGAGACTAATCCTGGTATACGCAACATCGGGGTGGCAAAGGGGAGTGTCATTCGGTTCGTGTATCCCCTTGAAGAAAACGCGAGCGTTATTGGCCTCGATTATCTTGATACACCAACACAGGCGAGCTCTTTTCTTCGCGTGAGAGAAAAACTGCAAGCGGAGTTTTCAGGGCCAGTGGACTTGGTTCAAGGAGGGCGTGGATACATCGAGCGCGTACCGGTTGTGGTCGATGACCAGAATGGAAATGATGCTTTTTGGGGTATGGTTTCTGTCGTTACCGATGAGGCAGCGCTTATTGCCCAGGCTATAAACGACCTGGATCCCGAATTGGGAACGGTGGTGACAAAAACTGACAGTGGCGGCGACCAGGTTCTATGGGGAGA
>NZ_FNEB01000048.1 GCF_900100005.1 Lutimaribacter saemankumensis
AGGAAAATGTAAGAAATTTGCGTTCGCCGGCACGGCAAACGTTTGAACCAGACTTTACCTGCGATGCTGCGGGCGGCGCTTTCTCGGAGCATCGGTGGAGCGCTGTTCAAGGCAAAGGTGCCCCAATCGTGCCCCCGTTACTCAGGAAGTTGGCTATCGGAGCCCTCGTTCGACTAGCGTCTTCGTCGCTCGCCCTCTTGGACCTGTATGCCTCGATAAAGTACCGCTGAGAAAAGCCCCTGCGAGGTTCGTAGAAGCGAGGTCAATGCGATAGACTCGCGCTCAAAAGTGTGGCGCGAATACATTTAACGAAGCCACATCCGCTTATTGAGTATCGTTGGCTGACACGTTTTGGTTGTCGTTGGTGTGCCGTCATAGGAATCTTCTTCCTATGGTTGGAAAGACAAACATCGGCGCATATCTCGCCTCGCTGCTCGAGCGACGTCAGGTCAGTCTGGTCGCCATTGCAGTGTTTGTTCTCGCTGGCCTGCTTCTCGCGCTTCAGGTTGAAAGGCGTATTTCAAGCAATGAAAGAGTTTCAGAGCGCAGCGAGGCTCTTGAAGCCGCTTTCACTATCTCAAGCGACATCCAAAGAACGCTGGCCTTTCACAAAATGTTGGCTGACTCAATCGCCCGCGCGATCCAAGCGGACCCGGAGTTGGATCAGAGTAGCTTCGCAACGCTCGTGGCGCCGTTTTTTGATACTAATCCTGGTATACGCAGCATCGGGGTGGCAAAGGGTAGTGTCATTCGGTTCGTGTATCCCCTTGAAGAAAACGCGAGCGTTATTGGCCTCGATTATCTTGATACACGAACACAGGCGAACTCTTTTCTTCGAGTGAGAGATAGGCTGCAAGCGGAGTTTTCAGGGCCAGTGGACTTGGTTCAAGGAGGGCGTGGATACATCGAGCGCGTACCGGTTGTGGTCGATGACCAGAATGGAATTGATGCTTTTTGGGGTATGGTTTCTGTCGTTACCGATGAGGCTGCGCTTATTGCCCAGGCTATAAACGACCTGGACCCCGCATTGGGAACGGTGGTGACAAAAACTGACGGTGGCGGCGACCAGGTTCTATGGGGAGA
>NZ_FNEB01000047.1 GCF_900100005.1 Lutimaribacter saemankumensis
TCGGGGCTGGTTTTGAAATACTTGAAAGGCGAGCGTTTGGACATCTTGAGGGGCTACGAAAGCCCCCTGCCCGCCTCAAGCTAAGTTAATCTGACAAAGCCCTTCCGGAAAAAAGCTTTCCAAAATACGAATATTTGCTGATATACTAACCTCTGACGCGCGAACTCCAAAAACGAACGTTGAAGGAGTTGAGCCATGTGTGATCGCATCACTGCAGTCATCACGGGTACGATTGTCGGCCTTTCGTTTGCCATTCCCGCGGCTGCCGCAGACATGAGTCTGGGGGAGTTCGAGTACAGGAACAGTTGCGTTCAGTGTCATGGTAAAGATGGCACCGGAGACGGCCCGGTCACAGCTTTCTTAAGGAACATGCCGCCTGACCTTACGGCGATCCAGAAGAACAACGGCGGTGTGTTTCCGGTATCGCAGCTTTATTCGATCATCGAAGGGTCGCAGGACGTTGGCGTGCATGGCCGGGATATGCCGCTTTGGGGCAACCGGTACCGCACGCGGGCAAACATCGACCCTGAAGATACATTCTCTCCTGCTGCAACGGAGGACTACGTGACGACGCGCGTTCTGGCGCTGATCGAATACCTGTCCACGATGCAGAAAGACTGAACCGCCAGGCGGTGACCGAAGGTGGTCGTCCGCCTTGATAACTTATGAACCATTTCCAGCATTTGACCCTCGAACTTTCTGCTTGATGTAGGCCGAAACACCAGGAAACAGCGGCTCTCAGGCTTTTCAGGAAGGCGGTCAAAAGGCTTCGATGGGTGGAGGATATTGCAATGAAAATGACGAGTCTTATGACGGCAATTGTCGCCAGCTTCTTGGGAACGCAATCCGTTATCGCAGATGGCGCGGGAGAGTACGAATACATGATCGCTTGCGCCGGATGCCATGGTGAATCGGCAAAGGGCGATGGACCGTTGGCGCAGCTTCTGAAAATCGGAACGCCGGACCTTACGCATCTTGCGGCCAATAACGACGGAAAGTTTCCGTTCGAGTATGCGGTTTTTATGATCGACAGGCGAAATCTGATACCTGCGCACGGAAACGACATGCCCGTCTGGGGTGATCGCTT
>NZ_FNEB01000022.1 GCF_900100005.1 Lutimaribacter saemankumensis
CGGCTTCAACTTCGCGTCCAGCGCTATGGATGGGATGCGGCTTGCCCACATTACCACGTGGGCTGGTCGGATCAGCTCCGCCCGGCCCACGACCGGATTCTGAAAATGGCGCGGGTCGACCCCGGTCAAAGGGTCATCGAAACGGCCTGCGGCAGCGGCCTGATTACCATGCGGCTGGCAGAACAGGTTGGTGCAGCGGGTTACGTTCTGGCCACCGATCTGTCACAGGGCATGATCGACGACTTGCAGGCGCGCCTGCGCGAAAACGGTATCGAGGGCGTCGAGGTGCGGCGCATGCCTGCGGAAAGCCTCGATGTGCCTGATGAGACTTTCGACGCTGCGATTTGCGCGCTCGGGCTGATGTATACGCCGGATCCTGCCGCCGCTGTTTCTGAGATGGCTCGGGCTGTCGCTCCCGGTGGCAAAGTCACAGCAACCGTGTGGGGTGAACGCCGAAATTGTGGCTGGGCGGAAGTTTTTCCCATCGTTGACGCCCGTGTGGCATCCGAGGTGTGCCCGATGTTCTTTGGAACGGGGGCGCCAAACGCACTCAAGCGGATCTTCGAAGATGCCGATCTCGAGAACATTGGAGAGCATCGTCAGTTTGAAACTTTGGTCTTCCGATCCGACGAAGATGTCGTGAATGCAGTTCTACTTGGTGGTCCCGTAGCACTTGCCATCAAGCGTTTCGACGACCAGGATTGGAACGAGGTTCGTCAGGAGTTCCTGGCGTCTGTTGCGGACTATAGGAACAATGATGGGTCCTACGGCATCCCCGGTGAGTTCGTTACCGTGAATGGAATCCGTCCACCGAACTGAACTGCCTATTATGTCCGCTTCGGGCTCGGAGCTGTCGTTCGCTGCCAGCTGATCTAATTTCAGCTTTGCGGGCAAACCGAACATTGAAATTGTCACGGGATGAACACGGACTGCAGACACAGGTGGTCAAATCTGTCCTGTCGATATAACAGCATCCGCAATCACTCAGTGTCTCTTTGTCTGCGGATATTGAAGTGACGTTCAGGATTGAAGAATTTTTTGACCGTCTGTCCTGCCCAAGAACTCAAGTGTATGCGCCATGATCTCTTGGAAAGCTGGATCGCTGGCGACCAGAAACGTGTTCGAACTGTCTACCTCGAGAAACTCGGCGCCTGGAATGCCAGCCGCAACCTTTCGCCCTTCTGTTGCGGGATGTATAGGGCACATTCGCGAATGGATTACGAGCGTTGGCGTTTGGACACGTTCCAAGTCCTCAAGAACGTTTAGTCGGTCGATTAGCTGTCGTTGCAGCAATGCGTTTTCTCCGGAACCTGCATGCGAGATCAAATGGATTAGATCCGTAGTTTCCTCGAAAGAGGCCATTGGCAAAACCATCGTCGCCCACGCTCGCATAAAGCCATTGTCAGGATCACCCCACCCACCACTCTTGAGAAGCGTGATGAAAGGATCGCTTTCAGCGGTGTCTGAAGCGCCTTCACGCGTCGCCCTGCCGCGCGCATAACCGTTTTGGATTACAAGGGATGAAACTCGTTCGGGATGTAGCGAGCAAAATCGAATTGCAGTCGCCGCAGATTGCAAAACTGAAACAACTGGAAAACGATCAAGGCCTGCTGCATCGGCAACTGCGAGCATGTCATCCACGTGGTTGTCGAGAGTATCTTTGGGATTAATAGGGTCCGATAGCCCTGACCCTCTTATGTCATATCTAACCAATCGATGATTTTCCGAAAGCGCGTCAAAGATCGGGCGCAATAATTTGCTGCGCCAGTCTTTCTCAAGGTGTGAGATGTGATGCCATGCATATAGGATAGGCGGCCCTTCACCGACGCTGGACCAAGCGATGTTTGTTCCGTCTTTGGAGGGTGTATATCGGACTGCCTGGCCCCTCTCAGAGGTCAACGAAGCCTTAGACTTGGTTTCCCCAGATACATCAGAGACCATCTCGAATCCGCGCCGCGAGACGGTTCGGATCACGCGCTGATCCTTTCCGTTGTCCCCGACTGCTGTGCGTGCGGCGTTGATGCGTGCGCTGATCGTGGCGTCGGACACGATGCGGCCATTCCATACGGCGTCGATCAGTTCATCCTTGCTCACAACCTGCCCGGCGCGCTCGGCCAGAAGGTGCAGAAGGTCGAATACCTGGGGTTCGAGCGGTATCGTTTCACCATCCCGAAGGAATGTCCGGCTGGCCGTGTTCAGCTCACAATTTGCAAAGAAATAACGCATGTCTCGGTCGATCCCCGCGTCTTTTTCTGAAGGATCAACCGTTTCTTCAGGCAAATCAAGGAAATCACAAAGTCTTCTAAAAGGCTTCTTCAAGCGCGGATTGCCGATGTCGGGCAAGTTGAAACCATCGAACAACAAGGAGACATGCAATGACCACTCAGCCCGAATACAAGACCACGACCACCGGCGCGATCGACTATGCAAGCTATGACCGCCGCGCCCGCGAAATCCGCAGCCAGGACGCCTGGAGCATGATCAGGGCGATCGGACGGGCCGTGAAGATCGCCGCTGACTTGATCAAGCGGCGTACATCCCCCGAAGTCACCCAGTTTGACAAGGTTCCCGGCCGCATGCCGATGCGGAGCCCCGAAGCGCGCCGTGCGTCCCCGACGCGTTCCCCGGCAAAAGCCGAACCCATGCGCCGCTAAACTTGATGCCGTTCAACCAAGGAAAGGCCCCGCCCCGTCGGCGGGGTTTTCTTTTTTCCTCGGAAAAGTCTCTGAAATTGTCAGGGTGCGCTTGGGATAGCGCTGCTAAACTTGAGAATTGTTTTTGTTTGTTCTGGGCTCGAAGCAGTTGTTTGCTATTTGCGTGTCTAATGACTGCTCAGCGGACTTTAAGCCGTTGATTGGTAACCGCTCAAGCTACCAGCCCAAAAACAGGCAAGAAAACCTAAGTACCTGAAAAATATAAATTCTCCGAAACGTAGATGAAGAGCAACCATTAGGCGCGCCTTCTACCTGTTTGCGGAAAAGTCAAGAAAGCCCCCACTTTGACACATCTTGTTTTCCACGTGTTGCAGTGCTGCCCCTGTCGTCACGTGCTTTGAATGGCAAGCGCGAGCACAATGCACAGCAAGGCCACATAAATGGTGCCTGGGTATCTCCATAATACGGTGGCGGCTTTCTTCATCATGTTTTTCTGCTTTCGAGACGGTGTCCCCCACCCTTCTACGTCAGCTAAAATATGAGACCTGTTTGGAGATCTGTTGGCCGGCTCGGGGCATTTTTCTGGCAGTGCGTAGAAATTTTGGAAACCTCGTCCAGTTGAGTGCTCGTTTTGGGCTCGGAGCGGCTGTTCGCGACGCTTTCGCCCAACGTCGGCTGAGCGGGACAATCCGGCAGTTAGCTGCTGCCGCACTCGCAAGCTGCTTGAATGACCACTATGCGGCGGCTCATGAACTTCTCAGGTGATCGAGAAGCGGCCCCGCGACTTCTTCAGAATGTGTGAACGGAACATTGTGACCCGCGCCCTCTATCTCGATCACCTTAATGCATGGCCGTAGTTCGACCAAACTCGCACATGCTGCATTCATCGCTTGGATAGTTTTTCCGCCTTTGATTACTAGCGGATCAATGCTGAGTGACCGGATGTCCTCAGTATACGGACGGTATGGGGCATAGTCGCTCAGCCAGCTATTCCATTCATGATAAAGTCGCGCAGCGACGCGACGTATCTTCTCCTGCATCTTCTCCGGAGTGGCAGCCCATGTACCTGGACGGCGCGCCCATGTATCTATGAACACCTCGATCGCTTCCTCTTGGGCGCCGGCGTCCATGTGTGCAACGTAAGTCGTTGCCAGTTCGACGATCTCGCGCAGCTTTGGATTTTCTTGCTCGCGCAACAATCCCCAGAGGGACGGCTCCAACCAAACAGCTGATCGCACTATTTCAGGTGTGTCACCGAGAAGCGGGAAGGACAGCATCGTGCCCCCCGAATGCGTGACAAGATGCACAGAGGTATCCAATTCTTCGACAAGCGCTTTGAGCGCGGCGGCATCAATGGCTGGCGTCCAAGGGCGCTCGACCGTCCAAGGTTCGTTCCTACCATAACCGGGAAGGTCAGGCGTTACAGCGGTAAACCCCGCGTTGACAACCGACTGTGCCAAGTTGCGCCACTGCGCGCCCGCCGCGAGGGAGCCATGCACGAACAGAACCGCAGGACCGTGACCCGTTACATCGTAATGCATCTGACCATGGTCGAAGTTGAGAACAGGCATTGGTCTCCTCCGGAGTTAATGGAGAGGCCCATAAGTAGCACATTTCGAAAGTTACTGCGACTTTGCCACCCAAGGCGCGCATTGACTTGAAGTTTTGGCCTGACCGGTCCAGCTGGTTTCATAATAATCAGTGATAGCGGCTGCGGTCTTCGCACACATACTTGGAACAACATTAGTATGTTATAGTGTTTGGAATTTTCAGGAGAGTGCCATGACCGCCGTCGAGCATCTGCCACCTTTTCGATGGGTAATTGTCGGAGCGGCAGCGTTGATATTGGCCATGTCAATGGGCGCAATCGTCAACGGTATGTCCGCCTATGTCGTACCTTTGGAAGAACTCCATGGTTGGGATCGTGCGGATATTTCCTTGATTAACGTATCCGGCATCGTAGGCATGGCATTCGGTGGGCTCATAATGGGCGCTATGGCCGACAAGTTCGGAACCCGTACCGTTGTTCTGATGGGCAGCATTGTGATGGGCCTTGCCTATCTCACGTCCGCAGCAGCGAGCCAGCTTTGGCAGTATTATATGCTTATGTTCATTGCGGGCCTCTTTGGTGGAGCTGCAATCTTTGCGCCGGTCATGTCACTGGTTGGAAAATGGTTCCCCGTAGGCGCGGGTCTTGCGATTGGCATCGCCTCGGCCGGTCAAGCCTTAGGCCAAGGGGGAGTACCGTTCGGCTCGGCGCTGCTGATCAAATCATTTGGGGTGTCGGGAGCCTTGGCAATCACAGGCGGCCTGATGCTCGTTGTTCTTATTCCGTTGGCGGCACTGCTCAGGCCGATCGAACTTGGCTATTCCGCGCAAGTGTCAGCGGTGCAAAGCCGTGACTATCCGCCAATCAAACTGGTCGTTCCGATGATGTGCCTCGCGATTTTCTTGTGTTGCACAAGCATGTCAGTGCCCCTCATGCATCTTGTTCCGCATATCCAAGGCTGCGGATACAGTGCCGATGAAGCTGGCACGGTCATCTTCTTGATGCTGATGGTGGGAATACTCGGACGTATCGCCTTCGGGAAGCTCGCTGACATTATCGGTTCTATTCCAGCTTACATGACAGCAACGGCTTGGATGACATTGCTCATTTACGGCTTCATCCTGATCAACGACCTTTCAAGCTTTTATCTTTATGCTCCGATATATGGATTTGGATATGCCGGCGTGATGACCGGCGTTCTGACCACCACCGCCGCCTACACTCCGCCCGAGCGGCGTGGTTTTGCTCTGGGCGTGATTACCATGTTCGGATGGTTTGGCCACGCCAACGGCGGATACCTGGGCGGTTACCTTTATGATATGACCGCTGACTACGCCGTCGCCTATGGGATGGCTGCGTTGGCCGGTGCCCTGAACCTGGTCGTCGTAGCGATCCTGCTCTGGATGGTCAAAGGACCTGGAGCAGCAGAAGCAGCAAGCTCCTGAAATGGTATCACTAAGCATTGTTTGGCGCTCCTTGGGTGGAACTCGAACTAACCGCTGACCGAATATTGGACAGTCATGTCAGCCGAAAGGCCGGATATCTGTGCGTCCGCTATGGGCTCTTATCCGACGTTCGCTGCGTGTCGCATGAATGACGGCTAAATTTCGGAGGTGAGTTTGGGCCGCTGCGGGTGAGCGAACCGGATTGTTGTCAGATTTCGATGGTTTCGGCGATGTGTAGGGCGTCTTCGAGTTCGACGCCAAGGTATCGGACGGTGCTGTCCATCCTGGCGTGACCAAGCAGCAATTGAACGGCGCGTAGATTGCCTGTCTTTCGGTAGATCCCAGCTACCCTGGTGCGCCGCATGGAGTGCGTCCCGTAGGAGCTGGGCGGTAGTCCAATCGATACCACCCAGTTGCGGATAAGCCGAGCATATTGCCGGGTTGAGATGTGGGGGCGGTCGTGAAGGCGTCCGGGCCAGAGGCATTCGGACCCATACATCAGCGGCGCATTGATCCATTGCAGAAGGCTTTGACGCGTGCCTTCGGCAATCTCAAACCGGACTGGCGTCCGTGTTTTGCTTTGGATGATTGAGCTGAGTTCCCGGATTTCTCCGGCAGCTTAGACATCTGTCACCTTTAGCCTGACCAGATCGCAGCCGCGTAATTTTCTGTCGATCGCTAAAGTGAAGAGCGCATGGTCACGGTGGTTGCCGGCTATTTTAAGGCGTGCACCTATGGCCCAGACGTGTCTGGGCATCAAGGAGCGCTTCTGACCGACGATCCGTACCTTGTTCCAAGGCGCGCGCTTTACACGCAGTGCGGGACGATTTGGCGTTTGCATGAGAGCGGGTCCTGTCCACCACGCCCTTCCGCACCGCCAACCCTATGTTGACCCGTTCGCTTATCACGCGCGCCCGTGTTTGCAGACGCAATGGTGGCGCTTGCCGAGGTGCGAGCGGTCGCAGTTTCGGCACGCGTACCAGCTTACAACCACCTCGTTTTGAGCCGTACGCTGAAGTTATGCTGGACCTACGTGATAGGGGGTGTTGAGATCGGCTATGGCTGATGTCGAGCGACCCGTGAAGAACAAAAGGGCGTCTTCGTGTGAGACGCCGGACGACTATTCGATCTATCTGCCGAGTGATTGGGCAAGGACGACCGATATGCCGTTCCGGATTGCCGATTATCGGGAAGCGGGGATTTTCACGGACGAGGAACAGGGGGCGCTTGCAGAGAAGCATGGGCTGAGCGCGGAGCATGTAAAAGAACTCTCACTGCTTGTCGGCAACGCACTCGATGTCGGGAATTACGCAACCTTCATTCGTATCAGCCGTTCGAGGGTGCAGCGTAGCCTGGAAAAGGCCTTCAATGGGGGACGCCTCAGGGCCAAGCCCCTGCTGGACGACATTGGCGTCATCAACCAGGTCTTTGCGGCCCTGTCGTTGCCATACTTCGTCCCGATGCCGGAAGACTCGTCCGACGCAGTCCACATGGCAGGGCCGCCCGAGGCAATCTGGGGTACAGGGAACCGGGACCTGGCGATTTCGGGGCCGCATATCCCGGTCACATTGAGCGTCGCGCGCAAGGTGCTCGTCCCAGACAACCGCAATGAAGAGTATGACAGCAGACGACGTTTTGTTGTCCAGCAATGCTGCTACGTCGCTCTGGACGCCGGTTGGCCACTCTCGTTTACGACAGATGCGACCTTGGCCGGAGACCAACGGACGGGGCGCCTCGTGGAGCTGATCAAGGATGTTCTCCAGCTGGTGACAGATCCCCCTCAGCGCACCAGCGGAGAGACGATCGTGGACGATCTTGAACACGCGCGCTCTAGCATCATTGCCAACGGGGACCATCCCGCCTTGAGGTAAAAGCGGGCGCTGCCACATCAATACACTTGGACGGATTGGGCGCCGCGCGGCGATGGTCGCGCCATGCCACACGTACCCACAGAGATCCCTGACACGACCGACCAAAGCCCCATGGCTGCGGTCGATGCTGTTGTCGTGGCGCTGGCGCGGCTTCTTGGCGAAGCCGCGGCGCGGGAGTGGGGTGCGACAAATGACGAACCCAATCTGGACGGCAGCCATGACCAAATCGAACAAGACCCCTCCCCTCTTGACGGTGCGTGACATCGCACGCCTCGACAATGTCAGCGAGAAGACCGTGCGCCGGGCTATTGCATCTGGCGATCTCGAGGCCATCCGCATCGGTCCCGGGAAGCGCCTGCTGCGCATCCATCCCGAGGCGCACGCAGCCTATCGTCGCGCGCATCGCAGCTGGGCCTAGTGGCCAGCAATGTCCAATAAAGTCAAAGCCTTGATATACCGTCGGGAAGACCCGTCCGGCAAAACCGCGTTTGTTTATAGTGTAGAGTATTCCCGACCAGGCCCACGTGTCCCCACCTGTCCACCCGCGTCCCAAGCTGACCAGAAAGCGAGCCACCCGATGACAGAGCACAGCACGATTTCCCTCGACGCCATCTTCGTTGACCCCTCCACACCCAGCTTTGCCGACCTGATGGAGCAGCTCGGCACAAACAGCACGCTCACGGCTGCACGCCGCAAGGATCTCGTCTCCGGCTTGCGCCGGGTGGCCGAAGCACTCAACCGGACGCCAGCCCTGGTTCCTGCCGATCCGCGGTGGTTGCAGCCGCGGCTCGCGCGCATTGCCCCCGCGGCCATCGGCGTCACCCGGAAGACCTGGCAGAACGCGGTCAGCAACGCACGCAGCGCGATGGTCGCCTGCGGGATTGTCACAAAACGCCAACGCCGGCCCGAAGATCTTTCGCCGGACTGGCGCAGCCTCTGGAGCGTTGTGCAGGCCTCGAAGGACAAAAGCCTTCTGAGCCCTTTGCCGCGCTTTGTCTTTTTTCTCGACCGCATTGGGATCGCACCCAAAGACGTGAGCAATGACCATGCACTTCTGTTTCTGGAAGCGGTCGAGCTGAATGAGATCAGCAAGAATCCCCGAGCCGCGTATGAAGGCGCGGTGATGGGTTGGAATCTTGCCGGAGAACGATTGGCGGAGTGGCCCCGCCAGCGACTGGACCTTCCGTCAAGGTCAAAGCGGGTCATGCTGCCAGAGACGGAGTACGCCGCCGACTTTATCAAGGATGTCGACAGGTATCTCGAGATGCGCCTGAGGCCGGACCCGCTTGCGACCGGGAAGTCGCTCCGCCCGATCGCCGCCTCGTCCGCAGCCACGTATCGCTTCATGTTGCTGCGTTTTGCCAGTCACGTTGTTGGGTCCGGGATTGCGGCCGTGGAGATTTCTTCGTTGGACGTATTGCTGCAGCCAGCCCATGTGGAACGGGGGCTGCGGCAAATGTTGGAGCGCAACGGTGGCGCGACGCGCGCGTCGATCAGCGATACCGCGGGACTTCTTCTGACCATCGCCAAGCATCTCGGCTTGCCGGAAGAGACAGTTCGCACCCTCACACAGTACAAAACGCGCCTTGCCGTGCATGAGCCGGGCGGTATGACGGCCAAGAACCGCGACCGTTTGCGCGTGTTGCGCAACCCGAACGTTCTGCGGCGTCTGCTGCATCTGCCGGAGCAGGTCATGGCGCGCCCGCTCGGCCAGCGCCGCTATAAAGCGCTGCGGGCGCGGGAGGATGCCATCGCCATTGGCATTCTGCTCTACTGCCCTCTGCGAGTTTCCAACCTGTCGATGTTGGAGATCGAGCGTCACCTGCAACGCCC
>NZ_FNEB01000020.1 GCF_900100005.1 Lutimaribacter saemankumensis
GCTCCCTCTTTCATTCGGTCGGACAATGGACCTGAGTTCGTTGCCCAAGCGGTTCGGGATTGGATCACGGCTGTCGGTGCAAAGACGGCATTCATAGAGCCAGGTTCGCCCTGGGAGAATGGGTATTGCGAAAGCTTCAACGGGCGGATGCGGGATGAACTGCTCAATGGGGAAATCTTCTATAGCCTGCGTGAGGCTCAAATCCTGATCGAGCAATGGAGGAAACACTACAACACCAAGAGACCACACAGTGCATTGGGCTATCGGCCGCCGGCTCCCGAAACCATCATCCCAATGGAAACCAGCCCGATCATGCACTAACAATTACCTTGGACCAATCAGATCGGGCTGCTCAGCCGAGCAGATCGAACACTGCTGCTGCTTCCTGTTCACCACCAACCACCTCCCGCTCTGGATCGAACCGGAGGACCGGCGATACTACATCATCGAAATCGACCACGACGGCCACGCCACCGGTCCGCAAGCCGATCGGTTCGTCGCCTTGGTCGAGCGGGTCTATGCATTCATGGACGATGATCGCGCGCTCGCGGGGCTGTATCGTGCGTTGATGGAGCGGCGGATTGCGAATGGGTTCTCCGCCAAGACGTTGAACATCGCGCGAGACGCCACACCGATCATGCGACGCATCCAGGGCGCGTCCGAAAAGACCGTTCGGGCGCTGTTGGCGGAGACTCTGGAGGGGAACGGTCAGCACGCAGTTCCGGAGGCGGACGTGGTTAGGCTCATCCGCGAGGACCTGAAGCAGAACCCGAACTCAACGCGGCACCTGATGACCGAGCTCGGCTGGTCGAAGTTCAAGGCCAAGTGGGACGGGAAAGACTACGTCCGGGCCATCTGGGTCCGTGAGGGCTTCTGGATCGAACGCGGCAGCGTGCGCGGACCTCGCGGCTATTCCCAATCCATCACGGAGCATCTCACGACTCCACTCCTCCCCGAGGAGGAAGATGATATCAGCACAGAATCCGATTTGGTTGCTCTGGTTCTCGAAGAAGGAATGTACTGATGTCGGCGCCGTCGAACTTTCCTTTCCTCGAAGACGACAGCGAGGTTTGGTTTCGAGACGTGATTGAAAATCACCTGGAGGAGGCCCGGCAACGGGCCCTCTCACTCACCGAAGACGCGCGCGAAGATGACAGAGGGTGTCTGGTGACCGATACCGAGAAGCCGCGAAAGGTCCGCTTCCGGGGACGCCAAGTCGACGCATATCGGTTCATCTACTGCGTCCTGAACCAAGCTATCGCCTCACGCGACCACGTCATCCGCCACCGGTGCCACAACCGGCTGTGCATCAACCCGGACCACCTGGAAATCGGCTCGCAGGCGGACAACAAGCGCGACGACTGGGCGAACTGGGCCTACGGGGTCGACCCGGACCTCCTCTGACGCCGACCGCGTGGGATAGGCCCCCGCCGTGTCCCCCGAGGCGTCACCCGATGCACCCGTCGCGGGGGGGCACCCCTCGGGGCACTTTCACCCCAACGGAATCCCGCGCGGGTCATCGGTTCAAGTATCGGAGGAAGGTGGCTGGGGTGGTAGGAGACCTTTAACACCGAAGAAAGCCTTAACGAACCTCCCACGCTAGCTCTTAACGGGGCACTTTCCGGGGGCAGTCCCGGTCGTGAAAAACAGAAAGGAAGGGTCTTAAGGGTGGCCTTCCGAGAGACCTCCGACCGGGACCGTCCCACGCGTCTTCCTGGGATCAGCCCGCTTTAAAGCCGACGCCCCCGCGCGCGAGGACACCTGCGGGGTGACGGGTGACACAGGCGCGGGGGTGACGTCGGATGGGGGGGGGTGGGGTGACGTTGGGGGCGACTAGTTTGGTAGACGTTTATTGAGTGTCAACGTAGGCTACCACCTGATTGAGCATGTCATATGAGTATCTTCCAGAAGGTGAAACTAGATGTCGGACTTTGTCCCTTCCTTGGGAAACCCAGAAGAGCATCGACCCAAACTGCTTTTTCATTATTGCTCGTTAGCAGGTCTGCTTGGAATCTTAGAGAGCCAGTCCTTTTGGATCTCGGACGCTTCGACCATGAACGACGCTAAGGAGATCGTACACGTACGTGACATACTGGAACAGGCAGTAGAGCAAGGCTTCAGAGATATCGGTGTTAGTGACAATGTTTGGTTCACGAAAATCAGGTCGCAGATTAGAGGCTTGGGATTGCAACAAGGGCGTTGTGTGTTCTCGCTCTGCGCCGAAGCAGACCAACTTTCTCTTTGGCGTAGCTATGGTGCGGATGGTCAAGGTGCGTCCATCGGATTTGATAGCTCCTTGTTGCTCGAAACGATGGCCAGAAAGAACATTCACCTTCACAAGGTGATCTATGTTCGCAGCGAACAACTTCGTATTTGCAGAGACTTCGTTAGGTTTCTCTTCGGCAAACACTCTATAACTGGGAAGGTCGATGAACTTTCCGAAGCCGTCGTCAAAGAGATGCAAGACTTTGTCACTACTTACGGCATCCTGATGAAGCACCCATCGTTCGCCGACGAGCGTGAATGGCGTTTGGTCTGCCCTATGGAAAACATTTACAGCGGAGACTGGCGCTACCGTCCTCGAGGAAACATGATCGTACCTTATTTGCAGGTCGCAGCCCCGGAACTCTTTCAATCTACGCACTCAGGTCAACCGCCGTATCGCATCACGCTTGGGCCGAGATGTGAGCGAACACCGACAAGTACTGCGCTGCAAGCGATAACGCGTAAGCTGCTGGGAACGAGCTTTGGCGTTTCGCTCTCGGCTGTTCCGTATCGAGGATAACTCCCCTGCATCTCTTCACTTAAAACCGAGGAAACCTTCGCATCTATAACGATAGCAACCAAGGAGGTTTCCCATGCTCATCAAAGCACTGGCGTGGCTGTTCACGCCGCCGAAGAAGACCGCCCGGCGAAAGTCCGGCCTGGACCAGGACAAGGTCGTAGATTGGTTCCTGCTGATACTGCTGACGTTGGCGGCGGTGTGACCGATGGCCGAGCTCAAACCCGACGCGGTGGTCGTCATCCGAGCCTTCGATGACGTCCCTGAACACCTGTTCCGGATCGACACGGTCGAGGAAGACCACGTCACCGGAATGGCGCTGACCGGTCCCTTCGCCGGACACTACGGCGAGCCCTCGCTGGATCTCATCAAGTCCGGTGACGGGAAGGATTGAGTACATCCCACCCGTCGCCTGATCCCCTTTCTTTCAAATCGAAAACCGAAATCACCCCGGGGGCACTTCCGCCGGGGAAGGAGTTGTCATGTCCGAAATCAAGTACGCCTATCTCAAGGGGCAAACCTGGCTCTATCGCCGCAACTACCCCAAGGACGTCGCGCCGCTGCTGAGCTCGCGCGCCCTCAAGCAGTCGCTCAAGACCGGCGACGTCAAGCTGGCCCGGGCCCGCGCCAACGAGGTGAACGCCCGCTACGAAGACCTCGTCCGCCGGGTGCGAGCGAGGGCCGAAGACATCCTGAGTGACGCGGAGACGCCACCCGAGCACTTTTCCTGGACCGACGCCACCGGGACCGCACTCGCCGCTCTCCGGAGCACTCTGGAGGCCGAGGGACCGATCGCGTTCCCCGGCAAGACCAAGGCACCGACGGTCAAGGAGCTGTCCCGGACCTACCTGACCCTGCGCGGTCGGGAGCTTCGCTGGGGCGGCTTCAAGAGCGTCCGGTACTCGGTCGGGCTGTTCACGTCCAAGTACGCCGATCGTCGGGTCACCTCGGTCACACGCGACGACGGTCGGGAGTTCCTGGGTCTGATCGCCCGGCTGTCGCCGCTGATCGGCAAGTCCCCGGAGACGCGGCGCATGTCCCTGGAACAGCTCGTGCGCTGGTCCGATCGCGGTACCCGCCGGATCTCCGTCCGAACGCGCAAGCGGATCTGGATGCAGGTGAACCACTTCCTGGACTGGACGGTCTACGAGGGTCATCTCGATCAGAACCCGTTCCGGACGGTCCGCTTCGAGGGGAAGGTCAAACCCGCGCCTTACGCCGTGCCGACGGACGAGGAGGTCTCCAGGCTCCTGAAGGCCCGGGATCCGATGATCCACCAGCCGCTGAAGCTCTGCCTGCTCTCCGGCATGCGCTCGGGTGAGGCGGTCGGGTTGCTGCGGGAGGATCTGGTCCGGAAGGGCAACCTCGGCTGGTTCGTGCACATCCGTCCGAACAAGCTTCGGGAACTCAAGACCGACGCCGCCGAACGACTGGTGCCGCTGCATCCCGAGTTGGAGGCGATGCTGGCGGACCTGCCGTCGGAGGGACCGCTGTTTCAGGACCTGTCGGTGAAGATCGTGACCACCCGGTTCACCGACCTGCGCAAGCGGCTGCACCTGGACCGTCCCGGTCTGGTGTTCCACTCGACCCGCAAGTGGTTCATCACCCAGTGCGAGCGAACGGGCGTGCCGGAGCACTTCACCGCGTCGATCGTCGGGCACAAGTCCGCGCGGTCTGAGAACGGGATCACCTACGGCATCTACTCCGCGGGCATCTCCGACGAGCAGAAGCGCGGGATCGTCGACCAGATCCGGCTGCCGTCATGCTGATACCGGACATCGACGCCTTCGAGGAGCGGGCCGCCATCGCTCAATACGACGGCGGTCTGTCCAGGGAGGCGGCGGAAGATCTCGCGGCGCAACAGCAGGGCTTTCGAGGACGAGAGCACTACTGGGGGTGGTTGGCGGACTACGTGGTCACGCGTAAGCTGCCCTGAGAGCGGCCCCGGCTGGCGATGACTGGCCGGGGTCAAAACGGATAGTCCCGTCCAAGCTATTGATGGAAAGATTTTTCAGGGGGTTTCCTGGTGACCAGTTCCCAAGGTTGATCGATTATTGTTTCTTATTTTTTGACAAAATCCATAGGAATTTGACACCAAAATGGAATTTCGGCTCTATCCTCAATCAAACCAACTATGATTGAGATACGATATGAAAAAATACATTTCAGCCGCAGCAATCGTCCTGTCCATTCTCGCGGGCTCATCGGCACACGCCGCGACGTACAAGGTCGACCGGCAAATCGGAACAGGCTCGATTACCGGGTTTATCGAGACGAACGGCAAAGTTGGCCGACTGGGTGGCGACGATATTCTCGATTGGGAGTTTTCTTTCGCGTCGCCCAATTTGAGCCCGACCAGCGATGGAAAGATCACCTTCGCTGAGTCAACCCGCCGCGGCACTCAGGTAATCGGCAGCGCGTCCAGCGTAATTGCCACCGAGACCGAACTCTCCTTCGAATTTGTCGACAGTTGGTACAGCTTTCTGATCTTCCAGAATTCCGCTTCTGCCGAGGTCTGGTGCATTGGAAAGGGCTGCTATGATCAGGATATCGCCGAGTATCTGAACCCCGGCATCAATTACACGCGCGCCGAGAAGGTACTCAAGAGCGGAACCGAAGTGTTTGCGACCGCGAATGCCGTAGTCCCCCTCCCAGCGGGCGCACCTCTGCTTCTGACCGGGATCGCCGGGTTTGCTTGGCTGCGTCGTCGCAAGGCCAAGAAGGCCTGATACGGCTTCACATGTGACTGGGAACGGGCGGGCGTCGTGCTCGCCCTTTTCGTTTCAACCACCGAACAACCCTTACAGGATATCAACATCTGGGGCGGACGGCGCGGAGCTATCTGCTTTCAGAATCCGATACCGCCCCCTCTCTTGGATGAGGTTCCGGGACAATCTGCGCGCTGCCAGAATAATGCCCCAAGCCGGCCAACAGATTTCCAAAGAGGTTGCGTACGTAGGTTGACGTGGAAGGGTGCGGGCCTTCGTTCGAAAGGGAAGAAGCACGATGAAGAACTTCACGGCTGTACTATGGAAATACCCAGGTACGATCTATGTGGCGCTGCTGTGCATTGTTATCGCACTCGCCATTCAGAGCACATGACTCAACATTCCATGCGCCACCGTGAAGCGTGTTTCTCGCCGGAAGCCTGAGCTGTCGATCAGTACGTTTCTTCGTCTGTCCAGCAGCCATCCCCCACCGCCAACTCGAACGTCACCCCACCCCCCCATCCGACGTCACCCCCGCGCCTGCCGCACCCGTCACCCCGCAGGTGTCCTCGCGCAAGGGGGCGTCGGCTTTAAAGCGGGCTGATCCCAGGAAGACGCGTGGGACGGTCCCGGTCGGAGGTCTCTCGGAAGGCCACCCTTAAGACCCTTCCTTTCTGTTTTTCACGACCGGGACTGCCCCCGGAAAGTGCCCCGATGAGAGCGGTCGCGGCACGTTTCGGATAGCTTTCTTGGGCCTTAAAGGTCTCCTACCACCCCAGCCACCATCCTCCGATACTTGAACCGATGACCCGCGCGGGATGCCGTCCGGGTGAAAGTGCCCCGAGGGGTGCCCCAGGCTTGGTGGTGGGGTGTCTGCGCAGACCGACTAGAGTCATAGCATCAGGACTGGACGGTCTACGAGGGTCATCTCGACCGGAACCCGTTTCGGACGGTCCGCTTCGAGGGGAAGGTCAAACTCGCTCCTTACGCCGTGCCGACGGACGAGGAGGTCTCTAGGCTCCTGAAAGCCAGGGACCCGATGATCCAACAGCCGCTGAAGCTCTGCCTGCTCTCCGGTATGCGCTCGGGTGAGGCGGACGGGTTGCTGCGGGAGGATCTGGTCCGGAAGGGCAATCTCGGCTAGTTCGTGCACGTGCGTCCGAACAAGCTGCGGGAGCTCAAGACCGACGCTGCCGAACGACTGGTGCCGCTGCATCCGGAGTTGGAGGCGATGCTGGCGGACCTGCCATCGGACGGGCCGTTGTTTCCGGACCTGTCGGTGAAGATCGTGACCACCCGGTTCACCGAGCTGCGAAAGCGGCTGGACCTGGAACGTCCCGGTCTGGTGTTCCACTCGACCCGCAAGTGGTTCATCACCCAGTGCGAGCGAATGGGTGTCCCGGAGCACTTCACCGCGTCGATCGTCGGCCACAAGTCCGCACGGTCCGAAAACGGGATTACCTACGGCATCTACTCCGCGGGTATCTCCGACGAGCAGAAGCGCGGGATCGTCGACCAGATCAGGCTGCCGCCATGCTGATACCGGACATCGACGCCTTAGAGGAGCGGGCCGCAATCGCTCAATACGACGGCGGTCTGTCCAGGGAGGCGGCGGAAGATGTCGCGGCGCGACAGCAGGGCTTCCGACACCGGGAGCACTACTGGGAGTGGTTGGCGGACTACGTGGTGACGCGTAAGCTGCCCTGAGAACGGCCCCGGCTGGCGATGACTGGCCGGGGTCTCTTTTTGAGGGGAGGCCGGAGATGGCGAAGGTATTCGAACTGTTCAGGAGCGTCGTGTTCCTCGGTTGGCTCAGCTTTGCGCTGGCCTCCTCGACGATCGCGGCGGGGATCTGGGCCTTTCAGATGACCACCACCGTCGCGACAATGTCTGCGAAAGCCGCCGCCACGGCGGTCGCGCATCGCAAGCAACTGGCGAAGGCCGTCGCCAAGACCAAAGCCAAGGCGCGCTTGAGACGGGCGGTCGTAGCGGTTCCCCTCGCGGGCGTCGGCGCCATCGCTTACTTCGAGGAACAGGACTTCCAGGAGTGGCTAGTCGAGAACCCCGAAGGCACACGCCAGCAGTACGCCTGCGAGGTGGCGTCGCTGACGGCGGAGGTGGTCGACGATGTGCTGCAGGGGTTGCCGGAGATCATGCGTCCGGCCCCGGAGACGGTCTTAGGGTATCTGCCGGAGTGTCAGTAAACCGGCGGGTCGTAAGGCGGGAACGGACTGGTCATCCGGAGCGGTCGTTGATGCGGTCTGCAGCGAACGGCGACTCCGAGCCCAAGAGGCAGATGCTGCGCGACGCTTGGGCGGGCGCGAACCGCGCATTGCTGACATTGGTTATGGCGAGGACGGCCTGTTTCGGTCCTTCGAACCTGTCGCAGTACGTCCGGTCTGGGCTCCCCTTTCCCCTGCCGTTTGGGAAACGACTCCAAGCGGCTCCGGAATGTGCAACGGCAGCCAAGAATCCACTGGTGAAGCCGCTTCTCGCTGACTTGAACCAAATGCCACGTTGTTGTAGCGCTTAGGCAAGCGCCAAGGGCAAGCTGTCGGTCTATTGGCCGGCCTCGATCATGTGTCTGCCGCCTCCCGCTAACGCACTCGGCGGCCCGGCTCCGCCGGTCTGGTTACACTGGTTGCCCTTGGCGCGTTCGGCAGACGACAGTTGATGCGTTCTCGTGGCGCAGAGAGTGCGATGAACTCATTTCCTCAAACCTGGCCCCAGGTCTTTCAGGAGTTCCTCTGGAAACCTGTGAAACATGGCCTGTCCACGCGGCTTTTGGCGTGCCGCTGATGCACGCACCTTAGCTGCCCAGCTTGGCCGTTTCATTTGATCCAGTAAAGCCGCTAGCTGCGGATCGCTCGGGTCAATATCGTTCCAATACGCAAGATATCCCAAAATCTTGTAGTGTTGTCGTGCCATCTTGGTCGGATACTTCGATGACATTCTGACCAGAGCGGCTGCCTTTTTCCTATAGGCTTTCGTCGGCCGAAGACGAGAACGACCAATATCCAGTCCAGTAACGATCCTGGTTTGCTTGGGACCAAGTTGACGGGTTTTGTCTGGGTGGAGTTCCATCCCCATAGCTGAAAGGTATCCTGTAATCACCTCTTGCATTCGTTGAGGCGGTTCGCTGCTGTTCGATGATACGCTGATATCATCGGCATACCTGGTATAGACCGCTCCCATTTCAGCGGCCTTTGCGCAGCAAATCTCGTCAAAGCTGAACATGACCAGATTTCCGATGTGCGGGCTGGTCGGCGCTCCCTGCGGGAGCCGACCGTTGAAAGTCACAAGATCTTGAACTTCTTCACGCGCTTCCGGTGAAAAATGCTGGAAACGAGCTTCCAGCATCTCTCTGACGTGCTGCGACGTGACAGAAGGAAAAAATGACCTGATGTCTGTTGAGAAAAGGTATGAGGCACCAAGGTGACGTCGAGCATTCATCGCGATTGATTTTCCAGGTGCAAAAGCCATCGAGGCATCATGTGCAACAACCGGGGCGAGTAGCTTGTCGAGCGTAGCTCTCTGCAGCAACTTGAGAGGCGGGTTGGGAGCATCAATGGTTCTGATCTTTGCAGAGCGGCGCGCCTTGATCGTGAAGCTATGGTAGCTATTTGCGCGGTCGTAGAACACATCTTCCATAGAATTCCCGACAACGCTCCAGATTATTGGAAATCTATCCGACAGCATCTTTTTCTTCTTGTATCGCTCAAACACAAACGGCCTCTTCAAATACTATCAAGCCCGCACACCGTGGCACACGCACAGATGCTTGCCAACAGCGTCGCCAAATGGTGCTGCGCATTATAGCAACAGGCATACCAATGGCCGCTTTTGAGGTGAAGCTTTGTCGGCCTTCACGCACAGCGAAGGTCCGGTTCCCGCCCGCTACTTTTCGCTGCTGTTGCGACACGCCAAAACCTGCCGTCGGGGCGGTCGCAGCGAAAGCTCACTTCGTCCGCGAAGAAGACGTTGGAGCCAATCGCAGCGAACGGCAGTTCTGAACCCAATCCCGTAATTGCGCGACCGCGCAGCATCAGTCTCGAACGGCGGAATCCGGAAGTTCGCCGCACGTGCGAACGCGCCAAGAATTATCTGGCGAACCGGACATTAGCCCACCTTTCCAGATCGAAGGCAGGATGGTCGATGCGGAGGGCGGGATGAAAAAGTCTGAGGCATGGCCCCTGGGCCAAAGAAGTCCTCCTGCAGACAGAGTGACTTTGCGCATGCCTTCCCGGAGCGAGTTCCGACACCTCACTGACCGAGTTGGACAAGCCCACTCTTGCGATCTTCAGTTAAAGCATATTGGTTCATCTCGTCGGTCTGGAGAACATCGCGCGGACCGAAGCTACATTTTGGATGAGGGGTAACTCGTTTGTTGAGCCGAATCTTCCAATGGAATAGGCCGCAAGCGGTTAAGGCTTCAGGTGATTAGCCAATCACCCTATTTTCCGCGATGATCTGATCTGCCAAGTCGACAAGATCATCAGATGAGAAGTTGGGTATCGGCACTCCCGTTGCCTTGAGGATGTTGTTGTTCGGGCGGGCGATGAACGCTCCCTTGAAACCGACGGACTGCGCTCCGATCGTATCCCACAAATGGCAGGCGACCATGCACAGGCTCGTGGGCTCCATGTCCATATGTTCCGCAACCATCTTGTAGGTATCGGGATGTGGCTTGAATTTGCCGAGCTCGGCGACGCTAAAGTTTTGGTCGAAGAACTCTGCGATACCGGCCTTCTCCAATGGTGTCGGTGATGATGTTGGCGCTGAGTTTGTCAGAGTAACAAGAGTGAACCCGGCATCCCGCAATCTGCTCAGCGCGGGTTTTACGTCCGCGTGGGTCGGCATGGAGCCGATTAGTGATCCAAGTTCGGCGGTGTCCTCATCGGAAATTGTTACACTTTTGTTGTCGCCAACCATGCGCAAGACGCCGCCAGCCAGCTCCCCGAACGGCGCATAGCGCCCAGAGAGTGTCATCGCCTGAGAATAGAGGATCAGTTCGGCAAACCACTCGCGCATGACCCCAGCCGTCCCGAATAGTCGTCTGAAAAGCGGTTCCAGCGTAGTGATGTCGAGCAGGGTTTCGTTGACGTCGAAGACAATGGCCGAGAGAGGATGGCGATCAGGCATGAGTGTCGTTCCTTTTTTGTTTAATCTAAACGAGTTGCATCAACTCAGCATGCTTGGGCTTCTCAACGAGGTAGTAGCTTTCGAAGGGTAGCTCGATGATGAGAGCCAAAAACAACGCAATGGTGAGACCCACGGGAAATTCAGTTACGAACACAGCCTTCCATGCCTGGCGAAAAGACAATGCCTGCGGCAGTCCCCGCAGCGATGGCCGGACGCGGCCATAACCGCCCGCCGTGATCTACTGCAACCAAACCGTCGTCGACCAGCAGAGGCAAAGGGTAGCCAAAAAAATACCCCGGAAACCGTTCAAGAGTTGGGTAGTAATTCAAACCCTCAGTCCCTCAAGGTCCCTGGCGATCTCTTCGGCGATCTTCTCGACCCGGTCGCCCGCATCGCTGCGCTGCGCATAGGCGCGCAGACCGAAGATGGCCGCCTGCAGCTGGGCGGCCAGCACCTCGGGGCCGCTGTCCGGGGCGATTTCACCGCTGTCGCGCGCCGCGCGGAACGCCTCCGCAAAGGTGGCCTCGGCCGCGCGCATCATCTCTTCGGCCAAATTGCGCAGCTCGGGCGCGTCATCCGGGGCTTCCAGCAGCGTCTTTACCAGCATGCAGGCGCGCGACGGCATCGCCTTCCGCGCGATCCCGCCCAAAAGACGCACATAGGCCGCAAGCCCGGCGATGGGTGTCTCGGCGCGGCGCATGATCTCATTAAGCCCCGCCCGTCCGTCGCGCGCATAGCGGTCGAGCGCTGCGCGAAACAGCGCTTCCTTCGAGCCGAACGCCGCGTAGATCGAGCCCGGCCTCATGTCGAGTGCACCTTCCAGATCCTTGAGCGAGGTGTTGTGAAAACCGCGCGCCCAGAACAGCTCCATCGCGGATTTCAGAACCTTATCCCGGTCATATGTCGCCTGTCGCCCCATGCACTGGCTCCGATCTCATTTGAGTGAACACTCAAAAAATAACTTGAATGACCGCTCAAGTAAAGCTATCTAACCGGCGCAAACTTGAACGCTCACTCAAAAATGAAAGGAGCCTCTATGACCGACTTTACCATCCACTCCGCCGAGACCGCCCCCGAAGAGAGCCGCCCGCTGCTCGAGACTTCGCAAAAGACCTTTGGCCGCATCCCCGGCCTGCATGCCGTGATGGCCGAAGCGCCCGCGCTCCTCGAGGGCTACCAGCAACTGCACAAGCTGTTCGCCGAGAAGACCAGCTTCGACAAGGACGAGCTGACGGTCGTGTGGCAGAGCATCAATGTCGAACATGAATGCCATTACTGCGTGCCCGCCCATACCGGCATCGCCAAAAAGATGAAGGTCGACGACGCGATCACCAACGCGCTGCGCGACGAGACACCGCTGCCGAATGACCGTCTCGAGGCGCTGCGCAGCTTCACCCTCGCGACGGTGCGCGACCGTGGCAATGTCGACGCCGCGGCTGTCGATGCCTTCCTCGCCGCCGGCTTCACCAAGCGCCAGGTGCTCGAGGTGATCCTCGGCGTGTCGCAGAAGGTGATGTCGAACTACACCAACCACCTGGCCGAAACGCCGGTCGACGAGCCGATGAAGGCCTTCGCTTGGGAAAAGGCGCGCAAGGACGCGGCCTGAGGTCCGACCATGGAGCCGGCCGGCGACGCGATGCCGGCCGGCCGCCCGCGCCTCCGCGATCCCCGACCCTTCATCTCCCCCGACAGGGCAGCGTTCCATGCCGCGTGTCCCGCCGGCACCCCGGCGCCCCCCCAAGCCGCGGTGCCCGCCCGGGACCTGCTCAACAGCCTTCCAATAAAAACCATGGAGACATGACATGACCGATCGTTCCCCCCTGTTCCAGCCCGTTAAGCTTGGTGATCTGGAGCTTCCCAACCGTGTGCTGATGGCCCCCCTGACGCGCAACCGTTCCGAAGATGACGGCACCCCGGTCACGATGGCCGAGACCTATTACAGCCAGCGCGCGTCGGCCGGCCTGATCCTCACCGAGGCGGCCCAGGTTTCCGCCATGGGCAAGGGCTATATCAAGACCCCCGGCATCTATGAGCCTCCCCAACTGAACTGGTCCACCACTATGTTTAGGAAACGGAGGACCGAGAATGGCAAACAGGCGACCCAAGCCCGAAGAGATTGTCTCG
>NZ_FNEB01000017.1 GCF_900100005.1 Lutimaribacter saemankumensis
GATCTGTCGGATCGCGTCGAGACGGGACATGCCCTGTCCCATCAGCACCTCAACCTGTCGTAACTTCGAGACAATCTCTTCGGGCTTGGGTCGCCAGTTTGCCATTCTCGGTCCTCCGTTTCCTAAACATAGCGGTGGACCAGTTCAGTTGGGGAGGCTCATGGGAAAAAAGTGGACACGGATTCTCGACATGGTTGCGACTCGAGGCCCATCGCAGATTGCGAGGTGCCTCACGACGGGCGGTGTCTACAGAGCGGTGGGTGGTAGGATCAGCGTGTTGCTTTACCTGGTGTTCGGTGGGCTGATCTACCGCCCTGCAAAAAAATCTATCGGCGTGTTGATGGTACCAAGCGGCAAGGACCTGACCGAGCGCGTCGCGCGTGCGGCGGTCGAAGGTAAAATCTCACCGCATCTGGAGGCAGTTCTTCCACTGACTTCGGTGCCGGAGGCACTTCGCCGAACTGGATTGGGTGAAGTGAAAGGCAAATTGGTCATCAAGCCATAGGACGCTGCATGTCCGCGATACGGATAAGGACAATTCGGGGGCCGCACGCACCAGTGACCGTAAGGAAATGCTCCAACCCATATCTGGTGGGGCTCAACAAACGTCCAACACAACGATACCGGTCTTCTGTCCTTTTTCAACATATCGGAATGCGTCTGCGGTCTTATCCAACGGATACCTCCGGTCGAATACGCCTTGGAATTTGCCTTTGGACATCAGATCGGCAAGCTGCAGAATGAAGCCAGGCGCGTTCTCGGGAAAAGGTATTCTGACACGCCTGCTCCCCATGGCTCCATAGAACATCCCAAGAAAAATGTTAGACCAGCCTGGCCCGAGGTCAGTGGCGGAAAAAATACCGTTCTCCGCCAATAGGTGACGGCATTCAAAGAACGAAGTCTTGCCCACGGCATCGAAGACAAGATCGAACTTCTCCCCCAGTGCCCTGAAATCCTCAGTCTCGTAATTCACAACGCGGTCCGCGCCGAGCGCAACAGGTAGATCGATGTGCCGGGTTCCGACAACAGCGACCACTTGCGCTCCGCGTGCCTTGGCAAGTTGTACGGCTGCGGTGCCAATCGCTCCGGAGGCCCCGTAGATCAGGCAGCGCTTGCCCTTGGACAGAAACTGCGTCGTCCCGTTTGCATACCAGGCGCCTTCCCCGACCACAGCCTCATGATAGGGAAGGCTTCCCGGAATGTGCGCGATGGCTCCACCGGCAGGTATGCACAGATACTCAGCATGCGCTCCAAATGTATCGGGAGAAATCCCGAAGACGCGATCTCCGACGTCGAATGCACTCACATCGTCTCCGAGAAGATCGATCTCGCCAGAGAAATCCATGCCCAAGATGCTCATTTTAGGTCGGATCAGCCCCGTCATCGCGCGCGCAAAGAAGGGATGTGCCCGCAGCGTCGCGGTGTCGGTCCGGTTCACTGTGGAGGCGTGAACCTTCACACGAACCTCACTCTTCGACGGAAGCGGGCGAGGGACTGTTTGAAGCGAAAGAAGGGCCGGTGACCCGTAGCGCTCAAACACAACAGCTTTCATCGACTCACTGGCTGTCATCTTGGAACGATACCAGACTGCTGAGTGGCACGGTGATAAATTTCTGAGCCCAGCGACTAGCGGCTTTGAACCCAAAATAGACTTTGTTTTCTTGCGGCATTCTGGGCTCAGAGATGCTGTTAGCTTCTGTATGCACGAATAGCTGCTAAGCGGACTTTAATCTTCGCCCCGCGGCGAGCAAGTAGAGCGCGTCTGGACTAAATGGGCCTCCCGGTTGCCATTCAGGGCGTTGTTTTCTGGCGTCCCAGAGGATGATGCAGGGAATACCAAGCGGAATTGATCCAAGTCATCGCAGGGCGCGCCTTTATCAATATCATCATATGATGCTGTGAGGGACGTCTTTCATGCTTTTCACAAGATTTTTGCAAGTTTTTCTAGGTGCTTACCGTCCCTAAGCGGCAACGGCGACAACTCTTTAGGGCGTAGTGAACCCATATCAAACCACCGTTACAAGGACAGGATTATAGAACACGGCATTAGGGTACCAGTCCGCTCATGAAGAGCTTCATTACCTTGATAGGGCCGGATGGCTGCGCGCTGCCGTTTTGGGGGCGAATGATGGTATCGTCTCGGTCTCTTCGCTTATTGTAGGTGTCGCGGCTGCCGACCCGAGCCGCTCGGCCATCCTAATTGCCGGTGCCGCAGGTCTGGCTGCAGGAGCAATGTCGATGGCCGCGGGGGAATATGTCTCGGTCAGTTCGCAATCCGACGTTGAGCGTGCCGATATCGCTCGTGAGCGACAAGCTCTGTTCGACACACCCGAGGCGGAGGAACGGGAACTCGCTTCGATCTACGAATCTCGAGGCCTATCGTCCCAGACGGCGTCTCTGGTCGCACGAGAGCTGACAGAGAAGGATGCTTTGGGTGCGCATGTACGTGACGAATTGGGTCTGTCGGAGGTGCATGTGGCAAACCCACTTCAAGCAGCCTTCGCCTCGGGCCTGACGTTTACCCTTGCGGCCGCGGTTCCATTGGTTGCCGCCGCCCTCGCTCCCGAAGCCCGGATCATCGCCCTGGTAGTTATCGCCACCCTCGTCAGCCTTGCCGGTTTGGGGGCGCTAGGGGCCCATGCGGGAGGTGCGCCCAAGCTGCGCGCGACCATGCGGGTGCTTTTCTGGGGGGCGGCAGCAATGGCCATCACGGCGGGTGTTGGTCACCTATTTGGTGTTTCAGTCTAGATGTTTGGCTCATAACGCTGCCGCCAAGTCTGCAGAGCGATCGGCCACGCTGGACCCTCTGCTGTCATTCGCCGCGCGCCAGCGTCCGTAGGCCGTATGAATGACTGTTTTCGGGTCCTTGCTGCCGTTAGCTACCCGTGTGTCTAATGATTGCTGTGCGGACGATCGGACACGCAGGTCGCATTCAACGGTGTCTGAGTGTGGCTCATTTTGAGCGGCCAGCGATCGAAACCGATCTCGCCAGTCAACGATTGCGACCATATCTGGTCGATCCGTGAGATTTGCTCTGCCGCTATTTCCTGTGCGCGTTTTCGTATCTCAGTCAGTCGGGATGGATCGCTTAGCCGCAACTTGATATCCACGGCCTGCGGCTCTTTGATCGGCTTGCCGATTTCGCTGACCAGGAAACACTGGGCTTCGATGACGTCCGGTATCTCCTCGACAAGCGCGTGCGCGATCAGCCCGGCGACGATATTGTATAGTTTGCCAACATGCGTGATCGGGTTCTTGCCCGCGATCGATTCCATGTTCATCGGGCGGTATGGCGTGATCAATCCGTTCGCCCTGTTTCCGCGTCCGGCCTCGCCATCGTCCCCGGCCTCGGCGGACGTTCCGGTCACGGTCAGAAACACGCTTCCGCTGGTCATGTCGTCGGCTGCGTTGACGATGACCACGACCTCTCTTTCGGTGAAGTCCCCTGCGATCTGCCTTGCTATCGAGGCGACACGGTCCTTGGCCTCGCGATATTCATTCATGCCGGCCAGGAACCGATCCACGAACGCACACCCGATCGTCAGGTGTATGACCCCCGCCTTTCGGACGCCCATGATCTTGATGTCCTCTCCAATCTCCGGATTGGCTGCTTTTACCGAAGGTGAGTTCAGATGCTGCTCAACCCGCAGAACGACCGTTTCCAGCTCGCTCAGCGGCGCGTAGCCGACACCGACCGAAGTGTCATTCGCCAGCGCCTGCCCCTCGGCGCGTTGACGCAGAAACAGATCGACCAGATCGGGTGACCCTGACCGCGTCAAGGTGTGGAAAACAACGTCCCCGGCCGGGTCGAGCGCATGCATGTGCTGTCGCAGCCAGCCTGTCGCCGTTTCATGGAACAACGCCTTGACCGGCACCTTCACGCCTCTGAATTCAGAGGTGGCGCGACCGGCAACGAAGAACTCGAACGGTTGAACGACCTCGCCGCCGCCGAAGGCCGGTTTTGCGCTGCCGCCCCATAACAGCGCCTTGTCCACGTTGTGGTGCAGCACCAGACCGAACCGATCAAGGTAGAAACGGCACAGTGCCAGGCTGAACTGTTCGGTGATGGCATCGCAAATGCTGTCAGGATGACCAAGCCCCTTGCGTTCGACGATTTCCACGTCGAGCGTTTCCACCGCAGGTGTATCGAGCGTTGTAACCGTCGGCTTCATGTTTCTCGTTCCCTCCAATACCCGGCATGTCCATGTCGGCTTTCGGGCAAGGTATTCGTCCTGCTGGACAGGGCGACACCGTAGATACGATTGCCGACTGGTGGGCTTGCTGCAACATTTCGGTGTGGTGTCAGGCCCGGTTTGGCGGCCGTAAGGGCAGGAACATCCCGAAAAATACCCTCGCGCTTTCTCAGTAAAGTCCGGGGAACAGCCGATAGCGCACGCGACGCGCATAGTCCTGATAGCCGGGCAACTCCTGCTTCAACGTCCGGTCCTCCAGCGCGGTTCTGACGACCGCGATGATTGATGCCGCTGCGGCAGGTATCAGCGTCCAGACCGAATCGAGCGCAAGTACAATTCCGAACAGCGGCAAGATATTCCCGGCATATCCCGGATGCCGCACGATCCGGTACGGGCCGGTGTCACATACCACGTGCCCAAGGTCGGCCCGCACTATCGTCGCGGTGAAGAAAAAGCGGTTCTCGGCCAATGCCCATGATGCAAAGGCATATCCGAAAGCGATCATGACAAAGCCGACTGCATTCAGCCACAGCGGGAAATCCGGGGACCAGCCAAAGCGGTGGTCAAGCCCCGCCACGATGACGAGAGGGTATGCGACACTTACCGCCATCAATGGCGCGAGCACCTTGTCCCATGCCTTGGCGTTCCTGAAGTTCCCGGCATCCTGGCGTGCGGCCGTCAATCCCGGATGGCGGCGTTCCGCCCAAAATCGCCCCCCGATGCCGGCAGCCATGATCATGGGAGAAAAAAGCCACGCCTGCCACCAACCGATGTCTCCGGCACAGACAAACAGAAGCAGCGGGATCAAGAGGTACACAGCCCCCAACACGATCCAGTTGCGCGAGGACGCTGCCTGATATTCGTCATCCTTTGAACCATTGGCCGACATGACGTTCATCCTCAAATATGCAGGTGTCACCATATGACCAGCCATCTTTGCGCTGAACAAGTCGCGGTTTCAGGGCGTAAGCAGGTTTTGTCAGAGGAACTTTTCTTGAGGCGGGAAGGGGGCGTAGCCTTTCGAGATGACCAAACGCTCGCCTTTCAAGTATTTCAAAACCAGCCCCGAGATCATCCGCCTGGCAGTGATGCTCTATGTCCGGTTTCCGCTGTTACTCAGAAATGTCGAAGACCTGCTCCACGAGCGGGGCATCGATGTGAGCCATGAAACCATCCGGTTCTGGTGGAACAGGTTCGGGCCGATATTTGCGTCGGAAATCCGTCGGCGACGTGTTCAGCAGCTACGCGCCTTTTGCCGGTGGCAGTGGCAGGTGGACGAGGTCTTCGTGAAGATCAACGGCGAGCGGCAAGAGCTCTGGCGGGCCGTCGATCATGAAGGCGAGGTGCTTGAGAGCGTCGTCACGAAGCGAAGAAACAAGCGGGCTGCATTGAAAATGCTCAGGAAATTAATGCGGCGATATGGTCAGCCAGAAGTGCTGGTCACGGATCGGCTTGCTTCCTACAAAGCCGCGCTGCGCGACATGGGGTGCGAAGTCCGGCAAGCCTGTGGTCGCTGGCTGAACAACAGAGTTGAGAACTCACACCTTCCATTCCGACGAAGAGAACGAGCCATGCAGCGGTTTCGGCGCATGCGAAGTTTGCAGAAATTCGTCGCCATCCATTCCTCCATTTTCAACCACTTCAACCAGGATCGCAGCCTCTCCAAACGAGATCACTTCAAGCAGAACAGAACCGCCGCTCTGGTCGAGTGGCGCGGTCTCTGCGCGGCATAAGGGACAGCGTCGCTGTTGTCCTTGCAGAGACAAGTTCGAATTCGTCTGACAACACCGTTCAGATGTTCTATCGACACGAACGGCCCAAAGCGGTCATCAGCAGCAAGCTGCGGCGAAAGGCAGTTTTGAGCCCATATCGGACCTCGCGGTCGGGCGGAGCATTTGTCGTGATGGGCGGAAAGCGGTCACTAGCTGCCTTCTTCACCGACGACCGCTATGCGGACATAGTTGCCATTAAGTTGTGTCGGTTTCTGCCACCTGGGGGCTCAAACCCGCCGTTCGCTGCACCTCGTTCCGCTGACTGCTGTGCGGACTAAGTGGGCATAGAGCTCAGTGCTGAATGCAAAGTTCCGAACTCGTCTGTCAATACATGAAGTTTCAAGCGATATTCAGGATAAGTTCGGTATCTCTGCACCGCCTTCTTTTGCGCGGCGTGATCGGAACGCGGCGATCAATGCAGTTTCCGCTTCCGAGTATTCGGTGGCCGGATTCCAGATCAAATACATGTCGATTGGTCCGATGCCATTATAGGGGGGCAAACGCCACAGAATGCCGGCTTGTTCTAGGGCGCTGGCCAAGTGCATTGGCAAGAGCCCGATGCCGAGCCCCAATTCTGTCATCCGGATAATTTCGTCGAGATTGGTCGATGTCGCGCGCAAGCGCCCTTCGAAGACGTGTTTTTCACGGTACATCGCAAGTGGAGACAACACGCCGCCAATCTGGTCGCTCGGGTAAGAGATGAAATCGAGTGATTTCAGCGCATCCGGCGTCAGATTTGTCTGGCCATAGAGCGGATGCGTCCGTCCGCAAAAAAGACCAAAGCGCTGACGCAGGAACAGCTCCGATTTCAGGCCAAGCGTGCGTCCACGCAGCAGGCAAAGACCTAAACCGGCTGCGCCTTGCCGGACTTGCGCCCGGATGTCTGCGCTGGGCATGACGTCTATCCGCAGGGTGACGCGCGGGTTTGCGTTATGGAAATCGCGCAGAACTTCATCGAGCATCTTGGATTTCACGCGGCTTGCAAGTAACAGCCGCACATGTCCCTCGAGTACTACTTCCGCCCCGGCCGTAAGCGGCCCGAGGCGCGCGATCGAATTGTGAATTTCCTGTGCCTTTTGGTACACCAGCTTGCCAAGCGTGGTGACTTCGAAGCGTCGCGCATTTCGCTTGATGAGTGTCTGGCCCAGATGACCTTCCAGCCGCTTGAGTGCCTGACTGACGGCTGGCTGGGTCAGGTGTAGCGCTTCCGACGCGCGCCGGATCCCTTGGGCATCGACGATCGCGATGTATGTCCGAAGCAGGTTCCAATCGAGCTGTCGTGGAAATCGTTCGTAAAGGTCGAGCTCGTTTTCGGCTTTGGCTTTTTTGCTCATGCACTTAGTCAGCCTTAGTATAATTCTGGCTTATATTTACATTACAAATTATCGATTTCCATTATTTATTTGCCTGCGCTTAACCTTGAGAGATACCGCACCGCCGCACTTGAGAAGGCCAAGGCAGGCGGGATGCAGACTTTTGACCAGGAGGCCTGAAGTTGGCGAAGGGAAGTAAGCGAACCGGTTGGGTTTATTCGGAAATCTTCAACTGGCATGACACGGGCCGTTACAACATGCTCTGGGCGCCAAGCCTGAGCGTTCAGCCCGGCCAGCACGTTGAGAATGAAGAAACCAAACGGAGGTTCTACAATTTGCTGGAAGTCTCCCAACTCGCCGAACACGTCACGCGCATCAGGCCGCGCCCGGCCACGGATAAAGAACTGTTGCGCTTCCATACGCCGGCCCATCTGGCGCACCTCCAGCAGGTTTGTGACGCGGGCGGGGGCGAGGCAGGGGGCAAGACGCATGTCGGCGCCGCGAGCTTCGATATAGCGCGGCTGGCGGCAGGTGGCGTTCTGGAAGCAGTCGACGCCGTAATTGAAGGTCGTGTGGACAACGCCTATGTCCTGTGCCGCCCGCCTGGTCATCATGCCGAAGCAGAACTCGTCACCGGGTTTTGTCTACTGGCCAATGGCGTGTTGGGCGTGAAGCACGCCCGGGAGGTTCACGGTCTGAAGCGTATCGCTGTGGTGGACTGGGATGTTCACCACGGGAACGGCGCGGAGACGGCCTTTCTCGATGATCCGGATGTTCTGACCATCTCGCTGCATCAGGACAATCTCTTTCCCCCCGACCGGGGCGGTTTTGAGGTGGTCGGCGGGAGCTGTGCGCAGGGCAGCAACATCAACGTCCCGCTTCCGCCGGGCTCGGGAAGCGGTGCCTACCGGGCTGCTTTCGATCAGATCGTGGTGCCCGCGCTTGAGCAATTTGCGCCGGAGATGATTTTCGTGGCCTCGGGGTTCGACGCTGCTGCGATGGATCCCTTGGGGCACATGATGCTGTCGTCCGAGGACTTCCATTACATGGCCGAGTGTTTGCTTAAGGTCGCAGATCAGTTTTGCGCCGGCCGGATCGTGATGACCCATGAGGGCGGCTACTCGGCGGGTTATGTGCCTTACTGCGGTCTCGCGGTCATTGAAGCCATGACGGGCCGGAATGCTGGGATAGAGGACCCGTTCCGCGACTACATTGTCAACTACGGCGCTCAGGATCTTCAACCGCATCAACAAGCAGCCATAGACGCAGTCCTTCTCACCCATCAACTGAAACAGGCTGCCGAATAGACCTGTGCCTCAACAAGGAGTGGAACTATGACAGATACTAACAAGACAACGACCATGCCAACTCGCAGAAACTTCCTGCGCACTGCTGCACTCGGTGGCGCTGGCTCCGCTGCGATGCTGGCAAGCCTCAACAGTGCGGCACGTGCCCAAAGCAGCGAGCCGATCGTTATCGGGGCACCTCTGCCGATCACGGGCGCAGTGGCCGCGGACGGGATCGAATTCCAGCGCGGGCTGGAAATGGCCACGGCAGAAATCAACGAATTGGGTGGCATCCTTGGCCGCCCGCTCGAACTCGTTGTGGAAGATACCGCCTCGGGCGGCGATGATCTAATCTCCAGCGCGGGCCAGCGTCTTGTCGATCGCAGCAATGCCAGCGTTCTGATCTCGGGCTATAACCTCGGCTCGAACACGGCGCTCCCGGAGATCGCTGCAGATGCCTCTCTTATATACATGCATGCCGATACAGTCGTGCGGCACAACGAGTTGATCCGCGAAGACCCGGCGCGCTATTGGGGCTCTTTCCAGTACGATCCGGCGGAAATCTACTATGGCATCGGGTATCTGGACTACATCAAAAACCTGGTCGAAAGCGGGCAATTCACCCCATCGAACAACAAGATTGCGGTCATTACAGGTCCAATCGCGTATTCCATCAACATCGCTAACGCGATCCGGGAAAATGCTGCTGAGTACGGCTTCGAGGTCTCGCTGTACGAAAGTGTGCAGGCACCAATCAGCGAATGGGGACCGACGCTCGCCAAGCTGCGCGAAGACCCGCCGGGCTTTATCGCGGTCACGCATTTCTTCCCGCAGGATCAGGCACAGTTCATGCTTCAGTTCATGAACAACCCGACCCCTAGCCTCATTTACATGCAATACGGCGCATCTCTTGCCGCCTTCCGAGACATCGCGGGCGATGCTTCCGAGGGCGTGCTGTACGCGACGGTGATCGGCGCACTGCAAGATGAGATCGGGCTTGGCTTCTCTGAGAAATATCTCGCTGCCTTCGGCGACAATGCCTCGGTCAACTCCGGGGGACAGACCTACTCAGCGCTCCACGCTTATGCAATTGCGGCCGCGCTTGCCGGCGGGGCAGGGGCGGCCTACGAGGAAGAGCAAAACAGGCTGATTGCGGATCGGCTGCGGACGCTCATCTTCCGCTCACCCATGGGCACTATGCGTATGGACCCTGAGACACAATCGGCGTTCTGCTATCCGAGCCAGACAAACGATCCTTCGCTGGGTATGCCTCATATCTTCAGCCAGATCCAGAACAAGAACGAAAACGGCTACATCATCGCGCCTACGCCCTATGATGTCGCTGCGTTCAAAACACCGTCCTGGATGGGTTAACGCAAAGGTGCGCTGGTGACTGACAAGGCTCTCCCAGTCCTCGAAGCCCGTGCGGTGGCGAAGCACTACGGTGCGCTCGCCGCCGTCGACGGTATTGATCTGAAGGTCATGCCTGGTCAGACCATTGGTATAGGAGGGCCGAACGGGGCGGGGAAGACAACTTTCTTCGATCTCATTTCGGGCTTCATCCCCGTGACCAAGGGTGAGGTGCTATTCATGGGAGAACCCATCAAGGGACTGCCAGCGCACCACCTCGCCCGGGCCGGACTGGTCAGAACCTTTCAGGTCACCAGCGGGTTCACCTCTCTGACCGTATGGCAGAACATGATGGCCTCGGTAATTTTCGGTGCGCGCGATACAAAGCCAGGACTGCTTTTCAACCGAGGTAACCGCGCGCGGGTCGAGACCACGCTCGAGGCGTTTGGCCTTTCTGATCTCGCCAGCGCCCGCGTCGAGGATATTCCTGCGCTCGCGCGCAAGAAGCTGATGGTCGCAACAGCCATCGTGCACGAACCAAAAGTTCTGCTCCTAGATGAACCTGTCAGCGGGCTCATGCCGTCCGAGGTGGATGAGTTCATATCCCTGATGCACGAGATACGGGCGCGCGGCACGACGCTTGTGTTCATTGAGCATGTGATGCGGTTTCTCACAAGTGTCGCGGATAGGGCTCTCATAATGCATCAAGGCAAACTTATATATGATGGCCCCCCGTCGGGCATTGGCCGTGATGAAACTGTGCGCTCGGTCTATCTGGGCGGCGCGGCGTACGGTCTGGAGACGGAGACCGGTCATGGCTGACCTTCTGTCCGTTCGTAATCTCTGTTCGGGATATGGGCATATCCCGGTTTTGCACGATGTGAGCTTTTCGCTTCCTAGAGAGGGCGTGAGCGCGATTATCGGACCAAATGGTCACGGCAAGACAACCCTCTTACGGACGCTGTCCGGATTGAACCGCAGCTGGAGCGGGCAGATCGAGTTTGATGGTGCTCCTATTCCGCAAAGTGTTGAAGCGCGGGCCCGAGCAGGACTGGTGCATGTGCCGCAAGGCGATCAGCTCTTCATGGACATGACGGTCATGGAAAACCTGGCCATGGGCGCATATGCGCGCCCGAAAGGGTATGATCTGCAGACAGGTTTTGCAGAAGTTTTCGACCTCTTCCCGCGTCTGGCCGAACGACGTCAGCAGCGGGTGTCCTCCCTTTCAGGGGGGGAGCGGCGCATGGTGGGGATCGGCCGTGGCATGATGGCTGGCGGAAAGCTCCTGATGATCGACGAGCCCTCGCTCGGCCTAGCGCCGATCGTTATCGAGCAGGTTTATGACGCGCTGAGAAAACTGGCCTCAACCGGCGCCGCGATCCTCGTTGTGGAGGAAAACCCCAGCCGTATCGAAACTGTTGCGGAGCGCTTTTTCCTCATGGATGGAGGCAAATTCGAGTGGACCGGGGATACAGAGGCCCTGCGAAATTCCAGCGACATCGTCGCGACTTATCTTGGAGGATAAGGTATGGAGGCGATTTTCCAGATCATTGTTAGCGGGCTTACGCTAGGGGCGATGTATGCCTTGGGCTCAGTGGGGCTAGCCCTGACCTATGGCACGATGCGCATGTTCAACATGGCGCATGGAGTGTTCATGGCGATCGGTGCTTACGGGGCCTTTTTCGCTGCCGACGTACTTGGGTTACCCATTCTGCTCGCGCTGCTTGGCGGGATCGTGCTGGGCGGTGTGGTTGGCGCGCTGCTCCACCTTCTGGTCGTCCGCTTCATGCTGGATACGAAAGACTTTGAAATCAACATTTTGGTGGCCACCGCGGGTGTTGGTATTCTGCTCCAAGACTTGCTTCTGAAACTCTTCGGAGCATATCCGTTCCGCCAGCCTGTGCAGATTGAGGGAACTGTCGAGCTTGGTGGCGTCGTCATTCCGGTCCAGTCGCTGGCCATTCTGTTTGTAGGTTTTACACTGATATCAGCCATAGCGTGGGGCTTGACGCGAACTTCCTTCGGACTTTCCATACGAGCAACGGCAATGAACCGTGATGCGGCGCGTTTGATGGGGGTGAATGCCACGGCCACCTACCTTCAGGTTCTTATCATCGCCGGAATGCTCGCCGGCGCCGCTGGCGTGATGATCTCGTCGATCTCGACGCTTTCACCGGATATGGGCACGAACCCCGCCATCCGCGCATTCGTGATCTGCGTCGTTGCCGGGCTGGGAAGTGTGGGCGGCGCAGGGATAACGGCCCTTGCATTGGGCCTAATTGAGGCAGCGGTTCAATATTACATCGGCGCGCGTTTCGGCTTGCCGCTGATGCTGGCTCTTGTTGTGATCGTGCTGGTCCGCAGGCCGGCAGGATTGTTCGGACGCGAAGAGGTCGTGCGGTCATGATGAACGATGTGCGCAACAACGTCGTCGGAGGGCTTCTGCTGTTCTTCGCGCTGGCCTGTGCTCCCGCACTGGTCGGTGAGCGCTACCTGCTCAACGAAATGATCGTCTTTCTTATATGGGCCTCCGTGGCTGTCCAATGGAATGTGCTGACCGGCCATGCAGGCGTTTTCTCGCTAGGGCAGATGCTGCTGTTTGCAATCGGTGCCTACACGGTCGCAATGACTAATACTTACCTCGGTATCTCGCCTTGGTTTGCGATGCCCATCGGCGCAACGGTGGCCGCCCTGGCGGCAGTGCTCATCGGGCTTGCCTGCCTGCGACTGGCCGCGGCATATGTCGCCCTGCTGACCTTCGCGATTTCCTACATGGTCTATGTGCTGATCATCACGGAAACCGAGTGCTTCACCACTGTGGGCGGCGGCTGCCAGCGCTTTTTTGGCGGCACATCGGGGTTCAGCCGGATTGACGACTTGGGCTTTCGCAAACTGCTCAGGGGCGACTGGATCGTGGGGAACTACTACATGATCCTAGGTATCTTTGCTTTGTCCTTCCTCGCCTCAATCATCGTGATCCACGGCCGCCTGGGCCTAGCCTTTCGCGCCTTGGCTGACAGCCCCGTTTACGCCGCTGCACGCGGGCTTGACCGGACGAAGTTCCGCATTGTCGCGTTTGTTTTCTCGGCCTTTTTCACAGGGCTCACCGGGGCCGCATATGCCGCACATTTCCGCACTGCAGGGCCGAGCCTGTTCGACTTCTCGACACTGCTGTTTATCCTCGCGATGGTGATCGTAGGTGGCTTGCGGTCCACCTGGGGCCCGGTCGTGGGGGCCGCGCTCATGATGGGCATGGTAGAGATTGCCAAGGACATGGGCGAGATCCGCAACACTATGATCGGTCTCGTGATCGTGCTGTTCGTTGTCCTGATGCCCGACGGTATCGCGGGGCTTTCGCGCAGAGTCGTGTCCCGATTTCGGAAAACCAATGATGCCAAGGAGGCTTCCTGATGTATGACACGATAATTCTGGGTGCCGGTTCGGCAGGATGTGTGATGGCCAACCGTCTGACCGAGGATCCGAATCGTAAGGTATTGCTTCTGGAAGCCGGTGGAGATGCGCCGATCAATTCCAAGGTGCCGTCGGACTGGATCACGCTTTTCAATACCGAGTACGACTGGAGCTATCACACCGTGGCTCAGGCCGGCTGCCGCGGGCGACGTATTTTCTGGCCGCGCGGGAAAATGGTCGGCGGCTCGGGTGCGATGAATGCGATGATCTATATTCGCGGATTGCCGTCGGACTTCGAAGGGTGGGCCAATAACGAAGGCTGTCCGCGCTGGGGCTGGGATGGGATGCTGAAGGAATTCATCACCTCTGAAAACAACGCCCAGCTTGGCAACGACCCGTTTCATGGATCGGACGGCCCGTTGCATGTCGAGAATCCTACCTATTCGCATCCCTATGAACAGGCATGGATCGATGCAGGGGTTGCGGCAGGCTACCCGGCCAACTCTGATTTTAACGGTGTGCAGCAAGAAGGGTTTGGCTATTTTCAGCTGCTCATCAGAGATGGTGTGCGCGCGGGGCCCAATCGCGCCTACCTCGATCCGGTGATGGATCGCCCGAACCTGACTTTGGAACGGCATGTGCGCATCATCCGGATTATCATCGAGAAAGAGCGCGCGGTTGGCGTCGAAATTTTGCGCAATGGCAGGCCCGAGCGGGTGCGCGCTGAAAACGGGGTGGTACTTGCTACGGGGGCGATCAACACGCCGCATCTGCTGATGCTTTCGGGTGTCGGGCCCGCAGACCAACTGAAAGCGCATGGAATCGAAACACTTGTCAACAGCCCCGAGGTTGGTCAGCATTTGCAGGATCATATAAGCGTGCCAATCTCCTACTACACCAAGGAGTCGACGGGCGTCGGAGCTTGGGACGAAGCGTTCCTCGAGGACAGTTTCGCGCAATGGGAAAAGGATGGTACCGGTCCGCGCAGCGTGCCATGGGCAGCAGCTGGTGCGCATGTTGCGACCGAAGGAGCCGATGAGCCGGATTTGCAGCTTTACGGCGTCGTGAGCCCGCACAGGGACTATGGCCGTTTTCTCGCCGACAAGCCCGGCATGACCCTGCACGCAGTGTTGCAACGCCCCAAGAGTGAGGGCGAGATCCGGCTGGCCTCCGCAGACCCGATCAGTGATCCGCTCGTAGATCCCAAATATTTCAGCTCCGATCCTTCCGGACAGGATTTGCAAAAACTGGTCGAGGGTTTGCGCATCCAGAGGCGTGTCGCTCAGAGCGCACCACTGGCCGATCTGCTTGACGGTGAAATGCAGCCAAGCGCGGGGTGTCAGAGCGACGATGAACTCAAAGATCACGTGCGCGGTCACTGCATGACGCTTTACCATGCTGCTGGAACCTGTCGGATGGGGAATGATGCTTCTGCTGTTGTCGATAGTGACACGCTGCGCGTGAACGGGATCGAAAACCTTTTTATCGGGGACGCATCCGTCATGCCGCGCATGATTTCCGGGAATATCCAGGCAACTGTTATCGCTATTGCCGAAAGAGCTGCGCGCTCGATCCGGAACAGTGGTCGCGGTTTCTGAAGGGCTTTGTCGGTCTTGTCAGAGGAACTTGTCTTGAGGCGGGCAGGGGTGTTTCGTAGCCTCTCGAGATGACCAAGCGCTCGCCTTTCAAGTACTTCAAAACCAGCCCTGAGATCATCCGCCTGGCGGTGATGCTCTATGTCCGGTTCCCGTTGTCACTCCGCAACGTCGAGGATCTGCTGCACGAACGCGGCATCGACGTCAGTCATGAAACCATCCGGTTCTGGTGGAACCGGTTTGGCCCGATGTTTGCATCTGAAATCCGTCGGCGGCGTGTGCAGAAGCTGCGTGCATTCTCGCCATGGCAATGGCATGTCGACGAGGTCTTCGTGAAGATCAACGGCGAGCGGCACTATCTTTGGCGGGCCGTCGATCACGAAGGTGAGGTTCTAGAGAGCGTCGTCACGAAGCGGCGCAACAAGCGCGCCGCATTGAAAATGCTCAGGAAATTGATGCGACGATATGGTCAACCAGAGGTCCTTGTCACGGATCGGTTTGCTTCCTACAAAGCCGCACTTCGCGACTTGGGGTGCGGTGATTTGCAGGAATGTGGTCGCTGGCTCAACAACCGCGTTGAGAATTCGCACCTGCCGTTTCGAAGACGAGAACGAGCAATGCAGCGCTTCCGGAGAATGCGAAGTCTGCAGAAATTCGTCGCCGTCCACTCTTCTGTCTTCAATCACTTCAACCAGGATCGTAGCCTCTCCAAACGGGACCACTTCAAGCAGAACAGAACCGCTGCTCTCATCGAGTGGCGCGGTCTCTTCGCGGCATAAGGGACAGCGTCACTGTCCTTGCAGAGACGAGTTCGAATTAGTCTGACAGCACCCCTCAAGAAATTCGATGAGTTGATTCCTCTTAAGTAGTGGAGAGCATACCTCCGAAGAGGTTTTTTAGAAGCCATCGTTTCGCTTTTTTAGATAGCTTCGTCGTAGAATTAGTAGGCGCACTTGGTGGGCAATTAGGCGTGTCGAACTGATCGTAGCGCGGTTTGTTGTCATTACAGTCGAAAGATACATCGACGACCGCGCCGTGCAAAGTAGCTGCCGTTAGCTGCGATCAAGGCACATATGGGTCGAGATATGCACATCAATTCCAGGCTACGATGTCGATCTCTACATCGAAACCAGTGTTATCTCGTTGCTTGGCATCTTCATGGGACGTTCGACCTTTGAACGAGAGGACGAACTGGGCAAGCTCTAATACAGCGGCGACGTGCTATTGTCGCGGACAATTGGCCGCTGGTTGCGCCCGCACAATTATGCATCGTTCGATGGGATCAGACAGTTACCTGACACTAGGAGGCACCAGGGAAGAAATGTGGGGTGAAAGTCCTTCTCCCAAAATTTCGGCTTTTGGGGCAATCTTGATTACTGGTCCAGACGATAAAGAGTGTGATTTTCGGATAGTCGCCTTCAGCCCTTGGGGAATGGTTTGAGGCTTTGCATCCAGGGTTGAGCACTGGAAGCGTTCTGCTGTGACGAAAGGTTGATAATGCATGGTTCGCATTCCTGAGGCGGCGTGGCCGGCCTTTGCCTTTTTGGCAAAAGACCGGCTGTTAGAAGATTGCTCCGCGCCTACGGGGTCAGGTCGAGTGCTTCTACCACGCGGCTATATGGCAAGCCGGCGGTGTCGTTCAATCGCTGGACCTGCTCTGCACTTTCGCCTTCGAAAAGGCACATGCAGCGGCCGTCTTCGGGTGCGAAAGTCGAGCGGATATAGCTGATTTTTTCGCCCGCGCCCGACATCTTTTC
>NZ_FNEB01000028.1 GCF_900100005.1 Lutimaribacter saemankumensis
ACATTAAGGCGGAAATGTGGCGCAAATAGGGCGGGGCTATACGACCTGGGGCGGCTCTCCGCGCTGCAGGCTTTCAAATGGCTAATGATTTTTCAATCGCAGTGAAAATTTGGAGATACGGGCAGTGACGCAGGGGTGGAAAGGCATGGCCAACTGCAGCAGTCGGATGATATCAAAAGGAAACGTCGCAATACTGAAATTCTGGAAAGTCCGCAAAGTAGTCGTTCAGTCGGGCCGCGGTGTAAGACCGCTCTGAGCCCGAAACAGACCTAGATACATGCAGTGACATCTCAGTTATTAGAGCAATCTAAGAGTGATCTATCCAGAACTGAAAGATACCTTCCACTGCCTCGGGTATTTGCTCTGCAGCTTTATCTAGCGTCTTGTGTAGCATTTTCCGGGGTAAGCCCACCGGTGCAATATCATTCCCATCCATCAGGTGAACGATAATCGGTGTAACGAGATGCCCATGAGATCCACTTTCCACTAGCCTTAACCATAGGTTGGCCCGTAGAGAGACAGCTTTCATAAACCCCTCGCACCAGTCCATCGCGATCACATGACCCTCCGGATCCTGCCAGAAGATCGGTTCTACCAGGGGCTTATGACGTAATAGTTTCAAGTAAATCTCACCATGATGGGCCAGCATTTCTTCAATGACCCAGTCGGGAACGTCCAACGCATTCGTTCCACAGGCGACAGATATCCACTCTTGAGGGTGAATTTTCTGTGGAGAGCAAACCACGCCATGCATGAAGCCGTCGAGGTCGGACAGCTTCATGCAGCCATCTGGACTTTCGTCTGAGGATAAGAAGACATCAAGCTCTTCAAGCCAGTCCATGTGAGACCTACGAAAATGCGGGCAATCACCGTGGATTGAAATAGCATAATATTTACAAAAAGGGGCCCCCGCTCAAGGCGAAACAGGGGCCCAGGGGAGGTTTCCGTTCGCTCAGAGATCGCCGTCGTAGGCCTGGGCGTCGCTGATCTTGTAGCTCCAGGCAAGGCCGGCGTTGCGCCATCCATTCTTGACGCGCTCGCCCTTGTGCGGTCCTTCCTTGGCCTTGTCGCCTTCATAGCCGTCGATCAGCGAATAGACGTTGCGATAACCCATCTTGTACAGCAGGTCGGCCGCCCGCGCGCTGCGCGATCCCGAACGGCACATCAGGACGATCGGCGTGTCTGGCGTTATCCCTGCAGCTTGTGCATAGCTTTCGAAGTCGCTGGGGAAATCCGGGTTCAGCTCCAGCTTGTAAGTGCCTTTGGCCGCGTCATATTCGGGCATCATCGGCATGACCATGTAGGGAATGTGCTTGTTGGCCCGGACGGGCAGCCCCAGGAACGACACCTCGGCACGGCTTCGGATGTCGATCAGGCGCACATCGGGGTTTTCGAGCATCCCGCCGACCTCGGCGGATGTGACGTAGAGGCCCGCCTGTGTACGTTTGTTTTCCGGGATTTCATCTGAGAGAACGGCAGTGGCCATGAACGAGGCCGCGATAAGTGCAATAATGGGTTTCATGTAAGTCTCCTCCTCCGTGCCTTGCCAGGAAAGAATGCTGGCAACTGGCCTGCGATGGCCCGTTAGAGGATTTGGGAAAGCTTACGTTACGTCATGTCCAAAATTGGATACTCGGGACAATCTTGGTTTTCTAACCGCTATCGGCCGAGCAGATCTGCGCTTGTTCATTATGACGCTACGCGTTTTCAAACCACCGCCAGCCGTCCTTTAGATTGTTCTCGCAGACGATGGTCAGGTCAGGAGTTCGGCCACGGCCTGGAAAACAGGTTCAGGTTCTTGAAAGAGCAATAGCTGCCCCGCATTTTCAACGCCGCGCAATTGAATGTTTTCGAAGCGCTTGGTGAACTCTGCGACATCATCGAAGCCGTATTGGGGATCCATCAGGCCGTGGACATGTATGCTGGGAAGGCCCGCTGTGCAAACTCTGTTCGCATAGGATGACCAGTCGCGAACTATATGAAACGTATCGGTGAAAGCACCAACGTAGCCTTGGTCGGTGGCAAAATGGAGGCTCCGCTTCATCAAATCAGAAAGATCGGTTCGTTGAGTGATGAGATGGTCACAGGATCCCCTTTCGTAAAGCGTGTCGAAAAAAGGAATTTCCCCTGAAGCTCTTATTTGTGCGATGCCGGATTGAAAAAGCGGCGGGAGCAACGCCGGCATGAACCGCATTAGAAAGGAAAGCAGTCGTTGAGTCGGCGGCATTGACACAAATTGCTTTGCTTTCAAAACCGGAACGATCGATGCCGCGTTGACCAGACCTGCTACGCGACTGGGTGCCTTTGCGGCTAAAGCATAGCCATAAACCGAGCCTGTAATATTCGTCAGGCAAATAGTTCTATCAACGCCATAGTGATCGAGTAGGGATACCAGATCATCGACAAAGCGATCCGGTTCATGATCAGGCAATCCAGGAGATGGGTCGGACATCCCGAAGTTTGGCCGTGCCGGTGCAATGAGTCTAAGCCTATACTTTTCCAGGCATTCCAAGGTGGACTTGGGTAATTCGCTTCCGAACAGCATTCCGTGGATAAACAGAACCGGTGAACCATCGGGTGGGCCTTGAAGACGCACCTCCAAGGTACGTCCATCCGAGAGCGTGATTATATCAAGAGACGTCGACGCACCGCTGAGTAGGGAAGTGGGTTTTGGTCCTCCAGCGATGTTATCTGCGATCAGCGCAACAATTCGGTTCAAATTGGCAAGGTTTCCCGCGCTGGTTTTTGCAAGAAGAGATTTGATCTGGTTGCGGATCGTTCCTTCGGAACGCTTATACCGGCGTGAAATGCATTTAACGGTCTCGCCGCCAACGAGCTCTTTGAGCACACGCAACTCCGCGGTCGTCAACTTGAATGAAGAGGTAAGAACTGCCTCAACATCCGAGGACCAGTCTACCGCCAGAGTTTCCAGACACAAAAAATCCTCATTCCCAAAATTGCGACGAAGCGTTCTAACGATGATATGGAAACCGTCTCCACGAAGGATTCGCGGTGCCACTGCGCGCTTGTGGATAACGTGTTCGGTTAGCGCGCGGCGTAAGCTTACCGCATCTTCGGCGTGCAGCATCTGACTGAGTTGAGACGGGTTCAGTGCGGCACCATTCAACGCCGTCCGCGCCTCTTGGCTGCTACTCGCGACCTTTCCATGTTCATCAATCAGGACGGCAATTCCGGGTCTTTGAGATATCCTTTCGCGCAGGCTACCGGGAATAATCCTATCCGGAGCGCTCTCGAGCTTTTTATTCAGGTTTTCGAAATGAAGGGCTAGTCCTCGATCCGCCTCAAGGACGCCGATGTCGATTTCTGACAGGTCTCCTATTTTCCAAGACTTTACGGCTGACAGTTCAAGATACTTGGATAGCGCTCTCACGAAATCCCAATAGGCGTGAGGATTCGAGGCTGCTTCGTATATGGCGGCAATAAGCCGATCTCGGTAGAGCCGACCTTGATCAACATCTGCGTCTTTCGCGCTTTCAGTCGAGCCCCTTGATTTCTTTGGGTCCGTGTTTCTTGGTTCGATATTGGCCATCAGTCCCGGGTCATGGCGCCTTAATAAAACGGTTGCCGCTAGGCGGCTTTTCCACTGTGATTGTCTCACAGAAAGAAAACCTGTCAAATTCTGAATATGGCGACGCTGGGAATGCCTCAACTTGGACAAGGGGCAGCTTTGTCCGGAGGTAGCAGTCTTGCGATGGGGCTCGGCCAATGTCTGCAGTGGCGGACAATCCGGTCATTGGCGGAAATGTGGCAACAACGGCGAATGGCCCTTCTTGCCAACCCGCCATTCCAAGGTTCGCCGCTCCGGTCAGAGAGGCATGCCAGTCGCAATCATCGCTGCAAGCCAACGATCTGCAAGTCCGGGTGCTGCCCATACGCCTGTGATTACAGCCCGTTCCCGCGTCACGGTCCAATCGGGGTTTTCTCCCAAGAAATCCGACATCGCCGCCTTGGCCTTGTCGCTGTTTCCAAGGCAATGGTGGATCGCGGCCAGCGTCTTGTTTGCGGCAACGGGCATCGAGGGAGCTGCCCCGAACGTAACGAGCGCATCGCTGCATGCGCCTGACTGCCATTGAATCCGTGCCTTCGTCCAATTCGTGTCATGCCCGTATAGCGGATCGATCAATTCGATTTCGGCGATCTCCTCCAGCGCCTCATCCGTTTTTGCGACGAACGCCAGTGCCTGTGCCAAGGCATTGCGTGCAAACGATGACGACGGATTCAACTCGACTGCGCGGCGGAACGCGTTGATGGCACCGTCGACATCGCGGTTGAACATAAGAACGCGCCCTAGCGCATGAAAGGCGAGGAAATTGTTGGGGTCGAGCTCCACAGCTCTGTGGGCCAGCTCGTCCATCCGCTTGCGGATCGCATCTTCATCGCCTTCTACCCAACCGTAGCGCAGCCCGATCCGAAGCGACAATGCCTGCCCCAGCGGCCCCCAGGCGGATTCGGGGTAGTCTCTGATCGATTGCTCCTGTTCAGCGATGTTGACCAACAGGCTTTCCCGCGTGAAGTTCCGCATAATCCGGCTTTGTGCCGCGTTCGCGATCAACAGGGCGCTGACATCGCCTTCCGACATGCGGGGCTCGGCCATGTCGACGACCTTTTCGCCAACCGCACCGGCGATCTTGCGGCTGATCCGGCTATTTGCCTGCAACAGTTCATTCAGCGGGACATCAAATTCATCGGCCCAGAGGCTCGCCTCGGTCGCGCCGTCGATCAAGCGGGCCATCGTGCGCACGCGCGCCCCGTCATATTGCTGGCTGCCTTCCAACAAGTAGTCGGCCCCGAGCCGTTCGGCGATTTCCGACATGGCCAGATCGGAGTCGCGGAAGGTGAAACTGGAGCGTTGAGAGATAACCACGAACTGCGGATAGCGCGCCAGCAGGGTGATGATATTGTCGCTCACGGCGTCACTCAGGTAGCCTTGGTGCTGCGGCGGGCTGAAATCGTCGAAGGGTAGGACCGCGATGACCGGCGGCCCGGGCGGCTCGGCTTGCCGCAGCAGGGTGAAGGCAAGTGCACAGGCGACAAGCACCGCAACGGCGAACAGGACCAGCCGCCGCCTGCGTAGCTGGTGACCCGTCGCTTCGGTCGCAGCTGCGGGCGGCGGGACCAACCGATATCCCTTGCGCGGCACGGTTTCGACAATCCGCTTGTCGCTGTCCTCCAATACTCGGCGAATCTCGGCAATGCATTGCGCGACGCTGTCGGCGGTCACGGTGCGGCCCTGCCAGACCTCTTCGATCAGCGCATCTTGGCTAACCGTCTCACCCCGCTTTCGCGCAAGCGCCATGAGCACTTCACGCGACTGGTGTCGCAGATCCAACTCCCTTCCATCACTGGCAAAAAGCTTCCCGACGGAGCAGTCGAGAACCGCCGCCCCAAGGTCGATTTCAGAAGATTTCAAGTCTCTTCGTTTGACGAAACGCACCTTCCCGACCTCCGATCAAGGTCACCACCGCCCCGCATGTCCAGATTTGGCCTAACCAAAGAACACACCTTGCCGGGCAATTCCTATGAAACTCGATACCGAAAGGAAATGACACATGAAACTCACGCAAATTACCCAAGCCGCAATCGCACTTGTTATTGCCACAACCTGCGCCGCGTCGGCGGACCAGTTCGCGATCCGGACGGAAAAGCCCGTTTCAGGCGCGTCCAAGGGCCTGCTCGAAACGCTTGATATCCGCGAGATCGATGCCGTCCAGATCAACGGCGCCCATTTCATCGTGATCGAAGCCAAGAACGAAGGATATGTCGAAGCCTACATCTTCGGACGTGGCATTGATGCCAAGGCGCTCTATCGGCTGGAGGCCGACTGGAGCGGGGCCGGCCTGTCCTCCCTGCCGGTAGAGGCGCGCGGGGCTTTCTTTGAGGAAACCCACTGCGAGTTCTGCACGAGCTGAGGCATTTCGCACGGAACACGCATCGGCAGGCGCTACCTCTTCCGAAAGCACATGCGCCTGCCGATGAGCGGAATGCACGTCGGAGCGCCGCCAAGATGCGGGCACCGTCGGGCATTAGCGTTGAGAGCGGCTGTTTACAGATGAGACAGCCGCTCCTGACCACCGTTCGAG
>NZ_FNEB01000016.1 GCF_900100005.1 Lutimaribacter saemankumensis
CGAGACAATCTCTTCGGGCTTGGGTCGCCTGTTTGCCATTCTCGGTCCTCCGTTTCCTAAACATAGTGGTGGACCAGTTCAGTTGGGGAGGCTCAGCATTTTTGGGGGAAGCCGCACTCCACGTTCACATCATGAAGATTTCTGAAGGTAGATAACGCCTACGACCGACGCTGGCCGTGTTGCAAGGTCAGGAACTGGTTAAGAGGCTGTCAAAAGGTAAATGATTTCAGCGGGGCTTGGACCCTGTTGCTGCAGTCGCCCGCGTCGCTCTAGCGACGCGGGTTTTCTTTTGTCAGAGATAACTGAGCGTGCCCCCTCGTCTGCATGAAACCAGCAGAACGACGAGGCCGAAGCAAAGAAAAACCCTTGGCTACAAGCCAAGGGAGTTCCATAGGGAGATAAAGATGAAAATACTGGTAACGTATCCCTAGCACATTCTTCTGCTCTTGAGAATCCTTCTTGGGAACGGATCAATCAACCAGCAGCCTGTGCCAACCATTCGTTGATCTCATCGGCTACGATTTGCGAACTGCGCCCCCCGCTGAAATGCTCAACGAGGGCGATTTTCTGCGGGTCATGATCTGCAAACATGACAAGTGTTGGCCGGCTCGTTCGCCGTATCTTTCCCTGCCTGTAGGTTTCGCGAACCTCCACGTCAGCTTTTCGCAAAGCTTTGAGATCCAGTGTTTCGACAGATTGGCCGCCAACCCATTTCCGCCGGATCTCGATCTGCACACCGTGGCGATCGAATATAACCATGAGACGGCGCACAAAGGCCCAGAATGCCAACGCGCCCAAGGCGGTGCCGACAAAGAAAATCAGGCCGCCAAACTCGCCGCCGAGCACCGAGAAAACACCAGCCCCGGTGAAAAAGAGAGTGAGTGCGCTGATACCAATTCCGGTGAACCACGGCCGCTCCTCGATAATAAGCTGGTCTTGGGTATTGCGTGTGACTTTCATGGGCGTGTCCTAGGCGGATTGCTCATTCAGCGGGAATGGCTGCTTTGAACGTACCGCTGACCGTTATCATGCGGGACCGATCCGGTGTCTGACCAGCGCCGGACCTGAAGTATAACCGTGCACTGAAGTCGCCAGAGACCCGCAGGCTTTCACCCTGTTCTTCGACTTCGGCGAGGTTCATTTCCGCTGGATCGTCTTCGACAGAGGCCCAGTAGGCCGAGAACCCGTTCTCGAGGTATTGCACATCGGGGATTGCCGTGAAGCCGCCGGCGCCCGGCATGAGCACAGCCCCAAGTATGAGTGCGCCCTTTGTGGCTGCCAGCTGCGTTTTGTCCGGATTACCCCAGAGCGTGAAGTTACTGCCAGTTAATGACCCTGGCATGATCCTGGCCCAGCTTGACTGGCTCTCGCCACTTTGCTCGGTCACGAACCAGGTTCGGGTATCCCCGTCAATGCTTGCAGAAATCGTGCCGAATGTGTCGGCAGACGCGGTCACGGGCATCATTGCAATGGAAGAGACAAGCGCGATTGCTCTAAGCATGGAAAAACCTCCCAAAGGAATGAATGCAAAGCATCTTATCGGGATTTCCACACCATTCAATAATTCCAACTCATCGCCGATACAGCCAGTCCGGGTGCGAGAAGTTCATGTTAAAAAATTTGTATGAATAGGGATTTTTTCTAGCGTTAAAGGTGTAATCGCACAGTACCTTTTGATTCTTGCTTGCAATTGAGGAAGTCATTCGAAGCACAGGGCAGACATGTCTTTAGGTTTAGTCCATAGCAAATCCTTCGAGGGGCGCGCTTGCCCAAAGTGCAGCGGCGAAACCGAGAACTTGTTTTGCGCATGCATTCTGCAAATTCTGAACCAGAAAAGTTGTTCGTATGCTGTCCGGACATTTAAACCCGGCGCCGTCATCGCCATGGAGGGATACAAGGCGCCATTTTTTGGGTCGATCATAACCGGAGTCGCAGCGCAGGAGATCAGCCTGGCAGATGGCCGTGTACAAGGCGTATCCCTTCTTCGTCCTCCCGATGTGATCGGTAATCATCTCCAGGAAACCTCGAAATACAGCGTAACGGCACTTTCTAACCTTGAGATCTTCTGCGTTTCGTCCGAGCTGTTTGACAGCCTCTTGCGTGAACTCCCGGAGTTGAGGCTCCGGTTCCTGAACATGAAACTTGGAGACCTCGAGCGCGCACGGAATTGGCTAACGGTCCTTGGAAGACGATCTTCTACAGAGCGATTAGCTTACCTTATTGTCCGGGTGGCGCAAAAGATCGGGTTTGATGCCTCCCTCCCCGGCACAAATGAGCTCAGGGTTAATTTGCCGATTACGCGAGAGCGGATCGGAAGTTTCCTCGGCATGAGTACGGAGACGGTCAGTCGCGAGTTCACGCATCTCGAAAGAGCAGGCATCTTGAGCGCCCGGAACTCGCGTGTAATAACGATATTTAATTATCGCCGCTTGGAGATAGCTGCCGGTATCGATGACGACGGCGGCACTATCCACTAGATACAAGAGAGCATTGGAGGCTTAGCGCCACTGTTTGCAGTAACCTTCTTGTATCAAAACGCTGCCGAGATCGCGGCCATCGCGTAACGTGCATTCTCCGATCCAGCGATCATAACTTTTCCGACCGGACAGTCGACAGGTAAGTGATTTGCCTTTTGTCAGAGTGTGCATACGCCGTGTTGCAACCCTGCCCTGCAAAGTATTTTCTTCTGCGCAATCAAGCTTCGCCAATCTGATCGGTTTTCCCTGAACTTCAATCGTGTCGCCATCGCGAACATGTGTGACAATTCCGACAAGCCTTTGTTCCACTTGCCTAGATGATGAACTGACAATACCTCTCCCTGGGCTCAGTAAAACGTTCATGCCCAAGGCCGCAGCCAACAAGGTAAGCAGAATGAATGCGGGGTGAATAACAGATTTACTCTGCTTCAGTTGGGGCGCGCTCTTCGATTTATGCGCGCGCGTAATTGGGATGACGTTAGAGTAGATTTCCCGTCGCTCGGTAACCGTTTGAAAAAACGTATTGGCAAAACGAATGAGAACGATGGTGACGACGACGCCTGACATGGCGAGCAGCACTAAAGACAAGGTGTCTGAGTTCTCGAAAGCCCAATTTTCCAACATAGAAAGCCTACTGTGTTCCACACCCTGAATACACGCATGAATAGCGCGCGAGTCAGGCAAGATTTTGGCAATGCGAAGATTATCGAGTGGGGGTTTGAGGCTCACGGCGTCTTCGGTGATCAAGAGTGGCTACCGCAAATAAGGTGTCCACTTACGATCGCTTGGGCGATATTTCGCCACTAGCACATACCCCGCCTTGGTTATCAGTGGCCGTCATCATATCACGAATTTGAGATATGAATTTTGGAGACCTGTAATGAAAAAGTTGTTTCTAGCGGCGGTCGTTACAAGCCTATCGTGTTCACCGCTCATCGCGGGACACGCAAACCCATGGGCGACAGACGAGGATGACTTGGACATGCAATATCATGAAGAGAACCTCGCTCAGAGCGAGGATACGCCTGGTGAAGACGAAATGCTTGGTGTGATGGTTCAGGGTGCACGAGGGAAACTGGAAGGAACCATGCTTGATCGTGCAGACGGCGGTTACTCAGCCGGACAGGGTGTCGGCGCTGGAGGAGGAAACGGGGGCGGGGGCTCTGGGAACGGCAACGGAGGCTAAGCCTCAAAGCAGTTCGTTCAAATAATGCACCCGCGGAAATCACCGCGGGTGTTTTTCGTAGACAGGCGAAACCAGAGACCAAGTGGCTTGCATTTACTTTTTGACGTAACCACCACCCGGCTGAAGGAATAAGGTCCCTGCGGGAGCTGTTTCGACAATCTTTGAAGCGAAGATCTTGCCTACCGCGTCGACTGATACATTCTGTTCCGCCGCCCTTTTTTGATATATCGCACGCCTTTTCGCGTTAACTTCTGTCACAAGTGCGCGCGCAGCAGAAGGTGCACTACCGTCTCGCAGCTCAACGAACCCGTCGAAACGCTCGACTATGATACCTTGTGCTCTGTATGTATCCAGTGCGTCGGTAGCGTAGGCTGTGGCCGGGAGCATAGCAGCGCCCGACAGTCCGAACATAGTTGCGAGACAGAACCGGTATCCGGAAATTAGAAACCGCCGGCGATCAGAATATGTCTGGCTCATTGCGAATATCCTTTTCCGCCTGTTCCTCAAGTTTAACCTTCACCTCGGCGTCGATCCTGACGTTGAGATTGATTGTAATTGGTTCCTTTGGAGCTTCGACGCGTACCGTCGGCTGACATGCCACAAGCAGCGGAAACGCCAATGAAACAATAGCAAGTCGTGGAAAGTGCATTGACGTTATCCCATGCATCTCTGAACGGCATGTCTCCATTCAAAGCATACAAGAAGAAAGGCCTTCGTCGAGTCGACATTTCGTTACTGAGAACCAAACCCGCCCCAGAATAGGCTACCACCTATCCGTCGCCCCTCGCGGACCGCGTCAAGTATGGGTTCCAGCCGTCCGCGCAGCGTAATATTGAACCGAAAAGGGTACCCATCAAGGACTGAGGGGTTTGCGCCATCGAGTGAAATTGCAAAGGCCAGTTCTCCCCCAACCGGCTTCGAGATATCGATTGCGAGCGCTTGATAACTAAAGCTTTCAAGGGCCGTCACTGCGAGAGCGACCTGCTCACCAGACCGCATGAGCCGCTCCCGTGCCGATCCCCAATCAACTCGAAGCACACCTGGCCCCGCGGCTTCAAGGCGACCGCCCCTGATCGAAAGTCCCCTCTCGCTGATAGAGACTGGGATCGTACCCGATAGTCGCCCGGCCCCCGAGATGCCCTCAACTCTCCATTCTCGAAGCAGCGTTTCTATGTTCAGGTTGCGCACTCGGACGCGAAAAGAGTTCTTGTCCGAGGATACGTCCCACGCTTCATCGCGCAGCGAGACTGTTCCACCGGCGATGGTCCCGCTGCCACTGTGCAGGTCAAAGATGGGAAGGCCCTCGCGTGACCTGATCGTGAAGTTCGCCGTGGCCCCAGCGACGGGAACGCCTGCAATCACGGAACCTGCTAACAGGCTTTGGGCACCGTCGCTCCGGATAGGAAACAGTTCTGCCAGATTAAGCGTGCCGGAAAGCTTTGAAACCGCGAGATCGCCTTGTGCTGCAGAAAGATCAAGAAATTCCAAGCTGGCGAATGTGCGCAAAGCCTCTCCAGGCCGCAACTTCACGTCAAGGTTCACCTCAACGCCACCCTTTACGTCTTCTAAGCTGCTGAACACTTTAAGCAGGTTTCCCGGCTGAATGCCGTCCTCTTCAAAGTTTACCTGCCCTGGCCCGATCTTGAGATCGGCAGAAAGCTCGGCAAGATTTATCACGCCGTCAAGAGGCAGGCGTACGCCCCGCTCCATTGCTGATACGAAACCATGAAGCAACATCTGATCCGCGGACTTTGTTGCTTCAGCATCGATCGCAATTGAAGCATACCGAGGTGGCGTTTGCATGTCGCTCAATCCCCCGGAAATGGAGATTGGAGCGTCGATAGCTTCAGCCTGAAACGGCACAAGAAATTCTAACTCCGAAATCCGGACCGCTTCGGCAGGCCATTCGATGCGACCCTCCGAAAGCGAAAATGCGCCACTGACTTTGTCTCTGGTTTCCAAATTGAGCGTAAAGTGGCCACCTACATCCTTGAAAACGCGCGGTTGGGCGTCTGCGGCAAGTAGAGCACCGTCATCACCTTGGAAACCTCCGGCCGCTTTCGCAGAGTACGCAGTACCAGTTTGTGAAAAGGAAGCTTCTTCAAAAGTGAACTCTAGTGGTTCATCCAGTCTCACAAGGTTTGGTATAAGGCCCTCCTGGAGCCTGAGTAGCCCAGGGGAACTCAAGGATGCCGCCCAATTTTCACGGGTTCCGCCGAGATCGATCTCAGCCTGCAAATCGAGTGTGCTGGCTGAAAAGCGAGAACCGATGATGTCGTCCAATTGCAGTTGAACTGGCCCGGCGGCGTTAATGGCGCCTGTCAGGCTCAGATGACCTTCGAGCTGAGTATTCAGTCGCGTGATTACTCCGCGGAAGTCGCCTGCTCTTGCTGGAATAGCGTGACCTTCGGCGGTCATCCAAATCTCCGGGGCTTCCCGAAGTTTCCAATCTTGATCGTGGTCAAAGCGTATTTTGATATCTGCCTTGCCCTCAGCACTTTCGTTGGCCAAGGCAAGCATGCCATTAAGCTCCACCCGACCACCTTCCTCCGTTGATTGCCAACGAAGAAGCGGCGCAACATTTGATATCTCGCCGGAAAATGGCACTGCATAATTCCCGATTTCGAAAAATCCAGGCGCCGAATTCTCCCGCAGGCCTGCAAAAGGGGCGGGCTCGTCGAGCTTGAGTTCAAGTGCCTCGCCTTTCTTATCTAGCTGCCAACTTAGGTCTGTCGTTACGTTCGTTGGCCCCGAAGGCCACTCGAGGCCAGCAATTTGGAAATCGCCGCGTAAACTTAGATTTGGTGCCGATTTCCTCTCAATGCTCTCCATAATGTCACGAAGGCTGAAGCTGCCCCCGAAATCGAATACGGCTTGGCCAGTTGCTCCCCCAGCGTATGGTACCGTCAAAGGTGCCAAATCCTCAAAGGAGACTAACCCCTGCCCGGTGACAAACACTCTCGAGCCAGCCGCTAGGCTATCGGTATTAAGAACGAGATGTGCGTTTGAGATTCGAGAAACTACTTCGATTTCGGCTCGCGCTTCACCAGTGTCAAAGTCGATTTGTCCATTCACTTCGGCTTGGATGGAAACTCGTGGCCCGAAGTCGATCTGCCCGTTTTCAAATTGTAGTGTGCCAATTTTCAGAGACCCACGCGGCTCTTCCCAAGATGAAAGCACTTGTGAAAAATCTAAACGGTTAAAGGCTTGCACATCGGCCTTGGATCCACTTACGACGACTTTATCAATTTTTCCGGAAACCAGCCCTGCGATGGTGTAGAAAGCTTCAACCCTTGGGAATTCAATCTGGATCTCTTTGAGACGCGTATTCTCAATGACTATCGTCCGATGTGAAACCTTTACTACGCCTAGTTTTTCCGTTGAAATTCCGTAATCTGAAAGCGAAGACTTTAAGAGCCCCTCCACCGCATCATTCCGAAACAAGAAGGTAGCAGCCGCTATCAGGCATACCACCAATATAGTAAGAATGGCGTAATGTCGGCGTAGCATGATTTAGCTCCAGAAACGCTTGATCCCCGTGCCGAGTTCGCCGTACGCCTCCGTGGCGGCCCGACTACACGAAGACTTCGCGGAAAAGCTTTCAAGATCAACCGGCGTCTTACCCTAAGGCAGCGCCCATTGGGTCAAAACAGTCATATTCCGTACTTAAGCATCCTACGGGTGGGCGTGCATGCCATAAAACGGACACAGCCGGCTTGTATCGTGGAAGAATTCGTGAGGGAACATTTGAGATGGTCTGGCCTGTTGCGTCCTCGGCGCGACGGGCCAATTTCTTCGTGTGTCGGAACAGGGCAACCGAACCTAGTCGCCAACTTTCTCTCTGGAACAACAACAAAACGTCGCGAAGTGGTTTTAACTCTAGCCTTTAGGTGTTTGAGGCCACGCTTGGTATCTTCCAGCACTCGGGAAGTCATTTCTTGGTCAGAATTGGAGCCAGAATGACCTGTTGGGCCAAGATCTAATCCTAGTGACCATCCCTTCCAAAGTTGTCGGCGCAGACTAAGCGACCCTAAACCCTAACGGTGAGTATTCTAACGCGCCTGAAGGAAGACCCATGAAGGTTATTTCTCTGTCCGACGAACAGTATGACCTGGTCGAGCGTGCTCTCACGCGGGCTGGCGAGAACATCCGTCGGATCAACCCGAATATCGGACGCCTGTGCTCGGACGCCTCCACGGCTCTGCAGGACGGGATCAAGTCCGAGATCGAGGAAGAACAGCCAGACCCGGCTGACGATGAACCGAACGCGGAGACCGCCGCTGCCTTGGATGACTCCAGGAACGGTGAAGTGACTCGCGTTGATTCAGTAGATGATCTGCTCGAGGAGCCCACTGGTTCCGAGGACAGCTAATGCTGAAGTTCATCACGATCGTCGGCTACATCTGCATCCTCCTGGCCATCGTAGCTAGTGCCATGAACTTGGCAGCTGCGTTGATACAGCACTTGCTCATCCTGGGCATGCTGTTGCTGGCGGGAACCTTCCTCGTAAAGGACTCAAGAAGTGATTGAGCTCTTTTTCGGCGGAGACCAAGTGCTTTGGATCAGCTTCGATCTGCTCTTCGGAGCAGCGGAGGACATCCTATAGCCTAAATCGAAAATTATGTGCCCTGGGATCACCTAAAGTCTGGGGCACATGCGCCGGGTTCGTGTCCGAGTGAAAGGAGCATTCACTCGAGTGAACTCAGGTTCTACCTGTCAGTCTTTAGGGGTAGAATTTCGGAGCCTGATCGAAGAATGCCTTCAGGGGGCCAGGCTTACTCAGACACAAGCCAGCACTGGGATACAGGAGGTCGAATGCGCCTTCAGATCATGCCTGCAGCACTGTATCAAAGCAAAACATCCGTACCCTCGGAAGGCGCGCGCAAGGCGATGTGCTCAACGAAAGAGCCTCTATGCGCGAAGCGACTGGCGAATATGGTGTGTCGTCATAGCCTCTGCAAACACGAGCGCCCACGATACACTACGTCGCTGCCAAGGCACGGTGTACAACCGATGTTGGCCTTGTCGGCCTGAACGGCGGTGCGTTGCTACGCCAGCCTCTGGCCCAGGTATCGGATTGCCTTTCCAAGCGTCGCGATCCGGGGGTAGTCGGGCTCGGGGATGTCGATGCCAAGCCGTTCGTGCAATGCAGTTACGAAGTTCAGGATATCCATCGAGTCGAGGTCCAGATCGTCCTGTATGTGCGCCTCGTTCCCAATCTCATCCGGGCTTATATCGGGCGCTACCTCGGTCAACTCTTCAATGTATGCCCTGCGTATTTCTTCCTCGGTCATAACGTTTCGGGCCTTTCGATACGGGTTTCGAATTCAGCAATGTACTTGGCGGCCTGACGACCATCGCTGACCCTGTGATCGGCTGAAATCGTAACGTTGATCAACATGCGCGGCACTATTTTCCCCGCAACGATCCAGGGCCTTAGTTGCGGTGCTCCAACGCCGACAAGCGCAACCTGCGGCGGGAAGATCACGCCGGTCATGGTTTCGGCTCCGGTTTCACCCAGACTTGATATCGTGATCGTGCCACCTGCCATTTCCGAAGATTTCAGCCTTCCGGCGCGCGCTCGGCTGACTAGGTCGCGCATGCCGGTCATGGTTTCGTCCAAACTCAGCCCCACGGCATCGTTCAAGGCAGGCGCGACGAGCCCGCCGCCGCGCAGGGCGATTACGATGCCCGCGTTGACCTCTGCCGACGGTCGGAAGGCGCCATCGACGAAATGCCCGTTGAGCGATGGCACCTTTACCGCCGCCAGGGCCGCTGCTCGCACGACAAGTGCCCCGAGAAGAAGCCTTTCGCCCGGAGTCGCGTCGCGGTTTCGGGCCTCGAGCCAGTCGATTGCGGGCTGTACGTCAATGGTCTGCGACAAGTAGAAATGAGGGATTGTCTGTTTCGAACGGGTCATCGCCGCGGCGATCACCTTGCGCATTTCATCCAATTGCGTGCTGTGTTTTTCGCTGCGAGTGGACGGCTCTGGCCGGGCCCGTTTCCCGATATCCGCCAGAACGATCGCGCCGTCCGGGCCGCTGCCTTCGATCGTCGACAGGTCGATACCCTGTTCTTTCGCACGCATGCGCGCAGCGGGTGACACGCGGAGAAAAGCCTCGCGACGCGTCGGGCTGTCCGGCTTTGGCGGCGGGGCGGACGTGGCGGTTTGTCTGGCTGCCGCGGTAGGCAGTCGGCTTTCGCCACCCTCTTGCGCTTGCGTTGTGGGATGCTCGCTTTCGCCGGGGGCAAGGATCAGGGCAAGCGGTGCGCCGACCGGCAGTTCGGCGCCGGGGACGGCCAGCAGCTCCTGAACGCGACCTTCCTCGAAGCATTCGATCTCGATTGCGCCTTTCTGGGTTTCGACCACGGCGATGCTGTCACCGCGCCTGACCTCGTCGCCGGGCGCCACCAGCCATTCGCTGAGCGTCCCGGCCTCCATGTCTGCACCGAGGGAAGGCATTGTGAAAACGGCCATCAGTCACGCCCCATCAGTTTCCGGACGGCTGCTACGATGGCAGGCGTTTGCGGTATTGCGGCGTCTTCCAGATGCTTGGGGTAGGGGATCGGCACCTCGGCGGAACAAACCCTTGATACCGGGGCATCGAGCGACCAGAACGCCTGTTCCATGATGCGGGCAGATATCTCGGATGCGGTCGAGACACTGCGCCAGCCCTCGTCCACGATCACCGCACGCCGCGTCTTGTTGACCGAGGCCATGATCGTGGCATCGTCAAGCGGCCGCAGAGTGCGAAGATCGACCACTTCGGCGTCGATGCCATCCTGCGCCAGTATTTCCGCGGCATCGAGCGTTTTGAAAAGCGATCCGCCATAGGTGAACAGACTGACATCCGCCCCTGCACGACGGACAATGGCGCGGGAAATATCCACTGCATCGCCATTGGCATCGATGTTTTCGGTTCTGTTGTAAAGCATAACATTCTCGAAGATCAGGACAGGGTCCGGATCTTGCAGCGCAGTCCACAGCATTCCGCGCGCGTCTTGGACCGTAGCGGGGGCGAGCACTTTCAGGCCCGGAATATGTGCATACCAACCTTCCAGGCTGTGGGAATGCTGAGCTGCCAATTGCTTGCCGGCTCCGGTCGCCATTCGGATCACCAGGGGCACACCAAACTGGCCATCCGACATATGGCGGAGCGTTGCCGCGGTATTGAGTATCTGGTCAAGCGCGAGCAATGAAAAATTCACCGTCATCAACTCGACGATCGGACGCATTCCGGCCGCCGCCGCGCCGATACCGGCCCCGGTAAACCCGCTTTCGCTCAGCGGCGTGTCACGGATGCGCTCGGGGCCGAATTCGTCCATCAACCCTTTTGATACCGCATAGCAGCCGCCATAGGCGCCCACGTCCTCACCCATAAGGAAAACCCTGGGGTCGCGTGTCATTGCATCTCTGATCGCCTGCCTGACCGCTTCGCGATAGGTCATCTCGACCATGTTGCCGGAGGCCGCGGGTGCCGATGGCTGATCTTCCCGGGGCCCGAGCAGGTTGTCGCCAAGGGTTTCGAGCGGTTCGTCCGTGCCTGCCTCGGCAAAAGCCACTGCTTTAGCAATTTCGTCGTCCAACCTGCGCTCGATCGCATCGATATCTGCCTTGTGGACAAGGTGATTGCCAAGCAACCAGGTGCTGAAACGGACGATGGGGCCGCGCTTGCGCCATTCTTCGACCTCGGACTTGTCCCGATAAAGCTGGGCATCGAACATCGAATGGGCGCGAAAGCGATAGGTTTCGCATTCAAGGAAAACGGGCTTACCGGTTTCGCGGATGTCACGGATCGCCTTTCGCGCCGCAATTTCCATGGCGACCACGTCCATCCCGTCGACCTGATGTGACGCGATGCCATAGCTGGCCGCCTTTTGGGCGATCTCTGTCTGAGACTCGGTTCTCGCGATGGCCGACCCCATTGCGTAGCCGTTGTTTTCGCAAACGAACAGAACCGGAAGGTTCCAAAGCGCGGCCAGGTTCAGCGTTTCGTGAAACTCGCCCTCGGCAACTGCGCCTTCGCCAAAGAAGCAGGCCGTGACGTTCCCTGCATCAGTCATTCGGTCGGCCAGTGCCAAGCCTGCGGCCAGTGGTAGTCCACCGCCGACGATCGCATTGCCGCCATAGAAATTGCTGTCTGCATCGAACAAGTGCATCGACCCGCCGCGCCCACCGGAACACCCTTCTTGCTTGCCGTACATTTCCGCCATCACGCTGGTCATGGGAACGCCCCGCACCAAGGCATGGCCGTGCTCGCGATAGGTCGCAACGACCCGGTCGTCAGGGCCAAGCAGCGGGATGATGCCCGCGGCAATAGCCTCTTCGCCGTCATAGAGATGCAGGAAACCGCGGATCTTTTCCTGCGTGTAAAGCTCGGCGCATTTATCTTCGAATTTTCGGATGCGCATCATGTGCGACAGAAGCGCAAGTACATGATCGCGGTCCAGTTTCGGTTTGTCGGTCGCGCTCATGATTCATCGGTCTCCAGCGTGGAAATATCCCCCTCGGGCAGGCCCAGTTCACGGGCCTTCAGCAACCGGCGCATGATCTTACCCGAGCGTGTTTTGGGCAGTGACTTGCGAAAGATGATCTCGCGCGGAGCGACGGCAGCCCCCAGCTTTTTGCGGGCATGCCCACGGATGTCGCGTTCCAGCGTGTCGGATGGCGCAAAGTCGGGGTTCAGCGTGACATAAGCCTTGACCACTTCGCCCGCTGTTTCGTCGGGGATGCCGATCACACCGGCCTCGGCGATGGCGGGATGCTCAATCAGGGCGCTTTCCACCTCGAACGGGCCGATCAGGTGCCCGGAAGACTTGATAAGGTCGTCGGCGCGTCCTACGAACCAGAAATACCCATCCGCGTCGCGCATCGCCAGATCGCCGGACAGATACCACCCGTCGGCAAAGCATTTGTCATAGCGCGCCTGTTCGTGAATATAGGAGCGCATCATCGAGGGCCACCCCGGCCGGAGCGCCAATTCACCGATCTCGTTTTCACCCGCTTCGCGCAGGTTGCTTGCCTCATTGTCGACAATGCTGGCCTCTACGCCGGGCAGGGGCTTGCCCATCGATCCGGGCTTGACCGTCATGCCCGGACGGTTGGCGATCATGATGCCGCCCGTTTCGGTCTGCCACCAATTGTCGTGAAACGGCTGCCCGAACACTTTTTCTGACCAGATCACGGCTTCGGGGTTCAAGGGTTCGCCAACGCTCGCCATGAACCTGAGGGAAGAAAAATCATAGGGCATGGCGGCTTTGGCGCCCGCGCGCATCATCATGCGGATCGCTGTGGGGGCGGTATACCAGACCTCGACCTTTTCGCGCTGAATCGTTTCGTACCAGCGTTCCAGGTCGAATTCAGCCTCGACGACGATCATGGTTGCCCGGTTCACGAGCGGGGCGATAATGCCGTAAGAGGTCCCGGTGACCCATCCCGGATCAGCCGTGCACCAATAGATCGTGCCGGGCGTCAGATCCAGCGCCTTGCGGCCCGAATAGGCGTGATAAACTACGGCCTGATGGACATGAACCGCGCCCTTCGGCTTGCCCGTGGTGCCAGAGGTGAAGTGGATCAGGGCAGGGGTTTCGGGGGTTGTGTTGGCAACTGCTATGTCCGGTGACGCGGCTGCGAGTGCCGGCCCGAGAGCAGTGCATCCCTCAGGCGCTTCGTTACCGGTGATCAGGACGAGTTCAAGCGATGGAAGACTGGCCCGCAAAGGTTCGATTTTTCGCTTGTAAAGCGCCTCTGTCGTGACGAGGACGCGGGCATTCCCGATCTCCATGCGCGTGCGGATCGGCTCGGGGCCAAAGGCCGAAAACAGCGGGGTGAAGACGAGGCCCGCCTTCAAGGTGCCAAGCGCTGTGATATAGAGTTCGGGGATACGGCCCATTAGCGAGAAAACGCTGTCGCCTTCTTTCAGGCCATAATCTGTCAATACGCCGGCAAACCGGGACGTCTGCGCTGCCAGGTCGGCAAAGCTGTATTCAACCCGGACGCCATCCTTTCCAAGCCAGATCAACGCAAGTTCGGAGCCATGGCCATGCAGCACATGCCGGTCGAGCCCTTCGTAGGCGATATTGACCATCCCGTCGGGCGCGTCGATCTGTGCCCACGCCTCCGCCCAGATACCGGAACGCGCCAATCGCGCTCCCGCATCCACGGTTTTGCCGCATGATCCTTCCCCAGCCATCAGTGCGTCCTCCTCAAGAAGAACTTTGTTGAGAGGCGCGGAACGGGTAAATGATATGAATCAAGATAAGGACAGACTTTGGTTTGTCCGCACGAAAACTTGACCTCAGTTAGAGCGGTGGCTCCAGCAATGTTCACACAGACGCGGTGCAGCGACAGTCAGGTCGAACAAGGGGGCGGTGAAATGGCCCGGATCACTGGTCTGTTTGTTGGGCTTGCCTTGTCTTTTGGCTTTTCCACTGGCGGTGCAGCAGGGGAGGAAAGTTCCCAAGCTTCGGACTATGTTCTGAATTTCGAAGAAGCCAGCAACCTGACGTCTTTTGGAGTTCTGAGTTTTCCCGGCCTCGGACAGTCCCTGTTTTCGGACAATGGCACCTATCTTTTCACCGACGAGGCAACATCTTCCCTGCGGCTCGGAGTATTCGAGGTTAAGTCGGACGGAAAAGTATGCATCGATTTCCATGACGATAGCAGCCACTGTGATGTTTTCATCAGACGCGGCGGCCTTTATTTTCTGCTTAGGGAAGACGGCGGCCGTTTCCCGGTCTTCTTCCGCTTGGAGGGGCAGTGAACTTCTTCGGAGCGGCTGCAGGAAGCCAGGCCCTTTCCAGGAATAGACCCCTCGCTGGAAAAGGTCGCATGATCCGATGAAAAGTCCCGCAAACACTTCGGGCGGAGCGCATGTGATCGTGTTTCATAGAACCGTGGCGCCGGAAAAACTGACCCCGCAAGAGCGTGACGACTTGTCCCGTCAGCTGTATGAAGTGCATTGCCGGATTTTTTCGGGTGTGTCAGCCGAAGCCTTTCGCAGGCATGTGATCGAACCCGATGCCGAACGCACCGTGATCCAGACATTCCTTGCCACTGACGGACGCATTGTAGGATATTGCGCCGTGCACCGTTTCCGCCGGAGGGTGCGGGGCCGAAACGTGCTCGTTCTCAGGGCCGAGGCTGGATTATTGCCCGAATATCGCGGACGGGGCATGACGTATGGTTTCGGGATCGTGTTTTCGATCGTCGAAAAGTTCAAACATCCGTTCACGCCGATCTACTACCTGGGAACGCTGGTGCACACATCAAGCTACCACTTGTTCTGCAAGTACTTTCGCAAGATTTTTCCAAGTCCTGACACTGCAGCAACCGAAGACGTAGAATCGATCGCGCTTGAACTAATCGAAAGCTTTCCCGATCCTGCCGTCGAAAAAACCGACCCTTTCATACGCGATGTCGGTTGGACGACGATTGAAACGCCACAGGAAAAAGAATTGAACCAAAGAAAAGACAGACCCGACGTGGCCTTTTTCAAGAACCGGAACCCTGGATATACGTTGGGTCACGGTTTGGTCGTACTGGTTCCTATGACGTTTTCAAATGTGTTTGGCGCTTTGATGACGAGGTGTGTCGAGGTCGCTGCTCAGACCGTGACCCGTCATCAGCCTGAGATTTAGAGTGGTGTCCAGCGATTGCCATAGTGTAATTTTAGCATACTGCGGGTTCCGACACATCACCTCTGAAAGCATAAAAAAATTCAAAGTCCAAACCTGATGTCGAGAGTTACTTGGCACCTATCGACATTTGCTCATACGACAGGCGGTTGTCGAAGCGGCGGCAAAGAATCCAAAGTTCCCTTTTCTGCATGTCGCATGAGCCATTGGCTGACGCGACTAAGGCTACTCAGAGTTTTGGAGCGAGTACTCTGGTAGGTGCGTTGGCCGCAACTGTCTTGGGCAAAATAGTGCGGTAGGATAGATCACTGCAAATCAACGAAGATTTGCGAGGCTACGCCGGCTTCAAGTAGGGCTTCCTTTATTTCATCGATCGCATTGACGTCGGCGGAACTGACGATGACCACATCATTGACCACCAGTGAATACAACGGTGCGTCGGGCTCAAGATTCGCCAGATACTTCTCTGCGGCCAGCCGAGATTTCGGCCCCCACTTTCCATCATAGGCGACGCCGATCGTGTACTGTGCGTCCATTGTTATTTCCTTGCTGACGGATTTGCCTTCGTTCAGGTCCAGCAAGACCTCTTGAAGCTTTTCCTCATCAGTGATGCGCTCAGGAATGAACACATTTGTGCAAGTTTCGACTTCTCTGTATTTGGTGACGGTCTTTTTGCTGGTTTCATTGGCGATGACCCCGCCAACGATGGCACCAGCAGCTGCACCGGCATTTTTGTCCGTCACAACTTTCCCAATCACGCCGCCAACAAGCGCTCCACCAATTACTTTTTCGGGGCTTCCGCCTTTTACGACCTCCTGATACGGCACTTTTTTTGTCTCGCATCTTACCTCGTAAGATCCAGCAAATGCCTGAGATGCAATCAGAACGGCCGTCGCTGTTGTCATCAAAAGTTTCATTTTCGCTCCTCTTCATGCAGGTCAACTTGGGCTTATCCCTGCGCGCTATGGCTCTCACCAGTTCCTCGTATCGCAACACAACCGCTTTTGCCGGTGATCCGGTCGGTTCGCTCGATCTTGTGATTACCTAGCTATGCCATCAACTGTTATTCAATATCACAGCCCTCCGCCGCGAGAATTCAGGAGTGGTGCGCATATAGGCAGCGCGATTAACCGCTTAATCACCACAATGAATTTTAAGTCCGGTTGCTACTGCCCACTGCTACGAGTGGCAGCTTTGTCCGCTCAGCGGTCACTCTACCAGGCTGCAGCGAAAGTCGGCTCTGAGCCCAAAGCGGAAGTGCTCCGTCCTTGATGTTCACAGTTGCGGCATCAAAACCGCTCCATCCGTGGGCTGCGATGCAGTAAGAACAGCGGACGTTCATGTAGAGTGCGGCGACACTTGCGAGACCTATGTCCGAGTTGCGGACGAAGCAGACATGTGTGTTTGTGGATCCGGGTCGTGGCAGCTCACATCAGGGCCGGCAGGCTCCACCGGGGAACTCGTTTCGCCCGCCAGGCTTTTATCACTCGGTCGTTGCAAGCACGTCAGCACCTTGTGGGGAGCAATCTTCCAAGAAGGTCCATGCGGGCTTGGCGTTTTCTTCGAGGATCAAGTCGATCAACCGTGCATACCGAGCACCATACTGCTGCAGTATCGTCACTTGCGCGGCAGTATCAGCGGGTAGTTCGACCTGCTCGCCGTTCACGTTCAGCAAGGTGATCGTCGGGCAGTTCTCGGGGGCTGCCTGTAAGTCACTTATGCCGACTGTCACCGAAAGTGCGAAAGTGGCGACAAACGCTGTGGATTTTGCAATACTTTTCATCGTGTCCTCCATTGGTTGGGTTTGAAGCGCCCTTTCAGGACGAGCGCCGTCCTCCAGTGGGGCATCAAAGCGACAGCGAAAGTCACGAAAGCGGCCACGAAAAATGCCGAAATCGGATCAAATTATTGATATTGAAAGGTTTCGTTTTCATCAGCGACCACTTGAGCTGCATGACCCTGACGGGAATTTGGTGTCCTTGCGCCCGCAATCACTCCGCGTTTTGTCGGTTCTGAGCGAACAGGCAGGGGAGCTCGTCTCGAAGGACAGCCTTATGGAACGGGTCTGGGCGGACACCCACGTGACCGACGACAGCCTCGTCCAGTGCATCTCGGAGATCCGGAAAGCACTTGGTCCGGAGGCGGGCGCTCTCCTGCGCACTGTACCGAAACAGGGCTACCGCCTAGATGTATCGCTCGCGCGGCCACGTCGCCCGTCCCGGCTCACGACAGTCCAGATCGCTGGTCTGGTAATCTTAGCTGCCCTCGCGCTTTCGGCGCTATTGCTCACGCCTCGCCAGCAGGTCGCATCGGAGGTCCAGTCGATCGCCGTTCTGCCTTTCCAGAACCTCAGCGGCACTGCCGAGCAGGCCTACTATTCCAACGGCCTCGCCGAGGAGCTCATCGTAAATCTCTCGAGGATCGCCGATCTTAGGGTCGTGTCGCGCGCAGCATCCTTCTCAGTCGCGCAGAGTGCGAGCGATCCGCGACAGGTCGCCCGGGAATTGCGAGTGTCCTACCTCGTGGACGGTAGTGTGCGCCGCGAGGGTCAGACCCTAAGGATCACGGCAGCGCTAATCGACGGCGCGAACGGCGAAAACATCTGGGCTGACAGCTATGCGGGAGCCGAAGCGGATGTATTCGATTTCCACGAGACGGTCCTCTCCGAACTCGTGCGCGTATTGTCGGTCCGCCTGTCCCAGCAAGAGCGTGAACGCCTGGGAGTTCGGGGCACGCGCGATGTCGATGCCTTTGACAATTACCTTCGGGGCAAAGAGCTGGCCGGCTTCCTGACCGCGAGCCAAAATGAACAAGCGGAAGAGGCCTTTGCCGAGGCCATCCGACGTGACCCAGATTATGCCGCAGCCCACGCGCAACTTTCGATCGTACTCAGCATGCGGGCCGAGTACGGCTGGACAAGCGATGTGACGAACACCTTGGCGAGGGCGGTGCTGCATGCGGAAAGGGCAGTGGCCCTGTCACCCGATCTGCCCTTTGCTCACTTCGCGCTCGGACGGCTTTTGTCCCGAAGTTTCATCGCGGACCTTGCAGGGGCCAGCGCCGCATTCGAGAGGGCCATCGAACTCGACCCAAACTACACGGACGCTTACGCTTTCTACGCGATCGTGCAGGTGGCCGATGGACGGGCAGAGGATGGGCTGAACACCATGGCAGAAGCTTTCGCGCGCAATCCCGTTCCCCCGTATTGGTACTATATGCCACTTGGACTGGCTAACTTCTACCTCGGCGACTACGAAGCAGCAGAGGCTGCGCTAACTGAACTCCTCCAGCGCAACCCGAGACTCCAGAATGCCCTGCGGATCCTGATCGCAACTTATGGTCATATGGGACGGCTGGACGACGCCGAATGGCTGGCCATGGAATACGAGGCGTTGGGCGTCCCCGCCACGATCACCGACATCATGCAGGTGATCAATATCGAACACCCTCCTTACCGAGAGGCGGTCATTGACGGACTGAGGCTTGCCGGCTTGCCGGAATAGGACGTCCAAGTCGGTGCCATACCACGCCCGACCTAGAGAGGAGCGAGGCCCTCAGGGCAAGAGCCTAGCCTGCAATTCAAGTACTTTCATGGCTAAGTCTGGCTCTGGTCCGACTTCATTTCAGAAGAACCGCACGACCACTTTGCAGAGATAGCACCATTTAGGAATTCTTGGATGTGCCGTTTTATGTTAACCTTCTTGTAGGCGCTTGCTTGCAAACAAGTGTCCTTCCCAACTTCCCCATCACTGCAAGGTGGTGGGGATTTTTGTCGGGAACACCCGCGGAGATGGCCGCGATTGCGATGAATGGCAGTCAAGATTTCTCGCCAAGTTGATTTGATCGATCTCGTTGACGCACGGCCGTGATTCCACCCAAGCTATTCCTAGTGGGGGATCAGACCGTGATCGAAAGACGTTCATCGACTTCTGAAAGGCGTGGTGCCACAGCCGCCACCGAAGATGGCCTGGATGCCCATGTTGGCCATGTCCCTGCACCGTCCGTTCACGGCCTTGCCCTGCAAGCGATCAGGCGTCTTGCCTCGTCGAAATCCGTTGCCAATGATGATCAACGCCTACCGATTGATGAAGACTTACAGCACGAATTCCTGGAACACGTTCTGCAGGGCGATACAGCGGCCGGCCTGAGCGTGGTCGAAGCCGCGGTACGAGATGGCCACTCTTACCAAAGGGTCGCGGACACGCTGTTTGCGAATGCAGCCCGGCGCCTGGGCGCGGCGTGGGAAACCGACGACCTTTCCTTCATCGAGGTGAGCCTTGGAATGGTAACGATCCTGCGGATCCACTCGATGGTTCGGAGGATGCACCCAGCTACCAACTCCCAGAAAGAGAGCATTCGGTTTGCCACCCTTCAGGGTCAGAAACATACGCTTGGCGTCATCATCGCGACGGAAGCGTTTCGGCAACAAGGGTACCATGTGACCCTTATCCTGGACGCGGACCCCGAAGCGGTTGTTAAAGATGTGGAGGCAAGACAAGTATCGCTGCTTGGCTTGACGGCCGGTCGGGACGATCGCCTCAGCGACATTCGGACAGTGACGACGAGGATCAAGAATGGTCGCAATCCGCCTGCAATAATTCTGGGCGGGGCAGCTGCCGTTGACCTCGCGGCCTCAGGGACATCAGGCCTGATGGATTGCGTTGCGACGGATTTGCATGAAGCGCTGGAATTTGCGCGAAACCTTAGACTGGAACCGAAGTGAAAGAGAGAAGAACGCACCGCTGAAAAGCCACTGTGTGTTTGGCGGTCTGCTCGTTTTTGGTGACTTGGCAGCCGTTACAAATTCTTCACAGAATCTGTTGGTAAATCGGTGGATAATTCGCAATAGCGGCGAATAAGCCGTTGATTGGTAACGGCTCAAGTTGCCAGCCCAGAAAACGGGCAAGAAAACCTAAGTATCTGAAAAGTCAGAATTCTCGGAACAGAGGTGAAGAGCAACCACTAGGCGCGCCCTCTGCCTGTTTGCGGAAATGTCAAGAACGTCCCCTCCGTGATACATCTTCTTTTCCACGTGTTGCAGCGCTGCCCCTGTCGTCACGTGCTTTGAATGGCGAGCGCGAGCACAATGCACAACAAGGCCACATAAATGGTGCCAGGGTATCTCCATAATACGGTGGTGAAGTTCTTCATCATGTTTCTTTGCTTTCGAGACGGCGTCCCCCACCCTTCGATGTCAGCTTAAATATGCGACCTGTTTGGAATTCTGTTGGCCAGCTCGGGGCATTTTTCTGGCAGTGCGCAGAATGTCCCGGAACCTCGTCCCGTTGAGGGGGAGTGTCGGGCTCAAAACGGACTACTGCGCTGCAGCGGCGCCTGTTTGTTCGTTCGGCCACAAAGCGGCCGTTGGTCGTGGAGGGTAGGATACCCGCGTCGGCACGGTGCCGATGCTTGGTGCGAGAGGGCTGGATGGAGACCTCATCATGTCCAAAATCCAGCTCCCAGCAACGAGACCCGTACGTCCGCCATGGAACAAGGGCCGACTGATCGGCCAGAAACGCCCTCTCCTGCCCAGACAGGTTTGGGCCATTCGAGCGAGGCTCGAACTTGCAGATAACCTACGGAATTTGGCGCTGTTCAATCTAGCAATCGACAGCAAGTTGCGCGGTTGTGATCTCGTTCGTCTGCGCGTCAATGACCTCGTCGTTGGCGGCTCAGTCCGCGACCGCGTGTCAGTCATCCAGAGAAAGACTGGCTGGCCGGTACAGTTCGAAGTGTCGGACAACACGCAAAAATCGGTTCTTGAATGGGTCTCGTCACCCTCAATGATGGGTTGCGCGTTCATTTTCCCGAGCAGATTCCATGGCTCGCCCCATCTGTCGATAAGGCAATACGCCCGTCTCATCCGCGATTGGGTATCCGCGATCGGCCTCGACCCAAACGCCTATGGGGCGCACTCCCTGCGGCGGACAAAGGCCGCATTGATTTACAGGAAGACTGGCAACCTGCGCGCGGTTCAGTTCCTGCTCGGCCACACCAAAGTTGACAGCACTGTCAGATACCTTGGCGTCGAACTCGACGACGCGCTGAGCATTGCAGAGGAGATCGACATCTGAGGCCTTGGCGGGCGGCAGCAGACGCCCGCCATCTCAAACCAGGCATCGCTCACTTCTGAATGCAGCGACGGTTTTGAAGCTCCAAGCGGACAGCCAGAAGAAAGCGAAGCTTTGAACATAAACATCGAAATTTTCAGATGTTTGTGTCAAAGTAACTTCAGTGAATTTTGGGAGGAGAATGAAAATGGTGACTAAAGTCTCGAATTGGTCTGCAACTCGTTACTCAGCATTGGGTGCTGTGCTTGCATTGACATTGGGCACGATGGTTTGGGCCGACGAAGCGGGAAAAACGGAATACATGAATTCTTGCGCCTCCTGCCACGGCGCAGATGGTAAAGGCGTCGGTCCTGTTGCAAGCGCGTTGGCCTTCAAGATACCAAAGCCGCTCACGGGTCTCGCGGCTGCAAATGATGGCGTATTCCCGATGCTTGAAGTCATTCAAATCATTGACGGTCGGACCGGCGTGCGTGGGCATGGTACGGATTCCGGCATGCCTGTCTGGGGCGCTGTGTATAAAGCGCCTCTCGTTGGTGAAATCGGCCCGTATGGCACTGAAGTCGCTGTTCGAGGGCGCATTCTCTCACTCGCGTTATACCTGGAGTCGATCCAGGAATAATGAAACTGAAAACGCCTTGCGTGAGGCCTTCCTATTCCGATTTTCCAATTTGCCTCACGTGGGTCACGTATGTCTCGTAAATAGTGCGTTTGTGATGCGAAACGTTGCTGGGGGTAAGAAAACCCCCATTGCACCGAATTGTTCAAAAGGCTGAGACGCATGGTCTTTGGCCGAAACGGAAAAACGGAGGTATTATGGGACGGTTTCGAACTTTTTCTTTGGTGGTTGCTCTTGCGTGCGGGAGTGCAGCGCATGCGGCGGATTCCGCGTTAATCCTCGGCAAAGCTTCCTACAATGCGAACTGTGCGATTTGCCATGGTGAAGATGGCACAGGTAACGGCACCACGGCAGAGTTGTTCAAGGTTCCGCCTTCTGATCTGACGACTTTGTCTGAACGCAACGGAGGCGCATTCCCATTTTCCGAAGTCTACAAATCCATCGCGAGTGGACTGGGCGTAAAAGCGCATGGTGACTCTGAAATGCCTATCTGGGGTGGATACTTCGTCGCGGACACGCTCGCGGACCGCAACATGAGCGAAGCCGATGCTGAACAGATTGTTCAGGGGCGGATTTTGTCGTTGGTCTATTTCCTCGAGTCGATCCAGAAATGATACTGGGTACCCCCGTCCAAGAGTTTGATGACGGGGGTACATCCTTTCTAAACATGCCAAAGTCGCATTTCGGGTGAAGATTAGCCCGAACGGCTTTCGTTTTGTCCTTTGCTATCGGACTCTCTCTTCCTTTAGTTTCGCATAGCCCCTAGTCCGAAAAGAACTTCTCTATGCTTAGGGTCAGGACCCATTGATTTCCGCGTTGGAGCATGATTCACGCTTCGAAAACCGAGCGGTGAGCATGTCTGATCTTTTCTGGCTGACGGATGCGCAGATGGCGCGTCTTGAGCCCTTCTTCCCCAAGT
>NZ_FNEB01000015.1 GCF_900100005.1 Lutimaribacter saemankumensis
GGGTTGGCGATTTCTCGTGATATCGCAGAAAAACACGGCGGATCTATTTCTGTATCAAGTACAGTCGGCATGGGTTCAACATTCCGGGTGACGCTTCCGAGCATTTGCGATCAGGGCACTGCCGAGACAGGCAGAACAGAGTTGCGCGAAATCCTGCAATGAGCCGCAATGCGAGCCGGCCGGTGACGTGACGTGCCTTGAGAGTTTTCGAGCCTGCTCGCCACACGGTGATGCTGACCAGATGAGTAGCGCTGAAAAAAAGGGACGCGTGACCGAGCACCGTCTGCAGCGCCTTGGTGTAGTCGCGGCGATAGAGCCGCGTCTGTTGCTTGAGATACGCGTACTGAATGCGCATAGCTCCTCCTTTTTAGGGCAAAGGCCCCAAGTTCGTTGTTGATTGCGATTTCTTGAAAGGGTTCAGGGGGGGGCAGGGTTATGGGTGATCCCAGCCTGAACCTTCTTGATCAGCGACCAGTCCGTTTCGCCGTAATCCCCCGCCAGCGGTCCTGTCATGGCGATGCCACCGACACCGTCCTCGAACACCTCGTCCACGCGGAACTGATGCTCGGGCACGTCATCGAAGGCCAGGATCGTGACAATGCTTCCTGGGTCAATCGTCATCATCGGTCCTCCAGGCGGACACCATCAGCACCAGAACGAGGGCTGACAGGGCAGGGTGGGCCCGTGACGCGAGCCAGAGCAGGGTGGATGCGACAGCCTTCGGTGTGGGCTGCAAAAGAAAACCCCCGGCGAGAACGCCGAGGGCTGCTAGGGTCTTCATGAGGTCATCCTCCGTAGTTGCTTCCTATTTCAGATACGGAGGGTTTCTCGGTTTTTTTCTGGGAGCAGCGGCGCATTTGGCATTTGATTTCGGTCAAATCTCGGACCGCCTCAGGATGCTAATATTTAGAAGTGCGGATTAGACGAGAGCCGCACTGATTTCATGATCTGTCCCCCTGATTGAAATCGCCCGCGTCGTATTTTCGGCGCGGGTTTTCATTCTCCTGGAGGCAAGGACAGTATTCGGTTTGGCCTGGATGCGGGCTCCAGCGATGAAAAACCCTTGGCTGGATGCCAAGGGAGTTCCATAGGGAGATAAAGATGAAAGCAACTTAACTGAGTTAGAATAACACATTTTTTAGCTCGCGAGAATCCGAAATCACGCGACCAAGTGGGACTACATCCAAGCCAGATGCGCATTCTAGCAACAGCCGATCCAACTATTGCGCCGCTGCAAGCCGAGGAAAGATTTCACGGTTGAGGCAAAATTCTAACGGCGATGCTATGTCTGTAGGATCTTCCAGCCACTTCATGCAGTCGATCGTATGTTCGCATTTCTGACAGTTGATCATACTCTCTCGGACTTCATCTTCCACAGCCCTTGGAAGTCGTCGCTTCGGGAGGTCGATGCCCAATACGCTCAGCATTCTTCGCCACAGACCGACGCGCGTTTCAACGTCCTCTTGATCGGGTTTGCGATAGGTTAATGCCAAGTTACGACTTCCTCCGTTTATCGAACTCAATATAAAGCTACAGCCGATGCGCTTCTCATTCTTTGATCTGCCGCAATCGTTGAAACAGTTTTGTCAGAAAGAACTCGGCTAAAGGCGGTTAGGAGGTGTCGACGCCTGAACAGGAATCTTTCGCGTGAACCGCAGGACGCTCAGTATAGGCGACCCGCAGTAGTTAAGCCCCTCGGTTTTTCTTTCGGCTCTGTGCCTGGATAGCAGATGCGGGAGCCAAGAAGATCATGATCTTCCAGGCGTTGAAGCCGCGTTCGAACTCTGCTGCGGCGTCTCCTATGCCGATCAACCCCGCGCTCTTAGCCCCCAGCCAAATAAACAACGCGCCTGAAACGAGAGCGCAGACCACGGCTAAAATCGCCGCGAACCTGAAGTTTGCACGCCGCAGTATAGCCTGAGGGATATACCAGCCTATCAGCAGGACTCCGACAAGAAAGAAGATGAATAGCATGTGGTCTATCTGTCTCGTTATGCACCAGTTTGGGCGCTAGGCACTTCAAGCGAAGCTAAGACCAAGATCGGGTAGTGAATAGCCTCAAAGAAAAGGGCGAGCACGATGCCGGCCCGTTCCTAGTCACATGTTAAGCCGTATCAGGCCTTCTTGGCTTTCTTGCGACGACGCAGCCAAGCGAACCCTGCGATCCCGGTTAGAAGCAGCGGAGCTCCGGCGGGTAGGGGGATGGTGGTTGACGGAGGAGGTGGAGGATCGGTTGAGAGCCGAAAACCCGTCAAACGGCCAGTAAAGGAGGTGTAATTCGATCCGTTCGGCTGTTCAAAGAGCTCAAAGCTTACAAGTCCAAGCGCCAGGTCGGAAATGTCGATCGTCTCATTGAGCAAAACGTCGGCTCCAAAAAAGTCCGGGATCGAAGTACTCAATTGAAAGCTGGCAAACGCATAACCCAAACCTATGTCGCGACCGTTGATGAGAATTGGTTCTGGCGCTGCGAGGCGGTTGTCTTGGGCCGCGAAATCGTTCGCGTCATTGTCTGTGGCACCAATCGAAGCGGTGCTGGTTAGATTGCCGCCCAGAGGATGGTCATTGTCTACCGACACAGACGATAGTTCGACACCTTGAAACTGGGCCGTGATGTGTCCCAAAGTCGCGGAAATGAAAACATCAGTCAGCCAGATCGTCTTATCAGGGTCGGCTGTGTCATTATCGAAACCTGGATCGGACCAAGATACGGACCCGCTAATCTTGTCGCCAGACGACAGGCCTGTGCTTACGGAACCGCTGTCGATGTTAGGGTCGCTGAGCAGATTGGCTTCCCATAGGAATGTAATAGCCTGTGCTGCCGGTGCTGTTGCTAAGATCAAACCCAGAGCCAAGGAAATATATAGTTTCATCGCTTTTCCCTTAAATACTCTATACAGACTACACTAGCCCAAGGTTTTCTCCAAATTTGCGGCTGATGGCGCCCCTCTACCCGTGACGAGCTATTGGGTTAGGCATGCTGGTCCGAAAGAAAAGGGCGAGCACGAAGCCCGCCCGTTCTTAGTCAAGTAAGAAACCGTATCAGGCCTTTTTTGCCTTACGCCGACGCAGCCAAGCGAACCCGGCGACCCCGGTCAGGAGAAGCGGTGCTCCAGCGGGAAGCGGGATTGGAGCTAGTGTAATTTTGCCATAAAGCGAAGCTCCTGCCGTCGCATTTTCCGGAACGTTAAAGCCTGAAACGATAGTAGAACCGCCATCGCTTGAGAAGCCAAGCAGGTTCAACGTGTATTTGTCTCCCAAGTAGGTGAAAGTCTGGCTCGACGCACCGCTCACGATCGAAGCAATATCGCCATCAAGAACAGGGTCACCTGTATTGTTCGGAGTGTTTATCACATCGAATTCGAAGCTAAAAAGCTCTGTCACACTGAGCGGCGATGTTATGGCAAGCGTGACGGATAGATCAGCTCCTGCAAAGTTGGTGCTTGTTACAGAGCCATTACGGTAGGAGAAATCACCCACAGAGAATACAGAGCCAACACCGGCAGTCCAGCCAGCCCCACCATCTGAACCCGCGCCATCAAAGCTCCACAGATTATCCGTCGAGCCAGAAATCGGGGTGCCCCAAGTGACGTCGGCGGTTCCGCCAGCGTCCGCATTGTTGATCGCGTAACCGAATGTACCATCAGGGTTTGTCCATGCGCCGGTCGCGGTCCCCGAAAAAGTTGCAGCATTCGCCAATCCAGAGAACGCCAGTGCCCCTAACGCTAAAGCGCCAAGAAAAGTTTTATTCCGTACCATCCCTAAATTCCTTTCATCGTTGAGTTATGTCACCAAAATAGGCCTATGAGCTCCAAGCTTGGAGGACTGGGAAACTATGCCATAATTTGGCCACAATCCCTAAGGCAAAGGCCAGCGCGTGTATTTTAGCTGACAAAGGACTCCTTTCTCGGGTGAGGCGGAAATTATTTCCCCACAAAGGAGAAAAGCACTCCCTGTTCGCGATGCCTCGGAAACTGACTGTAATCCAAAATGAAACAAAAGGTCGCTGTTTTGCGTGGTTACTGGCGATTCGCCCGCGACGTGAAACACGTTTGCCTGCACATGCTATGACAAGCCTTCAAACGCCTAGATGCAGGAGATCGCCTGCGTTGGTGTTTTTCGTTGCCAACCTTGCACCGAGCATGGAACGGTGGGGAGCAACGGGGACGACAGATAAGTTTGGGGGCACCATGAAATTTCGATACTTACTTGCGGCTTTAGCTCTGGCTCTATCAGTCAGCGAAGTGAACGCGTCGACCATTACGGTCGAGATGAAGGACTTCCAGAGTGTTTCCCTGGATGGCCTCTCCCCCAAACTACTCTCTTACGACGAGTTCGATCCTGACAAGGGCACGCTGACACGGGTGGATGTCGATTTCTTCTATTCGCTTCAGATCAACGTCGCGACCGCGCCACAGTATGTCGCTTCGACCCCCATTCCGTACTCTGGCCTTCTTCTGGCCGAAACGAGCTTTCAGAGCTTGAACCGAGGCTTCTCTTCAAGTGTCTCCAGCTTTCAGACGCTTCCAGTGACCGCGACTGGTACTGGCGAAGGTGCGCTGGCCTTCTCGTTCCTCTCGTATGGGTTTTCTTTCGAACCAACGGATCCGATTATCCCGGATACGCCCCAGTTGATCGATCCAGATGGATCGGGAGGCGCAACCGCTTTCTTGATAGAGGGATCGGCAGACGACTTCCTGCCAATGAACGAATTCATTCGAGGGGTCCCAATCTACACGTGGATGGAGACGTCCGTGACGAGCTTTGATCCTAGGTTCGTTCCTTTAACAACCAGCATCAATGGGTCGATGCTTGTGACCTACACCTACCTGAAGGAATTCAACATTCCCGATGAGGATGATCCAGAGACACCTCCAGGCTACGAGCCTCCAGTCGATGTGCCCCCCGGCGTCATCCCCCTCCCCGCAGGTGGGCTCCTCCTGCTGGGTGGTCTTGGGGCGCTTGCCGGACTTCGTCGCAGGTCCAAGAAATAATACCAGTTTCATAGTCTACGGAAATGGCCTCGGGAAACCGGGGCCTTTTCTTTTCGACCGTCACGTTCGTTTATAATGCTCCACCATGCCACCACCAAGCCTGGGGCACCCCTCGGGGCACTTTTACCCGGACGGCATCCCGCGCGGGTCATCGGTTCAAGTATCGGGGGATGGTGGCTGGGGTGGTAGGATTCGAAGCCTTACGATGATCCTGAACCGAAAAGCTGCTGGTCGCTGGCGAAAGGGGCAACGGTTGGGGCAGTTGGGTTCTAATAGCGACAGAATCTATCGTCTATTCTCCACAGCTCGTTCCTCGTTCCGCCACATTTCGTTATCAACGTTCGAAACGATCGATGTGACGTCGAACGGACAACGCAGTAGCACTAAGGAAAAATCATTAATTCAAATTTTCCTTTATTTACTATGATTTGCCGGATATTTGTAACGCAAGAAAAGAAACTTGAGGGGAGCATACACTCATGGCGAAAGCGGGCGACTGCAAGATAAAATCTTTGGGTGTGGATTTCCCCAAAAGGTCGGCGATGCAAGCTCTGCACTCGTGCGTTTTGGCTGGAATTGTCGCGGTTCCGCCAGTGGCCGCTGAGGAATATAGCTTTGACGGATTGGGGTTCTTGGGTTCCACGAGCCCATACAGTTATCCGTGGGGCGTCTCTGACGATGGGTCTACGATAGTTGGCGAAAGTCGTAATTCCTCAAGCCAAACTGAGGCGTTTCGTTGGAGCGCTGGCTCTGGCATGCAGGGGCTTGGTTTTCTGAGTGGCTCTTTGTCGCCGAACAGCAGAGCCTTCGACATTTCCGGCGACGGGAGTGTGATTGTCGGGGATAGCATTAATGCTTCCGGCCAGTTTGAAGCGTTTCGCTGGACGGCAGGCTCAGGTATGCAAGCGCTTGGTTTTCTGAGTGGCTCTTCTTCATTCCCTTACAGTAGGGCATTTGCTGTTTCGGGCGATGGGAGCACAATTGTCGGAGAAAGCAGAAGTGGGTCCAACTTAAATCAGGCATTTCGCTGGACGGCGGGCTCTGGCATGCAGGGGCTCGGCTTTCTAAACGGCTCTACTTCACCTTACAGCCGAGCTTGGGGCGTCTCAAATGATGGAAGCATCGTTGTCGGTGAAGGCCGCAATTCGTCAAACACATCGGAGGCGTTTCGCTGGACAGCAAGCTCGGGCATGCAAGGTCTCGGTTTCCTAAACAGTTCTGGGACACAGTTCAGTCGCGCCTTCGGTATTTCTGGGGACGGGAACATAATTGTCGGTGACAGTTCGAATCCGTCAAATCGGACCGAGGCGTTTCGCTGGTCATCAAGTTCTGGTATGCAGGGGCTCGGCTTTCTGAGCACTAATGCTTCGTACCATTACAGCCGAGCTTGGGCTGCTTCAAATGATGGAAGCATAATTGTAGGCAGCGCTACGAATTCCTCGGGTCAAACCGAAGTTTTTCGCTGGACGGCACAAGCCGGCATGCTGTCTTTGAGCGACCTGTTGAGCGCCGAGGGCGTGAATATGAATGGGGTCCAGCTTTATGAAGCCCGTGCCGTATCCAGTGACGGGACGACCATTACTGGTTACATGTCGAACACGTCCAACCAAACTGAGGCTTTTGTCGCCATCTATGACACCAGTGCGGCTCGGCCAGTCGTTGGCGTTATTGCCCCTGCAGGTTACCAGTCATCTGTAACGGAAGTTTCGCAGTTGTCACTCGGCGTGGCAGGGCAGGGACATGCAGGACTTCGCCAGCTGTCGGACGTTGCTCGCACCTACGAACTGCCTGAGGTTCAGGATGTGGTCGCCCAAGGCTTCGCTGGAACTCCTGAGATGAGCTATGGCGTGTTTGCGTATGGCGAAACGCTGTGGGGGCAGGACGATTCTGCTGGGAAAGCGCGCAGCGCAGCCGGAACGGCTGGTTTCATCGGGGAGTCCAGCTCTGGCCTGCGATTTGGCTTCGGCATAGAGCTTGCCGATCTGGAGCGGACTGAAGGCACCTTGGGCAGCTTTGTGGAAGCTGATGGTTTTGGCGGTGTCGCGTTCCTCGCGTACGCTCCTGCAGACACAGGGCTTCAGGCGTCTGTATCTGCCAAGGCGTTGAAGCTGGAGGCCGATGTCGTACGCAACTACACCAATGGGGCGGCAGTGGAGACGTCGCGTGGCAACACCGATGGCACCTATCGCGGTATTGAGCTTGAACTGGGCTATGCTTTCGGGATGTCCGAGCGGTCAACGATTTCACCATTCTTCTCATACCAGTATAGCAAGTCGAAATTCGACGGCTACACGGAGACCGGAGGCTCTTTCCCTGGCGTCATGTCTGAGCAGAGCGCCACGCTGCGTACTGCAAGTGTCGGTCTGGCTGGCACATACAGGGTTTCTGATGCGCTCAAGCTGAATGGGTCGCTGGCGCTCGGACGCACTGAAGAGTCGGTCGGGGCACCTGGGCTGTCGGTCACGGGACTGAATGGCATGATGTTTGGCGCTGCGACGGGTGACCGAGACTATGGGATTGCCACCCTTGGGATAGGTATGACCTACGACCTTTCGGGCAATGCGCGCCTTTACACCAAGATCGACGCGCAGAAAGCTTTGGATTCGATCGCGGATGACATTGACGCAGTATCCGTGACCGTTGGTATGTCCTACACGTTCTGACAGCTGAATGCGAAGTCGGCGGCAAGTCTACGGAGGACGGCCACCTTCGTTGGTCATGACTGGGGCGCATACGTTGTCTGGAGCATGGCGCTCCTGCATCCGGCTCGTGTGACCCGGATCATCAACCTGGCGCTGCCCTACCAGCCTCGCACCACCGTGCCATGGATCGATTTGATGGAAAGCGTATTCGGGGCCGACAACTATTTCGTCCACTTCAACCGTCAGCCCGGTGTCGCGGACGCTGTGCTGGATGCGAACGCGTGTCGGTTCCTGTGCAACCTGTTCCGCAAGAACCTGCCGCCTGCGCCGCACGAGCCGGGCATGATGATGATTAACCTCGCAACGGCCGCGGCGCCCGCAGGCGATCCCGTGATGAGCGGCGAGGATCTTGCCGTCTTTATCGCGGCCTTCGAGACAACCGGGTTCACTGAAAGCATCAATTGGTACAGAAACATGGATCGCAACTGGCACATCCTCGCGGATGTGGACCCCATTGTCCGGCAGCCGGCACTCATGATCTATGGGACGCAGGATATGATCCCGCCATCCGAAACTCTCGCGGATTTCGTCCCGAATGTGGAGGTGCTCAGCATCGACTGCGGCCACTGGATCCAGCAGGAGAAGCCCAACGAGACCACTCGGGCGATCGTAGACTGGGTTGCGGTTCGGCAGGCGGCCTAGGCGGCGGTTGCGGTCCATCGGCGGGCGCGAATGCAATCCGTTCGCGCCTTGCCGTGCCCGTGATAGGATCGAGGCGTATGTGACCCGCAAGGAGCGCTCCCACGAGGAACGACCGAGAAGAATGGACAAGCTTTCCGTCATGCAAGCTTTCCGCCGCATCGTCGAACGCGGCAGCTTCGCGCGTGCGGCAGAGGATCTTGGCGTGTCGCCCGCGCTTCTGAGCCGCGAGATCAAGTTGCTCGAAGAGAGTCTTGGCACCACGCTGCTCACGCGAACGACCCGCTCGATGTCGCTGACTGATGCCGGGCGGCTCTACTATGACGAGGTGATCGGCATCCTCGACACCGTCACCGGCGTTGAAACGCGCATTCGCGAGGGTGCGGGTGCTGTGCGTGGGCATCTTAAGGTCAACGCGTCCAGTTCATTCGGGCAGACGGTCATTGCTCCCATGCTGCCGGATTTTCTCGATGCCTACCCAGACTTGCGGCTGACCCTCTCTTTGGACGACCGGGTGGTCGACATGGTCGAGGGTGGCTTCGACGTCTCGATCCGTATCCGAGCCGCAATGCCGGACTCGGCGCTTGTTGCGCGCAAGATAGGGACCATACACCAGCGGGTCTTTGCCGCGCCGTCCTACCTCGAGCATGCCGGCATCCCATCAACACCGAACGACCTTGCGCAGCATCGCGTGATCGGTTTCCTGCTAGCAAATCATCTGACGTCGTGGGTTCTTCAGGGCCCTCAAGGGTCGCAATCCGTCGAACTGGACCCGCCAATCCGCGTCGGTAACAGCCTTGTCCTGCGTGACCTTCTGGTTGCGGGCCAGGGCATTGGCACACTGCCGGATTTTGTTTCGAATGAATCCGAGGCTCGGGGCGAACTGGTTCGCGTCCTGCCGGAATGGGAGCTACCCGCACCGGAGATTTTTGCGGTAACGGGATCTCGCCTGGGCATGGACGCAAAGGTAACGGCATTTCTGGACCACCTGCGCGCGGCGCTGGGGCGCTGATATTCTTCAACCAGCGTAAAGAATGAAATGACACTCGGGCGGTTATTCCGGCCCGCTCAATTCCCGATCTTCTCAGGCATCAGAACACCGATAGCTCCGAGAGGATCCCATGACCAAGGTACTTGTTCTTTACTATTCCAGTTATGGCCATGTCCGCGCGCTAGCGCTGGCAGAAGCCGAAGGCGCCCGTAGCATTCCAGGCACACAAGTCGACGTGCGGCGCGTGCCGGAAACCGTCCCTGAAGAAATTCGCCAGAACGCCGGGTTTCTCGCTGACGACACGCCGGTTGCGAGCCCGGCAGACATGGAGAGCTATGACGCCATCATCTTCGGCACGCCGACGCTCTTCGGCATGATGGCAGGACAGATGAAATCGTTCCTCGACCAGGCTGGTGGGCTTTGGGCCCGCAACGCGCTGGTGGGAAAGGTCGCGGCCGTGTTCGCGTCGACAGGCTCGCAGCACGGCGGGCACGAAGCGACGCTGCTCTCCACCCAGATCCCGCTGCAACATTTCGGGATGCTGATTGCCGGTATGCCCTACACCTTCTCCGGCCAGACCACTGCCGACGGGATCGTGGGTGGCGCACCTTACGGGGCAGGCACCATCGCCGGTGCGGACGGCTCGCGCCTGCCCAGCGAAACGGACCTCGCCGGTGCGCGCTTCCAAGGGGCGCATGTCGCCCGGATCGCAGCGCGACTGGCCGGAGCCAGCCTGGCAGAGGAGGCTGCGTGATGCCCTCTCTCACCATCGACTTCTTCCACGATGTCGTCTGCTGCTGGTGCTTCAACATCTCGTCGCGGATGCGCAGTCTGACTGATGAGTTCAGCCTCGACATCCGGCACCGCACCTTTGTCCTTCAAGCCAGCCGCGCCGAGATGGCCACCCGCTGGGGCAGCCCGGAAGCCGCCCGTGAAACCATCCTTGGACATTGGGCCGCCTGCCGGGAGGTCAGCGACCGACCAGACCTTGTCGATATCGACGCAATGCGGTCAGCCGCGTTCGACTACCCGCATGGTATGACAGCGGCGGTTGGTTGCAAGGCTGCCGAACGGCTCGGGGGGCAAAACGCCCATTGGGACATGTTCGACCGCCTGCAGCAGGCGCATCTGACAGAGGCGCGCAACATCGCAGACCACGAGGTCGTGCTTCATGCCGCGCGCGAACTGGGCTTTGAGGCAGCCGCCTTCGCCGAGGTTTTCGACGACCCGGCCACGGTGCGTGCGGTCGATACCGACCGGCAACACGCCCGCACAATGCAAGTCCATTCCGTCCCCACCCTGATCGTTCGCGAAACCGGCACCCGCCTCGTCAACGGACCGCGCGAGGATCTGGGCGCCCAGCTGCGCGCAGCCGCGCGCCTCATTGCTTGAAAGGAGAGTCAAAATGACGATCCCGTTCTTCCGCCGTGTTTTCCCGCCTCGCAGGCATTCCTGCCGGGGAGTACCGCGCGACCTGCCACCCCATCTGATGCGCGATATCGGTCTTGAGCCCTGGCCCGAGCGTCCGCGCCTGAACCTTCACGCGCTCTGGTGAGCGACGCACAGGAGTTATGTCCATGTCCCGCACCACCGATATCCTTCTCACGGCGCTTGCTCCGGCGATCTGGGGCAGTACCTATCTTGTCACAACCGAGGCGCTGCCTGCAGGCTATCCCATAACGATGGCGGCACTGCGCGCTTTGCCAGCGGGATTGCTGCTGCTCGTCCTCACGCGCTGCCTGCCGCCTCGCGCCTGGCTCGGACGGGTCTTCCTGCTCGGTAGCTTTAACTTCGCGCTGTTCTGGGCACTTCTGTTCGTGGCTGCCTACAGGTTGCCTGGTGGGGTCGCCGCAACGCTGGGATCACTGCAGGCCATGATGGTGATCCTCATGGCACGCGGGTGGCTGGGCACGCCAATCCGGGCGGGCGCGGTCGCGGCAGCCGTGGCGGGTGTCGTGGGTGTAGCGCTGCTTCTAATTGGTCCCGATGCTGCGTTGGACCCTGTCGGTGTCGCGGCCGGACTTGGGGGTGCCGCGTCGATGGCGGCGGGCACGGTTCTCAGCCGGAAATGGCAACCGCCTGTATCTGCGCTCAGCTTTACGGCCTGGCAGCTCACAGCTGGCGGTCTGATACTGGCCCCCATCGCGCTTATCCTCGAACCAGCCTTGCCGCCACTCACGATAACGAACCTTGCAGGACTGGTTTGGCTCGGTCTCATTGGTGCAGCAGCCACTTATGCGCTTTGGTTCCGGGGCGTTGCCCGGATTGAACCCGGAGCTGTCTCGATGCTTGGCATGATGAGCCCCGTAACCGCCGTCATGCTGGGTTGGGTGGCTCTTGGTCAGTCCCTTTCTTTCGTGCAGGGCCTCGGAGCCGTCATCGTTCTTGGTTCCGTCTGGGCAGGGCAGCGGGCGAACCGCCCATCTGCAGAGATAGCTGTAGTGTGTGAGATGAAGCCCCGGGCAAGGGCTGCTTGACTGTCAACTAATAATCAAATGACTTCAACGGCCCGCGGATCAAGGCCGGACGGTTGGATCGAAAAATAAGACAGTGGGGTGATGTGTTATCGCCCCGCACCACAATGCCACCGCGTGGTCGTCTAGAGTGGGATTGCGCCCCACCCTAAAAGAGGCTGATGATGACTAAGAGACCGTCTCGATTAGCCATGACGTGAGGCCCGCCTCGATCACCATTTTGGCCAGTCCAAGAGGATCTGGGCGATGGCGGCGAGGAGGAATTCGTCGTTTGCACCGCATGGGCCTCGTAATCGGAGCCGCCCCAGCCCGAGTATGCGTTTGAGTTGGGCGACGACTCTCGAAGGTTAGTTGAACAAGCTGGCGGCCAATATCTCGATCGGGCGCAACATTGCCGGGATGCACTCTTTCTCAGACTGTTACGTTAGCCTAAGGTAAGTCCGCTCTGTGCTCTAAGCCGCCGTTCGCTGCGGTGCGCATAGGCGTCCGCTGTTGGGTAACCACACCCGGCATCGCAATCGCATCCCCCAAAAAACCGAGTAACCCTCCGTAACTGAAATAGGAAGCAACGACGGAGGATGACCTCATGAAGATCTCGATCGTCCTGACCTCGTGTTCCATTCGACACGGAAGTGGTTCATCACCCAGTGTGAGCGGACCGGGGTGCCGGAGCACTACACGGCCTCGCTGGTCGGGCATCAATCGGCCCGGTCGGAGAACCGGCTGACCTATGGCATCTACTCGGCAGGCATAAGCGACGAGCAGAAGCGGGCGATCGTGGATGGCATCAAGCTACCGGGGGCGCCATGAAGAACCCGATACCGGACAGGAATCCCTCACATCCACCCTAACCTCCATTGCCAAAACGTCGGCAGATATTCCATGGAAGCTGCCGGATACCGGAGCAACCTGCTCGATCCTACGCGCCACGGCGACAGGAATGAGATTGGTGGAGCCAACCGATCTGTTAGTCGGGTCGAACGATATCCAGCCTGCCCCGGGTACGAATACCTCGACCCAGGCATGAGTCGAGCCGGCGTCCGCGGAGCCAAGCTCGTCTCCTGAAGGATTGAAGAGGTATCCCGAAACGATCCTCGCGCCGAAGCCAAGCGTCCGAAGCGCTTCTGCGAAGAGAACGGCGAAATCGCGACACGAGCCCCACCCCCGGTCGAGGGTCTCCAGCGGTCCTTGAGTGCCCTCCGTCTCTCGGCTTTGGTAAAAAATTTGAGCGGTGACACCGTTGCTGATGTCCTTCAGAAGGGAAAGCGTGTCGGTCGGCCGTCCCATGACGAATGCTTCTACCCAATGGGGTAGCCGCCCCGCTTCGTCGGCATATTGTGGCATGACCAAATTCCCGAGATCGGTTCGGTCATCGACAGTGTATGGAAAGGGATAAGACGCGGCGTAGGCGGCGATCGGGAAGACCGGCCAGATGGGCGCGCGTAGGTCCACCTGCGCGACCGACCGGATCGAAAGCGACTCTGCCATCGCGTCGAACTGTGCCGTCGCGATCGCGTTACCGGCCACGTCGTGAGACCAATCAATGCGCGCTTCGGGACTGATCTCCAAGTCGAAGGACGTCAAGCTGAGATCCCGGGTTTCCCTCGGACGCAGCATCAGCCGATGCGGCCCGAGTGAAACAGCGGTGCGATACCGATAGAAAGTTGTGTGCGTGAGGGTGACCGATGGCATCGGCGAGACCTACGACAAACGACCGCCGGAACGCCGACGCCCGTGTCCGCCACCCTCGGAGATCGCCGCGCGCCAGACGGAAGAAACCTTGCAGCGCGAACATACTCGCTCACCGAACCCTTCGCTCCAGAAGGGCGACCGGCACTTCAGGCAGACACGCTCGGCGGGAATATCGGCGACCGCCCTCGTAATCTGGATTTCCGCGTCCGCTGATTTCATCGTCACTTGCGCTCCTCACGCTTCCGGAGCCGCTCCATGTCACCAATGGCCCTCCTGATCAATTTCTGAATTCGTTCATCGCAGGCCGCCGGTGTTGCCGCATACCGTTCGAGAAGGAACCGCCATTTCTCCATCACTTCGACCCATGTCCGCGGCGGTTACGCCAATATCTGGTCTTCGAGGCTACCGAGATGCGGTTGCGCCGAGAGAACCAAAGACGGGGAGTCGTTCGTTGGTCGCCGCCGCATCTCCGTCTCAAGTCGGGCGGCCACACTTCTGCGACCGTCAAGATTGATCGGGGTATCCGTCACGGCAATGCTCCCAAAGCCTCACCACGACCCGCTTTTGGCCGGAACTGGTGCAATATTGCGGACCCGCAAGTCATTCTCCGATGCCCGGGCGCCCGCTTCCAGCGCGCGGTCCAGTATCTTCCGTCTCTGTCCATTTGCATGGCGGGGCGGCGCTGCGCGTTTCGCCTGCGCTTTCCAGGCCGGCTCGGGACCGATCCGAATAGAGGTCGCGTAGCTCGGACTCGTCAACCCCGTCCGCCTGCATGACAAGACGGATCATCGGGTCGGCAAGCATCTCTTCAAGAAAGTAATCCGTCAGAGCCTTACCGGTGAGCTTGTCTTTGGCCACTGCATTCTCCAGTTCAGCTAGGGGAACGGTGAGTGTTCGAACAAGCCCCGGATGGGAGGTGCGCGGATGGAGTTGTACGATAACGGACGACGTCCAGTCGCCCGGGTCGATCCAGTCCACCGGCTCTAGCAGCTGCGTCTCAATTTCGTATTCACCCGGCGGCAGGGTCTCGTTGAAACTCGAGAACTGGAACGGCTCAAGGAACACGGCGGTCGTCTTGATCGAGGTGGTCATCTCATTTCTCCACTATGGTTTCTTACTACAAATTCCTCTTCGAACAGGCGGGCAATTCAAGCCGATGACGCGTCGAGGAAGGGCAAACCGACGCTACCGGCGTTGACTTGCTCCTGCCTAATTTCGAGCGTCGGGCGGCACATCGATGGCGTCGTCTTGCACGTCCCAGGTCCAAACATTGAATTGGGTCAACGTGCTCGCCCCGAAGGTCTGTGTCAGAGGAACGTCGGCGGCGTCCCGACCGCGCGCTATCAGAATCCTCCCCATGCGCGGGCTGTTGTTTCGTGGATCGAAGACCCACCAGCGACTGCCCAGAAATACCTCCATCCAAGCCGCGAAATCGTCAGGCGGATAAGGCTTTGGTTGACCAAACTCGCTCAGATAGCCGGTGCAATAGCGCGCCGGGATGTTCATGCAGCGGCAGAAGGCTATGGCGAGATGGGCGAAATCCCGGCAGACGCCCTGTCGCCCAGACAGCGTTTCGGACGCCGTGCGCGTGGCGCTCGCCTGCATGTAGTCAAACGAAACCGAGGAATGCACGAAGTCGCAAATCGCCTGGACACGTGCCCAGCCCGATGGCGTATTTTCGAACAGACGCCAAGCTTCTTCCGACAGAAGATCTGTGTCGCAGTAACGACTGCCGAGAAGGTAGACCAAGGTTTCGAAGGGCAGGTCCTCAACGGCGTGCTGCGCGGCCTCGGTCGCTGTCGGATCGGGCAATCCGGTGTCGCGGAATATCCCGTCAGTGGAAAGAATGAAATCCCCCGCCGGGGCCACCATCCGCGTGCACCAATTGCCGAACCCGTCGCGATAGCTTTCCAACGGCACGCTCGGATGCGTCACGAGATAGTCGGCACGCTCGAGATCGCCGAAGCGCGAATAGTGCACGTTCAGCATGGCAATAAGCGGCGTCGGCTGCGTCAGCCGGTAACGAAGGCGACAACCTATCCGCATGCGGATGCCGGGCGTGCCATCAGGCGTCGATCTTGGCGCCCTATCGTCCAAGAGCGCACTCCCCGTCCGATAGGTGAAAACCGCGGTCGCAGCGCCAGCGATTTCCGGATCGGTCAAGATGGGCGTTCGGAGGAATATCGATTTCGGCGCATGCACCTTCCACTGCCTCGAAGCCCCGTTCGCAACGCCATCCCGGCCCGTAGGACGCCGTGTCCAGAAAGGCGTTCGCCGGAAGCGCGATGGGATCGCAACGGCCATCGATTTCAAAAAAGCCCCGTTCGCAAGCCCATTCGTCACCGTAGTCCGCATTGGTGAGATACCCGTTCTCGGGAACGGCGATCGGAATGCAGGTGCCGGAGCTGGCGGTGAAACCGCGTTCGCAGGTCCATCCGGAGCCCGAGGTATCGTCGGACAGATAGGCGTTGTCTGGCAGCACGATGGGAACGCAGGTCTCGCGCTCCCGTCGGTATCCGCGGTCGCACTGCCAATCATAGCCGGAGGATCGCAGGAACGCATTGTCGGGCAAGGGGATCGCTTTGCAGGACGCACGCCCTACTTCTACAAAACCACGCTTACACTCCCAGCCGGACCCGTAAGATCGCCCAGTGGCATAAGCATTCTCTGGGAAGTCGATGGGCACGCACTTTACGCCCTCCACCCGATACCCGAGTATGCAGTCCCAGCCACCACCATAGCTCCGCACCTCCGCATTCTGCGGAACCGCACCAGTGCCGTCCTGCGCGAGGACCGGAAACGCAAGAGATGCGGCAACTCCAGCAAAGACCGCCGACGTTGATATCAACCGTTTCAGGGGATGTCGTTGATTGTTCGGGATCGTCGGCTTTTCCCTCACGGTCGAAGATTTGCATGTCGGTACAGTTTCATACTGACAACCAAACCGCGCTATTCCCGTTTGCGGTCCAGCATCCGACATAGGTAGGAATTCAACCTTGCAAGTAGTACGAGTCGAAACACGTTCGTTCTCGGCCACCTCGATCCGGAAATCCTGTTTTCTTGTCAGTCGCACACTACTGGTCATTGAGAAGACAGCTTCAGCAAGGCCGCAGCCGCAAGGGCGCGTTCCTTTTGGTGATAGTCGCCGTAAAACTTGCCATCGACCTTTACCTCCCAAATGCCGTTTCTTTCACGCACCTGAACTCCAGGGCGACTCGTTGATTTCTGCTTGGACATCCCTGGTCTTTCTGGCGCCTTCGGTGGCTTAGGGTGTTCAGCATCCACTTGCGCTTGATCTTGCTGCGGCACACGCTCTTTTCCGATTAGCATCACGGCACGGATGAACTCTTCCGCGTAGTCATCGGTTTCGCGATGGTCGTGTTCGTGCCGCGCCATGCGCATCGGTTCGATAAACCGTTCTCTCAAATGATCGATAAATCGGGGCTCCGTGCGCGCCATAAAAGCGATCAGGGACTGAAGCACCCTTTCATTGGCAAGTACACGACGTTCAAGATCTGTGGACTCCGGGGTGACCAACGGCATGGCGCTCCTCATCCCTCTTCAATCGCGTTTTCCGGGCGCTCCAGTATAGTGTCGACATTAAGCGCAGCCAAGCAAGCCTGTGCGATATCGCGGCTCGGAGATTGGGTGCCCGGCACAGTTGCCCAACCAGCCTCCATCAGGGCATCCCGACGCTGGTATTTCGAAGCTTCGCGAATTTCCGCCAGCTTTGCCACTCGCTCGGGATCTGTTCGGATCATGTCCAGGCAGACCGGCACCATGGCCGAAACGACAGCATCATGGGACATCGCCATCGCATTGTCTCGTGCCGTTCCGCCAGTCACCCAGCCGCCCCAACTGAAGCCGAAAATGCCGATGGCGGCGGCGCCAATCACCGCGCCATAGATGCCGGGTTTGAGCCATTTGGGAGTGTTCATGTTGTATCCTCCAGCGGGGAAAGCGCCGCTTCGCTATGATTGTTCGCTTCGGATGTGCTCGCGTCCCGGCGCAACGCCTTATTCAGGTCGCTCTCTGATATCGTGTGCAGTTCCATCCAACCCACCCGATCACCACAGCCAGGAACGATCATATGGGTTGCAATCCTCTGATAAGTCTCGAAACCTTGCCCGCGGAGAAGTTCCTCCTGAACCAGGACTTCGTAGTCCCCAGCAGGAAGTTCGCTCCGAATGCCGGCTAGGCTGAACGGGTGCAAGAAGGTCACCCTCAAACTGGATGAACGCACCCTCATCTCTGACCTCCACGATTATGGCGGATCCGTCGCTGGCCGCTAATGACGGCTCCTTGGAGTCCTGTACGGACCAGTCGAACGATTTCTCTTCTTGTACATCGGAAACGTCCGACGGGCGCTGATGCAAGTTAGTCTCGTGCACCGAACTGATTGCGACCTCCTGGGGGTAGTCGCCCGCACTGACCTGTGTAAGGGCGACCAGACCGACCTGCGCGTATCCATTGGAAACTGGGAAGATCTGTGCTCCTGAAATCTTAGAAAGGACTGGCAATGGCCAACCCAAATGTACTCAATCCGCACCCGCTCGAGTTCGATCGTTTTCTCTATGCGTCCGTCGGCGAGGACCAGAATGGTTATGCCGTGACCGTGCTCTCCACGCTCGCGCGACTCGGTCTGGACCCATGGCACGAAACCGCTGAACTTGTCACGCTAGGGCACGACGGAGCGCGAGCGCGGTTGGAGACACTGCTTGCTCGATTTCGGGACGTTCCGGCGCTCGAAAACCATCACGGTAGAATCGCACGAGACTTGAGCCAGCTTCTTCCCGAAGGACCGACGTCAGGCGCCCTGCAGCGCGCTGCCTCGACGGTGGCCGATGGCCGTCAGAGGGAAAGCCGAGCAATCTGGGCAGTGCTCGCGATCATCTTCGTGCTGTTTCAGATTTTCACGTCTGGCGGGTCGGGGTCAGGCGAATGACCGCTTCAATCGAGACCGCGCAGAGACCGGCCCTTGCGGCACACAAATCCGGCACGCTATCGCCTTGCGAACAAGGCGTTCTCTGGAACATGGAGGAACGCTTCTGGACCAGATGCGCCGACAACGCACGGGCAACGACAGCGACCAACGCCGTCATGGTCTTCCCCTATCAGCCTAGCATCCTCCACAGCGACCAGATCTGGACCCACCTTTGTGAAAGGACCGGGTGGCGGTCCGTCATAATGGTCGAACGGGGCGTGATACGGTATCATGACATCGCAATTCTCACCTATCGCGTCTCGGCGGAGAAGGTCGACGTGACAATCTACAAGGCGCTCTGTGCCTCGACCTACCTGAACAATGACGGCCGATGGCTGAGGTTCTCACACCAGGAAATTGCGGTGACCTGACCAGCGTAGAGGCATTCGACCTCCCACAAGAGGCGGGACTAACCTGCGTCAGTGCGGCGTGGCTCCAACGCTGGTTAGGTAAGACGTGCACGCCGAGCATTCGGTGGTGCATTTTTTTCGAGTACCCGAGAAGCGTGTGGGCGTGTCGATTCCCAAAGGACGGCATGTCGACACGCTTCTTATTCTCGGAGCGTCCAGGAAAGGACAATTCCAATGACTCCCGAACAGAACACGACTACCGAGAAGATGAAGTCCGTGAAAGCCGCGTGGGACAAGGCGCCCTCCGGACCAAAGAAAGACGCTGCTCTGAAGCATTACCAGGCAGCCGAGAAGGCGCATACGGCCAAGAACGACGCCGAGACCAACAAGGAACTCGAGGCGGCAACCCAAGCCCTCGCATGAACGCCATCGTTTGATGTAATATCTGGGGTCGCCTGCCGAGCAACGGAGGGCGACCCTTTCAATTCAGGAGCGGCCCGGTCTGGTCTAGATATGCCGGATCGAACTCGGCAAGTTCCACCAGCCCGACATAGTCGTGAAACGCTACGCGGCCCTCCCGAAAGGTGACCAGTCCACTCTCGCGAAGCTGCCGCAGGACGCGGTTCACATGGACCGCGCTCAACCCCAGCGTATCGGCGAGGTGGTATTGCGTTAAAGGGCATTCGAATCCTTCCCTGCTGCCCATACCGACCAGCGCAAGCCTCGATCCCAGCTCCAGCAGGAAATGCGCCATTCGCGCATCGGCGTCCCGACGCCCGATCCCGACGAGATGCTCCACAACCATCGCCTCATCCCTTGAGGCCGCCCAGAGGATGGCGGTCGCAAGGCGCGGCGTCTGCGCGAACGCATCGAGTAGATCGCTCGTCAGCACTTCGGCAGCCTCGATGTCCACGATGGGTTCGAAACTATGATCCGACGTGCGCAAAAGAACACTACGCAACCCCAGAAAATCCCCCGGTATCTGAAAATCGACTATCTGACGCGTCCCGTCCGCCTGGATCTTGTAGGAACAGACCCAGCCTGACGACAGGATGTATGCCACTTGGCCCGACTGCCCCTGATGCACCATGTCCCGTCCAGCGACGAAAGTTCGCCGGCGCCGGTGCAGACGATCGAGCACGCCGAACTCGGCTTCCGACAATGCGACGAAGGCGGAAAGCTTGCGGATCAGCGGACTGTGCGTCTCGACGGTCATGTGCTCCCTCGATGGCTGGGTAGGTCATGGTTGATGCACTAGCGAAAATTTCTGGCCTAACTACTGCTTCATATCAATTCATCCTAGCACATTTTCTGCAACAAAGCTGCGGATCGCCCCGGCACACCAAGGAAATGCACGCCAGTTCGCAGGGAGGAACGCCTACGATGCCCAACCAGAAAGATCATGCCGGCTTGGCGGCTCTGTCGATCTGCGAAGCGCTTCTGCTGGCGATGAACGACCACATGCTGCTGCCAGAGCAGGAGATCATAGGAGTTCTCCGCGATGCCGCGGCGACCCACGAGAACGACGCCGGACCGGATGCAGAGATGCACCGAGCGGTTGCCGCTCTCATCAATCGGATCATCACCGGCGGCAACTCCGTGGGCAGGCTTTGACCCGAACACGTTCCACCACCGAGAACCCCAGATTACCCCTCCGATCAACTTCCCCATTGCCCCACCTGCTGCTTCAACTGCCCGACGAGCGGGACAAGCGGTTCGGCAACTTCGAGCCTGATGACGATGTGCAATTCGCCCGATGGGATGACGAACGGCGTCCTGGCGCAGCCGACCTGAATGCTGCAAAGTTGGGCATTCGAGCAGGATCTGCCATCTCTGCGGCAATTGGCATACTCATGCTGCTACTTCTGACGCTTCTGGCAGCCCGAGCAGGAAACGCCATCGCAGTTGGGCATAAAGATCAGAAAATGTAGAGTGGGAAGAAGATTGGAATCGCACCCACCATTGATCCGCCGACGATAATGTTCATCGGAATACCGATTCTGAGGAAATCGCCAAATCTGTAGTTTCCAGCGCCATACACCAATGTTTTGGTCTGATAGCCAACCGGGGTCGCGAAGCTCGCGCTTGCACCAAACATCAAGGCGACGACGAACGGCCTTGGATTGAGACCAAGTTCTTCCGCAACACCATTCGCGAGCGGTTTAACCATGACAGCCACGGCGTTGTTGGTGACCGCCCGGGTAAGCGCCGAAGGAAGTATGTAGATTACTGCGAGAGTGACAATTGGAGGCAAGTCCAAGGGTGCCGGAGCCAATGTCTCCACGAACAAGCTGACAGCCGCTTCTCGCATTGTCGAGGTATGGATTTCGTTGCGAAACCTGACGCTTTGCCGGAGGACTGGAAGCAGTTCTAGCCCCGTCTCAAACGCTCACGCCAAATAGCCTGCCCACCCCGGCAGTGACAGCCATTGCGAACAGCCCCCACACCACAACACGAACAGTCGCCCGCAGCAGGGGCGCTGCTCCAGCCTTTGCGCCCAGTGCCCCCAACGCAGCCAAGGCGATCACGGTAACAACAAGGACAACCGGGATGATCGAACCTGTCGGTGCTGCAAATGCGGCCAACAAGGGAACTGCGGCGGCAATGCTGAACGTTAAGCCGGATGTGATCGCCGCCTGAAGCGGATTGGCCGCGTGGACCTCTGACAGTCCGAGTTCGTCTCGGACATGCGCACCAAGCGCGTCATGCGCCGTCAACTCCTTTGCTATTAACAGCGATGTCTCCTCGCTTAACCCCTTTTCCTGATAGATTGCCGCCAGTTCGGCAAGCTCAGCTTCTGGCAAGTTCTGAAGCGCTTCAGTTTCGCGCGCAATATCGGCTCGTTCCGTGTCGGATTGCGAAGAAACCGAAACGTATTCTCCTGCAGCCATCGACATCGCACCGGCTGAGAGTCCCGCAATGCCTGCGACAATCGCTGCGCTCTGTGTCGCATCAGCCGCCGCGACCCCGACAATCAGGGACGAAACCGAGACAACTCCATCATTTGCTCCAAGGACAGCAGCGCGAAGCCAACCGCTGCGCGTAATGAAATGTGGATCTCCTGGATGAGCCGAAGCCTTGGCCATTGGCCTACCTTTCCTAACTGAGCGATATTTGGTCCGCGCAAAAACGCGGCTTGGAGCATCGCCCTTCAAGCGGTCGGGCGCATCTGGTCCGATCAATTGCTCCTAAGACCCGTTCAATACGGGCGTTTGCTGATGCACAATTCTTAGCCACTGGCCATCATCCTGCAGATAGGTGGATGTACAAAAGGCTTCATAGATTGGTGTGTCACTGCGCTCAGCTGAGACGCGGTATGCTAAAACGGCAACGTCGCTCTCTTGCTTGAAATAACGTTCCGAAAACACAACGGACCGCCATCTCTGTGCGATCAGGCCCTCTCGCCATATAGAGTCGCCTTGGAGAATGCCTTGCGGAAATGGAAGAACGAAAACCGCGCCTTTTCCTGTCATGGCTCTCGCACTCTCAGCGCCCTCTATCCAAAATCGCTCTTCAGTCTTCCAAAGTTCGTTTTCCTCAACTTCATTCAATGTCCCTACTCCCAAAGCAATTCGGCTGTAACACTGGGAGATTCTAACCAAGAATTAGACTGCGCGAGTTGTTTTGGATCAAAAGTCTTGCCGCGGTTTCTAGTTTATCCGCACTTTTTTCGAAATGAGCTATGCTTGATTGATCAAAGCAAACAAAAAGGTGGTGCTGTCAGACTAATTCGAACTCGTGTCTGCCAGGACAGGAACTGCTGAACGCGTCGCCGGCGGATCTCGGAGGCAAACATCGGCCCGAAACGGTTCCACCAGAACCGAATGGTTTCATGGCTGACGTCGATGCCGCGTTCATGCAGCAGATCCTTGAAATTTCTGAGCGATAGCGGGAACCGGACATAGAGCATCACCGCTAGGCGGATGATCTCAGGGCTGGTTTTGAATCACTTGAACGGGGGGCGTTTGGTCATGCTCGGAAGCAACGAAAGCCCCCCTGCCCGGCTCAAACAAAGTTAATCTGACATGACCATCACTAGATAATTGGCACGCTCCAGATCGCCAAAGCGCGAGTAGTGCACGCTGAGCGGCGCGATCAGCGGCGTCGGTTGCGGAAAGCTGTATCGCAGACGGTACCCGATGCTGACCCGCATGCCGGACACACGGCCGCGCCTGGTCATGTCATGATCATCTTGCAAGGATGAGCGTCCGAGGCATCGGGTCAGTGCCATCTTTCACAAGGACGGGGAAGGCGAAGGACGCGATCATACCCGCTAAAACTGCCGTCCCCGCGATCAGCCTCGCCAGCCGATGTCTCATCGCCGCTTTCTCCTTGGCGGACCAGAGTCCGCCGGTCACCCCGCGTGTCTTCGATGGCCCAAGCGTGAGCGTTCCGGTCAGCCGTCGAGTTGGCCCAGGCGGTGGCGGGGAGCCCCTGGAACTCGGTCTCGTTGGCATGCCTTCGTTCTCGGCTACCTGGATCGCGAAGTCCTGCAGGACTGTCGGATGAGAGCTACCGGTCATCGGGGCAACGACTTGTGCAAGGCAGCGGCGGCAAGAGCATGCTCCTTCTGGCAGTAGTCGCCGAGGAACTTGCCATCGACCTGCACCTCCCAGATGCCGTTTCTTTCGCGCACCTGAGCTCCACCACGCCGCGGTGGCCTGTTCATGGAAGAATCCTGTCCACCTTTGCTAGTCGGTGGCACGGGTTGCTTGTCGGTCATTTCCGGCTCCTTCGCCTTTGGCACGCGCACTTCTCCGAGGAGAATCACGGCGCGCACGAATTTTTCCGCATAATCATCGGTTTCGCGGTAGTCGTGTTCGCGTTGGGTCAATCTCATCGGTTCTACGAATCGTTCTCGCAGGTGATCGACGAAACGTGGCTCGGTACGGGCCATGTAGGCGATTAGAGCTTGCAGGATCCGTTCATGGGCCAGAACGCGCCGTTCAAGATCGGTCGTCTCTGCGGCCGTCCTGGTAAGACTTTTCACCGACGCCATGGCTTGTCATCCTTCACGCTGCGTGGTGTGATGCTGGATGTCGTGTGCTCGAGCGTGTGCAGGCAGGCCCTCGCCTCATCGCAATCCAGCTCTTGCCATCCACCTACCAGTCAGTTGCACAACATGCGCTGACGCAGGTTAGGGGCACGAAAATCAAGTGGGTGTGTATTGCCCAGAATACTCTGGAAGGGCTTCTCTAGAGTACCTAGCATTTTGATAGCTATAGGGATCTAGAGGATCCTCTACTCTTACATCAGGTATAGGGATCTAGAGGATCCTGTACTCTTAAAATCAGGCGACTCTCGCACCGCCCTTCAAGAGGCTGCTGAAAAAATTCCTCATGTGTTGCTCGGTGACTGTGGTGGGCATGGCGACAGCAGCACCATCGATAACCACCCTCGATCGACCCCACGAGTTACATCTTTTCACGGGCGCTGGATGTTGGTCTGGTCAAAGCCGGAACAACTCTAGGGAGAGGTTCTGCCAGCCCTTAGCATCTTCGTTCAGTCGGGCCATCCAGATTGCGTTTCGCGCGAACTAGGGGGGGCAGCACGCACCTGAAAATAGCCCGCAGAGCGCCTGAGAGACTCGCTGAGTGGGTGTTGGGCGTCTTGCCGAGCATGGGTGGCCGAATGGAGTCAGAGGCGCTCAGTGACTCTCTCATTGCCTCTAGTTGCTTCGCCGGAACCAGGAAGGAACCTGGGAGCTCAATGGGGTCCCGAGAGTACCCGCCTGGGCGCCAGGAGAATGCTGAAGCCAGCTCCAGCGGAAGGCTCGTGAACCAGAAGAAAGGGCTTACCCGAATGCGGCCTCGGGAGGCCTGTCGGCGAGGTTGAGCGCGAGCTCTCGAACCAGGGGGCTCCACCATGGAAGGGTAGTTAAGCTAAGGGTATCCTACTCAACATATACTGTTCATTTCTTACTGCTCTACTGATATCTATAAGTAGTTATAATATTACATAAGGGCGACATCTTTCCTATGGTGGCGTAGCCACCATAGGAAAGATGTCGCTAATACTTATATATACTCTATTTAGTAAGTTATATAAGGGATTATACATATATCTAGATTAGGCAACATAAACAGTCAACACTACTCCTACCACTCCAAACAAGGGACACTCTGCGAAAATGCTGACGCATTTTCTTGAGGCCCCTTGTTTGTCGCTAGACGAAGAGAAGGGGGAGAGCGGATCGGAGTGTATAAACCCCTACCAGGCGCGCGCGAGGCTTGGCGCCAGTGGGTGGCGTTGGGCTTCTTTCCTGGTTCGAGCTTCCTGGTTCCCCTTGGCTCCACAGTCCGGCGAAGACGGCCGCTGCATGCCTGAGCTGGTTCAGGTCAGATCACACCAAATCGAGCCACACCAAACCACACCGAAATGCACAGGCTTGCCCTCCCCGAAAGAGTGCTCGAGGAAATCCCGCCGACCGGACTGCACCCCAGTGCTGCTGAGAGTCCATGAGAGCGCCACTGAGCGCCTCTAGGGGTGTTTGGCGCACATGCCCCAGACAACGGGTAAAAAATGGACTCACGAAGCCTCTCAGCGACTCGAGTGGAAATTCACTCTCCAAATGACAAGCCAATGGCACCGTTAAGCAGAAGCTATCTGTCTCGTCTCGATATGGTGAGTGATCTCCTATAGGTAGAGGAAGTTCCGATGTGCTTGAGGGCTTTTTCAACGCCTAGCTCCACCCAAACACCCCCATGCTTGGGCTGGATCAGGAGCCAGAAAGACACCCACACGGCAGCCTTCGGAGTTCTACCCCTAAAGGCTAAGAGGTCGAACCCGAGTTCACTCGAGTGAACACTCCTTTCACTCGGACACAAACCCGGCTCATGTGCCCCAGTCTTTAGGTAATCCCAGGGCACATGTTTTTCGATTTAGTCTTTAGGCCCCTCGATGAGGAACGTCCCGACCACCAGCAGCATTCCCATGATCAGGAGCTGTTGAATCAGAGCAGCTGCAAGGTTCATGGCACTGGCTGTGACGGCGAGGAAGATGCAGATGTAGCCGACGATCGTGATGAACTTCAGCATGCCGTTGAGCCTCCCCAACTGAACTGGTCCACCACTATGTTTAGGAAACGGAGGACCGAGAATGGCAAACAGGCGACCCAAGCCCGAAGAGATTGTCTC
>NZ_FNEB01000002.1 GCF_900100005.1 Lutimaribacter saemankumensis
ATCGCCGCCGTCAGCGTCGTCTTGCCGTGGTCAACGTGACCAATCGTGCCGATGTTCACGTGCGGTTTGCTGCGTTCAAACTTTTCCTTTGCCATGATGGCCTCCTTGTCTTGTCGGGAGCCGGGCAATGACCCGGCCTACGGTGGGTGGGTAGGCCGGGCACCATGCCCGGCATCCCGTTATGCGTATTTCGCCTGAATCTCGTCCGAGATGTTCTGCGGAACCGGGTTGTAATGGTCGAACTGCATCGTGAACTGCGCGCGGCCCGAAGACATCGAGCGCAGCGTGTTGATGTAGCCGAACATGTTCGCCAGCGGCACGAAGGCATTGATCGCGACGGCGTTGCCGCGCGGTTCCTGCCCCGACACCTGGCCCCGACGCGAAGTCAGGTCACCGATGATGTTGCCGGTGTATTCTTCCGGCGTGATCACTTCGACCTTCATCATCGGTTCCAACAGCTTTGCGCCGGCCTTTTTGAGACCTTCGCGCATGCACATGCGGGACGCGATTTCGAACGCCAGAACGCTGGAGTCCACATCGTGGAACTTACCGTCGATCAGCGCGACCTTGAAATCGATCACGGGGAAGCCGGCAAGCGGGCCGCTGTCCATGACGGACTGGATGCCCTTTTCCACGCCCGGGATGTATTCCTTGGGCACGGCACCGCCGACGATGCGGGATTCGAAGGAGTAACCTTCGCCCGGCTCGGTCGGGGTGATGATGAGCTTGACCTCGGCATACTGACCCGAACCACCCGACTGCTTCTTGTGGGTGTAGGTGTGCTCGATCTCGTGGCTGATCGTTTCGCGATAGGCCACCTGCGGCGCACCGATGTTCGCCTCGACCTTGAATTCGCGCTTCAGACGATCGACCAGGATGTCGAGGTGCAGTTCGCCCATGCCCTTCATGATGGTCTGGCCGGACTCGAGGTCGGTTTCGACGCGGAAGGAGGGGTCTTCTGCCGCAAGCCGTGCAAGGCCCGCCGACATCTTTTCCTGGTCGCCCTTGGTCTTGGGCTCGACCGCGATCTCGATCACGGGATCGGGGAAGGTCATGGTTTCCAGAACCACCGGTTCTTTCGGGTCGCACAGCGTGTCACCCGTGGTGGTGTCCTTCAGACCCGCCAGCGCGATGATGTCGCCGGCAAATGCCTCTTCGATCTCTTCACGGTTGTTCGAGTGCATCATCATCATGCGCCCGATACGCTCGCGCTTGCCCTTGGTCGAGTTCAGGACGCTGTCGCCCTTGCCCAGGACACCCGAGTAGATGCGGGTGAAGGTCAGCGAGCCGACGAACGGGTCGTTCATGATTTTGAACGCCAGACCGGCGAAGGGCATGTTGTCGTCCGCGCGGCGGGCGATGTTACGCTCTTCGGTTTCGTCATCGGGGCTGAAGCCCATGTAATCGACCACGTCCAGCGGCGACGGCAGGTAATCGACAACGGCGTTCAGCAGCGGCTGCACACCCTTGTTCTTGAATGCCGAACCACACAGAACCGGAACGAATTTCAGCGCCAGCGTGCCCTTGCGGATCAGCTTGCGCAGCGTCGGGATGTCGGGCTCTTCGCCTTCGAGGTACGCCATCATCGCGTCGTCGTCCATTTCGACGGCGTTCTCGATCAGCTTGGCGCGCCATTCGTCGGCGGTGTCCTTGAGGCTGTCGCGGATCGGCTGACGGGTCCAGGATGCACCCAGGTCTTCGCCCTTCCAGGTCCATTCTTCCATGGTCACCAGATCGACGATGCCTTCCAGCTCGTTCTCGGCGCCGATCGGGATCTGGATCGGGGCTGCAATGGCACCGGTGCGATCCTCGATCATGTGCACGCAGTTGAAGAAGTCTGCGCCGATCTTGTCCATCTTGTTGACGAACACGATACGCGGAACCTTGTAACGGTCGGCCTGACGCCACACCGTTTCGGTCTGCGGTTCGACACCGGCGTTAGCGTCGAGCACCGCAACGGCACCGTCAAGCACGGCCAGCGAACGTTCCACCTCGATGGTGAAGTCCACGTGTCCGGGCGTGTCGATGATGTTCATCCGGTACTTGGTGTCCGAGGTGCCTTCGGCGGTCGGATCTTCCTGCCACTGCCAGAAGGTGGTGGTCGCAGCCGAAGTGATCGTGATGCCGCGTTCCTGCTCCTGCTCCATCCAGTCCATGGTGGCTGCACCATCGTGCACCTCACCGATGTTGTGGGACTTGCCGGTGTAGAAAAGGATACGCTCCGAGCAGGTGGTCTTGCCTGCATCGATATGCGCCATGATACCGAAGTTGCGGTACCGTTCGAGGGGATATTCGCGTGCCATTTGGCCTGATCCTTACGGTCTGAATTACCAGCGATAGTGGCTGAACGCCTTGTTGGCGTCGGCCATCTTGTGGGTGTCTTCGCGCTTTTTCACGGCTGCACCGCGCGACTGAACCGCATCGAGCAGTTCGCCGGCAAGGCGCTCTTCCATGGTGTTTTCGTTGCGCGAGCGCGAGGCCGAAATCAGCCAGCGGATGGCCAGGGCCTCACGGCGTTCCGGGCGAACTTCGACCGGCACCTGATAGGTGGCACCACCAACGCGGCGCGAGCGAACTTCGACCGACGGCTTGATGTTGTCGAGCGCCTCGTGGAACACCTCGACGGGGGCGCGCTTGATCTTTTGCTCGACGCGGTCGAGGGCACCGTAGACGATGCGCTCGGCGACGGATTTCTTACCGTCGAGCATCAGGTTGTTCATGAACTTGGTCAGCACCCGGTCGCCATACTTGGCGTCGGGCAGGATTTCGCGTTTTTCAGCGGCGTGACGACGGGACATTCTGTAATCCTCTTACTTCGGACGCTTGGCGCCGTATTTCGAGCGGCGCTGCTTACGATCCTTGACGCCCTGGGTATCCAGAACACCGCGCAGGATGTGGTAGCGCACACCGGGAAGGTCTTTCACACGGCCGCCACGGATCAGGACAACCGAGTGTTCCTGAAGGTTGTGGCTTTCGCCGGGGATATAGCTGATCACCTCGTAGCCGTTGGTCAGGCGCACCTTGGCCACTTTACGCATGGCCGAGTTCGGCTTTTTCGGCGTGGTGGTGTAGACGCGTGTGCAGACGCCGCGCTTTTGCGGGCACTGCTCAAGATGCATCGACTTCGAACGTTTGACTTTGGGCTGCCGCGGCTTGCGGATCAGCTGCTGGATCGTTGGCATTGGGTCTCTTTCCCCGTCTATCAACACATGTGTCTGCGCGGGCATCCCCGCGCGGTTTCCGTTTCAAACCGCCTTGTGCGTCCACAAAGCGAAAAAACCGCCATCGTTCCCATTCCGAGGTGAACGACGCGGTGGGTTTCCAGAGGATCGAGGCAGCATTAGCCTGGATCGTGTCCACTACAGTTCTGATATCGGCATAGGGGGAGACCCCGCGCCGGATGACGGGCGTATAGGGGGAGTCGCGGGGGTTGTCAACAACACGCAATGGCGTGATTGGCGTTCAGTCGCCATGCAGCAATTTCAGCCAGGCGTCATTCAGCCGGCCGTGGTCGATGTTGAACCGTTCTAGCAATGTTTCGCCAAGCGTATCCGCCTTTTGCCAGGCATCGTCGGCATTGTGTGGGTTCACCGATACGCCGCTGTCATTGCCGCCATGCGCGCCGCGCAGATACATCGGCACCTTCGGAAAGGTGATCGTGGGGATACGTTTCCATAACTGCGCATGGTTGAAATCGAGCAGGCTCAGATCGCTTTGAGGCCGCTGAAAAAGAACCAGCGCGGGCGTCCAGTATCGTGACGTCACCGGCTGGAATTGCACCCCGTTGGATTCGGTGCGCAGGATGAAGCCACGATTGAAATCCAGCGCCATCTTTCCACCCGACCGGAAAAGCGCCTTGGTCCGGCTGAAAACGTCGCGCGTGCGCTCGACGATATCGACGGCCGATGCGTCGTCATCGTCAAACCGAATTTCCGCCACCGCGCGTACAGACGGGTCGCGGTGCGACTGCATCACGTCGCGGCAAATGTCCTGATGCGGCTGTCCCTCGGGTGCGTAGACCGGCTTTATCTGCGGCACATCTGCAATGAGCGTGTCGATCCGGTCGCGCGTTTCGCCGGGCAACTGGTCGCCCATCAGCATCACGATCGTAAAGTCGGGATCGGTTTGCGCCCGCAGTGGCGGCAATACGACATGCTCCAGGAAAAACAGGCGCAAAGCCAGGCGCATCGGATCGTACAAGGCCGCGCGGATGGCTTCGAGACCGCCCAACGCTTCGCGCTGAAAGGCACCCGGCGCCGAAGGATAATTCCAGCGGCACAGTCCCAAAACCTGGACCGGAACGGTCATTGCCGCACCGCCTGCGGGCCCCGCGCTAGTTGCCGCTCACGGTAGAGCATGAAGATACCGCTGCCGACGACAACCGCCGCGCCGACCAGCGTGACCGGTGCGGGCCAGTCGCCGAACACCGCCCATCCCAGGATCAACGCCCAGATCAGACCGGTGTATCGAAACGGTGTCACGAACGAGATTTCACCGATCCGCATGACCATCACCGAAAAGAGATACCCGCCGAAGATCATCACCGACGCACCAAGGATCTTAAGGCCGGCCCCGGTCGTCACCGGCACCCAGCTGTCCATGAGGCTGCCAAGACCAAAGAACACCATGACGGCCCCCGATGTCAGGAATGTCACCAGCATCGAAGGGGTCTCGGCACTCAGCCGCCTGGTGCACAGGTCGCGCATCGTGACGAAACCGACCGCAATCAGTGCATAGACGGAATAAAGGGTGAAGCCCTCGGTTCCCGGGCGCACAATCAGCAGGACACCGCACAGGCCGATCAAAATCGCGCTCAGACGACGCCAGCCAAGCGGTTCGGCGAACAGCAAGGCCGCCGTCAATGTCACCACCAGCGGCAGCGATTGCAGGATTGCCGTCACATTGGCCAGAGGCATGTTGAAAAGCGCCGTCAAAAAGAAATAGGCGGCGGCGATCTCGGCCACCAGCCGCAGGCCGACAAGTTGCCAGTCCCGACGCGGAATACGCCGCGAAAATGCCCCGAGCCGCCACGCCAGAAGGCCCACCAGGAACGTGGTCAGCAAACCACGAAGGAAAAGCAACTGGAACAGGGGCAACTCGCCCGCCAGTGCCTTGACGAAAGTGTCGTTCAGGGTGAAGGCCGCCATGCTGGCCATCATCAACAGCGCCCCCTTGAAATTGTCAGTCAAAGCGGCGCCTGTCATGCCTTCTGTCCCGTAACTCGCGTTTCGCACCGACGAAACACCGTATTGCTACGAAAGAAAAGCCCCGTCGCTCAAACGAAAGGCCCCGCCGAAGCGGGGCCTTTGCAGGATTTCAGGAACCTTCAGGCGATCATTCGCGGCTTTCGGGCGTGTCGATCATCGTGTCGAACTCGTCCCCGCCCACGATGTCGTCGGCATCCGGGGCGGCCAGTGCGGCTGCAGCTTCGGCCTCTTCGCGGCGCGCTTCGATCACCTTGTTGTCGCGGCCCTGCGCGATCTGGCGAACGCGCTGGGTTGCCCCGCCGGTACCCGCCGGGATCAGGCGACCCACGATCACGTTCTCCTTCAGGCCGACCAGCTTGTCCACCTTGCCCTGAACCGAAGCTTCGGTCAGCACGCGGGTGGTTTCCTGGAACGACGCCGCCGAGATGAAGCTGCGTGTCTGCAGCGACGCCTTGGTGATGCCCAGCAGGATCGGTTCGCCCGATGCGGGGCGACCGCCCTTGGCCTCGGCCTTGGCATTGGCCGCGTCCAGTTCCTGCTTGTCGACATGTTCGCCCTTCAGAAGCGTGGTGTCCCCGCTGTCGGAGATTTCCCACTTCTGCAGCATCTGGCGCACGATCACCTCGACATGCTTGTCGTTGATCTTCACGCCCTGCAGGCGGTACACGTCCTGGACTTCGTCGATCATGTAGTTGGCAAGCGCCTCGACACCCATGATGGACAGGATGTCATGCGGCGCAGGATTGCCGTCCATGATGTAGTCGCCCTTCTGGACATAGTCGCCTTCCTGGACAGGAATGTGCTTGCCCTTGGGAACCATGTACTCGACCGGTGCCAGGGTATCGTCGGCAGGCTCGATGGTGATGCGGCGCTTATTCTTGTAGTCCTTGCCAAAGCGCACGTAACCATCGACTTCGGCGATGATCGCGTGATCCTTGGGGCGACGGGCTTCGAACAGTTCGGCCACACGCGGCAGACCACCGGTGATGTCCTTGGTCTTCGCACCTTCGCGCGGGATACGCGCGACGACGTCGCCGGCTTCGACCTTCTGGCCGTCTTCGACCGAAAGGATCGCGTCGACGGACATCGGGTAGGTCACCGGGTTGCCGGCATCGTTGCGCACCGGCTCACCGTCTTCACCCACAAGGATGATTTCGGGCTTGAGCTCGTTGCCCTTGGGTGCGGCGCGCCAGTCCATGACGATTTTCTGCGTCATGCCGGTTGCGTCGTCGGTGTCCTCGCGCACGGCGATGCCGCTGACAAGGTCGACGAACTTGGCCGTGCCCGCCTTTTCGGCAAGGATCGGAAGCGTGTAGGGATCCCATTCGAACAGCTTGTCGCCACGGGCAACCTTCTGACCTTCCTTGACGAACAGCTTGGAGCCGTAGCCGACCTTGTGGCTGGCACGTTCCTGGCCGTTTTCGTCCTTGATGATCAGCTTCATGTTGCGGCCCATCACCAGCATTTCGCCGGACGAATTTTCCAGGGTCTGGGCGTTTTCGTATTCGATCACGCCTTCCTGGCTGGCTTCGAGGAACGACTGCTGGCCACCCTGTGCAACGCCGCCGATGTGGAATGTCCGCATCGTCAGCTGGGTGCCGGGTTCACCGATCGACTGTGCCGCGATGATGCCGACGGCTTCGCCGGTGTTCACCATCGTGCCGCGTGCAAGGTCGCGGCCATAGCACATTGCGCAGACACCGTCTTCGCTTTCGCAGGTCAGCGGCGACCGGATGCGCACTGCGGGCAGAGCAGCGTCTTCAACCGCGTCCGCCATACGCTCATCGATCAAAGTGCCCACGGCGATGATGACCTCGCCCGTCGCGGGGTGAACGATGTCCTCGGCCGCGACGCGGCCCAGGATGCGTTCCCCAAGCGATGCGACGACTTCGCCATCGTTGATCGCGGGTTCGGCCGTGATCGAATTGTCGGTTCCGCAGTCATGCTCGCGCACGATGCAATCCTGCGCCACGTCGACAAGACGGCGGGTCAGGTAACCCGAGTTCGCAGTCTTGAGCGCGGTATCCGACAGACCCTTACGGGCGCCGTGCGTGGAGTTGAAGTACTCCAGCACCGTCAGACCTTCCTTGAAGTTCGAAATGATCGGCGTTTCGATGATGTCGCCGTTCGGCTTGGCCATCAGGCCACGCATGCCGCCCAGCTGCTTCATCTGCGTGACGGAACCCCGCGCGCCCGAGTGGGCCATCATGTAAACCGAGTTCGGCTCTTGCACGGCACCGTTGCCGTCGCGGCGTTCGGACGAGATGGTGGACATCATGGCGTCCGTCACCTTGTCGTTGCACTTCGACCAGGCGTCGACGACCTTGTTGTACTTTTCGCCCTGGGTAATCAGGCCGTCCATGTACTGCTGTTCAAAGTCTTTCACCTGCTCGCGGGTTTCGTCCACGATGCTCCACTTGTTGTCGGGGATCACCATGTCGTCCTTGCCGAACGAGATACCGGCGCGGAACGCTTCCTTGAAGCCCATGCCCATGATCTGGTCACAGAAGATGACCGACTCCTTCTGGCCGCAATAGCGGTAGACGGTGTCGATGGTCTGCTGCACCTCTTTCTTGCGCAGCAGGCGGTTGACCAGCTCGAACGGCGCCTTTGCGTTCAGCGGCAGCAGCGCGCCAAGGCGCACACGGCCGGGCGTCGTGTCGTAACGCTTCCAGACTTCGTTGCCTTCCTCGTCGATCTGCTTGATGCGGCACTGGATCTTGGCGTGCAGGTGCACCTCACCGGCGTTCAGCGCATGCTCGACCTCTTCGATCGAGGCAAAGGTCATGCCCTCGCCCTTCATGCCTTCGCGTTCGATGGTGGTGTAATAGAGGCCAAGGATCATGTCCTGCGACGGAACGATGATCGGCGCGCCGTTCGCGGGCGACAGAACGTTGTTCGTCGACATCATCAGCACGCGCGCTTCCAGCTGCGCTTCGAGGCTCAGCGGGACGTGCACGGCCATCTGGTCGCCGTCGAAGTCGGCGTTGAAGGCCGAACACACCAGCGGGTGAAGCTGGATCGCCTTGCCTTCGATCAGAACCGGCTCGAACGCCTGGATACCCAGGCGGTGCAGCGTGGGCGCGCGGTTCAGAAGGACCGGATGCTCACGGATCACCTCGTCCAGGATGTCCCATACTTCGGGGCGTTCCTTTTCGACCAGCTTCTTCGCCTGCTTCACGGTCGAGCTGAGGCCCTTGGCCTCGAGCCGCGAGTAGATGAACGGCTTAAACAGCTCCAGCGCCATCTTCTTGGGCAGGCCGCACTGGTGCAGCTTCAATTCGGGGCCGGTCACGATGACCGAACGGCCCGAAAAGTCGACGCGCTTGCCCAGCAGGTTCTGGCGGAACCGGCCCTGCTTGCCTTTCAGCATGTCGGACAGCGATTTCAGCGGGCGCTTGTTCGCACCGGTGATCACGCGGCCGCGGCGGCCGTTGTCGAACAGGGCGTCGACCGCTTCCTGCAGCATCCGCTTTTCGTTGCGCACGATGATATCGGGCGCACGCAGTTCGATCAGGCGCTTCAGGCGGTTGTTCCGGTTGATCACCCGACGATAGAGATCGTTCAGGTCCGAGGTCGCGAAGCGGCCACCGTCGAGCGGCACCAGCGGGCGCAGTTCGGGCGGAATGACCGGGATCACAGTCATGATCATCCATTCCGGGCGGTTGCCGGACTCCAGGAAGCTTTCGACGACCTTCAGACGCTTGATGATCTTCTTGGGCTTCAGCTCACCGGTGGCTTCGGCCAGGTCGGCGCGCAGTTGCTCGGCCTCGGCTTCGAGGTCGATATTGGCCAGCATCTCGCGGATCGCCTCGGCGCCGATATTGGCGGTGAAGGCATCCATGCCGAAGGCGTCCTGGGCGTCCAGGTATTCCTCTTCGGTCATCAACTGGCCGTATTGCAGGTCGGTCAGGCCCGGTTCGATCACCACGTAGTTTTCGAAGTACAGGATGCGTTCGAGATCGCGCAGGGTCATGTCCAGCATCAGGCCGATGCGGCTGGGCAGCGACTTGAGGAACCAGATATGCGCCACCGGAGCGGCCAGTTCGATGTGCCCCATGCGTTCGCGGCGGACCTTTTGCAGGGTCACCTCGACACCGCATTTTTCGCAGACGACGCCGCGATACTTCATGCGCTTGTACTTGCCGCACAGGCATTCGTAATCCTTGATCGGGCCAAAGATACGCGCGCAGAACAGGCCGTCACGCTCGGGTTTGAACGTGCGGTAGTTGATGGTTTCCGGCTTCTTGATCTCGCCATAGGACCACGAAAGGATACGCTCGGGCGATGCCAGCGAGACGCGGATTTCGTCGAACACCTTGGGCGGCGTCAGCGGGTTGAACGGGTTGTTCGTCAGTTCCTGGTTCATTTTCAATTCCTTGACAGAGGGCAGAGGGGGATGAGGACGGGGGGTGCCCCCGTCACTCGTCTTCCTCCGCATCCAGGAGTTCCATGTTCAGGCCGAGGCCGCGGACTTCTTTCACCAGAACGTTAAAGCTCTCGGGAACGCCCGCTTCGAAATTGTCCTCGCCCTTGACGATGCTTTCATAGACCTTGGTCCGGCCTGCCACGTCGTCCGACTTGACCGTCAGCATTTCCTGCAGGGTGTAGGCGGCGCCGTACGCTTCAAGCGCCCAGACCTCCATTTCCCCGAAACGCTGACCGCCGAACTGCGCCTTGCCGCCCAGCGGCTGCTGGGTGACCAGGCTGTACGGGCCAGTGGACCGCGCGTGGATCTTGTCGTCCACCAGGTGGTGCAGCTTGAGCAGGTACTTGACGCCAACGGTGACCGGGCGGGCAAACTGCTCGCCGGTGCGCCCGTCGAACAGGACCGACTGGCCGCTTTCGTCGAAACCGGCGCGGCGCAGCGCGTCGTTCACGTCGCCTTCCTTGGCGCCGTCGAAGACCGGCGTTGCAATCGGTACACCGCGGGTGACGTTTGTCGCCGCTTCGATCAGCGCACCTTCGTCCATGCCGACAATGCCTTCTTCATAGACATCCTCGCCATAGGCCAGGCGCATCGCCTCGCGCACCGGGGTCAGGTCGCCGGACCGGCGGTAATCCTGCAGTGCGTCGTCGATCTTGATCCCCAGACCGCGCGCGGCCCAACCCATGTGGGTTTCGAGGATCTGACCGACGTTCATCCGGCTGGGCACGCCCAGCGGATTGAGGCAGATATCGACCGGGGTGCCGTCCGAAAGGAAGGGCATGTCCTCGATCGGGACGACCTTGGAAACGACACCCTTGTTGCCGTGACGGCCGGCCATCTTGTCGCCCGGCTGCAGCTTGCGCTTCACCGCGACGAACACCTTGACCATCTTCATCACGCCCGGCGGCAGGTCGTCGCCACGGCGGACCTTTTCGACCTTGTCCTCGAAACGGGCATCGAGAGCACGTTTCTGTGCTTCGTACTGCTCGTGCAGGGCTTCGACGATCTGGGCGTCGGCCTCTTCCTTGAGGGCGAGCTGCCACCACTGGCCACGGGTCAGGCTGTCCAGAAGATCATCGGTGATTTCCGAGTTCGCCTTGACGCCTTTCGGGCCCTTGACGGCAACCTTGCCCAGGATCATCGACTTCAGACGCGCATAGATGTTGCGATCCAGGATCGCCATCTCGTCGTCGCGGTCACGCGCCAGGCGTTCGACTTCCTCGCGCTCGATCTGCAGGGCACGCTCGTCTTTCTCGACGCCGTGACGGTTGAACACACGCACTTCGACCACGGTGCCGTAGTCGCCCGGCTTGACCCGCAGCGAGGTGTCGCGCACGTCGCTTGCCTTTTCGCCAAAGATGGCGCGCAGCAGCTTTTCTTCCGGCGTCATCGGGCTTTCGCCCTTCGGGGTGATCTTGCCGACCAGGATATCGCCCGGCTCGACGTCGGCGCCGATGTAGACGATGCCAGCCTCGTCGAGGTTGCGCAGCGCCTCTTCACCGACGTTCGGGATGTCGCGGGTGATCTCTTCCGGGCCAAGCTTAGTGTCGCGCGCGGCGACTTCGAATTCCTCGATGTGGATCGACGTGAACACGTCGTCGCGGACGATGCGCTCCGAGATCAGGATCGAGTCTTCGTAGTTGTAGCCGTTCCAGGGCATGAACGCGACGACCACGTTCTTGCCGAGCGCCAGCTCACCCAGGTCGGTCGACGGACCGTCTGCGATTACTTCGCCCTTCTGGACCGTGTCACCCACCTTCACCAGCGGACGCTGGTTGATACAGGTGTTCTGGTTCGACCGCTGGAACTTGCGCATGCGGTAGATATCGACGCCCGCATCCCCCAGTTCGAGGTCTTCGGTCGCACGGATCACGATCCGGCTTGCATCGACCTGGTCGACCACACCGGCGCGGCGCGCCTGGTGTGCCGCGCCCGAGTCGACGGCAACCTTGGCTTCGATGCCGGTACCGACCAGCGGCGCCTCGGCCCGCAGAAGCGGAACCGCCTGACGTTGCATGTTCGACCCCATCAGCGCGCGGTTGGCGTCGTCGTTTTCCAGGAACGGAATAAGCGAGGCCGCGACCGACACCAGCTGCTTGGGCGACACGTCGATCAGATCGACGCTTTCGTTCGGCGCCAGCGTATAGTCGCCGGACTGGCGGGTGTTCACCATCTCGTTGATGAACTTGCCTTTTTCGTCCAGCGTGGCGTTGGCCTGCGCGATGGTGTGGCGCATTTCCTCGGTCGCGGACATGTAGTGCACTTCGTCCGTCACCTGCCCGTCCTTGACGACACGGTAAGGAGTTTCGATGAAGCCATACTTGTTCACGCGCGCGAAGGTGGCGAGCGAGTTGATCAGACCAATATTCGGGCCTTCCGGCGTTTCAATCGGGCACATCCGGCCGTAATGCGTCGGGTGCACGTCGCGCACCTCGAAGCCGGCGCGCTCGCGCGTCAGGCCGCCCGGGCCAAGCGCCGAAAGGCGCCGCTTGTGCGTGACTTCCGACAGCGGGTTGGTCTGGTCCATGAACTGCGACAGCTGCGACGAGCCAAAGAACTCGCGCACGGCTGCGGCGGCCGGTTTGGCGTTGATCAGATCTTGCGGCATGACCGTGTCGATTTCGACAGACGACATACGCTCCTTGATCGCACGCTCCATACGCAGCAGGCCAACGCGGTACTGGTTTTCCATCAGCTCACCGACAGAGCGCACACGGCGGTTGCCGAGGTGGTCGATATCGTCGATGTCGCCCTTGCCATCGCGCAGTTCCACCAGCGCCTTGATGCAGGCGACGATGTCTTCGCGATCCAGCGTGCGCTGGGTGTCGGGCTTGTCCAGCGCCAGGCGCATGTTCATCTTCACGCGGCCGACGGCGGACAGGTCATACCGCTCGCTGTCGAAGAACAGCGTGTCGAACAGCGCCTCGGCGGCTTCGACGGTCGGCGGTTCACCCGGACGCATGACGCGGTAGATATCCATGAGCGCGCTTTCGCGGTTCATGTTCTTGTCCTGCGCCATCGTGTTGCGCATGTACGGGCCGACATTGATGTTGTCGATGTCCAGCACCGGAATCTCGGTCACGCCGGCGTCGATCAGTTCCTTGATCGAACCGCCGATCATCGCGCCATCCTTGTCGTATTCGACAGTCAGCTCGTCACCGGCTTCGACATAGATCGCGCCGTTTTCCTCGTTGATGAGGTCACGGGCAACGAACTTGCCGATGATGTTCTCGAACGGAACCAGCAGCTCGGTGACCTTGCCTTCGTCTTTCAGCTGCTTGACGGCGCGCGGGGTGATCTTCTTGCCGGCTTCGGCGATCACTTCGCCGGTTGCGGCGTCCACCAGATCAAAGGGCGGACGCGTGCCGCGCACGCGATCGGGGAAGAACTTGGTGGCCCAACCTTTGCCCTTCTCCAGCTTGTACGAGACCTCGTCGTAATAGGCCTGCATGATGTCTTCCTGATCCAGCCCAAGGGCATAAAGCAGGGTCGTCACCGGCAGTTTGCGGCGGCGGTCGATACGCGAAAAGACGATGTCCTTGGCGTCGAATTCGAAATCCAGCCACGAGCCGCGATAGGGAATGATGCGGCAGGCGAAAAGCAATTTGCCCGAGCTGTGGGTCTTGCCCTTGTCGTGGTCGAAGAACACGCCGGGGCTGCGGTGCATCTGGGAAACGATCACACGCTCGGTACCGTTCACGATGAAGGTGCCGTTCGGCGTCATCAGGGGCATGTCGCCCATGAACACGTCCTGTTCCTTGATGTCTTTCACCGACTTGGCGCCGGTATCTTCGTCCACATCAAAAACGATCAGGCGCAGCGTCACTTTCAGCGGCGCGGAATAGGTCATGTCGCGCTGCTGGCATTCATCGACGTCGTATTTCGGCTTTTCCAGCTCGTATTTCACGAATTCCAGCACGCTGGTTTCGTTGAAATCCTTGATCGGAAAGACCGACTGGAACACGCCCATCAGGCCTTCGCCATCGGTGGGCTGCGGCTGGTCGCCGGAATTCAGGAAAAGATCGTACGAGGATTTCTGAACCTCGATTAGGTTCGGCATCTCCAGCACTTCGCGGATTTTGCCGAAATACTTGCGCAAACGTTTCTGGCCAAGGAAGGACTGAGCCATATGTCTGGTCACCTTTCGTTTCTCATCAGACGTCACGACCGTCGGGCCCCGGTCATGCGCCCATCCGAAACAGGGGGTTCTGGATCAATTCCCGGGCATTGTCCCACCAACGCCCTCCCGATCCGGTGAACCGCGCCTTGGAAAACGCCCCCTCGATGGGGCCCTTGCCAAGACAGGTTCGGCTGGGCCCGGGATTTGCCCGGACCCAGCCAATTTCTTCGTCCCCGGGGCACGCCCCGGCGCTGATTACTTCAGCTCGACTTCGGCGCCAGCTGCTTCCAGCTTGGCTTTGATGTCTTCGGCTTCTGCCTTGTCGACGCCTTCTTTCACGGCTTTGCCGCCGGCTTCGACCAGTTCCTTGGCTTCTTTCAGGCCCAGGCCGGTGATGCCGCGAACTTCCTTGATCACGTTGATCTTGGATGCGCCTGCCGACTTCAGGATGACGTCGAACTCGGTCTGCTCTTCAGCAGCCGCGCCTGCGTCACCGCCAGCCGCCGGGCCAGCCATCATCACTGCGCCGCCAGCGGCGGGCTCGATGCCGTACTCATCCTTCAGGATGGTTTTCAGTTCTTGTGCTTCGAGAAGCGTCAGACCAACGATCTCTTCTGCGAGTTTCTTCAGATCAGCCATTTTACTGTTTCCGTCTATTTAGATGTGTTCCAACGTCAGGCAATCGCCACGACGCGGGGTTTCAGGTTGCTCAAGCCGCCTCGGCCTTCTCTTCGATGGTCGAGAGGATGCTTGCGATGTTCGAAGCAGGTGCGCCAATGGCCCCGGCAATGTTCGAAGCGGGTGCGCCGATGCAGCCCACGATCGAAGCAATAAGCTCCTCGCGCGACGGCATTTTCGACACGGCTTCGACACCGGCCCGGTCCAGAGCGTTCTCGCCCATTGCACCGCCAAGGATTTCGAACTTTTTGTTCTCCTTGGCGAAGTCCTCGGCCACCTTGGCTGCTGCCACGGGGTCTTCGGAATAGGCAAGAACGGTCATGCCCGACAGAAGGCTCGCAATGCTTTCGCACGGCTTTCCCTCAAGGGCGATCTTGGCGAGCCTGTTCTTGGCAACGCGTACGGACCCGCCCGCTTCACGCATTTTGGCGCGCAGGTCCTGCATCTCGGCAACCGTGATCCCCGCGTAGTGTGCTACCACCACGACGCCAGAGCTTTCGAAGATCTGGCCGAGTTCTTCGACCACTTTCTCTTTCTGGGCTCTATCCACAGTTTCACTCCAAGTTTGGGGGTTGCCCCCCGGCTCATATTTGGCGGGTTCCCCCGCCGTTCGGGTCCAATTTCAGGGTCCCGAGGCCAGATCGCCCGAGGGGTTCACACCCGACGGTCAATTGTCTCGTTCCCCATCTCAGGAAGGAATTATAGGGCTTGCGCCCAACCCTCCGTCTCGGACAGGACAGGGCCGTTTCCGGCCCCGCCATTCAGCGGGTCACCCCGCGGAATTCTTATTCGGCCGTAACGTTGGCCACGTCGATCGACACGCCAGGGCCCATGGTCGAGCTCAGCGACACCTTTTTCATATAGGTGCCCTTGGCGCCCGCTGGCTTCGCCCTGGCGACGGCCGACACGAATGCACGGATGTTTTCCACCAGCTTGCCTTCGTCGAACGATGCCTTGCCGACACCTGCGTGCACGACACCGGCCTTTTCGACCTTGAACTGGACTTCACCGCCCTTCGCGGCCTTGACCGCATCGGCGACATCCATGGTCACGGTGCCGACCTTGGGGTTCGGCATCAGGTTGCGCGGGCCAAGCACCTTACCCAGACGGCCGACGATCGGCATCATGTCGGGGGTCGCGATGCAGCGGTCGAAATCGATCTTGCCGCCCTGGATGGTTTCCATCAGGTCTTCGGCGCCGACGATGTCCGCTCCGGCTTCCTTGGCTTCGTCCGCCTTGGGGCCACGGGCGAAGACGGCGACGCGCACGTCCTTGCCGGTGCCGTTCGGCAGGCCGACCACACCGCGGACCATCTGGTCTGCGTGGCGCGGGTCGACGCCCAGGTTCACGGAAATCTCGATGGTTTCATCGAATTTCGCAGTGGCGTTACCCTTGACCAGGGACACCGCTTCCTCGACCGACAGGTTTTCCTTGCCGACAAAGGCTTCGCGTGCTGCGCGGGTACGTTTTCCGAGTTTTGCCATCTTACTTCACCTCGATGCCCATGGACCGCGCCGAACCCAGGATGATCTGCATGGCGGCGTCGATATCGTTGGCGTTGAGGTCTTTCATCTTTGCCTCGGCGATTTCGCGCACCTGCGCGACGGTCACGGTGCCCACGGTCTCGCGACCAGGGGCGTTCGCGCCCGATTTCAGCTTGGCGGCCTTCTTCAGATAGTACGACGCCGGCGGCGTCTTGATGTCCATCGTGAAGGACTTGTCCTGGTAGTAATGGATCACCGTCGGGCAAGGTGCGCCCGGCTCCATGTCCGCCGTCTTGGCGTTGAAGGCCTTGGTGAATTCCATGATGTTGATGCCGCGCTGACCCAGTGCGGGGCCCACGGGCGGCGAGGGGTTCGCCTGACCGGCGGGCACCTGAAGTTTCAGCGTGCCGACGAGTTTCTTGGCCATCTGGCCTCTCCTTCTTTCCAACAGCCCGCTGACGCGTCAGCCGGGCTTTTCGTTGTCGTGGTCCGGTCCGGGCATCGCGACGCCCTCGCCTCCCACGGCTCGTCACTCAGATCACGATTGCTTCGTGACCTGCGTGAATTCCAGTTCGACCGGGGTTTCCCGGCCAAAGATCGACACCGACACCTTGAGGCGCTGGTTGTCTTCGTCCACTTCCTCGATCATGCCGTCGAAATCCTCGAAAGGACCGTCGTTGACCTTGACCTTTTCGCCCACCTCGAAACGGATGAGCGTGCGCGGCGCTTCTTCACCCTCGGCCACACGGCCCAGGATCGCCTGAACTTCGGCGTCACGCATCGGCATCGGGCGCCCCTGCGGACCAAGGAACCCGGTCACGCGGTTGATCGAGTTGATCAGGTGATAGCCGCGGTCGGACATTTCCATGCGCACCAGAACGTAGCCGGGCATGAAACGGCGCTCGGTCGTCACCTTTTTCCCGCGGCGCACCTCGATCACTTCTTCGGTCGGCACAAGAACTTCCTCGATCTGGTCTTCCAGACCGTTCTCCGAGACAGCCTGCCTGATCTGCTCGGCGACTTTCTTCTCGAAATTCGAGAGAACGCTCACCGAATACCAACGCTTCGCCATCTTGACCTCAGTCCTTGCCTTTTCGGCCCGCTGACCGAAAACTTGTTTGAATTCTTGCACTTACGCGCACGACCCGAAACAAAAAATCGGCGTGCAACACGAATCGCCGCACGCCATATTCGGATCAGACCTGCCTGTTACAAAGAATGCTCAGGCTTGGCAACCCTGACGGGCGGAATTTCGCGGTGTCCGGCGCTTAGCCGAAGACGGTCAGGATCGCCTGCAGCCCAGAGCGGATCAGCAGGTCAACCAGACCGAAGAAAACGGCAGTCAGTGCCGCCATGATGAATACCATCACCGTGGTCAGCACCACTTCGCGGCGGGTCGGCCAGACCACCTTGGACACTTCGGCCCGGGTCTGCTGAATGAACTGGAGGGGGTTCGTGCGCGCCATGCCTGCACCTTTTCAATCGGATCAGAGGCCCACATACTTGCCCGTTGCCACAAATTCAAGGGCGCTCGCGGCCTATTGCGCCTTTGCCTCGTCCTGCAGCTTGTCGAACCGGGCGGCAAGGGCCTTTTTGTGTCTGTCTTCCCGCTCTTGCAGGGAATTCAGATCCGGCAGGTAAAGCGCGTCGACCGTGCCTTCGGGAAACCGGTCCAGAACCGCATCCCACCGCAGGGCAAACCCATCCGCCTTGCGGCGCAACCGTTCCGCGCGGTCCGGGTGCTTTGCGCGGTACCAGTTAAAGTACTTCAGGACACCCGCCCAGAACCGGTCATGCCCGAAAGACATGAACAGCCCTGCCACCACGATGACGGGAAAAAGCAGCAGCGCCACCAGCAACCAGGGCCGGAAAACGGCCAATAGCGCCAGAACCGCCAGCGCGATGTGCCGGCGGGTCGGCCTGTAACCGCGCACCCGCGCCACCAGCCGCGCAAGCGGCGCGGGCAAACGCCGTCGGCGCGGGGTGACCACCGCATCGGCAGCTTTTTCCGCTGCGCGGATCTGGTTCTTCAGTGAAGTGTCGTTATCCGTGGCGTCGACCATACCGCGAATGGCGGCATCCAATTCGTCGTTCGGCGCCTCTGCGGGCTCATCGCCCAGGGGCTTGGCTGGCGAAACTGCGGCTTCGGCCGCTTCTTTCTCGATTGGCTTCGTGTCGGGCCTTTCGTCGGGTGCCGATGCCGTCCCGTCCGCCTGATCCTTCAGCAACTCGCGGATCGCCAGGACATCCGCGTCCAGGTCTGCCTTTCCTTTTTGTTCGGTCATGCCCATCCCTCAACGTCACACGGCCCGCTTGCTTGCGCAGACGAGTCCGGTGCGATCGTCCCCGAGAAATCCGGCATCCGCGCGTCAAAACCGTGCCCAGAATGCGGCGGCGGGCCCTCTGGCCGGGACGTGAGGTAAAATGCTTTCACCACAGTCACTTGGCGGTTTTGCCCCCGTCATGTCCCGTTTTGAAATTGAGTCAGCCCCAACCGCTTCGTAACGTCCCGTCGTGCCTGTCGCAAAAGGAGGAGTGCGATGTGGAGCGGACCGCAGCTTGGCCCGGACACGCCCGGCTATGACGAAAACCGCGCGGCCATGCTGCGCGCAATCGACGAACTTCGCGCGCTTGAATCGCGCGCCGCGCAGAAATCCGAACAGCGCCGCGCACGGTTTCACGAACGGGGACAAATCACCCCGCGGGAAAGGCTGGCGCGGCTGCTCGATCCCGGCATGCCCTTCCTTCGCCTGCACAGCCTTGCCGGCTATTTGGCCGATACGGACAACCCCGAAACATCCATACCGGGAAGCACCTTTCTGGCCGGGATCGGCCATGTCGCGGGTGTGCGCGTCGCTATTGTAGTCGATGACAGCGGCATCAACGCAGGCGCGCTCAGCCCGATGGCGCTGCAGGCCATGCTGTCGGTCCAGGAAATCGCGCTCCGCCAGAAGCTGCCGTTCATCCATCTTGTCGAAAGCGCGGGCGCGAACCTGATGAACTATCGGGTCGAGGACTGGGCGCATGGCGGCGCGGTGTTTCGCAACCTCGCCCGCCTTTCGGCGGCGGGCCTGCCCACGATCGCGGTCCTGCACGGGCCGTCTACGGCGGGCGGGGCGTAGGGGCGTATATGCCGGGATTGTCGGATTACGTGATCGCCGTCCGGTCGAACGGAATGGCCGCGCTGGCCGGGGCGGCGCTTGTCCACGCGGCCACCGGCGAAAAGACGACAGACAAGGATGTGGGCGGCGCCGAAATGCATGCGACGGTTTCCGGCCTGGTCGAGTATCTGGCCGAAGACGACGCCCATGCCATCGAAATGGCGCGCCGCGTGGTGGGCCGGCTCGACTGGAACCGCGACATCATGCCGGCGAAACCGCGCGGTTTCGCCCCGCCATCGCGCGGTATTGACGAGCTGGCAGGTATCGTGCCTGCCGACCCCAAGACACCCTATGACATGCGCGAGGTCGTCGCCCGTCTGGTCGACGGATCGGATTTCGACGAATTCAAACCGGATTTCGGCCCGGGCGCTCTATGCCTTCAGGCGCTGGTTCACGGCATCGCCGTCGGCATCCTTGCCAACAACGCGCCGATCGACCCTGCGGGCGCGAACAAGGCCACGCATTTCATCCAGGCGTGCGACCAGGCGGGGACACCATTGATATTCCTCAACAACACGACCGGCTACATGGTCGGCACCGCATATGAACGCGCCGGCATGATCAAGCACGGCTCGAAGATGATCCAGGCGGTGTCCAACGCGCAGGTGCCCAAGATCACGATGTATTGCGGGGCCAGTTTCGGCGCCGGCAACTACGGCATGTGCGGCGTCGCATACGAGCCGGATTTCCTGTTTGCGTGGCCCAATTCGCGATCGGGCGTGATGGGGGGCGAGCAGGCGGCCAGGACCATGAGCATGGTCGCCCGCGCCGGTGCCGCGCGCCGCGGAGAAGACGTGGACGAAGACAGGCTGGCCCGGCAGGAGGGCGCGATACAAGACCTGTTCGATCGCCAGTCCAGCCCGTTCTACACGTCGGGCCGCGTTCTCGATCACGGTGTGATCGACCCGCGGGACAGCAGGAAGGTGCTGGCCTTCTGCCTGATGACCTGCCTCGAGGCGCGCAAGCGTGAATTGCGGCCGAACTCCTTTGGCGTGGCGAGGATGTGACGATGGCATTCGATACTATCCTTGTCGCCAACCGCGGCGAAATCGCCTGCCGCATCCTGAAAACGGCACGCGCCATGGGCTTGCGCAGCGTCGCCGTCTATTCCGACGCCGATGCAGGAGCGCCGCATGTGGCGCTGGCGGACGACGCCGTTCGGATCGGGCCCGCAACCGCGGCCCAAAGCTACCTGAACACGGACGCGATCCTTGATGCGGCCCGCCGCAGCGGCGCGCAGGCGATCCATCCGGGCTATGGCTTTCTGTCTGAAAACGCGGATTTCGCGCGCGCGGTCGTGGCTGCGGGGCTGACTTTCATCGGCCCGGACGCGCATGCGGTCGAGGTCATGGGCGACAAGGCCGCCGCCAAGCGCGCGATGATCGCGGCCGGGGTGCCCTGCGTTCCGGGCTATCAGGGCACGGATCAATCAGACCCGACGCTGCTGGCCGAAGCCGACAGGATCGGCTTTCCCCTCATGGTAAAGGCGGCGGCTGGCGGCGGTGGGCGCGGCATGCGTCTTGTCGCCGATCCTGCGGATCTGCCCGATGCAATCACCCGCGCCCGCAACGAGGCGCAAGCCGCGTTCGGATCGGACGCTCTGATCCTGGAGCGCGCGGTCCAGCGCCCACGTCACGTCGAAATCCAGGTCTTTGCCGATGCCCATGGCAACGTGATCCATCTGGGTGAACGGGATTGCTCGGTCCAGCGCCGGCACCAGAAAGTCGTCGAAGAGGCGCCCTGCCCCGTCATGACAAGTGAACTGCGCGCCGCGATGGGCCGCGCGGCGACCGATGCAGCCCGTGCCGTCGATTACCGCGGGGCGGGAACGGTCGAATTCCTGCTGGATGCATCGGGTGCGTTCTATTTCCTGGAAATGAACACGCGCCTGCAGGTCGAACACCCGGTGACAGAGATGGTGACCGGGCTCGACCTCGTGGCGTGGCAGATCGCCGTGGCGCAAGGCGCCCCCCTGCCCCTGTCGCAAGATCAGGTGGACCTGCGCGGTCATGCGATCGAAGTGCGCCTTTACGCCGAGAACCCGGCGCAGGATTTCCTGCCTGCCACTGGACGGATTGCACAATTCTGCCCGGCGGATGGGGAAGGTATCCGCGTCGATGCCGGCATCGCCACCGGCCAGACGGTCAGCCCGCATTACGACCCGATGCTGGCCAAGGTGATCGCCCATGGCCCGACCCGCGAAATCGCCCGCCAGCGCCTGCTGGCCGCGCTGGACCAGACGGTCCTTTTGGGGGTGACGACCAATGCCGGGCATCTTGCGGATATCCTGCGCCAGCCGGCCTTTGTCGCGGGCGAGGCCACGACCGCATTCATCGCGGAGACCTATGACGCAATCGCAACGCCCTGCCCGGACACCCGGCACCTTGCCTGTGCCGCGGCCTTGCTGCTGCAGAACGAGACCGCAGCCGCGCTTGCGGCGTCGACCCTGCCGGATGACAGCCTTTCGGGGTTCGCGTCGGATGGCGGATTGCCTGTCCCTGTCGACCTGTCTCAGGGCGACAGCGTTTCCACCTTGTCGGCCCGGGCCGAGGGGGCGGCCGGATGGATGATCCGTGGCGCCGACTGGGAACATCGCGTCGAAATCCGCGAAGTGACGCCACCCCGCGCTCGGCTGGTGGTGGACGGTCGGGGCCTTTCGGTCGGGTTTGCCATGGATGAGGCGGACGGGCTCTATCTTCAATCCGAGGCGCAATCGTTCCACTTCGCCCGTCACCGTCCCTGGGCGGATGCAGCCGCAATGGACGGCAACGGAACGCATGCAGCCCCGATGCCGGGTTTGGTCGTTTCGGTCGACGTGGCGCCGGGCGACCAAGTCGAGAAAGGGCAGGTTCTGGCCGTTCTTGAGGCCATGAAGATGCAGCATTTGCTCCGCGCGGCGGTGGATGGTTCGATCGCCGAAGTGTTCGTCGCCACCGGGCAGCAGATCGACAGCGGCACCGTGATACTGACAATCGAGGAGGTCGAGGAATGAGCCTGAGCGAAGCGAATGACTTTCTTGCCGAGTCCGAAGTGCTGCACGATGCGATTGCGGACTTGCCGGCATCTGCATTCGATACACCCACGCAGTTCAAGGGTTGGACGATCAACGACGTGCTTGTCCATCTCCATTTCTGGAACCGCGCGGCCGATATCTCGGCCAGTGACGAGGCCGCGTTTCACGACATGGTCGCCCCGGTCTTTGCGTCATTCCAGAAGGGCGACGGCATGCGCGGGCCGGAAAACGCGGCGATTGCCGAACGCGGCCCCGACCTGCGCGCGGCGTGGATCGCACAGGCCCGCGACATGGCCGGGCGCTGGCAGCACATGGACCCGAAGGCGCGGCTGCCATGGGCCGGGCCGTCGATGTCGGCGCGGTCATCCATCACCGCACGGCAGATGGAAACCTGGGCGCATGGCTTCGAAGTGTTCGATACGCTTGGGCTGACCCGCGAAGAAGGCGACAGGCTGCGCAACATCGTGGTGCTTGGGGTGAACACCTTTGGCTGGTCGCACAAAGTGCATGGGTTGGACGTGCCGGACACGATGCCGAAATTACGGCTTACGGCACCCTCGGGCGAGATCTGGGAATTCGGCGACGACACCGCGGGCCTGATCACCGGAATGGCCGTCGATTTCGCGGCCGTCGTCACCCAGACGCGCGCGCTGGCCGATACCGCGCTGCGCATCGACGGGCCGGTGGCGCAAACCTGGATGGCCCATGCGCAATGCTTTGCCGGCCCGCCCGAAACGCCCCCCGCCCCCGGCACCCGCCACATAAGGACCGACTGATATGGACAAGGCGATCCTGACATGCGCGCTGAACGGCGTTCTGACCGACCCGACCCAGCATCCGGTGCCGGTCACACCGGCGGAATGCGCCGCCTCGGCCCGCGAGGCGATGGATGCCGGCGCATCCGTGATCCATATCCATTATCGCCAGCAGGCTCCGGGCAAGGGCCATCTGCCCAGCTGGGATCCGGCCGTGGCCAAGGAAATCGTGGATGCCATCCGCGATGCCTGCCCGGGCATCATCATCAACTCGACCACAGGGGTCGTCGGGCCCGACTACCAGGGTCCGCTGGACGTGCTGCGCGCGCTGCGGCCCGAAATCGGCGCCTGCAACGCAGGTTCGCTCAACTACCTGAAACTCAGGGCCAATGGCGATTGGGCCTGGCCGCCGATGCTGTTCGACAACACGCCGCAGAAGGTGGGCGATTTCCTCGATGTCATGCGGGAAACCGGCACGCGGCCGGAATTCGAATGTTTCGACACGGGCATCGTCCGGTCCGTCGCGATGTATGTGAAAAACGGGATGACCGACAGCGCGCAGTATAACCTCGTGATGGGCGTGGCATCCGGGATGCCGGTCGATGCCGCTCTGCTGGAGTGGCTCATGGGGTATATCCTCGATGGTGCACCGTGGCAGGCGACCCTTATCGGACGCGATGAAATCTGGCCGGTGCACCAGAAAGCCGCGGAACTGGGCGGCATGTTGCGCACGGGCGTCGAGGACACGTTCTATCTGCCGGACGGGTCCAAGACGCGCTCGAACGGTCAACTGATCGAAGCTCTGGCGCATTGCGCCGGGAATGCGGGCCGCGCCGTGGCCAGCCCGCAAGAGGCGCGGCAGATACTGGGTCTGCCCGCCTAGCGCACCACGTAGACCGAGCAGGTCGAATGGCGCACGACGCGCGCGGCGTTAGGGCCCAGCAGGTAGTCGCGCAGATCGGGGCGGTGCGCGCCCAGAACGATCAGGTCGGCGCCGTCCTTTTCCGCGGTTTCGATGATCTCGTGATAGGCGGTCCCGACCCCCACCACATGGCGCACCTTGGCGTTGGCATCGTCGCCAATGGCGCCTGACACCAGGTCGTTGAGGATTTCCTTTGCGTGCTCCACGGCCTTTTGCGTGTGGTCGTCACTGAAGAAGCCCCCGACGACGCTCATGCCGTAATCGGGGATCACGGTTATGACGTCGAGTTGCGCCCCCTCCAGCTCGGCCAGACGGTGCGCGGTCTGCACGACCTTCACCTCGGCGTCGGGGCGGTTGACGTCAACGGCACACAGAACGGTCTTGATCATGCCGGTACTCCCTCGATTGATCTGGCGCGGCGGGATTGCATCAGGGCGATCAGGCCCAGCAGAAGCAGCGCGGGGATGAATATCAGTTCCTTGGGCAACTGGTCGTTGGGCGCACGCACGGCAGTGATCTGCACGGGATCGTCGCCGTAGAAATCAAAGCTAGACAACGTGTCGGCCAAGGGTGTGCCGAACATCGGCTCTTCCAGGATCATCTGGTCGCCTTCGGGCGCAAGCAGCAAACCAAGGGAATCCAGCCGCGCGGCGGCATCGGCACCTTCGGGCACGTCCAGAACCAGCGTCAGGTCCTTCATTTCGAGCGTATCGAAATCCGGCCCCGACACGACCGTTCGCAGGCTCGAGCCAACGGGCGCATTTGCCAGAACCTCTTCGAACTGCGCGGGTTCAACGTCTTCATAGGGCGGCTGGATCATGTCCATGAAGAACCCCGGACGGAACAGCGCAAAGGCGATCACCAGCATCGCCACGGTTTCCCAGATCCGGTTGCGGGTCAGGAACCAGCCCATCGTCGCCGCAGTGAAGATCAGGATACCGATCGTGGCCACGACAAAGACGATCACCCCCTGCACCCAGGTCACGTCGATCAGCAACAGGTCGGTGTTGAAGATGAAGACAAAAGGCAGCGCGACGGTGCGCAGGCTGTAGAAGAACGCGGTAAAGCCGGTGCGGATCGCATCCCCGCCCGACACGGCGGCGGCCGCGAAACTGGCCAGCCCAACCGGCGGCGTCACATCCGCCATGATCCCGAAATAGAACACGAACAGATGCACGGCGATCAACGGCACCACGAGGCCCGATTGCGCGCCCAGTTCCACCACGACCGCCACCATGAGCGAGCTGACGACAATGTAATTCGCCGTGGTCGGCAACCCCATGCCAAGGATCAGCGACAGGATCGCCACGAAGATCAGCATCAGGATCAGGTTGCCGCCGGAAAGGAACTCGACGAAATCGGCCATCACCTGCCCGATCCCGGTCAGCGACACGGTGCCGACGATGATGCCGGCGGTCGCCGTGGCAAGGCCGATGCCGATCATGTTGCGCGCACCGTCGATCATGCCCGCGATCAGGTCGATCAGACCCTCGCGCAAGCGGCCCATCGCGTTCGCTTCGCCGCGGAACATGGCCTTGAGCGTCTTCTGCGTCAGCAGGATGAAGAACAGTAGGAACGTCGCCCAGAACGCCGACAGGCCCGGCGACTTGCGCTCGATCATCAGGAAATAGACCAGCACGATGATCGGCAGCAGGTAATAGAGACCCGTCTTGTAGATCTGCGTGATGTCGGGCAGCTCGACGACCTCGGCATTGGGATCGTCGGGTTCAAGGTCGGGCGCTTGCGCGGCCAGCCAGACCAGCGCGACATAAACCAGCCCCAGCGCCGCCGACAGAACCCAGCCCGAGCCTTCGGGCACCAGCGCCACGATCCAGCCCACCGGGTATTGCGTGGCATAGCAAAGCCCCGCGAACCCGGCAAAGAACAGGATCATCCCGCCGATGGTGCGGCCCATCGACACCACCTTGTTGCCAAGGGTCGGCATGTTGTTCTTCACCGCCTCGAGATGGACGATATAGACCAGCGCGATGTAGGAAATGATCGCGGGCAGGAAGGCGTGGGTGATCACCTCGAAATAGGAAATGCCCACATATTCGACCATCAGAAAGGCCGCGGCGCCCATGACGGGCGGCATGATCTGCCCGTTGACCGAGCTTGCGACCTCGACCGACCCGGCCTTTTCGGCGGAAAAACCGACGCGCTTCATCAGCGGAATGGTGAACGTGCCGGTGGTGACCACGTTTGCGATGGAAGAACCAGAAATAAGCCCCGTGGCGGCCGAGCCGACAACGGCGGCCTTGGCCGGACCACCGCGCAGATGACCCAGCGCGCCGAATGCCATCTTGATGAAGTAATTCCCCGCACCGGCCTTATCCAGCAGCGCACCGAACAGCACGAACAGGAAGACGAACTTGGTCGATACGCCCAGCGCGATGCCGAACACCCCTTCGGACGTGATCCACATGTGGCTCATGGCCTTGCGCAGCGACGCACCGGCCCAGCGGATCTGGTCGGGCACGGCCTCGGACGCGCCGAAGAACACATAGGCAAGAAAGATCAGCGCCAGCACCACCATGACCGGGCCCAGCGTGCGGTAGGCGGCGATGAACAGAAAGGTCAGACCGGCCAGCGCGAACATCGCGTCGCTGTCGTCGGCAAGCCCGCCATTCTGGACGATCTTGTCGTAAAAGAAATATCCGTAAAGCGCGAGGTAGGCCCCGCCGATCGCCAGCAGCCAGTCATACCATGGCACCGAGGTTTTCGACGCGGAGCGGAACAATGGATAGGCCATCGCAGACAAAAAGATCGCAAAGGCCAGATGGATCTGGCGCGAGTTGTTGATCAGGTCGCCGGGCAGCACATATGGCGCGACCGGCGAGGCCAGAAGCACTTGGAACACCGACCAGATCAGCGCGACCGCCGCGATGAAGAGACCAAGATTGCCGGGAACCTTGCGCGCGCCGCTGTCGCTGGCGGCGACGAGTTCCTGCAGCTCGTCTTCGTTCAGTGCAGATTTTTCTCTGTCGGACATGGGCCCCTCCGTCCCGGCGCGCTGGCCGAAAAACACTTGTTATTATGACGAAAGTCTCCGGGGGGCGTGGGCCGCCCCCCGGTATGGTCTGGGACAGATTACTCCATCCAGCCCTTTTCCTTGTAATACTTCGCGGCACCGGGGTGCAGCGGCGCCGACAGGCCGGCCGAGATCATTTCCTCGGGCTTGAGGTTGGCGAATGCCGGATGCAGGCCCTTGAAGTCTTCGAAGTTCTCGAAGACCGACGAAACGACGGCATAGACCGCGTCTTCGGACACGTCGGCCGAAGTCACGAAGGTGGCGCCGACACCGAAGGTCGTCACGTCTGCATCATTGCCACGGTACATGCCACCCGGGATCGTCGCTGTGCGGTAGAACGGGTTGTCGTCCACCAGTTTCTGAACGGCATCACCCGACACTTCGACCAGCACCGAGTCGCAGGCAGTGGTGGCTTCCTGGATCGACCCGGACGGGTGCCCCACCGTGTAGACCATCGCGTCGATCTGGTTGTCGCACAGTGCCGCCGACTGTTCCGCGGCCTTCAGTTCGGTTGCCAGGGCGAAATCGTCCGTGGTCCAGCCCTTGGCCTCCATCAGCACTTCCATCGTGCCCCGCTGGCCGGAGCCGGGGTTGCCGATGTTCACGCGCTTGCCCTTGAGGTCATCGAAGGTCTTGATGCCGCTATCGGCGCGGGCGACGACGGTGAACGGCTCGGGATGTACCGAGAATACCGCGCGCAGACCCTCGAAAGGACCGGCCTCTTCGAAGCGCGAGCTGCCGTTATAGGCATGGTACTGCCAGTCCGACTGTGCCACGCCGAATTCCAGCTCGCCTTCGCGGATGGTGTTGATGTTGTAGACAGACCCGCCGGTGGATTCGACCGAGCAGCGGATGCCATGTTCCTTGCGGCCCTTGTTCACCAGCCGGCAGATCGCGCCGCCTGTCGGGTAGTAGACGCCGGTCACACCGCCGGTGCCGATCGTGATGAATTCTTCGGCCGTGGCGGGGACCGCCAGCATCGCCGATGCCGCGATTGCCGCAAATCCGAGTTTGAACTGTTTCATCAGGTGTTTCTCCCTTTTTCGGTTGATGGTTGGTTAGTCGCCGGGGCCGAAAAACCCCGGAAATTCAAATATCGATGACCTCCTGCAACGCGCGGCTGCGGCGCTCGATTTCGCCAATCCGCTCGGCCGCGTCCGGGCCGGCCTTGCTGGCCAGCATCGCCACCAGGGTTTCCAGCAGGAAAAGGGTGCCGACATAGGAGGTAAAGAAATTCGACCCCTCTGTCGGAACGATGAAGCCGCTTTGCGCGATTCGCAACGCCGGGCAGGCGTGGCTGTCGGTGATCACCATCAGGAAAACACCCTGGGCATGCGCCATCTCGGCGGCGCGCATGGATACCCGCGCATATGGCGGTTTGGTGATGATGATCAGCGCATCGCGTTCGTCCATGTCGGCGAGGGCCGCGCCGATCGATGCGCCCATGCGCCCAAGCTGTGTCCAGTTCGGCCCGAGGAAATTCGCCATGTAGCCCAGGTATTCCGCAATCCCGGTCGACCCGAGCGCCCCCAGAAGCGCCACCTTTCGCGCCGTGTGCAAACGGTTCACCGCGGCCTCGAACCGGTCCGCATCGATCTGCGTCAGTAGCTTGTCGATGTTTCCCACGGCGGCATCGCGTGCGCGGTCCAGATGGCCGCGGGCCCCGTTCTCGCCGCTCTTGCGTAAACCTTCGGCACGCGAGGCGAAACTGGCCACCTGCCGCCCGATCTGCGCACGCAGGGCATCGCGCAGGTCTTCGAAACTTTCGTAGGACAACGCACGCGCCAACCTGCTGAACGTGGCAGGCGCAAGGCCGCTTTCATCCGATACACTGCGCAGTGACCGCGTCGCGGTGTCCAGGGGGTTGGCCACGAGATAGTCGCCTGCCTCGCGCAAGCGCGGGCTGAGTTGGCCATAATTCTGGGCCAGCCTTTGCTGGAAACTCGTGTTCAAGAATGCCCCCGTTGGCGATGCGCGCAGTTTTTGTGTGTTTTCGCGCGATTCGTAGTGTTTCAAGTGTTTCAAATATTGTCAACGCTCGACACATCTGTTTCATGGCGCGATAGTACGACAGACGCGCGACTCAGACCCGGAGGCCCAGATGCCCAGCGCCAGCCACGTCTTTCACCGCAGTTCCCGTGCCACCCCGCCCCGCGCGGTTTCGGGGCATGGCGCCTATCTCGTGGATGAAAACGGCAAGCAATATCTCGACGGATCGGGCGGGGCGGCGGTGTCGTGCCTTGGCCATTCCGACGCCGAGGTAATTGCCGCGATCCAGGACCAGGTCGGCAGGCTTGCCTTCGCGCATACCGGTTTTTTCACGTCTGAACCGGCCGAGCGGCTGGCCGACCGGCTGGTCGCGCATGCGCCGGACGGCATCGACAAGGTGTATTTCGTTTCAGGCGGGTCCGAAGCCGTGGAAACGGCGCTTAAAATGGCGCGGCAGTATTTCATCGAGATCGGCCAGCCCAGCCGCACGCGTTTCATCGCCCGGCGGCAAAGCTATCACGGCAACACCCTGGGCGCTTTGTCGGCAGGCGGCAATGCCTGGCGCAAGGCGCCATTCGCGCCGCTTATGGCCGAAAGCCATCACATCGCGCCCTGTTACGCCTATCGGGGCCAGGAAGCAGGCGAAAGCCTGGAAGATTACGGCCTGCGCGTCGCCAACGAGTTGGAGGCCGAGCTGCTGCGCCTTGGTCCCGACACGGTGATCGGGTTCGTCGCCGAACCGGTGGTCGGCGCGACGATGGGGGCCGTTCCTGCGGTTCCGGGTTATTTCAGGCGTATCCGCGAAATCTGCGACCGCTATGGCATCCTGCTGATCCTAGACGAGGTGATGTGCGGGATGGGGCGGACCGGGACGCTTTTCGCCTGCGAACAGGACGGGATCAGCCCCGATATCGTGACCATCGCCAAGGGGCTTGGCGCCGGTTACCAGCCGATCGGTGCAACCCTGTGTTCCGGCGCGATACATGATGCGTTCGCAGAAGGCTCCGGCTTTTTCCAGCACGGGCACACCTATATCGGCCATGCAACGGCTTGTGCGGCGGCCGATGTGGTCGTAGGCAAGCTGACCGATGGCGGCATGACCGCCCGTTCGGCGGAAATGGGCGAAAGGTTGGACCGCGCGTTGCGGGATCGTTTCGGCCAGCATCCGCATATCGGGGATATCCGCGGGCGCGGCATGTTTCGCGGGCTCGAGATCGTCGAAGACCGCGAAACCAAACGGCCCTTCGCCCCGGAAAAGGGTGTGAACAAGGCCATCAAGGCCGCGGCGTTCGAGGCCGGACTTATCTGCTATCCGATGGGCGGCACGATCGACGGGCGCACCGGCGATCACGTGCTTCTGGCCCCGCCCTTCATCCTGACGGACGATCAGGTGGGCGAGCTGGTCGACAAGCTCGATACAGCGTTCTCAAAGGTGATCTGATGACCGCCCTGCCAAGGATTATGGTCGCCCCCAACGGGGCGACGCGGACGCGTGCGGATCATCCGGCGCTGCCCGTGACGCTGCCGCAGATCCTGGACACCGCACGCGCCTGCGCGGCCGAGGGCGCGGACGGTTTGCATTTGCATCTGCGCGACGAAACCGGGCGGCACCTTCTGGATGCCGGGGCCTATCGCGAGGCGCTGGAGGAGCTGCACCAGGCGGTGCCCGGCCTGGCAGTCCAGATCACGACCGAGGCGGCGGGGATCTATTCGCCCGAGGCGCAGCGCACCGTCGCGCTGGAGACCGGCGCGCCGCTGGTGTCGGTGGCCTTGCGTGAAATGCTGCGGGACGACACCCAGACAACCTTGCGTTTCTTCCGCGATTGCGCCGAACGTGGCATCGCGGTGCAGCATATCCTGTTCGATGCGGATGATGCGGCCCGCCTGACCGGGATGCTGCCGGTCGAGATGCTGCGCGATCCCGCCTTGCAACTGATCTTCGTTCTTGGACGGTACACCGATGGGCAGGCGTCAACGCCCGCCATGCTGCAGCCGTTTCTTGACTGGCTGTCGCTTGCGCGCATCACACCCGACTGGATGGTATGTGCCTTCGGGCCGGCGGAAACGCCATGCCTGCTGACAGCCGCGCAGGCAGGCGGCAAGCTGCGGGTCGGGTTCGAAAACTCGCTCTGGCACCCTGATGGCACCGTCGCGGCCGACAATGCCGACCGCGTGCGGCACGTGGTTCAGGCGCTCGAGGCGGCCAAGGGAACAGTCTGATCCGCGCGGATCATGTCGGCAGCCTTTTCTGCGATCATGATCGTGGGCGCATTCGTGTTGCCGCCGATCAATGTCGGCATCACCGAAGCATCGACCACGCGCAGCGCCTCCAACCCGCGCACGCGCAGTTGCGGATCGACCACGGCCATGTCATCGACGCCCATCCGGCAGGTTCCGACCGGATGATAGATCGTGTCCGCGCGGGACCGGATATGATCCTCCCATTCCGCGTCGGTCATGCCGTCGCGCAGGCCGAACATTTCCTTGTGGCGGTAACGCGCCATCGGTTCCTGCATGACGATCTCGCGCGTCAGTCTGGCCCCGGCAATCATTGTGTCCAGGTCGCGCCTGTCCGACAGGTAGCGCGGGTCAATCCGCGGCGCGTCAAGCGGGTTGGCCGAGTTCAGCCCGACATGCCCCCGCGAATGCGGACGCAGCGCGCAGACATGCACCGAAAAGCCATAGCCGGGATGCAGCCGCCGGGCGTGATCATCGACAATCGAAATCACGAAGTGCAGTTGTATGTCGGGCAATTCCAGCGCGGGGCGGGTTTTCAGAAACGCCGCACCTTCGGCGAAAGGGGTGGCGATCATGCCCATCCCGTCGCGCCGCCAACGCAGCGCGTGGCGGATCAGGTTCACCGTGCCCGTGGCGCCGATGCCGAAATTGTCAGTGTCCTTCGATTTCCACGCCAGGATGAAATCCAGGTGGTCCTGCAGGTTGCGGCCCACTCCAGGCAATTCATGCTGCATCGCGATCCCGTGGGGTTGAATATCCTCGGGATGGCCAATGCCGGAAAGCTGCAGCAGTTGGGGCGAGTTGAACGCCCCGCCGCAGAGGATCACCTCGCGGCGGGCCTGCACCTGCCGTGCCTTGCGGCCCTGCCGGAAGGCGACGCCGGTCGCGCGCTTGCCCTCCATCAGGATGCGTGTTGCGCGGGCATGGGTCAGCACGGTCAGGTTCGCGCGCTCCTCCATGACCGGGTGGAGGTAAGCCGCCGCAGCCGAACACCGCTCGCCATGGCGCTTTTCGTCGTGGAACTGTGTCACCTGGTAAAGGCCGACGCCTTCGTTGTCGCCGGTGTTGAAATCGTCGCGTTCACGGATTTGCAGCCGTTTCGCCGCCTCGACAAAGGCCCGGGTCATGGGGCGCGGGCTGTTCTGGTCCGAGACATGCAGCGGGCCATCGGCCCCATGCGCGGCATCCGTGCCGCGTTCATTGCTTTCCGCCCGCCTGAAATAGGGCAGCACGCTATCCCAATCCCAGCCGTCACAGCCAAGATCGGCCCAGTGATCGTAATCCGCCCGGTGCCCGCGCACATAAAGCATCGCGTTGATCGCCGATGATCCGCCCAGCGCGCGGCCCCGTGGCTGGTACCCCTTGCGCCCCTTCAGTTCGGGTTGCGGAACCGTCTTGAACGCCCAGTTGTTGATCTTGCCCCAACCCGGCAGCATCACCACCGCTCCGGCGGGCGCGCGGACAAAGATGCTGTTCCCGCTGCCACCCGCCTCCAGAAGGCAGACGGTGACGTTCGGATCCTCGCTCAGCCGCGCGGCCAGCGTGGCACCGGCGGACCCGCCGCCAACGATCACGTAATCGGCTTGCATGCTGTCCCTCCCCCTTTTCAGGCGAGTGAACCGCAGGCCGCACGCTCTTGTCCAGCGTGACGGGTAGTCAGGGTGTTTCCGCGCTGGACGCCGGGTCGAGCCGCCCTGCCATCACCGCGCTGAGCATGACCATGACGGCAGCCGTGCCAAGCGTCAGCGCCAGACCGCCCACTTGATAGGTCAGCCCGGACAGAACCGTTCCCAAAAGCCGCCCGCCGGCATTGGCCATGTAATAGAACCCGACGTCCATCGTGACCCGCTCGGCCCGGGTGAAGGCCAGGATCAGATAGGAATGCAGCGACGAGTTGATCGCAAAGATCGCGCCGAACACCAGCAAGCCGGCCACCAGTGCCAGGGTCAGCCACGGCGCCGGCCCGCCCGACAGCGCCACCGCGACCGCCAGCAGCGCCGGTACGAGGGCAAGCGCCAGCGCCCAGCCGCGCGCTGCCCGGACCAGTGCTGCCTCACCGCGCGATTTTGCCCGCAAAACGCGCGGTGCTGCGGCCTGAACCGCGCCGTAAAGGATGATCCACCCCGCCATGAAGCTGCCGATCAGGAAGAAGGCGGCGCGGTTGCCAGCCTCGGTGCCATCCGACAGCACGGCATAGAAATAGACCGGAATGCCCACCACGAACCACACGTCGCGGGCCCCGAACAGGAACACGCGCGCGGCGCTCAGCCAGTTCACGTTGGCGGATTTCGAAAACACCTCGGAAAACTTGGCCCCCTTGCGCCCGCGCGGGAGGCCGGCGGGCATGAAGGCGACGACCGCAACAAGGATCGCCGCCAGCACGGCGGCCATCGCGATGACCGACAGCGTAAACCCCAGCAGCCCAAGCAGTGCCGCGCCCAGAAGAAAGCCAACGCCCTTGACCGCGTTTTTCGACCCGGTCAGGACGGCCACCCAGCGAAACAGCCCGTCGCCCTGCGCGGGGGCCAGCAGCTTGACCGCGGATTTCGACGACATCTTGGCCAGATCCTTGGCGACGCCGGATGCGCCCTGCACCGCCATCACATAGGCCACCGACATTCCGACGGCCCAACCGGGATCGAGCTGCGCCAGTGCGATCAGTGCCAGAACCTGAACGCCCAGCCCGGCGTAAAGCGTCGCGGTCAGCCCGAACCGCACCGCGATCCAGCCCGCGGACAGGTTCGTGACCATGCCCGCGATTTCATAGAGAACGAACAGATAAGCCAGTTGCACCGGGCTGAAGCCCAACGTGTGAAAGTGCAAAAGGACCAGCATCCGCAACGCGCCATCGGTCAGCATGAAGGCCCAGTAGGCCGCTGTGACGGCGATATAGGCGGACACGCCGTCAGCGCGGTCTTTCACAGGCCTTCCCCGACCATCAGCGCCACGTCCACCAGCCGGTGGGCATAGCCCATTTCGTTGTCGTACCAGGCATAGACCTTCACCTGTGTGCCGTTCACCACCATGGTCGAAGGCGCATCGACGATGGTCGAACGCGTGTCATTCACGTAGTCGGCCGACACCAGGGGGCGTTCTTCGTATCCCAGGATGCCTTTCAGCACACCCTCGGACGCGGCCCTGAACAAGGCATTCACCTCGTCCGCCTGGGTGGCGCGTTCGACCTCGAACACGCAATCGGTCAGCGACGCGTTCAACAGGGGAACGCGCACGGCATGGCCGTTCAGGCGGCCGGTCAGTTCGGGGTAGATCAGCGTGATCGCCGTGGCGCTGCCCGTTGTCGTCGGGATCAGCGAATTGAGCGCGGACCGCGCGCGGCGCAGATCCTTGGCGGGGCGGTCGACGATCGTCTGCGTGTTGGTCACGTCGTGGATCGTGGTGATAGACCCGTGCCGTATGCCGAGGTTTTCATGGATCACCTTGACGACCGGGGCCAGGCAGTTGGTGGTGCAGCTTGCCGCCGTGACGATCCGGTGCTGCGCGGGGTCGTAGGTGCCTTCGTTGACGCCATAGACGATATTGGCCGTCGGGCCATCCTTGACCGGGGCGGATACCACGACCTTTTTCACACCGGCATCGAAATACGGGGCAAGCTTTGCCTCGGTCTTGAAGGCTCCGGTGCAGTCGATCACCACGTCCACGCCATCGAGCGGAAGATCGGACAGGCCGCGTGTACCGATGAACGGCAGGTGCGTGTCGTCGATGATTACGGCCGTATCGTCATGCGCGAACCGGGCGGGCCAGCGTCCGTGGACGGTGTCGAATTCCAGCAGATGCGCGTGCATCGCCGCGTCGCCCACAGCGTCGTTGATCCAGGCCAGTTTCGCGCCGCGCTCCAGCAGCGGGCGCAGGGCCAGCTTGCCGATGCGGCCCAACCCGTTGATGGCATAGGTGGTCATGCGGTTTGCTCCGTTTCAATTTGGCTGCGGGCGATGTCGTCGACGGCCTTTTGCAACGATATCCGGTCAAGCGTTTCCAGCGGCAGCGCGGCGAAAGCGCGGATGCGGTTCGCCAGCGCGCCATAGGCCTGCTGGAAGGCCAGCGATTTCTGCGCGTCCGTGCCTGCCGCCTTGACCGGATCGGTCACCCCCCAATGGCCGGTGATGGGCTGACCTTCCCAGGCCGGGCATTCCTCGTTCGCGGCGCGGTCGCAGACGGTGAACACGAAATCCATGCGCGGCGCATCCGCGGCCTGGAATTCGGCGATGTTCTTGGCCCGGAGCAGCGTCAGGTCGTGCCCCTTGGCGCGCAGCACCTCGAGCGCGAAGGGATTGAGTTCGGAGTAAGGTTTCGTGCCCGCCGAATAGACGTTGAAGCGATCCCCCGCTTCGGCCCGCAGGGCGGCCTCGGCAAAGATCGAGCGGGCGGAGTTCCCGGTGCAGATGAACAGCACGTTGTATTTGTCCGGGTGCATGGGCGTATCCCTTTCGAAAGTGGCAAGCGGCAGGCACATGTCGGGGCGCCCGCGGCAACACTCTTGGGTCAGGAAATCCAGCATCTGCCACATCCCCGTCATCTCGACGCTGTAAAGAAGCGACGTGCCGGCCCGCTGCTGGGTCACGAGCCCCGCCTGGGCAAGGGCCGAAAGATAGGAGGACAGCGTGCTGGGCCGCAAGCCAAGCACCTCGGCGATCTCGCCTGCGGGCAGCCGGTCGGGATACCGGCGCATCAGCAGTCGGAATATCGCCAGCCGTTGCGGATGGGCCAAGGCGGACAGCCGGGAGATGACTTGTTTTTCCATATTTCGCGAATATTCGAAATATAGCCCCGCGAGCAAGTGAAGTTTTTGTAACGCCCCCTGTTGTTCGCCCCCTGTTGTTCGCCCCCTGTTCACCGCTAATGTCACGGCATGACACAGACATCGCAAACCGGCCTCAGCAATTCCGATATCGTCGCCCTGACCGAATGGCGCAGGATGCTGCATCGGCATCCCGAATTGTCGGGCCAGGAGGCCGGGACAGCGGCACGCGTTGTCGAAATGCTTGGCGCCACACGGCCCGACAGGATCGTCACCGGGCTTGGCGGGGATGGGGTGGCCGCGACATATGACAGCGGAAAGCCCGGCCCCCATGTGATGCTGCGCTGCGAACTGGATGCCCTGCCGATCGAAGAGATCAGCGATGCGGCCCACCGGTCGACGGTGTCCGGCGTGGCCCATCTGTGCGGGCATGACGGGCACATGGCGCTGTTGGCGGGGATGGCGCGGCTGCTGGGCCGGCAACGGCCGTCCCGCGGGGCGGTGACGCTGATGTTCCAACCCGCCGAGGAAGACGGCGCCGGGGCGGCGCGCGTCGTCGCCGACCCGCGCTTTGCCGAGATGCGCCCAACCCATGCCTTCGCCATACACAACATGCCGGGGTTCCCCCTTGGGCATGTCACGCTGGGCGATGGGCCGGTCATGTGCGCATCGCGCGGGATGCGGGTGGTTCTGAGCGGGCGCACCTCACATGCGTCAGAGCCGGAAAAGGGCGTTTCGCCCATGCAGGCGCTGGCCCTGCTGATGCCGCGCCTTGCCGCTCTCAGCCATGGCAGGCCGGAAACCGACCCGGATTTCACCCTGGCCACCATCTGTCACGCCCGTCTGGGCGAACCGGCCTTTGGCGTGGCACCGGGCGAGGCCGAGCTGTTCGTGACGCTGCGCAGCCTGCGGGACGACCGGATGGCGCGCCTGGTCGCGGATGCCGAAGATATGGTTCGCGAGGTCGCGGATCGAAACGGTCTTTCGGTCGCCATCGACTATGACGACGTTTTCGTGACGACCGAAAATTCCGCGAAAGCCACAGAAATCGCGCGCAAGGCGCTGGACCGGATCGGCATGTCCCATGACGCCTCCGGCTTGCCCTTTCGCCCGTCCGAGGATTTCGGCCGCTTCGGCGGCGAATGCGAACTGGCGATGCTGTTTCTGGGCTCGGGTGTCGATCATCCGGCCCTGCACAACCCGGATTTCGATTTCCCCGACGACCTGATCCCGATCGGCACCCGGATTTTCGCTGCCATCGTCGCCCAAGTGATGCGCGAAGGCTGACACGCACGCGCCGCCCTGCTATCAAAATCCTGGATAGCGATAGGGGTTTTCGATGATACGGCAATTGGAGATGTTGCTGGCCCTGGCCAAGGAACAGCATTTCGGGCGCGCTGCCGAAAAGCTGGGCATTACTCAACCCACGCTGTCGAGCGGTATCAAGCAGCTGGAGGACCAGTTGGGTATCAAGCTGGTCCTGCGCGGATCGCGCTATGGCGGATTGACGCCCGAAGGACAGCGCGCCCTGGTCTGGGCCCGCCAGATCGTCGGGGACACGCGGCGCCTGCGCGACGAGATGCGCGCCGTCCGCGAGGGTTTGTCCGGGCATCTGCGGCTTGCGGTCATTCCCACTGCACTGACATGGGCCGCGCGCCTGACCACCACCTTTGCCGAGGCGCATCCAAACGTGTCTTTCACGGTCATGTCGCGGTCATCGGTCGAAATCCTGGACCTTTTGGAAAACCTCGATGCGGATGCCGGCATTTCCTATCTCGACAACGAACCGCTGGGGCGCGTTTCGCAGGCGCCGCTCTATCGGGAACATTATGCCTTTGTCTGCCGGTCGGATCATCCGCTGGCCGGGCGTGCGCATGTGGCCTGGTCCGACCTGGGCGATACGGCGCTTTGCCTGCTGACGCCAGACATGCAGAACCGCCGCATCATCAACCGCAACTTCATGGAAGCCGGCGTTGCGCCAAAGGCCCGTATCGAAAGCACGTCGACCATCGTTCTGGCCGCGTCGGTGATCAACGGAGGGCAGGCAACGATTCTACCTTACGAGCACGCTGCGTTCCTTGCGCAGGGCCATGACCTGACCGTCGTGCCCATCGACGAGACCCGTGGCGCCCCTGCAGTGGGCCTGATCGCCCCCTATCAGGAGCCGCAGACACCGGTTCTGGTGGCCCTGTTCCGCGTGGCGGGGCGGATTGCGACAGGTGAGAGTCTGCAGGCGACATGATAGAGAAACTCTATCGACCGACGAAATTATGATATTGAATAGCATATCAATGCGGCGCAGAACCCTCTTGTTGAGCAAGGGAGAAGCCAATGCGCCCGACGGCCGCCGCCACCGTTCCCGAGCATGTGCTGGAAGACAGCGCAGCCCGCATCCTGACCGAGCTTGAAGGGCTCGAAGGTCCGCTTTTGCCGATCCTGCACGCGCTGCAGGCGGAATTCGGCTTCGTCCCGCAGCAGGCCGTGCCGTTGATCGCGGAACGCCTGAATATCAGCCGCGCCGAAGTGGCGGGCGTGATTTCGTTCTACCATGATTTCCGCGCGGCACCTTCGGGACGCCGCGTGGTGCGTGTCTGCCGCGCCGAGGCGTGCCAATCGATGGGTGCAAACGCACTGGCGGACCGGCTGCAGGAAAAGCTGGGGATTGGCTGGGGCGAAACCACACCGGATGGCGGCGTGACGCTGGAAGCCGTCTATTGCCTGGGCCTGTGCGCCTGCGCGCCGGCCGTTCAGGTCGATGGCGAACTGCTGGGCCGCGCTGACATGGCCCGGATCGAAGACATCCTGTCGGAGGTGGCGGAATGAAGATCTACCTTCCACGCGACGCTGCAGCCAAGGCCCTGGGCGCCGAGCGTGTTGCAGACGCGATCATGGCCGAAGCCGACAAGCGCGGCGTCGATGTCACGCTGGTGCGCACCGGCACGCGCGGCATGATCTGGCTGGAACCGCTGGCCGAGGTCGAAATCGACGGCGTGCGCCATGGCTTTGGCCCGATGCTGGCCAGCGATGTGCCCGCACTGTTCGACGACCCGGCCAGCCATCCCCGCGCCCTTGGCCCGGTGGATGAACTGGACTGGATGAAACGCCAGACCCGCCTGACCTTTGCCCGCTGCGGCGTGATCGACCCGCTGTCGCTGCCGGATTACGAGGCGCATGGCGGGCTTGCCGGCCTGCGCCGCGCCATCGCGATGACCGGGCAGCAGATCGTCGACGAGGTCAAGACCAGCGGCTTGCGCGGGCGTGGCGGCGCGGGCTTTCCGACGGGGATCAAGTGGCAGACCGTGCATGACGCGCAGGCACCGCAGAAATACATCGTCTGCAATGCCGATGAAGGCGACAGCGGCACCTTCGCCGACCGCATGATCATGGAGGGCGACCCCTTTACCCTGATCGAGGGCATGGCGATCGCGGGTCTGGGCGTCGGCGCGACACGCGGCTATGTCTACCTGCGCAGCGAGTATCCCGACGCCATCGCCGTGATGACCGAAGCAGTACGGATCGCGCGCATGGCCGGCGTTCTGGGTGATGACGTTTTGGGTTCCGGCCGCGCGTTCGACATGGAGATACGCACCGGCGCCGGCGCCTATGTCTGCGGCGAGGAAACCAGCCTTCTCAACAGCCTCGAAGGCAAGCGCGGGGTGGTCCGCGCCAAGCCGCCGCTGCCCGCGCTAGAAGGGTTCCTGGGCCGGCCGACGGTGGTGAACAACGTGATCAGCCTGGCGACCGTTCCGGTGATCCTTGAAAAGGGCGCGCAGCATTACGCAGATTTCGGCCTCGGCCGGTCGCGCGGCACGGTCACGCTGCAGATCGCGGGTAACGTCAAACGCGGCGGCCTGTTCGAAACCGCCTTTGGTATCACCCTGGACGAGGTGGTGAACGACCTGGGCGGTGGCTCGGCTTCGGGCCGCCCCGTCAAGGCGGTGCAGGTGGGCGGACCGCTTGGCGCCTATCTGCCGGCATCGAAATTCGACGCGCCGCTGGGGTACGAGGAACTGGACGCCGAAGGCGGGCTGCTGGGCCATGCCGGGCTGGTCGTGTTCGACGACAGCGCCGACATGCTGCGGATGGCCCGCTTTGCGATGGAATTCTGTGCCATCGAATCCTGCGGAAAATGTACGCCCTGCCGCATCGGTGCGGTGCGCGGCGTCGAAACGATCGACCGGATCGCCCAGGGCGATGGTGGTGCGGTCGAGCTGCTGACCGATCTTTGCGAGACCATGAAAGAAGGCTCGCTTTGCGCACTGGGGGGCTTCACCCCCTTCCCTGTCATGTCCGCTCTGACGCATTTCCCAGATGAGTTCGCGACCGCGAAGGAGGCCGCAGAATGAAGGATTTCATCATCCCCGACGATCGCGACATGGGCACGCCCGCGTCGAAATCGGATGTCATGATCACGCTTGTCGTGGACGGGATCGAAGTAACCGTACCCGAAGGCACTTCGGTCATGCGCGCAAGCGCCGAGGCCGGCATCCAGGTGCCCAAGCTGTGCGCGACCGACAGTCTCGAGGCGTTCGGCTCCTGCCGGCTCTGCGTGGTGGAAATCGAAGGACGGCGCGGCACGCCGGCCTCGTGCACGACGCCGGTGACCGATGGCATGGTGGTGCACACGCAATCGAACAAGGTGCGCAAGATCCGCAAGGGCGTGATGGAGCTCTATATCAGCGACCATCCTCTCGATTGCCTGACCTGCGCGGCCAATGGCGATTGCGAATTGCAGGACATGGCGGGCGCCGTGGGCCTGCGCGACGTTCGGTACGAAGCCCCCGAAGGCGGTGCGCTGGCCAACCACTTCGAGGCGCGCAACACCAGCGGCGAGGCCAATCCCGAATGGCTGCCCAAGGACGACAGCAACCCCTATTTTACCTATGATCCCGCCAAATGCATCGTCTGCAATCGCTGCGTGCGCGCCTGCGAAGAGGTGCAGGGCACCTTCGCGCTGACGATCGACGGGCGCGGCTTCGACAGCCGCGTGTCGGCGGGCAGTTTCGGTGACGATTTCCTGAACTCCGATTGCGTCAGCTGCGGGGCCTGCGTGCAGGCCTGCCCCACCGCGACGCTGCAGGAGAAATCGGTGATCGAGCTTGGCACGCCCGAACGTTCTGTCGTGACGACATGTGCGTATTGCGGTGTCGGCTGTTCGTTCAAGGCTGAACTGAACGGCGACCAGCTGGTGCGCATGGTGCCTTACAAGCACGGCAAGGCCAATCGCGGCCATTCCTGCGTCAAGGGCCGGTTCGCCTATGGCTACGCCACCCACCGCGACCGCATCCTGAACCCGATGATCCGCGACAGCATCGACCAGCCCTGGCGCGAGGTCAGCTGGGACGAAGCGATCACCTTCGCCGCCCAGCGCATGCGCGGCCTGCAAGAGACATACGGCCAGAAATCCATCGGGGTCATCACCTCGTCGCGCTGCACGAACGAGGAAACATTCCTGGTGCAGAAACTGGCACGCGCGGTGTTCGGCAACAACAACACCGATACCTGTGCCCGCGTCTGCCATTCACCGACCGGTTACGGCCTTGGGCAGACGTTCGGCACCAGTGCAGGCACCCAGGATTTCGACAGCATCGAACACTCGGATGTGGTCATCGTGATCGGCGCGAACCCGACGGACGGGCACCCCGTTTTCGGCAGCCGCCTGAAAAAGCGCCTTCGCCAGGGTGCGCGGCTGATCGTGATCGACCCGCGCCGCATCGACCTGGTCAAGGCACCGCACACCCGCGCCGCGCATCACCTTGCGCTGCGCCCAGGCACCAACGTGGCCGTCGTGACGGCGCTGGCGCATGTGATCGTGACCGAGGGCCTGTTCGACGAGGCGTTCATCCGCGAACGCTGCGACTGGGACGAATTCCAGGATTACGCCGCTTTCGTCAGCGAAGCGCGCCACAGCCCGGAAGCCACGGAGCTGCTGACCGGCGTACCCGCGTCCGAGCTGCGCGCCGCAGCGCGCCTGTTCGCGACCGGCGGCAACGGCGCAATCTATTACGGCCTGGGCGTGACCGAGCACAGCCAGGGCTCGACCACCGTTATGGGCATCGCCAACCTTGCCATGCTGACCGGCAATATCGGCCGCCCCGGCGTGGGCGTGAACCCGCTGCGCGGCCAGAACAACGTGCAGGGCAGCTGCGACATGGGCAGCTTCCCGCATGAATTGCCCGGCTATCGCCACGTCAAGAACGCCGATGTGCGCGAAGTGTTCGAAAGCCTGTGGGGCGTTGCGATCGACCCCGAGCCGGGCCTGCGCATCCCCAACATGCTGGACGCCGCCGTCGAAGGCACGTTCAAGGGGCTTTACTGCCAGGGCGAGGACATCCTGCAATCGGATCCCGATACCAAACACGTGGCGGCGGGCCTTGCGGCGATGGAATGCGTCATCGTGCATGACCTGTTCCTGAACGAAACGGCCAATTACGCGCATGTTTTCCTGCCCGGCTCGACCTTCCTGGAAAAGGACGGCACCTTCACCAATGCCGAACGGCGGATCAACCGCGTGCGCCGCGTGATGGCCCCGCGCAACGGATATGCCGACTGGGAAATCACGCAGCTTCTGGCAAACGCCATGGGGGCGGGCTGGCACTACGCCCACCCGGCCCAGATCATGGAGGAAATCGCCGCCACGACCCCGTCTTTCGCCGGTGTCGATTATGCCCTGCTCGAAGAAAAGGGCAGCGTGCAGTGGCCCTGCAACGACGCACACCCCGAAGGCACGCCGCTGATGCATGTGGATGGCTTCGTGCGCGGCAAGGGACGGTTCATCGTGACGGAATACGTGGCGACGGACGAAAAGACCGGCCCGCGTTTCCCGCTGCTGCTGACCACCGGGCGCATCCTGTCGCAATACAACGTGGGCGCCCAGACACGGCGCACGGAAAACGTGGTGTGGCACGATCAGGACGTTCTGGAAATCCATCCACATGACGCTGAAAACCGCGGCATCCGGGATGGAGACTGGATCAGGCTGGCCAGCCGGTCGGGCGAAACCTCGCTGCGGGCCAAGATCACCGACCGGGTCAGCCCCGGCGTGGTCTATACCACCTTCCACCACCCCGACACGCAGGCCAACGTGATCACCACCGACTTTTCCGACTGGGCCACCAACTGCCCGGAATACAAGGTGACCGCGGTGCAGGTCAGCCCGACCAACGGGCCTTCGGAGTGGCAGGAGGATTACACCGCGCTGGCCGAACGGTCGCGCCGCATCCTGCCGGCAGCCGAGTGACCGCCATGACAAACCGCGCACATAAATCGCTTGGCGGGCTGTCGGTTCAATCCGGCGGGCAGCGCGCGGTCACACGCGCCCTGCCGCAGGAAGTGCCCGTGGCGCTGGTCTTTGACGGCACGACGCAGGCCGTCATGATGGCCAGCCCGAGCGACATAGCGGATTTCGCCCATGGCTTTGCCCTCAGCGAGGGGCTGATCGACAGCCTTGAGCAGGTCGAAGACTTCGAGGAAATCACGCATGACCGCGGCATCGAAGCCCGGTTCTGGCTGCGTGGCGAAAGTGGCGCTGCGCTGAAGGACCGCCGCCGTGCGATGCTGGGCCCGGTGGGGTGCGGATTGTGCGGGATCGATAGCCTCGATGCCGCGCTGCGCGCCCTGCCCCGTCTGCCCGACGACGCCATGCGCCTGACCCGCGCCGAGGCCGCCGGCGCCACCGACGCGCTGCGCGACCACCAACCCCTGCATGACCGCACTCGCGCGGCCCATGCCGCCGGGTTCCTTGTGCCCGGACAGGGTATCACCGTCGCGCGCGAGGACGTCGGCCGGCACAATGCGCTGGACAAGCTGATCGGCGCGCTGGCGCGTGAGGGCATCGACCCGGGCACCGGCGCCTTCGTCATCACCAGCCGCGTGTCCGTCGACATGGTGCAGAAGACCGTGATCGCAGGCGCGCCCGTGCTGATCGCCGTGTCCGCCCCGACCGCACTCGCGGTGGACATGGCGGAAAACGCCGGGCTGACCCTGGCCGCATTCGCGCGCGGCGACGGGTTTGACCTTTACGCCCATTCCCACCGCATCACCGATGGAGATACCGATGTCGCCTGACAAGCTGACCATGATGGCGAACCAGATCGCCACCTTCTTCAAGTCGCAACCAGACGCGGACAGGGCGGAACGCGTGGCCGCGCATATCAACGATTTCTGGGAACCCCGCATGCGCGCGCAACTGGCCGAACACGCCGCGCAGGGCGGCGCGGGGCTCGATCCGCTGGTCATGGCTGCGATGGATCACATCCGCGTCCCGGCCTGAACGGCCTTTCCCGCGTCCATCCTTCATCTTGCCCCAAATACTCGGGGTGAATTGGCGCGCAGCGCCAAGAGGGGCAAAGCCCCTACAAGCCCGGCAACCAGAGCGCCAGCTGCGGAAAGACGACCAGCAGCACCACAAGCAGCAGCGAACAGCCCATGAACGGGAATGCCGACATATAGATGTCGCGCATCGTCGTATCCGGCGGCGCCACGCCCTTCATCACGAACAAGAGCAACCCGAAAGGCGGCGTGGTAAAGCTGATTTCCAGCGCCAGTAGCATGATCAGCCCGAACCAGATCAGATCGAAACCCAGGCTTTGCGCCAGCGGGAAAAAGATCGGCACGGTCAGCAGCATCATGGAAATCTGCTCCATGAACATGCCCAGCAGCAGCAGTACGCCGAACATCACGCACAGCATGGCGATGGGGGCCAGGTCATAGCTGGTGGCCCAGTTGATCAACCCGCGCGACGCGCCGGAAAAGGCCAGCAACTGGCTGAACGTGGCCGAGCCGAACACGATCAGGTAGGCCATCAGCGTCACCCGCAGCGCGCCGACGACGGATTTCTTGACCGCCTCCCAGGTGAGGCAACGAAAGATCACGGCCAGGATCAGGACACCCAGCGCACCGAAAGCGGCCGCTTCCGACGGGGTGACAACCCCCCCCACCATCATCACGACGATGATGACCATGACCGACAGCATCGGGATGATGTCGCGCGCCATCAGCGCCAGCTTGCGCGACAACGCCATCGGTTCGACCTCGTAGGCGGGCGCAGCATCGGGGTCGAGGCGGGTCTGCAACCAGATCGTGACGATGTAGAAACTGGCAAGGATCAGCCCCGGAATGATCCCCGCGATCAGCAGCGCGCCCACGTCGATCCGCGCCAGAGTCGCAAGCAGCACTGCAAGTGCCGAGGGCGGGATGATGATCGCCAGACCACCGGTGCCAAGGATCGGCCCGATCGACATGTGTTTCTTGTATCCCCGGCGGCTCATCTCGGGGACCATCAGGCTGCCCAGCAGCGCGGTCGACCCCATCGACGACCCCGACAGCGTGGAAAACCCCGTGCCGCCCAGGACCGTCACATAGGACAGCCGCCCGGGCAGCTTGCCCATCAGTCGGTCGATGGCATTGAACATCCGCGCGCCAAGGCCGGTATGAAAGAAGATCTCGCCCATCAGCAGGAACAGCGGGATCGGAACCAGCGCAAAGGACGTGAGCGACCCCAGACCGTTGTTCAGCAGCGCCGAGATCCCCCGCTCGCCCCCCATGAACACCCAGGCGCCCACGATATTTGCCGCCAGAAAGGCCAGTGCCACGGGCATCCCGATCGCCATCAGACCGATGATCGACCCCAGCAGCAGGATAAGTGCCTCATACCATTCCATTATTCGTGTATCCCCGCCTCGCCCGAGTGCAAAAGCTCATCCCCAAAGATGAACCGTGCGAATTCCACCGCCATCAGCCCGAAACTGATGGGAAAGGAAATCGTCAGGATCCAGCGCGGGAAGTAATAGGCGCGCACGTCATAATCGTTGCGCGCGATGTTCGTCATCAGCAGGTCGGCGCCCTTCCAGGCCAGCACGACGCAGACCGCCACGCAGATCGCCGCCACGACCCGGCTGACGATGCGGCGCAGCCCTTCGGGCAGGGCGGCGGTCACCAGCTCGATATGGACGTGGCCTTTTTCGCGCACCAGCCAGGGTGCGCCCAGCATGGTCATGTAAAGCAGTGCATATTCCGACGATGTGAAGAGCCAGGCAAAGGGTTGCACACCCGCGTTGCGCATGGCGACCGACACGATCACCGACACCATCAGCCAGATCAGCATCGCCCCGGCGATGCCGGCCATCAGGTACAAGATGCCTGTATAAATTCGGATAAGCGCCTGCATGCCTGCCCCCTCAAAGTGAATGGGCGGCCCGGAAAGGGCCGCCCGCCGGGCCTTACTTGTCAGCCGCGGGATCGTAGAACTTGGCGATCAGCTCGTCATACATGCCGTCGCCCATCGGGTGCTCGGCCATCAGGCCCTTCATGCGCTCCCAGGTTTTTTCGCGGGCGGCCGCGAGGTAGTTCGCCTTGGCTTCGCCTTCCAGGCTCACGACTTTCATGCCGGCTGCCTCGAGTGCGGCGAAATCTTCGTCGCGCTTGGTGCGCAGGGCTGCAACGCTGTCCTTTTCGTGCTGGATGGCGACATCCTGAAGGATCGTCCTGGCCTCATCCGACAGACCGTTCCAGCGATCAAGGTTCACGATCACGCCAAGGTCGGTCGAGAAAAAGCACGGCTCGATCCGGTAGTTCAGGAACTCGTTCCATTTCAGGTCGATCAGGCCGATCTGGGTCCAGCCGGTGGCGTCAACCACGCCACGCTCGAGCGCGGAGTAGACTTCGGTCGTGGGCAGGTCGATCACCTGCGCGCCCAGGTAATTGGTGAAGAACGCGTTGTAGACCGCGTTGCCACGCAGCTTCAGACCCTCGACCGACAGGTTGCCGTTGGCGTCGAACTGCGGTTCATCGCGGGTCCAGAGGTTGTAGCACACGCCGCTGTCGAACCAGCCCAGGTATTTCACACCCATCTTTTGCTGGTGGATCTGGTCGATCATTTCGATCCCGCCGTTTTCACGGGTTTCGACCGCTGTCAGGTTCGACGCCACCAGCGCATCCTTTTCCGGCAGCGCCCCGCCGTAGAACGATCCGGGCGTATAGACCATGTCGACGATACCGTCACGCACGGCGTCGGGCTGCTGGAACATGCCGATGGCTTCGGGGCCGCCGCGCACTTCGATCTGCACAACGCCCTTGCCGGCCTCGTTGACCTTGTCGACGAAGGACAGGAACGACTGGGTGTAGATCAGCGTTTCGGGAAAAGCATGAACCGCGGTCAGGGTCTCTTCGGCCTGCGCAGCCATCGCCAGGGTCGAGGCCGCGAACAGCCCGCCAATGATGGTATGTTTCATCGTCTTTCTCTCCTTTACCGGGGTTTCCCCCGCCCTGTTGTGGGGGTGCAAACCCCCGGTTATTGCCACCCCTCGCAAAGGGCAGGCGTTCAGTTCCCGGGCCAGGCCCAGGAATGCGCCGCGCGACGGGCGTCGCGAAACGCGGTGATTGCATCGGCGTGACTGGCCGTCATGTCGATATCATCCCAGCCGTTGATCAGCTTCGTGCGCCACAGCGGGTCAAGTTCGAAGGGCATATCCACGTCACCGATGACGACCGCCCCCTTTTCCAGGTCGACCCGGACCTTCCGCGTTCCGTCGCCCAACGCGGCAATCAGAACCTCGACCAGGTCTTCGTCCATACGCGCGGGCAAAAGACCGTTGTTGACGGCGTTCGACGCGAAGATGTCGCCAAAACTGGGGGCGATGACGGCGCGAATGCCGTAATCGACCAGCGCGTAAACCGCGGCCTCGCGGCTCGAGCCACTGCCGAAATTGCGGCGGGTGACAAGGATGGACGCGTCCGGGTGCCGGTTGAGCGGCATGTCCGGCACGATGCCGCCATCGCCGTCAAAACGCATGTCATATAACAGGTATGCCCCATAACCTTGTGACCGGGGCACCGACATGAACCGCGCCGGGATCAGCTGGTCGGTGTCGATGTTTTCCATCGGCAGCGCCAAACCCATGCCTTCGTGGATGCTCCAGCCGCTCATGCCCGGCCCTCCAGCATCGGGCGCACGTCCGTCAATTCGCCCGCGACAGCCGCCGCGGCGACCATGGCGGGGCTCATCAGATGCGTACGCGCGCCGCGGCCCTGGCGGCCACGGAAATTGCGGTTGGTGGACGAGGCGCAGCGGTTTCCTGCCGGCACCAGATCGCCGTTCATTCCGACACACATGGAACAGCCCGCGTCGACCCATTCCAGCCCAGCGTCGATAAAGATCCGGTCCAGACCTTCCTCTTCGGCCTGTTTCTTGACGAGGGCCGAGCCGGGCGACACAAGGCCCGGCACCCGCGCGCGGCGACCCGCCAACACGGCTGCGGCCAGGCGCAAATCCTCGATCCGGCCATTGGTGCACGACCCGATAAAGACCTGATCGACCCGCGTTCCCGCAAGCGGCCTGCCCGGCTGAAGCCCCATGTAATCCAGCGCCTCGCGGGCGCGGACGGCCTTGGATTCGGGCAGGCTGTCGGGGTCGGGTATGGCCCCGGTGATCGGCAACGCCTCTTCCGGGCTTGTGCCCCATGTCACGGTCGGCGCGATGTCGGCGGCATCGATTGTCACCTCGCGGTCGAACACGGCGCCGGGATCGGATGGCAGCCGCGCCCAATCCTCGACCGCGCGGTCGAAATCAGCGCCTTGCGGCGCAAAGGGCCGCCCCCGCACGTAGTCGAATGTCACCTCGTCCGGGGCTACCAGGCCCAGGCGCGCGCCACCTTCGATGGACAGGTTGCACAACGTCATGCGCCCTTCCATCGTCAGCCCGCGGACCGCGCTGCCGGCGTATTCGATGGCATGCCCCCGCGCCCCGTCCGCGCCCAGCATCGCAATCCAGTGCAGCGCGATATCCTTGGCGCCCACCGCCGGGCCCGGCCGGCCTTCGACAGTGATGCGCATGGTTTTCGGGCGTTTCTGCCAGATCGTCTGGGTTGCCAGCACATGCGCGACTTCGGTCGCGCCGATCCCGAAGGCCAACGCCCCGAACGCGCCGTGGGTCGATGTGTGACTGTCCCCGCAATTCACGGTGAGCCCCGGCAAGGTAAGCCCCTGTTCGGGGCCGACAACATGCACGATCCCTTGCGAGGGATCGTGCAGGCCAAACAGCCGGAGCCCGTGAGTGGTGGCATTGGCGTTCAGCGTCTCGATCATCCGCCGGATATCGGCGGATTCAATATGGTCGCGCGCACGGGTCGGCGCGTAGTGATCCACGACGGCAAAGGTCAGCTCGGGCTCGGCCACGGGGGCGCCCCGCGCAGCCAGCTTGGCAAAGGCGTGGTGCGAGCCTTCGTGGACAAGGTGACGGTCGACCCAGAGCAGCGACGCCCCATCGTCGCGGCGCAGCACTTCGTGGGACTCCCATAGCTTGTCCAACAAGGTGCGGCCGGTCATTCCGCCGCCTCCTGCACCTGCTCGGAGTCGATCACCGGCTCCCAGTGGCGGTCATCGGCGCCGCCAACCCGGTTCAACGTCATTTCCAGGCGGAACAGATCAGCCCGGTAAAGGGCCGACAGGTATTCCACCCCGCGCCCATCCGCGTCGCGCACGACCCGCCGCAAGGACAGCAGCGCCGATCCGACCGACACGCCCAGCGCCTCGGCCACGTCCGGCGAGGCAAGCGTTGCCGTGACCGACTGCTGCGCGCCCTCGACCTGCACACCGGACCGTTCCAGCAGGCGGAACAGCGGCGTCGTGGCCAAATCGGCCTCGGTATAGTTGGCCGCGATGATTTCCGGGACATAGGTTGTCAGATGCGAAAATGGCCTGTCGTCCAGCGACCGGACGCGCACGGCCGTCTGCACGCGCGCCCCGTCATCCAGACCCATCGCCTGCGCCACATGCGACGGAGCCGCACCGTATGAGAAGGACAAGAGCCGCGCCGTCGTTGACTGGCCCATCGCGACAAGCTGCGGCATCAGGCTGGTAAAGTCCGCCGCCACCGGCCCCGTATCGGCCTGAGGGCGCACCTGCGTGCCGGACCCGGCGCGCCGTTCGATCAACCCGTCGGCATCGAGCGCATCGAGCGCCCGGCGAATCGTAACGCGGCTGACGGCAAAGATTTCAGCCAGCTTCTGCTCGCCCGGCAACGTGGCGCCCGCGGGATAAGTTCCATTGGACATTTCATCGCGAAGCAACAGGTAAACCCTGCGTGCCTTGCCCCCTTCCGGGAGTGTCATATGCCCGTTTGCCGCCAAACCACCCCTCCGGATGCGTCATGGAATCTGAGCGAAGCGTAGCAGCGGAAAAGTCAAAAGCAAGAAATCTATCTTCTTTGGTCGAAAATATTTGACCTATCCATGTCGCTAAGTCTGTATTATAAAAGATACAGATTTGCTCGACAGGGGGAAAGATGCCGATCATCGAAACGCATGTCCTCGAAGGATATTCAGACGACGAAAAGGCGCGGCTGTCGCGTGCATTGACCGACGCGGCCTTGTCCGTCGTGCCGGCGAAACCCGACGCGATCACCGTAATGATCCACGAAATGCCGCGCAGCCATTACATGCGCGGCGGCACCCATCGCGACCCTGCCCCCGCCCGGCCCGATGCGGCCGCGACCGTGCGCGCCTACCTGGCGGCTATGGAGGCGCGCGACCTCGACACCGCGAAATCCATGCTGGGCGACGGGTTCGTCATGAATTTCCCGGCAGCCCCCGGCATGTCCGCGCTGGAAGAGCTGATCGCCTGGTCCAAACCGCGCTACGCCTTCGTCAAGAAGGCATATGACAAGGTCGAGGCATTCCAGCAGGGCGAAACGTCGGTCGTGTACACGATCGGCACGCTTTTTGGCGAATGGCTGGACGGCACGGCCTTCGACGGCATCCGCTTTATCGACCGGTTCGAACTGCGCGATGGCCGGATCGTGAGGCAGGACGTTTGGAACGACATGGCCGAGGTAAAGGCGCAGGCATGACAGATATCGACCCGATCACGCTGGCCGTTCTTGCAGGCCGGATGGAGCAGATCGCCGACGAGATGGACGCGACGCTGTTCCGCGCGGCCTTCAACCCGATCATCGCCGAGGCGCATGACGCGAGCCATGGCCTCTATCATGCCGCCAGTGGTGACACGCTGGTGCAGGGCAAGTCGGGACTGCCGATTTTCGTCGGAGTCATGTCCTTTGCCGTCAAGGCAGTGATCAACAAGGTGGCCGAGGCGGGCGATCTGGCCGATGGCGACATCTTCATTTTCAATGACGCGCATCTTGGCGGCACGCACCTGTCGGACATGCGTCTGGTGCGGCCCTATTTCCGCGACGGGCAGTTGTTCTGCTATCTCGCCTCGGTCGGGCATTGGCACGATGTGGGCGGCGCGGTGCCGGGCAACTACAACCCGGCGGCCACAGACGCGTTTGCCGAAGCCTTCGTGCTGCCGCCCGTCCGGCTGGCACGCAAGGGCGAGATCAACCAGGACATCATCGACATCCTGATGCGCAACACGCGCCTGCCGCAATCGGCGCAGGGCGATCTGAACGGGCAGTTGGGCGCGTTGGACCTGGGCGTGCGCCGGATGGACGAGCTGCTGGACGAATACGGTGCCGACACGGTACGCGCCGCGCTGGACGCGCTTGGCGGGCGGGCCGAGCAGCTGATGCGCGCGGAACTGACCGACCTGCCCGACGGCCGTTGGGAAGCGACGGATTACCTGGACAATGACGGGATCACGGACGCGCCGCTGCCCATCAAGGTGGCGCTTGAAATTCGCGGCGACCGCATGGTTCTGGATTTCGAAGGCACAGCTCCGCGATGCGCCGGCCCGGTGAACATCGCCTACCCCACGGCTGTCGCGACGGCCTATGTGGCGATCAAGCACATCTTTCCCGCGCTACCGGCGAATGCCGGGGTGATGCGACCGATCGACGTAAAGATACCCGAAGGATCGCTGCTTTCGGCAGAGTTTCCCGCGCCCGTCGGCGGTTATACGGAAACCATCCTGCGGATGATCGACGTGATCTTTTCGGCGATGGCGCAGGCCGCGCCGGACCGGGTGGTGGCCAATGCCTATGGCACGATCAACGCTCTGTCGATCGCGGGCAAGCGCAAGAACGGCCAGCCCTGGGTGATGTTCTCGTTCTACGGCGGCGGGCATGGCGGCACGCCCGAGGGCGACGGGCTGAACCACGGCAATGCGCCGATCTCGACCGCGACGATCCCGCCCATGGAAATCCTCGAGGCGGCCTATCCGGTGATGTTCCGGCAATGGGCGCTGCGCCCCGACAGCGCGGGCGCAGGCGCGCATCGCGGCGGGCTGGGCGCAACATATGAGATCGAAGTGCTCGAGGATAACGGGGCCGAGGCGTTCCTGTTCGGTGAGCGTGGGCGGTTCGCCCCGCAGGGCGTTGCGGGCGGCGGAGCGTCGGCGATGAACGTCTTTTCCTACGAACAGGCCGACGGCTGGCATCACCCGCCGATGGCGTCGAAGATGCGCGGCATCAAGCTGGCGCAAGGCCAGGCCGTGCGGCTGGAAACGCCCGGCGGCGGCGGTTATGGCGCACCGGGCACGCGCGATCCTGCAGCGGTGGCGCGTGATGTCGCGCTCGGGTTCCTGAGCCCCGAGAAAGCCACCGAAACCTATGGCCCCGCATGGCAGGAGATCGCGCAATGAGCAGCACGATGATCGGCGTCGATGTCGGCGGCACATTCACCGACGTTTTCGTTCTGGACGAGGCAACGGGTCAGGCGCGTGTGGCCAAGGTGCCCACCACCCGCCCCGACCAGTCGGGCGGGTTCCTGGACGGGATCGGCCAGCAGGTCAGCGACCTGTCCAGCGTGGCCGTGGTCGTGCACGGCACGACGGCCGGGACCAACGCATTGCTGGAACGCAAGGGCGCGAAGATCGGCGTGATCACCACCGAAGGGCTGCGTGACGTGCTGGAGATGCGCCGGCGCGACCGTCCGCGCACATGGGGCTTGCGGGGTGACTTTTTACCCATCGTTCCGCGCGACCTGCGCCTTGAAGTGCCGGAACGCACGCTGGCCGACGGCACGATCCGCACCGCGGTGGATCTGGACGCGGTGCGCAACGCGGCACAGGCCCTTTTGGACAAGGGATGCCTTGCCGTCGCGATCCTATTTGCCAATTCCTATGCCAACCCGGAAAACGAGGCCAAGGCCGTGGCCGCCGTGCGCGAGATCTGGCCAAATCCGCACGTGTCGGCGAGTTCGGAAATCCTGCCCGAGATCCGCGAGTACGAGCGGTTTTCGACCACCGCGCTGAACGCCTATCTCCAGCCCGAAGTGTCGGGCTATCTGAACCGTCTGGAAAACGCGCTGAAGGGCGACGGGTTCGATGGCGAGTTCATGATCGTTCAGTCGAATGGCGGTGTTATGGCGGTCGACACCGCCTGCCGCCTGCCCGTGCGGACCGCGCTGTCCGGCCCGGCCGCCGGCGTGATCGCGGCAGGCTATATCGCGCAGACGGCTGGTTTCCCGGACGTGATCACCGGCGACATGGGCGGCACCTCGTTCGACGTGTCGCTGATCGCCGGCGGACAGTCCATGCTGTCGCCGCAGACCTCGATCGATTTCGGCATGGTCGTGCGCACCCCGATGATCGAGATCACGACGATCGGCGCCGGGGGCGGGTCGATCGCGTGGGTCGACAAGGGTGGTCTGCTGAATATCGGGCCGGAAAGCGCCGGATCGAACCCGGGCCCCGTGGCCTATGGCCTTGGCAACACGCGCCCGACGGTGACCGATGCGAACGTGGTGCTGGGCCGGATCGACCCCGACAACCCCATCGGCGGCAAGCTGGAGCGGCTGGACGTCGAAGCGGCGTCCCGCGCCATCGACGACCATGTGGGCGGGCCGCTGGGCCTGTCGACGACCGAGGCCGCCGAGGCGATCCTTACGGTTGCCAATTCGCGGATGGCCGGCGCGATCCGCCTGGTCAGCATCGAACGGGGCTATGACCCCAAACGCTTTGCCTTCATGCCGTTCGGCGGGGGCGGTGCGCTGCATACCGGTGCACTGATCGACGATGTGGGCCTCGCGCGGGCCATCGTGCCCCGCTATCCCGGTGTCACCAGCGCCATGGGCTGCGTGATCGCCGACATGCGGCAGGATTTCGTCCAGACGATCAATGCCATGGTCGATCAATTGGACGAAGGTGCGCTGGCGGCATTCCTGCAGGATCACGTGAAGAGGGGTCACGCCCTGCTGGATGCCGCCCGCACCAAATTCGACGCTCGCGACGTGGTGGTCGAACTGGACATGGCCTATCTGGGTCAGACCCATACGGTTGCCGTGCCGCTTGAGGTGACGATCACCGACGGCACGGTCACGCCACCGACGCGCGCGCAGATCGCAGCGGCGTTCGACGCGGCTTATGACGCCACCTATGGAAGGCTGCTGAAGAACGGCGTCCGCCGGGTTATGAACCTGCGCACGGCCGTGATCGGACGGCGGCCCAAGTTCGACCTGACGACGCTGGCCCCGCAGGGCGGCGACGTCGAGGCCGCGCGCAAGGGCAGCCGCCGCGTGCATTTCGGCAAGGCCTGGCACGACACGGCGATCTACGACCGGCTTGCCTTGCCGGTGGGCGCAGAAATCGCCGGCCCCGCGATACTGGAGCAGCCCGACACGACGGTGCTGGTGGATCCGGGCCTGAAGGCCACGGTCGACCAGTATGGCAACACGATCATCGAACGAGTGGAGGCGTAACGATGGGCAGGATCACCGGAATCGACCCCGCGCGAACGGCGCTTCTGACAATCGACCTGCAGAACGATTTCCTGCATGAGAAAGGCGCCTATGGCCGTGCCGGGCAGACAGCCGCGGCTATCACCGCCCTGCCCGACCGCATCCTGCCCCTGCGCGATGCGCTGCGCGCGCGGGGCGGCACCTATGTCAGCGCGCAGTTCACACTCGTGCCCGGCCCCGGCGGCGAGCCACTGATCGCGCCGCACCTGAAAGAGCTGCGTCCCTTCCTTGGCAAGGGTGATTTCGCACCGGGCGCATTCGGGCATCAGCTTGTCGAAGCGCTGCAGCCGGCGGACTACACGGTCGAAAAGGTGGCCTATTCCGCCTTTTACCAGACGCGGCTGGAATACATCCTGCGCGCATTGGGGATCGACATGCTGCTGATCGGCGGGATCGTCACGAATGGCGGTGTGGCCAGCACGTTGCGCGATGCCCATCTGCGCAATATCGACACCGTTCTGCTGACCGATGGTTGCGCCGCGTTCCGTCAAGAGGTCCATGATGCAACGCTTCTGTCTCTCGGCAGTCTTGGCGCGCAGATGACCTGTGCAGAGGCCACCGCCATGCTGGAGGGCCAGTCATGACCCTGAAATCCCGCCTGACCCACCCCGAAATCCTTATTGCGCCCGGCGTCTATGACGGGTTGACCGCCACGCTGGCCGAACAGGCCGGGTTCGAGGCGTTGTACCTGTCCGGTGCCGCTGTGGCCTACACCCGGTTGGGCCGCCCCGATATCGGGCTGACCTCGGTCAGTGAAATGGCCGATACGATGAACCTGATCCGTGACCGTGTGGACCTGCCCGTGATCATCGACGCCGACACCGGGTTTGGCAACGCGCTCAATGCGCAGCGGACCATGCGGCTTTATGAACGGGCCGGGGCCAATGCCCTGCAGGTCGAGGACCAGACTTACCCCAAACGGTGCGGCCACCTGGCCGACAAATCGCTGATCACGGCGGCGGAAATGGTGGGCAAGATCGCCGCAATGGCCGACACCCGCGCAAGCGAAGAGACTTTGATCATCGCCCGGACGGATGCCATCGCCGTCGAAGGGTTCAGCGCGGCGATCGACCGTGCCGAAGCGTATGTCGAAGCCGGGGCCGATGTTCTGTTCATCGAGGCTCCACGCTCGGGCGACGAGTTGACCCGCGTGGCCGACACCTTCAAGGGGCGCGTGCCTTTGCTGGCAAACATGGTCGAAGGCGGCGCGACGCCGATCCAGTCGGCGGGCGACCTGCAGGCGATGGGATTTGACATCGTGATCTTTCCCGGCGGCATTGTCCGCGCGCTCGCGCGCTGCGCCACGGATTATTACCGGTCGTTGCACGCGAACGGATCGAACAAGCCTTTTGCAGACAGGATGTTCGACTTCGACGGGCTTAACGCGGCCATCGGGACGCCTGAAATGCTGGAAGCCGGCCAAAGGTTCGATGGCAAGGACAAGCCATGACGGTTCTTGCGCCGCCTGACAGCTTCGACATCGACGTTGAAACGCTGATTGTCGGCGGCGGTGCGGCGGGCATGGTGGCGGCGCTTGCCGCGCATGAGGCCGGGCAGCACGTTCTGGTGGTCGAGGCCGATGCCGTGCCGCAAGGTTCGACCGCGCTGAGCGCGGGGCTGATTCCGGCTGCGGGCACCACGCTGCAACGTGACGCCGGAATCGAAGACACCGCGGCAATTTTTGCGGCCGACATCCAGGCCAAGGCCAAAGGCGAAAACGACCAGGCCCTGGTCGATGCCATGGCATCGACATCCGCGCGTGTGATCGATTGGCTGACGCAAACCCACGGCCTGCCGTTTTCCGTGGTGACCGATTTCGACTATCCCGGACATTCCCGCCGCCGCATGCACGGTCTGCCCAGCCGCGCGGGGCGTGACCTGATCGATGCTTTGCGCGGGGCGGTCGAGGCCGCGGGTATCGACGTGATCTGCGAACGTCGGGCGGACGCTCTTTATGCCGAAGGTATGCACATCGCCGGGGCACGGCTGGTGCGGCCGGATGGTGCCGAGGAAACCGTGGGCTGCAGGCGCATGATCCTGGCCTGCAACGGATATGGCGGCAATCGCGAAATGGTCGCCGAACACATGCCGGCGATCCGTGACGCGCTGTGGTTCGGGCATGACGGCAACAAGGGCGACGCCGTGACGTGGGGTGCCGAACTTGGCGCCGAGGCCAGGCATCTTGGCGCCTATCAGGGTCATGGCAACGTCGCCCATCCGCACGGCATCCTGATTTCCTGGGCCGTGATCATGGAAGGCGGCGTGCAGGTAAACCAGTCCGGCAACCGGTTCTGGAATGAATCCCAAGGCTATTCCGAAGCAGCCCGCGCCGTCATGGCGCAGCCAGGCGGCACGGCCTGGGCGATCTTCGACGAACGCATCGCAGCCATCGCCCGGCAGTTCGAGGATTTCAAGGAAGCGGAACGGCAAGGCGCGATCCGCTGGGGCGATACGGTTGAGGCGCTTGCCAGCGATACCGGTTTGCCTGCCGATGCGCTTGCCAGCACGCTGGCCGATATCCCTGACAATGGCACCGACGCGTTCGGGCGCCGGTTCGGCGCCAACCGCCTTGCGCCACCTTACGCGGCGGTCAAAGTCACGGGGGCGCTGTTCCATACACAGGGCGGCCTGGTCGTCGACCCGGCAACCGCCCGTGTGTGCCATCGCGATGGAACCCTGTTTCCGAACCTGTCCGCCGTCGGTGGGGCCGCATGCGGCGTGTCCGGCAGCGGCGACGCCGGATACCTCAGCGGCAACGGATTGCTGGCAGCGGTCACGCTTGGATACCTTGCAGGGCGCGACGCGGGCTGATTTCCGGCCTTCGGTAGCTGCGCGGTTTGTCGCATTCCGCGGCCACGAACCTGCTGTTTTCCGTTTTTTCCGCAGTCTTGCACCGCTCAAGCGGTCAAAAACCGAATGAATCCAACGACTGTAAATGATTTTACCAAAGCGCCGCCTGCACGCATCAAACTCTTTGACAAAAAAATCATTACACTGCGGCCCCCAATAGGGAAATTTACATAAACACGGTATCTCTGCCCTGCATTGAGCGCATGACCTGACCGTGCGGCGGCTGACCGGAGGAGGCACCGCCACACACATACGGAAAGGCCAGGCGCAGAGGGGCGCGGCACCATTTGCCGCCAACGTATGACCCAAGGGGAGGATCGCCATGGATGGCAGCAAGACCGCACGCGTAACCGCAAACCTCGTTCTGCTTGGACCGCCGGGTGCGGGCAAGGGCACCCAGGCCCGAATGCTGCAGGACCGTTTCGGCCTTGTGCAGCTTTCGACCGGAGACTTGCTGCGCGCGGCTGTTGCGGCAGGCACCGAGGCAGGTCAGCGGGCCAAGGCGGTGATGGAACGGGGCGATCTAGTCAGCGACGAAATCGTCATCGCCATCCTGCGCGACCGCCTGGGTCAGGACGATTGCGCCGCTGGCGTCATCTTTGACGGGTTTCCCCGCACGACCGTACAGGCCGAGGCGCTGGATGCGCTGATGGCCGAGATGGGACAATCGATCACGGCCGCGATCAGCCTGGATGTGGATGACGACGCGATGGTCGCCCGCGTGTCCGGCCGGTTCACCTGTGCCGGGTGCGGCGAAGGGTATCACGACAGCTTTAAAAAGCCGGAAGCGGACGGCGTGTGCGACAAGTGCGGCAGCACCGAAATGACGCGCCGGGCCGACGACAACGCCGAAACGGTAGGGCAGCGTTTGCGGGCCTATCACGCGCAGACGGCACCGCTGATCGCCTATTACGATGCGCGCGATGTGCTGGCGCGGGTCGATGCCATGGCAGAGATCGAAACCGTGGCCGACGGCCTGAACAGGATCGTTGCGCAAGCGGCAGGCTGAACTGCCCGCCCTGCATCTTGGCCGATAGAAGCCGCCTGAACGACAAGGCCGGGCCCTTTTCCAAGGGCCCGGCCTTTTTCTTTCCGGTTCGCCGATCAGAAGTTCAGCGAAAGGTCACGGTGATCGGACTGGCACCGCGCCAGGAACAGCGCCTGTTCGCGGCTAAGGCTGTTCTGCACCCGAACGCCCAGCGAACCGCGAATGGCCGACAGGTAGTCTTCGAGCGGCGCGCGAAGCGCCGTCGCAGCCTCGGCCCGCCACTGCTCCTGTTCGGCATAGGCAGCAAGCGCATCCTGGTACTCGGCCATCGCGTCTTCGCGGTTGCCGTCGCCCAGGGCGCGACGCGCCCGCGACAAGGACCGCTTGACGTCGCGTGTGCCTTCGACCTCGTCCAGGCGATCTTCGACCGCCTCGACCAGCGCTTCGCCCTCTTCGGGCGTTGCTGTCTCGATCACCTGCGCCAGACCTTCGAGGTCCGGCTTGAGCGCGGCAAATGCCTCGTTCCCGCGCAGCACGGCCAGCACTTCGGAGGCATCCTCGTAGGCGCTGTCGGCGTTGCGGCGATAGGTGTTGCGCGCGGCCAATTCGGCGTTGATCAGCTTGCTGAAGGCGGCATAGTCGTCCTTCCAGCTTTCCGGGATCGTGGCACGAAGCTCTTCGATGTCGGCAAGATCCTTTTCAAGCCGCGCTTCGAGTTCCGCCTTGCGATCGGCCAGTTCCGGGTCGCGGATACGCTGGATCAGGACTTTCAGCTCTTCGGCCTCGTCCTCGAGCCCGCGAATGTCCCGCTCGATCCGGCGCACGTTGGCCAGCTTGGGACGGAACTCGACCGCTGCGTCCTTGACCGCACCATAGGTGGTGTCGATGTCGTCAAGGCTGGCAATCGCCGTTTCCGCACTGTCGAGCGCGTCGGACAGGTCGTCCGCCATATCGTCGGGCAGAACCGCGAGATCCAGGGCACGCATACGCTGCAGGGCTGCTGCCTCTTCGCCATCGGCCACCTGTTGAGAGGCGTATTCGTCGAGACAGTACTGGAACTTCGGATTTCGCGGCGGCGGCGCGGTGTCGGACAACAGGCTGACCCGGTTGGGCAGGTAGTTGACCAGTTGCGGCGTCGCACCGACGATCCCAAGTGCCAGAAGCTGCAAGAGGATGAACGGGATCACGCCCTTGTAGATCTGAAGGGTTCTCACCGAGGATGGCGCCACCCCCCTGAGATAGAACAGCGCAAACCCGAATGGCGGTGTCAGGAACGATGTCTGGATGTTCAGGCCGATCATCACGCCCAGCCAGACTGCGGTGATGTTGGCCGACGGATCGGCCAGAAGGATCGGCGCGACAATCGGCACCACGACCACCGCGATTTCGATGAAATCGAGGAAGAAGCCGAGGATGAAGATCACCGCCATCACGATGATGAACTTGGTCCAGAAGCCGCCCGGCAGCGAGTTCAGGAACTCGCGCACCAGCTCTTCGCCACCGAAGGCGCGGAAGGCTGCAGTCAGCATCGCGGCGCCCAGAAGGATGATGAACACCAGCGAGGTCGTCTTGGCCGTTTCCAGCATCACGCCCTGAAGGGTGTTGTCGATCCGCAAAGTGCGCGCGCCGCTCCAGACCAGCGCCAGGATCAGAAGGACCGCGCCGACGACGCCGATCGCAATGCCGGTGAAGTCTTCGGACGATGTCGCGGCCTTCACGTTCATGTCGTAGTTCGAAAGCGCGAAAGCGATGATCGCGATACCGACGATCGCCAGGATCGCCGGGTAATAGGTGCGACCATTGCCGCTGTGCAATCGATAGCCCGCCATGATCAGCGCACCGGCCGCGCCGACGGCACCGGCCTGGTTCACCGTCGCGATACCGGCGATGATGGACCCCAGCACAAGGAAGATCAGCGCAAGAGGCGGAACCAGCGTCAGGGCAACGGTGACCCAGAACTTACCGTCATACTTCCCTTCGTAGGGGACCGCCGGGGCCGACTTGGGCCGCAGGATCGCGAAGATCAGGATGTAGGCCATGTAAAGACCCACCAGCACCATGCCGGGCACGAATGCGCCCAGGAACATCTCGCCCGCGCTGGTCGATCCGACATCGAATTCCGACGGCATCGAAATCTCACCGGTGGCCGCCTTGTGCAGCGCCTTGCGCGCGGTCGATGCCTGGTCGGTGGCCGAGGCCAGCTGGTCGGCCAGGATGATCAGAACGATCGAAGGCGGAATGATCTGCCCCAGCGTCCCCGAGGCCGAGATCGTCCCGGTCGCAAGGGGTGCGGAATAGTTGTTGCGCAGCATCGCCGGCAACGAGATCAGGCCCATCGCAACCACTGTGGCACCGACGATCCCGGTGGTTGCCGCCAGCAGCGCACCAACGAACACGACCGAAATGCCCAGGCCACCCGGCACCGGTCCGAAAAGCTGCGCCATGGTGACCAGCAGGTCTTCGGCGATCTTCGAGCGCTGCAGCATCAGGCCCATGAAGATGAAAAGCGGGATGGCGATCAGCGTATCCCTCTCGACCTCCCAATAGACGCCACGCAGGTTCAACACCCCCGCCGACAGCCATTCAGAGGGGCCGCCGGTGTGGAAATAGGCATCGGGATTGCCGCCAAAGATGTATCCCGCGCCAGCGGCAAGGCCGATGGCCAGGATGGCCGCACCGGGAAGTGCGAAGGCCACCGGATAGCCAGAGCCGAGCGCCGTGGCCATCAGGAGGATCAGAACGATAAGGAAAAAGAGTTCCATGTGTCCGGCGCTCCCTTACGTAGTCACGGCTTCGTGGTCACGATGGCCGGGTTCGTCCCGGTAATCGGCCACGGCCTCGAACAGGTAGCTGACGAACTGGATCAGCATGGTGATTGCGAAAATGCCAAGGAACGCGGCCATCTGGTATTTCACGAACATACCGACACCCCCGGTCTGGGTGACCTCGAAATTCGCGACGGGGCTGTTGATGATCGACTGCTTGCCGTTAAAGCCAACGCCAAGGATCACCCAGGCGGTCGTCATACCCAGCATGATCGACCCGATGGCGTTGACGAAGCCCTTGGTCGTGCGTCCGAAACCGGCATACAGCACGTCAACGCGCACATGGCCTTCGTCGAAAAGGGTATAGGCCGAGGCGAACAGGAACAGCGCCGCATACCAATAGCGCACGAGATCGCCCATCAGCGCCTGCTCGTAGGAAAAGACGAAGCGGGAGATCACGATCAGCAATTCGGCCAGCACGATCAGCAGCGCCAGCCAGTGAAAGCCCAGCGTGCGGGTGAACAACCCGATCACGAAACCCAGCACGACAAGCGGCGTGTGGATGTAGGGGCCCACATCACGCGCGCGTCCGAAGAAGCGGGCGCTTTCCTCGTCCATGAAGTAGAGGAAAAGCTGCTCGGTCCGCATGAAGGCGATGGTCGCATCGACCACCCCAACCAGCAAAACCGCCCAGAAAATACTGCGCACAAGGTAGCAGTTGAACCGGTGGATACGGTCGGCATCCCAGCGCAAAGCCTGCATCGGCGTTTGCAGCACATAGACGATCGCAAGGCCCACACAGATCGCGAAGATCAGCGCATGCACCCAGCCAAGGCTTCCGCCATCGCCGGCCAGCAGCGCGTGCGTTCCGGGAAATCCGAACGCCACGACGAGCACGTTGTTGATCATGAAGGCCGATAGCGCACCAAGCATTCCCCATCCGAACATGCGGATGACGGGGGCAGGTGCGCCGGTGCGGGACAGGTCTGTCGGATCGCTGAGGCTGGTCATTCTCTCACCTGTTGCATCCGGCTTGGCTCCTCTTGCCGGGGCCGCGCCGTGTTGCCGATTGTTGTTGATTTTCAGGCAAAGAGCGGGACCGTAGCCCCGCCCTTGATTTTATTGGATATTTTCGGCGTATCAGCCCAGGTTGCGGACCCGGTTGCGCTGGTTCACGAAGGTACCTTCGAACAGCGCCATACCTTTGCCGATCTCCGAGATGTTCGACTGGAACGCGTCGTCGATTTCGACCGCAAGCGCCGAGTGATCACGCACTTCTGCGAACACTTCTTCAGCCGCTTCACCGAAGCCATCCCAGACGTCGTCGTTGAAGTTGCGCACTTCGACGCCCTGTTCGTCGATCAGACGCTGCAGGTATTCGCCGTTCAGAGCGGCCGCTTCCTCGTAGGAGTTTGCGTGCTCTTCGTAGCAAGCCGCGGTCAGCAGGTCTTTTTCCCAATCCGACAGCTCGCCCCACCAGCTTGCGTTCATGCCAAAGGCAAGACCGCCGCCCGGCTCGTGCATACCACCGGTATAGTAGTACTTGGCCGCTTCGTAGAACTTCATGAAGTAGTCGTTGTAGGGACCAACCCATTCGGTCGCGTCGATCGAGCCCGACACCAGGTTTTCATAGATCTGGCCGCCCGGCAGCGACACGGTCGATGCGCCCAGCTTGGACATCACGTTGCCGCCCAGGCCCGGGATACGCATCTTCAGGCCCTTGAAGTCATCGGGGCCTTCGATTTCCTTGTTGAACCAGCCGCCGGCCTGCGTGCCGGTTGCGCCACAGGGCAGCGACTTGAGGCCGAATTCGCCCGACAGCTTGTCCCAAATTTCCTGGCCGCCCTTGAACTTGATCCAGGCATTCCATTCGGTCGTCGTCATACCGAACGGCACCGAGGTGAAATAGGCAAAGCCCGGGTGCTTACCGACCCAGTAATAGTCAGCCGCGATATAGGCCTGGCTGTTTCCCGACGCCACTTCGTCGAAAACGTCGAACGCGCCAACGCGCTCGCCGGCAGCGAAGTATTCGACATTGAAACGGCCTTCAGACAGCTCAGTGATGCGCTGCGCCAGGCGCTGCGCCGAGGTGCCGAGGCCGGGGAAGTCGCGCGGCCAGGTCGACACTATCGTGAGCTGACGTGCACCTTGCGCGATTGCAGGTGCCGCCAGTGCAACCGAACCCGCGCCGGCAAGTGCGGCCCCTTTCAGAAACTTACGTCTTTCCATCTTTGTTATTCCTCCCGTTAGACGGACGTCTGTATTTGCTTGCAATGTCCGGAGATCTCTACCCTTGACGCCGGTTTGGCGACGCCAAACAGGTCTTTGGTCATTTTCTCTCCCCGATCATTATGCGCCCGACCGTAGCAGGATCAGCGCAAGGGTAAAGAAAAAGCTGCACCCTGCGACAAAAACTATGCGTTTTCAGGATGCTGAACCGTTGATCGGCAATATCGGATTGGCGAAAAAACAGGCATGTTTTCAGCCGCAAGCGGTATCCGGGAACGAAGCCTACCCCAAAGGTAGCCTTTGACCCGTAAATCGCGAACGGACCGGGCCTGCCCGACAGATATCAGACATTGCCATTCGCCGCCGCTGCTTTACCCTTTTGCGCTGGACCTCGGCATATCCCGGGGCGCGAATCTCGGGAAAACAACACCGTATGTCGATCTGGAAACAACTTTTCGTCCTGGCTGCACTCGCCGGTATCGCCTATGGCGGTTACGAAGCGTATCTCCGGTACTACGCGCCCGCGGACACCGCGCAGGCCGACCAGCCGCGCCGGGGCGGTGGGCCCGCAGCCGTCGAAACCGGTGTCGCCGAACTGCGAGTCCTGCGCGACACGGTCGAAGCTGTTGGAACGACGCGTGCACTGCAGTCCGTCGACATCGTGCCCGAGGCCAGCGGCCGGATCGAAGAGCTTGCTTTCTCACCCGGGCAGCGCGTCGAAAAGGGGGCCGTGCTTGTCCGCCTGGATGACGCGATCGCCCGCGCCGACGTGACCGAGGCAGAGGCACGCCTGCTGGAGCGTGAACGGGTTCTCGACCGCGTCAACCAGTTGCGCGGATCGAATGCGGTGGCCGTGGCGACCCTGGAAGATGCCGTGGCGCGCCTGGCCGAGGCGCGGGCGGAATACGACAGGGCGGAACAGCGTCTTGCCGAACGGGTGATCCGTGCGCCGTTCGCGGGCACAGTCGGCCTCGCCGAGGTGGATCGCGGGGCCCGGGTGGCGGCCGGAACGTTCATTGCGCGGCTCGATGACCTGACCGAGGTCGAAATCGAATTCGCGCTGCCGGAAACGCTGTTCGCGCAGGTGCGCAACGGACAGCAGGTCACCGCGCGCGGTGCCGCCTTTCCGGGGCGGGAATTCACGGGACGGATCGACGCGGTGGACAGCCGGATCGATCCGGTGGGACGCTCTTTCCGCGCCCGCGCGGTAATCCCGAACCCGGACGGCACGCTGCCGGCCGGAATGTTCATGTCGCTCGAACTCACACTGGCCGAAACCGAACGCACCGTCGTCCCCGAAGAGGCGATCATCTTTCAGGCAGCCGAAACCTATGTCTTTGCCGTTGTCGACGGAAAGGCCGAGCGCATAACCGTCACCACCGGACAACGCCGCGACGGGTATGTCGCGATCGTGGACGGCCTTGATCCGGGGCAGCCGATCATTGTTCGCGGGCTGCACCGCGTGCGCAACGGCGGGCCGGTCAAGGTGCTGAATGCACCCGAAGGCGACGGAGCGGATTCATGACGCTTTCCGATCTGTCCGTCAGGCGCCCGGTCCTTGCCGCGGTCGCCAACCTCTTGCTGATCGTCTTTGGCGTCAGCATGTTGCGCGACGTACCGGTGCGCGAACTGCCGGATGTGGACAACGCCGTGGTCACCGTGACCACCACCTATCGCGGCGCCGCCCCCGAAGTGATCGACACCGACATCACCGAAACGATCGAAGGGGCGGTCGCCTCCATTTCGGGTATCCGCTCGATCAGCTCGGAAAGCCGTCAGGGGCGGTCGCAGGTCACGATCGAGTTCGACGCCGGGCGCGACGTGGACGTGGCGGCCAACGATGTGCGCGATGCGGTTGGCCGCATCCTCGACAACATGCCGCAAGAGGCCGATCCGCCCGAAGTCGAGAAAAGCGATGCCGACGCCGATCCGGTGATGCGCCTTGCCGTGGTCTCCGACCGCATGACAACGGCTGAAATCACCGATTACGTGGACCGCTTCATTGCGGACAGGTTGGCTACGCTCGACGGCGTGGCCAGCCTGCGCATCTATGGCGAACGGTCATTTGCCGTGCGCATCTGGCTGGACCGCCGCGCACTTGCCGCGCGCAAGCTGACCGTCGCGGATGTCGAACGCGCCCTTCTGCGCAACAATGTCGAACTGCCGGCGGGCGAGGTCACTTCGATCAACCGTCAATTGACGGTGCGCCTGAACAGCCGTCTGCAAAGTGTCGAGGATTTCCGCGACGTGGTGCTGGACCGTGTCGCAGGATACCCCGTGCGCCTGGGCGATGTGGCGCGGGTCGAGCCGGGCGTTGCCGACGACTCGACCATTGCGCGCAGCGACGGCCGCGACGCCGTCGGCGTTGCGGTTCAACGGCAAAGCCAGTCGAACACCCTGCAAATTTCGAACGCCGTCCGGGCCGAGCTGGACCGCATCCGCCCCACCCTGCCCGAGGGCATGGATATCGTGATCGGTTCGGACGACGCCTTGTTTGTCGGGGCGTCGATCCGTGAGGTCGTGAATGCTCTGGTCATTTCGCTGATCCTCGTGGTGTTGGTTATCCTGCTTTTCCTGCGCTCGGCGCGCGCAACGCTGATTCCGGCGATCACCATACCGGTTTCACTGATCGGATCGTTCCTGCTGATCGGCATGTGGGGCTTTTCACTGAACACCTTGACGTTGCTGGCGCTGCTGCTGGCCATCGGGTTGGTCGTTGATGATGCCATCGTCGTGCTGGAAAACATCCAGCGCCGGATTGAAAACGGGGAAACCCCGCTTGTCGCAGCGGTCAAGGGCGCGCGGCAGGTGACGTTCGCCGTGCTTGCGACCTCGGCCACGCTGATCGCGGTGTTCGTGCCGCTATCGTTCATGCCGGGACAAGTCGGGCGCCTGTTCATCGAATTCGGCTGGGTCATGGCCGGCACGGTGGCGATCTCGACCTTCGTCGCCCTGACGGCTTGCCCGGCGCTTGCCTCGAAGGTTCTGAAACCCGGAAAGACCGGCATGGCATCGGACGAAGGTGGCCCACGCGGGCCGGTCCAGCGCGCATACGCCAGCCTCCTGCGCCAGAGCCTGCGGATGCCTCTTGTGGTTCTGGTCCTGGCCGGGGTCATCACGGGCGGGGCGGCGTTTTTCTATGACACGCTCCCGCGCGAACTGGCCCCGCGCGAAGATCGCGGCGTGGGCTTTGTGCCGCTGACAGCGCCCCAGGGCAGCACGGTTGACTATACCGACGGGGCCGCGCGCCAGGTCGAAGAGATCATGCAGCCCCTGCGCGACCAGGGGGTGATCGAATCCGTTTTCACTTTCACGGGTTGGGGCAACCGCGCATGGCGATCCTTCGTCGTCTTCCGCCTTGCCCCCTGGAAAGAGCGCGACATGTCCGCGGCCCAGGTCGCAGGGGCGATTGCGCCGAAAATGGGCCAGGTCACCAGCGCGCGCGGCTTCCCGATCACGCCCGCGGGGCTTGGACTGCGGGGCAACTCCACGCCCGTGCGAGTCGTGATCAGCGGCCCGGATTTCGACAGCGTCAAGGAATGGTCGACGGCACTGCTGGAACGCGCGGAAGAAATCGAGGGGCTGGTGAACCCCGAAGTCAACTATGAACAGAACCTGCCTCAGCTCGAGGTGCGTATCGACCGCGAACGCGCGGACGACCTGGGCATTTCCGTCGATGTGATCGCCTCGACCATGCAGTCGATGCTGGCCTCGCGGCAGGTGACCACCTTTGTCAGCCGCGGGCGTGAATACCCCGTCATCCTGCAAGCCGAAGAGCGCGACCGCCGCTCGCCGTCGGATATCGACAACATTTTCATCCGCTCCAGCGATGGTGAAACGCTTGTGCCGCTGGGGGCGCTTGTCACGGTTCAGGAAAACGCCGCAGCCCCGTCGCTGCGGCGGTTCGACAGGCTGCCGTCGATCCAGCTTTCGGGCGCTCTGGCGCCGGGCGCGGACCTTGGCACGGTGCTGACCGAGCTCGAACAGGCCGCGTCCGAGATCATCCCGGCCAGCGGCAAACTCGGCTACGAGGGCCAGTCACGCACTTTCAAGGACACCGCAGCAGGTGCGAACCTGGTCTTTGCGCTGGCGCTGCTGATCGTGTTCCTTGTGCTTGCCGCACAATTCGAAAGCTTCGTGCATCCGGTGATCATCCTGCTGACGGTGCCGGCGGGTGTCGCCGGCGCGATCTATGCGATGGCCGCTGGCGGGCTGTCGCTGAACGTCTACAGCCAGATAGGGATTATCCTGCTGATCGGGCTGGTGGCCAAGAACGGCATCCTGATCGTCGAATTTGCCAACCAACTGCGGGACGAGGGCAAATCGGTGCGCGATGCGGTGATCCAGGCGGCCGTTCTGCGGCTGCGCCCGATCATGATGACGGTTCTGTCCACCGTGCTGGGGGCGCTGCCGCTCTATCTTGCGACAGGCGCGGGCGCGGAAAGCCGCAATGCCATCGGCACGGTGATCATTGCAGGGCTGGTCTTGTCAGCTTTCCTGATGCTGGTGGTAACACCGGTGCTGTATGACCTGCTGGCACGTTTCACCCGTCCGCGCGGCGCGGTGGAAAAGATGCTCGAGCGCGAATTGCAGGACGCCTGACGTCCTAGTAAAGCCCCGCCGTTCTTGCACGCAGCCGGATCAGCGCCAGCACGGTGTCGATCGTCGGCGTGGGGGTCTGCGTCAGGTGGCCCAGCTCTTGCACGGCCGTGACCAGCGCGTCGATTTCCATCGGGCGCCCGGCATCCAGATCCTGCCACATCGAGGTGCGGTGCGCGCCCACGGCGGCACCGCCATCGATCCGGCGTTCGACGTCGATCGGGAACTTCACGCCCAGCTTTTCGGCGATCTCCTGCGCCTCAAGCATCATGCCGCGCGCCACCGCACGGGTGCCCGGATCGGTGCAAAGCACATCCAGCGTGGCATGTGTCAGCGCAGAAATCGGGTTGAACGACAGGTTCCCCCACAGCTTGACCCAGATTTCGTCCCGGATACGCGGGCGCACGGGCGCTTTGAGCCCAGCCGAGGCCAGCGCCTGCGACAGCGCCTGCGCACGATCGGACTTGGACCCGTCCGGTTCGCCCAGCGAAAAGCGGTTGCCTTCGATATGCTTGATGACGCCCGGTTCGATCACTTCGGCGGCGGGATAGACCACGCAGCCCAGAACACGGTCGGGGCCAAATCCGTTCCATTGCGCATCACCCGGATCGACCGAGGCCAGCCGCGTGCCCTCGTAGGGGCCTTCCAGCTTGTGGAAATACCACCAGGGCACACCATTCACACCGCTCACAATGGTTGTGTCGGGCCCGAGCAGCGGCTTCATCTTGTCGACGACGGGCGGCACCGAATGCGCCTTGAGCGTGATGATCACGTAATCCTGCGGACCCAGTTCCGCGGGATCCTCCGAGGCGGTGACCGGCACGGTCACGCGTTCGCCGCCCTCTTCGATCAGGGTCAGGCCATTTTCCTTCATGGCCGCCAGATGCGGGCCGCGGGCCACAAGGCTGACATCGGCCCCCGCCTGCACCAGCTTGACGGCCATGTAGCCACCGATGGCCCCCGCGCCGAAAATACAGATCTTCATCGCGCTACCCCCCCTCAACCAGTCAGGCCCAGCTTTTCGGCCATGCCGATGCGCTGGATCTTGCCCGTGGCGCCTTTCGGGATTTCTTCCAGGATCACCACACTGCGCGGCACCTTGAAATCGGCCACATGCTGCGCTGTGAAATCGCGGATCGCGCGCTCGTCGAGGGACGAACCCTCTTTCAGCACCACGGCAGCGGCGATCTCTTCGCCCAGCTTGTCGTGCGGCACCGCGAAACAGACGACCTGCGCAATTTCGGGGTGCGACAGCATCACGGCATCCACTTCGAGCGGGCTGATCTTTTCACCGCCCCGGTTGATGATTTCCTTCAGCCGACCGGTCAGGCTCAGATACCCTTCGTCATCGAATGCGCCCTGATCGCCCGTGCGGAACCAGCGCTTGCCTTCGGCCATGAAGAAGGACGATTCATTGGCCTTAGGGTTGCCCTCGTAGCCCGGCGTCACGTTCGGCCCGGATATCACCACCTCGCCGGTCGCGCCGGCACCGAGCAGCCTGTCCTCGGCCTCGTCAGCGATGCGCACTTCGGGGCCGGCGGCCACGCCGACCGACCCGGGCTTTTGTTCGCGCGGCGGCAGCGGGTTGCAGCACATCTGGTGTGTCGCCTCGGTCATGCCGTAAGCCTCGATCACCGGGGCGCCGAAGGTATCGACCAGCGACCGCATGACAGGGGCCGGCAACGACGCGGAAGACGAGCGCAGAAAGCGCAGGCCAGCGTTTTCGATGATTGCGGCGTTGCGGTCGGCGCGCGCAAGGATGGCCTGATGCATCGTCGGCACCGCAGTGTACCATGTCGGCCTGACCTCTTCGAGCTGCGCAAAGAACCGCAGCGCGTTGAACCCGGGCGCACAGGAAATCTGCGCACCCGCGGCCAGTGAGGCCGAAACCGCCGCGATCAGCCCGTGGATATGGAACAGCGGCATAACGTTCAGGCACCGATCTGACGGCGTCAGCGCCAGAGATTCCAGGATGTTCTGGGCGGACGCGTAGACGTTCGACTGCAATAGCGGCACGATCTTGGGCCGCGATGTGGTGCCCGAAGTGTGCAGGATCAGCGCAACATCGTCTTCGGCGGGCTGGGCGGTGTCGCAGGCTCCGAGGCTCTGTTCCGAAGACAGGGTGAAACTGCCGGCCGGGGCCGCCGCATCGAACGACAGCCGCAGGATCGCGACGCCGAACTTCCGCGCCGCCGGCAAGGCCGGGCCGTCGTAGTCGTCGGCCATGATCAGGGCCTTGGCCTTGAGGTCTTCAAGGTAGAACTCGTATTCCTCTTCGCGGTAGGCGGGATTCAGCGGTGCGGTGGTCGCCACCTGCGCCACCGTGAAAAACGCGGTCGCCATCTCGGGGCCGTTGGGCAGAACGATCGCCACCCGGTCGCCGCGCCCGATGCCCAGCCCGTGCAACGTGCTGGCCACATCGGCCGACAAGTCGCGCAGGGCGCCATAGCTCAGCCAGTCACGATCCGGTGCCCCGATGGCGGGGGCCTCTGCCGGATGGTTTGCGATCAGGGCGGAAACGGTTCGGCTCATGTCATGCTCCGTTCTTGCAGGGCGGTTTTGATGGGTCAGACGGCGTATGCTAGCCCGTCCGAACGTGGATCGTTCGCGGCCTCGAAATGGCCGCCGGGATGATGCACGACAGCGCCGGCATGGCCCATCAGGCTGGAAAAGGCGGGCGTCAGCTCGACCTCGTGCCCGGCCGCCTTCAACGCCGCGATCAGCGCGGGGTCGAAATTTTCCTCGAGCTTCAGGCTGGTCGTATCGTCGCCCCATGTCTTGCCAAGCAGCCAGCGCGGCGCGGTCACCGCCTGCTGCAGCGGCATCCCGAACTGGGCATAGCGCGAAAAGACTGCCGCCTGCGTCTGCGGCTGGCCTTCGCCGCCCATCGTGCCATAGGACATCACGCGCCCGTCGTTCAGCACAGCAAGCGCGGGGTTCAGCGTGTGGAACGGCCTGCGCCCCGGTGCCAACTGGTTCGGCCCCGGCGCCAGCGAAAAGCCCGCGCCGCGATTCTGGAACACCACGCCCGTTTCCGGGCAGGTCAGCCCGCTGCCGAACTCCCAAAAGACGCTCTGGATAAAGCTGACGACGGTGCCGTCGGCATCCGCCGCGCCCATCCAGATCGTGTCGCCATCCTTGGCCTCGTGCGGCCAGGGCAGCGCGTGCACCGGATCGACGGCCGCCGCCATCGCATCGAGCCGCGCATCGTCAAGAAAGCTTTGCGCCGCGGCCCGCATCGCGCCCGGATCGCCAAGCTCGGCATTGCGCAGGATAAACGCCTGCTTGGTCGACTCGACCAGCCCGTGGATATGCGCAAAGCCTTCGCCGTCGGTGATCCCCAGGCGGTCGAAGACGCCAAGTATGGCCAGCGACGCCATGCCCTGCGTTGGCGGACCGAGATTGTAGAGCGTCCCCAGCGAGGTGGTGATGGTCAGCGGCTCCTGCCTTGCCGCGGCGTAGTTCTGGAAATCCGAAAGCCGCAGCGGGCTGCCCTGCTGTTCTAGAAACCGCGCATGGCTGCGCGCGATGTCACCGCGGTAATAGGCATCGGTGCCTTCGCGCGCGATGGTGTCCAGCGTTTCGCCCAGCGCGGCCTGCACCAGCCTTGTGCCCGGTTCCGGGACCTTGCCGTCGACAAGGTAGATGTCGCCGAACCCGGTCACGTCGCGCAGACCGTCGATTTTCTCGGCGGTCGTGACGGACTGGTTGCGCGTCACCGCGACCCCGTTCCGCGCCAGATCGATGGCCGGCGCAAGCAGATCGGCCAGCGGGATACGGCGTTTTTCATCGACAAGCGCCAGCGCTTCCTGCCAGCCGCCGACCGAGCCCGGCACCGTCAACGCCGCCAGCGGTCCACGCGCGGGAATGGCCGCACCGTGCCCTTGTTCGGCGTACCAGTCCGGCGTTGCCAGTCCGGCGGCAAACCCGCACGCGGAAATCGCGACCGGGCGCTGCCCCTTGCGATGGATCAGCCAGAACCCATCGCCTCCAATCCCGTTCATGTGCGGATAGACAACGGCGATGGCGGCTGCCGCCGCAACCATCGCCTCGATCGAGGAGCCGCCCGCATCCAGAACATCGGCCCCGATTTTCGACGCAACGCGATGCGGCGCCGTAAAGGCGCCGCGCAAACCAAGCGCAGTTTCTATCATGTTGCTCCCTCTTCACGACCGGCTTTCGCACGGCCGTCCCCGTCCTCCTGAGTTGATGCCAGAATGACTGTTTTGGACGGATTTACAAGATCGGGTCCGAGAAACTGCCAGGCGCGCAAGTGACGCACCAGGACGCCAGTTTGCGCATGGCGTGTGTGCTGCAAAGGCACTGTAAGAATGGAAATGGCGGAGACGATGGGATTCGAACCCACGAGACGGTTTCCCGTCTACTCCCTTAGCAGGGGAGCGCCTTCGACCACTCGGCCACGTCTCCGCCGACGGGTTTATCCATCGTGTCCGGCAGGGACAAGCGGAAAATCGGAAAATTGCGATCCATCATTCGCGTGCGCCCCTGCCTGTGTCCGGGCGTCGCCGCGCAGGGGGACGGTTGATTTGCCGATTGCCATGGACAGCGACAACACTATACCGTTTAAGTTGTGCAATCAATTATCACGCAACCTTGACAGAATGCACCCTCAAGAAACCTCCGCTCCCTGCATCGGGCAGAATATCGTACGAAATGCCCGCCTTACCGCGTTGTCGGCCATTGCGGCCTGTCTGCCCGGCACGCTTGTGGCGCAGCAGGCTGGTGGGTTGGCAGGCTACGGGCTTTTCGGCACGCCGTCGCTGATCGAAATGCCAACAGCCGACAGCGCCCCGGATGCGGAACTGGCGACCAGCCTCGGGTATTTCGCGGGAACGGCGCGCACAACGCTCAGCTTTCAGATCACCCCACGGCTGAGCGGCAGCTTTCGCTACACGGCGGTCAACGGGTTGAAGGTGCCGGGCTACAACGTCGACCACGCGCTTGTTCCCTTGCGCCCTCTGCCCTCGGGTGTGAATCCCGACACCTACTATGACCGAAGCTTCGACCTGCGCTTTCGCCTGATCGACGAAACGCTGCGCCGCCCCGCGGTCGCCATTGGTTTGCGGGATTTCATCGGCACCGGGCTTTACGGCGGCGAATATGTCGTCGCGACCAAGTCGCTGACCCCACGGCTGCGCTTGACTGCGGGCCTCGGATGGGGCCGGCTAGGCAGCCACAACGCCATCGGTCGAACGGGCAACCGCCCGGATGACGTGATCGGACAAGGCGGCGTGCCGACCTATGACCGGTGGTTTCGCGGCGATGTCGCGCCGTTTGGCGGGATCGCCTGGCAGGCCACCGACAGCCTGACCCTGAAGGCCGAGTACTCTTCGGATGCCTATGCACAGGAAGTGGCCAGCGGGATTTTCCAGCGCAGGTCGTCCTGGAACCTTGGCGCCGACTACCGGATTTCGGACAACCTGCAAGTCTCGGTCTATTCGCTCTATGGCGGAGAGATCGGGGCCTCTTTGACCTTTTTCAGCAATCTGCGACAAGCGGCTGTTCCCGGCGGGGCCGAGCCCGCGCCACTGCCCGTCAGAGTCCGCGGCGCGGGCGAGCGCGGGGATCTTGGATGGAGGTTCGTCCCCGAGGCATCGGACAATATCAAGGCGCGGCTGAAGACGGCATTACGCAAGGAGGGGCTGGAATACGAAGGTCTTGCGCTTGACCCGACGCGCGCGACGCTAAGGCTGCGCAACACCCGATACCTCAACGAACCGCAGGCGCTGGGGCGCGCGGCGCGCGTGATGTCCCGCATCCTGCCCGGGTCGGTCGAAACTCTGCGCCTCGTGCCGATGGTGAACGGAATGGAGGCGTCGGTCGTGACCTTCCGGCGTAGCGATATCGAAGCGTTGGAAAACGCGCCGGCCTCTGCATTGCTTGCCCGCACGGAATTCGCTGACGGCTACGGCCTGTCGCCCCCGCCCGAAGACGGGCTTTACCCGCAGTTTTCCTGGTCGCTGCGTCCCTTCCTGTCACTGTCGGTCTTCGATCCCGACAACCCGGTGCGGGCCGACGGGGGGCTCAGGCTTTCGGGGCGCTACCGCCTGGCTCCGAATATCGAAATCTCAGGGGCGCTGTCCAAGACGATTGCCGGAAACCTCGATGGCGTGATCCGGGACATCCCGTCGGATCTGCCGCGCGTGCGCACCGACTATGCCGAATATTCGCGCCAGGGCGACCCGGCGCTCGAACACCTGACGTTCAGCGCCTTTGCCCGGCCGGCGCCCGACCTCTATGGCCGGGTCAGCCTCGGCTATCTCGAAAAGATGTATGCAGGGGTGTCGGGCGAGCTGCTATGGAAACCCGTCGACAGCGCCCTGGCCTTGGGGGTCGAGCTGAACTATGCCCGGCAGCGCGACTTTGATCAGCGGTTCGGCCTGCGCGATTATGACAGCATCACCGGCCATGTTTCGGCATATTACGATTTCGGCAACGGGTTCCACGGCCAGGTCGATATTGGCCGCTACCTTGCGGGCGATTACGGCGCGACGCTGACGCTGGACCGCGAATTCGCGAACGGCTGGCGGGTCGGGGCCTATGCGACATTCACTGACGTGCCATTCGACGATTTCGGCGAAGGCTCTTTTGACAAGGGCCTGCGGCTGACCATCCCGATGCAGTCGCTGTTGGGCAAGCCCACACGCAGGACCAACACCGTCACGATCCAGTCACTCACACGCGACGGCGGCGCGCGGCTGAATGTCAACGACCGGCTTTACGGGCGGTTGCGCGATTACCACGAACCGGAGCTGACAAAGAAATGGGGGCGGGTCTGGCGATGACGGGTTTTGTGCGGTCACTCGGCGCCCTTGCGGTCACCCTTTCCCTGGCGGGTTGCGGCAGCGGGCCGGAAACCGGTGCGAATCCGGTTGCCGCCATCAAGGCGATGATCGCGCGTCCCACGCCGCAGCCGCCGCCCACCGGGGCCGACATCGACCGCGTTCTTGCGGCCACCACGGGGCCTTTGATCCTTGTCACGCGCGGCGACGGGCACGGCTGGGCCACAATGCTTCGGATCGAGAGGAACGGCGCCTATGACACCTACGGCACCGCCGACCGCCGCACCCTGACCATGCGCAACGGGATCGTGACCGCGACACGGGGGCTTGGCGGTGACCTGATGTCGTCCGATATCTCGGGCACAGAGGCCCTGATCCTGTCGCGCCGCACAGGCGATGCGCCGCGCATCATGCGCTTCCTGGACGGAGAGGACCGGACGCAGACGATCCGTTTCGACTGCAAAGTCAGCCTGGGCCGGACGCAATCAATTGAACCGGACACCGCCAAATCGAACCTGCAGCTTGTCACCGAAAGCTGCGCCAACGGCGCGCTTCGCTTTGCCAACACCTACCTTGTGGACAGGCAAGGCAGGCTTGTCCGGTCCAGGCAATGGATCGGCGCGCAAAACGCTCACCTGCGGATCGAGATGCTGCGGAGCGCCGAATGAAAAAGGCGCGGCGATAGGGGCCGCGCCTTGAACCTGCGGTACTGGACGCGTTCAGGAATCGCCAGAGGCCGCCACGGCGACAACTGCGATCACCGCAACAGCGGCCGCGATGCCCCCGGCACCGGCCAGACCGGCGGCGCTGCCCTGGGTCGACACGAACGGGTCGTCCGAGGTCTTTTGATCGGCCATGGCCGGTGCGGCCGTGGCCAGCGCAAGCGCGGCGAGTGCCGCCATCGTGAACTTGTTCATACTGATCTGTCTCCACCATTCAGGATACGGGGCGCGCAAGGCGCCGATACAAAGGACTGTCAGCAAGGCTGACTTGCCCTGAATATCACCGACGGAGGGGAAAATGGTTAACGCAGACGAGATTCTGAACCGAGGGTGAACGCGTCCGCGCGACCAGGCGAAAAAAGCCGCGCGGTTTTGGTTCGAAACCGCGCGGTCCGGTGCTGCTCAGGTGTTGAACAGGAAGTGCATCACATCGCCATCCTTGACGACATAGGCCTTGCCTTCGGCGCGCATCTTGCCGGCTTCCTTGGCACCCTGTTCCCCGCCGCAGGAAACGAAATCGTCATAGGCGATCGTTTCGGCGCGGATGAACCCCTTTTCGAAATCGCCGTGGATCACGCCCGCCGCCTGCGGCGCCATCGTGCCCTGGCGAATGGTCCAGGCGCGCGCCTCTTTCGGGCCGACGGTGAAATAGGTTTCCAGGTGCAGCAGTTCGTATCCCGCGCGGATCAGGCGATCCAGACCGGGTTCTTCCAGTCCCATCTCCTCGAGGAACATGGCCGCCTCGTCATCTTCGAGCTGGCTGATTTCCTCTTCGATCCGGGCCGAGATGATGACGTGGCTGTTTCCCTGCGCCGCGGCCATTTCGGCCACCGCAGCGGAATGGGCATTGCCGGTCGCGGCGTCCTCTTCCGCGACGTTGCAGACGTAAAGCACGGGCTTCGTCGTCAGCAGTTGCAGCATTTTCCACGCCTTCGCATCCTCGTCGGACACCTCGACCACGCGGGCGGGCTGGCCGTTTTCAAGAACGTCCTGCGCCATCGCCAGCAAACGGTCCTGCTGCTGCGCCTCCTTGTCGTTGCCCTTTAGCTTGCGCACCAGGTTCGCACGCCGTTTTTCGATCGATTCAAGATCGGCAAGCATCAGCTCGGTCTCGATCACCTCGGCGTCGGCGACCGGATCGACCCGGCCCTCGACATGGGTGACGTCGCCATCCTCGAAACAGCGCAGCACATGGGCGATGGCGTCGACCTCGCGGATATTGGCCAGGAACTGGTTTCCCAGGCCCTCGCCCTTGCTGGCGCCCTTCACCAGGCCCGCGATATCGACAAAGGTCATCCGGGTCGGGATGATGCTGGCCGATTTCGCGATCGCGGCCAGCTTGTCCAGCCGCGCGTCGGGCACGTTCACCTCGCCGACATTCGGCTCAATCGTGCAGAACGGAAAATTCGCCGCCTGCGCCGCCGCGGTTTTCGTCAGCGCGTTGAACAGGGTCGACTTGCCCACGTTGGGCAGCCCAACGATCCCCATCTTGAAACCCATTGCGGCCTCCGTGATCCAGTGTTGCCGCGCTTCTAGTGCGGGCGGGCAACGGGTGCAAGGCGGCTTGGCACGCGGCGCCGTGGGGCATTGATTTTCCCGCGCGCACACGGCACATGGGGCCGGACCAGATACAAGGACACGGCCCATGACCCGGATCGACGACAAATTCGCACAGCTGCGCGCCGACGGCAAAAAGGCCTTCGTGGCCTACATCATGGGCGGCGACCCTGATTACGACCGCTCGCTTGCGGTGATGAAGGGGCTGCCGGGCGCGGGCGTGGACGTGATCGAGCTGGGCATGCCCTTTACCGATCCGATGGCCGACGGCCCGACGATCCAGCTGGCCGGGCAGCGCGCGCTCGAAGGTGGGCAGACCCTGCAAAAGACGTTGGACATGGTGTCCGAGTTCCGCAAGGACGACCCGGATACCCCCATCGTGATGATGGGCTATTACAACCCCATCTATTCACGCGGGGTCGACAAGTTCCTGGTCGATGCGAAAGAGGCCGGCGTCGATGGCCTGATCGTCGTCGACCTGCCGCCCGAAGAGGACGAAGAGCTGTGCATTCCCGCCTCCAAGGCCGGGATCAACTTCATCCGCCTTGCCACGCCCACGACCGATGACAAGCGCCTGCCCAAGGTGCTGCAGAACACCAGCGGTTTCGTCTACTATGTGTCGATCACCGGAATCACCGGCGCGGCCGAGGCGCAAGCCGCCGATGTCGGGCCCGAAGTGGCGCGGATCAAGTCGCAGACAGACCTGCCCGTAGTGGTCGGGTTCGGCATCAAATCACCCGATGCCGCGCAGGCAATCTCGGGCGTGGCCGACGGATGCGTCGTGGGATCGGCAATTGTCAGCGAAATCGCCAGCGGCAAGCCGGTCGAACAGGTGCTCGATTTCGTGCGCGGCCTGGCGGATGGCGCGCACCGCGCCTGAGTTTCCACGCTACTGGTTGGCTTCGGCCTGCTCGGATGCCCAGACCCCTGCCGCCTCGACCGTGACAGGCGATGCGGTGGGCAGAACGCCGACATAGCTTTCGGTTTCATCCACCGGTATCGGCGCCCTCTGGGTCATCCGGTAAAGCGCATAAAGCGCCATGGCGGCAAATGTCACAGCCAGCACCAGCCAGAAGGCGAACGGGCCCAGTTGCTGCATCGCCCAACCCGTGATCATCGGCCCGGCGATCGCCCCCAACCCGAAGGTAAAGACAAGGCCGCCGGATGCGGCGGGCATGTCCTCGGACGACAGGAAGTCGTTCGTGTAGGCCAGAAGCAGCGCATAAAGCGGTGTGGTGACCCCACCGGCAAAAAACGCCGCAGCCATCAGCGCCCAAAGCCCGCCGCCAAAGGCCCATCCCAACAGACAGGACGTCGCGCCGATGGTCGACGCGCCGAAGATCAGTTGCCGCCTGTCGACACGATCCGACAGCCAGCCGATCGGGTATTGCATCAGCAAAGCCCCGGCAAACAGCATCGCCACGAACAGCGCAATCTGGGACGCGGTCATGCCGATCTGGGTGCCGAAAACAGCGCCCATGCCGGATTGCGTGGCATAGACGCTGCCCAGCAGGAAAATCCCCAACGTGCCCAGCGGCGAGCTGATGAAAAGCCGATGCAGCGGCATCGGGCGGGCCACCTCGACCACCGGGGCCGGAGTGACCGACAGCAGGATGGGCGCAAATGACACCGACACAAGGATCGACGCGCCGATGAACAGCACCGAAGTCCCGGCATCGCCCAGCGTCAACAGCCCCTGCGCACCGATGATGCCCAGCGTCTGCGCGATCATGTAGGCCGACAGAACCTTGCCGCGCGTTTCGTTTGTTGCGGCGTTGTTCAGCCAGCTTTCCGCCGCAACATAGATGCCTGACATGCAAAAGCCGACAAGCACGCGCAGCAGCGTCCAGGCCCACGGCTCGGCCAGCAGCGTAAAGGCGATCAGCGCGGCCGACATGAAACTGCCCAGCGCGGCGAACACGCGCACATGGCCGACCCTCTGGATCAGCACCGGGGTCAGGCGCGCACCCGAAAGGAAGCCGGCGAAATAGCCCGATGTCACGATGGCCAGTTCAGTCGCGGAAAATCCCTCGATCCCGCCGCGCAGACCGATCAGCGTAAAATGCATGCCGTTGCCCAGCATGATCAGCACAATGCCCAGCAGCAGGGCCCAGACACTGGACAAGACCGCGATCATCGGTGCCTCCCGGTTCGTTTGCGCGTCGTGGCGTGACATGTCCGCATTGGCACGTCGCGTGGTCGGGCGTTCGATCCGCAACGCCCAACTGACGCGCATTTACGACAAACGGGAGGTGTTGGGGCCTCGTGATACTGTTGGTCGCAGGCCGATTCAGAAGTGTCTGGCAACAGCCCCGGGACTCATGCGGCGAAGCGCGCGCGGATCACCCGGTCAGGCCTGCGCCCTCTTCGGCGCCCAACATGATGTTGAGGTTCTGAACCGCCGCACCCGAGGCCCCCTTGCCGAGGTTGTCGAGCGTCGCCAGCAACACCACGCGGTCGCCTTCGGCGCTGGGGAACACCGTCAATTCCATCCGGTTTGTCCCGTTCAGGCGCTGCGGGTCGACACGCGGGCCGATGGCGTCGGGCGCCACCACCTGCACGAACCGCTGCCCGGCATAATGCGCCTTCAGGCACTGTTCCAGATCACCGGCCGTCTGCCCGGCGGGCAGGTGCATGGGTATCTGCACGATCATGCCCTGCGCGTATTTGCCGACGGAAGGCACAAAGATCGGCGTCCGTTTCAGGCCCGCGCTGCGCATGATCTCGGGGATATGCTTGTGCTTGTGTTCCAGACCATAAACGAAATGATCGGGTGCGCTGCCATCCTCGAATTCGGCGATCAGCGCCTTGCCGCCGCCGGTGTAGCCGGAAACGGCATTGATCGTGACGGGCGCGTCCACCGCCAGCAACCCGGCCGAAATCAGCGGAGCAAGCAGCGCGATCGAGCCGGTGGAATAGCAGCCCGGATTTGTCACGTATTGCGCCTGCGCGATCCGGTCACGCTGACCCGCGTCCAGTTCGACAAACCCGAAAGCCCAGTCGGGATTGACGCGATGCGCGGTCGAGGCGTCGATGATCCGCGTGCCGTGCGGGCGGGCGATCTCGACCGCCTCGCGCGCAGCGTCGTCGGGCAGGCAAAGGATGGCGACATCGGCCTGCGCAAAGGCTTCGGCCCGTGCCCCGGCGTCCTTGCGCAAATCGTGCGGCACCTGCACCAGCGTGATGTCATCGCGCGCGATCAGGCGCTCGCGGATCTGTAGACCCGTCGTTCCTGCCTCGCCATCGATGAACACGCTCCACGCCATTGCGGCCTCCTGTCGCTGAAAACTGCGACTGCCTTACGCGCAGATGCGCGCCCGCGCAAGAGATCAGGCCAGGATCACGTCCAACAGCATCATCAGGATAAGCCCGAAGATCAGCCCGGTCGTCGCCCGGTTCTGGTGGCCATAGCGGTGGGTTTCGGGGATGATTTCATGGCTGATGATATACAGCATGGCACCTGCGGCGAAGGTCAGCCCCACCGGAAGCACGTAGATCGACACATGCACCAGCGCCACACCGAGCACGCCACCCACAGGCTCAACCAGCCCGGTCAGGAGCGCGATCGAAAACGCCCGCAGCTTGGAATATCCCTGCCCGCGCAAGGCCACGGCCACAGCCAGGCCTTCGGGGGCGTTCTGCAGCCCGATCCCGGTGGCGAGGCTCATGCCATTGGTGACGTTTCCACCGCCAAAACCGATACCGACAGCCATGCCTTCGGGAAAATTGTGAATGGTAATGGCGATCACGAACAGCCAGATCTTGGGCAACGCGCCCGGATCGGCGCCTTCGGGGCCCACGATGAAATGCTCATGCGGCAGCGAATTGTTCAGCCACGCCACCATCGCCGCGCCCAGCGCAATTCCCAGCGCCGCCAGGAAGGCGGCGGCGGGGACCGAGCCGTAAACCTCCTGGCCCGCGTCGATCCCCGGCAGGATCAGAGAAAAGAACGACGCCGAGATCATCACCCCGGCGGCGAACCCCAGCATCATGTCGTTGGCGCGGCGTGAAATCTGCTTGCCGAACAGAACGGGGATCGCGCCCACCCCTGTCATCATCCCGGCTGCGAGACTTGCGATCGTGCCTATCAGGATGATGCTCATTCGGCCGGCTTTCTTTTCAGAATGTGAGTGGCCGTGTAGCACATAACCACGTCGCCTGACTGGTTCAGCACGTCATAGCGGATCTCGGTGCGGCCGCGGTCGGGGCGCGAGGACGATGGCGTCGACCCTACGACCTCGGCACGGACGCGCAATGCGTCACCCGGGCGCACGGGATGGCGCCATTGCACGTCACGCATGCCCGGCGACCCCATCGAGGCTTCGTTCCAGACGCCTGATTCCAACGTCAGCCGGAACGCGACCAGCATCGTCTGAAACCCGCTGGCGATGATCCCGCCATAGATCGACTGCGCAGCGGCGTCCCGGTCGATGTGAAACGGCTGGGCGTCGTATTCGCTGGCAAAGGCGATGATCTCGTCCTCGCTTAGGCTGCGGCTTTCGGTTTCGAATACGAAGCCAACGTGAAGATCGTCGAAATACATCTTCGGCTGTCCTTTTGACTCGGGCAGACCATACGCCGATGCCGTTTGGCCGCAACCGGATTGCGAATTGCCGATTGTTTCAACGGCGCGGGATCGGTAAGAAATCTTCACCAATGCAGCCAAACGGAGCCCGCCATGACCGTCATCACCTGTATCGACGACTTCAAACGGATCTATCGCCGGCGGGCGCCCCGGATGTTCTATGATTATTGCGAGTCCGGCAGCTGGACCGAACAGACCTTTCGCGAGAACGTGAGCGACTTCGACAAGATCCGCCTGCGTCAGCGCGTGGCGGTGGACATGTCGGGCCGGTCGACCGCAACGCAGATGATCGGGCAGGACGTAGCGATGCCGGTCGCGTTGGCCCCGGTGGGGCTTACGGGCATGCAGCACGCCGACGGCGAGATCAAGGCCGCCCGCGCCGCCGAGAAATTCGGCGTGCCGTTCACCCTGTCCACCATGTCCATCAATTCGATCGAGGACGTGGCCGGGGCGACGTCGAAACCGTTCTGGTTCCAGCTTTACACGATGAAGGACCAGGGCTTTGTCAGCTCGCTGATCCAGCGGGCCAAGGATGCGAAGTGTTCGGCGCTGGTCATCACGCTGGACCTGCAGATCCTGGGCCAGCGGCACAAGGATCTGAAGAACGGCCTGTCCGCACCGCCCAAGCTGACCCTGTCGACAATGGCGAACCTGGCCACCAAGTGGCGCTGGGGCATCGAGATGATGAGCGCCAAGCGCCGCCATTTCGGCAATATCGTGGGCCATGTGCAGGGTGTCAGCGATGCCGCCGATCTTGGTGCCTGGACCGCCGAACAGTTCGATCCGACGCTCGACTGGGACAAGATCGCCAAGATCAAGGAAGAATGGGGCGGCAAGGTCATCCTGAAAGGCATCATGGAACCCGAAGACGCCAAGATGGCGTTGCAGGTGGGGGCCGACGCCATCGTCGTGTCGAACCATGGCGGCCGCCAGCTTGACGGCGCGCTCAGTTCGATCCGCGCACTGCCATCGATCCTGGATGCCGTGGGCGACAAGACCGAAGTGCATATCGACAGCGGCATCCGCTCTGGTCAGGACGTGCTCAAGGCCGTCGCGATGGGTGCGAAAGGCACCTATATCGGCCGCGCCTTCGTCTATGGGCTGGGCGCGATGGGCCAGCAAGGCGTCACGAAGGCGCTCGAGGTGATCCACAAGGAAATGGACGTGTCCATGGCGCTGTGCGGCCGCCGCCGCATCGACGAACTGGGCCGCGACATCCTGAAGATCCCCGCCGATTTCGAAGGCCGCTGGGCCGACTGACGCGGGCCGGGGCCGGCCGGGCCTAGACCATCCCCCCGCGCAACGTCATCAGCGCGATGTAGCCCGCATAAAGGGCCAGCAGCGTCACGCCCTCGGCCCGCGTGATGCGCCAACCCGACACCGCGACCCAGATCAGGATCGCGGTGGCGGCCAGCATGACCCACAGATCGACGGCAACGATCCCGGCGGGCATGGCGACGGGATGCACAAGCGCCGTACCGCCGAGGATGCCCATCAGGTTGTAGATGTTTGACCCGACCACATTGCCGAAGGCAACCGCCCCCTGCCGCCGCAAGGCCGCCACGACCGAGGTCGCCAGTTCCGGCAGCGACGTGCCAACAGCGACAACGGTCAAGCCGATCACAGCGTCCGATATCTGCCAGCCACGGGCCAGTTCGATCGCGGCGCCCACCAGCAGCGACGCGCCATAGACCGTCAACGCAATGCCGCCCGCACTGACCGCCAGCGCCAGCAGCGGCGCACGCGGCCATATCGTGGCGGCGGGGGCATCGTCAGCCACGCGCGCGGCCGTGGCCCGGCGGTCCGCCAGGTAGGCCAGCCCCAAGTATAAACCCAGCCCTCCCAGCAGCCCCAGACCCATCCAGCGCGACAGAACGCCGGCCTGCGCCAACGCCATCACCGCCAGCGCCGACAGCGCCAGCCAGAGCCCGTCACGCCGGAAATCGCTTTTCGCGACGGCAATGGGGGCGATCAGCGCCGCCAGACCGAGGATCAGCAGGATGTTTGCGATGTTTGACCCCACCACGTTGCCAACCGCAATACCGGGTGAGCCGGCAAGCGCCGCCTGGATCGAGGTGACAAGCTCGGGGGTCGAGGTGCCGAAGCCGACGATGGTCAAGCCGATCAGCAGGGGCGACACGCCAAGCCGCGCGGCCAGCGACACCGCGCCCCGCACCAGAAAATCGCCGCCTGCAAGCAGCAACAGCAGGCCGGCCAGAAGCTCGAGATAGATCATGGGATGTAACGCGGCTGGCGATCTTCGGCGACAGGTGTCCGACATCGCAGGTGGCCAGCAACCCTGCCAGAGGGGCCCGGACCCCGTTACCGCGCGATATCAGCACCGCCCCCGCGCCTTTCAATGGCGCGGGGGCGGATTATTTTCGACGAGTGCGCGATCAGCCCAGAACTGCCTTCACGGCCTTGGCGGTCTTGCCCACCACCTCGTCGGCCTCGGCCTTGGTCAGGCAGAACGGGGGCGCAAAGCCCAGGATGTCGCCCTGCGGCATTGCCCGCGCGATCACCCCCTGCTCCAGCAGCGCGGCGGCCACCTGCGGGCCCACCTTGTCGGCAGCATCGAAGAAAACGCGCCCGTCGCGCTCTTTCACGAATTCGACCGCGCACAACATGCCCTCGCCCCGGATGTCGCCCACATGGGCATGATCGCCCAGCGCATCAGCCATCGCAGCGTTCAGGTAAGCGCCGGTTTCGCCCGCGTTCTGCACAAGGTTCAGATTGTCGATCAGGCGCAGGTTGGCGACACCCGCCGCCGCGCCGATCGGATGCGCCGAATAGGTCCAGCCATGGCCGATCGGGCCAAGTTCGTCTGTGCCCTGCTCCAGCACCTGCCAGACCTTGTCGCTGACGATGGACCCCGACAGCGGCGCATAGGCGCTGGTCAGACCCTTGGCGATGGTGATGATATCGGGTTTCATCCCGTAATGGTCCGATCCGAACATGCTGCCCAAACGGCCAAACCCGGTCACGACCTCATCCGCGATCAGCAGGATGTCATGCTTGGCCAGCACTTTCTGGATGGCTTCCCAATAGCCGGCGGGCGGGGGCACGATGCCGCCGGTGCCCAGAACCGGTTCGCCGATGAAGGCGGCGATGGTATCCGCGCCTTCGGCCTCGATCAGTTCCTCCAGAGAGGCCACACACCCGGCCACGAACTGCTCTTCGGTCTGGGCCAGGTCGTCGCGGCGGAAGTAATAGGGCGCGTCGGTATGGATCACCTGCGCCAGCGGCAGGTCGAACTTCTTGTGGAACAGCTCCAGCCCGGTCAGCGAGCCCGTCACCAACCCCGAGCCGTGATAGCCCCGCCAGCGGCTGATGATCTTTTTCTTTTCCGGCCGGCCCAGCACGTTGTTGTAGTACCAGACAAGCTTGACGTTGGTTTCGTTCGCATCCGACCCGCCAAGCCCGAAATAGACCTTGCTCATGTGATCGGGTGCGCGGTCCAGGATCATCCTGGCCAGCGTGATCGACGCCTCGGTGCCATGTCCGACATAGGCGTGGTAATAGGCCAGCTCACGCGCCTGATCGGCGATCGCCTCGGCGATCTCGGGGCGGCCATAGCCCACGTTCACGCAGTACAGCCCGGCAAAGGCATCCAGCAGGCGGTTGCCGTCGCGATCCTCGATATGGCAGCCCTGCCCGCCCGTCACCACGCGTTGCGGCGCCTCGCCGCGCGCGAATTGCGCGAGGTGGGTCGAGGGGTGGAAAAACGTATCGCGATCCCATTGTTCCAGTTGGTCGTTCTTCAGCATGTCGGTCCTTTCTGCATCCTTGCGATGCCGTACGGGCTCAGGCCCAGTCGCGGCAGACGTATTTGATCTCGGTGAATTCCTCGAGGCCCTGACGCGCCCCTTCCCGGCCCAGGCCGGATTGCTTCATGCCGCCGAACGGGATCGGCGCGCCCGTCACCTTGGTGCGGTTGACGGCGACCATGCCGAACTGCAGTGCGCGGCTGATGCGATAGATGCGGCGCGGGTCTTGCGTGTGCACATAGGCGACCAGCCCGTATTCGGTGGCGTTGGCGCGGGAGATGACCTCGTCCTCGGTGTCGAAGGGCGCGATGGGCGCAACGGGGCCGAAGGTTTCTTCGTGCATGATCGCGGCATCGGCGGGCACGTCGGCAAGAACGGTGGGTTCAAAGAACAGCGGGCCCCGCGAATGGCGATGCCCGCCGGTCAGCAGCCGCGCGCCCTTGTCCAGCGCGTCGCGCACATGCTCTTCCTGCTTTTGCACGGCCTTTTCGTTCATCAGCGGGCCGATATCGGGATCGTCCAGACCGGTCCCGATGGTCAATGCCTTCGCGGCCTCGGTAAAACGCTCGCAGAAGGTGTCATAGATCGCACGTTCGACGAAGATGCGGTTGGCGCCCAGGCAGTCCTGACCCGACGTCGCGAATTTCGCCTTGATGGTTTCCGCCACGGCGTTGTCGAGATCGGCACCCTTGAACACGATCACCGGGGCATGGCCGCCCAGTTCCATCACCAGCCTCTTTACCGTGTCCGCCGATTGCCGGTACAGCAGCCGCCCGATTTCGGTCGATCCGGTAAAGGACAGCGCGCGCACGCGGGTATCCTCGGTCCAGGGCTTTACCACCTCGGGTGCCTCGCCCGTCACTACGTTGAACACGCCCGCCGGCAGGCCGGCGCGCTCGGCCAGTTCGGCCAGCGCCAGCGCGCTGTAAGGCGTTTCCGCCGACGGATGCGCCACCACGGTGCAGCCCGCCGCCAGCGCGGCCGCCGCCTTGCGCGTGAGCATGGCGCTGGGAAAGTTCCACGGCGTGATCAGCGCCGCGACGCCCACCGGCTCGCGCCACAGTTCGACCTCGGCATCGGGCAGGTGGCTGGTGACGCCCTCGATATTGGGGCGACGGGTTTCCTCGGCGTAGAACTCGACGAAGGACGCGGCATAGTCAATCTCGCCCCGCGCCTCGGAGATCGGCTTGCCCTGCTCCAGCACCATGATGCGGGCCAGGTCTTCCTTGTGCTCCATCATCAGGTCGAACCAGCGCCGCAACACCGCCGCGCGGTCCTGCGGCAGCGTGACGGACCAACTGGCGAACGCGGCCTGCGCCGCATCCACCGCCTTGCGGCTTTCATCGCCTGACAGCTTGGCCACTTCGCCCAGCCAGGCACCGTCGGCAGGGTTCGTCACGCTGAAGGTCGCGCGATCGGCATTGTCCACCCATTTGCCGCCGACATAGGAAAACTGCCGCACCAGGCGCGGGTCGGCCAGGTCGGCAAGCGGCGATTTGGGCAGGCTGTTGTGCATCGACATGGGCATCCTCCTTTTCGGGCTTTCCCGAAAAGTGGCATGCCGCACACGAGAGCGAGGCTGAATATAGCGCCGTTTGCAGAAGATTCCTCTGCCATAGCGGCACGCGGCAGGAGAATTAGCCGTCCCCGCCCAAAAGCAGATCAAAGGGGGGCGGGGCGCCTTCCTTGACGGTCTTGGTGACGATGTAGGTGTAATAGCGCGCCAGCCCCACCCGCGCCTCGAGAAGGCCGTCGATCAGGCGCTGGTAACTGTCGATATCCGGCGTGACGACCTGCATCAGGTAGTCGAACCCGCCACCGAGCGACCAGCAGGCGGTGATCTCGTCATGCAGCGCCACAGCCTTTTCGAAGGTCTGGAAATGGGCAGCCGTGTGGCCCTCCAGTTCGGCGGCGACGAAAACGGTCACGGACGGGCCCAGCTTGCGCAGGTTGAACCGCGCACCATAGCCCGCGATCAATCCGGCACGTTCCAGTTTGCGCAGGCGTTCCCAGCAGGGTGTCGGTGACAGGCCCACACGATCCGCCAAGGCGGCCTTGGTGATCCGGCCGTCTTGCGCAAGCACTTTGAGGATTTCGATATCGCGGGGATCGAGCCGTGTCATGCCGTGCCTTATATCAGTTTGCCGCGCGCACGTAAGACCACGCTTTGACAAGGTCGCGGCGCCGCGGCACTGTGCGGGAAAATCTGAAGGGATGCGGTGACATGCTGGTTTTCGTGGACGCAAATATCGTTCTGTTCGCGGTTCCGAAAACCGGGTCCACCGCCTATCACCTGGCCCTGCGCGGCAAGGCCGATATCAGCCTGGCCAACAAGGCGGGGCTGAAACACATGACCGCGCGCAAGTTCGACCGCGATTTCGGCCCCTACCTGGCCCAGGCCCACGGGCTGCACCCCGAACGCGTTGCCGTGATGCGCGACCCGCTGGAGCAACTGCGCAGCTGGTATCGCTACCGCCAGGACCCCAAGCGCAAGGGCGCGGGCAACAGCGCGGCGGGGATGTCGTTCGACGATTTCGTGCTGGCTGCGATCGAAGACACGCCTCCGCCCTTCGCACGCGTCGGCAGCCAGTTCGCATTCGTCACGGACGACGCGGGCGATGTGCGCATCGACCACCTGTTCGCCTATGAAAAGCAGGCCGTGTTCCGCCGCTTCCTGGAAGACCGGCTGGGCCAGAAGATCGAGACCAAGGAAAAGAATGTGTCGCCCTCCGCCCCCACGCCGATCAGCCCCGAGGTCGAAGCGCAACTGCGCGCGGCGCGCGCCGACGATTTCGCCCTGCATGCGGCGATCCTGGCGGCAGACGGGCACCTGTTGACCCCGCTGGAGTGACAGGCCCGCCTGTTTGCGGCGGGGCTTATTTTCACCGCAAATGCCGCAAAATATTGCCGGTTTGCCCCGCCATCTTTGCCGCACCCGCTGACGGTATGGGATGACGGCATGAACGAGTTACAGGTTTCCGATCCGCACGGCTTTGCGAAGCTGCTGAAATCGTGGGGCTTCTGGGGTGTCATGACCGGCGCCCTGGCGCTGGTTCTCGTGCTTTTCCAGATATTCGGCCCGGCGCTGGAACCCGCGCCTTCTGCGGCAACCCAGGTGGGCGAGATCGCGGGTGAAATCAAACGCACCGCCTGGCGGAGCTTTCTCGGCCTGCCCAAACCCGAACCCGAGCCCGTCGCCGTCACCTATCGGTCCTACCTGCCGCTGGCCGGCCCGATCCTGGCGACGATCGCCATCGTGCTGTCGCTGATTTCCCTTGTCCTGCGCGAAAACCGGCGCCTTGCGGCTTATGGCACAAGCCTCGGGGTGGGCGCGATCGTGGCCCATTTCTTCTGGTGGGCCCTCTTGGTGATCGCCGGGGTTCTTCTGCTGGTGGCCATCATCGAAAACATCGGCGATATCTTCAGCTTTTGACGACGGCCCCCGCTCGCCCGGTCATCGCGACATCAGGAACTCGGCCACCGCCTGGTAGGCCGGCAGAGAGGTCGGGTCGATGAACCTGTTCTGCGCCCGCGGATACGACGCCAGCCGCACCAGCACCATGTCGGCGGTCGGATCGACATAGATCGTCTGGCCGTGCACCCCGCGTGCGGCATAGGCCCCGTGCGCGTTGTGGAAAACCCACCATTGGCTGGTGTAGCTGCCGTTGGGGATCGTCGGGAAGCCTGCGAATTTCGACGGATCGCCCCCGGCCGAAATCGCATCGACCACTTCGGCAGGGAACAGGCGCGTGCCGTTGATCTCACCGCGGTTCAGCATAAGAACGCCCAGCCGGCCAAGATCGCGCAGGCCGGCCGTCACCCCGCCCCCGGCAAAGGGCACGCCCTTGCCATCGACTGTTTGATAGGCGTCCTGCTCGGCCCCCATGCGCCGCCACAGCCGCTCGGACGCAAGGTCGGTCACCGCCTTGCCGGTCACGCGGCTGATGATCCAGCCCAGCATGTCGGAATTGATCGTCTTGTAATGGAACGCATCGCCGTGATTGCCCTCGGGCTTTACCTGCTGCAGGTATTCCCAGTAGCCATCCGGGCCGGTATAGCCTTCGGGCTTGGGCAGCGGGCTGGCAGCCTTCGAATACAGCCAGATATCGGCATTCGGGTCGGAATAATTCTCGGAATACTGAACGCCCGTGGTCATATCCATGACCTGCCGCACCGTGGCCGTGGCGAATGCGCTGTCACCGATTTCGGGGATCACGTCGCGCACCAGGAGCGTGTCGTCCAGCGCGCCTTCGGCCACCAGGATCTGACCCAGCAAGCCGGTGATCGACTTGGTCATCGACATGATCGCGTGTTTGCCATCCTCTTCGAGGCAGCCGAAATACCGCTCATAGACGACCCGCCCTTGATGCAGGATCAGCATGCCGTCGGTGTAGTTGGCATAAAGCGACGCTTCCCAGGTCATCGGTGCATCGCCGTCGATCGGCATGAATGTCAGCGCGTCGATCTGCTGGCGCATATCCGCGAACTCGGCCGGCGGCAGATAATTCAGCGGCGCAGGTGCGCCCAGCCCGCGGCTGATTTCCTCGGTCGGAAGGAACTCGCGCAGGTGGCAGACCGACCAGCGCAGTTTTGGAAAGCTGAAATAATTGGAATCGGGCTGGGTGATCAGCTTGTCCGCGGGCGGCGGAAATCCCTGCATCCAGCCCATTACGTTGGGGTCGGAGTCCTGCGCCGACAGCGGCGCCGACTGGGCCATGGCCGCGCCTGCCGAGGACAGGCCGGCAACCAGGGCCACGGCCATGCAAAACGGTTTAGAAATTGAAAACGACATTGATGAAACCTCCTGTCCAAATGGGCGCGCTGCCACCGACGACATTGTCTATACCCGTCCCCGGAACAGAGACCGAGACACCAGCCGTCAGGAATGTGTTGCGATTGATGATGCGGCTGTATTCCAGAAACAAATCATCGGCGAGATGGGCATCCGTGACACCCGAAACGACATTGCCGTTGATATCCACGCGTGTCGCCTGTCCGAATTGGATCGGGCTGTTCAATTCGTTCGCGCGGATATGCGCATATCGCAGGGTGATCGTGTCGCGCGGCGTTGGCTGCACTCTCAGCGCCAGGGTCAGTGCGTTGACGTTCGAATTGATGAAGGTCGATGCCGATTTCGATCCCGTCGCCCAGGCGCTTGGGCTGCCCTGGTAATAAAGCGGGTCGAACCGTTCCAGTCCCGTCGTGCCGGGGTCGTCGCCGGAAAAGCTCTGGTAGCCGAGCGTCAGGGTCGGGGTCCATTTCGCCTGCGTAAAGGTATAGGCGGCCGTGACGCGGCCCGCCCAGGCGGACAGGTCGATATCGTCGTTCCACTGATAGGCGAGATCCCCCGTGAACACCCAGTTCCGCAGATTGCCCTCAAACGGGTTCGTCTTGCCATAAAGGCTTATCGTGTTCGTCCCCTCGCGGGCGCCGGGCGTCACGCTCGGCGCGCCGACACCCCCCGGAGCCGCCTGCGGATAGGGCGAGTTGGAGTTCAGCACGTTTACATACGTGGCCCCCAGATAGCCGCCCAGCGGGTCGTCGAAACGCAGGTCGATCCCCGCAAGCTCGTTGCCGCCATCCGTCGAAGGCAGCTCGTTCGGGTCAAGGAAGAACGCGGTTCCGGTCAGGTTCGAATAGGTCAGCCTGGCGATCAGCGCCCGTTCCCACGCCTTGCGGGGCCCGAACTTCAGCGCGCCGCGTTCGAACCCGCTTGTCGCCCCGTTCGCGATCAGCATGCCCGTCCCGAGGCTGAGCTCGCGCGGACCGAGGGACAGATCGTAAGACACCCCGCCGCCAAGATCGCCCCGGATCGCAAGATAGGCCTCTTCCAGCGTGTTGGCGCCGGTGTTTCCGGTGTCGAACGCGTCTGTTCCCCAAGTGTAGGAGGACACCGCCGACAGTTTGCCATACAGCACCGCCCCGGCATCCAGCGTGTATTCGAAACTGAGCCCCGGTTTGACGTAACCTTCCAGCCAGTCGGTATCGGCGTCGAACCCGCTGCCCGGCGCGGTGGTCGCTGCGAGATCCCAGAACAGGTTGCTTTCGCTGACCGCGTTCAACCCGAATTGAAGATGCCCGCGCAGTTTGACGCCATCGGCGTCGTAAAACAGCATCGGGTCGCGGTCCTGCGCGGCGGACGGAAGGGCCATGCAGCCAAGAATTCCGGCAGATACGCCTGCCTTGCAAAGCCGTTTCACACTCATGCCACGTCTCTGATGCGTTGTTGCGCAGGACAAAAGGAACACGTTCAAACATACGCCAGCCCGACACGCCTTTGACGCTTGCCCCAGCCAACGCAGAGAGATGCGCACGGATCAGACCTCTTCGAACTATGTCCGATGCCGCGCCGTTTTCTCAAGAAAAATCGGCACGCCCGATCACGCGCCGCGCGCTACACCGCCTCGCCGCGGCCCAGCCTGTCAAGGAAACCCTCGGCCTCGGCCAGGATCGTGTCGCGCTTGTCCGCATCCATCCGGTCCCATGTGCGATACATCTGCGCCATGCGGGGGTTTCTGGCGAACCGGTCCCGGTGGCGCGTCAGGAAGTGCCAGTAAAGCAGGTTGAACGGGCACGCGCCCTCGCCCGTCTTTGCCTTGACGCTATAGGCGCAGGCGCCGCAGTAATCCGACATCCGGTCAATGTAATTGCCCGACGACACATAGGGCTTGGAGCCGACGATGCCGCCATCGGCGAACTGGCTCATCCCCACGGTATTTGGCGCCTCGACCCATTCAAAGGCATCGGCATAGACGCTCAGATACCATTCATGCAGCACGGTGGGGTTGATACCGGCCAAAAGTGCGAAATTCCCCGTCACCATCAGGCGCTGGATGTGATGGGCATACGCTTCGTCGCGGGTCTGTTCGACCGCGCGTTTCAGACACTCCATCCCTGTCTCGCCGCCCCAGTAGAGATCGGGCAAGCCCCGCTGATGGTTCAGCGCGTTTCGGCGCGGATACTCGGGCCCTTCCCGGAAATAGATGCCGCGCATGTATTCGCGCCAGCCGATCACCTGGCGGATATATCCTTCGGCGGCATTGATCGGCACATTGCCTGCGCGCCATTCCCGTTCGACGCGTTCGCAGATTTCCAACGGCGACAGCAGCCCGATATTCAGATAGGGCGACAGCACCGAATGATGCAGGAACCGGTCGTCGCGCAGCATCGCGTCCTGGTAATCGCCGAAGCCCGCAAGCAGCTCTTTTGCGAAATGATCCAGCGCCCGCCGCGCCTGACCGCGCGTCACCGCGAACCGGAACGGGCGCAGCGTCCCGAAATTGCCGCCGAACCGGTCCCCGACAAGGTCCAGCACCTCTTCGGTGATGTCGTCGGGCGTGAATTGCATGGGTTGCGACCGCAGCATATCGGCCTGCGCGGGCTTGCGGTTGTCGTGGTCATAGTTCCACTTGCCGCCCGCGGGCTTGTCGCCGTCCATCATCAGCCCGGTCTTGCGGCGCATCTCGCGGTAGAAATACTCCATCCGCAATTCCTTGCGCCCTTCGGCCCAGGCATCGAATTCCTTGTGCGAACAGACGAACCTGTCATCCTCGTGCATGTGCACGGGGACAGGCATCGCGTCGAGCGCCTCGATCAGCCGCCATTCGCCGGGCCGCGTCGCCAGCACCTCGGACGCGCCGGTTTCCTCGGCCCGGCGCAGCAATTCGCCGGGGATCGAGCCCGCGTTGTCCGCATCGTCCAGCCGGGAATACAGAACCTGCCAGCCATCGGCCCGCAAGTCTTCGGCGAAATGGCGCATCGCCGACAGGATCAGCGCGATCTTCTTGGGGTGATGCGGCACATAGCTGCCTTCCTCCATCACCTCGGCCATCACGACGATATCGGCGGATTTGTCCGCCGCGCGCAACGCCGCGACATCGGGGCTCAGCTGATCGCCCAGAACCAAAACAAGGCGCGTCACCAGGGTATCTCCCTGCCCGCATAGTCGAAAAAGCCGCCGCTTTGCGACCGCTCCAGCCGCTCCATCACGTCACACAGGTTGGTCGCGGCCTGCGCGGCGCTGACCTTGTCGTGACCGGGGTAATCGGCGGTAAAGGCCGTATCCACCGTGCCGGGGTGCAGCGCGGCAACGATGGCCTCCTTGCGTTTGCGCCCGATCTCGATCGCGGCCCCGTGCACGATCTGGTTCACCGCGGCCTTCGAGGCGCGATAGGAATACCAGCCCCCCATCCGGTTGTCCCCGATCGACCCGACCCGCGCCGACAGAACGCCCACCACGGACCGCCCCTGCCGCGGCAGCAACCGTTCCACATGCGCCAGCACGAGCGCGGGCCCGATTGCGTTGACCGCCATCACCTGCGCCATCTGCGCCGGCGCGATCGCCTGCAGCGATTTTTCCGGCCCGCCACCCGCCGCCAGCGTGCCGATGGCGACGAATATCACCTCGAACGGCCCGTCCAGCCCGCCCATGATCCGCGCCACGGCATCGGCATCCGTCACGTCCAGCCCGTCGCCAGACCGTGACAGCCCCGAAACCGCATAGCCCCGCGAAACCAGTTCTTCCTGTACTGCCGCGCCGATACCGCCCGACGCGCCTATTACCAATGCCCGTTTCATCGCCTGCCAGATAGCGGCGCCTGTCCCGGCTTCAACGGGGTTCGGGCGCACAGGTAAAATTCGTGGCTTTTCATTTCCGCCATACGCGGTATAACCTGCCCCCATGACACGTCAGGCCCATATCGCACCGATCGCCCGCGCACCCCGCGCGGCATCCCTGCTTGGCCTGCTTCTGCTAAGCCGCCTCTGAGCGTGCCGGCCCGGCGCGACCGCTCAGAGGATGCATGTTTCGCGCCATGATGCCTTAGCAGACACTCAAAGCCAAAGAGACCCGATATGACTCAAGCAATCGACAAAGATCGCGTTCTGATCTTCGACACCACCCTTCGTGACGGAGAACAATCGCCCGGTGCCACCATGACCCACGAGGAAAAGCTCGAAATCGCCGAGCTGCTCGACGAAATGGGCGTGGACATCATCGAAGCGGGCTTTCCCATCGCCTCCGAAGGCGACTTCCGCGCCGTCAAGGAAATCGCCGAGCGGTCGAAAAACTCGGTGATCTGCGGCCTTGCGCGCGCCAATCTCACCGATATCGACCGCTGCTGGGAGGCCGTGCAACACGCCGGAAAACCGCGCATCCACACCTTCATCGGCACCTCGCCGCTGCACCGCGCGATCCCGAACCTCACGATGGATGAAATGGCCGAGCGCATCCACGAAACGGTGACCCACGCGCGCAACCTGTGCGGCAACGTGCAATGGTCGCCGATGGATGCCACGCGCACCGAATGGGATTACCTCTGCCGCGTGATCGAGATCGCGATCAAGGCGGGCGCAACCACCATCAATATCCCCGATACCGTGGGCTACACCGCCCCGGTCGAAAGCGCCGACCTGATCAAGCGGTTGATCGAAACCGTCCCCGGCGCAGACGAGGTGGTGTTCGCGACCCACTGCCATAACGATCTGGGCATGGCCACGGCCAACGCGCTCGCTGCCGTCGCGGGCGGCGCGCGCCAGATCGAATGCACGGTCAACGGCCTGGGCGAACGCGCCGGCAACACCGCGCTCGAAGAGGTGGTGATGGCACTCAAGGTGCGCCACGACATCATGCCCTGGCACACCGGGGTAGACAGCACCAAGATCATGAACATCTCGCGCCGCGTCGCCACGGCCAGCGGTTTTGCGGTGCAGTTCAACAAGGCCATCGTCGGCAAGAACGCCTTCGCACATGAATCGGGCATTCACCAGGACGGCATGCTGAAGAACGCCGAAACCTTCGAAATCATGCGCCCGGCGGATGTCGGCCTTGCCGCCTCGTCGCTGCCGCTCGGCAAGCATTCCGGCCGCGCCGCGCTGCGCGCCAAGCTGCGCGACCTCGGCATCGACCTGGCCGACAACCAGCTCAAGGACGTGTTCGTGCGGTTCAAGGATCTCGCCGACCGCAAGAAAGAGGTCTACGACGAAGACATCCTGGCCCTTGTCCACGCCGGCGAGGACGCCGCCAATGACGCCCTGCAGATAAAGTCGCTGCGCGTGGCCTGCGGCACCGGCGGCCCGGCCGAGGCGACCCTCGTGATGGAGGTGGACGGCATCGAGAAAACCGCCACCCAGCAAGGCGACGGCCCCGTGGACGCGACCTTCAAGGCCGTGCGCGAACTGCACCCCAACAAGGCGCATCTGCAGCTCTATCAGGTCCACGCCGTGACCGAAGGCACCGACGCCCAGGCCACCGTCAGCGTCCGGCTCGAGGAAGACGGCAACATCGCCACGGGCCAGTCGGCCGATACCGACACCGTGGTCGCCTCGGCCAAGGCCTATGTCAACGCGCTGAACCGCCTGCTGGTGCGCCGCGGCAAGACGGGCCAGGACCGCAAGGAAATCAGCTACCGCGACGTCAGCTGACCTTTCCCCCGACACCAGTCACGTAAGGGCGCGTCCAGAACAGGCCGCGCCCTTTTTGCATGGCAGTGCCTGTGTTTTCTCTTTCCGCAAATATCCCGGGGAGTGTGAGGGGCAGCGCCCCTCACCCCGCGCCGCCCGGAACGGGCGGCGCAAGACCTGCATCGCGCGCAAGCGCGATACCGTTCAGTCGTTGAAAAGCCGCGCGACCCGGTCCAGCGCGTCCGCCAGCCCCCAGGGGGCGTTCACCACGAACATTCCCGATCCCACCATCCGGTGGCCATCGCGCACAGGCGGAAAGGCGATCTCGTGGCAAAGCGCACCCGGCAGGCCCTGCATTTCCAGGTCACGAAGCATCGGCGCGTGCGCCCCGCTCGTCAGGATGGGGTACCACAGCGCGATGACACCCACGTTCCATTTGGCGTGCAGCTTGGCGATCTCGCGCGGGATACGGGCGTACTCGGCCTTCACCTCATAGCTCGGGTCGATCAGCATCAGCCCCCTGCGCGGGGTCGGCGGGCACAGCGATTGCGCCATCTCGAATCCGTCCTGGCGGTGCACCTTCAACCCGGTGCCACGCAGCGCCGCCACCAGCGCGGCATGTTCCTGCGGGTGCAGTTCGGCCACATGGCCCGCATCGCCCGGGCGCAGGAAATGCGCGGCGATCAGCGGCGAGCCGGGATAGGCGCTGCCCCCGTGAACCGCGCGGATTTCGTCCAGAACCGCGCGGTAGGGCGTGCCCGCCAGCGCATCGGCCAGCGCGCCTATTCCCGCCGCGGCCTCGCCCGTCTTCAACGCCTCGGGCGCGTCCAGCCGGTACAGCCCGCGCCCGCCATGGGTTTCGATATAGCTCAGCGGCTTGTCCTTGCGCGTCATGTAATCCAGCATCGCCGCCAGCGCGGCGTGCTTGTGCACATCCGCGGGGTTTCCCGCGTGGTAGATATGTTGATAGGACAGCATGGCCCGCCATATCCCATGCCATGACGCCCGCCAAGCCCGAAGCCATGACACTCCGCGATCAGATCACCGCCTGCCGCCTCTGCGCCGACCGCTTTGCCGCGACGGCCACGGCGCATGCGCCGCGTCCCGTGGTGTGGTTCCGTCCCGGCGCGCGGCTGCTGATCGCGGGTCAGGCGCCGGGGATGCGGGTGCACAAGTCCGGCCGTCCCTTCGACGACCCTTCGGGCGACCGCCTGCGGGACTGGCTGGGCATGACGGCGGACACGTTCTACGACATGTCGCGCGTGGCCATCGTGCCGATGGCCTTCTGCTTTCCCGGGTATGACGCCAAGGGCAGCGACTTGCCCCCGCCCCCGGTCTGCGCGCGCACCTGGCACGCGCAGGTGATGGCCGCCCTGCCCGATATCCGGCTGACCGTGCTGGTGGGCGGGCATGCGCATCGCTGGCACCTGGGCCGCCGTACGCCTGTCACGCAAACCGTGGCTGGCTGGCGTGACCATGCGCCCCGGCTTTTTCCCTTGCCGCATCCGTCCTGGCGCAATACCGCATGGCTGAAACGAAACCCCTGGTTCGAAACCGATCTTCTGCCGCCGCTGCGCGCAGAGGTGCGAAAGGTGCTCGATGACTGACACGCAAACACAGCTTGACCGGGCCTTTTTCGCGATGGAGGCCGCCCCCGAGGACGACCTGGCCCGCGCGCGTTATTACGAGGTGCTGGCCGATACCGAATTGTTCCTCGTCCTGCGCGACGACCCCAAGGGCGACCAGGTCGCGCCCGACACGTTCGATCTGGGCGATCAGACCTTTGTGGTGGCGTTCGACGCCGAGGACCGGATGGCGCATTTCACCGGCGGCCCCGCGCCTTATGCCGCGATCTCGGGGCGGGTTCTGGCGGGCATGCTGGCGCCGCAGGGGATCGGGCTGGGCATCAACCTCGAGGCAGGGCCGACCTCGTTCCTGATCCCCGCCGAGGCGCTGCAATGGCTGGTCGACACCCTGGGTACCGCCCCGCAGGAGGCGCAGGCCACTGTGGTGGCAATCCACGCACCGGGCCGCTTGCCGCAGCCCGTGCTGGATGCGCTGGCCGGGCGGCTGACACGCGCGGCGGGGCTGGCGCAGTCGGCGTTCCTGGTCGAGGCCGAATACGATAGCGGTGCCCGCGCCCACATGCTGGCGATCCTCGGTGCCGAAGACCGGGCGCAGGCCCCATTGGCCAAGACCGTGTCCGAGGCGCTGACCTTTTCGGGGATCGAGGCGGGCGCGATCGACGTGGTGTTCGTCGATGCCGACGACCCGCGATTTCCGGCGATCGAGGCGCGCGGCATGCGGCTGGACATCCCGCCCGCGCCGGAGCCGCCGAAAGTCGAACGCATCGCCCCGGGATCGGACCCGGACAACCCGCCGAAACTGCGCTAGGCCGTGCCGCTTTCGTAGGGCGGGCATTTGCCCGCCGCGCCTGGTGTCAATACCCGGCGGTGCGGTCCACCTGATGCAGGAACGGCTCGCCCGCCTCGCCGCGGCGGACGTTTTCGGCAATAACGGCGGCAGCCGTTTCGGGGCGCGTCGTGGCGGCGATATGCGGTGTCACCGTGACTTTTTCGTGCGCCCAGAACGGGTGCATCACCGGCAGCGGCTCTTGCCGGAACGTGTCCAGCGTCGCCTGTGCCACATGGCCAGATTCCAGTGCCGCCAGCAGCGCCGTATCCTCGATCAGCGCGCCGCGCCCCGGGTTCAGGATCATCGCGCCTTCGGGCAGCATCGCCAGCGTGTCGGCGTTCAGGATGTTTTCGGTCTGCGCCGTGTGCGGCAATAGCAGGATCAGTATCTGTGCCGTCGACAGCGCCTGCTTCAGCCCGTCATCGCCATACAGGCAGGTGATGCCCTCGACCTGCTTTTCGGTCCGGCTCCAGCCTGTCACCGGGAAACCCAGGCCCGCCAGCGCATGCCCGCAAGCCTGCCCCAGCGCACCCAGCCCCAGGATCGTCACCGGGCGTTCCTGCGCGACCGGCGGGCTGTATGTGCGCCACTTGCCGTCCTGCCCGTTGATATGCATGTCCATGCCCAGATGCAGGCGCAGGGTGTGGCCAGTGACCCATTCGACCATGCCCTGGGTCAGACCGGCCTCGTCCACCATGCGGCACAAAGGCTGGGTCAACGTTTCGTTGCCGACCACGTTTTCCACCCCCGCCCACAGGTTCAGCACCGCCTTGCAGCGCGTGTAGGGGGTGAAATCCTGCAGCCAGGAATTCGGGGCGTAGACGATGTAATCCACCTCTTCAGGCGGAAACTCGGTGCGCAGGTCGGCGTCGATCCCCGCCTTTTCGAATGCCGCGTTCAGCGGTGTTTCGTAATCCTCCCACTTTTCGGCGCGGGCGGCGAAAAGGACATTCACGGTCATAAGTTACCTCGGTCTGTGGACATGGGCGCTTTGCACAAGGCCGAAGGCGGCCATCAGCACAAGCATCGCCGAGCCACCATAACTGACCAGCGGCAGAGGAACACCCACAACCGGCGCAAGACCCATCACCATCGACATGTTGACCGCGAAAAACAGGAAAAAGGTCAGCGCAATCCCCAGGATCAGAAGGGACGAGAACCGGTCCTTGTTGTTCAGCGCCGAAACGACGCAGAAGATGATGATCAGCGCATAAAGAAGCAGCAGCGACGCCGCCCCGACAAAGCCGAACTCTTCGGCCAGCGTGGTAAAGATGAAATCGGTGTGCTTTTCGGGAAGAAAGTTCAGCCGGCTTTGCGTGCCCTGCATGAACCCCTTACCGGCCCATCCCCCCGATCCAAGCGCGATCTTGGACTGGGTGATGTGATAGCCGGCGTTCAGCGGATCCTGGCTGGGGTCGAGAAACGTATCGATCCGGCGATACTGGTAGTCCTTCAGCAATTGCCAGGTCGTGCCGCGGGATTCGAACACCGCCACGATCAGCCCGATGCCGGCGGCGATCACTGCCGCGAAATAGGACCAGTGCACCCCCGCCAGGAACATCATCGCCCCGCCGCCGATGACCAGCAGCAACGATGTGCCAAGGTCGGGCTGCATCAGCACCAGCGCCGTGGGCAGCAGGATGAAGAAAACCGGCAATGCGACCCACAAGGGGTGCGACACCTTTTTCATCGGAAGCCAGTCGTAATAGGCCGCCAGCAGCATCACCAGCGTGATCTTGGTCAGCTCGGATGGCTGCAGCCGGATGAAGCCCAGGTCGATCCAGCGCTGCGCGCCCATGCCCACCGCACCGAAGAATTCGACCCCCAGAAGCAGCAGGATCGACCCGGCATAGGCCACCGCCGCCACGTTGCGCCAGAACCAGATCGGCACCATCGCGACGATGATCATCAAGACGAACCCGGCGGCAAAACGCTTCATCTGCGGCTCGGCCCAGGGGTTGAACGACCCGCCCGCGACGGAATAGAGCATCAGGAACCCGACGCTGGCGACCGCGATCAGAAGCAACGCCACCGGCCAGTTCAGATACAACAGCTTGCGCGGCCCCGTGGGGACATGTTTGACCGTATACTCAAGATAGCTCATGCGCGGCCCTGTGCCTCGCGTTCGCGCGCCTCGCGTTCGCGGCGCAACCGGTCCTGCAGCGCCTTGATGCGGCTGCGGTCAGCGGACGGGTAGGCCTCGAGCGGGGGATTGCCGCCGTAAAGCGCCTGCAGCGTGATGTCGCGCGCGATCGGCGCGGCGGCGGTAGACCCGCCACCGCCATGTTCGACGACCACCGACACCGCGTATTTGGGCGCATCGAACGGCGCAAAGTTCACGAAGAGCGCATGGTCGCGCCGCTCCCAGGGCAGGTCTTCGTTGCGGGTGATCCCGCGCCTGCGTTCCTCGGCGGTGATGTTGCGCACCTGGCTGGTGCCGGTCTTGCCGGCCATGCGGAATTCCTCGGTCAGGATGCGGCTGGCATAGGCCGTGCCGCGCCTGTTGTTGCTGACCGCATACATCGCGCGGCGCACCTGGTGCAGGTTGCCCGGATCAAAGCCGAGATCCTCACCGTGACCTGTGGGCTGTTCGACCCCGTCGATCGACTTGATCAGCCGTGGCGTGACGCTGCGCCCGGTCGCGATACGCGCGCTCATCACCGCGAGTTGCAGCGGCGAGGACAGGACATAGCCCTGCCCGATCGACGCGTTCACGGTGTCGCCGATGACCCAGTCCTGGCCAAAGCGTTCCATCTTCCACTCACGTGTCGGCGCGACCCCGGCCTTGACCGACGACATCGGCACGTCAAAGGCCACGCCCAGCCCCAGCCGGCGCGCCATTTCGGAAATCTTTTCGATGCCGACCTTCAATGCGAGGTCGTAGTAATAGACATCGCAGCTTTCGCGCAGCGAGCTTTCCAGGTCCATGCTGCCGTGCCCCGCGCGTTTCCAGCAGTGGAACCGGCGACCCGACACCTCGAGGTGGCCGGGGCAGTAAACGGTTTCCTCGGGGGTGACGATCCCGGCCTCGAGCGCGGCAAGCGCCGTCACCATCTTGAAGGTCGACCCCGGCGGATAAAGCCCCTGCACCGTCTTGGGCACGAGCGGGCGGTACTTGTTTTCGGTCAGCGCCGAATAATCGCTGACGGAAATGCCCCGCACGAACAGGTTCGGATCATAGCTGGGGGACGAGGCCACGGCCAGAAGATCCCCGGTTTCGCAGTCGATAACCACTGCGGCCGCACTCTGATTGCCCAACCGGGCCTGGACGAATTGCTGGAGGTCGTTGTCGACGGTCAGTTGCAGGTTCGCCCCGGCACGTCCTTCGCGGCGGTCCAGTTCGCGCATGATCCGTCCGGCGGCGTTCACCTCGACACGCTTGATGCCGGCCTTGCCGCGCAGGATTTCCTCGGCCTCGGCTTCGACGCCGACCTTGCCGATCTGAAAGCGCGGGATACGCAGCAGCGGATCGGGGTCTTCGATACGGGAAAGGTCGAAATCGCTGACCGGCCCGACGCGGCCAACCACATGGGCGAAATCCCCGCCCGAGGGGTAATGCCGGCTCAGACCGACCTCGGGGGTGACGCCGGGGAGCGCGGGACCGTTGACGGCGACCTTGGAAATCTCTTCCCAACTGACGCGGTCGGCGATCGCTACGGGGGTATCCCCGCGGAGCTTTTTCAGGTCTTCGCGCGCGCGTTCGATTTCCTCGGGGGTGATGTCGACCAGGGCGGACAGCCGCCGCAGCACAAGATCGACGTCGCCGGCATCCTCACGCACCATGGTGATGCGGTAGGAGGGCACGTTTTCCGCGATCACCGCGCCGTTTCGGTCATAGATCTGGCCGCGCGCAGGCGGGATCAGGCGGATGTTGATGCGGTTTTCCTCGGCCAGAAGGCGGAACTCGTCCGCCTGTTCGACCTGCAGGTAACGCATGCGCAGCCCCAACAGACCGACAAACCCCGTCTGCAGGCCGCCGACGACCAATGCCCGCCGCGTCAGGCGGCGCATGCTGTCCTGGGTATCCTTGGGTGTGCGCCTCATAGACGATGCCCCAGCGTGTCCACCTCGCCGGGGGCGGATTTCCGCAGCCCCAGCACCGCATATGATAGCAGAACAACCAGCGGGTAGACCAGAATGGTACCGAGCGCCTGGATCACCGCCAGCGACAGCGGGGCCTGCGGGATCAGAAAAATGGCCGCGACCAGCCGATAGCCCAGGAAAACTGCCGCCACGACGATACCGGCGCTCAGCCATTCCATCAGGAAGGGCTGATCGCGCAGGCCGCGCATCTGGCGTTTCAGCACCTCGGCCCCGCCCAGAACCAGCACCGCGCCCAGCCCCGGCGGGCGCTGGAACAGCAGGTCGGCCAGCAGCATCACAACCGCGATCGACAACGCCGGCACGTATTCCGGCCGCCGCACGGCCCAGGCGAATGTCAGGCAGATCAGGTAATCGGGTGGCGCAAAGCGGCGCGGCGTGAATTCCAGCGGCATGAGCTGAACCAGGATGATCAGCAGCGACAGCCCGATATAGCCCGCCCGCATCGACCAGAGGCGCAAGGGAGACTGGTCAATCATTGCCCGCCTCCTGCCCGCCTGCGGGCGCGGCGTTCGCTTCTTCGGCCGGGGCGGGGTCTGCGTCGTCGGTCACCGGCACGACCAGCGCGCCGGGGTCGCGCAACACTTCGGTGCCGGGGTTGCGCAGCACCCGCAGGAATTCCAGCCGCTCGTAATCCGCTGCCAGCCGCACCCGCAGCCGGCCGCCCGGATCCTCGGCCACCTGCCCGATCAGCAGACCCGCCGGAAACACCCCGCCATCGCCCGCAGTCACCACACGGTCGCCCGGACGCACCACGTCGCGGTTTTCCAGGAACGAGATCGGCGGCGCCACCGTGTTGTCGCCCTGCACCAGCGCCCGCTGCCCCGAAGGCTGGATGATCGCGGGAATACGGCTGGCGCTGTCAGTGAGCAGGATCACCCGCGCGGTATTTTCGCCCACGCCGGAAATCCGGCCGACCAGCCCGATCCCGTCCATCGTGGCCCAGCCATCGACGATCCCGTCGCGCGCGCCGACATTCAGCAGGACCGACTGCCGGAAGGGCGATCCGCTGTCGGCCAGAACCACGCCCGTGACATGCGTCAGCCGCGGATCAAGCCGCACCTTATTGAGGTCCATCAGGCGGGCGTTTTCCTGCTCCAGCTGCAAGGCGGCCTCTTTCCAGGCCTTCATCTGCTGCAATTCGCGGCGCAGTTCCTGGTTCTGCTCTACCACGCGCTGATAGCTCTGGAAGTCGCGGAACAGGTTCACAGTCGCGGTGAGGGGCGTCAGCATCCATTCGAAATTCGGCACCACCGCATCGGTGATCTGGGCGCGCATCCGCTCTACCCGCGGGCTGTCGATCCGCCACAGCAGGAACAGGCCCGCAAGGCACAGGATCAGAAGCCCTGTCAGCAGACGCCGCAGGGGACCAACATAATCCTCTTCTTTGGTCCGTTCTTTTGCCAAGTTACCCCCTTGGTCAAAAGGTGGGCGCGTCAGCTGTCGTAGTCAATCGCGTGGCGCAGCTGCTTTTCGTATTCAAGCGCCTTGCCGGTGCCCAGGGCCACGCAATTGAGCGACTCGTCCGCGATGGAAACGGCCAGCCCGGTCTGTTCGCGCAGCGCCAGGTCCAGGTCGCCCAGCAGCGCGCCTCCACCGGTCAGCATCACGCCGCGATCGACGATATCGGCCGCGAGGTCCGGCGGCGTGGCCTCGAGCGCGGTCATCACCGCCTCGCAGATCTGCTGCACGGGTTCCGCCAGCGCCTCGGCCACCTGGGCCTGGCTGATCTCGGTTTCCTTGGGCACGCCGTTCAACAGGTCGCGGCCGCGGATCTGCATCGACGCCCCGCGCCCGTCATCGGGCATGCGCGCCGTGCCGATCGAGGTCTTGATCCGTTCGGCGGTGGATTCACCCACCAGCAGGTTCTGCTGACGGCGCAGGTAGTTGATGATCGCCTCGTCCATGCGGTCGCCGCCCACGCGGACCGAGCGGGCATAAACGATGTCACCCAGCGACAGAACCGCAACCTCGGTGGTGCCGCCGCCGATATCGACGACCATGTTGCCGGTGGGATCGGTGATCGGCATCCCCGCCCCGATCGCCGCGGCGATGGGTTCGGCGATCAGCCCTGCACGGCGTGCGCCGGCCGACAGCACCGATTGCCGGATCGCGCGCTTTTCCACTGGCGTCGCGCCGTGGGGCACGCAGACGATGATCTTGGGCTTGGAAAAGGTCGAGCGCTTGTGCACCTTGCGGATGAAGTGCTTGATCATTTCCTCGGCCACGTCGAAATCGGCGATCACGCCGTCCCGCATCGGGCGGATCGCCTCGATCGAGCCGGGCGTGCGGCCCAGCATCAGCTTGGCATCCTCGCCCACGGCCAGCACCTTTTTCTGACCGTCCTTGACGTGATAGGCGACCACCGACGGTTCCGACAGGATCACGCCGCGCCCCTTGACGTAGACAAGGGTGTTCGCGGTGCCTAGGTCGATGGCCATGTCGGAAGAGAAAAGGCCGGGCATCTTGTCGAAAATGGACATGGTAGGCGGTGTCCCTGGTAGGCTGTATGCCGATAAATTCAGAAAGGCCCGCGACTCTGCCAGTCCGGGCCGGGTGCCCTTGTAACGGGGACAGCCGGGCAGGAAAAGGCCCCTCCGCGCCGAAATCAGCGCCATTCCGCCGCAAAGACCTTTGAAACGGGCGATATGGCCGCCCGCCAGGCGCGGCGGACGATGCAAAACCGGGCCGTGTGGCATCCCGGCAGGGTTTTCCTATCCGTAAACTTTCCCCGTTAAATCGCCTTATTTTTGCCCATATAGACTGTAATTCAGACAGCCAGTCCGGCATAGTGCCGGAAGTCATGGTCAATTCCGCGTTAACGCATCCCCCCGTAAGAGGGACATGGCACCACGAGAGCAGCCGGAGCCCGAATGATCGAGTTCGACAATGTGAGTAAGTCCTTCTGGACGGGCACACAGCGCAAGGTGATCCTTGACCGCGTGTCGTTTCGCGTCGACATCGGAAATTCACTTGGCATTCTCGCCCCCAACGGTACCGGAAAGACAACGCTGATCAACATGATGGCGGGCCTAGAGAAACCGGACGAGGGCCATATCCGCCGCGAGGCCAAGATCAGCTTTCCACTTGGGTTCATGGGTGGCGTCATCAACCGGATTTCCGCAGTGGAAAACAGCCGCTACATCGCGCGGCTCTATGGGCTGGACCCAGACTATGTCGAGGCGTTCTGCCGCTGGATGTGCAATCTCGGCGAATATTTCGAACAACCGCTCGGCACCTATTCGTCAGGGATGCGGGCGCGGTTTTCCTTTGCGCTGATGCTGGCGCTCGATTTCGACATCTACCTGATCGACGAAGGCATGCCCGGTTCAACCGATGCCGAGTTCAACCGCAAGGCCGGCGAAATCCTCCAGGAACGCCTGCGAACAACGACGGTGGTGATCGTGTCGCACCAGCCGCAGACGTTGGAAAAGTTTGCCCGTTCGGCTGCCGTCCTGATGGGTGGTAAGCTATACATGTTTGACACCTTGGAAGAAGCGAAACAGCTCTATGACTACGAAACCCAAGGCTAGGAAATTCCGCATCCGCCGCAGCGCGCACGAGGCCGATACCCCGCGCCGCACCGAAAGCGATGTCCCGCGCATGACCGCGGGCGATACGCCGCAACCTGGTTCGGCTGGACAGCAAACGCCACCCCGGCGCGATGCCGACAGCCCGCCCGCGCGCAGCGGCCAGGTCGCCTCGGCACAGGAAGCCAGCGTAGATGCCCAGATTGACGCTATCCGGCGCGAGGGGCTGACTGGCCGGCAATTGCGCATGGCCCGCCGCGTGGCCCAGAAGCACGGGCTTGCACCGACCAGCGATTTCGACGCCGTCCGGCTGCTCCGCGCCGCGGGCATCGACCCGTTCCAGCGCGCGACCATGCTGGAACTCGTGGTGCCCGAAGGCGAACATGGCAATGGCGAGGGCGGCGTCCAGCCGATGAACGGCCTGCAGATGGCGACCGCCAAGATCCCCGCCGACCGTGTGCAACTGCCCCAGACCGTGCCCGCGGGTGACAACACCCTGCCATCGACCGATCTGGCCCCGGCAGAGCGCCGCGCCAGCGAGATCCGCGGCATCCAGCGCGATATCGCGCGCCGCCGCCGCCGCAAGCTGGCCCTGCTGCTGACGCGACTGTCGTTCTTCGTGTTCCTGCCCACCCTGATCTGCGGCTGGTATTTCTACAGCGTCGCGACACCGATGTACGCCACCAAGGCCGAGTTCCTGGTGATGCAGGCCGACGCACAAGGCGGATCGGGCCTGGGCGGGCTGCTCAGCGGCACGCAGTTCGCGACCAACCAGGACAGCATCGCTACACAATCCTACCTGCAATCGCGCGATGCGATGCAGCGCCTGAACAGCGACATGGGCTTCAAGGCGCATTTCAGCCAGGACTTCATCGATCCGGTGCAGCGCCTGTCCGAGGGTGCCACCGACGAAGCGGCCTACAAGCTGTACAAGAAGAACGTGAAGATCGGATACGACCCGACCGAAGGCGTCATACGGATGGAGGTCATCGCGGCCGATCCAGCCGTTTCGGCAGCCTTCTCGCACCACCTGATCGACTACGCCGAAGAGCGTGTCGACCAGCTCAGCCGCGAAAAACGCGAAGACCAGATGAAAGATGCGCGTCAAAGCCTGGAGACGGCCAAGCAGGAACGCCGCGATGCGCAGGGAACGCTTGTCCGCCTGCAGGAACGCACGATCCTGGACCCCGAGGGCGAGATCGCCAGCATCCGGTCGCTGATCGGTACGCTTGAGGCGCAGCTGGTCGAGAAAAAGCTCGAACTCAACACGCAGCTTTCCAACACGCGCCCCAACCGCGCCAAGGTCGACAGCCTCCAGACCGAAATCACCTTGCTGGAAAACGAACTGGCCCAGCAAAACAGCCGCCTGACAGACGCGACCGAGGGCGAGAATTCTCTGGCGCAGAAGGCGTCCGAGATCCAGATGGCGCAGGCCGACCTTGCGACGGCGGACCTGTTCCTGCAATCCGCCCTGCAGAACATGAAACAGACGGAACTTGAGGCCAACAGGCAGGTGCGTTACCTGACCACGAGCGTCGAACCTGTCGCGCCGGACGAACCGACCTATCCGCGCAAGTTCGAAAATACGATCCTGGCCTTTCTGGTCTTTTCGGGGATTTACCTGATGGTTTCACTGACTGCCTCCATCCTGCGCGAACAGGTATCGAGCTGATGCGCACTGTCGAAATCGGAAAGCTCGCGGTATCGAACGCGGCACCGCTTACGGTGATCGCCGGCCCCTGCCAGCTGGAAAGCGACGATCACGCCCAGATGATCGCGGGCACCATGAAGGAGGCCTGCGAAGCCGTCGGCGCGCAGTTCATCTTCAAGGGCAGTTTCGACAAGGCCAACCGGACCTCGCTTTCGGGCAAGCGCGGGCTTGGCATTGACAAGGGGTTGTCGGTGCTGGCGGGCGTGAAATCCGCGCTGGACGTGCCGGTGCTGACCGACATCCATGAAATCGCCCAATGCGCCCCTGTGGCCGAGGTGGCGGATGTGCTGCAAATCCCGGCCTTCCTGTGCCGGCAGACCGATCTGTTGCTGGCCGCGGGCGAAACCGGCGCCGCAATCAACATCAAGAAGGGCCAGTTCCTTGCGCCCTGGGACATGGCGAATGTCGCGGACAAGGTCGCCAGCACCGGCAACCACCGCATCCTTCTGACCGAACGGGGTGTCAGTTTTGGCTACAACACGCTGGTGGCCGACATGCGTTCGCTGCCGCAGATGGCGCAGACCGGCTATCCGGTTGTGATGGATGCCACCCACGCCGTGCAGCAGCCCGGCGGCCTTGGCGGCGCGTCCGGCGGCAAGCGCGAATTCGCCCCCGTTATGGCCCGCGCAGCGGTCGCGGTGGGTGTGGCGGCGGTGTTCATCGAAACCCACGAAGACCCCGACAACGCGCCCAGCGACGGGCCCAACATGATCCACCTGCATGACATGCCCGCGCTTTTGTCGGTGCTGATGCAGATCGACACGATCGCGAAATCCAACCCGATCACGCTGTAACGCCGAACCGAGCAAGGCCTTTTTCATGACCAAACCGTTGCCCCAATCGACGCCCAACACCTGGGAATTCCTGCGCGATCCGATGATCGCACCCACCGGTTTCCGCGAATACGACGCACGCTGGAAATACCCCGATGAAATCAACCTGCCTGGCATGACGGCGCTTGGCCTGGGCCTTGGCACCCAGATGCGCAAGCGCGGCATCGCGCCGGAGATCGCTGTCGGCAACGATTACCGCGACTATTCGCTGGCGATCAAGAACGCACTGATCATCGGGCTGATGCAGGCCGGCATTCAGGTCAAGGACATCGGCCCGGCCCTGTCGCCCATGGCGTATTTCGCGCAATTCCACCTGGACGTTCCGGCGGTGGCGATGGTCACGGCCAGCCACAACCCCAACGGCTGGACCGGCGTCAAGATGGGCTTTGATCGCCCGCTGACCCACGGCCCCGACGAGATGGCCGAACTGCGCGATATCGTGTTGCAGGGCCAGGGGGAACCCGCGCCAGGCGGCTCTTACGAATTCGTGGATGGCGTCCGCGAGGCGTATCTCGACGACCTGGTGGGCGATTTCAGAATGTCGCGCAAGCTGCGCGTGGTCTGTGCCACCGGAAACGGCACCGCGTCGGCTTTTGCGCCCGAATTGTTCGAACGGATCGGGGTCGAGGTGATCCCCAGCCACAATGAGCTGGATTACACCTTTCCCAACTACAACCCCAACCCCGAAGCGATGGAAATGCTGCACGACATGGCCGCGACCGTCAAAGCCACCGGTGCGGATTTCGCGCTTGGCTTCGATGGCGATGGCGACCGCTGCGGTGTCGTCGATGACGAGGGCGAGGAGATCTTTGCCGACAAGGTGGGCGTCATCATGGCGCGCGACCTGTCCAAGCTTTATCCCGGTTCGACCTTCGTGGCCGATGTGAAATCGACAGGGCTTTTCGCCAGCGATCCCGAGCTGCAGAAGAACGGCGTTACCGCGGATTACTGGAAAACCGGGCACAGCCACATGAAACGCCGGGTCAAGGAAATCGGTGCATTGGCGGGCTTCGAAAAATCCGGCCACTACTTTTTGGCCGAGCCCGTGGGCCGCGGGTATGACTGCGGGATGCGCGTGGCGGTCGAAATCTGCAAGCTGATGGACCGCAACCCCGACATGTCCATGTCGGACCTGCGCAAGGCGCTGCCGAAGACATGGTCGACCCCCACGATGTCGCCCTATGCGGCGGATACCGAGAAATACGACATCCTGGACCGGCTGGTGCAGAAACTCGTCGCCAAGGCCGAGGCCGGAGACACGATTGCCGGCCGCCCGATCAAGGAAGTCGTCACCGTCAACGGCGCACGGGTCATCCTCGACAACGGCTCCTGGGGTTTGGTGCGGGCCTCGTCGAACACCCCGAACCTGGTGGTGGTCTGTGAAAGCAGCCAATCCGAGGACGAGATGCGCGCGATCTTTCACGATATAGATACCGTCATCCGAACCGAGCCGGGCGTGGGCGACTACGACCAGACGATCTGAGGCGCTTATCGGCCCTCTGCGGCCCTCTTCGCGCGAGAAGAGTCCGAAGGGATCGACGAGCCGATGAGGTGAAAAGTTAACACCGCGCGGTTACATGACAAAACCGCGCGGTTTTGTGGTGCCATCGCCAAAACCGGCGCATCGCATATGGAAATTGTGGCTTGAGCCTTAACCGGCCGTAAAGAAACGCGCGGCTGGCAGCCAGAACCGCGCGGTTTCAGTTAGGCATTCGTTAAGAACCGCGCAGTTTCGGCCCGGCACCGCGCGGAAAACGCGCCGCGCGCACCCTCACGCCGCGATCAGTCCACGGCCTTTCAGCAAGGCCTCGACCCCCGGCAGGCGCCCGCGGAACCGTTCATAAAGTTCGGCCGCGTCAACCGAGCCGCCGGTCGAAAGGATATTGGCCTCCAACGCCTTGGCGGTATCTGCATCAAAGGCATCCCCCACCTCGCGAAACGCCTCGAACGCGTCGGCATCCATCACCTCGGACCACATGTAGGAATAGTAGCCCGAGGAATAGCCGTCCCCGGAAAACACATGGGCGAAATGCGGCGTGGCGTGGCGCATTGCAATTGCGCGTGGCATACCGATTTGTTCAAGGATTTCAGCCTGTTTCTGCATAGGATCGGCGGGCGGGTCGCCCAGGTGGAACTCCAGGTCGACCAGCGCCGAGGCGACGTATTCGACTGTCTGGAACCCCTGGTCGAAATTCGCGGCCTCGAGCACCTTGTCCAGCATGTCTTGCGGCATCGGCTCGCCGGTTTCAGCGTGCGTCGCAAATTCGCGCAGCACCTCGGGCACCTCCAGCCAATGTTCATAAAGCTGGCTGGGCAGCTCCACGAAGTCGCGCGCCACCGACGTGCCCGAGATCGATTCATAGGTCACGTCCGACAACATCTGGTGCAGCGCGTGGCCGAATTCGTGAAACAGGGTCCGCGCATCGTCATAGGACAACAGCGCCGGGTCGCCCTTGGCGAAGTTGCACACGTTGATCACCACCGGCGCCTGCTCTTGCGGGAACTTCGCCTGCCCGCGCATGGCCGAACACCACGCGCCCGACCGTTTCGATCCGCGCGCAAAGTAATCGCCAATGAAAACGGCGATGTGGCGACCATTGCGCGTGACGTCCCAAGCCCGGCAATCCGGGTGGTAGAGCGGAATGTCGAGCGGTGCGAACTCCAGCCCGAACAGGCGGTTCGCGCAGGTGAACGCAGCTTCGATCATCCGGTCGAGTTGGAGGTAGGGCTTCAGCTCGGCCTCGTCCATGTCATGCTCGGCGCGGCGGCGTTTCGCAGCGTAATAGTGCCAGTCCCACGGCTCCAGCGGCCCCTTCTGCCCGTCGGCATGCAGCATCTGCTCAAGCACCCTGGCATCCGCCTCGGCCCGCGCCTTGGCCGGTGTCCAGACCGCCATCAGCAAATCGCGCACCGCCGTGGGCGTGCCGGCCATTTCGGTTTCCAGCTTGTATTCCGCAAAGCTGTCATAGCCCAGCAGCGCGGCGCGTTCCTTTCGCAGGGCCAGGATCTCGGCCGCTATGGCGCGGTTGTCGGTCTTGCCGCCCCGCCCCCCGCGCGACGTGAAGGCACGCCAGACCTTTTCGCGCAGATCGCGCCGGGGCGAGCTTTGCAGGAAGGGTGTCGCAAGCGACCGCGAGGTCGTGATCACCGGCCCGTTCAGCCCCTTGTCGCGACCTGCCTCACGCGCGGCCGCGACAAGGAAGGCGGGCAGGCCTTCCAGGTCGTCTTCGGACAGCTCCATATACCAGTCGCGTTCGTCGCCCAGCAGGTTCTGCGTGAACTCGGTGCCCAGCACGGCCAGCCGCGACTTGATCTCCGTCATGCGCGCATCCTCGGCCCCGGTCAGCGCCGCGCCCGAACGCACGAAACCGCGCCGCGTCAGCATCAGGACGCGGGCCTGTTCGGGCGTCAGATCGAGGGTATCACGGTCCTGCCACAGCGTTTCGATCCGCTGGAACAGCGCCTTGTTGCCGGTGATCTCGGCGGAATGGGCGGCCAGGCGGGGCGAAAATTCGCGTTGAAGCGCCTCGCGCGCCTCGTTGCTGTCGGCGCCGGCGACGGTGAAAAACGTGCCCAGCACCTTGTCGAGCAGGTGGCCCGCGGCCTCCATCGCCTCGATCGTGTTGGCGAATGTCGGCGGTTCAGGATTATCGGCGATGGCGGCGATCTCGTCCTTGTGGGCGGCCAGGGCCGCGTCAAAGGCGGGGGCGAAATCGGTATCCGCAATCCTGTCGAACGGCGCGATTTCGAACGGGGTGTTCCAGTCCTGCAAAAGCGGGTTGGTCATGTGCTCGTCTCCTCGGCGGTTGCGCCGCAAACCGGGCAATCCGCGTGTTTCTTCAAGGTAATGCGCCGCGTGTCGGAATAAAGCGCGTCATGGATCAGCATCGTGCCGCGCAGTGTCTCGCCTGCGCCGGTGATGAGCTTGACCGCCTCGCCCGCCATCATGGTGCCGACTATCCCCGGCAGCGGGGCAAAGACACCAGCCTCGGCACAGGTCGGTGCAAGGCCTGCGGCGGGTGGTTCGGGAAAGATGCAGCGATAGCAGGGCGTGCCGCTTGCGGTATCGAACACGCTTAGCTGCCCTTCCCATTGCGACAGCGCACCGGACACCAGCGGCTTGCCCAGACGGTGGGCGACTTCGTTGGCGAGGTACCGGGTTTCGAAATTGTCCGTGCCATCCAGGATCAGGTCGTAATCGGCGAACAGGTCGGTGGCGATATCGGGTGTCAGGCGGCGGTTATAGGGCCGCACGTCGATGAAGGGGTTGAGCGCCTTCATCGCCGCCTCGGCGGAAAACACCTTTGGCATGCCGATCCGGTCGTCGGTATGGATGACCTGACGCTGCAGGTTCGATCCCTCGACCACATCGCCGTCAATCACGCCGATCGTGCCCACGCCCGACGCCGCCAGATACATCAGCGCGGGGCTGCCCAGCCCCCCTGCCCCGATGACCAGAACGCGCGCATCCTTGAGCTTGCGCTGTCCGGTGCCGCCGATTTCGCGCAAAACGATGTGGCGGGCATAGCGGTTAAGCTCGGTTTCCGAGAACTTGCCTTTGGCGGCCGGCACGGCGTCGTCCGACGGCGGACCATCGGCGCGGGCGCGCAGGCGGCGCAATCCCTGGCGATAGACCCAGACCAGCGCCGCGCCACCGCCCAATAACAGCCAGGGCGCTGCACTTTCGCCAGTCGCCAGGCGCAACGGGTTGCCGGCCGGCAGGACCAGGTGCAGCAACACCACGCCAAGCCACAAAAACCCGATCATCGCCCAGCGCATGCGCCGGGGCGTGCCCATCGCCATGCCCACGCCCCAAAGCGCAGCCGCCATGATCACGACCAGCGCCATCAGCCGCGCCCGGTCGATCCGAACCCGCCAGCGCCGCGCGCGGTTTCGTCCAAATCGTCCACCAGGTCAAAAGCCGCCTGCACAACGGGCGCGACAATCATCTGCGCGATGCGGTCGCCATGGGCGATGTGAAAAGGTGCGTCCCCGGTGTTCAGCACGATCACGCCCAACGGGCCGCGATAATCGCTGTCGATCGTGCCGGGGGTGTTGGGCAGGGTTATCCCGTGTTTCAGCGCAAGGCCCGAACGCGGCCTGACCTGCACCTCGTATCCTGCCGGTATCGCAAGGCGCAAGCCGGTGGGGATCAATGCGCGGGCGCCGGGCGCCAGCGTAAGGCCTTCCCGCGCGTCCTCAGGAAAATTCGCGCGCAAATCGGCGCCAGCCGCACCTTCGGTTTCATAAGAAGGCAGCGGCAGGCTGCGGTCGGCCTCGGCGGTCCATGTCAGGCGAAGGGTCACCATGTTCGATCCCATTCCTTCATCTTGCCGGAAATACTCTCGCCGAAGGCATCCGCATCAGCCATGCAGTGCCTCGGCGATGCGCCGGGCCAGGCGGTCTGCCACCTCTTGCTTGCCCATGCGCGGCCAGTCTTCGACACCGTCTTCGCGGACGATGTGAACCGTGTTCTCGGACCCGCCGAACGTGCCGGTTCCGGGCGACACATCGTTCGCCACGATCCAGTCGCAGCCCTTGCGCGCGCGTTTCGCGGTGGCGTTCGCGAGGACGTCATCGGTTTCGGCGGCAAATCCCACGACCAGCGCGGGACGGCCTTTTTTCATCTGCGAAATCGTGGCCAGGATGTCGGGGTTTTCAGCAAATGACAGTGTGGGCAGCGCGCCTTCGGTCTTTTTCATCTTCGAGCCCGCGACCTCGGCCACGCGCCAGTCGGCGACGGCCGCCGCGAAAATGGCGGCATCCGCGGGCAGCGCGGCCTGCACGGCATCCAGCATCTGCTGCGCGGTGGTTATGCGCACGACCTCGACGCCGGGGGGCGGGGCGACCTGGGCAGGCCCGGTGACGAACACCACCTCGGCGCCAAGTCCCGCCAGCGCCCTGGCAATCGCGGTGCCCTGCGCGCCCGAGGAATGGTTCGAGATATAGCGCACCGGGTCGATCGGCTCTTGCGTGGGGCCCGAGGTGACGATCACCCGTTTGCCCGCCAAAGGCCCCGCGCCCAACGCCTGTTCGATTGCAGCGATGATTTCCAGCGGTTCGGCCATGCGGCCGGGGCCGAATTCTCCACAAGCCATATCGCCGTCATTGGGCCCGACAAAGCGGATGCCGTCCCCGCGCAGTTGCGCAAGGTTGCGTTGCGTTGCGGGGTGATCCCACATCCGCACGTTCATCGCGGGGGCGCACAGAACCGGTGTATCCGTCGCCATCAAAAGGGTCGTCGCCAGATCCGATGCAAGCCCACCGGCCATCTTGCCCATCAGGTCAGCGGTGGCGGGCGCCACGACCACCAGATCCGCAACGCGGCTAAGCTGGATATGCCCCATCTCGGCTTCTTTGGTGAGGTCGAAAAGGTCGCGATGCACCTCTTCGCCGGCAAGCGCCGCGACGGATAGCGGGGTGACGAATTCCTCGGCGGCACGAGTCATGACGGGGGTCACCGACGCGCCGCGTTCGCGAAGGCGGCGGATCAGGTCGAGGCATTTGTAAGCCGCGATGCCGCCGCCGATGATCAGTAGAATGCGTTTACCGCCCAGCATGAGCCCTCCGCAGATGGTTGCGCCTCAGTGTTACGGCTGTGGCGGGGCAAACTCAATCCTTGGCGAAGGCGGCGCAGGGGTCTTCGCGGTCAACCGGGGCGGCATCCAGCACCTGATCGAACACACCCGACACCTGCCCGGCCTCGGACTGGCCCAGCGCGAACATGGTCAGATCGGGCCGCGCGACACCGATATAGACGGGCATGCCCCAATCCGCGCGCGCGTGACCGTTGCCCGTAATGACAACGACAGGCCCGCCGGTTTCGTCCAGCGCAGCCAGCGCCGTGCGCGCCAGCACGGCATCGCGCAGGCGCTGAAGTTCGACCATCCGGGGCAGCAGATCTTCGGGCAGCGCGTTGCAATGCGCTTCGGCCTGGAAGATAAGCCGCGCCTCCAGCTGGTCCTGCGGCAAGGGGTCGGTCAGCCCGAACCTGCCCGCATCAGGGCCGAACGCTTCGGTGATTCCGGTCTCGAACGCGGTGCGCGCGGCATCGCGGGGTACGGCGGCGCCGTAGATGGCGGCTTGGGGCGCGGCGGTAAAGATAGGGTGATACATCGCGAAATCCGGCCAGCCCGAGGCTTTCCATTCCAGAACTTCGCCCAAGGCGTTTGCGTCGCCGCGCAACTCTGGCGTCACGCGGGCCGCCTGTTCCGGCGTCAGCATTTCGAACACGATGGCTTTGGGCGCGATGCGGGCCGTCCATTCCGCCTGCACGGCATGATGGACAGGGTTGTCATGGATTTCCCCAAGAATGACGATCGGCGCATCCGGCATGTCTTGCGCCGCCAAAGGCGACGCAAGCGCAAGGAAAAGGGCGGTCAGGTACCTCATGCGAGGAAGGCATGCACCTCTTTTGACTGACCTTCCAGCTTTTTCCGCATTTTCTGGAACGCGGCTGCCTCAAGTTGGCGAACGCGTTCCTTGGAGAGGCCCAGCTCGTTGCCCAGGCTTTCGAGCGTACGCGCCTCGTCGCGCAGTTTGCGTTCGGTCACGATGAACCTTTCGCGTTCGTTCAGCGACGAAAGGGCATCGACCAGCCAGCCGCGCAAGGTCGCCGTGTCATGTTCGTTTTCCACGATCTCCGAGGCATGTTCAGCCTCGTCCTCGATGGTGTCGATCCATTCGCGGCCTTCGTCCTCGGTCGATTGGGTGGCGTTGAGCGAGAAATCGGTGCCCGAAAGGCGGCCTTCCATCATTTCGACGTCATGCAGCGGCACACCGATTTCCATCGCGATCGCCTGGCGCATCTGGTGACGGTCCAGTTCCTCGCCGCGCGCCAGGGCCTCGCGCTCGAGGCGCGCCTGAACACGGCGCATGTTGAAGAACAGCGATTTCTGGCTGGATGTCGATCCTGTGCGCACCATCGACCAGTTGCGCATCACGTAGTCCTGGATGGACGCCTTGATCCACCAGACCGCATAGGTCGAAAAGCGGACCCCGCGATCCGGGTCGAACTTGTCGGCGGCTTTCATAAGGCCCAGGCTGGCCTCTTGGATCAGATCGCCCATGGGCGCACCGTATCGGCGGAATTTCGATGCCATCGAAATCGCCAAGCGCATGTAAGCGGTAATCAATCTGTGGAGTGCTTGTTCGTCGCGACGATCCCGCCAGGCATAGGCAAGTTCGAGTTCGGTTTCGGCGTCCAGCAATTCGGCCTTCATCGCAACCCGCGACAAGGACATGTCTTGCGGTGCATCGAGTGCCATTCTTTACCCCCAGTCTGTTGAGGCGCCACCATGGCACCCTTCTTACCTTTCTTTGACTTCTGGTCGGTGTTACGAGGCATACCGTTGACCGGATCAAAAAAAGATACATCTGCGATGTTACCTTCGCTGACCCTCGTTCTTGGTGGAGCCGCTTCGGGCAAGTCCTCATACGCCGAGGAGTTGGCCGAAAGAGCTTCGCGAACCAGGCTCTATCTTGCGACCGCACACGCGGGTGATGACGAGATGGCCGCCAAGATCGCCGCACATCGCGCCCGCCGTGGTGATGGATGGGACACGGTAGAGGCGCCGCTGGACCCGGCACCGGCGCTGGCCGCCGCCAAGTCAGGCGTCGTGTTGTTCGATTGTGCCACCATGTGGCTCAGCAATCACCTGATGGCCGATCACGATATCGAGATGGAAACCGGAAACCTGCTTGCCGCTCTGTCCGCCTGCCCTGCCCCTGTCATCGTGGTAAGCAACGAGCTCGGTCTGTCTATCGTGCCGGAAAACGCCCTTGCCCGTCGATTCCGCCAGGCACAGGGCGAGCTGAACCAGTGTCTTGCGCGGCAGGCCGGGCTGGTCGTGTTCGTGGCGGCAGGCTTGCCGATGGCGATGAAAGGAGCGCTGCCGTGACGCGTTTTTTCTGGATTCGGCACGGTCCGACGCACGCAAAATCAATGGTTGGATGGTCGGACCTGCCCGCCGATCTGTCGGACCGCGCCGCGCTGGAGAGGCTGCACGATTTCCTGCCCGACACTGCGGTTGTCATATCGTCCGACCTGTCGCGCGCGGTCGATACCGCCGATGCGATTGCCCGTGACCGGCCAAGGTTGCCCCACGACCGGGATCTGCGCGAGATGAATTTCGGTGACTGGGAATTGAAACGCTTCGACGAGATCGACGATCAGGACCATATCCGCGCCTTCTGGGACGATCCGGGCGATGTGCGCCCGCCAAACGGCGAAAGCTGGCACGAGGTTTCGGCGCGCGCAGACCGCGCCGTTGCCCGCCTCATATCTGCGCATCCCGGACGCGACATCGTTGCGGTGGCACATTTCGGCGTGATCCTGACCCAGCTTCAACATGGGTTGGGTATCGGCGCTTATGACGTTTTCGCGCACAGGATCGACAACCTGTCAGTTACCGAACTGACGCTGAGGCCAGATGGATGGCAGGTCGGGCGAATAAATCACTGTCCGTGATTGCCTGCCCAACGAAACGTCGTTTCCCCACCCGCGACTTGCTGCGTATCGTAGAGCGAAACCAGTGAGGGCGCGATATGACTTATGATCTCCTGATTGGCCAACGGGGCTATTCCTCCTGGTCGCTGCGGGGCTGGCTTCCCTTCGATGCGTTCGACATCCCGTGCCGTGTGCACCGCACAGAACTCTACGGCCCGGATTTCGCCGCCGAGGTCACGGCCTTCGCCGGTGGCCGGACCGTTCCCGCCGCAAAAGCCCCGGATGGCAGCCGATTGACCGACTCGTTGGCGATCGCTTGGCACCTGGCCGACCAGTTCCCCGACCGGGGGCTGTTGCCGCCTGCGGGACCGGACCGCGCGATGGCACAGAACCTGATCTCGGAAATGCACACCGGGTTTGGTGCGCTGCGGCAAGCCTGCCCGATGAACCTGCTGACCGGCTGGGCCGGGTTTCAGCCCTCAGACTCGGTACATGCCGATCTGCAACGCATAGACTCTCTATGGGAAGCCGCGCTCGCGCGGTCCGGCGGGCCGTTTCTGTTCGGCGCCTACACACTGGCGGACGTGTTCTATGCCCCCGTGGCCGCGCGGATCGGAGGATATGCTTTGCCGGTAGGGTCAGTGGCGCGCGCCTATGTCGAGGCACATCTTGCCCATCCGCCGATGCGGCGCTGGCGCGCGATGGCGATAGCGGAAAACCGTGTGCTGGATGTCTATGACCAGCCGCTTGAAAGGATGCCCTACCCCGCGCCCACGCCGCTGCCCGCCAAGGCGGTGGATGAAGGCCCGTCGATCAACGGCACTTGCCCCTATTCGGGCAAACCGGCCACGCATTTCCTTGAACTGGATGGCCGCATCTGGGGATTCTGCAATGCGTTCTGCCGCGACAAGACGGTGGCCGACCCAGAAGCATGGCCCAAATTCATGGCGATGGTTGCAGGGGCGTCAGGCTGACACCGCGCTCTTTCCCCCGACACGCGCCTGCGCGGCGTTCGGGGGCGCAAACCCCCGGCCAAATCCCGCGTTAACCATTCCTTCACCGCTTGGCCCTTACCTCTTCATGGGGCGTTAACCTTGATGCGGAGCGGATGCGGGGATGGTGGCACGGGCCTATACGGTGGCCTTCGAAGGGGTGAGCGCGCGCACGGTCGAGGTGCAATGCGCCGTCACGCCCGGCTTGCCGGCCTTTTCGATCGTCGGCCTGCCCGACAAGGCCGTGAGCGAGGCCCGCGACCGTGTGCGGACGGCGCTCAGCTCTCTGGCGATCGCCCTCCCGTCCAAAAGGATCACGGTGAACCTGTCGCCCGCCGACCTGCCCAAGGAAGGCAGCCATTTCGACCTGCCGATCGCACTTGCGCTGCTGGCGGCGCTTGAAATCATCCCCGCCGACGCGACAGAGGGCACGACCGCGTTGGGGGAACTGTCGCTCGACGGATCGCTGTTCGCGGTCGTGGGCGCACTGCCCGCCGCAATGGCCGCGGCCGAGGAAGAGCGGGTGCTGCTTTGCCCCGCTGCATCGGGTGCCGAGGCAGCCTGGGTCGGTGCTGCGCAGGTCATCGCGGCCCCGACACTGGCCGACGTGGTGCGGCACTATACCGGCCAGTCGCCTCTGCCGCCGGCCGAACCCGGCGAGGTGGTGGATACCACCGGCACACGCTGCCTGCGCGACGTGAAGGGGCAGGAACGGGCCAAACGTGCGCTGGAAATCGCCGCTGCGGGGCGTCATCACCTGATGATGGTGGGCACTCCGGGGTCGGGCAAATCCATGCTTGCGGCCCGCATCCCGGGCATCCTGCCGCCACTGACACCGGCCGAGGCGCTGGAGACTTCGATGATCCATTCGCTTGCCGGGCTTCTGGATGCGGGCGGCATCAACCGGACGCGCCCGTTTCGCGAACCGCACCACACGGCGTCGATGGCGGCCATCGTCGGCGGCGGACGGCGTGCCGGACCGGGCGAAATCAGCCTGGCGCATAATGGCGTCCTGTTCATGGACGAATTCCCCGAATTTCCGCGCACCGTGCTGGAAACCCTGCGCCAGCCCATCGAAACCGGCGAGGTCATGGTCGCGCGCGCAAACGCCCATGTGAAATACCCCTGCCGGTTCATGCTGATCGCGGCGGCGAACCCGTGCAAGTGCGGGTATCTTTCCGATCCCGCGCGGGCCTGTTCGCGCGCACCCGTCTGCGGAGAAGATTACATGGGCCGCATCTCGGGCCCGCTGATGGACCGGTTCGACCTGCGCGTCGAGGCGCCGCCGGTCGGGTTCACCGATCTCGACCTGCCGCCATCGGGCGACAGGTCTGCCGAAGTGGCCGCCAGGGTGGCCGCCGCGCGCGCACGTCAAATCGCGCGGGGCGGGCTGAACGCCGACCTCGAGGGCAGCATGCTCGAACAGGTTGCCACGCCCGACGCCGAGGGCCGTGCACTGCTAACGCGCGTCGCCGAGCGGTTCGGCCTGTCCGCCCGCGGGTTTCACCGCGTGATGCGGGTCGCGCGGACAATCGCGGATCTCGAAGACAGCACCGATGTGCGCCAGCCGCATGTCGCCGAGGCGGTCAGTTACCGGCTGACGATGGCAGGTGACGGCGGATAAAGCCGGCCGTCTGACCGATCGCCTCGCGCGCCTCGGGAAACCAGCCGTCGAAAATCTGCCAGACATGCGGTGCACCCGGCCAGATATCCAGTCTCACCTCGGCCCCGGCCTGACGCAGTTTCTCGGCCATGCGCACCGCGTCGTCGCGCAGGATCTCGGTATCGGCAACCTGCAGGAACACAGGGGGACAGCCAGGGAAATCGGCAAAAAGCGGCGAGGCACGCGGATCGTCTGCGGGGGTGTCGCCCAGGATCATCCTGGCCAGCTCCTGCACCCTGTCGCCCGGGAAAAAATGGTCGCGCTTTGCGTTTTCGCGCACTGAACCGCCAGAAAACGTCTGATCGCAAAACGGAGACCACGCAAACACAGCCGCAGGCGCCTGATCCCGCTGACAAAGTCGGGCCAACAGGGCAAGCGCCATGCCGCCCCCGGCGCTATCCCCGCCCAGCACGATATCGTCCGGCGCGTATCCGATGGACAAAAGATGCGCATGTGCGGCCTCGGCATCCATCAATTGCGCCGGGACGGGATGCTCGGGCGCAAGCGCGTAAGCGGGCAGAAAGGCGCGCAAGCCGCTGAGTTCGCACAGCCGCGCCACCATGCGCTTGTGCGTGTGCGGGCTGCCGGCAAGATAACCGCCGCCATGCAGATACAGCAGAACCTTGCCCGGTTCGGGCCGCGCCTGCGCCGACACCCACAAGGCGCGGCGCAGCTTTCCCTGCGCGGCCATGTAGGTGACCGGCAGGTAGAGCGCGAAAGGCACGTCACGGAAGAACAGGCGCGCCGACCGGTTCAGATACCGGCGCAGCAGCGCGGGGTCCTGGGCGCGCGCGTTGACGGACCGCACCAGCGGACGCATGGCGCCTGCCAGCAGGCGCATCCGCAAGCTCATGCGCGGCGGGCCTCGATCGCCTCCCAGATCTTTTCGGCGGCATTCGTGCCGTCGAAACGCTCCAGCTCCTGAATGCCGGTGGGCGAGGTGACGTTGATTTCGGTCAGGTAGTCGCCGATCACGTCGATCCCGACGAATATCTGACCCTTTTCGCGCAGAAGCGGGCCGATGCGGTCGCAGATCTCGCGGTCGCGGTCGGACAGACCGATCTTTTCGGGGCGGCCGCCCACATGCATGTTCGACCGGGTCTCGCCCGCGGCAGGCACACGGTTGATCGCGCCCACGGGTTCACCATCGACCAGGATCACGCGCTTGTCGCCATTGCTGACCGCTGGGAGGTATTTCTGCACGATGAGCGGTTCACGCGAAAAGCCGGTGAACAGTTCATGCAGGGACGACAGGTTTCGATCGGTCTCGGTCAGGCGGAACACGCCCGCCCCGCCATTGCCGTAAAGCGGCTTTAGGATCACGTCGCCATGCTGATCCTTGAAGCGGCGGATCGTCGCCAGATCCCGTGCGATCGTGGTGGGCGGGGTCAGGTCGGGGAAATCCAGCACGAGCAGTTTTTCGGGATAGTTGCGCACCCAGAACGGATCGTTCACCACCAGCGTTTTCGGATGGATGCGCTGCAGCAAATGCGTCGTGGTGATGTAGAACATGTCAAAGGGCGGATCCTGGCGCAGCCAGACCACGTCGAATTCCGACAGGTCGACTTCGGCCTCGTCACCAAGGCTGAAGTGATCGCCGATCTTGCGGCGAACGGTCAGCGGCCAGCCTCGTGCGGTTACGCGCCCTTCCTGGTAGGCCAGGTTTTCGGGTGTGTAGTAAAACAGCTCGTGCCCGCGCTTCTGCGCCTCTTCGGCGATGCGGAATGTGCTGTCGGCATTGATGTCGATCGGACCGATCGGGTCCATCTGAAAGGCGATTTTCATGGGCCTCGCTCCGGTTGCGGCATGCCTTACATGGCGCAAGGGCGCGGCAGAGGCAAATCAGAATTCGCCGAACGCGTTTTCCAGAACCTCGACACGGCCCTGCCCGTCGACCATTGCCAGGTCGAATCGCATATCCGACAGCAGGCCATCCGGCTGGCTGCCTGAGAATTCCTGCGCGGCGGTACAGATGCGCCCAATCTGACGGGGCGACAACGCCGCAATCGCGCGGTCAAAGCTGCGCGCGGCCTTGACCTCGACGAAAACAAGGCCGGTTTCGTCGCGCAGTACCAAGTCGATCTCGCCACCCTTGCCGCGCCAGCGTTTCGCCAGCAGCCGGGCGCCGGCCTGTTCATAACGACGCGCAACGCTGTCTTCGGCGGCGGCGCCGGCAAGCCACGCGCATTTTCCCCGCCTTTGCCTGGCCGCTACAGGTGTCGCGGCCACCGTGCCGGGATCGAAATGCCGTGTCATTCCCTGTCTCTCTCCAGCTTGAGGGCCATCTGGTACAGCTTGCGTCGCGGCAGGCCCGTTTCGGCGCTGACCGCATCCGCCGCATCCCTGACAGAGTGGTCCGAAAGCGCCCGGCGCAGCAAGGTTTCTAGGTCATCGTCGTTAACAGAAGACGAATGCGCACGATCCACCAGGACCACGATTTCGCCGCGCGGGGGATCGGTTTCGCAGCTTTCGGCCAGTTCTGCGAGCGTGCCGCTGCGCACCTCTTCGAATTTCTTGGTCAGTTCCCGGCACAGCCGCGCCTGCCGCGTCGCGCCCAGACTGTCGGCGGCATCGCGCAGCATCGCGGCCACCCGTTTCGGCGATTCGTAGAAAACCAGGGTCGCCGGCACGTCCCGCAGCGCCAGGAGGGCGGATTTCCGCTGCCCCTTGCTGTTGGGAAGAAAACCTTCGAACAGGAAACGATCGGTGGGCAGCCCCGCAATGCTCAGCGCGGTGACCGCCGCCACCGGCCCCGGTGCCGCGGTCACCGGGGCACCGGCCTCGCGCGCGGCCCGCACAAGATCGAAACCGGGGTCGGCGACCAGCGGGGTTCCCGCCTCCGAGGCGTAGACGACCGAACGCCCCTCGGCCAGCCATTGCAGGATTTTCGGGCGCATCCTTGCGCCGTTATGTTCGTGATAGGCCACAAGCGGGCGTTCGCCCAGCGGCACGCCGTGAATGTCCATCAGCTTGCGCAGGCTGCGGGTGTCTTCGGCGGCCAGCGCATCGGCGGATGCCAGCAGGTCCAGCGACCTGAGCGTGATGTCACGGGCGTTGCCCAGCGGCGTCGCGATCAGGTAGAGCCCCGGTGCAAGTTCCCGCCTTTCCCAATTCTGCACTGGACCCATCCCCCTTGGCGTTTATTATCGCCCCGGCTAGACTGCGGCCTTCGTGCCGCCAAGACCCAGGGAGCTTTGTCGTTCATGTTTGCTGTTTTGACCCCCGCCCGCAAGGTGTTGTGGCGCCTCGTCGCGTTGCTGTCGATCCTGTGGCTGGCCGCCTGTCAGACCGTGACCACGGGCGGTGGCGGCCCACGCATCAATCCCGACGACGCCGTGCCGGTGGCGCTGCTGGTGCCGCGAGGCGGTGGAAACCCAGGCGATGACGTGCTCGCCCAATCCCTGGAAAACGCCGCGCGCCTGGCTATTGCCGATCTCGACGGCGTGGCCATCGACCTGCGGGTCTATGCGACGGGCGGCAATGCTGCGCAGGCGCAGCAATCCGCCAAGCAGGCCGTCAGCGACGGCGCCAAGATCATCCTGGGCCCCGTCTACGCAGAATCCGCGAACGCGGTGGCCGTGGCTGTGGCCCCGCGCAATGTCAACGTGCTGTCCTTTTCCAACAACACCACCATCGCCGGCGGCAATCTGTGGGTGTTGGGGCCGACCTTCCAGAACACGGCGGACCGCCTGGTGAACTATGCCACGGCGCAGGGCAAATCCCGCATCCTGGTCGTGCATTCCAGCGACGTGGCGGGGCAGTTGGGCAACCAGGCGATCCAGCAGGCGATTTCGACGGCCGGCGCGACGCTGGCGGGCACGGTCTCGCACGAATTCTCCCAGCAGGGCGTGGTCAACGCTGTCCCGCAAATCGTCTCGACCGCGCGCGGCAATGCGGCCGATGCCATCTTCATGACGGCGAATTCCGCCGGCGCGCTTCCCCTGCTCAGCCAGATGCTGCCCGAGGCCGGGCTTGGCCCCGACGTGGCGCAGTATATCGGCCTGTCGCGCTGGGATATCCCGGCCCAGACGCTGGACCTGCCGGGCGTGCAGAACGGCTGGTTCGCCGTTCCCGACCCGCAGAAATCCGCCGCGTTCCGCAGCCGCTACGAGGCGGCGAACGGTTCGGCGCCGCATCCGATCGGGTCGCTTGCCTATGACGGCATCGCGGCCATCGGCGCGCTGGTGAAAAATGGCCAGTCGAACGCGCTCAGCGGGGCCGCGCTGACGCAGAGCGCGGGCTTTCAGGGAACTGGCGGTATTTTCCGCCTGCTGCCCAATGGCACGAACCAGCGCGGCCTTGCCGTGGCCACGATCCGCAACAGACAGGTGGTTGTGATTGACCCAGCTCCAAGAGCATTCGGCGGCGCCGGCCTCTGAGCCGGCCTGGCCGTTTTCAATAGACGTCCTACCCGCCCCGGCGGCAGATCTGATCTGTCCGCCCGAGGCGATTTTCGACGCACCGCACGTCCTGACCGCACTTGCGGCGGCGCTTGACGGCACCTCGGCAGACGGGGTGCGCGCGGCCGTGGTGCCGGTTCTTCTGACCGCACTGAAAAACGGGCGCGATGCGATCGCCGAGGGCTTTTCCGCCCATCCGTTCGACGCAAGGCCCACGGTCAAGGCCTATGCCTGGCTGACCGATTGCATCGTGACCAGCGCGTTGCACCTGTCGCTGGACGTGCTGCACCCGCTGCCCAACCCGACACAGGGCGAACGGCTGGCACTGTTTGCGGTCGGCGGCTACGGCCGGGGTGAAATGGCCCCGCAATCCGATGTGGACCTGCTGTTTCTAACGCCGCACAAGATCACCCCCTGGGCCGAAAGCGTGATCGAAAGCATGCTCTACATCCTGTGGGATCTGCGGCTCAAGGTCGGCCATTCCAGCCGCACGATCCGCGACTGCATCCGGCTCGGCGGCGAGGATTTCACCATTCGCACCGCCTTGCTCGAACACCGCTGGCTGGGCGGCGACGACCAGTTGGCGCGCGACCTGGACAAACGCCTTTGGAAAGAACTGTTCGCGGGGTCCGCTTCGGATTTCATCGAGGCGAAGCTGACCGAACGCGACACCCGCCACAAGAAACAGGGCGCCCGCTACGTCGTCGAACCGAACGTCAAGGAAGGCAAGGGCGGGCTGCGCGATCTGCAAACGCTCTACTGGATCGCGAAGTACGTGCACCGTGTCCAGAACGTGGCCGAACTGGTCAAGCTCAAGGTCTTTCGCCCCGAGGAATTCGAAACCTTCACCCGCGCCGAGAACTTTCTATGGGCAGTGCGCTGCCACCTGCACCTGATCACCCGCCGTCCTTCCGACCAGCTGACCTTCGATCTGCAGGTCGAGGTCGCCGCGCGCATGGGATATGAGGACAAGGGCGGACGGCGCGCGGTCGAACACTTCATGCAGGACTACTTCCGCCACGCGACGGCGGTGGGCGACCTGACGCGCATCTTCCTGACCAAGCTCGAAGCGACCCACACCAAAAGCGCCCCGCTGCTGGAGCGCATCTTCCGCCGCCGCCCCCGGGTCAAGGACGGCTACGAGGTGGTGCACGGGCGGCTGGCGATCACCGACGACAAGGCGTTCCTGTCCGACAAGGTCAACATGCTGCGCCTTTTCGAGGAAGGGCTGCGCACCGGGATGCTGATCCACCCCGACGCGATGCGGCTGGTCAAGGCGAACCTGCACCTGATCGACGAAGAGATGCGCAACGACAAGGAAGCCCGGCGGATCTTCCTTGACCTGCTGCTCAAGCACGGCAACCCCGAACGGGCGCTGCGGCGCATGAACGAACTGGGTGTGCTGTCGGCGTTCCTCCCCGAGTTCGAGCCGATCGTGGCGATGATGCAATTCAACATGTATCACAGCTATACGGTGGACGAGCATACGATCCAGTGCATCCGCGTCCTCAGTCAGATCGAACACGGCGAACTGCAGGAGGAACTGCCCGTTGCAAGCGGCATCCTGAAGGCCGGGGTCAATCGACGTGTGCTGTATACCGCGCTTCTGCTTCACGACATCGGCAAGGGCCGGGACGAGGATCACTCGGTCCTCGGCGCCCAGATCGCGCGCAAGGTCGCGCCGCGACTGGGGCTGAACCGCAGCGAATGCGACACGGTGGAATGGCTGGTGCGCTATCACCTGCTGATGTCGGACATGGCGCAGAAACGCGACCTCAGCGATCCCCGAACACTGCGCGACTTTGCCAAGGCGGTGAAAACGCGCAAGCGGCTGGATCTGCTGACGGTGCTGACGGTCTGCGACATCCGCGGGGTCGGCCCCGAAACCTGGAACAACTGGAAGGCCATGCTGCTCCGCCAGCTGCACCGCGAAACCGCGCGCGCACTGGAACATGGGTTGGAAGAGGTCAACCGCGAGAACCGCGGCGCTGAAGCCCGCCGCGCACTGCGCGAGGCCCTGGGCGACTGGGACGCCACCATGCTCAAGGCCGAAACCGGCCGGCATTACCCGCCCTACTGGCAGGGGCTCGACACGGCGACTCAGGTGGTCTTCGCCAACCTGCTGCGCGACCTGCCAGACAACGAGATCGCGATCGACCTCGCCATCGACGACGACCGCGACGCCACCCGCGCCTGCTTCGCGTTGTCCGACCATCCCGGCATCTTCTCGCGGCTCGCAGGCGCGCTGGCGCTTGTGGGCGCCAACGTGGTCGATGCGCGCACCTACACGTCCAAGGACGGCTACGCCACGGCGGTGTTCTGGATCCAGGACGGCGACGGCGCGCCCTACGAGGCCGAGCGTTTGCCGCGCCTGCGTCAGATGATCCACAAGACCCTCAAGGGCGAGATCAAGACGACCGAGGCGATCAAGAGCCGCGACAAGATCAAGAAACGCGAACGCGCCTTCCGCGTGCCGACCTCGATCACCTTCGACAACGAAGGCTCGGAAATCTACACCATCATCGAGGTCGACACCCGCGACCGCCCCGGCCTGCTGTTCGATCTCACGCGGACGCTGGCGAACAACAACGTCTATATCGCCTCGGCGGTGATCGCGACCTATGGCGAACAGGTGGTCGACACCTTCTACGTCAAGGACATGTTCGGCCTGAAATTCCACGCGCCCACAAAGCAGAAAACACTGGAACGCAAACTCCGCGACGCGATCGAGGCCGGCGCCCAACGGGCGGTCTCGGGGCAGTAAAGCCGCCCCGCTTCATCTTGCCTCGGATGCTGTGGGTGGCGAGGGCCGCGCAACTGCTCCTGCGGCGGCAAAAACACCTGTTCCCGTCACTCACGATCCGCTAAGCCACACATGGGCAAGGGACGCAAAGGGGCCGCATCACCATGAAACCGATCCGCCTGATGCGCGGTTTTCTGACCGTCGGGTTCTGGACCCTCATGAGCCGCGTCCTCGGTTTCGTGCGCGAGGTGCTGATCCTTGCCTACATCGGCCCCGGCCCGGTGATGGACGCCTTCGTCGCCGCCTTCCGGCTGCCCAACATGTTCCGCCGCTTCTTTGCCGAGGGCGCGTTCAACGCCGCCTTCGTGCCGATGTTCTCCAAGAAATACGAAGGCGACGAGGACGCGCAGAAATTCGCGCGGGACGCGTTCAACGGGTTGGCATTCGTCGTGCTGATCCTGACCGGGCTTGCGATGGTCTTCATGCCCGCGCTGGTCTGGGCCACGGCCGAGGGGTTTGCCGGCGACGAACGGTTCGATCTGACCGTCGGATACGGGCGGATCGTCTTTCCCTATATCCTGTTCATGTCGCTTGCCGCGCTGTTTTCCGGTGTGCTGAACGCGACGGGCCGGTTCGCGGCGGCCGCCGCCGCGCCGGTTTTGCTGAACATCTTCGTCATCGCCGCGATGGTCGCGGGCGCGCGAATGGGCGGGGCCGTGATCGACTGGCTGCTCTGGGCCATTCCTGTGGCGGGCGTGGCGCAGTTGGTGCTCGTGTGGCAGGCCACCACACGGGCCGGCATCTCGATCGTGCCGGGCCGGCCACGCTGGACACCCGACATGAAACACATGATCGTCGTCGCGGTCCCGGCGGCGCTTGCCTCGGGCGTTTTGCAGATCAACCTGTTGGTGGGACAGTTGGTGGCGTCGAACACGCCCAATGCGCTGAGCTGGCTTTACGCCGCCGACCGGCTGTACCAGTTGCCGCTTGGTGTCGTGGGCATCGCCGTGGGGATCGTCCTTTTGCCCAGCCTGTCACGCCACCTGAAATCCGGCGATGCCGCTGCATCGCGCGCCTCGCTCAGCCGCGCGGGCGAGGTCAGCCTGGCCCTGACGCTGCCTGCTGCCGTGGCGCTGATGGTGATCCCGCTGCCGCTGGTGTCGGTTCTCTATGAACGCGGCCAGACCACCAGCGACGACAGCGCCGCCATCGCCGTCGCGGTGTCGATCTACGGCCTGGGGCTGCCCGCATTCGTTATGCAGAAAGTGCTGCAACCGCTGTTTTTCGCGCGCGAGGACACGCGCACGCCCTTCCGCTATGCCACCGTGGCGATGGTGGTGAACGCCATACTGGCGGTCGGTTTGTCCTATGTGATCGGCTGGATCGCCGCGGCCATCGCCGCGACCGGGGCCGCGTGGGTGCAGACCGCTTTGCTGTGGCGCGGCACACGGCCCATGGGGGACATCGCCCGTTTCGACGACCGGTTCCGCGACCGGCTCTGGCGCATCGTGCTGGCCAGTGCGCTGATGGGCGCGGTGCTGTGGGGCGCGACGCTCGTGCTCAGCCCGTTCCTGGGTATGGCTGGCTGGCGCTATCTTGCGCTTACGGCGCTGATCGCGGTCGGGATTTTCAGCTATTTCGCCATCGCCCAGATGATCGGCGCGCTGCAATTGTCGGATTTCCGCCGGGCGTTGCGACGGGGGGACTGACGCCGCGGGCCAGCCAAGCTATGGTGGCCCTTCGCGCAACAACCCGGATCGTTCCCCATGTCCGACCCTGACACCGTGACCCCGCTTATCACGGCGGCGCAGGCCTTTCCGAAGATGGAAGAGGTCGTGCTGGGTGCGCGCGACGAAGTGCTGGCCTCGTTTCGCATTTTCGATGCGCGCACACCGCTGCGCAGTGATGCGGCGCGTGCGGCCAGGCTTGAAACCTGGGCCGACCTGATGGCACGGAAAGTCGCCGAAGGCGTGCGTGTGCGCATCCTCATGGCGGATTTCGACCCGGTCTTTGCCGCCGACCTGCACCGCGATGCGTGGGCCAGCGCCCGTGCTCTTTGCAAGGCGCTTGGCCGTCAGGAACAGCATGACGCTCAGGTGCTGGTCGCCTGGCACGGGCAAGAGGTAGGGCCCTTCTGGAAACGCGTATTGTCCGGACAGGTCGCCACCCGGCTCAGCGCGCTCCAACAGGCGCAAGCCCCCACTGCCCCGCAGAAAGAGGCGCTTGGCGGCCGATGGACTGTGCGCCCGGTATCGCTGCACCAGAAATTCCTGGTCGCCGACGGCGAGGCGGCCGTCATCGGCGGACTGGACGTGAACCCCCGCCGCTGGGACGACCCGGACCATAAGCGCGACCCCGAAGACACCTGGCACGATATCAGCCTGCATGTGACAGGGCGTATCGCAAACGATATCCGCGCCCATTTCTGCGCCTGCTGGAACGATGCGCTGAACGTGCCAGCCCAAAGCTTTGCCGACACGCCAGCCCCGATGCCGGCCGACGCACCGCAGCGCCGCAGCACCGGTCCAAGGCTTGTGCGCACGTTGTCCCGACCCGCCGGCGGCTGGCTGCGTTTCGGCCCCGCGCCGGACATCCGCGAACACGAACAACTCCACCTCGCCGCCATCGCAAGCGCACGCGACAGCATTTACATCGAAACGCAATTCTTGCGGCACAAGCCGATTGCGCGCGCGCTGGCCCGCGCCGCCGCCCGCGCCCCGCACCTGCAACTGATCCTGGTTCTTCCAACGGAACCCGAAAGGGTGATCTTCGGCGGAGATGACGGCCCGGACGCCCGGCACGCCCAGGCGTTGCAGATTGACTGCCTCGACATGCTGCGCCAGGCCTTCGGCCAAAGGCTTGCCGTCGTGTCCCCGGTGCAGCCGCGCGTTGCGGATCCGGGCCAGAACGGCGATCCGGTCAAGGGTGCGGGCATCGTCTATCTTCATGCCAAGGTCACGCTGGTCGATGACCGGTTCGGGATCGTGGGCTCGGCCAATCTGAACGGGCGCTCGATGCTGTGGGACACCGAGGCGTCGGTCCTGTTTACCGATGCGGGCCGGATTGGCGCCTTGCGCCAGGATCTGGCGGCCAAGTGGTTGCGGGGATGGTTGCAGGATGGCGACGATCCCCGCTCGGCCGCGCTGTGGAACGGTGCCGCCCGGGAAAACGCGGCGCGCGATCCGTCGGCGCGCGAAGGCTTCGTGATGCCCTACCCCAAAGCGCGCAACCGCCGTTTCGCCCGGCGCCTGCCGTTCCTGCCGGACGCGCTGTTCTGATATAATTGCCTCAGTCGTGCCGCAGGCGCGCGCGCAACCGCGCCCATCCGCCCGGCGCCAGAACGATCGTCACCGCGAACCCGGCGAAGAACCCGGCCAGGTCCGCCAGCCAGGTCGCGTCGGCGCCGAACAGCAGCCCGAAGACCAGCTTGATCGCCATCAGGAACCCGATCAGCGCAAAGGCGCGTGCGCCGTTCGACCCTTTGCTGACCAGCCGTACATACAAAAGGTAGGTGAACGCGCCGATCAGCCCGTAAACCCCCGGAAAGCCACCGACCAGCCATGGCTGTGCCTCGATGAAGATCCCATGCGCCAGTGCCCCTGCCACGGTGCCCACGACGAAAACAGCCAGGATGGCCCATTGTGCCAGCACCTCGCCCACGAACTTGCCCATCGCCAGCAGCATGACCCCCACGAACAGCGCGTGCGTGAACGTGCCGTGGACAAAGGCATATGTCAGGAACCGCATCATGTGTTCGGGCGGGTAGCGGCCGTTTTCCAGCATCCAGCGGAACACGTCGGACGAAAACCCGTAATCCTGAATCGCGGCCACACGCCATCCCACCGCCTGCGCGCCACCGGCCAGCCCGTAGGCCCCAAGCGAAAACACCGCCTCGATCCCCATGATCGCAAGGAACAGGGCGGTTACCACCGGCGGCAGGGGGTTCACCGGGCTGATATTGGGGTTCTGCATCGCGGGCCTCTGCTTGACCATGCTTCGGGGCATGGGTAAGCCACCCGCAGCCATAAATCCAGACGGAGACCGACAATGTCGGATGCAACCCAAGCGCAGCAAGCAGCGAACGCGAAATTCAAACCGCGGGTGTTTTCCGGCATCCAGCCCTCTGGCGGGTTGACGCTGGGCAATTACCTCGGTGCGATCAAACGCTTCGTGGACATGCAAGAGCAGGGGATCGAAACGCTCTATTGCGTCGTCGACATGCACGCGATCACCGTCTGGCAGGATCCCGACGCGCTGCGCCGGCAGACGCGGGAACTGGCCGCGGGCTACCTTGCGGCGGGGCTCGATCCGTCGAAATCCATTCTTTTCAACCAGTCACAGGTCGCCGAACACGCGCAGCTTGGCTGGATCTTCAACTGCGTTGCGCGGATGGGCTGGATGAACCGCATGACCCAGTGGAAGGACAAGGCCGGCAAGAACGCCGAAAAGGCGTCGCTGGGGCTGTTCGCCTACCCGTCGCTGATGGCGGCCGACATCCTGCTTTACCACGCCACCCATGTGCCGGTGGGCGAGGATCAGAAACAGCATGTGGAACTGACGCGCGACATCGCCGCCAAGTTCAACAACGATTACGGCGTCGATTTCTTCCCGCTGACCGAACCTGTGATCGAAGGCGCCGCCACGCGGGTCATGAGCCTGCGCGACGGGTCCAAGAAGATGTCGAAATCCGACCCCTCGGACATGAGCCGCATCAACATGACCGATGACGCCGACACGATCGCCAAGAAAATCCGCAAGGCGAAAACCGACCCCGAGCCTTTGCCCGAAACCGTGGACGGGCTGGATGACCGGCCCGAAGCGCGCAACCTCGTTCGGATCTACGCCGCGCTGGCCGAAACCACGCCCCAAGCCGTGCTGACCGAATTGGGCGGCAAGCAGTTTTCCGAGTTCAAGCCCGCGCTGGTCGATCTCGCCGTGGACAAGCTTGCGCCGATCTCGCAGGAAATGGGCCGCCTGATGCAGGATCCCGCCGAGATCGACCGCATTCTCGGGCAAGGGGCTGCACGCGCCCGCGCCATCGCGGCGCCGATCCTGCAGGACACCTATGACATCGTCGGCATGATCCGCGGCTGACGCGGGTTTCATAAACTCGTTACAGGGGCGTCACGGAATCGATTCGTGGCGCCCCTAACGTTTCGGCGTGGCTGCAAAGCTGTCCGCCGGCCGGCGCCTGTCCCCACTATCCCGCCCGGCTGCAAAACATTGGTGTGGGCGCGGTGGCGCCTTCGCAAATTTAATTTTTCAGTAGTGTCGCCCCCGGTGCAGCCCCTGTACCGGGGGCTTTTCATCCATGCGCGGGCTTGTTCTTCGCGCATTCCGGGTGTTTTGTGGAACCTGTCGCCGCATTGGAACAGTTCAAATGCATTGGAAAAGCCGCAAATCCCTTTTGACCGAGGCCGTCGAAGACTGGGCCACCCGAGGATTGTTGCGCCCTGACGATGCGCGCAGGCTGCAGACGGATATAGCGGCACAAGGCAGCGGCCTGGATTTCCGCGCACTTGTCATCGCTTTCGGGGTGATCTGTCTCGTGCTTGCCGCGCTTACCTTTGTCGCCGCCAACTGGGATGCCATTCCGCGCCCTGGCAAGCTGGGGCTGATCGGAGGCGTGGTCTGGCTGGCCTGGTCCGGCGCGGTCGCGGCGGGATGGCGCGGCGCGCACTGGTGGTACGAAGGGCTGACGCTTCTGGCCTGCGGACTTTATGGCGCGGCCATCATGCTGGTCGCGCAGATCTATCACATCCAGGGCGAACCGGCGGATGCCGTCTGGCTCTGGGCGCTTGGGACGCTGATCGCGGCGGCGCTGATGCGCGCGGCGATGCCGCTTGCCCTGGCTACGGGGCTATTCTTCCTGTGGTTCGCCATGTCGCTGGAACGCGACTTTGCGACGGTCAACCTGGCCTATCTGGGATGGTGGACGTGCGGCGCCGTTCTGGCGGCGCTGTTGCCCAGCCGGTTCTGCGGCCATGTCTCGGCGCTGGCGCTTGTGGCCTGGGTGTTCGTGTCGCTGGGCCAGGAAGATTTCGACAGGCTGGCGGCGATGCTCGCCGTGGGCGGCGCGCTGGTCGTTGTGTCGCTCATGCTGATCTCGGCCGCGTCCGGCCGCTGGCTGCGCGGGTTCGAGGGCGCGGCGCTGTTCTATACCCTCGGCCTTGCACTCGCCCTGACAGTGCTCCTGCACCTGTCCGGCACCGATTTCCTTTATCGGACGGGCAGCGCGCCGGTCGGGGCCCCGGTTCTTTTCGCCGCGCCCGTGGCCTGCCTTGTCGCGGCGTTGTGGGGTTACATGCAGGGTGTCGACACGCGCTACGACCTTTGGGTAACGACACTGGCCGCAGCCCTGTTTTCGGCCATATTCACCGGACAGTGGAGCCAATGGCTCACCGCCGCTTTCGCCCTGGGACTGGCGCTGTGGATCACGCGCATGGGCTGGCGGCTGTCTCTCCGCCGCTTGCGTTGGCTCGGGATCGCAGGCTTCGCCGTGATCCTGCTGATCGTCTATGCCGAAACGCTGGGCAGCCTTATGGGTACGGCGGGCTTCTACCTCGGGGCAGGCATCCTGCTTTTGGTCGGGGCGCTCATCCTGCCACGCGTCCTGCGCAAGAGGGCAGCCCCATGATCCGGTTGTCCCGAAAGCTGATCCTGCCCGCCGCACTGCTGGCAGCGCTGATCCAGAGCGCGGCCGTCGGCAAGATGGTGATCGACCGCAACACCCTGATGCGCAACGGCCAGGAGGTTCGGCTTGAAACCGGTTTCGTCGATCCGCGCGACATCTTTCGCGGCCATTACGTGACCCTGCGGCTGGAAATATCGCAATTCCCCCAAGACAGCGTGGAAACGCTCGGGGATCCATTGATCCGCGACCCTGTATGGATCGAGCTGTCCGAAGGCGACGACGGTTTCTGGCAACCCGTCCGTCTTTATACCGCCCCGCCCGACGCGCCCGCAGGCCCGCTGCTGCGCGGAGAGCTTCTGGGCATGTACAACGACGCCTACACGATACGGTATCCGGTCGACCGCTATTTCGCGCCGGAGCTGCGCGCAAAGGAACTCGAACAGTTCCGCCGCGACGACAAGCTGGGCGTGATCCTGGCATTGTCGCCGGACGGTCAGGCCGCGATCAAGGGGCTGACCGTGGCCGGCGAAACCGTCTACGTGGAACCGCTTTACTAGCCCGGTCTGCCTGATACAGTCCGCGCGACGACACACGAGGGGAACACGACGATGGCCGCCGGCACCAATATCCGCACCTATTTCGAAGGCACCTGGCACGATGGCGACGCGATGATCATTCGCGCGGCCGATCACGGTGCGTGGCTGGGGTCGGGCGTGTTCGACGGGGCGCGATACGTGAACGGGCTGGCCCCCGATCTCGACGCGCATTGCGCCCGCGTAAACCGGTCGGCCCGCGCGCTGGGACTTAACCCCACGGTTTCGACCGAAGACATGGTGCAGATCGTCTGGGACGGGCTGGCGGCCTACCCCAAGGACACCGCTGTTTATATCCGGCCGATGTACTGGGGTATCGACGGCGACGTCACCGCGATCGTGCCCGGCGAGGACAAGACAGGCTTCGCCGTCTGTCTCGAGGAAATCCCGATGGCGCCGGACACCGCCACCACGACGCTGGGCCGCACGCAATTCCGCCGCCCCGTTTTGGAAAGCTCGGTCGTCAACGCCAAGGCGGGCTGCCTTTATCCCAACAATGCCCGGATGCTGCGCGAAGTCCGCGCGCGCGGCTTCGGCAACGCGCTGGTGGCCGACGCCATGGGCAATGTCGCCGAAAGCGCCACCGCCAACGTTTTCATGGTGCGCGATGGCGAGGTGTTCACCCCGATCGCGAACGGCACCTTCCTGGCCGGCATCACCCGCGCCCGGCACATGGTGAACATGCGCGGTGACGGCATGAAGGTGCACGAAACCGTGCTGACCTTCGACGATTTCCTGGCGGCGGACGAGGTGTTCCTGTCTGGAAACATGAACAAGGTCACGCCCGTAACCGCCTTCGAGGACACCCAGTACCAGGCCGGCCCCGTCGCCCGCCGCGTGCGCGAGATGTATTGGGACTGGGCGCACAGCACCGCGTGACCGTGATGGCCCGCCCGCTTGAATTCTGGTTCGAATTCGCCAGCACCTATTCCTATCTGGCGGCCATGCGGGTGCAGGACGCCTGCGCCGCGCGCGGCGTGCCGCTGGTCTGGCGTCCGTTCCTGCTGGGGCCGGTCTTTGCGGCGCAGGGGCTGACGGACAGCCCGTTCAACCTGTTCCCGGCCAAGGGTGCCTATATGTGGCGCGATCTTGAACGGGAATGCGCCCGGCTGGGCCTGCCCCTACGCCGCCCGTCACGCTTTCCGCGTGGCAGCCTGCTGGCGGCGCGCATCGCCTGCGCGCATGCGGATGCCCCCTGGATCGGCGCCTTCGTCCGCGCGACTTATGCCGCAAATTTCGCCGAAGACCGCGATATCGACACAGACGATGTGATTGCCAGCCTTTTGGGCAACATCGGGCAAGACCCTGCGCCGATCCTTGCTTTGGCCGCCACGCCCGCCGCGAAATCCGCACTCCGCGCCCAGACCGAGACGGCACGGGCGCGCGGGATCTTCGGCGCTCCCAGCTTCATTGTCGGGAACGAGCTGTTCTGGGGGCATGACCGCATGTCACAGGCCATCGACTGGGCGGCAGGCGCCTGACCCCGTCCAATCCGCGCCGGGCATCACGCCCTGTTGCCACGCGCGTGGCCCTGCGCCATGATCGCCCAAGCTCAGGGGAGGGCCGTCAAGATGCGCAAGTTCATGGTCGTTCTGGACGACAGCCGCGAATGTCTCAACGCGATGCGCTTTGCGGCGATGCGCGCAGCCAAGTCGGGTGGCGGCGTCGAAATTCTGTCGGTCATACCCCCCGAAGAGTTCAACCACTGGATCGGTGTGGGCGACATCATGCGCGAAGAGGCCCGGGAACGGATTCACGCGCATTTCGAGGTATTCGCCAAGTGGATGCGCGACAAGCAGGGTGTGGATCCGCATCTCGTGATCCGCGAGGGCGAGCCGGTGAACGAAATCCTGGCGCAGATCAGGGAAGACCCGGAAATCGGGGTTCTGGTGCTGGGCGCTGGCACCGACAAGAAAGGCCCCGGCCCGCTGGTCAGCCAACTCAGCCGAAATGCCGGTTCCCTTCCCGTGCCGATCACCATCGTGCCCGGCGACCTGTCCAAGGAACGGCTTGAATCGATCACCTGAGCGGTGGCGCGGCTGAACTTAGAATGGTTCCAAACCTTGACTCTGCGCAATGCCGGGCGCATGTAAGGGGCAACCCCGGAAAAAGGTGCAAATCGCATGTTCATTCAAACCGAATCCACCCCGAACCCCGCGACGCTGAAATTCCTGCCCGGTCAAAGCGTGCTGGAAACCGGCACCGCCGATTTCCCCAGCGCCGAAGCGGCAGGCGCATCGCCGCTGGCACAGCGCATCTTCGCGGTGTCCGGCGTGACCGGCGTCTTCTTCGGCACCGATTTCGTGACCGTCACCAAGGGTGACGCGGTCGAGTGGGACCATATCAAACCCGCGCTCCTTGGCGCGATCATGGAACACTACCAGTCCGGCGACCCGGTGATGGCCGGTGAGGCGCAGGCCGCTTCGGGCCATGCCGATCACGACGGCCCGGACTCCGAGGTGGTGGGCCAGATCAAGGAACTTCTCGACACCCGTGTGCGCCCCGCCGTGGCGCAGGACGGTGGCGACATCACGTTCCACGGGTTCGACCGTGGCGTTGTCTACCTGCACATGCAGGGCGCCTGCGCGGGCTGCCCGTCCTCGACCCTGACGCTGAAGATGGGGATCGAGAACCTGCTGCGCCATTACATCCCCGAGGTGACCGAGGTCCGGCCCGTTGCCGTCTGACCGGCCAATCCTCGGATTCGACACATCGGCGGCGCATTGCGCCGCCGCTTTGCTGTCCGGCGGCCGGATCGTCGCGCAGACAACCGAAGAGATGGGCCGGGGGCAAGCCGAACGGCTGTTTCCCTTGCTCGAAGAGTTGCTTGCCGGCGCCGGTATCGGCTGGGCCGATCTCGACCGGATCGGGGTCGGCATCGGGCCGGGCAACTTCACCGGTATCCGCATTTCCGTTGCTGCTGCGCGCGGGCTGGCGCTGTCGCTGGATATTCCCGCGATCGGGATCAGCACCTTCGACGCGATCCGGCTGGACGACCCGCAGGCCCGTGCCGCCGTGCCGGCCCCGCGCGACCACGTCTACCTGCAGGCGCCGGGAACCGCGCCGGTTCTGCTGCCGCTGACCGAGGCGGGCGCGCCCCTTGTCCTTCCGCCGGCACCGGACGTGCTGGCCGCGCAGATCGCGCGCGCCGCCGCCACCGCACCGGCCGATGGCCCGCCCCCCGCGCCCCTCTATATCCGGGCGGCCGATGCCGCGCCGTCCCGCGACGCGCCGCCGGTGATCCTCGATGACGCCTGAGGCGCTGGCGCGCCTGCATGTGCGCGCTTTCACACATCCCCGCCCCTGGAGCGCGCAGGAATTCACCCAGCTGCTCGACAGCCCGCATGTCTTCGTCGTGGCGCAATCACATGCCTTCGCCCTTGGCCGCGTGATCGCGGGCGAGGCCGAATTGTTGACGATCGCCACCGACCCCGACCGCCGCCGGCAGGGCCTTGGCGCCGCAACACTTGCGGGTTTTCACGAAACCGCGGCGGCCCGCGGCGCGGCGACCGCCTTTCTCGAAGTCGCGGCAGACAACACCGGCGCGCGGGCGCTTTACGGGTCAGCAGGCTACGACCAGACCGGCCTGCGCGCAGGGTATTACAAGCGGGCCGATGGCACCGCCATCGACGCGCTGATCCTGTCGCGCGCCCTGCCCTTGGGATAGCCGGCCCGCCGCACGCTGACCCAAGGTCAGCCGCCCATGCCCGAAACGTGACCCAGATTCCTGTTGACCCCTGCCGCCCGTCACGGCCTTAATCGGGACCGGAACTGCTTGACCGGGCGCGCCCCTCGCGCCCTCTCAACCAACTGGGAGATTCAAATGACAATGATGAAAACCATTCTCGGCGCTGCCGCATCCGTCGCGCTGACCGCAGGTGCGGCGCTGGCCGATCCGGCTCTGATTTTCGACCTTGGCGGGAAGTTCGACAAAAGCTTCAACGAAGCCGCGTTCAACGGCGCGCAACGCTGGGCCGAGGAAACCGGCGGCAGCTTCAACGAAATCGAACTGCAATCCGAGGCACAGCGCGAACAGGCGCTGCGCCGCTTTGCCGAGGCCGGGTTCAACCCGGTGATCACCATGGGCTTTGCCATGGCGGACCCGCTCAGCACCGTGGCGCCCGACTATCCCGACACCAAGTTCGCCGTGGTCGACGTGACCTGGCTGGACGCGCCCAACGTGCGCCAGATCGGTTTTGCCGAACACGAAGGCTCGTACCTGGTGGGCATGATGGCGGCGATGGCGTCGAAAACCGGCACCGTCGGCTTTATTGGCGGTATGGACGTGCCGCTGATCCGTCATTTCGGCTGCGGCTATGCGCAGGGCGCCAAGGCCGTTAACCCCGATATCAACATCGTGGCCAACATGACCGGCACGACGCCCGCCGCCTGGAACGACCCGGTCAAGGGGTCGGAACTGACCAAGGCGCAGATCAGCCAGGGCGCTGACGTGGTCTATGCCGCGGCAGGCGGCACCGGCGTGGGCGTTCTGCAGACAGCCGCCGACGAAGGCATCCTGTCGATCGGCGTGGACAGCAACCAGAACCACCTGCATCCCGGCAAGGTTCTGACCTCGATGCTCAAGCGCGTCGATGTCGCCGTGTACGAGGCGATGAAGGCCGGCGAAGACCTGGAAACCGGCGTTGTCACGCTGGGCCTGTCCGAAAACGGCGTGGGCTATGCGCTGGACGAAAACAACGCCGCGCTTGTGTCGGACGAAATGAAAGCCGCCGTTGACGAGGCCCGCCAGAAGATCATCGACGGTGAGATCAACGTGGTCAGCTACTACGAAAACGACAGCTGCCCGGCACTGACCTTCTAAGCCAGTGGCGGGCCGGTTTACCGGCCCGCCTTCACGCTCATGGGCCCCCTTGCGGGGCCTTTTCGCGAAGACAAGCCCGGCCACGGGCTTGATGAGCGCCACCGGCAGGGAGCACTCGATGACCACCGCACCGGCAATCGAACTCAGGGGCATCTCCAAGGCATTCGGCCCCGTTCAGGCCAACAAGGACATCTCGATCCGTGTCGAACGCGGCACGATCCACGGCATCATCGGCGAAAACGGCGCGGGAAAATCCACGCTGATGTCGATCCTCTACGGGTTCTACAAGGCAGATGCCGGCGAGATCTTCATCGGTGGCAGCAAAACCGAAATCCCCGACAGCCAGGCCGCCATCGCCGCCGGTATCGGCATGGTGTTCCAGCATTTCAAACTGGTCGAAAACTTCACGGTTCTGGAAAACGTGGTCCTGGGTGCCGAGGATGGCCGCCTTCTGAAAACCAGCCTCTCCAAGGCACGGTCCGAACTCAAAGCGCTGGCCAGCGACTATGGCTTGAACGTCGATCCCGACGCGGTGATCGAAACCATCGGGGTGGGCCAGCAGCAGCGTGTCGAAATCCTCAAGGCGCTTTATCGCCAGGCCGACATCCTGATCCTGGACGAACCCACCGGTGTGCTGACCCCGGCCGAGGCCGACCAGCTTTTCCGCATCCTCGGGCGGCTGAAATCCGAGGGCAAGACGATCATCCTGATCACCCACAAGCTGCGCGAGATCATGGAGATCACCGACACCGTTTCGGTGATGCGGCGCGGCGAGATGACGGCCACGGTCAAGACGGCGGAAACCACGCCGACGGAACTGGCCGAATTGATGGTGGGCCGCAAGGTGCTGCTGCGCGTCGACAAGGCCCCGGCGCAGCCCGGTGCCCCGGTCCTGCAGATCGACGGCCTGTCCGTCACCGACAGCGCTGGGGTGCAGCGGCTCAAAGACGTGTCGCTGAACGTGCGCGCAGGCGAAATCCTCGGGATCGCGGGGGTGGCAGGCAACGGACAATCCGAACTGCTCGAGGTTCTGGGCGGCATGCGCACCGCCACCGGCCGCATCACCATGAACGGCCAGCCGATCGACCTGACGGGCAAGCAGTCCGACGGGCAATCGCGCCGCGCGCGGGGCATCGGACACGTCCCCGAAGACCGCCAGCGCGAGGGCCTGATCATGGCCTATTCCGCGTGGGAAAACAGCGTCTTCGGCTATCACCGCGACCCGCGCTGGCAAAAGGGCGCGCTGATGGACAATGCCGGGATCGAATCCGCCGCGCAGGAACAGATGGACCGCTTCGACGTGCGTCCGCCGAACCCGCGCCTTGCCGCGCGCAATTTCTCGGGCGGGAACCAGCAAAAGATCGTCGTCGCCCGCGAAATCGACCGAAACCCTGACCTTCTTCTGATCGGCCAGCCCACGCGCGGCGTCGATATCGGCGCGATCGAATTCATTCACAAGCAGATCATCGCCCTGCGGGACGAAGGCAAGGCGATCCTGCTTGTTTCGGTCGAACTGGACGAAATCCTGTCGCTCTCGGACCGGGTGGCGGTGATGTTCGACGGTCAGATCATGGGCGAAGGCCCCGCCGAAACCGCCACGCAGGTTGGTCTTGGCTGCCTCATGGCAGGGCTTGGCGGCGATGACACGCGCGACATGACCGGCTGGCGGATCACCGACGCCGCCACCATCGAAGAGGGCACGCCCGACGTCGCCCGGATCGAGGCGCAGCTGGCGGACCGCCACGCCGACGCCAGCAAGGAGGTCTGAGCCATGGACAGAATGCCCCCCTGGGCCGACGCGCTGCTGGTGCCCCTGATCTCGCTGGTGCTGGCCGCGATCTTGTCTGCGCTGGTGATCATCGGCATCGGCGAGGACCCCGTCGCCGCCGTCACGCTGATGGTCAAGGGCGCGCTCGGGTCGACCTATGGCTGGGGCTATACCCTGTATTACGCGACGAATTTCATCTTTACCGGGCTTGCCGTGGCGGTCGCCTTTCATGCCCGCATGTTCAATATCGGCGGCGAAGGCCAGGCAATGCTGGGCGGGCTCGGCGTGGCGCTGGTGTGCCTTTACCTGCCCCTGCCGCACTGGACGGTCGCGCTGGTCGCCGCAGCGCTGGGGGCGGCGGCGTTCGGCGCGGCCTGGGCCTATGTTCCCGCGGTGCTTCAGGCGCGGCGCGGCAGCCATATCGTGATCACGACGATCATGTTCAACTTCATCGCCGCGGCCTTGCTGAACTACGTCCTCGTCAACCTGCTGCGCCCCAAGGGCGCGATGGACCCGGCAACCGCGAAATTCCCCGAAGGCACGCATCTGCCCACGCTTCACGACATGCTGGCCCCCGTCGGGATCGAGTTTTCCAAGGCCGCGCCCGCCAACGTGACGCTTTTGATTGCGCTGCTGGCGTGCCTCGCGGTCTGGCTGCTGATCTGGCGCACGCGCCTCGGGTACGAAATCCGCGCCTTCGGCCATTCGGAAACCGCCGCGCGCTATGCCGGGATCAGCCCTGTGCGCATCACCGTCGTGGCGATGCTGATATCCGGAGGGCTGGCCGGGCTGATGGCGCTCAACACAACCATGGGCGAGGCGGAACGCCTCGTGCTGAACTCGGTCGAGGGCGCGGGCTTTATCGGGATCGCCGTGGCCCTGATGGGGCGCAGCCACCCGCTGGGCGTGCTGATGGCGGCGATCCTGTTCGGGTTCCTGTACCAGGGCGGGGCCGAACTGGCGCTCTGGACGAATATCCCGCGCGAACTGATCGTGGTGATCCAGGCGCTGGTGATCCTGTTCACCGGCGCGCTCGACAACATGGTGCGGATGCCGCTGGAACGGCTGTTCCTGGCCCGCCGCAAGAAAGAGGGCTGAGCCATGGATTTCATCACCGCCCTCCAGGTCCTCGATTCCACGGTGCGCCTGTCCACGCCACTGCTGCTGGCCTGCCTCGCGGGGCTGTTTTCCGAACGCGCCGGCATCTTCGACATCGGGCTCGAAGGCAAGATGCTGATGGCCGCGTTCTTTTCCGCCGCCGTGGCTTTTGTCACCGGGTCGGTCTGGCTCGGAATGCTGGCGGGCATCGCCTCGTCGATGCTGCTTTCGGCGCTCCACGGGCTGGCCTCGATCACCTTTCGCGGCAACCAGCTTATTTCCGGCGTGGCGATCAATTTCCTGGCGGCAGGGATGACGGTTCTCATCGCACAGGATTGGTTTTCCCAGGGCGGGCGCACGCCGTCGCTGATCGGGCAGGCCAGGTTCGAACCGCTGACGCTGCCCTTCGCCGAAGCGCTGCAAGGCGTGCCGATCCTCGGCCCCTTGTATTACGAGCTGATCTCGGGCCACACGCTGCCTGTCTATTTCGCGTTCCTCTGCGTGCCGGCGACTTGGTGGATTCTCTATCGCACGCGGTTCGGCCTGCGCCTGCGCGCGGTGGGTGAAAACCCAGCCGCCGTGGACACGGCCGGCATTTCGGTGATCGGCCTGCGCTATGCCGCGGTCGCGATCTGCGGGCTGCTCTGCGGCATTGCGGGCGCCTACCTGGCAACCGCCCTTCAGGCCGGGTTCATCAAGGACATGACCGCCGGGCGCGGCTACATCGCGCTGGCCGCGCTGATCTTTGCAAAGTGGCGGCCATGGTATGCGCTGATGTCCTGCCTGCTGTTCGGCTTTCTGCAGGCCATCGCCCTGCGGTATCAGAATATCGACATCGGCCCGATCACCCTTCCGGTGCAGTTCATGGACGCCCTGCCCTATATCCTGACCGTTGTGATCCTTGCCGGGTTCGTCGGCCGCGCCATCCCGCCCCACGCTGGTGGCGAGCCTTATGTCAAGGAACGCTAGACCCGTCGGTCCAATTCCCGCCCCCGCATAAGGCCAGACACCGATTTTACCCGGCATCCGGCGCATGCCGCGCTTGCAAAGCGCGGCAACCCGGCGCTAGGAACAGTTATGCAGATCTACCTCCCCATAGCCGAGGTTTCGGTCAACGCCTTCCTCCTCCTGGGGCTGGGCGGGCTTGTGGGGGTTCTTTCGGGCATGTTCGGCGTCGGAGGCGGGTTTCTTTCCACGCCGCTTTTGTTTTTCATCGGCATCCCCCCGGCCGTGGCCGTGGCGACGCAGGCGACCCAGATCGTGGCCTCGTCGATATCGGGTGTGCTGGCGCATCTTCGACGAAAGACGGTCGATCTCCGAATGGGCACGGTATTGCTGGCAGGCGGCCTTGTCGGGGCCGGGCTTGGCGTTTTCGTCTTCAACTACCTTAAGTCGCTGGGCCAGGTCGATCTGCTCGTGCGGCTTTGCTACGTGCTGTTCCTGGGCGTGGTCGGCGCACTGATGTTCTTCGAAAGCCTGCGCGCGATCCGCCGCAGCCGCGCGGCGGGCGGTGTGCCCGCCCCGAAACGGCGGCAACGCAACTGGGTCCATGTGCTGCCGTTCAAGATGCGGTTCCGTACATCGGGGCTTTATATCTCGGTGATACCGCCGCTGCTGGTCGGGCTGGCCGTCGGTGTGCTGTCCGCGATCATGGGGGTCGGGGGCGGTTTCATCATGGTGCCTGCGATGATCTACATCCTCGGGATGCCGACCAAGGTGGTCGTGGGCACCTCGCTGTTTCAGATCATTTTCGTCAGCGGGTTCACCACGCTCTTGCACGCCACGACGAACTTTACGGTCGATTTGGCGCTGGCTGTCCTGTTGCTGATCGGTGGCGTGATCGGCGCGCAGATCGGAACGGGTATCGGGCTGCGGATGAAAGCCGAACAATTGCGGATTCTGCTGGCGATGATGGTGCTTGTGGTCTGCGGCAAGATCGCTCTCGATCTGTTGTTGCAACCGGGCGAGCTTTATTCCATCGATATCGTGGTGGGGGCATGATGCGCGTCATTCTTGCCCTTTTCGCCCTGATGCTCGCATCAGCCCCGCTGCGCGCCGAAGAGGTCGTGATGGGCCTCAGCCAGAACCGCGTGTCGATCACGGCGAATTTCGATGGCTCGGAAATCCTGATCTTCGGTGCGGTCAAACGCGAAAAACCCCTGATGGCCGATCCGCTCGAGGTGGTGATCGCCGTGGCCGGACCATCCGAACCCGTCACCGTGCGCCGCAAGGACCGCCGCGCCGGCATCTGGGTGAACAATGCCGCCGTCGAAATCGACGCGGCGCCGTCCTTCTACGCGGTGGCCAGTTCCGGCCCGTTGGCGCAGGTGCTGCGCGACACCGAAGATCTGCGCCACAAGATCACGATCCCCCGCGCCATCCGTTCGGTCGGCGCCCCGGCCGAGGTGGGCGATTCACAAAAGTTCACCGAGGCACTGATCCGCATCCGCGAAAAAGCGGCGCTCTATCAGACGCTCGAAGGCGCGGTCGAGTTCCGCGAACAGACCCTGTTCAACACCTCCATCGCACTGCCCGCCAACCTGACCGAAGGCGCCTACGCCACCCGGATTTTCCTGACCCGCGGCGGCGAGGTCGTGGCGCAATACGAAACTGCGATCGAAGTGGACAAAGTCGGGCTTGAAAGGTTCCTCTACACCCTCTCGCGCGAACAGCCGCTGGTCTACGGATTGATGTCGCTCGCCATCGCGATCTTTGCCGGGTGGGGTGCGTCGGCGGGCTTCACGCTGCTGCGGCAAAGCTGATCCGGCGGACTTTCGAAACCGTTTACCTTTACCCGTTCTTAACCTCGAAAACCGCGCGGTTTCGGCCTGAAAGCGCGCGGTTTCTGCATATTTTTAGCATCTGAAAATATATCAGCCCCGCCCGATATAGGGCATTTTCGTCGCCATGATCGTCATGAACTGCACGTTCGCCTCGGGGCCCAGCTCGGCCATTTGGCGCACCGCGCGCGACACGTCGGCCACATCCATCGTCGGAGGCGGATTGTCGGGATTGCGGTCGATCAGATCCTGCAAAAGCTGGGTCCGGGCATTGCCGATATCGATCTGGCCGCAGGCGATGTCAAAGGCGCGCCCGTCCAGCGACAGGGTTTTCGTCAACCCGGCAATCGCGTGTTTTGTCGTTGTATAACAAACCGATAGTTCACGCGGGGTATAGGCGCTGATTGACCCGTTGTTGATGATCCGCCCGCCCTGCGGGGACTGCGCGCGCATCTGCCGGAACGCGGCGCGGGCGCACAGGAACATGCCGTGCAGGTTCACGTCCACCACCTGCCGCCACTCGTCATACTCCAACTCGTCGATCGTCGCGGGGCGGCCGAACATGCCGGCATTGTTGAACAGAACGTCCAGTCGCCCGGCCCGCTGGGCAAAGGCGTCGAACGCTGCATCGACCGCCGCCGGGTCGGTCACATCGCACGGAAAAACATGTGCGTTTTCATGGCCTTGCGCGACCGCCTCCAGCTTGTCGGCACGGCGCGCCAGCAGACCGACGCGCCAGCCTGCCTCCAGGAACTCACGCGCGCAATCGGCGCCGATACCGGCACTGGCTCCGGTGATGATGATGGATTTCATGTCTCGGCCTCCAGGGCAAAGGGCGCGGGTTTCACCGCCGCGCGCAGGTCGTCGATTTCCAACGGATGTGTGGGCTTTTTCAATCGGTTACGCACGACCCAGAACAGCCGCTCCTGCGCCCGCGTCACCGCGACATAGGCGAGGCGCTTCCACAGCGGCTGGCCTGCTTCGGACCGGCCCATGCGCGCAGCGGCCCACAGGTCGGGCGCAAAAACCTGCACGTTTTCCCACTGGCTGCCCTGCGCCTTGTGAATAGTGACCGCCGCCCCATGCAGGAAAGTCGCGCCCATATTGGCGGCAAAGGGGATAAACGGTTCTTCTTCGTCGGGTTTTTCGATCTTCACAATACTGGCCGCGCTGACCTGGGGTTCTTCCGCGCCGATGACGTGCAGGCGCGAAAACCCCGGCTTTCGCCCCGGCCCCAGATAGATCACCTGCGCGCCCTTGATCAGCCCGCACGCCTCGAGGTCGAGCCGTTTCTTGCGGTGCTTGAGCGGCAATTCGATCCCGTCGCAGATCAACGGCTCACCGGGCAAGAGCGCATCTTCGGGTGCGCCATGCACGGCACGAAACGCATTGATCAGGCGAATGCGGGTCGCGTTGCGCCACACAAGGACGGGGCTGCGCGCCATCAGGTCGACCTCGACCCGTTCGGCCCAGACGACGCGGTCGTCCTCGCGCGATTTCTGTTGGATCAGCGCCTCGAAATCCTCGAACCCAAGCTCGGGATCGCCCAACGCATGGGCAAGGTCGAGGATCGGGTTGTCGGCCTCCTGACGGTGGATGCGGTGCAGTTCCAGCTTGGCCGGCGCGGGCAGTTGCTCGAACACCATACCCCCCGGCGCGTTGACCGGGGCAAGCTGCGCCGGATCACCGAAAAGGACGAGCGTCGGGAAAATCTCTTTCAGATCGTCAAATTGGCGTTCATCCAGCATCGAGGATTCGTCGATGAACCCGATATCCAGCGGCTCTTCGCGGCGTTTCCAGCCTGTGATGAAATCGCTGCCACGCAAACCGGCGGCCGCCAGCGCGCCCGGCACCGATTTCTGCGCCTGGTAGAAATTCCAGGCCCGCTCCAGCGCCTGCTCGGTCAGACCTTCGATTTCGGGCTTTTCGCCGTTTCCCGTCAGCCATTCGGCGATGCGTTCGTATTCGGGATCGTAAACCGGCGTATAGAGAATGCGGTGGATCGTCGTGGCGGGCACCCCGCGCATCCGCAGGACGCTTGCGGCCTTGTTGGTGGGGGCGAGGATGGCCAGCGTGCGGCGGTCCTTGCGGCGGCGGCCTTCGTAGTCGCCGGAGATGGTGTCGACCCCTGCCGCCTCGAGCGCCTTGACCAACTCGGCCAGCAGCAGCGTCTTGCCTGATCCGGCCTTGCCAAGAACGGCCATGACGCGGGTCTTGCCCTCGGCGCGGGGCGTCAGGCTTGCGTCTTCCAGATCGACGCCAACACCGCGCAGCGCTTCGGCGATGGTGTCGAAGGCTTCGGCCTGATCGTCAGAAAAAGTGATGGCGGGCAAGCTCATGGCGCGACCCTATACCGGGCAATCCGCAAGGGCCATCCCGCAAAGAAAAACCCGCGCCCCGTTTTCAGGGCGCGGGCCTGTCATGTTGCGGCAAGCGTGTTATTTCTTGCCGGCTTCCAGCACATCCTCGACCGTGCGCAGGCCGGTCTTGGGCGCCTGCACCAGAACGGCCATGTTGCCGGGCTTGTGCTCGTTGTTCAGCATCTTGGTATGCGCCGCCGGGATTTCGTTCCAGGGGAAAACCTCGGACATGCAGGGATCAAGACGGCGCTCGATCATCAGTCGGTTGGCCGATGCAGCCTGCTTGAGGTTGGCAAAGTGCGATCCCTGAAGACGCTTCTGGTGCATCCACATGTACCGCACGTCGAAGGTGCAGTTGAACCCGCTGGTGCCGGCGCAGATCACGACGATGCCGCCCTTTTTCACCACCAGGGTCGACACCGGAAAGGTCGCCTCGCCGGGATGTTCGAACACCATGTCGACATTCACGCCCTTGCCGGTAATGTCCCAGATCGCCTTGCCGAACTTGCGGGCTTCTTTCAGCCAATCGTTATATTCGGGCGAATTGACCTTGGGCAGCTGCCCCCAGCAATTGAACTCTTTGCGGTTGATGACACCCTTTGCGCCCTGGTCCATCACGAACTGGCGCTTGCTTTCGTCCGAGATCACGCCGATCGCATTGGCGCCCACGGTGTTGGCAAGCTGGATCGCATACGACCCGAGGCCGCCGGACGCGCCCCAGACCAGCACGTTCTGGCCGGGCTTGAGCTCATGCGGATGGTGGCCGAACAGCATCCGGTAGGCGGTGGCCAGCGTCAGCGTATAGCAGGCGCTTTCTTCCCAGGTCAGGTGCTTGGGACGCGGCATGAGCTGCTGCGCCTGCACGCGGGTGAACTGCGAGAACGAGCCATCGGGCGTTTCATAGCCCCAGATGCGCTGGGTCGGGCTGAACATCGGGTCGCCACCGTTACATTCCTCGTCGTCGCCGTCATCCTGGTTGCAGTGGATCACGACCTCGTCGCCCACTTTCCAAGTCTTGACCTTGTCGCCGACCTTCCAAACGATGCCAGACGCGTCGGACCCGGCAATGTGATAGGGCTGCTTGTGGCCGTCGAACGGGCTGATCGGCTGGCCGAGCCCCGCCCAGACGCCATTGTAGTTGACGCCCGCGGCCATCACCAGAACCAGCACCTCGTGGCTGTCGATTTCCCAGGTGTCCACCACCTCGACCTGGAAGGATTTTTCCGGCTCGCCATGGCGTTCACGGCGAATGGCCCAGGCGTACATCTTCTTGGGGACATAGCCCAACGGGGGCATTTCACCGATTTCGTACAATTCCTTTTCCGGTGCGTCGTAGGGGGCGATCCCTGTTTCCGTATCCAGCGCCATTTCAAGCCTCCAAAAACTGTATTGCCGCATCGCAGAATCGCGGCGTCTGACCCAATGGGATAAAGACGGCTGCGCAACAATGCAATCACGTTATGGCGCATTTTGAAATTTTATAACCTCGCGGATGCAGAAAATCATGCTGCATCCGCGTCATCAGCGAGCAAGAGATGCCGGATCGAAGCCGCGTAATAGGCAATCGTCGCGGCTTCGGCCTCGGGCACGACGATCACGCCACCGTCCATTTGCACGATGTGCCGCAGGGCCAACTCACCCAGCCCGTTGCGCGCCGTTTCCACCGGGTCTTCGGTCGGGCGGTGACTGTCTGGAAGGGTATCGACAAGCTCCGTGACCGCGGCTGGCAAAGCGCTGCTTTCCAGCCTTCCACCGGACCGCTGCAGGGCCAGGGCGACAAGCGGAACGGGAAGAACGGGCATTTCGCCCGCGATGCGATCCATAAGCTGTGCGGCCAGGTCTTCGACGTCGCCGGAAAAGCTGTTCAGCGATAACGGCGGGCCAAACCGAACCCCGGCCTGCCCGAAACGGCGGAACCGGCCACGAAGGCGCAGCCAGAACATGCGCAGGGCGAACCCGATCACCACCGTGATGCGCGCTCGGAACTGGCGACGCCCCTCTTTCGCGGCGGCGATCAGCACGCGGTCTTCGAGAACGCGATCATAGTTCAGGGCAACCGGCACGAACACGACGTCGCGCGCATCGGCGGGCCGGTCGGCGGCCAGGTATTTCAGGATGCCGTGACGCGGCGGGGCCAGCGCGCCATCCAGGCTCAGCCCGCCTTCGGGGAACACCGCCTGCGCCACCCCGCCGTCGGTGGCCAGCCGCACATAACGCGCAAGAACCTTGCGATACAGCTCCCCCCGGCTTTTGCGGCGGATGAAATAGGCGCCCATTGCCCGGATCAGCCGCGACAAGGGCCAGATCCTGGCCCATTCGCCCACGGCATAGGCCAGGGCCGACCGGTTGGCCGCAAGATAGGTGACCAGGACGTAGTCCATGTTCGAACGGTGGTTCATCACGTAGACCACGGTGGCCTGAGGATCGATCCCGGTCAGCGCGCCTTCGTCGCGGTGATCGAGGCGCACGTCATAAAGCGCGTTCGACAGCCAACGCGCCAGCCGCGTCGCCACCCCGAAATAAAGAGAGGCCGAGAACCCGGGCACGATTTCGCGGGCATACCGCCGCGCGGTTTCGAAGGCCACGTTTTCGGGAATGCCTTCTTCGCGGGCATGGGCGACGATCGCGCGGTTCACCTCGGGGTCGTAGATCAGGCGCTGGATCATGTCGTGGCGGCGTGCCAGTTTGAACGGCTGGATCGGCCGCTCGAGGCGCTTGTTCAGTTCGGCGACGGCGCGCTCCAACCGGCGGCGAAAGAACCAGCGCACGGACGGGAACAGGAAATGCGATGCAAAGGTGACGGCAGCAAAGCCCACCAGCAGCACCAGCGCCCAGACGGGCATTTCCACCGTTTGCAACATAGCCGCAGAATGACCGGGATGCGACGCCGCGTAAATGCGGTCATGCCGCAATGCAGCGAATTGACCTTGGCACAAAATTCCGGTCTATTGCGCGCTGACGCAATATTATTGCCCAACCGATTCATTGCCGGAGGCCCAGATGACCGAGACGCAAAAAGACCGCCCGTGGCTTATTCGCACTTATGCCGGCCATTCCACGGCCAAGGCGTCGAACGCGCTGTATCGCAGCAACCTGTCCAGGGGGCAGACCGGGCTTTCGGTGGCTTTCGACTTGCCGACGCAGACCGGATACGACAGCGATCATGTCCTGGCGCGCGGCGAGGTGGGCAAGGTCGGCGTTCCCGTCTGCCATCTTGGGGACATGCGCACGCTCTTTGACGAGATTCCGCTGGAGCAGATGAACACCTCGATGACGATCAACGCGACAGCGCCGTGGCTGCTGGCGCTTTACATCGCGGTGGCCGAGGAACAGGGCGCCGATATCTCGAAACTGCAGGGAACGGTTCAGAACGACCTGATCAAGGAATACCTGTCGCGCGGCACCTATATCTGCCCGCCCAAGCCGTCACTGCGCCTGATCGGGGACGTTGCAGAATATTGCTACGTCAACGTGCCGAAATGGAACCCGATGAACGTGTGTTCCTATCACCTGCAAGAGGCGGGCGCGACGCCCGAACAGGAACTTGCCTTCGCGCTGGCCACGGCCACCGCCGTTCTGGATGAGCTGAAACCCCGCGTCCCCGCCGAGGATTTCCCCGCGCTGGCCGGGCGCATCAGCTTTTTCGTCAATGCCGGCATCCGCTTCGTCACCGAGATGTGCAAGATGCGCGCCTTCGTCGATCTGTGGGACGAATTGCTGGAAACCCGCTATGGCGTGGACAATCCGAAATTCCGCCGCTTCCGCTATGGCGTGCAGGTAAACTCTCTTGGCCTGACCGAACAGCAGCCGGAAAACAACGTCTACCGCATCCTGATCGAGATGCTGGCTGTCACGCTGTCGAAAAAGGCGCGCGCCCGCGCCGTGCAGTTGCCCGCATGGAACGAGGCGCTTGGCCTGCCCCGCCCCTGGGACCAGCAATGGTCGATGCGGATGCAGCAGATCCTGGCCTATGAAACCGACCTGTTGGAGTTCGAAGACCTGTTCGACGGCAACCCGGCGGTCGATGCCAAGGTCGAAGCCTTGAAAGAAGGCGCGCGCCACGAGCTGGCCAATATCGACGGCATGGGCGGCGCGGTCGATGCGATCGAATACATGAAGGCGCGACTGGTCGACAGCAACGCCGACCGCCTGAACCGCATCGAAGCGGGCGAAACCGTGGTCGTGGGCGTCAACAAGTTCACCGAGGGCGAACCCAGCCCGCTGATGTCCGAGGATGGCGGCATCATGGTGGTCGACCCAGCGGTCGAGCAAGATCAGATCGACCGCCTGAATACGTGGCGGTCCGAACGTGACGCCGGGGCGGTCAAGGCCGCGCTGGCCGATCTTCGCGCCGCTGCCGCCGAAGGGCGCAACGTGATGCCCGCCTCGATCGCCTGTGCCAAGGCCGGCGTGACGACCGGCGAATGGGCGGCGCAGATGCGCGCCGTGCATGGCGAATACCGCGGTCCCACCGGGGTGTCGAAATCCGTCAGCAACAAGACCGAGGGACTGGACGATATCCGCGATGCGGTGAACGCCGTCAGCGACCGGTTGGGCCGCAGGCTCAAGTTCCTGGTGGGCAAGCCGGGGCTCGACGGTCATTCGAACGGCGCCGAACAGATCGCGTTCCGGGCGCGCGACTGCGGGATGGATATCGACTATGAAGGCATCCGCCTGACACCCGAACAGATCGTGAGCGCCGCGCAGGACACGCAGGCGCATGTCGTCGGCCTGTCGATCCTGTCGGGCAGCCATATCCCGCTGGTCGAAGACCTGATGGAACGGATGCGCGCGGCCGGCATGGGCCATGTCCCGGTGATCGTCGGCGGCATCATCCCGGAGGAAGACGCCAGGCGCCTGCGCGCGATGGGCGTGGCAAAGGTCTATACGCCCAAGGATTTCAACCTGAACGCCATCATGATGGATATCGTCACGCTGGCCGATCCAAAGGAAATCGCGGCCGAATAAGGACCGCGGTCGAAAGAAAAAAGGGCAGGCCCGGCGGCCTGCCCTTTTGCACATCTGCGTCCTACCGCCCGGTCATCGAGCGATATTCGACCATGATCCGCGAATTCAGCGTCTCGTCGCCACGCGCGGCGCGGCCGATGGCCAGGTATTCGGCGGGTGTCACGCCCTGCACATCGACGACGGCCTGCATCGCTTCGGTGTTGGCCTGGTCCATCAACTCCTTGCGGGACGCGTCATCCTGCGCTGCCTCGATCTGCGGATCGTAGATGCCGCGCACCTCTTCGACCGCGATAGCCGCTTTGACAAAGGCATCCACCTGCGCGTCGGTCACGTCATCTGCGGCGATGTTCGGCACTTGCGTCTGTTGCGCCACGACCGGCGTTGCAAGGCCCAGCGCGATGGCTGTCAGGGTTGCGGTCAACTTGGGTGTAAAGGTCAATTCGATCCTCCGTTTTGTCGTTTGCGATCGGGTTTCATACGATCCCGTCAGACGTGGCCATCCCGGCGCGCGTGTGCAAAACCACCGGCAAGAAAATGCTGATCCCGGGGCATGGACCCCGCGCCCATTTACGCGCAGACTGCGCCCAGCTTTGCACGGGAAGACACCATGACACTGACCATCCGCCGATTGGAAAAAACGGACGAGGCCGAATGGCGCCGTCTTTGGACCGCCTATCTGAACTTCTACGAATCCAGCGTGACCGAAGAGGTTTATGCCACGACATTCGCCCGTCTTCTGGATGACGCACGCCCGCAGCAGAACGGGCTGATCGCCCTGCAGGACGGACGCGCGGTCGGGTTGGTTCATTACATCTTTCACCCGCATAACTGGCGCGTCGAAGACGTATGTTACCTCCAGGATCTCTATGCCGACCCGGATGTCCGCGGGACAGGCATCGGCCGCGCACTGATCGAAGCGGTCTATGATGCCGCGGACGCGAACGGCACGCCGTCGGTCTACTGGCTGACCCAGGAATTCAACAAGACCGCGCGTCACCTTTATGATCGCATCGCGCAGGTCACACCCTTCATCAAGTATCAGCGCTAGGCCGCGCAAACCCAAGCCGGAGCTTTCCATGACCATCCATATCGGGGCCAAACCGGGCGAGATCGCCGAAACAGTTCTCATGCCGGGCGACCCCCTGCGGGCGAAATGGGCCGCCGAAACCTTTCTGGAAGACGCCAGATGCGTGAACGAAGTGCGCGGGATGCTGGGATTCACCGGCACATGGCGCGGCCACCGGGTGACGATCCACGGTTCGGGCATGGGCATGCCGTCGCTGTCGATCTATGCCAACGAACTGATCCGCGATTACGGCGCGCAGACGTTGATCCGCATCGGATCCTGCGGGGCGATGCAGCGCCATGTTCGGGTGCGCAACCTCATCCTGGCGATGACGGCCAGCTCGGTCTCGACCCCCTCGACCGGCATTTTCCGCGAGCTGAACTTTGCCCCCTGCGCCGATTGGGGCCTGCTGCGCGCTGCCGTCGAAGCGGCCGAGGCGCGCGGGCTGTCGCCGCATGTGGGCGGGATATATTCGGCGGACGTGTTCTATGACGAACGCCCCGACCTGAACGAGATGATGACGCGCCACGGCATCCTTGGCGTCGAAATGGAGGCGGCCGAGCTTTACAACCTTGCTGCCCGCCACAACGTGCGCGCCCTTGCGGTTCTGACGGTCAGCGATCATCTGCTCACGCATGAGGCGCTGCCTGCCGAGGACCGCGAACGCAGCTTTGGCGACATGGTGGAAATCGCGCTGGCCGCGGCATTTCCGGGCGAGGTATGACAATGCTGGAAAAACGCGGCTGGGTGCCCGAAACCGTCGAAAGCTATGTGCAGGATATCGCCTCGAACACCGCGCAGGCGGCGAGCGCCGATATCGCCAACCGGATCGAGGCGCTTGCAGACGAAAACCGCCAGATACACGAACGGGCGTGTTTCAACCTCAACCCGGCCACCAACGTGATGAACCCGCGCGCCGAGGCGCTGCTGGCATCGGGCATCGGCACGCGGCCTTCGCTGGGCTATCCCGGCGACAAGTACGAGATGGGGCTCGAGGCGGTCGAACAGATCGAGGTCATCGCCGCCGAACTCGCCGCCGAGACCTTTGGCGCGAAATACGCCGAAATCCGCGTGCCATCGGGCGCGATCGCCAATCTTTACGGGTTCATGGCGCTGACGAAACCGGGCGATGCGATCATCGCACCGCCCGCGTCGGTCGGTGGCCATGTGACCCATCACCAAGCGGGCTGCGCCGGGCTTTACGGGCTGGACATCCACCCCGCACCCGTCGATGCCGATGGGTATTCCGTCGACCTGAACGCGCTGGTCAAACTGGCCGAAGAGGTGCGTCCAAAACTGATTACCATCGGCGGGTCGTTGAACCTGTTTCCGCACCCCGTGGCCGAAATCCGCGCCATTGCCGACCGGGTGGGCGCGCATGTCCTGTTCGACGCGGCGCATCAATGCGGGATCATCGCGGGCCATGCCTGGCCCAACCCGCTGGATCACGGCGCGCACCTGATGACGATGAGCACCTACAAATCGCTGGGCGGGCCGCCTTCGGGGCTGATGGTGACGAACGACGCCGAAATTGCCGAACGGCTGGACGGCATCGCCTTTCCCGGCATGACGGCCAATTTCGACGCGGCGAAATCCGCCTCGCTGGCGATGGCGCTGCTGGACTGGCGCGATTTCGGCAAGGCTTATGCGGCGGAAATGGTGCGCATGGCGCGCGCGCTGGCGCAGGCGCTGACCGACGAAGGGCTGCCCGTTTTCGCGGCCGGACGGGGCGCCACCACAAGCCACCAGTTCGCCGTGCTGGCCGAAGGTTTCGGCGGCGGTCAGGCGGCATCGAAGACCCTGCGCAAGGCCGGCTTTCTGGCCTGCGGGATCGGGCTGCCCGCGCCCGAGGTGCCGGGCGACATGAACGGGCTGCGGATCGGGACGCCCGAGCTGGTGCGCTGGGGCATGACGGCCGAGGACGCCCCGCGCCTGGCCGGGCTGATCGCCGCGGCGTTGCGTTCGAACGATCCCGCAGCACTCGCCCCCGAGGTGGCCGAGTGGCGCCGCAGCTTTGACAAGCTGCATTTCCTACACGGCTGAGCGGCGGGCGATCAGCGTCCGTGGCTGCGGTCGTATCCGTTGACCGGAGGCGGCGCCCAACCATCCAGCGCGCCATCGGCGGGTGCGAAGGTTTCGACCAGCAACGGGAAACAGGCCGCCGTGTCCGAGGAATGCTCGGACGAGCAATCGCCGCCGGGACAGGCGCTGAGTGCGCCCAACAGGTCGATCTCGGCGAAGAACTCGATATGGTCGCCGGGGCGAACGGGGCTGGCCTTCATGAAATATTGCCCTGTGTCGCGCGTGAACCCGGTGCACATGAAGACGTTGAGCACGTCATGCACATGGGGTTCAGCCTCGGCCAGGGACAGTCCGGTTTCGTCGGCCAGCGCACGGATCAGGTTGGAATGGCAGCAATGGTGATACTGCGAGCCGGACAACAGGTTGCCGGTATAGGGATCGCACCGCGTGCCGATCACGTCATGAACCGAGCCGCCATATTCGTCCTTTCCATACCAGCCCAACGTATCATGCGTGACCGTCGCCATGGGCCGCAGCGTGGGAAAGGACGACCACATGCGATGGCCCGTCGTCAGATGCGTGCCGTGCAGCGCGCGTGTCTTGCCCGAATAAAAACGTTCGGACAGGTCATGCGCATTCCACAGGTTCAGGTCGCCCACCTGCGGGCCATCGATGCTGGAGATGCGAAAGAAATGCCCGGCGGGAACCCGGAAGGTGGCTGCCTCGCGCGGTGGGGCGATGACCTCGCCCGTCTTCACGGCGGTTTGGCGCGCGCTTTGATACAGCGAAATGTCGGGCTGGGGCAGCGTGTCGGTTGGATAGCAGATCACGGGCGCTATGGCGCGGCGCGCGGCGGCATCGGCAGGTTCGGTCATGGCGGGCATCCTTGTCGTTCGGGCCGAGCGTGGCCCGGATCGAGGCGATGCGCAAGCCGCCGGGTGGAACGAAAACCGCGCGGTTCCGGTGGGAAACCGCGCGGTTCTTTCCATGTCCGCTGATCGGGCCATGCGGCCCCGTCGAGCGCTGTTCAGATCACGACCACGTCCAGCGGCGGGAAGCCGTTGAAGCCGACCGAAGCATAGGTCGAGGTATAGGCCCCGCAGTTGCGGATCACGATGCGGTCGCCGGCGGCCAGCCCGACGGGCAGGTCCACCGGACGCTTTTCGTATAGCACGTCGGCACTGTCGCAGGACGGGCCGGCCAGGATGCAGGGCGCGGTCGGCTCTCCGTCATGCGGGGTGAGGAAGTTGTAGCGGATCGCCTCGCCCTCGGTTTCGGCCAGGCCCGAGAAACGGCCGATATCGAGATAGACCCAGCGGTTCAGGTCCAGGTCGGACTTGCGCGACACCAGCAGCACCTCGGCCGCGATTGCGCCGGCCTCGGCGACAAGCCCACGGCCCGGTTCTGCCATCACGTGCGGCACATCGCCGAAACGCTCGGACACGAGGTGCATCACGCGCGCGGCATAGAGCTCGGGTGCATCGACGGCTTCGCCGTAGAATGCAGGGAAACCGCCGCCGATGTTCAGCAGGCTGAGGTCATGGCCATCATCGCGCGCTGCGTGCCAGACGGCGGCCACCTGGTCCAGAACCGGCGCCCACATGTCGGCGCGGCGGGTTTGCGAGCCGACATGGAACGACAGGCCGACGGGGCGCAGGCCCAGACGGGTGGCCAGCGCCATCAGGTCAAGCGCCTTGTCAGGGGCGCAACCGAATTTCCGGGACAGCGGCCAGTCGGCCTGGCTGTTGAGAACGAGCATGCGGATGTAGACGCGGGCACGCGGGGCGTGGCGGGCGATCTTTTCCAGCTCTTCCTCGGCATCGGCGGCGAAGAGGGTGATGCCGGTTTCATGCGCCCAGGCGATGTCGGCGGCGCGTTTGATGGTATTGCCAAAGCTGATGCGGTCGGGCGTGGCGCCTGCGGCCAGGCACATCTCGATCTCGGCGCGGCTGGCGGCATCAAAGCCCGACCCGGCCTCGGCCAGACCTTCTAGCAGTTCGGGCGCCGGGTTGGCCTTGACGGCATAGTGGATATGCGCACGTCCCAGACCCTGCGACAGCGCGGCGTAGCGGCGCACGACGGCGTCGCGGTCGATCACCAGCGTCGGGCGATCGAAACGGTGGGTCAGGATATGCGCCTCGGCGCGGGACAGGGATGCGTCAAGGACGGGCACGGGCCCGGTTACAAAAGCGTTCATGGTCATCTCCGTTCAGACCGGTGGCCGGTAAGGCCAAGTTCCAAGGGAGACGTTACCGTCGCTGCTGTAACCGTAGGGGTATTACCCCTTTCGACAGAGGCGCGTGCGTTGGCGTCTTGAGCGCGCATATGGGGCAGAAGCGCGAGTCGATCAAGAAGGAATTTTTGCGTGGAATTATTTTTTTCGCGGGGGACTCAACCGTGGTGCCGCAGACACGTTTTCGGCGGTTTGCCGTTTGACGTTTCGGTTTCGGCCCCGCAGGCCGCGCAGCGCCACAGGCTGCGGCCATCGCGCCGGTATTCGCGCCAACGGCATTCGCGCGTCGCACGGTTCGACAGGATCGCGACACCGACCAGCGCGAGTATGATCAGGATCGGATAGAGCATCAGACCGCAAGGCCCGCGGCCCGGCCGGAAAAGATGCACCCGCCCAGGAACGTCCCTTCGAGCGCGTTGTACCCGTGATAGCCACCGCCGCCGAAACCGGCGACCTCGCCCGCGGCGAACAGTCCGTCAAAGGGCGTGCCATCGGGGCGCAGCACCCGCGATGCCAGATCGGTGTGCAGCCCGCCCAGCGACTTGCGCGTCAGGATGTTCAGCCGCACGGCGATCAGGGGGCCATTGGCCGGGTCGAGTATCTTGTGCGGCTTTGCGGTGCGGATCAGGCGGTCACCGCGGTAGGCACGGGCCTGGCGGATCGCGATCACCTGCGCATCCTTGGCAAAGGGATTGTCGATCTGGGCGTCGCGTGCGGCAATCTGGGCACGGATATGCGCCGGATCGAGCGGCGCATGCGGGGTCAGCGCGTTCATGCCCTGCACAAGACTGTCCAGATCGGTGGCTACGACGAAATCCTCGCCCTTGGCCTTGAACGCCTCGACCGCCGCGGTCGCGCCCTTGCCAAGCCGTTCTTTCAGCACCGTCGACCAGCGCCCCGAGACGAGATCGGGGTTCTGTTCGCTGCCGGACAGCGCGAATTCCTTTTCGATGATCTTTTGCGTCAGCACGAACCAGCTATGGTCGTGACCCGCCGACAGGATGCGCCTGAGCGTCGCCAGCGTGTCGAACCCGGGCATGCAGGGCGGTTCCATCCGGTCGCCATTGCCATCGAACCAGATCGAGGACGGGCCGGGCAGCACCCTGATACCATGGTTGGGCCAGATCGGATCCCAGTTCCTGAGCCCCTCGCAATAATGCCACATGCGGTCTTCGTTGATCGCCGCCGCCCCGGCGGATTTCGCGGCGCGCGCCATCTGACCGTCGACATAATCGGGTACGCCCGACACCATCGTGGCGGGGGCAGGCCCAAGGCGATCAACGGGCCAGTGCGCGCGCACCTGGGCATGATCGCCACCGATCCCGCCCGTTGTCAGGATGACCGCGTCGGCCTGCAGACTGAACTGGCCCGTGACGCTGCGGCTGGTCGAGGCGCCACGGCGGGCGTCATCCTGGACCAGGGTATCGCCGGTGATGCCGGCAACGCGCCCGTTCGTCACCTCAAGCCCCGTGACCTTGTGCCGGAAACGGAATTCCAGTTGCCCGTCGTCCTCGGCCTGTAGGGCCAGTCGGACATAGGGCGCGACGATCCCTTCGCCCGCACCCCAGGTGATATGAAAGCGCGGGACCGAGTTGCCGTGCCCGTCGGCCAGTGCACCGCCGCGTTCGGCCCAGCCGACGACCGGGAACCAGCGCATGCCGATTTCGGCCAGTTCCGCGCGCATCGGCCCGGCGGCAAAGTCGATATACGCCTGGGCCCAGGCGCGGGGATTGGCGTCTTCGGCCCGGTCGAAACCCGCGCTGCCCATCCAGTCCTGCATTGCGAGGGCATGGCTGTCGCGGATGCCCATGCGGCGCTGTTCGGGCGTGTCGACCATGAACAGGCCACCCAGCGACCAGAACGCCTGCCCACCCAGCGATTGCCGGCCTTCCTGGTCGACGATGATAACGCGGCGCCCGCGCCGGATTGCCTGATGCGCGGCGGCAAGCCCCGCCAGTCCGGCCCCCACGATGATGACATCGGCCATGTTCGCGCCTCCCCCTGTTCAGGGGATGCTAGGGCCGAAAACCACGTTGGTGCAACGCCGCTTTACCCACGACGTCGGGGAAAGCGGCGGTCAGGCCGCTTTCACGTCTTCGAAATAGGTGTCTTCGTGAACCGGTGTCACCGGTGCCGGTTTCGGCGCATCGTCGTAATAGGCAAAAGCCTGTTCCAGCGCTGCGAGTGCGGATTTACGGTCGGTTTTCGTTTGCGTGCTCATGGGGTTGCCCTGTGCGTTGAGACATCCCCTCCCTGCCGCGCAAAATGGCACCGCGGGCGGGCGATGACATCGCACAATCGCAAATGCCCGCCATGCACCGCGTGCAAAGCAAAAGACCGGCCCCGAGGGGACCGGCCTTTTTTTCGGGTGCCGTTGGTATCAGACGGCGCGTTCGACCATCATCTTCTTGATCTCTGCAATCGCCTTGGCCGGGTTCAGACCCTTGGGGCAAGTCTTGGTGCAGTTCATGATCGTGTGGCAGCGATAGAGCTTGAAGGGGTCTTCAAGCTGATCGAGCCGCTCGCCTGTCGCCTCGTCGCGGCTGTCGATGATCCAGCGGTAAGCGTGCAGCAGCGCGGCCGGGCCGAGGTAACGGTCGCCGTTCCACCAGTAGCTGGGGCACGAGGTCGAGCACGAAGCGCACATGACGCATTCATACAGACCGTCGAGTTTCTTGCGGTCTTCGATCGACTGCTTCCACTCTTTCGCGGGGCGGTTCGTCTTGGTTTCCAGCCAGGGCATGATGCTGGCGTGCTGGGCATAGAAATGCGTGAGGTCCGGGATCAGATCCTTGACCACAGGCATGTGCGGCAGCGGATAGATCTTCACGTCGCCCTTGATCTCGTCCAGACCGTAGATGCAGGCCAGCGTGTTGATCCCATCGATATTCATCGCACAGGAGCCACAGATGCCTTCGCGGCAGGACCGGCGGAAGGTCAGCGTCGGGTCGATCTCGTTCTTGATCTTGATCAGCGCATCCAGAACCATCGGGCCGCACTTGTCCATATCCAGGAAATAGGTGTCGACCCGCGGGTTTTCGCCATCATCTGGCGACCAGCGGTAAATGCTGAACTTGCGCACGTTCTTGGCGCCTTCGGGCTTGGGCCATGTCTTGCCCACGCGGATGCGCGAGTTCTTGGGGAGTGTGAGTTGAACCATTTTCGTCTCCTCCGATCAGCCAGCCAAAACAGTCAGGCTGTTTTCGGCAATACATTGGACGGATTGCGGGCGCTGGCCGATTTCCAGCACCTCGTTGACCGTGGATTGGGTGACGCCGGTAACGGATGCACCGGCGATGCGCAGGATTTCATTGGCCGAGGCCGCGTCGATCACGCAGTCGGTGATTGGCGCCGCGTTCACGCCGGGAAAGCGATCGGTGACGATGCCGTTCACCACGCCTTTTGCCTGATCGCGGGCAATGGTGTCAGCGGCCTGATTGGCCATCTGGCACCCCGCGAGCGTTGCCGAAACACCGCATATGGCAAACACCTTCTGCATCATTGATGCGTGCCCACGCAGTATTGCTTGCCGCCGACCATGACCGAAGACCGAGGCGGGCAACCCGAAGTCGGTGCCGTCCCGTAATACATCTGGTTCAATTCGGCCTCGGCACGGGCGCGGGCGGTGTTGGGGTCGGGATAGGCCACCGCACCCGATGCGATGCGTTCAGCGGCGCAGGCGTTGATCGCCCCGGCATCGGCTGCGCTGATCGCGCCGCCGGGCAACACGCGCACGGTATACTTTCCGTTGCGCAGCGTGGTGTCCAGCCGCACCTGGCTGCCTTGAGGCAGGGTGCCTTTGATCGTGCCGATGCACGCAGATATGGCATCACGTTGCTCCACGAAGGATCGCGTATGTTCGCCACCAGTCAGTACACAACCCGACAGCACACCTGAGGCCAGTGCTGCGAATACAATAGAACGGCGCATCAGAACGTCCTCGCCTTGGGGGCGATTTTCTTCAGCTCGATCCCGCCTTCCTTTTCGGTGGTCAGCGGGTCGGTGATGACATCACGGTAGGTCAGCTTGACCTTGTTGCCCTCGACATGCGCGATGGAATGGACGCGCCATTTCTTGTCGTCGCGTTCGGGGTGATCCTCGTGCGCGTGGGCGCCGCGGGATTCCTTTCGCGCCTCGGCGCCGACGATTGTGGCCAGAGCGTTGGGCATCAGGTTGGTCAGTTCCAGCGTTTCCATTAGGTCGCTGTTCCAGATCAGGCTGCGGTCCGTGACCTTGAGATCATCCAGCTTTGCCGCGATTTCCGTCATCCTGTCGACGCCCTGCTTGAGGGTATCCGAGGTGCGGAACACGGCGGCGTCTTCCTGCATGGTCCGCTGCATTTCCAGGCGCAGTTCTGCGGTGGGGGTGCCACCATCGGCGTGGCGCAGGCCATCGAAGCGGTCGAACGCGGCGTCGATCGACGCCTGGTTCAGTACCGGGTTGGGCGCGTCGCGGTCGACGACCTTGCCAGCGCGGATCGCGGCGGCGCGGCCGAACACCACGAGGTCGATCAGGCTGTTCGAACCAAGGCGGTTCGCACCGTGGACCGAGGCACAGCCCGCCTCGCCCACGGCCATCAGGCCGGGCACGATGGCGTTATGGTCGTCCTTGGTCGGGTTGATCACCTCGCCCCAGTAGTTCGTGGGGATGCCGCCCATGTTGTAGTGAACGGTCGGCAGAACCGGGATCGGTTCCTTCGTCACGTCGACACCGGCGAAAATCTTGGCGGATTCCGAAATGCCCGGCAGACGCTCGGCCAGCGCCTCTTTCGGCAGGTGGCTGAGGTTCAGGTGTATATGGTCGCCGTTTTCACCCACGCCGCGGCCTTCGCGGATTTCCATCGTCATGCAGCGGCTGACATAGTCGCGCGGTGCAAGATCCTTGTAGTGGGGGGCATAGCGTTCCATGAACCGCTCGCCTTCGGAGTTCGTCAGGTATCCGCCCTCGCCCCGCGCGCCTTCGGTGATCAGGCAGCCGGAACCGTAGATGCCGGTGGGGTGGAACTGAACGAATTCCATGTCCTGCAGGGCCAGGCCCGCGCGCGCCACCATGCCGCCACCGTCGCCGGTGCAGGTATGGGCGCTGGTCGCGCTGAAATAGGCGCGGCCGTAACCGCCGGTGGCCAGCACGACCATCTTGGCGTTGAACACATGGAAGGTGCCGTCATCGAGCTTCCAGCAGACGACGCCCTGGCACTGCCCGTCATCGGACATGATCAGGTCGATCGCGAAATACTCGATATAGAACTCGGCGTTGTTCTTGAGGCTCTGGCCATACAGCGTGTGCAGGATGGCGTGACCGGTGCGGTCCGCGGCGGCGCAGGTACGCTGCACGGGCGGGCCTTCGCCGAACTCGGTCGTGTGGCCGCCGAACGGGCGCTGATAAATCTTGCCTTCTTCGGTGCGGCTGAAGGGAACGCCGTAGTGTTCAAGCTCGTAAACCGCCTTGGGCGCCTCGCGGGCGAGGTACTCCATCGCGTCGGTATCGCCCAGCCAGTCCGAGCCCTTGACGGTGTCGTACATGTGCCACTGCCAATGGTCGGGGCCCATGTTCGACAGCGACGCCGCGATGCCGCCCTGCGCGGCAACGGTGTGCGAACGGGTCGGGAAAACCTTGGTCACGCAAGCGGTGCGCAGCCCCTGTTCGGCCATGCCCAGCGTCGCGCGCAGACCGGCACCGCCGGCACCGACGACCACGACGTCATATTCATGCGTCTCGTATTCGTAAGAAGCCATGTTCTTTCAGTCTCCGGTCTTAAAGCGCGATTTTGGCAATGGCGAAAAGGCCCGTCGCCATCGCGGCATAGGACAGGCAGGTCACCAGGATCAGGGCCAGTTTCTGGCTGGCGCCATGAACGTAGTCTTCGATCAGAACCTGCGCGCCGTCGTTGAAGTGCTTCCACCCGACGATAAAGGTCAGCGCGGCAACCAGCGCCGGGAAGGGCCGGGCGAAATAGGCGGTGACCTCTTCATAGGTGCCGCCCAGCGCGGGGCCGAATGTAAAGACGAACAGCGGCACCAGGATCAGGAGCGCCACGGACGACACCTTCATCGCCCAGAAATGGTGAACGCCGGACTTGGCCGAGCCAAGCCCAATGGCGCGTTTGCGGTCGGTCAGGTAACGCATCTTGGCCTCCTTACACGATCAGCAGCGTCAGCACGGTCAGCACGACCGACCCGATGATGCAGCCCCAGCCCAGCTTTTCGGCCAGTTCCAGCTCGAGCATCATCGCGTTGTCCCAGATCAGGTGCCGGATGCCGGCCAGCGTGTGATACCAAAGGCCCAGCACCGAAAGCGCCAGGACCAGATCGCCGAACCAGCTTGTGACAAAGCCGTTTGCGATGGCGAAATATTCCGGCCCGCTGGAGGCGGCCAGGAACCACCATACGATCATGAGCCCGCCCACGACGAGCGCATTGCCCGTGATCCGCGTCAGGATCGAACTGATCGAGGTGATCTGGGGGCGGTAAATGGAAAGGTGAGGTGAAAGCGGGCGATTGCCCCTGTTTACATCAGCCATTGGTCATCCCTTGGTGCATGCACGGGTATACCCGGTGTCGCGCTGTGTTGTGCAACGTTTTAGCGTTCATGTCACGCGCGCACAGGCCTGATAACGCGATAAATCCGGGCATTTTGCCGCAAAGGTCGAATTTTGTGATCACATGATCATCCGCTGTGATCACAAGCCGGCCCAAAACTCAGGTCTGAACGAATCCCAGCATCTCCAGCGCCCTGCGCGCGGCATCTTTCTGTGCGGTTTCGCCGCTCAGAAGGTGGGTGTTCAGGTCATGCACAAGGGGGCTGAGCCGCCTGCTCCGGCGCAGATCGGCGACCATCGGCGCCAATGCGTCTTTCGGTGCATTCAAAATGTCGTCCAGCGACGGAATCGGAACCGACTGGTCCATGGTGCAGCCTCCACGCGTGATTCCCGAACTCTCCCCAACGGAAGTGTAAGGATTTCGTGAAGGCTGGCACAAGGACTCATTGTGTGCGCCGCCCGGCGGGACGGTGCCGGTCAGACCGGCATAAGCGCCCAATAGTCGAGATCGAGCATAACCTCGGGCAGGTATTTGCCGTCATCGCCCTTCAGGCGGAAAGGCGCACCGCCACGCGTCGCCACCAGCCGCAACCGGACCGCGCCAACGCCCGGAACGGATGTTTCCGCCTTGTCCAGAACCTCGGACCACGCCTTGACGGTCAGGCCGCTGAAACACGGGTTGGCATGCGCGCCGCCATTCAGACCGACGATCATCTGGGCATTGGCCAGACCGTTGAAGGACAGCGCGCGCGCCATCGAAATCACGTGCCCGCCATAGATCAGCCGCTGGCCGTCGGGGCGGAATGTCGCGTCGAAATGCACCTTGGCTGTGTTCTGCCACAGACGCGTGGCCATCATGTGCTCGGCCTCTTCGATCGTCACACCATCGACATGATCGATCTGCTCGCCCACCTCGTAGTCGCCCCAGCGGTGCGGCTCACCGGCCAGCGTGAAATCATAGTTCGAGAAATCCAGCCCATCGGGGATCACGAGGTCATCGACCGACAGAACCCGTTTCAGTTCAGGCACCACGGTTTCGGGCGCGGGCGCGTCCACGTCGTTCTTGCGGACCATGACCCAACGCACGTACTCCATCACGGTTTCACCCGCCTGGTTCATGCCGCGCGTGCGGACATAGACGACGCCGGTCTTGCCGTTCGAATTCTGTTTCAGCCCGATCACCTCGGAGCTGGCGCGCAGCGTATCGCCTGGATAGACCGGCTTAAGCCAGCGCCCCTCGGCGTAACCCAGATTGGCAACCGCGTTCAGCGATACGTCCGGCACCGTCTTTCCGAACACAACGTGAAAGGCCGCCAGATCGTCCAGCGGGCTTTGCGGCAAACCGCAGCCGCGCGCGAATTCATCCGAGGAATAAAGCGCATGACGCGCCGGATAGAGCGCATGATAGAGAGCGCGCTCGCCCTGCCCCACGGTGCGCGGCACCGCGTGGTCGATCACCTGACCGATGGCGTAATCCTCGAAAAAGCGGCCCGGGTTTGTCTTGGCCATGTCTTACTGCTCTCCAAGCTTCATGTCGGGGGAATAGGTGCCGGGCGCCTCTTTGACCACGGCCTGGCCGCAGCGCATCACACCGTTGGCCGCATCGAACGCATAGGTGGGCGAGCCATAAAGCTCCCACCCTTTGTTCAACGCATCCGTCACCTTGTGGCAAAAGGCCGACGTGTCATCGGCCGTCAACAAACGATAGAGTTTCATCGGCTTACCCCGGGAAGGGCGAAACGCCCAGCCAGTAATGGATCGCGGCAATGACGACAAAGCCCACGACCGTTGCAACGACAAGGATCACATCCCGCTTGGGATCACCCGGCTGGGGCGCGACCCAGGGTTCGGAGCGGTTGATCAGGATCACCTCGAGCACGGCCCAGACCAACAGCCCGCCGAACAGGATGATCGAGGCCAGGTCGCCATTCACCAGCAGGTGAGCCACCGCCCAGATCTTGACCGAGGCAAGCATCGGATGGCGGAACCGCGCCTTGAGCCGCCCCTTGGAATGCGACATCGCGAAAAAGAACACCGCGAACAGCATCAGAAGATTGTTCAGATGTACCGTCCAGCTTGGCGGATACCAGACATTGACGAACTCGGCCTGGCGATAGCCCAGAACCATCAACACAAGGCCCGCAAGAATCGCCACGGCGGCGACACCCTTGCCGGCATTGCCCATGGTTTCGCGCGCGCCCGGCGCCACGCGTTTGAAAAGATGCGCCGCAATCCACAGGATCAGGCCGATAATCAGTAGGGTCATGTCACGCTCCGCTTAGAGAGAGGCGATGGAGGATGCCATCGCCAGAATCTTCTTGGCGGTCTCAACATGCAGGTTTTCGACGATTTTGCCATCCACGACGGCAACGCCCTGACCCGTGCGCTCGACCTCTTCGAAGGCTTCGATCTGGCGGCGGGCCAGGTCGATTTCCGCCTCGGACGGCGAGAAACACTCGTTCGTCACATCCACCTGCGCGGGATGGATCAGGGTCTTGCCGTCAAAGCCGAGGTCGCGGCCCTGTTCGCATTCGGCGCGCAGGCCGTCCTCGTCCTTGAACTGATTGTAGACACCGTCGATGGCAATCACGCCGTAGGCGCGCGCGGCCAGCAGCATCTGCTGCAGCGCCGTCATCATCGGCAGGCGGTCGGCCCGGAAACGGCAGTTCAGCTCTTTCGCAAGGTCGTTGGTTCCGGCGACAAACCCGCTGAGCTGCGGATGCGCGGCGATTTCCAGCGCGTTCAGCACGCCAAGCGGCGTTTCGATCATCGCCCAGATCGGCTTGCCGTTGCCCAGCAGGTCGGCCAGCGCCTGGACGTCGGCGGCAGAATTCACCTTTGGCAGCAGGAAGGCATCGCAATCGGCGTCTTTCAGTGCCTCGACATCGCCCTTGCCCCACTCTGTGTCCATGCCGTTGATGCGGATGATGCGGGCGCGGGCGCCGTATCCGCCCTGGGCCAGCGCATCGCGCAACGTGTCGCGGGCCTCGATCTTGGCGTCGGGGGTGACCGCATCTTCGAGGTCGAAGATGATCGCATCGACAGGCAAGCCACGGGCCTTGTCCAGCGCGCGCTCTTTCGAGCCGGGGATATAGAGAACCGAGCGATAAGGGCGAACGGTGCTGTCCATGAGTCTCTCCCGTAACAAAGTTGCGCGGGACTTGGCATTTTTTTTCACAAATGTTCAAGCAGTTTCTCGCCGCGATGCAGCAAGGCGGTGCGGGACGCAGCGTTAACCCTTCGTTCACCCGATGAGCGGCAGGTTTGTTCCGTTCCCGAACAGCGCGGAAAGTCAGCTTCCATGATCGCTCGCCTTGCACTGACACTTACGATGATGGGCATGTTTGGCACGGCTTCGCAGGCGCAGGTTTCGACCTGCGCGCCGCGCGACACGGTGATTGCCCGCCTCGCAGAACACTATGGCGAAACCCGGCGCGCGGTGGGGTTGGGCACGGATAATTCTGTGATCGAGGTGTTTGCCGCCGATGACACGGGCACCTGGACGATCACCGTCACCTCGCCCACGGGCCTGACCTGCCTTGTCGCCAGCGGACAGGCGTTCGAGGCGATGGCCGACAGCCTGCCCGCACCTGGCGACGATGCCTGATCAGGTCAGCCCGTCCCAGATCAGCTTTGTTCCCGTAACCACCAGCAGCACATAGGTCAGCGCGAAAAAGGCGCGCTCGGGCACCAGCCAATGCGCCCGCACCCCCAGCCATGCGCCCAGCACCGCGAAGGGGGCCAGCAACAGATCGGCCAGGAATGTCTGCGCGGTGAAAATACCAAGAAAGGCATAGGGCACGAATTTCACGATGTTGATGATCCAGAACAGGATCACCGTGGTCGCCTGGAATGTCGTCTTGTCCAGACGCCGCGACAGCAGCCATACCGCTGCGGGTGGCCCGCCCGCATGGCTGACGAAACTGGTAAAGCCCGCCACCGCGCCGACCAGCCCGCCCACCCAGAGGGGCAACCCGGAGGATGGCGCCGGAATCATCCGGGCCCGCTGCGCCAGCTGCCACGCGACGAACCCGACCGAGATCGCCCCGATCAAGACCCGGAACACATCCGCATCCGCCACCTGATAGAGCCATGCGCCCAGCATCACGCCCGGCACACCGCCCGCGATCAGCAGTTTCGCATCCGGCCAGCTCCAGCGTTTCCAGTAGGGTCGCAAGGTGCTGATATCGATCAGCATCAACAGCGGCAGCATGATGCCCAGCGCTTGTCCCGGCTCAAGCACGAGCGCCAGAATCGACGCGCTGGCAAAGGCCGCGCCCGACCCGAAACCGCCCTTGGAAATGCCGGCAAACGTCACGGCAGGCGCGGCAATCGCGAAAAATGACCAGCCCAGTTCCAGCGTGCGCCCCTGCGTTAAGCCCCTTGTTACGCCGATCTTTACGGGCTTTTTCGCGACGCGAACAGCCCCGGCATCTGGCATGCCGCATCGCGGCAGCCTTGCGCGCGCGGCAATTAGGGACTACGCCATGCGCGAAATTCAACACGGACCGGAGACTAATCATGGCCAGACCCAAGATCGCCCTTATCGGCGCGGGACAGATCGGTGGCACGCTTGCCCATCTCGCCGCAATGAAGGAACTGGGCGACGTCGTCCTTTTCGACATCGCCGAGGGCACACCGGAAGGCAAGGCGCTCGACATCGCTGAATCGGGCCCGTCGGAAGGCTTCGACGCCAAGCTGAAGGGCACGCAGGACTACGCCGATATCGCAGGCGCGGATGTGTGCATCGTCACCGCCGGCGTCCCCCGCAAGCCCGGCATGAGCCGCGACGACCTGCTGGGCATCAACCTGAAAGTCATGAAATCGGTGGGCGAAGGCATCGCCGCCAACGCACCCGACGCCTTCGTGATCTGCATCACCAACCCGCTCGATGCGATGGTGTGGGCACTGCGCGAGTTCTCGGGCCTGCCCCACGAAAAGGTCTGCGGCATGGCCGGCGTTCTGGACAGCGCCCGTTTCCGCCACTTCCTGAGCCTGGAATTCGACGTATCCATGAAGGACGTGACCGCCTTCGTTCTGGGCGGCCATGGCGACACCATGGTTCCGCTGACCCGTTATTCGACCGTCGGCGGCGTGCCGCTGCCCGACCTGGTCGAGATGGGCTGGACCACGCAGGACAAGCTGGACGCCATCGTGCAGCGCACCCGTGACGGCGGCGCCGAAATCGTCGGCCTGCTGAAAACCGGCTCTGCCTTCTACGCGCCGGCCACCAGCGCCATCGAAATGGCCGAAGCCTACCTGAAAGACCAAAAGCGCCTGCTGCCCTGCGCGGCCTATGTCGATGGTGCGCTTGGCCTCAAGGGGATGTATGTGGGCGTGCCCACGATCATCGGCGCCGGCGGCATCGAACGCATCGTGGACATCAAGCTCAACAAGGAAGAACAGGCGATGTTCGACAAGTCGGTCGAGGCCGTGAATGGCCTGGTCGAGGCATGCAAGGGCATCGACGAAAGCCTGGCCTGAACCTGATCCGAGGGACAGACGAAAGGCCCCGCGGACACACCGCGGGGCCTTTTTCTTTGCCATCACCGCATTGAGCGAATTATGCATACCATGGCATACATTTAGCGCGATTCTTTCCGGCGCCTTTCAGCGCTTTTGTGATCACACGATTTCTGGCTGTGATCACAAAAAGCGGAAAATCCGCCGGTTTTCCCGTCCGGCGATAGAAATCAGTTAAACATGGCGCATACTTGTGCCACTACGACTGCCAATCGCAAGCCAAGACGGGACAGTTTCATGAATATCCATGAATATCAGGCGAAGGCGCTTCTTCGCTCTTATGGCGCCCCGGTTTCCGACGGTCGCGCCGTCATGAAAGCCGAAGACGCCAAAACCGCAGCCGGTGAACTTGACGGGCCCCTTTGGGTGGTCAAGGCGCAAATCCACGCCGGCGGCCGCGGCAAGGGCCACTTCAAAGAGGCGGAAGCCGGTGAAAAGGGCGGTGTGCGTCTGGCCAAGTCGGTCGAGGAAGCCGCCGAAGAAGCGAAAAAGATGCTGGGCAAGACCCTGGTCACGCACCAGACCGGCCCGGCCGGCAAGCAGGTCAACCGCATCTACATCGAAGACGGCTCGGACATCGAGCGCGAGCTGTATCTGGCGCTGCTGGTCGACCGCCAATCGAGCCGCATTTCGTTTGTCTGCTCGACCGAAGGCGGCATGGACATCGAAGAAGTCGCCGCCGAAACACCCGAGAAGATCCTGTCGTTCAGCGTCGATCCGGCCACCGGCTACCAGCCGTTCCACGGCCGCCGCATCGCCTTTGCGCTGGGCCTCGAAGGCGCACAGGTCAAGCAGTGCGTCAAGCTGATGGGCATTCTCTATACCGCCTTCGTCGAGAAGGACATGGAGATGCTGGAAATCAACCCGCTGATCGTCATGACGAACGGCGAGCTCAAGGTGCTGGACGCCAAGCTGGGCTTTGACGGCAACGCGCTTTACCGCCAGCCCGACGTGGCCAACCTGCGCGACGAAACCGAAGAAGACCCCAAGGAGCTTCAGGCCAGCAAGTACGACCTGAACTACATCGCGCTCGACGGTGAAATCGGCTGCATGGTGAACGGCGCGGGTCTTGCCATGGCGACGATGGACATCATCAAGCTTTACGGCGCCGAGCCGGCGAACTTCCTCGACGTGGGTGGCGGCGCCACCAAGGAAAAGGTGACCGAGGCGTTCAAGATCATCACCTCTGACCCGAACGTCAAAGGCATCCTGGTGAACATCTTCGGCGGCATCATGCGCTGCGACGTGATCGCCGAGGGCGTCGTGGCTGCCGTGAAAGAAGTTGGCCTGAAGGTGCCGCTGGTCGTCCGCCTGGAAGGCACGAATGTCGAAAAGGGCAAGGACATCATCAACAATTCCGGCCTCGACGTGATCGCGGCGGACGATCTGAAGGACGGTGCGCAAAAGATCGTCAAAGCGGTGAAGGGATAAGAAAATGGCAGTCCTCGTTGACGAAAACACAAAAGTCATCTGTCAGGGCTTCACCGGAAGCCAGGGCACATTCCACTCCGAACAGGCCATCGCCTATGGCACCAAGATGGTCGGCGGCGTGACGCCGGGCAAAGGCGGCCAGACCCATCTGGACCTGCCTGTCTTCAACTCGGTGCACGAGGCCAAGCACGTGACCGAGGCGAACGCCACGGTGATCTACGTGCCCCCGCCCTTCGCCGCGGATTCCATCCTCGAGGCGATCGACGCCGAGATGGAGCTGATCGTCTGCATCACCGAAGGCATCCCCGTGCTCGACATGATGAAGGTCAAGCGCGCGCTGGAAGGGTCGAAATCCACGCTGATCGGCCCGAACTGCCCCGGTGTCATCACGCCCGACGCCTGCAAGATCGGCATCATGCCCGGCCACATCCACAAGCGCGGCAAGGTCGGCGTCGTGTCCCGTTCGGGCACGCTGACATACGAGGCGGTCAAGCAGACCACCGATGTGGGCCTGGGCCAGTCGACCTGCGTCGGCATCGGCGGCGACCCGATCAAGGGAACCGAGCATATCGACGTGCTGGAGTGGTTCCTGGCCGACGACGAAACCGAAAGCATCATCATGATCGGTGAAATCGGCGGCAGCGCCGAGGAAGAGGCTGCAGCCTTCCTCGCATCCGAAAAGAAAAAGGGCCGCTGGAAACCCACCGCGGGCTTCATCGCCGGGCGCACCGCACCTCCGGGCCGCCGCATGGGCCACGCGGGCGCGATCGTCGCCGGCGGCAAGGGCGGCGCCGAGGACAAGATCGAGGCGATGAAATCCGCCGGTATCGTCGTCGCCGACAGCCCCGCCACGCTGGGCGAGGCTGTGCTGGACGCGATCAAGAAAGGCTGAGGCCCGGGCCTCGGTCGGAAACGAATGGAACAGGCCGGGCACCATGCCCGGCCCGTCCCGCAAGAAAAGAGCATCGCGACGGATACCCGCAAACGGATATCTCTCCTGCTGCTCAGGATCGGTCAGAAAGGACGCGCAACATGACGGATCAAAGCCCGAACGACGCCTTCCATGCCTCAAGCTTCATGCAGGGGCACAACGCGGAATACCTCGAACAGATGTATGCCCGCTATGCCAACGACCCGGCCTCGGTCGACGAAAGCTGGGCCGATTTCTTCCGCCAGCTTGGCGACACCGACATGGACGTCAAGAAAGAGGCCGCAGGCCCCAGCTGGGCTCGCGCCGACTGGCCGCCCAGCCCCGCCGACGACCTGACCGGCGCACTGACGGGCGAATGGCCCGCAGCGGCGGCCGAAATGAAAGGCGCCGGCGACAAGATCAAGGCGAAGGCGCAGGAAAAGGGCGTCGAAATCACCGATGACGCGGTCAAGCGTGCGGTGCTCGACTCGGTCCGCGCACTGATGCTGATCCGCGCCTACCGGATCCGTGGACACCTTGCGGCCGATCTCGATCCGTTGGGGATGCACAACGCGACCAACCACCCCGAGCTCGATCCGAAATCCTACGGCTTCACCGATGCCGACATGGATCGCCCGATCTTCCTCGACAACGTGCTGGGCCTGCAGATCGCGCCGATGCGGCAGATCGTGGACATCGTAAAGCGCACCTATTGCGGCACTTTCGCGCTGCAATACATGCATATCTCGGACCCGGAACAGGCCGGCTGGCTCAAGGAACGGATCGAAGGGTTCGGCAAGGAAATCCAGTTTACCCGCGAAGGCCGCAAGGCCATCCTGAACAAGCTGGTCGAGGCCGAAGGCTTCGAAAAGTTCCTGCATGTCAAATACATGGGCACCAAGCGTTTCGGTCTTGACGGCGGCGAGGCGCTGATCCCCGCGATGGAACAGATCATCAAGCGCGGCGGGAACCTGGGCGTCAAGGAAATCGTCATCGGGATGCCGCACCGTGGCCGCCTGAACATCCTTGCCAACGTGATGGGCAAACCCTATCGCGCGATCTTCAACGAATTCCAGGGCGGCAGCTTCAAGCCCGAGGACGTGGACGGATCGGGCGACGTGAAATATCACCTCGGCGCCTCCAGCGACCGTGAATTCGACGGCAACAACGTGCACCTGTCGCTGACCGCGAACCCCAGCCACCTCGAGGCGGTGAACCCCGTGGTTCTGGGCAAGGCGCGCGCCAAGCAGGACCAGCTGAACGATCCCAAGCGCATGGCAGTGCTGCCGGTGCTTCTGCATGGCGACGCGGCTTTTGCCGGTCAGGGCGTCGTGGCCGAATGCTTTGGCCTTTCGGGCCTGCGCGGGCACCGCACCGGCGGGACGATCCACATCGTCGTGAACAACCAGATCGGCTTTACCACCGCGCCGCATTTCAGCCGCTCGTCGCCTTACCCGACGGATATCGCGCTGATGGTCGAGGCGCCGATCTTCCACGTCAACGGCGACGACCCCGAGGCCGTGGTCCACGCCGCCAAGGTGGCGACCGAATTCCGCCAGAAATTCCACAAGGACGTGGTCATCGACATGTTCTGCTACCGTCGCTTCGGTCATAACGAAGGCGACGAGCCGATGTTCACCAACCCGTTGATGTACAAGAACATCAAGGGTCACAAGACCACGCTTGCCCTTTATACCGACCGCCTCGTCAAGGACGGGCTGATCCCCGAGGGCGAGATCGAGGACATGAAGGCCGCTTTCCAGGCGCACCTGAACGAAGAGTTCGAATCCGGCAAGGATTACAAGCCTAACAAGGCCGACTGGCTGGATGGCCGCTGGAGCCACCTGGACCGTCAGAAACAGGGCAAGTACCAGCGCGGCAAGACCGCGATCAAACCGGAAACCATGGCGGAAATCGGCCGCGCGCTGACGATCCCGCCCGAAGGGTTCGCCGTGCACAAGACGGTGCAGCGCCTGCTGGAAACCCGCAAGCAGATGTTCGACACCGGCGAAGGGTTCGATTGGGCCACGGGCGAGGCGCTCGCCTTTGGCAGCCTTCTGACCGAAGGCTACCCCGTGCGCCTGGCCGGTCAGGACAGTACGCGAGGCACCTTCAGCCAGCGGCACTCCGGCCTGATCAACCAGGACACCGAGGAACGGTATTACCCGCTCAACCACATCCGCGAGGGCCAGGCGCATTACGAGGTCATCGACTCGATGCTGTCGGAATACGCGGTTCTCGGGTTCGAATACGGCTATTCGCTGGCCGAACCCAACGCCTTGACCCTGTGGGAAGCGCAGTTCGGCGATTTCGCCAACGGTGCGCAGATCATGTTCGACCAGTTCGTCAGCTCGGGCGAAAGCAAGTGGCTGCGCATGTCGGGCCTCGTCTGCCTGCTGCCGCACGGTTACGAAGGCCAGGGGCCGGAACACAGCTCGGCCCGGTTGGAACGTTTCCTGCAGATGTGCGGACAGGACAACTGGATCGTGGCGAACTGCACGACGCCCGCGAACTATTTCCACATCCTGCGGCGGCAGCTTCACCGCAGCTTCCGCAAGCCGCTGATCCTGATGACGCCGAAATCGCTGCTGCGTCACAAGCTGGCGGTATCGCGGGCCGAGGAATTCACCACCGGGTCGTCCTTCCACCGTGTTCTGTGGGACGATGCGCAATACGGCAATTCCGACACCAAGCTGGTCGCCGATGAAAAGATCAAGCGCGTGGTCATGTGCTCGGGCAAGGTCTATTTCGACCTGCTGGAAGAGCGTGACGCCCGCGGCATCGACGATGTCTATATCCTGCGGATCGAACAGTTCTATCCCTTCCCCGCGCAATCGCTGGTCAAGGAACTGGAACGCTTCAAGGAGGCCGAGATGGTCTGGTGCCAGGAAGAGCCCAAGAACCAGGGCGCCTGGACCTTCATCGAACCGAACATCGAATGGGTGCTGGGCCGCATCAAGGCCAAGCATGGGCGTCCGGTCTATGCCGGCCGTGCCGCCAGCGCCTCGCCCGCGACGGGTCTGGCCCGCGCGCACAAGGAACAACAACAGGCGCTCGTGGACGAGGCGCTGACCATCAAAGGGAAATGATCAGAATGACGACAGAAGTCCGCGTTCCCACACTTGGCGAATCCGTGACCGAAGCAACGGTCGCAACGTGGTTCAAGAAACCCGGTGACAGCGTCGCCGCCGACGAAATGCTGTGCGAGCTGGAAACCGACAAGGTGACCGTCGAGGTGCCCAGCCCCGCCGCTGGCACCCTTGGCGAAATCGTCGCCAAGGAAGGCGAAACCGTCGGTGTCGACGCGCTGCTGGCCACGATCACCGAAGGCGCGGCCGCCGCCCCGAAAAAGGAAGCCCCGGCCGCGAAATCCGCGCAGGCCACCAGCGCCCCGGCCAAGTCCGGCGGTGACGAGGTCAAGGTCATGGTCCCCTCGCTGGGCGAATCCGTGACCGAGGCGACCGTCAGCACGTGGTTCAAGAAAGAAGGCGACAGCGTCGCGCAGGACGAAATGCTGTGCGAACTGGAAACCGACAAGGTCTCGATCGAGGTTCCGGCCCCGGCGTCCGGCACGCTGACGAAGATCATCGCGGGCGAAGGCACCACCGTGGATGCCAGCGCCCAACTGGCGGTGATCTCGGGCGGTGACGCCCCTGCTGCCGCGCCCAAGGCGGAACAGGAAGGCGCCCATGGCGAAGCCTACCAGACGCCGGCAGCCGGCAATGGCAGCCGCGATGTCGAAGACGCGCCCAGCGCCAAAAAGGCGATGGCCGAGGCCGGCATCAGCCGCGACCAGGTGCAGGGTTCGGGCCGCGATGGCCGCGTGATGAAGGAAGACGTGGCCAAGGCCGTGTCCGCCGGAAGCTCTGCACCGCAGCCCGCGGCCCCCGCGCAGGCGCCCCGCGCCCCTGTTGCCGCCGAAGATGCCGCGCGCGAGGAACGGGTCAAGATGACCCGCCTGCGCCAGACCATCGCCCGCCGCCTCAAGGACGCGCAGAACACCGCCGCGATCCTGACCACCTATAACGAGGTCGACATGACCGAGGTCATGGCGCTGCGCAACGAGTACAAGGATCTGTTCGAAAAGAAACACGGCGCGCGCCTGGGCTTCATGTCCTTCTTCACCAAGGCCTGCTGCCATGCCCTGAAAGAGGTGCCCGAGGTCAACGCCGAAATCGACGGCACCGACATCGTGTACAAGAACTTCGTGCACATGGGCATCGCCGCTGGCACGCCGCAAGGCCTTGTTGTGCCGGTGATCCGTGACGCCGACCAGAAATCCTTTGCCGATCTCGAAAAGGAAATCGCCGAAAAGGGCCGCCGCGCCCGCGACGGCAAGCTCAGCATGGCGGAAATGCAGGGCGGCACCTTCACCATCTCGAACGGTGGCGTCTACGGCTCGCTCATGTCCTCGCCGATCCTGAACCCACCGCAATCGGGTATCCTCGGCATGCACAAGATCCAGGACCGCCCGATGGTCATCAACGGCGAAATCAAGATCCGCCCGATGATGTACCTCGCGCTCAGCTACGATCACCGCATCGTCGACGGCAAGGGCGCGGTCACTTTCCTCGTGCGGGTGAAAGAAGCGCTCGAGGATCCGCGCCGCCTGCTGATGGATCTCTGATCTGAACCGCGGGCCGGGCCTTGTGTCCGGCCTGCTTCAACCCCGGCCGATTGCATGACCCCTCCCCGCACAGCCCTCGCCGCCTGCATGCGCAACGAAGGCATCTTCGTGCTGGAATGGCTTGCCTGGCACGCGGCGCTGGGGTTCGACCGCATATTCGTCGTCAGCAACGAGTGCACCGATGGGTCGGACGACCTGCTCGACCGCCTGGCCGCGCACGGCATTCTGACCCATATCCGCCAAAAGGTGCCGGCCGGTGCCGCCCCGCAGGACGCGGGCATGGATCACGTCCTGGCCGCCTGCCGCGATGCGGGCATCAGCCATGTTCTGCATATCGACAGCGACGAGTTCCTCGTGCTTGACGGCACGCTTGCCGATCTGCACGCGTGCACGGCCGACGCAGATGTGGTGCCGATCCCGTGGCGCAATTTCGGTGACAGCGGCGTGACCGAATGGCAGCCCGGCGATCTGGTGACGCAACGCAACACCCTGGCCGAACCCGCGCCCGAGCCCGGCGTGACCAAGTTCAAGTGCCTGTTTCGCGTTGCCAGCTTTGCCCGCGCCACCGATCACAACCCGCTCGATCCCCAAGTGGATGACCCGCAGGTGCGCACGCCGGATGGCGCGACGCTGTCGAACAGCTCGCTCTACCAGAAGAAATCCAGCCGTTTCCGCCCGCATGACGTGGCCTGCGCCGCCCGCTCGGCGCGGATCAACCACTACGCCATCCGGTCGCAGGACGTGTTCCTGCTCAAGAACGACCGCGGCGACGGGCAGGGCAAGCAGGACGAAACGAAATATCACCTCGGTTCGAACTGGCACCGTGCCGCCAACCGCAACGACGTGCCCGACAGCAGCGCCGCACCGCGCCTGCCCGCCCTGCGCGCGCAATTGGCCGATTGGCGCGCGGACCCCGAAACAGCCCGCGCCGAACGCATCTGCCAGGACTGGTTCATCGCCCGCCGCGCAGCCGTCCTGACACCGGAAAACCGCGCGCGCTGGACGCGCCGAAAGGGGGCCGCATGACCGCCGAGCTGACCGCACTTTCCCTGGCCGCCCTTCTGCAGGCGCTGCAATTCGCGGCCTACTCCATCACCGCCAACCGCCAGGTCGGGCCGCGCTACGCGATGTCGCCACGCGACGAGCCGCGACAGCTCACCGGGGCGGCCGGCCGGTTGCAGCGTGCGCTCACCAACCATTTCGAAGGGCTGATCCTGTTCACCATCGCCGTGGTCGTCGTGACACTCTCGGACCGCTCGAACGCGATCACGCAAATGGCGGCCTGGGTCTATCTGGGCGCGCGCGTCCTTTACGTGCCGGCCTATGTCTTCGGGCTCAGCCCGTGGCGCTCGCTGATCTGGTTCGTGGGGTTTCTCGCCACGCTCGCCATGCTGGTGATGCCGCTCATGTAACTTCATCTTGCCTCAAATACCTCCGGGGGGCCGGCCAGGGGCCGGCGGGGGCAGCGCCCCCTCCCCGCTCAAACAAAAGGATCTGACACATGGCATCTTATGACGTGATCGTAATCGGCTCGGGCCCCGGCGGCTATGTCGCGGCCATCCGCTGCGCGCAGTTGGGCCTGAAAACCGCCTGCGTCGAAGGGCGCGATACGCTGGGCGGCACCTGCCTCAACGTGGGCTGCATCCCGTCCAAGGCGCTTTTGCACGCCTCCCATCAACTGCACGAGGCCGAACACAACTTTGCCGCCATGGGCCTCAAGGGCAAGGCGCCCAGCGTCGACTGGAAACAGATGCTCACCTACAAGGACGACGTGATCGGCCAGAACACCAAGGGGATCGAGTTCCTGTTCAAGAAGAACAAGATCGACTGGATCAAGGGCTGGGGTTCGATCCCCGAAGCCGGCAAGGTCAAGGTCGGCGACGAGGTTCACGACGCCAAGAACATCATCGTCGCCTCTGGTTCGGAACCCAGCAGCATCCCCAATGTCGAGATCGACGAAAAGGTGGTCGTGTCCTCGACCGGCGCGCTCGAGCTGTCCAAGGTGCCGAAAAAACTGGTGGTGATCGGCGCCGGCGTCATCGGGCTGGAACTCGGCTCGGTCTATGCGCGCCTCGGCTCGCAGGTCGAGGTGATCGAATTCCTCGACAAGATCACGCCGACGATGGACGGCGAGGTTTCCAAGGGCTTCCAGCGCCTGCTCAAGAAACAGGGGCTGAATTTCACCCTGGGCGCCGCCGTTCAGGGCGTCGAGGCGACCAAGACAAAGGCCAAGGTCACCTACAAGCTGCGCAAGGATGACAGCGAACACACCGTCGATGCCGATGTCGTGCTGGTCGCGACGGGGCGCAAGGCCTATACCGACGGGCTGGGCCTGCAGGCGCTCGGCGTCGAAATGACCGATCGCGGCGTGATCCGCACCGACAAGCAGTGGGCGACGAACGTCCCCGGTATCTATGCCATCGGCGACGCCATCGAGGGCCCGATGCTGGCCCACAAGGCCGAAGACGAAGGCATGGCCGTGGCCGAGGTCATCGCCGGCAAGGCGGGGCATGTGAACTACAACGTGATCCCCAGCGTGATCTACACCCATCCCGAGGTGGCCAGCGTCGGCCAGACCGAGGAACAGCTGAAAGAGGCAGGCCGCGCCTACAAGGTGGGCAAATTCTCGTTCATGGGCAACGGCCGCGCCAAGGCGGTCTTTGCCGGCGATGGGTTCGTCAAGATCCTGGCCGACAAGGAAACCGACCGCATCCTGGGCGCACATATCATCGGCCCGGCGGCGGGTGACCTGATCCACGAGGTCTGCGTCGCGATGGAATTCGGTGCCAGCGCCGAGGATCTGGCGCTGACCTGCCACGCGCACCCGACCTTCTCCGAGGCGGTGCGCGAAGCGGCCCTGGCCTGCGGCGACGGCCCGATCCACGCCTGATATGTCAGGGCGCTCATCAAGCCCTCGCGGGCTTTCTTCGCGAAAAGGCCCCAAGGGGTTGATGAGCGCCTACCACAAGGTCTGCAAGGCACGCGCGGGATAGGTCTTGTCCCAATCCCGCGCGTCGATATCGCCCCCGGTCATTTCCGCCAGGATATCGCCCAGGCTAGGCACGGAGGCGCCATCGTCGCGCGACCAGAGGCCGGACCGGATCATCGATTTGGGGCATTGCGAATAGATTTCCGCGATCTCGATCACGATCACGCAGGCGGGCTGACGGCCTTTCTGCTCGAACCGAGCGCGCAATTCCGCATCGTCCGTCAGCACCGCGCGCCCGTTCACGCGCACCACAGTCGCCTCGCCCGGCACCATGAACATCAGCGCCACGCGCCCGTCGCGCACGATGTTGCGCAACGAATCCAATCGGTTGTTCCCGCGCCAGTCCGGCATCGCCAGCGTGCCCGGGTCCAGTTCGGCCACCACGGGGCCATCATCGCCGCGCGGGCTGGCATCGGTGCCTTCGGGGCCGACGGTCGCCAGCACGCAGAACCGCGACGCCGCGATCCAGCGGCGGTAGGCCGGGGTCATCCGGCGCGCCACCTTGCGCAGCGCGGCATCGCCGGGGGTGCCGTAAAGCGCCTCCAGCGTTTCGACATCGTCGATTGTCTGCATCGGTCACTCCCCGGGCTCGAAGCCCGCTTCGCGCATCAGCTTGTCCGAATGCGCCTCTACCTCGCGCTCGAGATGCGCCATGAACGCGCCGCGCGCCATGCCCGGCTCGATCCGGGGCAGGAATTCGACCACCGCGAGGCCCGGCTTGCGCAGGATGCCCTTGCGCGGCCACAGAACGCCGGCATTCGTCGCCGCCGGCACGCAGGGCTGGCCGAGTTGTTCGTACAGAACCGCCGTGCCCACCTTGTAGGGCGCGCGCACGCCGGGTTTCACCCGCGTGCCTTGCGAATAGATGATCAACTGTCCGGGCTGGGCGCGGCCCTTTTCAACATCCTCGATCATCTTGGCGATCGCCGCGCCGCGCTTGCCGCGATCGACCGGCACGCAGCCCAGTCGCCAGGCGTAAAGACCGATCACCGGCGTCCACAGCAACTCGCGCTTCATGATGAACTTCGCCACCGGCGCGTAGTAGAAGATGATCAGGATATCCAGGAAACTCTGGTGTTTCGCGGCGATAAGCACCTCGTCGGTGGGCACGTCCCCGCGCACTTCGTGGCGCAGGCCCAGCATCCAGCGCGCGCTCCACAGGGCGTAGCCCGCATAGGTCTGGCAGGCCGCCCGCGCGCCGCGCGGGCTCAGCGCGGCCCAGGGCAGGAACACGATGCCCAGCACGCCCATCGCGATGTACACCTGCACCACATAGACCAGCGACTTGATCCATTGCCAGGACATCACGGCAAATCCCTCAGGGTGCGGGCGGCGGCCATGTGTGTCGCCACGAAGGCCACCAATGCAGCAAGCGGCGGGATCACCAGCGGCAACAGCCATCCCGCACCGCCAAAGCCCAGACCGGTCAGGAAACCGCCCGCCGTCTGCGCCGACGGCAGCAACAGGATCGCCGCAATCCCCACGGCCACCCCGACAGCCGCCCCGCCCAGTGTCCGCAGCGTGTAGCGGCGGACAAACGCCTTGGCGATATAGCTGTCGCGCGCGCCGACCAGCCGCAGCACCGCGATCACCTGCGCGTTCGCGGCAAGCGCCGCATTGGCGGCTAGCGTGATCATCGCCGCCATGGTTCCGAAAATCAGCAGGATCGACACCCATCCCAGCAGCCGCAGCCGCGATGCCGCATCGACCAGGGGACGCCGCCAGCGTGTGTGATCATCCAGGACCGCGCCGGGCACCTCGGCCGACAGGCGCAACCGCAGGCCCTGCGCATCGTAGCCGTCCGGGGTCTCGGTCACCTCGATCAGCTGCGGAATGGGCAGGGTTTCCACTGGCAGGTCGGGCCCGAACCATGGCTCCAGCAGGGCGCGCTGCTCTTCGTCGCTCAGCGCGCGGGCGCTGGCCACGCCGGGCGTCTGCTCCAGCACGCGCAGCGCGGCCTGCGTCTGCGCGTCGATCTGGTCGGCCGGTGCCGAGATGCGCAGCGTCGACGACCGCGCCAGCTCATCGCCCCACCGGTCGGCCATGCGGCCGGTGGCCACCGACAGCGCCAACGCGAACACCGCCAGAAACGCCATCGCCGCCGCGCTCAGCAGCGTCAGCCGTGCCGTGATGCCAGTGGGCGGCACCATTCGGTCGGCCTGCACGTCGCCCACGATGAATTCGGCAATCTGGGTCAGGTCGGGGCGGGTCACAGGTCTGCCCCCGCCAGTTGCAGCCGCCGTCCGGCGATGCGCAGCACACGGGCCTGCACCTGGCCCTTGGCCGCACGAATGAGGTTCAGGTCGTGGGTCGCGATCATGATCGTCTTGCCCATGCGGTTCAGCTCGACCAGCAACTGCAGCAGACGTTGCGACATTTCCCAGTCGATATTGCCCGTTGGCTCATCCGCCAGGATCACGTCGGGCGACATGATGACCGCGCGGGCCAGCGCAGCGCGCTGGCGCTCACCGCCGGACAATTCGGGGGGCAGGGCATCGGCGCGCGCCTTCAGCCCGACCCAGGACAGCAATTCGCGCAGGTTGACCGACTCGTCCAGCGTATCGCGCCCCGAAACCGTCAACGGCAAGGCCACGTTGTCGGCGACCGGCAGGTGATCGAGAAACTGCACATCCTGGTGCACGACGCCGATCCGGCGGCGTGCCAATGCGATGTCGTCGCGGTCCATCGTGCGTACATCCGTGCCGAACAGACGAACCTGTCCCGCCGTGGGCATCAGCGCGGCATAACACAGCTTGAGAAATGTCGTCTTGCCCGCCCCGGAGGGTCCGGTCAGGAAATGGAACGACCCCGGCGCAAGCTGCAGAGAGATCTCACTCAGCAACTCACCACCGCCATAACTCATGGCAACGTTATCCAGCTCGATCACCGCGCCAGCCCCCTTTTGGCCTGTTCTGCACGACACCGGCCACAGTTGCAATCGGGATGCAGGCGCGCGCAAGTCTCTGTTTACACTTTTCGGATGCCGCAATGCCACATATAGTGGCCGCAGACGGCAGAAAGCCAACCCAAGGGGGCAAGAGGGGGCAGGATGCGACTGGTTTGCCCGAACTGCGGCGCACAATACGAAGTACCGGATGACGTGATCCCTCAGGGCGGTCGCGACGTTCAATGTTCCAATTGCGGTCATACCTGGTTCCAGGTGCATCCCGATCAGGATCCCGGCCTGGCCGAAGACCTCGAAGAGGCCCCGGCACAGGACGACTTCGACGACACGATGGACGAGCCAGCGGCACCGCCCGACACGCGCCCGATATGGGACGAGGCGGACGACGACCTGCCGCTGTCAGATGACCTGCGCCCCGAAGCCAACGACACTTGGGACGAAGACGAAGAAGGCGAAGTCACGCCGCCTTGGGAAACACAGGACGTGACCCCGGCCCAGGACGTACCGGCCCCGCCCGTGGAAGACTACGAAGACGATTACGAAAGCTGGGACGAAGAGGCCCCCGCCGCGACCGAACCGCGCCGCAACCTCGACCCCAATGTCGCCGACCTTCTGCGCGAAGAGGCCGAGCGCGAGGCCCGCCAGCGCGCCGCCGAACGTGGCGGTCTGGAAACCCAGCCCGAGCTTGGCCTGACCCAGTCGGACGAGGACGAATTCACCCGCCGCCAGCGCGAGGCACAGGAACGCATGGCGCGGCTCCGTGGCGAACCGGCACCAGCCGACGCCGATACCCGCCAGGAGGCCGAGGCCGCCGCGATGAGCGCGGCCGCGGCGGAAGCCGCCGCATCGCGCCGCGATCTTCTGCCCGACATCGACGAAATCAACTCGACCCTGCGGTCCACCTCGGACCGGCGCCCCGCCTCTGCCGCCGGCGATCACGAGACACCGGGCCCCGCGCCCGCCGCAGCGCCGGAAACCCGCCCCGGCGGGTTCCGCCGCGGGTTTTCTATCGTGGTTCTGCTGATGGTGCTGGCGATCGCGCTCTATGTCCTGGCGCCGCGTCTGGCCGAGATGGTGCCCGCCCTGCGCGGTCCGCTCGCCGCCTATGTCGAGGTCATGAACGGCCTGCGTCTGTGGATCGACGAACAGTTGCGCGGGGTGCTTGGCTGGCTCGACAGCATGTCGGACCAGGGTTGAACGTCAGAACCGCTCCAGCAGACGCTTGAGGTAGTCACGCTCTTCCTCGGACCGTTCGGTATCGCCTGAACGGCGGCGGATTTCATCCAGCAGTTCGCGCGCGCGGCGATAGACGTCCTCGCCCTGCAGCATTTCGTCCCCGGTATCCAGGCTTTGCCCGCGCGATCCGGGGTTCCGCCCCAGCGGGTCGCGCTGCGCGCCCTGCGCATCGCTCATCTGGGTGTTGTCGCCGCCCTGTTGCTGGCGCTGTTCCTCGGCCAGCGCCTCGCCGAGGTTGCGGATACCGTCGCGCAGCGCGTCCATAGCCTCGGCCTGGCGGTCGATCGCCTCGGGCAAGTCGTCGTCGCGCAGCGCGTCTTCGGCCCCGTCCATCGCGCGGCCGGCACGGTCCAGCGCCTCACGCGCGGCTTCGCCCGCCTCGCCGCCGACGCCCGGCAATTGCCCGCGCTGCCGGTCCAGTTCCTGACGCAGGGCGCGCTGACGGTCGGCCAGCGATTGCTCCAACCCCTGACCTTCGCCTTGCCCTTGTCCGGGTTGTGCCTGTTGCTGGCCCTGACCCTCCTGACCCTGGCCTTGCTGGCCCTGTTGACCCTGCTGCTGGCCGGGCTGCCCCTGACCGGGCTGTCCGGGCTGCTGGCCTTGCTGCTGGCCCTGGTTGGCACCGGGGTTGAACTGTTCCTGCAGGTCGCGGAACGCCTGATCCGACAGGCCCTGCTGATCGCGCAGGGTTTCGGCAAGCCCTTCCATGGCCTGCTGGCCGGGCGATTGCTGCCCCTGCCCCTGGCCTTGGGTGACCTGCATGTTCTCGAGCATGCGCTGCAGTTCCTCCAAGGCCTGCTGCGCCTCTGCCATCCGGCCCTGCTCCATCAGCTCCTGAATGCGGTCCATCATGCGCTGCAGGTCGTCCTGCGTCATGGTCATGCTGTCGTTGGGCATCGGGTCGCCATTCTGCTGCGCCTGCTCGTTCTCGCGCTGCGACTGCTGGGCAAGCTGGCGCATGTAATCGCGGGTCGCATCGCGCAATTCCTGCATCAGGCGGGCGATCTCCTCGTCGCTGGCGCCATTCTTCATGGCCTGCTGCAACCTTTCCTGGGCCTGGCGCAGACGCTCCAGTGCGTCTTCAAGATCGCCGTCCTCCAGTTCGACGGCCAGATCCCAAAGCGCCTGTGCGATCTCGTCCTGCTTTTCGACACTCAGCCCGTGCACAAGGTTCGCCTCGAGCGACCGGATGATCGTGCGCAGCCGCAGGTAATCGGTTTCGCGCTTGAAAACGCCCTCTTCCGGGCGATGGCTCAGCGTGCGCAGGATTTGCGCCACGCGCCGACCATTGTCGCGCGTCCACAACAGGTCGCGCCGCTGTTCGACGATCGCCGCGGCCATCGGGTCGAAAAACCGCCGCGCCGGCAGGTTCATCAGCTTGGGCTGCGCCTGCCCGGTCAACCCCGAGGCATCCTCGACCGTCACGCTCAACCGCACGGGCAGATGCGCCCAGGGATGCTGCGAGAAATTGTCGACCAGACGTTCCTCGAACTCGGCGCGGTTGCCCGTGATCGGCAGCGGCACAGGAATTTCGATCGCGGGGCGCGTTTCAGGCTCGGCGCTCAGGCCGTGACGGCGGTCGACCGCCGCAAGATCCAGTTCGATCGTCGCGGTGCCGCCGATCACGCCGTAATCGTCGCGCGCGGTGAACGGCAGGGTCATCTGCCCGTCCACCGATGTTTCCGGCTCGCCCGTGATCTCGATTGAGGGCGCGCCATCGGGGCGCATCGCGATCTGCCATTCCCGCCCGCCGGGGCCGTTGACGGCCAGCGTGCCGGATTGCGAGATAGTGAATTCCTGTTCGGGTTCTGACGCGGGCGGCACCTCTCCGGTGCGGCCCGACACGGTTTCGGCCAACGTCAATTCGCCGACCTTGCCGTAAAACCGCAGGATCACGCGCGCATCTTGCGGCACCTCGATCCGGTTGGCGTCGATATCGGCCATGTAAAGCGTGGGCAGCCCGGTATAGGCGGGCGGTTCGATCCAGCCTTCCCAGGCGGGGCCGGTCGCCAGCGCCTGGCCCGTTCCCGGGGTCATCTGCGTGACGGTGCCGACCCGCAGGATCGACCCGAACAGAACGGCCACGGCCAAACCCAGAACCGCGACATAGCGCAGGGCGAACGGGTCTTTGCGCGACACCCGCAGATCGGGTTCGACGGCGCGCGCCTTACGCGCCACGGCAGCCGCGCGCGCCTGGTGCGCCCGCCACAGCGCGACCGAGGCAGGATCGTCCGCGCCGATTGCGGGCTTGTCCAGCAAGGCACTGATGGGACGGCCCGGCAGGCGCGCGTCCATGCGCGCCAGCGCCTCCATCCGGCGCGGGATGCGGAAGGCCCGGATGCCACGGTACAGGTACCACGCCAAGGCCGCGCCGGCGGCAACGATTGCCGCCCAGACCGCTTCGACAGGGGCGCTGTCATGCAGGCCCAGCATCAGGGCGGCGATGCAAACGAACAGTACGGTCCAGACCGGCCAGAACGCGTGCGTAATGCGCTCAGCCCAGAGGCCGGCCCATGTCAGCGCCAAAGAGCGGCGGAGTTTCGTCCAGTTGCCTTGCTGTCCGGTGTCGGTCATGCGCCCTTTCCCGGGCCGTGACACGCCAATCACGTCACAGCCATTCAGGAATGGTATCGCGGTTTATCATTTCGTCAAAGGTCGGACGTCGGCGGATAACCGCGAATTGATCGCCCTTCACCAGAACCTCGGGGATCAGCGGGCGGGTGTTGTACTCGCTCGACATGACCGCGCCGTAGGCACCCGCGCTGCGGAACGCCACGAGGTCTCCCTCGGCCATCGGCGGCAGGGCGCGCCGCTTGGCGAAGGTATCGCCGCTTTCGCAGACCGGGCCCACCACGTCGTAAAGCTCCGGCTCGGTCGCGGCGGCGGGCTCGATCACCGGGATGATGTCGTGATGCGCGTCATACATCGCAGGGCGGATCAGGTCGTTCATCGCCCCGTCGAGAATCAGGAAATCGCGGTCCTGGCCCGATTTCACATAGATCACGCGACTGACCATGATGCCCGCGTTGCCCGCGATCAGGCGGCCCGGCTCGATCTCGATCTCGCAGCCCAGATGCGCCAGCTCTTCCTTGACCATCTGGCCGTATTCCACCGGCAGCGGCGGCGCGGTGTTGTCGCGGGTATAGGGAATGCCCAAGCCGCCGCCCAGGTCCAGCCGGGTGATCTCGTGCCCGTCGGCGCGCAGCGCCTCGGTCAGCTCGGCAACCTTGCGATAGGCCGCGCGATAGGGTTCGAGGTCGGTCAGCTGGCTGCCGATATGCACGTCGATGCCCACCACCTTGATGCCCGGCAGGCTGGCGGCATGGGCATAGACCGCCCGCGCGCGGCTGATCGGGATGCCGAACTTGTTCTCGGCCTTTCCGGTGGAAATCTTTTCATGGGTCTTCGCGTCCACATCAGGGTTCACCCGCACGGTGATCGGCGCCACCACGCCCAGCGACAGCGCGACCTCGCTCAACGCCTGCAATTCGGGCTCGGATTCGACATTGAACTGGCGAATCCCGCCTTCCAGCGCCATGCGCATCTCGTCGCGGGTCTTGCCGACGCCGGAAAAGACGATCTTTTCGCCCGGAACGCCCGCCGCGCGCGCGCGGGCATATTCGCCGCCCGACACCACGTCCATTCCCGCGCCCAGATCGGCAAGGGTGCGCAGGATCGCCTGGTTGCTGGCGGCCTTCATGGCATAGCACACAAGGTGGTCCGTGCCTTCCAGCGCCTCGTCGAACAGCCGGAAATGGCGCGACAGCGTGGCTGTGGAATAGCAATAGAACGGCGTGCCCACGGCGGCGGCGATCTCGGCCACCGGCACGTCTTCGGCGTACAGCGCGCCGTCGCGATACAGGAAATGGTCCATGCGCTTGCGTCCCCTTCGGTCCGCCCGCGTCATAAGGCCTTACGGACCGCAACGAAACAGGAATCTCAGCCCGGCGTGATGATCCCGCGTTCGGTCACGATCAGGTCCAGCGGCTGGTCGGTCGGCTCCAGCGGCAACTCTGCGTCCTCCTGCGCGGAGTAGGCAAAGCCGATGGCGAAGGTCGCATGATGCGCGCGCAACCGCTCCAGCGTGCGGTCGTAGAACCCGCCACCATAACCCAGCCTTCCGCCAGCGCGCGAAAACGCGACCAGCGGCACGATCAGGATTTCGGGCTCGATCCACTCATCGGCCTGCGGCACCTTCGCGCCGAAAGGCCCGTCGCGCAGCGCGCAGCCCGGCTCCCAGCGCGAGAACCGCAGCGGCAGCCCCTTGCCCTGTATCACCGGCACCCCCACCACGCCATGTGCCGCGGCCTCTTCCATCGCGGGAAGCGGATCTATCTCGGTGCGCATCGCCATGTAGCCGGCCAGCGGCACACCGCGATACCCGGCAAGAACCTCGCTCAGATAGCCACAGGCATCGCCCCGCGCAGCGTCATGCGCGGCCTTGCGCCGGGCGAACGCCGCGTTGCGCGCGGCGGCTTTGGCTTCTTCCAGCGCGCTCATAGCAGCCACAGCACGGCAAGCCCGAGGAAGGCGAAAAAGCCGACCACATCGGTCACCGTCGTCACGAATGCCCCCGAGGCCAGCGCCGGATCGACCCCCAGCCGGTCCAGCAGCACCGGAATCACCGTTCCCGCCAAACCTGCCACCACAAGGTTGATGACCATCGCCGCCGCGATGACATAGCCCAGCGTGGGCGATCCGAACCAGACCAGCCCGACGATCCCCATAACCACGGCGAACACCACGCCATTGACCAGCCCCACCAGCACCTCTCGCCGGATGACCCGCCAAACGTTCGATCCGGTCAAGTCCTTGGTGGCCAGCGCACGCACCGCCACCGTCAGCGACTGTGTGCCCGCATTGCCGCCCATCGACGCCACGATGGGCATCAGAACCGCCAGCGCCACCACCTGCGCGATCGCATCCTCGAACTGCGCGATCACAAGCGAGGCCAGGACCGCCGTCACCAGGTTCACCGCCAGCCACGGAAACCGGCCCTTCGTCGTTTCGATCACCCGGTCGGTCAGGCTGCCCTCCCCCACACCGGCGAGGCGCAGGATGTCTTCCTCGTGTTCCTCGTCCAGAACCGCCATCGCGTCGTCGATGGTGATCTGGCCCACCAGCCGTCCGTTTTCGTCCACCACCGGCGCCGAGATCAGGTGATACTGGTTGAACGCATAGGCCACGTCGCCTTCGTACTGGTCGACCGGGATCACCTTGAAGATATCCTCGGTGATGTCGGCCAGCTTCACGTCCCGCCGCGACCGCATGATCTTGCCCAGTGTCACGTTGCCCACCGGGTGCATCCGCGGATCGACCAGCACCACGTGATAGAACTGGTCGGGCAGGTCTTCGTGGCTGCGCAGGAAATCGATCGCATCGCCCACCGTCCAATGCTCGGGCGCGGCGACGACCTCGCGCTGCATCAGGCGCCCGGCGGAATATTCGGGGTAGCTCAGCGCCTGGGTGACGGCGGCTCGCTCAGGCTCTTCCAGCGCGCCCAGAATCGCCTCTTGCTGCGGCTCGTCCAGATCCTCCAGCAAGTCGACCACGTCGTCGCTGTCCAGTTCGCGCACGGCGTCGGCCAGAACCGCGGGGTTCAGGATCGCGATCACTTCCTCGCGGATCGATTCATCGAGTTCCGACAGGATGTCGCCGTCGAATTCCTTGCCGTAAAGTTCGATCAGGCGCCGGCGGTCATAGGTGTTGATCTGTTCCAGAAGGTCGGCGATGTCAGCCGCGTGCAACGGCTCCATCAGCTCGGTCAGCGCGGCCGCATCCCCCACGTCGACCGCATACAGAATCGCCGCGACCGTCTTCTTGTCGAGAAGATAGGCTTCTTCCTCGGCCTCGGGGCGCTCTTCGATTTCTGTATCCTGCTCGGTCATGCGCGCCCCCGTTCCGACTTGCCCCCTCATATCCGATTGCACCGGCGCAAAACAATGGCCAGCGGCAATTTACGGCCCCTTTGCGGCACAGTAGGATCGCGCGGGCACAAGGGGACGGCAATGAGCGAAAAGACACTACTCCTGGGGCAGACCCTCGCGTTTGCCGGCGATCCGATGACCGAATGTCCGCAAGCCGCGCGGCACAGCACGCATGGCGGCGTCCTGATCGAAAACGGGCGGATCGCAGCCGTCGGCGACGGTGCCGATCTGCGCAAAGCGCACCCCGGGGCACGCGTGATCGACCACGGGCAGGCGCTGATTTCCGCCGGCTTCGTCGATGCCCACGCGCATTACCCGCAGACCGCGATCATCGCCAGTTGGGGCAAGCGGCTGATCGACTGGCTCAACACCTATACCTTCCCCGAAGAATCGCGGTTCGGCGATTCCGGCTATGCCGCAGATATCGCCGGGCGCTATCTCGACCTGATCCTTGCGAATGGCACCACCACCGTCGCCAGCTATTGCACCATCCACCCCGCCAGCGTCGATGCGCTCTTCGATGCGGCGCAGGCCCGCGGGATGCGCATCGCGGCGGGCAAGACCTGCATGGACCGCAACGCGCCCGACACCCTGCGCGACACCGCGCAATCGGCCTATGACGACAGCAAGGCGCTGCTCGAAAAATGGCACGGGCAGGGGCGGCTGTCCTATGTCATCACGCCGCGCTTTTCGCCCACCTCGACGCCCGAACAGCTTTCGGCGCTCGGCGCGCTCTGGGCCGAACATCCCGACTGCCTGATGCAGACCCACCTGTCCGAGCAGCTTGACGAGATCGCCTGGGTGAAATCGCTCTACCCGCAGGCGCGCGACTATCTCGACACCTACGAGGCGCATGGCCTGCTGGGTCCGGGCGGGCTCTATGGCCACGCCATCCACCTGGAGCCGCGCGAACGTGCCCGGCTGGCCGAAACCGGCGCCGCGCTGATCCATTGCCCGACATCCAACACCTTCATCGGATCAGGGCTTTTCGACATGGCCGGGCTGACCTCCGAGGGTCAACGCATCGGGCTGGCCACCGATACCGGCGGCGGCAGCAGCTTTTCCATGCTGCGCACAATGGCCGCCGCCTACGAGATCGCCCAGCTGCGCGGCCACGCGCTGCACCCGGCACAGCTGTGGTGGCTGGCGACCGCCGGCTCCGCCCGCGCGCTGCGGATGCAGGACCGCATCGGCAACCTCGCGCCGGGGATGGAGGCCGACCTCGCGGTAATCGATCTCGCCTCGACGCCGGCCATCGCCCAACGCACGGCCCGGGCGGACGACCTGTGGGAGGCGCTCTTTCCCACCATTATGATGGGCGACGACCGCGCCATCGCGGCGACCTACCTGGCCGGTCAGGCGGTCGCCCGCGCAAAAGGTTAACACCGCGCGGTTTCAGGGCAAGACCGCGCGGTCACGGCGGATTCCGCGTCAAATCGCGCGTCGTGGCCGTAAATTGCCCTATATCGCGTTAACCCTTTGTCAGGAACCGCGCGGCACAGGCACGAAACCGCGCGAAATGGCGTAACCTTTCGTCAGGAATCGCGCGGTTTCAGCCCCGAACCGCGCGATTAACCTTCATCTTGCCTCAAATACTCTGGGGGGTTTGGGGGGCAACGCCCCCCAACCGGTCGGATCGGCGCAGCCGATCCGAAACCGGCCTCAGTCGCGCAAGCTCAGGGTATGCTCGCGCAGCCACGCCATGAAGGCCCGCGGGTCGCGCCCACGCTCGGCGCATTCCTCGGGGCTGATCGGATGACCGATCACCGGCGCTTGCGGCTTGTCGAAACTGTGCACGACCTCATGCAACAAAAGCCCCTGCCGCAGGATCGGCGAAATGCGGTTCGCCATGTGGTACCAGCGGGAATTCGCACCGGGAAAGAAACACGGCACGACCGTCGCGCCCGACCGCCGGATCATCTTGGCGGTAAAGACGTTCCACTCGGCCTCGATCACAGGGCCGAACATGGTTTTCGACGTCGCCACCACCCCTGACGGAAACAGCGCCACCAGCCCGCCCTGCGCCAGGTGATCCATCGCGCGGGCGCGCATTTCGATCATCTTTTCCTGGGCATCCGGCTGATGCGGGAACGGCACCGGAATCATGTAGGACGCGGCGCTTTCGTCGATTCCGGTCAGCAACGACCGCGTCAGGATGCGGTAGTCGTTGCGGCGCCGGCCGATCAGGTCGGCAAGGATCATCCCGTCGACCAGCCCATGCGGATGGTTCGCGACGAAAATCACCGGCCCGGTTTCGGGGATACGATCCAACTGGTCGTCCGGCGTCTGCAGGTCGATCCCCATGACATCCATCGTCGCCGGCCAGAAAGCCTGCCCCGTCGGCGCGCCACGGCGCTCGAATTCGCGGATACGGCGCAGGATGGTGATCTTGCCCGTCATCCATTCCATCGCGCGAATGATGGTGGCCGTCAGCGGGCTGTCGAAACTGTTGGCATAGGTCAGGCTGCGACGGTCATACGTGTTATAGACCACGTCGCCGGTCTCGTGCGGCATCGCCCGGTTTTGTATGCTGTCCACCACTTGGCCTGCGCCACCCTCGCCTGCGCCCCCGGGCATGCGGGGGCTACATGTCTTCGCCGAACCGGTCTTTTACCAAGGCTTCCAGCGCATCGGCAAGCGCCTCGGCATCCGGGCCGGATGTGCGCACGTCAATAGTGCTTCCCTTCGACGCTGCCAACATCAAAAGCCCCATGATGCTGTCGCCGCTGGCGGACATGCCGTCGCGGCTGACTTCTGCGGTCGCATCGAACCCTTCGACGACCTCGACCAGTTTCGCCGAAGCGCGCGCATGCAGGCCTTTTTCGTTCACGATTTCCAGAGTGCGTTCAACACTGTCCGACATGGGCGCCCCTAGTCTTTTGATATGTTCTGGCTGTCGATGTACTTGCGTCCCGCTTCGGTCGCAGCGCGCACGGCATCCCCCAGCGGCAGATGGCGGCTTTTCGCCAACTTGATCAGCATCGGCAGGTTCGCCCCGTAAAGTATCCGCCGCCCCGACGCTTCGCAGGCGGGAAGGCTCAGATTCGACGGCGAGCCGCCGAACATGTCGGTCACCACCACAACGCCATCGCCGCGATCCACCTCGTCAGCGGCCTGGGCGATCTCGGTTTTCTTGGCATCACGGTCGTGGTTTGCCTCAATCGCGATGGCGCGCATGCCGGGCTGTTCGCCCACGACATGTTCCACGGCTGCAAGATATTCCCGCGCCAATCCACCATGCGCGACAATGACGATCCCGATCACGCGTTACTTGTCCTTGTCAGCCGGGCCGCCTGCGCCATCCCCTTGCGCCGGCTGCCGCCGTTCCAGTTCCCGGTGCCTTATTGACACCTGCCAGCCCTCTTCCGCAAGGGCCTTGCCGAGCATTTCCGCCAGAGCAACCGACCGGTGTTGCCCGCCCGAGCAGCCAAAGCCGATCGCGAAATGCGCCTTGCCCTCTTCCAGATAGGCCGGCAGCAGCAACAAGGCCAGTTCCCGCACCTGTTCAAAGAACGGCGCAAAGCGCGGGTCGCCCTGGATGTATTCGGCCACGGCGCTGTCGCGACCGTCGCCCGAGCGCAAGCCGGGCACCCAATACGGGTTCCGCAGAAACCGGCCGTCGAACACCATGTCGACGCCGCGCGGAAGCCCGCGCTTGTAGGAAAACGAATTGATCGTCACCGCCATATGCGCACCGGTGCGGGGGTTCAGCAGCCCGTGCAGTTCGTCGCGCAACTGGTGCGGCGTCAATCCCGTGGTATCGATGAGGATGTCGGCGCGCGCCCGGATCGGACCCAGCAGATCCTTTTCCAGCGCGATGCCCACATCCGGGCTGTCGGCGGGCGCCATCGGGTGACGGCGGCGCGTGGCCGAAAAGCGGTGGTGCAATTCTTCATCCGTGCAGTCGAGATACAGCAGGTCGGCGGCAATCCCCGGCCATTCTTCGAGCCGGTCGATCGTTTCGATCAGGGCATTTGTGGAAAAATCGCGATTGCGCGTATCCAGACCAAGCGCCAGCGGACGCGCGCCCGGCGGGCCGTCGAGCAGGCGGGGCAGCAACGAAAGCGGGAGGTTGTCGATCGCCTCGAATCCCATGTCCTCGAGAACGTTGATCGCCGTCGACCGCCCGGCCCCCGACGGCCCGGTGACCAGGATCACGCGGTGGCCGGTGCGGATATCATCGGGGGTCTGGGTCAAGGTCGCGGTCTTTCATGCATATCTGCCATGGCGAAGATATTGCACGATCGCCGCCGGAAAACAGCCCGTGCCGGGATTGTGAAGGAGAGGCAGGTCGCAGCCCAGCGCCGTCCACTTGCGGTTGGGCGGCAGGCGCTCGGATTCTTGCGCATCCAGATCGACCCACAGCGCAAGTGGCGCGGGCCCACACGAGGCGGCATTCAGGATTCCGACGCCCCGCGCCTCGATCCGGTTGCGGATCGTGTCGGGGACATCGGCGAAGATATGATCGCCGTGGCGCCACAGGCAGGTGATGTCGTCCGCAACAAGCGCCGCCCCCAGCGCCATGAGTTCCAACGCGAGGGCCGATTTGCCCGAACCGGCCCGCCCCGTAATCAGCACCGCCCGGCCATCGAGCGCCACTGTCGATGCATGAACGCGGACCGGCATCTGCGCATCGCTTCCCGGATCTCCGGCTGCGGGTGCGCTTGCGGGGATTTCCATGTCAGACAGGCAGGCCCACGACAAAGCGTGCGCCAAGCGGTTCCGACGCGATGTCGGCATCGGTGGGGCGGATGTTCTCGGCCCAGATCACGCCGCCATGCGCTTCGACGATCTGCTTGGAGATCGCCAGGCCCAGGCCGGAGTTGTTGCCGAACTGCTTTTCGGGACGTTCCGAATAGAACCGCTTGAAGATCTTGGTCAGCGCCTGTTCGGGAATGCCGGGGCCGGTGTCCTCGACCACGACAAGCACGCGGTTCTCGCGCTGGCGTGCCCAGACACGGATCGCATCGCCTTCTTCGCAGAACGAGATCGCGTTGGTGATCAGGTTGACGAACACCTGCGCAAGACGCGCCTCGAGCCCCTGGATGATGATGGGTTGCGACGGAAGATCGGTGATGAAATCGATGCCTTCCTCTTGGGCCTGCTGACCGAGATATTCGCCGAGGTTCGACATCATCTTGATGAGGTCGAAGGATTCTTCCTCTTCCTTCACCAGTTCGCTGTCGAGCCGCGATGCGTTCGAGATGTCGCTGACCAGCCGGTCTAGGCGGCGCACATCGTGGTCGATCACGTCGAGCAGCTTGTCGCGGTGTTCTTCCTTCTTGACCATGCGCAGCGAACCGACGGCAGAGCGCAAGCTGGCAAGCGGGTTCTTGATCTCGTGCGCCACGTCGGCGGCGAACTGTTCGTTGCTGTCGATACGGTCGTAAAGCGCGGCGACCATGCCGCGCAGGGCGCCCGACAGCCGGCCGATTTCATCGGGACGCGCGGTCAGATCAGGGATGCGGATGCGCCCGCCGGCACCGTTCTTGCGCTTGTCGCGGTCGCGGCCCAGTTCGGCCGCTTCGGCAAGGTCGGAAATCGGGTTGGCGATGGTCGATGCCAGAACAAGGCTGAGCCCGATCGACACAAGCGTCGCGATGATGAACATACGCAGCACCCGTTCGCGTTCGATGCGAACGGCCAGGTCGATTTCGTTCGAGCTGTTGGCCAGCGCCACGACCCCGACGGGCAGACCGTTGTGAATGATCGGCGTCGCGACGGCGAACAAGGTGCCGCCATCGCCGCTTTTGCCGGTCATGATGCGGGTGTTGCCTTCCATCGCGGCGGGCACGATGTCGTTGGCCTGCATTTCAGCTGTTGTAAGCTCTTCTTCGGGCGCCGAAGGGAATATCGACGACACGCCCGACCAGAGGCGCGTCAGGAAATCGACGATGATCGTGCGCTCGTCGTCGCTGGCGCTGGCATCGCGCGCCCGTGTCACGCCCAGGCCTTCGAAGCGCCCGACAAGCGCGCCGCTGCCGTCATAGATATACGCTTCGACACCGCGGCGCAGGTCAAGCGCCTCGAGCGTGCCTGTCACGTCTATGCCGTCGCCCGTCGCAAGGCTGACCGGTGCGCCATCGGGCATCCGGGCCTCGAACACGTCGGCGATCAGCTCGGCCTCGCTGACAAGCGTGTTGGCGCGCTGAACCGCTAGCGAGTCGCGCGAGGAATTGAGAAACAGGATGCCCGCGACCAGCACGTTGAGTGCGATCAGGTTGAACGTGATGATCTTGCGCGTCAGCGGCGAGCGGTTCAACGTGAACAGCCCGCGCCGCGCGCGTTTCACACGCAGCTCTTTTTCCACGGTGCTGTCGGGGGCGACGTAGTCGTCGCCCAACACAACATCCCCGTCACGAGATGGCGTGACGTCGCGCACATTCATCCTTTCGGCAAGGGCCATCACTCTTCGTTGTAACGGTAACCGATACCATACAGTGTCTCAATCGCCGAGAATTCGGGATCGACACTCCGCATCTTCTTGCGAAGGCGCTTGATATGGCTGTCGATCGTGCGGTCGTCGACATAGACCTGATCGTCATAGGCCACGTCCATCAGTTGATCGCGGCTTTTGACGAAACCGGGGCGTTGCGCAAGTGCCTGCAGCAGCAGGAACTCTGTGACGGTCAGCGACACGTCCTTGCCCTTCCAGGTCACGGCGTGGCGCAGAGGGTCCATGCGCAGTTCGCCGCGTTCCATCACCTTGGTTTCTTCGGTGTCGCCGACGATGTCGCCTGCGACGGCCTCTTGCCGGCGAAGCAGCGCGCGGATGCGTTCGACCAGCAGGCGCTGGCTGAAGGGCTTTTTGACATAATCGTCCGCGCCCATGCGCAGGCCCAGAACCTCGTCGATCTCATCGTCCTTCGAGGTCAGGAAGATCACCGGCATCGAGGTTTTCTGCCGCAGGCGCTGCAACAGGTCCATCCCGTCCATCCGGGGCATCTTGATATCGAGAACCGCCATATCCGGCAGCTTCTTGTTGAAGGCATCAAGCGCCGACTGGCCATCGTTATAGGTCTCAACTTCGAAGCCTTCGGCCTCGAGGGTCATGGCAACGGACGTCAGAATATTCCGATCGTCGTCCACAAGGGCGATCTTAGACATAGGGGTTGTCCTTGTACTGCTCTCACGTTTTATGTTTTTCGCCACTATTCCTGAATTTAAGCTTGTCAGGCAACGATAAACTGCGAATCAACCGGCCAGAGGCCCGTTTTTCCATGAAAAATTGCGAAGTAATTGCCGAATTGACGCAGATCGGCCACACCCCGAGCCGTGGCCACGGGCGAAATCGCGCGCGTTTGCGCTAACCTGCGACTGGTTGCGCTAACTGTGCGAAAGCGTCCTGTTCCTTCATGGAAACGTCATGTTAAGAGGCGCCCATCGGGCCACTCCGGCCCGGTCAGGGGCAGGCGGATGTGCGCGCCCCCGGTTTCGGACTGAACCGCCGCCGACTGCGCGGCTACAGGAGCTTGGCATATGGCATTTGGACGGGTGAACCCGCAATTCCGCCTTGAGGATCAGGGGATCGAAGGGCTGGGCAATGTCTATTACAATCTTATGGAGCCCGCGCTGATCGAAGCCGCGCTCAAGAAAGGCGAAGGCACTCTGGGCCGCGGCGGCGCGTTCCTCGTGACCACCGGCAAATTCACCGGCCGGTCGCCCAAGGACAAGCACGTCGTCAAGACCGACAGCGTGGCCGACAAGATCTGGTGGGAAAACAACGCCGCCATGAGCCCCGAAGGTTTTGACGCGCTTTATGCCGACATGCTCGCGCATATGAAGGACAAGGACTATTACGTTCAGGATCTTGTCGGCGGCGCGGACCCCCAGTTGTCCATCAACGTGCGCATGGTGACCGAACTGGCCTGGCATGGCCTGTTCATCCGCCACCTGCTGCGCCGTCCCGAGCGTGAGGCGCTGGACAATTTCGTGGCCGACTTCACCGTCATCAACTGCCCCAGCTTCCAGGCCGATCCGGCCAAGCACGATTGCCGCAGCGAAACGGTGATCGCGATGAACTTCGACCGCAAGATGATCCTGATCGGCGGCACCGAATACGCGGGCGAGAACAAGAAATCTGTCTTCACCCTGCTGAATTACCTGCTGCCCGAAAAAGGCGTGATGCCGATGCACTGCTCGGCCAACCACGCCGATGGCAACCCGGTGGACACGGCGGTTTTCTTCGGCCTGTCGGGCACCGGCAAGACCACGCTGTCGGCCGATCCCGAACGCACGCTGATCGGCGATGACGAACACGGCTGGTCGGATCGCGGCACCTTCAACTTCGAAGGCGGCTGCTATGCCAAGACGATCAACCTCAACCCCGAGGCCGAGCCGGAAATCTACGCCACGACGACGAAATTCGGGACCGTGATCGAAAACATGGTCTTCGATCCCGAAACGTTCGAGCTGGATTTCGATGACGACAGCCTTACGGCCAACATGCGCTGTGCCTATCCGCTGGAATACATCTCGAACGCCAGCGAGACCGCGATGGGCGGGCACCCCAAGAACGTCATCATGCTGACATGCGATGCGTTCGGTGTGCTGCCTCCGATCTCGCGGCTGACGCCGGCACAGGCGATGTATCACTTCCTGTCCGGGTTCACCTCGAAGGTGGCCGGCACCGAGCGCGGCGTGACCGAGCCCGAGCCCACGTTCTCGACCTGCTTCGGCGCGCCGTTCATGCCGCGCCGCCCCGAGGAATACGGCAAGCTGCTGCAGGAAAAGATCGCCAAGCACGGCGCGACCTGCTGGCTGGTGAACACCGGCTGGACCGGCGGCGCCTATGGTGTTGGCAGCCGGATGCCGATCAAGGCGACGCGCACGTTGCTGACCGCCGCCCTCGAAGGCAGCCTGAACGATGCCGAATTCCGCAAGGACGACAATTTCGGCTTTGACGTGCCGGTTTCGGTTCCTGGCGTGGCCGAAGTGCTTCTCGATCCGCGCCGCACCTGGGAAGACCAGGACGCGTACGATGCGCAGGCGGCCAAGCTTGTGCAGATGTTCGCCGACAATTTCGAACAGTACCTGCCCTATATCGACGACGATGTGAAAGCCGCCGCGATCGGCTGATCGCTGGCAATTCCCGATACGGAAAGCCCCGGCCAAGCGGCCGGGGCTTTTTCATTCGTGACCGGTCGGCGTGATGGAACAGCACTGAAAGCGCCGCCCTCCTTTCGGGGACGGCACGCCGCCATGCGGCAGCATACGCCCGGGATCAGGCGACGAGTTCGTGCAGCGGCATCGACATCAGGTAACGAATGTCGTCACGCGCCATGTAGACCATGAACCCTTCGAGAGGCAGATCGGAATCCCTGCGATACCAGCGCAGGACACCCGGCTCGGCATGCATGTAGCCCTGTCGCTCGGCAAAGCCTTTCCAGGCCACACCCTTGGGCATGAAGCCGAACACCCAGTCCGGCGACCAGCGCAGCATGGCCGTCATGAAGGCGAATCGCCCGAGAACGCTACTGACGCCGCTCCCGCGATACTGTCCTGTCGATCCGTCCAGCCAGACCTCGCCGTGATAGCAGACCCGCCCACGTATCTGGCGCGCGCCCGGACCGGCACGATAACGCGAGCGTTCGAAGTCGATATCCAGCGAAGAGGGCGGATACTCGATGAAATGCTCACGCATGTGATCGCTCAGCGCGACGTCACCCAGTTCGAACATGCGCATGGCCTGTGTATGCACGACCTTTCCCATTGGATCACGGCCGACGATCCAGAAGGAATTGGATGCCGTCATGGTCTGCAGGTTGGGGTCGAACGGTGCCCCAAGCGGCTGATCAGGGCGCCACTCGGCCAACGTTTCGCGGTACTCTTCGAAATCCTCGCCGACCGTGATGCTGATCTTGTGTCGCGTAAGGATATCCATGCTCGCAGCGATCAACTGCGCGCCATCGTATATGTCGTGAATCGACATAGGCTCCCTCCAGTGCTGTAGTCACGTGGGGGAGTTTAGCGCAAAAATTGCGTCAAGCGCATCAAAAAGGCATTGACTGTAGTCTCGGCGGTTCCTCTTCGACGGTCATGATGAGATCAGCGGCCATGGTCCTGACCTTCTCGTCAGGGAGTCCAGCGATCTCGATATTGTATGTTCGTTCGATGTAAGCCCCCAGGGCGAAGGAGCCATCGGCAAAGGCGCATCCCATCATCAGCCGCTGAAAGCTGATCGGGTGCAGGCCCTCTTCGTGCTCGGGTCCGCGGGGTATCTGCGTGTGTACATGGTCCAGCCGCAAGCCGTGCGTGCTTGAGACATCCTTGAAAGGATGCGCCAACAGGCTGGCGAACGAATCCCCGCCGGGCAGCCGTTCCAGCGCCCTGCCGACACTCGATCGCGCCGCGGCCCAGCCGAACCAGGAGGCAAAGGAACTTTCCATCCCGATATCGGCGCAGTACCAGAAATCATCCATTTCGCCGTGCCGGTAAATCAGAAGGTGCGGCCGAACCCGTGTCATCGCGGGATGTTCGATCTGCCCTCCTGCCTCGGCCCAAGAGGCGACGATCTCCTGCATGCGGGCCGATCCGCTGCGCCAGATGTCGCTGATTGGGTGCTGCTGAAGATAGTAATCGAACTCGGCCTTCTCGGTGTACTTCGCGGTGAAGAGGCCGTTTTCATGGGCGCTTTGGTTCAGCATCCACGCCGTTGCGCGCGCCAGCAGGTCTTCGGCTTCGGGCAAGGCACGCTGCCCCGCTTCGGTAAGGCGGTATTGCCGGTCAACGAGTTCGAACAGCTCCTCTCCCCGCATGGATTCGAGCTGGTCGACATGGCGTCGGACGGTTTGGCGCGTGCTGTTCAGCTCTTTCACGGCGTGAGACAGGTTCAATGTCCTTGCCAGTGTCGTGAAAGAACGAAGCGCCTCAAAGAGCACTGAATGAGAAGGCGTGGTTGCCGTCATGACAGATTCAACTCGTTTTGAAAATCGCAGCTTTACCTACTGCCAGCTCGCGTGTTTTTCGGCACGATAACGGTAAGTCGATAATACATCAAAGGTAAATTTATCACCCATCAATGAGCAATACTCGCAACGTAAACGTGCATATTTCACAAATTGAATGAATTTGGCGATTCGTCATTCTCGTCACAGTAGCAAAGTGAGGGAGTGATATGTCGCATCCAGTCGATATTCATGTTGGGAAAAAGCTGAAACAACTGCGCGTTCTTCGCGGAATGACGCAAACCGAAGTGGCACAGGGCCTGAACATTTCGTTTCAACAGGTTCAAAAGTACGAGTTGGGACGCAATCGTATTTCTGCCAGCAAACTGTTCGAGATTTCTCAGATTCTTGGGGTTGCCCCGTCATATTTCTTTGAAGGCCTGGATGAGACCGCCTCGTCCAACGAGATGCTGGACGACGAAGCCACCAAGATCGCTTCGATGCTGACACGCATCAAGGACGAGCGTCTTCGCGGTCAGATTCGCACGTTCATATCTGAGCTGGCCTCGACCGGAGCTCCGGCGAGGTGATGCCCGACCCCGCGGCACATCGCGGGGTCACATCATCAGGCCACGCCGCAACAGGTTGAGCGCGGCCACCAGAAGCACCGCAAGCGTTGCACGTCGGAACGTCGCCTGATCGAACCGGTCGGACAGCGCGAAACCCAGCCGGATACCGGCCAGGGCAGGCACCACAAGGCAAACGGAAAACGCGGCCGTCGCAAGGTTCAGGATACCTGAGCCCACATGCGCCACCGCCAGCGCAACCGCACCCAGGCCGTAGACCACGCCCTGCACCCGCATCTGCGCGGCCTTTGGCGTGTCCAGCGCTGTAAGCAGCATCACGGTGGGCGGCCCCCAGATACCGGACATCCCGCCGACGAAACCGGCCAGCACCCCGGTGCCCGCCTCGATGGCGACACGATGCCGTGGCGCCGGCCGCGGCCGCCATCCGGCAAGTTGAAGAAGCGCGAAGAAAAGGATGCTGCCGCCGATCGCCAGCAGCAACGTGCGCGCCTCGAGCAGCGCGACCATCTGCGCACCGATCAACAGCGCGACGACCCCAACCCCCAGAAAGACACGAAACTCGCGCACTGCGCGACCGGCGGCCGACGGCCCTTCGCGCAACGCCTGGACACCGTTCGTCGCCAGCGTGGGCAGCATCAGCCCCGCAAGCGCAAGTTCCGGCGAAAGGAAGCTGCTCAGCAGCGATATCATCACCATCGGCATGGCAAAGCCGACGATCCCCTTGACGATGCCCGCAAGGAATGCGGCGCCGCACGCGAGGGCAAGCGCCCACAGGGTGATATCCGGGGGTAGAAATGACATGGCCGTGCCTTACTATCGAAACAGAGCGACCGCCAGACCGGCAGGCGCAATAATCCACGCGCAACAATAGAATATGCCGCAGGGTATCTTGGGTATTTTTGTTGCGCTGCACCTGCGAAATGGCTAGGACGAGGTCCAACAAAAAGAGGATGTGATTCATGGCCCATGACGGACAGGATCTGGCTGTCGAACAGCCGGTTGTTTTCCCCGACCTTCTGGATCTGACGGCGGCTGCCGTCCCCCCTGCCGAACGTATCCTGGGCAAGGCGCGCGCGTCCGTGCTGGGGATGGTCTCCGAAGGTGACCGCGTGTCAGGCACCCTGATCGAGGCGCACCAGACCGCGGCCCACGGGCTGGCCTGGCTGGCCACCTATGTCGAATCGCTGCGCCAGATGCAGAAATGGGCCGAGGCGCTGAAATCCGACGGAAAGTTCGGAGAGATCGAACAGCTGATCCACCAGATCGCGTTCGGTGAATACCTCTGGCAGATTTACGGCGGCATCCAGATGAACCAGGGCGAAATCGTCCGCCTGCAGGATCTGGGCCTGACGCAGGACGACATGCGCGACCTGATGGAACCGGCCGTGATGACTCTGACCCAATCGGGCAACACCCAGGCCGCGCGCAGCCGCCTTGTCGTGCTGATGCAGGAACAGGCGGGCGCCACCATGTTCGGTGCCTCGGGGCTAGACGAAGAACTGGAAATGATCCGCGACCAGTTCCGCCGCTATGCCCTGGACCGTGTGCAGCCCAATGCGCATGAATGGCACCTCAAGGACGAATTGATCCCGATGGACATCATCGAGGAACTGGCCGAAATGGGTGTGTTCGGCCTGACCATCCCCGAGGAATACGGCGGGTTCGGCCTGTCCAAGGCGTCGATGTGCGTCGTGTCCGAAGAACTCAGCCGCGGCTATATCGGCGTGGGCTCTCTGGGCACGCGCTCGGAAATCGCGGCCGAACTGATCATCGCCGGCGGCACGGAAGAGCAGAAACAGAACTGGCTGCCGAAACTCGCCAGCGCGGAAATCCTGCCGACCGCCGTGTTCACCGAACCCAACACCGGTTCCGACCTTGGCAGCCTGCGCACCCGCGCCGTCAAGGATGAAAACGGCGATTGGAAGATCACCGGCAACAAAACCTGGATCACCCACGCCGCGCGCACCCATGTGATGACCCTGCTGGCGCGCACCGATCCCGACACCACCGATCACCGCGGCCTGTCGATGTTCCTGGCCGAAAAGACGCCGGGCACCGACGAAACCCCCTTCCCGACCGAAGGCATGACCGGCGGCGAGATCGAGGTGCTGGGCTACCGCGGCATGAAGGAATACGAGCTCGGTTTCGACAACTTCCATGTGAAGGGCGAAAACCTCCTGGGCGGTGAGGAAGGCCGCGGCTTCAAGCAGCTCATGCAGACCTTCGAATCCGCCCGCATCCAGACTGCCGCGCGCGCCATCGGCGTGGCGCAGGCCGCGCTGGACGTGGCGATGCAATACGCCCAGGACCGCAAGCAGTTCGGCAAGGCCCTGATCGCCTTCCCGCGCGTTGCCAACAAGCTGGCGATGATGGCCGTGGAAATCATGATCGCGCGGCAGCTCACCTATTTCTCGGCCTTCGAAAAGGACAATGACCGCCGCTGCGACCTCGAGGCCGGCATGGCCAAGCTGCTGGGCGCGCGCGTGGCGTGGGCGGCAGCCGATAACGGGCTGCAGATCCACGGCGGCAACGGTTTTGCGCTGGAATACGAAATCAGCCGCCTGCTGTGCGATGCGCGCATCCTCAACATCTTCGAAGGTGCCGCGGAAATCCAGGCACAGGTGATCGCGCGCCGCCTTCTGGGCTAAGACGCCTTTTGCCTGACGATCTTACAGGGCCAGCCCGGCAGAAAAACGGGCTGGCCTTTTTTCGCGCGTCGGCGCGCGGCCTTGCCTTGACCGGAAATCATGTGGCATTGTCAATTACCGCGTGAACGCTGCGCCGGGATGCCCGGCACCGGCCCATTGCTGAAGAAACCGGACAACACATGACCAAACCCTGCATCATCTGCGTCGCCATCACCGGATCGGTGCCGCAGAAATCCGACAACCCCGCCGTTCCGATCACTGTCGAGGAACAGATCGAATCCACGCATGAGGCTTTCGAAGCCGGCGCAAGCATCTGCCACGCGCATGTGCGCAACGACGACGGCTCGCCCTCGTCCGACCCCGAGAAATTCGCGCGCCTCAAGGAAGGGCTGGAACAGCACTGCCCCGGCATGATCATCCAGTTCTCGACCGGCGGCCGCTCGGGCGCGGGTCAGGCACGGGGCGGCATGCTGCCGCTGCGCCCCGACATGGCCTCGCTGTCTGTGGGGTCGAACAACTTTCCCACGCGCGTCTATGAGAATCCGCCGGATCTCGTGGATTGGCTTGCGGGCGAGATGCGCACCTACGACATCAAGCCCGAGATCGAATGCTTCGATCTTTCCCACATCCACCAGGCCGCCAGGATGAACAAGGATGGCCGCATTCCCGGCCAGCTCTACGTGCAATTCGTCATGGGCGTGAAGAACGCGATGCCGGTCGACCGCCCGACCTTCGATTTCTACATCGAAACCGTCAAACGCATCATGCCCGACGCGGAATGGTGCGCGGCGGGGATCGGTGCGGGCCAGTTGGTGATCAACGAATGGTCGGTCGCGGCGGGCGGGCACGCGCGCGCCGGGCTCGAAGACAACGTGCGCCTCGACAAATCCACGCTGGCGCCCTCGAATGCCGCGCTGATCAAGCGGGTGACCGACCTGTGCGAGAAATATGAACGCCCCGTCGCGACCGCCGCACAAGCCCGCGACATGCTCGGCCTGCGCCCCGCCTGATCGAGGCCCGGCACTTCATCTTGCCAGAAATACCTCCGGGGTGAATTGCCCGGAACGGGCAAGAGGGGCAGCGCCCCTTTCGCCGCCCCGCAAGGGGCGGCCCCGGTCGCGCCCAAGGGGCGCGACATCACTCCGGTACGCAGATCTGCCCGGCGGCAATCGCCTTCAGCGTCCGCACGATCAGCGCCGCGATCACCACCACCAGAACCGCCAGCGTCACCAGCCCGAAAACCTCGTGCGCGCCGCTTCCGGTCTTTTCGGCAAAGCGGAAGCTCGCGATTGTCACCGCCGCGAAAGGAAAGCTCAGCGCCCAGAACGACAGCGCAAAGGGCAGCTTGACGATCCGCGGCAGGTTCACCGCGACGATCAGCGTGAACAGGTAGGCCATGTTGATCAGCAGCCGGGCAAAGGCGTCGATCTCGCCGGTCAGCCGCATCCAGCTCAGGAACGCCACCGCCGGCGGCGCGATCAGGATCACCAGTGTCGGCTGCAGCTTGCCCGGCATCGGGTCGTGAAAGATCAGCCGGTTCATCACCAGCGTCAGCAGCAAGATCCAGAACAGCAGCCCCACCGCCATGAAGTACCAGCTTATCTCGACATAGCCGAGCGGCACGCCGACGATCGGCACCAGCACGTTGCCCACGGCCGGAATGAACCACGCGGGCGTCAGGTGCCCGGTCTGAAAGGCACGCGCCGAAATCCAGCCCGATACCACCGCGATAGTCAGCACCCCCTGCAGCGCCATACCCAGCAGCCACAAACCATGCGCCACGGCCGGTGACAGGCTGTAGCTTGCGGTCGCCAGCAGCAGCATCGAGATCGAGATCGCCGGAAAGAACGCCATGCGCACCGGGTGATGCCATTCATGTGCCACGGCTTGCGGATAGCGCAGCGCCTTGAGCGCATAAAGCCCGGCAATCGCCACCGCCGCGGCAACAGTCACCCAGAAGACGACGGTCGAGGCGCCCAGGTGCAGCCCCGTCACCGTTTCCGCCGCATGCAGCGCCAGCGTCAGGCCCGACAGGCCCATCACGACGGCAAAGAACGGAACCGGGAAATGTTCCAGCCGGTTTCCGGCCTCGGCATGTGTCGCATCGGTCATCGCGCGCTCCTTTCGTTTCGGTCAGCCATCCTGGGCCTCAGGGCCCTTGATCAGCGCCTGCGCGGTATAGACAAGGATCGCGATGCCGACCGCGCCCGCCGCGGCCACGCCCAGCAACACGATCACGTCCACGGGCCCGCCAATATCGGCAAAGCCCGAATTCGTCATCTTCTGCACAAACAATACCGCCGCGATGGCCCCCAGCGGCATTGACAACTGCGCCAGCAGGAATTTCCGCATCGACATCGACCGGTCGCGGATCAGCACATAGAGATAGGCCACCGTGATCAGCGCCGCGACGACCACCATAGCCCAGAACAGGCCGCGGCCGAACATTTCCTCCCAGACGGCGATCAGGGTTTCGAATGTCAGTTCCTTCATCGTGTCCCCTCCTCAGGCCTTGCCGCGCAGCATGGCGTTGTAGGTGGCTTTCAGCGCCACCTCCTTCATCAGCCAGCTGATCCACAGCTCTTCCAGCGGGGCGATCACGCCCGGAAAGCTGGGGGTCAGGTTGTTGTCATAATCGAACTCGATCAGCATCGCGCGGCCCACGCGCGTGATCAGCGGGCACGAGGTATAGCCGTTATAAGCGGTGTCGGTCGTGTCGCCCGCGATCTGGGCGACAAGATGATCCTCGACCACGGGCACCTGCCACTTGACGCTGGCCGCGGTCTTGCCCTTGGGCACGCCGGCCACGTCGCCAACGGCAAAAACGTTGGGATAGCGGTTGTGGCGCAAGGTGTACTTGTCGACCTCGACCCAGCCCTGGTCGGTCCATTTGTCGGCCCAGCTCAGGCCAGACTGGCGGATCACCTCGGGCGCGCGCATCGGCGGGATGACGTTGGTGAAATCGTAATCGGTTTCATGCTCGATCCCGTCGGCATCCTCGAAGGTCAGCACCTTCTTGTCCGGGTCGATGCGTTTCAGCACCATCTTCATCTGCGTGCCGATGCCCCGGTCCCCGAACAGCATCCGCACCTTTTCCGCCACGATCGGCACGCCGAACAGGGCGCCTGACGGATTCCAGTATTCGATCTCGATCTTGTCGCGGTTGCCTTTGCGGCGGGCGTAGTCGTCGGTCAGGAAGGTGTATTTCAGGGGCGCGCCCGCGCATTTCATCTCGGTCGCGGGGCGAAAGAACACGCCCTTGCCCCCGTCCGAGGTAAAGCGGTCCATTGCGGCCCACGTCTTGGCGGCATAGTCCGGCCCCGCATAAACCGCGCCGATGCCGTTCTGCCCGACCATGGCGAGGTCGAACCCTTCCACCGCATCCCAATCGAGGCTCAGCCCCGGCGCGGTGACAAGGTAATCATATGGCAGTTTCGTGCCGCCTGCCGTGGTCAGCATGTTGGCCTCGGGGTCGATTTCGGCCGCGTATTCCGCCACCAGCGTCACGCCCCTGGGCAGCCAGTCGGCTGTCCGGCTGACCGAGTAATCCGACGGTTTCAACCCCGCCGCGATCAGCGTGAACCCGGGCTGGTACCAATGCTGCGCCCGGCCATCGACGATGGTGATCTCGGCCCCGTCCAGACGGTCGACCAGGCGGTTGGCCAGCGCGGTCCCCGCAGCCCCCGCCCCAAGGATGACGATCCGTGCCTTGGTCGCGATCTTCTCTGCCCGTGCGGGGCCGACATTCGCCGCCAGCAAGGCCGCGCCTCCCGCAAGCCCCAGAAAACCGCGGCGCGTCGACAAAAACTGGTCCGATGTCATGCGCTTTCTCCGTTCAACACATCATCATTTCTGCATGTGTTGAACGGAAAGCGCTTTGACGCAGATCAATTGATGCGCGCGAAATGCAGCTATTGGCCGCGACGCGCCATCCTTGCGGCGATCAGGCCGGCCATGCCGGCCCGGTCCTCCAGGTAGGATGCGATGGCGGCCTGCCCTTCGTGCCCCTCAAAGCGGCTGGCCAAAGATCGGCACAGGGCCAGTGTGCTCAGCTCCATGAAGTCGCGCGCCAGCGGCGCCGGATCGGCCGTGTTGCGCAGAACGGCACAGGCCGCGTCCCATGCCGCGCGGGTACCGCTGCAGGTCAGGTTCCTGTCGAGAAACGCGGCGAAGCGGTCCACCGCGGGCCCGCGCATCAGCCGCCCGGCAAGCGTCAGGGCGTGTATGCCGTTCGCGCCCTCGTAGATGCGGCAGATGCGGGCATCGCGCCAGATCTGCTCGATTCCGTATTCGCTCAGGTATCCGTAGCCGCCAAGGCACTGGATGCCCAGGTCGGCGGCCTCGGTCCCGATTTCCGAGCCGAAATGCTTGGCGATCGGCGTCAGGAATTCGACAAGATCGGGATCGTCGCCGCGCTCCAGCGTGATGATGGCCGTATGGGCGATGGCACGCCCCAGCAGGGCGCGCGCCTGCATGCCGTCCAGCATGTGACGGACGTCGGAGTGCTGGTCCAGCGTCACGGGCGCACCGTCGGCGCCCCTTCCCTGCACCCGTTCCGCGCAATAGCTTGCGGCGATGGCATGCGCGCGGGCGGCATGCGCCACCCCCTGCAATGCCACGTCGATGCGCGCGTGATTCATCATGGTGAACATCGCGCGCAAGCCCTGCCCCTCGGCACCGATCAACTGCGCCTCGGCCCCGTCGAAAACCATCTGGCACGTGGGCGCGGCATGCAGGCCCATCTTTTCCTCGATCCGGGTGACGGTCACGGAATTGCGCGTGCCATCTGCGCGGTCGGACAGGCAGGCAAACAGCGACAGGCCCTTGACCCCGCTATCCGCATCCCCGGTGCGGGCAAGGACCAGATGGAAAATGCCCTCGCTCAGATCCTGGTCGCCGCCCGAGATGAATATCTTTTCGCCGCTGATGCGCCAGCCATCGCCATCGCGTTCCGCCCGGCAGCGGATGCGCGCCAGGTCAGACCCGGCGCCCGGCTCGGTCAGGCACATGGTCGAAATCCAGCGCCCCTCGGCCAGCGGCGGGATCAACGCGGCGCATTGCGCTTCGGTGCCGAATTCCATCAGTACGCGGATCGCGCCGGGCACCAGCCCGGTCACCATCTGCAGGGAATGGTTCGCGCCGCTGAAAATCTCGGACGTCACGGCCAGCGCGACTGCGCCCAGACCCTGCCCGCCATGGGTCTCGGGTGCGGTCAGGCCCGTCCAGCCATCCGCGCGATATCGGTCGAAAACCGCGCGAAATCCATCGGGCATGCGCACCCGCCCATTTTCCAGACGCGCGCCCTGGGTGTCGCCGCTGGCGTTGATCGGGGCGATCTCGGCCTCGGCAAACGCGGCAAAGCTTTCGGCGATCTGGGCCACCAGCTCCGCATCCCAATCGGGCAGCGTGTCGGCCCCGCAGGCATCGAGCGTATAGAGAATATCGCCAACGGGCGCGCGAAACCCGCTCATTTACATCAGGCCCAGCAGCCGTGCTGCGTTGTTCTTGATGATATCGGGGCGGATTTCTTCCTTGATGTCGATCTTTTCGAAATCGGCCAGCCAGCGTTCGGGCGTGATCATCGGCCAGTCGGACCCGAACAGAACCTTTTTTCTGAGGATCGAATTGCAGTAACGCACAAGGATCGGCGGAAAATACTTCGGCGACCAGCCCGACAGGTCGATATAGACGTTGGGCTTGTGCTGGGCCACGGCCAGCGCCTCTTCCTGCCAGGGGAAGGACGGATGCGCCATGATGATCTTCATGTCGGGGAAATCGACCGCCACGTCATCCAGATACATCGGGTTGGAAAACTTCAGCCGCATGCCGTTGCCGCCGCGCATGCCCGACCCGACCCCGGTCTGGCCGGTATGGAACAGGCCGATGCAGCCATGTTCGGCCAGCAACTCGTAGAACGGATAAGCCATCCGGTCGTTGGGGTAGAACCCCTGGAATGTCGGGTGGAACTTGAACCCCTTGATGCCGTGTTCCTCGATCAGGCGGCGCGCCTCGCGCACGGCCATCTTGCCCTTCCACGGGTCGATCGAGGCAAAGGGGATCAGCACGTCGCTGTTTTCCCTGACCAGTTCGATCACCTCGTCGTTGGAGTAGCGCCGATAGCCGGTTTCACGTTCGGCATCGACCGGAAAGATCACCGCCGCGATGTTCTGGGCGCGAAAATGCGCTGCGGTTTCCGGGATCGTCGGCGGATGCTGCCAGGGCGCGCCAAAGTAACGCGCCATGGTCGATTGCAGGTCGTCATACCCATCGTCGGAATGACAGCCACAGGGTTCTTCGGCGTGGGTGTGGATGTCGATGGCACGGATTTTATCCAGGTCGATCATGTCCTGTCCTTTCGGGCGTTGCGCTGATGTCGGGGACGGGGGCGAGGGGGCCAGCCCCCTCGCGCTCCCCCGGAGTATTTCGGGCAAGATGAAGTCATGGGCGTATCACCGCCGGATCGGCGTCGTCGTAAAGACGGCCGACCAGATCGGCGCGGCGGTCCAGCACCTTGCGGGTATTGAGATTACCCTTGGCCGTCATTTCCTGCGTTTCCAGGCTGGGCGGTTCGGTCAGGATCAGGGCGCGGCCAACGCGCGTGGACGATCCCGTGGCGGCAGCGGCAAGCGGGGCAAGGCGGGCGCGCACCTGTTCCATCCAGGCGGGATCGGTGCAGGCACCATCGCCGGACACGGAGCTGGCCGGAAAGATCAGAACGCCCAGTTCGGCCCGGTCATGGCCGGTTACGACGACATCCGCCGCCAGCCCGTCAAGCGCGGTCATCAAAGCGCCGCGCAGGGCCGCCACGCGCACCCAGGTGCCCGAGGTCAGTTTGAAATCCTCGGATATGCGACCGTCGAAGCGCAGGCCGCGGTCGGGATCGTCCTCGGTCACGAACCGCACGGCATCGCCGGTGATCAGGAACCCTTCGCCGTCGAAGGCGGCCGCCGTCTTTTCGGGGTCTTCGAAATAGCCGGGCATGACGTTGGGGCCCTTGACGCGCAGCTCGTAGCGGCCTTCGTCTTCGGGAAGCAGCTTGACCTCGGTGCCGGCAAGCGGCGCGCCGACGATGCCGGACCGGGTGATGCGCTCATGCGTCAAAAGCACCGCCGGTGCGGTTTCGGTCATCCCCCAACTGCTGACCATCAAAGGCACATCGCCCGTCACCTCGCGCGCCATGTCGCCCAGGGCGTCCCAGGTTTCCTGCGGCAGCGAGGCACCGGCATAGAAGGTAAAGTGCAGCCCCGTGAAAAAACGCCTGCGCAGATCGGCATCGGCGCGCAGGGCCGCGACCTGGCGGGCATAGCCCACGGGCACGTTGAAGGACAGCGTGCCGACATGCATCTGCATGTTTTCCAGTGTGCGGGGAAACAGCGCATCGGTCGGCTTGCCGTCGTCGATATAGAGCGCGCCGCCATGGGCCAGCATCATGTTGAAATTGTGCGACCCGCCGAAAACGTGGTTCCAGGGCAGCCAATCCAGGATCTTGGGCGGCTCGGCCCGCAGCACCGGAAAGGCGTCGGCGATCTGGGTCTGGTTCACGCACATCATGCGGTGTGTCGTCAGCACACCCTTGGGGTGCGACGTCGACCCCGAGGTAAACAGGATCTTGCCCACCGTGTCGGGCGTGACCAGGTCATGCGCGGCGGCGACATCGCCACGCCCGGCCTTGAGCGCCTCGGCCATCGGCGTCACCGGGCGTGGCGCACCTTCGGGCAGGCTGGCCACGACGGGGATATCCGCCAGTTGCGGCAAGGCCAGCGCCTCGGCATAGCGGATGGCGTTGTCGACGTAGATCAGCGACGGGCGCACCTTTTCGACCACATAGATCAGGCGGTCATGGGCACCGGGGATCAGTGAATACTGTTCGGCCACAGGAACGTTCGCGCGGCCGATATACTGCGCAGCCAGGGCCAACAGCCCGTGATCGACCGAATTGCCCGAGATCATCATCACCGGACCCTGTTCCGGCTGGTCCAGCAGCCAGGCTGCCAGGGCGCGCACCTGCTGCAGCGCCTCGGCATAGTTCACTTCGCGCCAGCCCGGACCGGAACGTTCGGCCAGGAAAACCGCGTCCGGCGTCCTGGCGGCCCAGTCGTGCAGCCAGTCGCCCGTGGTGTCGGCTACTGGCCCCAGAGCGTGGCGCGAGGTCAGGATGACGGCGCCGTCTGCACGCACCGAACGCGCAACGGATTGAGGGACAACGCGGGTGTCGGTCATGGCTCAGGCCCTGATCTTGGAGAGAAGTTTCACGAGGTCGCGGCGTTCGATCGGGGACAGGTCGGCGAACATCCGATCCTCGTGCGTCAGCAGGGCAAGACGGGCCTGTTTCTGTCGCATGATGCCCGCGGTTGTCGGATGCAACGCGATGGCGCGCCGGTCCTGCGCGCTGCGTTCGCGCGTGATCCAGTGGGATTTTTCCAGCGTGTCGATCACCGCCACGCTGTTCGACCGTTCCATGCCCAGTGCCGCGGCCAGTTCGGTCTGGCGGACGCCAGGTGCGTTGCAGATCACCGTCAGCGCGGAAAAGGTCGTGATCCGCAGGCCCATCGGCTCAAGCACGCGGGCGGCGTCGGCGGTGACCATCGTGGTCGCGCGTTTCATCGAGTAGCCGATCAGCTCGCGCAGGCCGTCATCGAGGGCGATATCGGTCGTGTCGGTCATGGCGTCACCGGAATTGCGGCTGGCGCTTTTCAAGGAAAGCGCGCAACCCTTCTTCGGCATCCGGGCTGGTCTGGGTCAGCGCGGCGCAAAGGCTTTCGGTGAACAGGCCATCCGCCTTCGGCATGTCCTCGATCCGGCTGAGCGCATGGATCATGACGTAGTTCGACAGCGACGCGTTCTGCGCAATCTTGCCCGCCAGTTCCATCGCAAGCGGCAGGGCCGCGCCCTCGCCCACGGAATAATGGCACAGGCCCAGGCGTTCGCCCTGTTCGGCGTTGTACCTGCGCCCGGTCAGCATCATCTCGATCATCCGGTCGGCGCCAAGGATGCGGCCCACACGCACCGAGGCCCCACCGCCGACATAGATGCCGCGCCGTCCCTCGGGCAATTGGAAGATGGTCGAGGGTTCGGCGATGCGCACATGCGTGGCGGTCGCCAGTTCCAGCCCGCCGCCGATCACCGCGCCGAACATGGCCGACACCACAGGAAGGCCGGAAAACTGGATCTTGTCCATGACACCGTGCCAGCCCCGCGAATGGCGCATCGTGCCTTCGGCATCGCGCTGCACCTGTTCCGACAGGTCGAGCCCCGAACAGTAGTGCCCCGCGGTTCCGGTCAGCACGACGACCTTCACGCCTTCGGGCGGGTTCGAGAAAAACGCGTCCAACTCGGCCAGCAACTGATCGTTCATCGCGTTGCACTTGTCGGGGCGGTTCATCGTCAGAACAGCGATCGGGCCGTCGATCCGGGTTTGAAGAATCTCGGACATGTCTCTCCCTCGTGATATTTGTTATATTGTATAACTATTATTGCACACAGTATCCAGCACGAATTTGTCCCCGGCGATGCCGTGCGGCGCGCCGGGGACAGGATTAGTGAAGGACGCGCAGCAGCCCCAGCGTGATGACCGGGAAAGCGACCAGGATCACAACGCGGATGATGTCGGAGGCCACGAAATACATCACCGCCTTGTAGGTCTCGAGCATCGGCGTCTTGCGATCCATCGAATTGATGACGAACAGGTTCATGCCCACGGGTGGCGTGATCAGCCCCACCTCGACCACGATCAGAACGATGATGCCGAACCAGATCGCGGTTTCCTCGGCGCTCAGCCCGAAATCGAGGGCCGAGATGATCGGGAAGAAGATCGGTATCGTCAAAAGGATCATCGACAGGCTGTCCATGATGCAGCCGAAGACAAGGTAGAGCACAAGGATCAGCGACAGGATCAGCCAGGGGGAATATCCCAGTTGACCCACCCAGGTCGCCAGTTCCTGCGGCACCTGCGTCAGCGCAAGAAAGCCATTGTAGAACCCCGCACCCAGCACAATGAAAAAGATCATCGCGGTCGAACGGGCGGTGGACAGGAAACTGTCGGACAGGCTGACGCGGGTCAGCCCGCCGTTGAAGAACGCGATGATCCCGGTGCCCAGTGCCCCCACGGCCGCGCCTTCGGTGGGTGTGAACCAGCCAAGGTAGATGCCCAGCACCACCAGCAGGAACACCAGCAGAACCGGCCAGACGTTGAACAGCGCGCGGAACCGGTCGCGATAGGGGATCGGTTCACGGATGCCGGCGCTGTCGGGGTTCATCCGCACATAGATCGAGATCGTGATCATGTAGCCGATGGCGGCAAGGATGCCGGGGATGAAAGCCGCCAGGAACAGCTTGGCGATGTTCTGTTCGGTCAGGATGGCATAGATCACCAGGATAACCGACGGCGGGATCAGGATGCCCAGCGTACCGCCGGCGGCCAGTGTCGCCGTGGAGAATCCGCCCGAATAGCCATAGCGCCGCAGTTCCGGCAGGGCCACCTGCCCCATCGTGGCCGCGGTGGCCAGCGACGACCCGCAGATCGCGCCAAAGCCCGCGCAGGCGCCCACGGCGGACATTGCCACGCCGCCGCGCCTGTGGCCCAGCCAGGCCTCGGCCGCCTTGAACAGGGCGGTGGACATCCCGCCCAGCGTGGCGAACTGGCCCATCAGCAGGAACATCGGCACGATCGACAGCGAATAGCTGGAAAAGGTCGAATAGGTTTCGGATTTCAGCTTGGCCAGCGCGACGGTCCAGCCGCCAGTGACAAAGTACAACCCGCCAAGGCCTACGATGAACATCGAAAGCCCGATGGGCACCCGCAGAAAGATCATCAGCAGGAGAACCGGAAACGAGGTCAGCCCGATTTCAAGGTTGCTCAATTGTCCGCCCCCCCTGCCGGCGCGATGATGACGCGGCCGGTAAAGAACTCGACCGTGCGCACGACGGCCATGTAGACACCCACCGCCGACGCGACCACCGCCGCGACAAGCGATGCGGCATAGGCCCACCAGATCGGAAACTGGATCAGGAACGTGGTCTCGTTATAGCGCATCTTGGACAGCATCCCGTCATAGAGCCGCCATGCGATCAGGATCAGCACCAGGGCGAACACGATTTCGACGACCATCTGGATGAACTTGTTGGCGGTCACGCCCAACCGCGAGGTGAAGATATCCACCGTCGCGTGGCCATTGGTGATCTGGCAAAACGGCAGGAAGGCGAAGATGGCAAAGGCGATGCCGGCCTCGACCAGTTCGAAATCGCCGAGGATCGGGCCGACACCGGTATCGAGCAGCGTCTTGGTCGCACCACCGAGCAGCGCCTCGCCTAAACCGCTGTGAAGGAAGGTGTTGATACCGCGCCCCAGAACCGAAACGCAGGTCAGCAAGATCAGCGCCGTCAGCACGAGGCCGCCCAGAAGCGCCATGTAGCGGGCCAGTCCGTTCATGAAACGGTGCATGGGTGCCGTTCCCCTGTTGGTATTTTCTGTGAAGCGGGCCGCGCGGCGCCTGACCGCGCGGCCCCTCTTTGCCCGGATCGAGCCGGATTACTGCGAGTACTTGGCGATCAGGGCCTGAGCCTCGTCCACCAGCGCCTGGCCGTCGAAGCCCGCCTTGTTCATGTCTTCGACCCAGGCCGCGACAGTGCCCTTGGCGGCCTCTTTCCACTCGGCGACCTGATCGGGGCTGAGCGTGATGATGTTGTTGCCGGCGGCGGCCGCGGCTTCGCGCTCGGGGGCGTCGTAAGATGCCATCATCTTGCCCATCCACGCAGACATGTCCGCACCGGAATTGGCGTCGATCACGGCCTTCAGATCGTCGGGCAGCGCGTCGTACTTGTCTTTGTTCATCGCAAAGATGAAGGCGGTGGTGTACAGCGCATCATCGCCGAACTCGGTGTGGTTCTTGACCAGTTCAGGCACTTTCAGCGCGCCGGTCACTTCCCACGGGATCACGGTGGCGTCGATAACGCCTTTGGACAGGGCCTCGGGAACGGCCGGAACGGGCATGCCCACGGGCGTCGCGCCCAGAGCCGAGAACATCATGTTCGTCGTACGCGTCGGTGCGCGCAGCTTGACGCCGTTCAGGTCAGAAACGCTGGTGATCGGCTCCTTGGAGTGGATCAGACCCGGACCATGCACCCAAAGCGCGATTACCTTGAAATCCTTGTAATCCGCGTCGAGCATGTTCTTTTCGGCAAAGTCCCAATAGGCGCGGCTGGTGGCCTCGGCATTGGTCATGGTGAAGGGCAGTTCGAACACTTCGGCCTGCGGGAAGCGGCCGGGGGTATACCCCGCCACGGTCCAGACGATATCGGCCACGCCGTCGATCGCCTGGTCGATCAGTTCGGGCGGCTTGCCGCCAAGCTGCATCGACGGATAGTGGTCGATCTTGATGCGGCCCTGGGATTCCTCTTCGATCTTCTGGGCCCACGGCACCAGCATCTTGGCGGGCACGTTGGCCTGCGCCGGCAGGAACTGGTGCAGTTTCAATGTGACTTCCTGCGCCATTGCGGCACCGGTGCCCAGGGTCAGCGCCAGCGCGGTGCCGGCGGCAAGGCCCAGGAATTTACGACGTTCGGTCATTCGATCTCTCCCTATGATCGGTTGGTCGGCCCGCCTTTGCCGGCGGACCATTTTTCTTATTTGGACTGGTATTCAGACATCAGTTGATTGGCTTCGTCAATCATTGCCTGCCCATCAATGCCCTTTCCAGCCACGTCCGCGATCCAGTTTTCATAAACAGGGCGGGCCAGCTCCTCCCATGTCTTGGCGTCTTCGGCGGAAATCGTGATGATATTGTTACCGCGATCGACCGCCACCTGACGTGCAGGCCCGTCCGAATCCTGCATAACACCGCCCGCGAAGACAGAGAACTCCAAACCGGAATTGGCGTCGATCACAGCCTTGAGATCGTCCGGCAGACTGTCGTATTTCGCCTTGTTCATCGCCATGACGAAGGTCAGGTTGTAGATCGCCGGGCCGTCGAATTCGGTGTGGTTCTCCACCAGCTCGGAAACCTTGAGCGCGGTGGTGACTTCCCACGGGATGGTCGTGCCGTCGATCACGCCCTTGGACAGCGCCTCGGGGATGGCAGTGACAGGCAGGCCCACCGGCGTTGCGCCCAACAGTTCGAGCAGTTGGTTGACCATGCGCGAACCGCCACGGATCTTCATCCCGTTCAGGTCGCCCGGTTCGGAAACCGGTTTCTTGGTGTGCAACATGCCGGGTCCGTGCACGAAGGTCGCCAGGATTTTCACGTCACGGAAATCGGTGTCGGCCATGTGGCTTTCGAACATCTTCCAATAGGCATAGGACGCGGCGCGCGCATCCGTGACCATGAAGGGCAGTTCGAACACCTCGGTGCGCGGGAAGCGGCCGGGCGTGAACCCGTTCACCGACCAGACGATATCGGCCACGCCGTCGATGGCCTGATCGATCAGTTCGGGCGGTTTGCCGCCCAGCGCCATGGCGTGATAGCGCTCGATCTTGATGCGGTTGCCGCTGTCGGCCTCGACCTTGTCGGCCCAGACATCCAGGACCAGCTTCGGCACATTCGCTTGCGGCGGCAGGAACTGGTGCAGGCGCAGCGTAACTTCCTGCGCCAGAGCCCCGCCCGCGGTGACCGCCAGCAGCGCAAGCGCAGCCGCGCCACCGCGAATGGTTTTAGTGAAAGACATGGTTTCTCCTCCCATGGGAAAACCGGGGCCTCCCCGCCCCGGCCAGGTGTGCTTATTCGGCCGCCCCCAGCGTCAGGGTGACGGGGGCCAGACCGTCGATTGTTCCTTCGATCACGTCACCGGCCACGACGGGGCCGACACCTGCCGGCGTTCCGGTATAGATCAGATCGCCCGGCTGCAGGTGATAGAAGCGCGACAGGTGCGCGATGATTTCCGGCACAGACCAGATCAGGTCGGTCAAATGTGCGTCCTGCTTGACCTCGCCATTCACGCTGAGTGCGATGCGCTGGTCGGCGATGGCGAAGTCGGCCGCCGGACTGATTGGCGCGATGACCGCAGAATCCTCGACATCCTTGCCCAAGTCCCAGGGGCGCTGCTTGGCGCGGGCGGCAAGCTGGAGGTCGCGGCGCGTCATGTCCAGGCCACAGGCATATCCGAACACCGCGTCCATCGCATTGTCGATGCTGACGCGGAACGCGGGCTTGCCGATCGCCACCACGAATTCCATTTCGTAATGGTAGTTCTCGGTTTCCAGGGGATAGGGGATCGTGCTGCCGGTGTGACAGATCGCCCAGGGCGTCTTGGTGAAGTAGAACGGCGCTTCGCGGTCCACCTCGACACCCATCTCGGCGGCATGGGCGGCATAGTTGCGGCCAACGCAGAAAACGCGCCGGACGGGAAAAGTGTTGTCGCTGCCCGCAACCGGCACCTGCGGCAGGGGCGGAAGGTCGAAAAAGCTGCTCATCTTGCGCGTTCCTCGTAGTAACCCAGTTTTTCCTGAAGCGGACGGTCGTGCACCCGCACCAGGAATGCCGGTTCGTCACCGGTGTTCGTATGATCGATCTCGGCAAAGACCGGCGCGGTAAAGGTGTCCCGCTCGGCCCAGTCAAAGCTGGCGCCGTCGATCACCGACGTGCCCGTGCCGCCGATTACGTGGAACACCGCGCTTTCCGACGACAACGGCGGGCGCAGGGTTTCGCCCGGACGCAGCATCATCGCGGTAAAGCCCATCGTCGGCAGAACATCCTGCCCGGTTTCCGGGTTCACATAGTCCAGTTCGACCGCGCCTTCGGTGTATTTCGCCATCTCGCGCAGCGCGGCTTCGGTCCGGTCCCAGGGAAAGCGCATCATCGGATAGCGGCGGGCACTCGCGCCGCGCTTCGACGGCTTCAGCCCCGAGGCCAGGTATTCCACCATCGAGGCATCGGGCCGGTTGCGCTGTGCCTGCAGCGGCGCCTCTTCGGCATAAGATCCTTCAAGGTAGACGAACAGCGGCAGGTCCAGCGCGTCCAGCCAGACAACGGGTTCGTCGCCTTCGTGGCCGTGATCGTGCCATTCGCCGCCCGGCGTCAAAACCACGTCGCCACGGTTCATCGGCAGCTTTTCCCCATCGACGACAGTATAGCCACCCTTGCCTTCGACGATGATACGCGCGGCCGAGGGCGTGTGCTTGTGCGCCGGCGCAACCTCGCCCGGAAGCAAAAGCTGCAACCCGATATAGATCGAGCTGGTGGCCTGCATCGCGCCCGTGCCCCGGCCCTGATCCGACATCACCAGAACCCGGCGTTCGGCCTTTTCTACCGGGGTCAGGTCGCCGGCGCGCAGCAATAGCGGCCGAAGATCGCCGTAGTTCCAGTAGCTGGGTTTCGTCGTGGGCTGCGGGCGTCCGTGCGGCAAAACCTTGCGCATCATCGGCCATAGCGGCGCTACGCCCGCTTCGGTCATCGCGTCGCGGTAATCCTGTGGCAGCTCTTCGAGCGTTCCGAGTTGCTCGGCCATTCGTGTTCCTCCCTGGCGGTTGGCGATTGCATCCGGTTAATTAGGATGCATACTTATTATATCGCCCGCTGACAATAGTAAGCATGCTTATCTATTTTCGCTCCGCACATATTAGTTATGCACTATAACTAAATTCTGGCAAGGAAAAGATCGCAGCATGTCCGATTTTCTGACGATGCCCGGCTACCTGATCCGCCGCGCCCACCAGGCCGCAACCGCGCGCTTTGCCGAGGAAATGTCGAAGGCCGGGCTGACACTTACGCCATTTCAGTATGCCGCGCTGTCGGCCATAGCAGCGCAACCCGGCCTGGACCAGGCCCGAGTGGCGCAAATGGCCGATTGCGATCGCGCGACGATGGGCGGCGTGCTCGACCGCCTCGTCGAACGCGGATTGGTCGAACGCGGCGTTTCCCGCAAGGACCGGCGCGCGCGGGTGCTGCATCTGACCGAATCGGGGCTGGCCCTTCTGGACGCCGCCCGCCCCGTGGCCGAAGCGGTTCAACGCAGCCTGACCGAGGGGATGACCGACGCGGAACGTGCAATCCTGACCGATCTTTTAAGCCGCATCGCCGGGCGCCGCGCATGAAAAACGGGGCGCGGTTAACCGCGCCCCGCCGCTTCGCTCCGTGAGTGTTCGGATCAGTTGCCGGGGGTGAAGACGACCGCTTCGGGAATGGTCCAACCCTGTTCGCGGTAATACCGCTCGGCACCCGGATGCAGGCGGCCGGCGATCAGCTCCAACCCCTGCTCAGGCGTGATCGTGTTCGGCATCCAGACGGCGGTTTCGTGAATCTCACCGAGGTTTTCCCAGATCGCCTTGGTGACTTCGTAGACCACGTCCTCGGGCACATGCATGCCGGCGCTGAAATTCACCAGCGCGCCATGTGTGCGGGCGTCGCCGCCCTTTTGGTTGTCGCCATAGACGCCGGCGGGGATCACGTTCGTTGTGCCGCCGGTCGCCGGGTTGATCGACAGCTTTTCGACCGGCACGTCCAGGATGCGGATTTCCTTGGTCAGGGCGAATTGCTGGATCGCCGGGCTGGGCACGTTTGTCGGCAGGACGATCACGTCGATCTTGTCGTCCTGGAATGCCTGGATCGCCGCGTCAAAACCAAAGGTCTGCACCTCGATGTCGTCCGCGGTCAGGCCGGTCGCGGCCTTGAGATTGGTCAGCACGACACGGGTCGCCGCGCCACCCGGCGGGCCGACAAAGACCTTTTTCCCCTTCAGGTCTTCGAGCGTTTCGATACCGGAATCGGCGCGCGTCACATAGTGATACGGCCCGATCTGGTAGGACAGGATCATGCCGACCTTCTGTTCCAGCTCGGGCGCGGCATCCATATCCTTGTAGGGGCCGAACTTGTTCACCATCAGCCAGTTGATCGTGGGAGAGCCGAACAGGAAATCGACCTTGCCCATGGCCGCGTCGACCATGTGCTTGGTCGCGGCACCGGTCGCGCGGACCTGGAATTCGACCCCGTCGACATGGGTGTTCACGACCTTGGCGATGGCGGTGTTGACCACGAAAGGCGACATGCCCGGCGCAATCGACGTGACCTTGTAAAGCTCGGCCACCGCCGCACCGGCCAGCAGCCCCGCGGCCGCAACACCGGCCACTGCGGCCCTGCGGGTTCTTTTCAGAAAGTGTTTCATTGCATCCTCCCTTGGATAACTCAGATCGTTTGTTGCTTTGGTTTGGGGCTGAACAGCCCGATTGCGAGCGCCGCCAGGCAGGCTGGCGCCCAGAAAGACAAGACGGGGATCATCGCCGCCGCGCCGATGGCGAAGCGCAGCGAACGCTGCCCCAGCCCCAGCCGCGCAAGCCGCGGATCGGCCCCGCCCAGCGATGTCGCGAACATCCAGACCGCGGCGAGCAGGCGCAGGATCGTATAGATCAGTTCGGACCAGCTGAATTCACCCGCCACCAGCAGAAGCGAGGGCGAAAAGACAAAGACGTAAGGCACAAGCAGTCCGACGATCGAGATGCGAAGCGCGACGAAGGCGGTTTGCAGCGGATTGCCCCCCGCAATTGGCGCGGCGACGTAGCAGCCATAGGCAATCGGCGGCACGATCGACGAATAGACCGCGAAATACAGAACGAACATGTGCGCGGCCAGCGGCAGCACGCCCGCCTTGATGATCGCCGGGGCGATCATGATCGCGATGATCAGGTAGGCGGGCAGCGTGGGCAGCCCCATACCCAGGATCAGCGCGCCGCACATGGCCAGCACCAGTGCCAGGATCAGGTTGCTGTCGCCCACACTGGCGATCGAGGTCGCAAAGCGGATCGCGACCCCGGTTTCGTTCACAACGGCCAGAACGATGCCGATCACGCCCACCGCCAACATGATCTGCGCCGCGGAAATGCCGCCTTCGGTCAGCGCGGTCAGGATACGGCCGGGATCGCGGCGGAAATCGGGGTTCAGGATCAGGCCCGTCACGATCGCGGTCAGAACGCCCACGAGGCCGGCCATCGCCGGGCTCTTGCCGCTGATAAAGGTCGCCATCAGCGCCGCGATGGGCAGAAAGACAAGCGCCGAATTCAGCCAGTCGCGCGCCGTCAATTGCGGGATCTGATCACGCGGAAGGGTCTTGATATCTAGGCGGACCGCCTCGGCGTAAACCTGCGCGAAGAGGCCGATATACTTGAACAGCGCGGGCAGGGCCGCCGCCACGATCACCAGCGCGAAGGGCATACCCACCAGATCGGCCATGACAAACACCGCCGCTGCCATGATCGGCGGGGTCAACTGCCCGCCGGACGATGCGGCGGTTTCCACCGCACCCGCGAAATTGGCGGAAAAGCCCTGCCGCTTGATCATGGGGATGGTGAACACACCGGTGCCCGCGATATTCGCCGCGACCGAACCGCTCATCATGCCGAAGACGGCGCTGGCCACGATCGCGGCATGCGCCGCGCCGCCACGGATACGCGCCGTCAGCGCGGTGGATATGTGGATCAGGCTTTCGCCCGCGCCGGTGCGTTCGAGCACTGCGCCGAAGATCAGAAAGATCAGCACGTTGTCGGCCACCAACCCCGTGGTGCGCCCGAACACGCCGTCAAAGGAATACCATGCGATCTGCATGAAATCCCCTATCTCCATCCCGAAATGTTCCAGCAACCCCGGCAGGCTGGGCCCGGCGAACCCGAAGGCGATGAAGACCAGCGCCATGATGACCAGGGACAGCCCCCAGGCGCGCGCGGTCAGCAGGATCAGCGCGACCATCCCCGCGATTCCTGCGGCGACGTTGGACGGATTGGGCATGTAGAACCCGGTGAATAATTGCTGTTTCACCGCAAAGAACCAGAAGCCCGCATAGGCGAAGGCGGCGATCAGCGCCCCGTCGATCAGCCATCCGGCCCGGCCCCAGCGCCCGTGCGCCAACGGCTGCGTCAAGGTGACGATGACGACGCTCAATGCCAGAACGCCGAACCGGGCGTTGGCCTCGTCCAGCACGAAAAAGGCGATGACGACGATGATGGCAAGCGCGAAAAGCAGGGCCAGGCCGCGGCCCAGGCACTCGGTCGGGCTGAAAGCCGGGGCGGTCATTTGCCTTCCTTCTGCGCGAGCAGTTGTTCGTTGTGCCGGATCAGGCGATCCAGCATGTCATGCAACTGCCGGCATTCGGCGGCGCTGAGCACCGAAACCATCGAGTCATTGCGTTCTGCTGTAAAACCGATTGCACGGTCATGCAGTGCGCGGCCATCGGCGGTCAGCGCCAGCGTGATCTGGCGCGCATCGGTTTCCGACGGACGGCTTTCCAGCAGGCCCCTGTCGACAAGCGTGCGCACGACCCGGCTGAGCTGTCCCTTGTCGATCAAGAGCTGATCGCGAATGTCGGAAAAAGCGGCTGTGCCGCTGGCAGCGACCAGCCCCAACACACGCCATTCATTCAGGCGCAGGCCCAGCTCGGTCTGGAAATAGATGCCCCCCGCGCGTTCGTTGATCGCTGCCATCCGGGCGATCCTGAAACTCAGCGCATCGCGAATCGAGCGGATCGGCGGGTGAACCCCGTCTGAAATCCCTGTGTCCTTGTCACGCATTCCGGGCATGGCGCCCCTCCCTATTGAGATCAGGCTACGATATTTGTTGACGAAATCAACAAATTTTTTCACCCTGTCCCGGAAAAGGGAGAACTCCATGACCCATGCCGCGACGATTCATGACGGGGGCACGATCCTGACGATGCAGCCCGGCGCCCTGCAGGCCGAAGCCATCGCGGTCGATGGGGACGGGCGTGTTATGGCGGTGGGGCCGTCGCACGAAATCGCGGCGCTGGCAGGCCCCGGCACGCGGCGCGAATCGCTCGGGGGCGCCTTCGTGATGCCGGGGCTAGTCGAAAGCCACACCCACGCGCTGTGGGGTGCATGCCGCGACCTGTTCGAGGTCTATGTGGGCTATGCAGCAAGCACCGAAGGGTTGGCGCAGGCGGTACAGACTCGTGCGGCAGCGCTGCCCGCGGGGACATGGATTACCGGCGGGCCCTGGCGGCTGGACATGCGCGACGGCCTGGGCATGACCCCGCGCGACTGGCTGGACAGGATCGCACCCGCGCATCCCGTGGCGCTTTCGGACACGACCCAGCATGCGATGTGGGCCAACAGCGCGGCGCTTGCCGCGGCCGGGATCGACGCGCACAGCCCCGACATCCCCGGCGGCGTGATCGAGCGGGATGCGACGGGCGTGCCCACCGGCTTTCTGGCCGAGGCGGGCTGCGCCCCCTTGCGCAGGTTGACCGCCTGGACACCGGACCAGCTTTCACAGGCTTGCGACTATGCCACGCGATACCTCAATTCGCTGGGCTATACCGCCTTCAAGGAGCCGATGGCGGACGAAGCGACCCTGGCGGCCTATGCGGATGCCGTCGATACCGGACGGATGAGCCTGCATGTCGCGGCCCACATCACCGCGTATTCGCCCCTGACCGAGGCCGTGGTTCCGCCGGACGAAATCGCGCGGTTGCGGGCCAGGTACGCGCGCCCCGGATTGCGGCTGGACTATGCCAAGCTGTTTCTCGATGGCGTCGCGCCGGCCTATACCGCGTCTTTCCTGGCCCCCTACCTGCCAAAGCCCGGCTATGACCCGGCAACCCATGACCCGGACGCCACGCTGTTGCTGCCCCCCGAGGTTCTGAACGCAACCGTCACTGCGCTGGATGCGTTGGGATTCTGCGTCAAGATGCACGCGGTGGGCGACAATGCCGTGCGCAAGGGGCTGGACGCGATCGCCGCGGCGCGGGCGGCAAACGGATCGGGCGGACCGAGACACGAGATCGCGCATAGCACGTTCGTCGACGACGCCGACCTGCCGCGCTTCGCAGACCTCGATGCCGTGGCCGAGGTGTCGCCCAAACTGTGGATGCCGAACGCGGGCACGGCAGCGCAGCGCGCCGTTCTGGGCGCGGCGCGGCTGGATCAGGTGCATCGAATCCGGTCGCTGCTTGACGCCGGGGCCGAGGTGATTTTCGGCACCGACTGGCCCGCATCGGCCCCGGATGCCAACCCCTGGACAGGGCTGGCCGGCATGATCAGCCGCACCGACCCGACCGGGCGCTATCCGGGCGCGGTTGCGCCCGCGCAGGCGATACCGCTGGACGACGCGTTGCCGCTTTTCACGGTCAATGGGGCAAAGGCGATGGGAATGACCGGGCAGACAGGCGTGCTGGCAACCGGGGCATGGGCCGATTTCATCGTGCTGGATCGCGACATCCGCACGTCGACAGCAGAAGAGATCGGCGCGGTCACCGTGCGGCGCACGGTTCACAAGGGCCAGACGGTATACGAAGCCTGAAAGGTTCTGGCCACGGAAGACCGCAAACGGCTCAGCGGACCACGATCGCCCGGAAATCGTTGACGTTGGTACCGGTGGGGCCAGGCGTGAAAAGCGCGCCGATGGCCTGGAACGCGCTATAGGCGTCGTTGTCGGCAAGCGCGGCCGCGGGGTCGATGCCCGCGGCGCGCATACGCGCCGCGGTGGTGCCGTCCGCAAAGGCGCCTGCGTTATCTTCGGAGCCGTCGATGCCATCGGTATCGGCGGCAAGCGCCGCGATGCCGTCGAAACCGTCGATGGCCAGTGCGAACGACAGCAGGAATTCGGAATTGCGGCCGCCCCGGCCCTTTCCGCGCAACGTCACGGTGGTTTCGCCGCCCGACAGGATCAGCGCGGGTTTGGCGAAGGGGCGGTCGTTGCGGGCGATCTCGCGGGCCATCGCGGCATGCATCCGCGCGATTTCACGGGCTTCGCCCTCGATCGCGTCGGACAGGATATGCGCCGCGATCCCCTGCCCCCGCGCCAGGTCGGCGGCGGCTTCGAGCGAGCGGGCCGCCGATGCGATGACTGTCACGCTGTCGCGGGCAAAGCCCGGATCGTCCGGGTGCGGCGCGTCCTCTGCCGCGTCTTCGAGGAAGCGGGCGATGCGGTCGGGCAGACCGATGCCATAATCGCGTATCGCCGCCCGTGCTGCGGCGCGGTCCGTGCGGTCGGCCACCGTGGGCCCACTGGCCACCTGCGCGGGATCGTCGCCCGGCACGTCCGAAACGATCAGGCTGACCACGCGGGCCGGATGGGCGGCGGCGGCAAGCCGGCCACCCTTGATGCGGCTGACCTGTTTTCGGATCGCGTTCATCGCGCCGATCGGCGCGCCGCTGCGCAAAAGCGCGTCGTTCAGCGCCTGTTCGTCCGACAGCTCCAACCCCGGTGGCGGCGAAGGCAGAAGAGCCGAGCCACCGCCGCAGACCAGCGCCACGACAAGATCGTCCGGGCCGAGCCCCGCCACCGCGTCGAACAGCGCAGCGGTGGCCGCCATCCCCGCGTCGTCGGGCACGGGGTGTGCGGCTTCGATCACCCGGATGTGGCGGATCGGGCAGGCATAGCCATAGCGCGTGACGACCACGCCTTCGCAGGGGCCCCAGAGCGTTTCGAAGGCGGCGGCCATCTGCGCCGCGCCCTTGCCCGCGCCGACCACGACGGTGCGCCCTTTCGGCCGCTCCGGCAGATGCGGGGCCATCGCGGTGGCTGGATCGGCGGCCTTGACCGCCGCCTCGAACAGCGCGGAAAGGAAATCAGTGTCGTTTGTCATGGGCCGCAGACTAGCTGCGTCCTTTCCAGGGCACCAGCCAGCGTTCGGCGATACGGAACAGGATGTCAATGCCATAGCCGATCACGCCGATCAGGATGATCCCCATGATGACGATATCGGTCAGCTGGAACCGGCTGGCCACCATGATCATCATGCCCGCGCCCTTTTCGGCGGCGACCAGTTCGGCGGCCACCACCGTGCCCCAGCAGACCCCCATCGCCACGCGGGCACCGGTGAATATCTCGGGCAGAGAGTTGGGGATGATGACGTGGCGCAAGATCTGCCACCGGCTTGCACCCAGGCTGTAGGCGGCATGGACCTTGGTGATGTTCACGCCCGACACGCCCGCACGGGCGGCGATGGTCATGATCCAGAGTGCGGCCAGAAACAGCAGGATGATCTTGCCGCTTTCGCCGATTCCCGCCCAGATGATCACCAGCGGGATCAGCGCCAGCGGCGGCACCGGGCGCATGAATTCGACAATCGGGTCGAACCAGCCGCGGAACCAATCGGACAGGCCCATCGCATATCCCAGCGGGATGCCGACTGCCGCGCCGAGGATGAAACCCAGCACAACGCGGTATAGCGACCAGCCCAGATGCTCCCACAGGGTGAAGTTCTGATAGCCTTCGCTGGCGATTTCCGCCACGCGGGCGACGACGGCCTCGGGCGGGGGCAGCCAGATCGGCTCCATCTGCATGCCCTTGGGCGGTTCGTAATTGAGCGACCCCTTGGAGGTCACGGCGACGCGCCCCGCATCGGTGATGACCTCGCCGCCCGGCTCGACCGGTTGACCGTCGATCGCCACGATGCGGGCGCCGTCCTTGCGGGTGATCTCGTCGTTCTGGTCGAACAGCAGCAGCTTCGAGCGCCACGCACCCACTGTGATCACGTCGTTTTTTGCAAAACCGTCGCCCGGGTCGATCTCGGGCTCGGTCACGTCTGCGCCGACTTCGAAGACGCGGATGAACACGGTCGCGTCGTCGCGCGCGCCATCGGGCGCCTCGGCGGTATAGGTGAACTGCGTGTCGCCGATGAACGGCCCGGGCGCATGTACAGGCACCCATTTCGACCCGGTGAACGCCCCCCACAACAGGAAGATGGTGACAATCGAGATGACACTGGCCCAGCGATCGGGGCGCACGGCGCTTTCGTCGCCGAAGGTGACCGTCTTGAGCGAGGTGAAATCATGCCGTTCGGTCATCTTGCGCGCGCCAAGCCGCACGATGAAAAAGGCAGCGACGAAGATTGCGACGTACAGAAGCAGAGGGATCATGCGCCCGCCTCCTCTGCACGGCCCATGATTTCCTCTTCCATGTCCCAGATCATGCCAAGGATTTCCTCGCGCTTCTGCCCGAAATCGGGGTGCTTCTTGACCTCGCGCAGATCCTGGCCGACGCCCATATCTGCAAATGGCAGGCGGTATTCCGTGTGGATGCGGCCGGGGCGCGGGGCCATCACCAGCAGGCGTTCGCCCAGCAACAGCGCCTCTTCGACGGAATGGGTGATCAGCACGATGGTCTTGCCGGTCTCCTTCCAGAGCTTGAGGACAAGCCCCTGCATCTTTTCGCGGGTCAGCGCATCCAGCGCACCCAGCGGTTCGTCCATCAGGATCACGTCGGGGTCGTTGGCAAGGCACCGTGCCAGCGCAACGCGCTGCTGCATGCCGCCGGACAGCTCATAGATCGCCTTTTCCTTGAAGTCGCGCAGCCCCACGACATCGAGAAGGTGATCGACCTCCTTGCCGTAATCGGCCTCGCGGCGGCCAGCCATGCGCGGACCGAAGCTGACATTGTCGCGCACGCTCATCCATTCGAACAGCGCGCCCTGCTGGAACACCATGCCGCGTTCGGCATCCGGGCCCTTGACCGCATGGCCGTTCAGGACGATGCGACCTTCGGTGGGCGCGAGGAACCCCGCGACGATGTTCAGCAATGTGGTCTTGCCGCAGCCCGACGGGCCCAGCACGCTGAGCAGTTCGCCGGGGTTGAGATGCAGCGACACATCCTTGAGCGCCTGCACGTGCCCGCCATTCGGCAGGTCAAAGCGCATAGAGATATTTTCGATGGAAAGCCCGGTCATTACCTGCCCCTGAATGGATTATCCGGGTTGGTGATCGGGCGCCCGGCATTTCGAATGCGGGGCGCCCGATGCGCGTCTTACATGCCGTTTGCGGATTGCAGCGGACCGAGGTTCACGTTGCTTTCATAGGTATCCAGCGCCGCGTCGATGCTGCCGGCTTCGACAAAGACGTCGGCGACGCCCTTCATGAACTCCTGCGCGCCGCCGCCCAGCCACTTGGCCGAAAGCTGGTCCTCGACCGTGGGGAACACGAAGGTGTCGATGGTCGCGGCGGTCGCCTCGACATCCATGCCGCTGTCCTTGGCGATGACAGGCAGCATCTTGTCGCGGTTGGCCGAATCCGCCCACATCGCGTTGGCATCCGCCGTCACCTTGAGGAACTGCGCCACCATTTCCGGGTTTTCCGCGATGAACGAGGCCGGCCCAGACGTCACGTCGAAGACGAGAATACCCAGCTCTTCCTTTTCGGCGCCGGTCAGCAGCACGTTGCCATGCTCTTTGGCGCGGCGCAGCGAGCCCCCCCAGCCGCAGAACATGTCGACCGCACCCTGCGCGATGGCGGCCGCGCCTTCGGGCGGGGCCATGTTGACGATTTCCATCGTGCCGATATCGACGCCGAAATGGTTCATCTGCTTGAGAAAGCCATAATGCGCCGCGGTCCCAAGCGGCACGGCGACCTTCTTGCCCGCCAGTTCCCCGGCAGAGGTCTTGTCGATTTCCAGATCGGTGCGCACGACGCAGTTGTCGTTGTCGGAATAGCTGACGGCCACGTCCACGATCTGCAGATCCTGGCCCGCGCTGGTCGCCACCACGAAGGGTGGAACACCCTGGCTGACCGAAAGCTGAACGTCGCCCGATGCCATGGCCGCGCTCATGGCGGTGCCGGTGTCGAAGGCCCGCCAGTTGACGGTCACGCCCAGCGCCTCGTCGTACATGCCTTCGACCTTGGCGTATTGGAACGGCATCGGCCATTCCAGGAAATAGCCCACGGTAATTTCGTCCATTGCCTGGGCCGCGTTCGCACCCGACAGCATGACAACGCCCGCAACGGCGGACATCAGTCGGGCTTTCATTGAATTTTTCATCACATACACTCCCGTATCTTTCGGCCCGGTTTTCCAGGTCCGTTCAGGCGCAGCCAACGTGCCCCCGATTCCGTTCTTCGTCGCAGGAACGAACCCGGCGGCCCCCTGCAAGACAGGAACATCCGAGCGGAAAAGCCGATTCCGATCAATGCTCTTGGCCGGAATTTGTGTGCGCGCGTCCCGAAACGGGCCTGTTTTCAGCAAAACCGCATCTGTTTTTTGGTTATCTGGCAATCATTTCGCCAACCACGCCGCAAATGTCCTTTTTCTGTGCAAATCATCTGGCAATATGCGAGAGGCAAAACTGGCCCTATTTTTCCGCATCGGAGAAGAGTGTGATAGCGTGGACAAAGCCGCGCCTTTCGCGGCTCTTTCCTGTTTCCTGATATCACCGGAGCGCGACATGGACGGAACCTTTGACAATGACCTTTCCAAAATCGTCGACATGGACCGCGACCATGTCTGGCACCACCTGACACAGCACAAGCCGTTCGAAACCGGCGCCCCGCGCGTGATCGTCGAAGGCAAGGGCATCCATGTCTGGGACCAGAACGGCAAGAAGCATCTCGATGCGGTGTCGGGCGGCGTCTGGACGGTGAATGTCGGCTATGGCCGCGAAAGCATCGCCAACGCCGTGCGCGACCAGCTGATCAAGCTGAACTATTTTGCCGGGTCGGCCGGGTCGATCCCCGGTGCGATGTTCTCGGAGCGGCTGATTTCCAAGATGCCAGGCATGAGCCGTGTCTACTATACCAACTCGGGGTCCGAGGCGAACGAGAAGGCGTTCAAGATGATCCGGCAGATCGCCCACAAGCGGTATGGCGGCAAGAAGCGCAAGATCCTGTATCGCGACCGCGATTATCACGGCTCAACCATCGGGGCGATGTCCTGCGGCGGGCAGGACGAACGCAACGCCCAGTACGGCCCCTTTTCCCCGGATTTCGTGCGTGTGCCGCATTGCATGGAATACCGCCGGCATGAACAGGACGGCGCACCTGACGAGAACTATGGCGAATGGGCGGCCGAACAGATCGAGCAGGTGATCCTGCGCGAAGGCCCCGACACGGTCGGCGGGCTGTGCCTTGAACCCGTCACCGCCGGCGGCGGCGTGATCACGCCCCCCGAAGGTTACTTGCAGAAGGTGCAGGAGATTTGCCGCAAGTACGACATTCTGCTGCATATCGACGAGGTCGTCTGCGGCGTCGGGCGCACCGGCAAGGAATGGTTCGGCTATCAGCATTACGGGATCGAGCCGGATTTCGTAACCATGGCCAAGGGCGTCGCCTCGGGCTATGCGGCGATTGCCTGCTGCGTGACCACCGAGCGCGTGTTCGACATGTTCAAGGACGACGCCGAGGATCCCCTGAACTACTTCCGCGACATCTCGACCTTCGGCGGTTGCACGGCGGGGCCGGCGGCGGCGTTGGAGAACATGCGCATCATCGAGGATGAGAACCTGTTGGAAAACACCGCGGCGATGGGTGACTACATGATCGACCAGCTGCGCGCGCTGCAGGACAAGCACAAGGTCATTGGCGACGTGCGCGGCAAGGGCCTGTTCCTTGGCGCCGAGCTGGTGGCGGACCGCGACACCAAGGAACCGGTGGACGAGAAGCTGGCGCAGAAGGTGGTGGCCGAGTGCAACGCGCAGGCCGTCATCATCGGCGTGACCAACCGTTCGATTCCGGGCAAGAACAACACGCTGTGCTACAGCCCGGCGCTGATTGCGACCAAGGACCATATCGACGAAATGATCGCCGCGACCGACGTTGCGCTGACCCGCGTTTTCGGCTGAGATTTACCTCTTCCAGCCGAACTGCCCGCCGTGCCTCCCGTGCGGCGGGCTTTTTATTGCCCGCCCCTAACCTTCTGTTTTTAATTGTATTTCCCTACACGCCGTGGGCGCTGCGGCTGTCTTCCGGCGCCTGGTCGCGGGCGTCCATGCCATAGTCGCGGATCACGCCCGCCACCCGCAGGCGGTAACCCGCAAACATGACGTCCCGCCCCGCGCGCTGCGCGCCGCGGTGCTCTGGCAGGTTTCGCCACGCTTCGAGCGCGGTCTCGTCTTCCCAGAAGGATATGGACAAAAGCTTTCCGGGTGTCGTCAGGCTCTGGAACCTTTCGACGCTGATGAAGCCGGGGATGCTTTCGGCAAGCGGGCGCATCTTGGCGGCCATGTCCAGATACGGTTCCTGCTGGCCTTCGGCGGGGAAGACTTCGAATATGACGGCGATCATGTGTCCCTCGTGTTTGTGGCGGCGCCAGTTTCAACGGGGCCGGTTCAGGCTTCAACGTATTTTTTTGCGGCCCTTGAATATGCAAAACCCGCGCGGTTTCGGCCTGAAACCGCGCGGAGAAATTGTGTCCGGCAATAACGCCAGTTTACCGCCAGAATATATCCAGATACCGTGACCGGCATGGCCATCTCGGTTGAAAACTTCTTTCTCGATTCCCGATCGCAGGCGACGCTTCAATCGCGCATCCAGCAGATGATCGCGCAAGGCATCCTGTCGGGCCGTTTGCGGCGGGGCGAAAAGCTGCCATCGAGCCGCAAGCTTGCGGCGCATCTTGGCGTCAGCCGCATCACGGTGACGCTGGCCTATACCGAGCTTGTCGCCTCGGATTACCTGACGGCGCGCGGACGGTCGGGATATTACGTGTCCGAGAACGCGCCCGAACCCCTGCCCGCGGCGACGCTGCATACCGCGCAGGACCGCGTCGACTGGACCCGCGCCATCGGCCAGAAATTCACCGGCGGCGCGACCCCCGACAAACCGAAGGACTGGGCGCGCTACCGGTATCCGTTCATCTACGGGCAGGCGGACGCGTCGCTGTTCGATCATGCCAACTGGCGCCTGTGTGCGCTGCAGGCGCTGGGGCAAAAGGATTTTGCCGCCCTGACAAGCGACCAGTACGACCAGGACGACCCGCAACTGGTCGAGTTCATCGCGCGGCACACGCTGCCGCGCCGCGGGGTTGTCGCGGAACCGTCGCAGATCCTTGTGACGATGGGGGCGCAGAACGCGTTGTGGCTGGCCGCCCAGGTGCTGCTGACACAAAGGCGGCGCGCGGCGATTGAAGACCCGTGTTATCACGCGCTGCGCGATGTGCTGACGCAATCGCGCTGCCACCTGACGCCGGTCCCGGTCGATGCCGACGGGTTGCCGCCCGACCTGATCCCCGACGGAACGGACGTGATTTTCACCACGCCGTCGCATCAGTCGCCCAGTTCGGCCACCATGCCGCTGGCACGGCGCCACGCGTTGCTGGAGCGCGCGCGTCAGATGGAGGCGCTGATCGTCGAGGACGACTACGAGTTCGAGATGGCGTTCCTGCGCAAGCCGTCACCGGCGCTGAAGTCGCTGGATGAGGACGGGCGGGTGATTTACGTCGGCAGCTTTTCCAAGTCGCTGTTTCCCGGCCTGCGGCTGGGCTATCTGGTGGGATCGGCCCCCTTCATCCGCGAGGCGCGCGCGCTGCGCGCCAGCGTGCTGCGCCATCCGCCGGGCCTGATGCAGCGGGCCGCGGCCTATTTCCTGAGCCTCGGGCATTACGATGCGCTGATCCGGCGCACCTCGCAGGCCTTTGCGGAACGCCGCCAGGTGATGGAGGCGGCGATGGCGAAACACGGGCTGACGATCGCCGGGCGCGGCGCGCATGGCGGATCGAGTTTCTGGATGCAGGCCCCCGAAGGCGTCGATACCGAAGTGCTGGCCGCGCGCCTGCGTGACCGCGATGTCCTGGTCGAACCCGGCCGGCCGTTCTTTGCCGCCGAAGACCCGCCGCGCAATTTCTATCGCCTTGCCTATTCCTCGATCCCGGCAGAACGGATACCGGAAGGCGTGGCGCGGATCGCTGCGGCAATCGGATAGGACGCGCGGACACCGTCGAACTGGCCTTATTCCGGCGCAACGTCTGGCCCTATCACGACGCCACTCAGCCGTTACCCTGTGCGCCAGCCGGGCCAGGGCCCGAATCCAACATCCCGACAGCGGAGACCACCCGATGAAAATGACCACCGAAGAAGCCTTTGTGAAAGTGTTGCAGATGCACGGGATCGAACATGCCTTTGGCATCATCGGTTCCGCATTCATGCCGATCTCGGACCTGTTCCCCAAGGCCGGGATCACCTTTTGGGATTGTGCGCACGAGGGATCGGGCGGGATGATGGCCGACGGGTATACCCGCGCGTCCGGCAAGATGAGCATGATGATCGCGCAGAACGGCCCCGGCATCACCAACTTCGTCACCGCCGTGAAGACCGCATATTGGAACCACACGCCGCTGTTGCTGGTGACGCCGCAGGCGGCCAACAAGACGATCGGACAGGGCGGGTTCCAGGAAGTCGAGCAGATGAAGCTGTTCGAGGACATGGTCGCCTACCAGGAAGAGGTGCGCGACCCGAGCCGCGTGGCCGAGGTGCTGAACCGCGTGATCCTGAACGCCAAGCGCGCCAGCGCGCCGGCGCAAATCAACATGCCGCGCGATTTCTGGACCCAGGTGATCGACATCGACCTGCCCGAGATCGTGCAGTTCGAACGCCCCGGCGGCGGCGAAGAAGCGCTGGCCAGGGCGGCCGATCTGCTGGCGGGTGCGAAGTTCCCGGTGATCCTGAACGGGGCTGGCGTGGTGCTGGGCGGTGCGATCCCGGCTTCGATGGCGCTGGCCGAGAAACTGGGTGCGCCGGTCTGCGTGGGCTATCAGCACAACGACGCGTTTCCCGGCAGCCACCCGCAATTCGCGGGTCCGCTGGGGTATAACGGCAGCAAGGCCGGGATGGAGTTGATCGCACAGGCGGACGTGGTGCTGTGCCTGGGCACGCGGCTCAACCCGTTTTCGACGCTGCCGGGCTATGGCATCGACTACTGGCCCAAGGATGCCGCGATCATTCAGGTCGACATCAATCCCGACAGGATCGGCCTGACCAAGAAGGTCAGCGTCGGCATCGTGGGCGATGCGAAAAAGGTCGCCGAAAGCCTGAACGCCAGGATTTCGGATATCGACGACGCGGAGAAGAAGGACAGGCTGGCGACGATCGCCAAGACGAAATCCGCCTGGGCGCAGCAACTGGCCAGCATGGACCACGAGGACGACGATCCCGGCACCACCTGGAACCAGCGCGCACGCGACGACAAGCCCGACTGGATGAGCCCGCGGATGGCCTGGCGCGCGATCCAGAGCGCCTTGCCGCGCGAGGCGATCATTTCCAGCGACATCGGCAACAACTGCGCCATCGGCAACGCCTATCCGTCGTTCGAGGAAGGGCGCAAATACCTGGCTCCGGGCCTGTTCGGGCCGTGCGGCTATGGCCTGCCGTCGATTATCGGAGCCAAGATCGGCTGCCCCGACGTTCCGGTGGTGGGGTTTGCCGGGGATGGTGCGTTCGGCATTGCCGTGACCGAACTGACGGCCATCGGCCGGCCGGAATGGCCCGCGATCACGATGGTGGTGTTCCGCAACTACCAGTGGGGCGCGGAAAAGCGCAACTCGACCCTGTGGTACGACGACAATTTCGTGGGCACCGAGCTGGACACGCAGGTGAGCTATGCCGGTATCGCCAAGGCCTGCGGTCTGCAGGGCGTGCAGGCGCGCACGATGGACGAGTTGAAGGACGCTCTGGCCAAAGCGGTCGAGGACCAGATGAAGCATGGCAAGACCACGCTGATCGAGGCGCTGATCAACCAGGAACTGGGTGAACCGTTCCGCCGCGACGCGATGAAGAAACCCGTGGCCGTGGCCGGTATCGACCCTGCCGACATGCGCCCGCAGGTCGTTTGAGCGCGGGGATGGCGGCAGGGATCGGCCTGGCTTTTGCCTTTGAAATCCGTGCGCAGATCGGTCCGCCGCTTGACGGCGGGCCGGGCCGGAACGGGCACCGGCGGATCATCCCGATCACGGGCGGCACGGTCGAGGGGCCGCGCCTGTCGGGCCGCGTGGTGCCCGGTGGCGCGGATTACGAATTGCAGCGGGGCGACGGCTGTTCGGTGGTCGAGGCGCATTATGCGATCGAGGCCAGCGACGGCACACCGATCTACATCCGCAACGCTGGGCTTTTCATTGCTCCGCCCGAGGTCATCGCGCGCGTCGATGCCGGGGAAATCCCCGCGCCGGGCAGCTATTACTTTCGCACCGCGCCGGTTTTCGACGCGCCCGACGGGCCGCATGGCTGGCTGAGCGACAGGCTGTTCGTGGCGGATGCCGTCTTTACCCCGGCCGAGGTCACGATCCGCGTGCACGAGGTGACATGAAACCGGATCACCCCAGTGCAAGCGTCACGAGTGTCGCCGCGACGATGTCGTCGACACCGGCCCCGCGGCTGAGGTCGCAGACGGGCCGGCGGAACCCTTGCAGGATCGGCCCAAGCGCCTGTGCGCCGGCCAGTTCCTGCGCCAGCTTGTACGCGATGTTGCCGGCATCGAGATCGGGAAAGACAAGAACGTTGGCTTCGCCCCCTTTCACGCCCTTTTGTGACGCGATCCGCGGGTTGAGCGCGGCATCGGCCTGCAACGGGCCGGCAAATCCGGTCATTTCGGCGGCGGTGCGCACCTTGTCGACCGATGGTCCTGCGCCGCTGCCGTGGGTGGAAAAGGACAACAGCGCCACGTCCGCGCGGCCCAGCAGGGCCTTTGCGGATATGGCAGAGGCGCGGGCGATATCGGCGAGATCCTCGGCGCTGGGATCGACATTCAGCCCGCAATCGGCCCAGATCATCTGCCGCCCGTCGGGGAACCGCATCAGGAAGAACGACGATGGTATCCGCACACCATCGCGCAGCCCTATCGCGATGCCCGCGGCCTCGATCACGCGGCGGGTGGGCGTGGCCACACCCGCGACCATGGCATCTGCCTCGCCCGCGGCGACCATGGCGGCTGCGCGGAACAGCGGCTTGGACAGCATGCGCCGCGCAATCGGCTCTTTCACGCCGCGCGCGTCGATCAGCGCCTGCAGGGCGGCATCGCTGGCGCTGTCTGGCGGGGTGACCGGGACGCACAGCCGCCGGTCGCGCAAGCGCGCCATCGCCTGCACGATGCGGGCCTCGTCCGCTTCGGGAAAGACGACGCGCGCAGGCCGCGCACGCGCGGCATCGGACAGGGTTTCGATCAGGTCCATTTCCGCCTCCCCTATTTCGCACAGCAAGACGCGGCCAAGCGCGAAGGTCAAGCGCTGGCGGAGGGCGGCATGATGGCAATTCTGGGTCTTTCGGGCGGTTTGCTGGCTTGGCTGATCGTTGTGGTGTTCGTGGCGGGCGTGGCGCGGGGATTTACCGGATTCGCGGCGTCGGCCACGATCATGGCGTTGGCGACGGTCTGGATCGCGCCGATCGACCTGATCCCGATCTGCCTGCTGCTGGAGCTTACGGCCTCGGCATTGCTGGTGCGCGGCGGGTATGGCGATGCCGACAAACCGCTGGCCCTGACACTGGTCAGCGCGGCGTTTCTGGGTGTGCCTGCCGGCCTGCACCTGACACGCACGCTGGACCCGGACATGTCCCGGATCATCGCGCTGGCGCTGGTGGCGGTGCTGGCGGCGCTCCAACTGGCCCGCATCCCGCTGCCTGTCGGGCGCGGCCGTCCGGGTGCGGTTCTGGTGGGCCTGCTTGCCGGTGTGGTGAACGGGCTGGCGTCGATCGGGGGGCTTGTTCACGCGCTTTACATCATGGCGCGCAACCTGCCCCCGCGCACGATGCGCGGCACGATGATCCTGATCATCACGATCGGCGGGTCGGTCACGTTCTTCTGGCAGATGGTCCTGGGGATTCTGACCATGCAGGCGGCGCTGCGCTATGGCGTGCTGCTGGCACCCTTCGCGGCGGGCCTTTGGCTGGGGCGGCGGTATTTCACCCCCGAAAACGAGCGCCATTACCGGCCGGTCAGCCTGGCGCTGCTGGTGGTTCTGGCAAGCGCGGGGCTTGTCCGTCAGGTGTTGTGACGCGATAGTCCGGGGAACAGGGAGACAAGCATGAACCAGCCAAGGATCGACACCTCGCCAAAGGTTTCGGACGAGGTGCGCCGGACGACCTGCTACATGTGCGCCTGCCGCTGCGGGATCAACGTGCACATGAAGGATGGGCGCGTGGCCTATATCGAGGGCAACCGCGATCACCCGGTGAACAAGGGCGTTCTATGCGCCAAGGGCAGCGCTGGGATCATGCAGGTGAACGCCCCGTCGCGCCTGCGCGCGCCGCTGAAGCGCGTGGGGCCGCGCGGGTCGGGCGCGTTCGAGGAAATAAGCTGGGACGAGGCGCTGGACCTGGCGGTGAGCTGGCTGAAACCGATCCGCGACACCGCGCCCGAAAAGCTGGCCTTTTTCACCGGGCGCGACCAGTCGCAAAGCTTTACCGGCTGGTGGGCGCAGCAGTTCGGCACGCCGAATTTCGCCGCGCATGGCGGGTTCTGCTCGGTCAACATGGCGGCGGCGGGCATCTACACGATGGGCGGCGCGTTCTGGGAGTTCGGCCAGCCCGACTGGGACCACACCAAGCTGTTCATCCTGTTCGGCGTGGCCGAGGATCACGACAGCAACCCGATCAAGATGGGCATCGGCGAGATCAAGGCGCGCGGCGCCCGCGTTGTGGGGGTGAACCCGATCCGGTCGGGATACAACGCCGTCGCGGACGACTGGCTGGGGATCACGCCGGGCACCGACGGCCTGCTGATCCTGAGCCTTGTTCACCTGCTGCTGAAGGCGGGCAAGGTCGACCTGGACTACCTTGCGCGCTTTACCAACGCGCCGGTGCTGGTCAATGGCGATCCGAAATCGCCGGAACACGGCCTGTTCCTGCGGGATGACGACGGCAAGGAGCTGGTGATGGACCGCGCGAGCGGCAAGCTGGCGCCGTTCGATCAGCCCGGCGTTCGCCCCGATCTGGCCGCGCGGCACAGGCGCGCCGGCATCACCCACCGCACCGTGTTCCAGCATATGGCCGAGCGGTATCTGGACGACCGTTACGCCCCCGAGGCGGTTGCCGGGGAAACCGGCATCCCCGCGAAAAAGATCAGGGCGCTTGCCGCCGAAATCGCGCGCGTGGCCTTTGACGAGGCGATCACGCTGGAACGGGAATGGACGGATTTCCGGGGCGAAACGCACAAGGTGATGACGGGCCGCCCGGTCAGTTTTCACGCGATGCGCGGGATCAGCGCGCATTCCAACGGGTTTCAGACCGCGCGCGCGCTGCATGTTCTGCAGATCCTTCTGGGCTCGGTCGAGACACCGGGCGGGTTCCGGTTCAAACCGCCCTACCCCAAGCCCGCCACCGCCCATCCCAAACCGCATTGCAAGGCCACGCCCGGCGCGCCGCTGGACGGCCCGCACCTGGGCTATGTGCAGGGGCCGGACGACCTGTGCCTGACGGCCGATGGCAGCCCCGTCCGCATCGACAAGGCGTATACGTGGGAAAACCCGATGTCGGCCCACGGGCTGATGCACATGGTGATCTCGAACGCCCATGCCGGCGATCCGTACAGGATCGACACCCTGTTCATGTACATGGCGAACATGTCGTGGAATTCGTCGATGAATACCGGCGGCGTCATGCAGATGCTGACCGATACAGATGACAACGGCGATTACGTGATACCGCGGATCATCTATTCGGATGCCTACAGTTCGGAAATGGTGGCTTATGCCGACCTGATCCTGCCCGACACCACCTACCTGGAACGCCACGACTGCATCAGCCTGCTGGACCGCCCGATCTGCGAGGCGGATGCCGCCGCGGATGCGATCCGCTGGCCCGTGGTGCAGCCTGACCGCGATGTGCGCGGGTTCCAGTCGGTGCTGCTGGACCTGGGCGCGCGGCTGGGCCTGCCCGGCATGGTGGATGAAGGCGGGGCCGCGAAATACGCCGACTATGCCGATTACATCGTCAACCATGAGCGCAAGCCCGGCATCGGCCCGCTGGCCGGCTGGCGGACGGGCGGCGACGGGCGCGGCGCGCCGAACCCCAGACAGATCGACCGCTACATCGAAAACGGCGGTTTCTGGGTCAGCCACATTCCCGATGCGGCCGCATATTACAAACCCTGGAACGCCGCCTATCAGGACTGGGCGGTGAAACTCGGGCTATTCGACAGCCCGCAGCCCTACCTGTTTCAGCTTTATGTGGAACCGTTGCGCCGGTTCCAGCTGGCCGCCGAAGGCCATGGCGAACGACAGCCGCCCGAGCATCTGCGCGAACGGATCAAGGCCACGCTCGACCCGCTGCCGATCTGGTATGCACCTTTCGAGGACGGCCATGCCGACCCCGTGGAATACCCCATTCACGCGCTGACGCAGCGGCCGATGGCGATGTATCACAGCTGGGGCACGCAAAACGCCTGGCTGCGGCAGTTGCACGGGGTGAACCCCCTCTACCTGCCGACGAAGCTCTGGCAGGCGCATGGTTTCGCGGATGGCGACTGGGCGCAGGTCAGCTCTGTGCATGGCACGATCACCGTGCCCGTGGCGCATATGGCCGCGCTGAACGAAAACACGGTCTGGACATGGAACGCCATCGGCAAGCGCAAGGGCGCCTGGGCGCTGGATGAAAACGCGCCCGAGGCGCGCAAGGGGTTCCTGCTCAATCACCTGATCCACGAATTGCTGCCCGCGCGCGGCGACGGGCTGCGCTGGTCGAACAGCGATCCGGTGACAGGTCAGGCCGCTTGGTTCGATTTGCGGGTGAAGATCGAAAAGGTGCCCCCGCCGGACCGGTCACAACCGGCCTATCCGCCGATCAAGTCGCCGGTGGGACAGGGGCCCGGCACGCTGGCATGGAAGGTGGGCGAATGACCACGCTGCCGCAAAGCACCGACCGCAAGCTGGGCCTGGTGATCGACCTCGACACCTGCGTGGGCTGTCATGCCTGCGTGATTTCCTGCAAGGGCTGGAACACGGAAAACTACGGCGCGCCGCTGTCCGATACCGATGCCTATGGCGCCAACCCGTCGGGCACCTTCCTGAACCGGGTGCACAGCTACGAGGTGCAGCCGCCGGAGGGCACCGCGCAACTGGTGCATTTCCCGAAATCCTGCCTGCATTGCGAAAACGCACCCTGCGTGACCGTCTGCCCGACCGGGGCCAGCTACAAGCGGGTCGAAGACGGGATCGTTCTGGTCAACGAAAGCGACTGCATCGGATGCGGGCTTTGCGCCTGGGCGTGCCCCTATGGCGCGCGCGAACTGGACGCGGTCGAGCAGGTGATGAAGAAATGCACGCTGTGCGTCGATCGCATCTACAACGAAAACCTGCCCGAGGAGGACCGCGAACCGGCCTGCGTGCGCACCTGCCCTGCGGGCGCGCGGCATTTCGGCGACCTGGGCGATCCCGAAAGCGATGTCAGCCAGCTGGTGGCCGCGCGCGGCGGGGTCGACCTGATGGCGGAACAGGGCACGCAGCCGGTGAACAAGTACCTGCCGCCGCGGCCCCGCGACCGGCTGGACGACGTCGACGTGCTCGCCCCTTACCTGGAGCCGGTGACGACCGGGCCGCAAGGCTTCCTCGGCTGGCTCGACCGGGCGCTTGACGCGCTGCCCGGCGGGAAGGAGTGACCGGACATGCATCCCGCCCCTTCCATCATCCTCTTTACAACGCTGTCGGGCCTCGGCTTCGGCCTGCTGGCATTTCTCGGCCTCGGCATGCCCGGTTCGACCGGCTGGGTGGCGTTCGCCTTTTTCGCCATCGCCTATGCGCTGGCCGGCGGGGGGCTGGTCGCCTCGACCTTTCACCTCGGCCACCCCGAACGCGCGCTCAAGGCGTTCACCCAATGGCGCAGCAGCTGGCTCAGCCGCGAGGCTTGGACCAGTACCGCCACGCTGACGGTGATGGGGCTTTACGCCATCGGGCGGGTGTTTTTCGACGCCGACTGGCAGGTGCTGGGCTGGCTGGGCGCGGCGCTTGCGGTGGTGACGGTTGCTTGCACCGCGATGATCTATGCCTCGCTGCGGGCGGTGCCGCGGTGGTACAACTGGCTGACGCCGGTGCATTTCCTGACCCTGTCGGCGGCGGGCGGGGCCTTGCTGGCGGGCCAGGTCACCATCGCCACGCCACTGCTAGCCCTGGCGGCGGCGGTGCAGATGGCAATCTGGATGCATGGCGACGGGGCGCTTGCACGCTCGGGCACGACGCTGGCCAGCGCGACGGGGCTGCAGGGGGGCACAGTCCGCGCATTCGAGCCGCCCCATACAGGAACCAATTACCTGCTGCGCGAGATGGTGCATGTGGTCGGGCGCAAACACGCCACGCGGCTGCGGGCCATCGCGCTGATCCTGGGCTATGGCCTGCCGATCCTGCTGCTGCTCCTGCCGTTCAACCACTGGCTGGGGCTGCTGGCGGTGCTGACCCATGTGCTGGGCATCCTGGCGTCACGCTGGCTGTTTTTCGCGCAGGCCGAACATGTCGTGGGCCTCTATTACGGCAAACGATAGGGCGCGGCCCCCTGCTTCATCTTGCCAAAAATACTCATGCCCGACATACGCCATGCAGCGCGTGCGCCGGGGTGGATGCGTCGCGCCGGCCACACGCGCCCGAGCCGGAGCCCGGAGGGCGCAGGCGAGACAGGGCAGCGCGCGCGAAGGCGCGCCCAACCGGACAACAAAGGGCGGCCACAAGGGGCCGCCCTTTCTATTGTCAGGGAATGACGGATCAGACCGACATGCAGATGTATTTCATCTCCATGAATTCATCGATGCCGTGATGGCTGCCTTCGCGGCCGAGGCCCGATTGCTTGACGCCGCCAAAGGGCGCAACCTCGGTCGAGATGATGCCGGTGTTCACGCCGACGATCCCGTATTCCAGCGCCTCGGCCACCTTGTAGACGCGGCTGAGATCCTTGGCGTAGAAATACGACGCCAGGCCAAAGATCGTGTCATTGGCCATCTCGATCACCTCGTCCTCGTTCTCGAACTTGAAGAGCGGGGCAAGCGGGCCGAAGGTTTCGTCCTTGGAGAACAGCATGTCCTGCGTGGCGCCGGTGACGATGGTCGGTGTCAGGAAGTTGCCCGGCCCCTGCCGCACCTCGCCACCCAGCAGCACCTCGGCACCCTTGGCCTTGGCGTCGGCGACATGTTCCTGCACCTTTTCGATCGCGTCGGTGTTGATCAGCGGGCCAAGCTCGGTGCCGTCTTCCAGGCCGTCGCCGACCTTCATCTTGCCGACACGGTCGGCCAGTTTCTTCGCGAACGCGTCATAGACGCCCGCCTGCACGTAGATGCGGTTCGCGCAGACGCAGGTCTGGCCGTTGTTGCGGAACTTGCACATGATCGCGCCCTCGACGGCGGCATCCAGATCGGCGTCGTCGAACACGATGAAGGGCGCGTTGCCGCCCAGCTCCATCGAGCATTTCATGACCTGGTCGGCGGCCTGTTTCAACAGGATGCGCCCCACCTCGGTCGAGCCGGTGAAGGTCAGTTTGCGCACCTTGCCGTTTTCGCAGAATTCCTTGCCGATCTCGCTGCTGCGCGAGGATGTGACGATGTTGAACACGCCCGCCGGGATGCCCGCGCGTTCGGCCAGAACGCCCAGAACGGTCGCCGAGAGCGGCGTTTCGGCCGCGGGACGGCCGACAAAGGAACAGCCCGCCGCCAGCGCCGGGCCGGCCTTGCGGGTGATCATCGCGTTGGGAAAGTTCCACGGCGTGATCGAGGCCGCAACGCCGATGGGCTGCTTGATCACGGTGATGCGCTTGTCGCGCTGGTGTCCGGGAATGGTTTCACCGTAGACGCGCTTGGCCTCTTCGCCGAAGAACTCGATGAAGGACGCGCCATAGCCGATTTCCCCTTTGGCTTCGGCGTGGGGCTTGCCCTGTTCCGCGGTCAGGATGGTCGCCAGGTCGTCGGCGTTCTCCATCATCAGGTCGAACCATTTGCGCAGCACGGCGGCGCGTTCCTTACCGGTCCAGGACGCCCATTCCTTTTGGGCGGCATGGGCCTTGTCGATCACCGCCGCGACCTGCGCACGGCTGAGATCGGCCACCTTGGCGATCACGTCGCCGCGGGCGGGGTTGGTCACATCGAAGGTCGCGCCGCCTTCGCCGTCCATCCATTCGCCGCCGCCATAGGCGCGCGGCTCCAGCAGGCTCGGGTCTTTCAAAAGCGATTTCAGATCTGTTTCGGTCTTGGCCATCTCATCCCCTCCTCGAAAATGGGTATGGGACAGGCAAAGCACCATGCGCTAGGCTTGTCCAGAGGACAGCCCGCAAATTCTTGTCATGTTAAGGAAGACCCCATGGAACTCGACGACGCCTACGCCAACGCCGCGCATATCCCCGGTTCGGATGCCTATCCCGAAGGCTGGGCGCGCAAGGCCGCCGCGTTCCGCGAAGGGATGATCGAGCAGGGCCTTGCCGAAATCGACGTGCCCTATGGCGACAGCGCCCGGCAGTGTTTCGACCTGTTCCTTCCGCGTGACACGCCCAAGGGGCTTTTCTGTTTCGTGCATGGCGGCTATTGGCTGCGCTTCGACAAAAGCTATTGGTCGCACCTGGCGGGCGGCATGCTGCGGCACGGGTGGGCTGTGGCGATGCCGTCCTACGACCTTGCGCCGCAGGTCGAGATCGCGCGGATTACCTGGCAGATCGCGCGGTTCATGGAAAGCGTGGCGCCGATGGTCGCCGGGCCGGTCCGTCTGGCCGGGCATTCCGCGGGAGGGCATCTGGTGGCGCGCATGGCCGTGCCGGGCGTCCTGCCCGAAAAATTGGCGGCGCGGCTGGCACATGTGATGCCAATCTCGCCGGTGGCGGATCTGCGCCCCCTTCTGAAGACCTCGATGAATGCGCAGTTCGGCATGGACGAGGCCGCGGCAGCGGCCGAAAGCCCGGTCTTGCAGCGCCCCATCGACGGGCTTCCTGTGACCGTCTGGGTCGGCGCGGACGAGCGGCCCGCCTTTCTGGACCAAGCGCAGTGGCTGGCCGATGCCTGGGGCTGCGGGCATGTCATCGACCCCGGCAAGCATCATTTCGACGTGATCGACGGGCTGGCGGACGGCGACAGCCGGATGATCGCGACCTTGCTGTCGTGACGGGGCGCTAGCCGCCGAACCGGCTGGCCCATGTGGGCTGCGTGTCGTTGGGCGCGGCGGTGGCGGCATGGACCGCGCGCGCGATGGCGCGGGCCATGCAGGTGGCCGCCGCGTGACCAAGCGTCAGGGTATCGGCAATGGGGTTTTCCAGCGGCATGGCCCCTGTCGACAAGGCAAAGATCAGGTCGCCATCCATCGGCGTATGGGCCGGCACCAGCCCGCGGGCGTAGCCATCCTGCGCCGCGGTGGCCAGCCGTGTGCATTGCGCCTTGTCCAGCACGGCATCGGTCGCGACGATCCCGATGGTGGTGTTCGCGTGGGCGGCCAGCTTGGTCTGCGGAACATGGGTGTCGGGATAGGCCCGGGCCACGCCCTGTCCGCCAAACTCGTCGCCCTGTTCGAACGGCGCGGCCCAGAAATGCGGGCCATGGCCCACCGTGGCCGACCCCAGCGCATTGACCACCACCAGCGCACCGACCGAATGCCCCGAGGGCAGCACGACCGAGGCAGACCCCAACCCGCCTTTCAGCGTTGCAGTGGTCGCGCCGGTACCCGCGCCCGCTGTGCCGAGGTCGAATTCGTCCTCGGCCGCCGCCAGCGCCTTGGCGCCCAAAAGGGGATAGGGGTTTTCCGGCCAATCCTTGTCGCCGCCGTTGATCAGGTCGAAAATGATCGCGCCCGGCACGATCGGCACGTTCTGGTTGCCCACGGCAAAGCCCCGTCCCTGTGCGCGCAGGGCGTTCGCCACGCCCGAAGCGGCGTCGAGCCCCAGTGCCGATCCGCCCGACAACACCAGCGCGTCCACCTGCGCCACGGTCTTGTCCGGGGCCAGCAGCTCGGTCTCGCGGCTGCCGGGGGCGCCGCCCATCACGTTGACGCCGCAGACAAAGGGCTGATCGGCGGTCAGGACGGTCACGCCCGTCTTGATCGCATCATCCTGCGCGTTTCCCACGCGCAGTCCGGCCACGTCGGTAATCAGGTTGCGCTTGCCCGGTTTGGTCATTCCTGCCCCCTCTTGCTGTCGATTGCACCTTGCCAGATCGCGCGGGATAGGCAACCTGTAGCGCAGGCACGGGCGATGGCGTCGCCCCGTCCCTTTCGGGGGCGCGCCCTTATCCCACAGCCCTGAACGCCGGGACCTTCTGCAAAAGGAGGGTCGCAATGACTGCACGTCCAGAATTCTTCCGTTTCCACAATGGCGAAAAGGCCCCGTTGCCCTTTTCCGAAATCGAATACGAGGCCCGTCTGCGCGGGCTGCGCCGCATCATGGACGATACCGGCGCGGGCGCGGTGGTTCTGACCTCGATGCACAACATCGCCTATTACTCGGGCTTTCTGTATTGCAGCTTTGGCCGCCCCTATGGCCTGGTCGTCACCGAAACCGACTGCGTGACGATCAGCGCGGGCATCGACGCAGGCCAGCCCTGGCGGCGCTGCCATGGCGACAACATCACCTATACCGATTGGCAGCGTGACAATTTCTGGCGCGCGGTGGCGCATGTCGCGGGTGAGAACAAGGTCATCGGATACGAGGGCGATCACCTGACGCTGCAGCAACGCGACAAGCTGGAAGATTTCCTGTCGCCGGTCACGATGGTGGATATCGCGCCAGCCACGATGCGCCAGCGGATGATGAAAAGCCCCGCCGAGATCGCCCTGATCCGTCAGGGCGCGGCGGTGGCCGACGCGGGCGGATATGCCATCCGCGACGCGGTGAAGGCGGGCGTTCGCGAAATCGACGTGGCCATGGCCGGGCGCGACGCGATGGAGCTGGAGATCGCCAAGCGGTTTCCCGATGCGGAATACCGTGACACATGGGTCTGGTTCCAGTCGGGGCTGAACACCGACGGCGCGCATAACCCGGTGACGGGCCGCGTGCTGGAACGCGGCGATATCCTGAGCCTGAACACCTTTCCGATGATCTCGGGCTATTACACGGCGTTGGAGCGCACGATGTTCGTGGCCGATGTGGACGACGCAAGCCTGAAGATATGGGAGGCGAACGTGGCCGCGCACGAACTGGGGATCAGCCTGCTGAAACCCGGCGTCAGCTGTGCCGAGGTGACCCATGCAATCAACAGGTTCTTCGAAGACCGCGACCTGCTGCAATTCCGCAGCTTCGGTTACGGCCACTCCTTTGGCGTTCTGTCGCACTACTACGGCCGCGAGGCGGGGCTGGAACTGCGTGAGGACATAGACACGGTGTTGCGCCCCGGCATGGTGATCAGCATGGAGCCGATGCTGACGATCCCGCAGGGTGCGCCCGGCGCGGGCGGCTATCGCGAGCACGACATCCTGGTGATCACGGAAGACGGCAACGAGAACATCACGGGCTATCCCTATGGCCCGGATTTCAACGTCGTCGGCTAGGTGCGGCACGTCCGGGGGCGCGGCTGGCGCGCCTCCGGCAACCCCGGCGGATGCCCTTGGGCGTTGTTTCTCCCGCGCGAGTTGCGCCTTTCTTTTGTCATGCCATTTTGCAACACTCTGCGCAAAGCGGATCGGGCGCCTGATGTAAAGCGGCGTAACATTACCCATATGTTCCCCAGACGGGGCATTTTGACGAGGAAGGAAGTACCGCATGGCCGATTTTGACGCGCAGGTTCAGGAATCCCAGAAACAGGTGGCCGAAGCGCAGGCCAAGATCGCCGAGCTTTCCAGCCGGATCGAAGCGGCGCGCACCAAGATGAAATCCGGCGACGATATCGCCATCGACATCGAGAACGCCACGCTGGAAGACGTGCACGCCCATACCGAGGTGATGAACGCCAATATCGCGGAACTCATCATGGGGCTGGACGACGTGACGGCGGCCTTTTCCAAGGATTTCGACGAGATGCGTTCGAAAACCGGGTGGGAAAGCCTTGTCGGCATCTTTTCCCGATCGCGGGCCGAGGCGATGCGCCAGGACCGGATGCGCACGGCCTCGATCGACGACAAGCTGCAGGATCTGATCGCCAAGTCGGATGTCATCACAAAGTTGCTGCAGGGCCAGTTGGACGTGCTGAACGAACAGAAGACCCGCGTGGAAACCAACCTGACCGAAACCCTGGACGAGCGCGAATTCACCGTGCAGGAGTTGGAGAACGTGCGCACTGAAATCCAGTCGATGGACCCCAGGATCATCGAGCTGGAAAACAGGATCAGCGTCGAACAGGATGCCGCCGCGCGCACAAGGCTGGAAACCGAGCTGGCCGATCTGAACAAGACCTTCAACGAGCTGGTTCAGCAGGAACAGGTCAAACTGGCCAAGTCGCAGACGCTGGAACGCTATATCGAAAAGGGCAAGTCCTGGGTCGACAGCCTGCAGAACCAGGCCGCGACGCAGATGGTGCTGATCAACAAGCTGCAGACGGACACCAAGCAACGGGTCGTTCTGTATGACGCGCTGACCAAGTCGCTGAAAACCGCACAGCAGCAGGACGTGGCGCACCGCATCAACGAGATCGGCGTCGAGACGGACAAGGAGGCGCAAAGCGCCATGGCCGCCATCGGCACCGCCACCAACCAGAAAATGGCCGACATGCTGGAGGCGCACGAGGGCCACATGGTATTCGCCCGCGAGGTGCTGGAAGCCAAGGCCAAGGCGGACGAACGCTTTGCCCGACGGTTCCAGCAGATCGTCGAAAAGCACGACAAGAACCTCTACGGGGGCTGAGGATGGGCTTTGTGCTCAAGCGGGGCGTGGCAGGGGCGAGGCGCGCATGAGGCTGCTTTGGATGCTTTTCGTAGGGCTTTGTATCGCGGGCGTCGTCGCGCTCAGCCTGGGTGACCTGGTGGGGCTGGATGCCTGGGCGTGGTTCGACCGCCTGGGCCTGGATGCGCTGCCCAAGGGGGTGTGGCTGATCCTGTTCTGCGCTATCGGCGGGGCGGCCTACCTGATGGACAGGAAACGCGATGAGTGAGACCGGGCAGAATACAGCCGCCCCGGAGCTGGCCCGCGATCACGCCGCGCTGACGGATACCTTTGCCAGCCGCCGCTATTTCCGCAAGTTCGACGCGATCACGCGGCACCTGGCGCAGGTCGCGGGCGTGATGGAGGCCGAGGGCCGCATGAACGCGCGCGAGGTGGATATCCTGACGCGATACGTGACGGCGATCAGCTACACCTTCCGCGCATTGTCGATGAAATACCTGCTGGCGGGGCGCGACACCGGGCAGTTCTTCGGTTCGCTTCAGATCGACACCGTGGAATCGGGTTTTCCGGTGTTCAACGAATTGCTTGTAATGGCCAATGACGCGCAGCAGGCGCCTGGGCATCTGGCCGGAATGCGCGACACCGAAGCGCTGAAGACCGAGATGGTCCGGCGCATCGTCGGCGAACAGGAATTGCCGACCAAGCTGCAATTCGCGTTGTCCCAACGGCTTTATTACGAAGAGCTGGCCAAGGGGGCGCTGTTCTGGGCGCGCAACGATCCGCAGGCGTTGTGGCTGTCGGGCGAAGGGGACAGGCGGCGCTACCTGCTGCACTGGGCGGTCTATGACAGCCAGATCAACCTGCCCACCGTCTACCTGATGGAGGTCGAGGATACCGGCCGTACCGCCCTGCCGAAAGACGAACGCCGCTGGCCCGAAGTGCAGGCACAGTTGATGGGCCAATCCATGGGCGCGCTGAAGCTGGTGACGATCGCCACCGCCTTTGATTGCTATTTCAACGACCTGCACCCCAAACGGCTGCGGCGGTTTCATATCGGTCCGATGTATTCGCACGCCTATACCCGCCAGACCGGCCCGCTGCGCGAGGTGCTGGCCGAGGCAGGCAGCACCATCGGTCAGGATTGGGCGCTGGCCTGGACCGTCGAAGAGCTGGAAAGCGAACGGGTCGAAGAGGAAAAGGTCGGATGGTTCACCACCGCCGAGCGCGAGGTCTTTGCGCTGGATCCGTTTTCGGGGCGCGGGGTGGATACCGGGGCCACGCGCACCGAACGGGCGATCATCCTGCCGGAACGGCCCTACCAGGTGTTGGCGGAAATGAACCCGGCGGGGTTCGCCAGCGTGCGCAAATTCGTTGTGGGACAGGCGGACCGGGTTTTGAGTTACCGATGAGCCACAAGAGCATATCATTGGCGGGCTTTGCCGCACATCTGCGCCGGGATCGGGCGCTTTTCCTGTCCGTGCTGGGCCTGTGGCTTGTGCTTTTACTATGGCAATTTCTGTTTCCCGAGAATGTCGCCCGGTCGCGGGCGCATGGGTTGCCGATCTTGCTGTGGCTGACCTGGCCGATCTTTCTGTCTCATGGGCTGATCACCTATCTGCGCAGCAACGGCACCACCAGGGAGGATAGCCGGCAATGAGCCTGACGAGTGACCAGATGGAACTGCGCGAAGAGGAAATCCGCGCCCATTACGACGCCGCCACAGCCATGCTCGAAGGGTTCGACCACACGCCGCGCATCGCCAAACCGCGCGAGGTGTCTGCCGCACCCGAACGGTCGCCCGGCATCAGCCGCACGCGGCGCTTTCGTTCGACCACGCCGGGGCTGGTGACGCGCTCGACCGCGCGGCCCGAAGGCGTGCAGCTTATCGCCCGGATCGAAGCCGCGGATGGCGACGACCCTCTGGTTTCGCCGTTGCAGGCAACCGTCATTCACGCGCTGCGCCGGGCGCTGGCGATTTCTCTGGCGGTGGGCGAGGCGTTTTCCGGCATGACCGGACTGGGCGCGCTGAAACGTGCGAACCTCGAAGGGTCGCTAGGCGCCGACCGGAAGACAGAATTCGGCGAACTGCTCGAGGCAGAGGCACTGGTCAGCCTGCATGTCTTTGCCAACGCCACGGCCTTTCTTTTGGCCCCGCACCAGACGGAAGTGACGGTCGAGGTGGGCACACCCGAGGAAACGCTGACCGACAACGCGCAACTTGCGCTGCATGGCTGCCTGTGGGAGCTGGATCAGGATATTGCCGCGCTGGGAACGGATGAGGCGCGCATGGTCGCCACCATTGCCGCCTTCGCCGAACAGCTGATGGAAAAGGTCACGCTGCGTGCGCAGACCGCCGCGCGCGTCGGCCCGTTCACCGCCGCGAACTGGAAGGTCGAGGCAGACGACCTGTCGATCAACGGTTTCACCCCGGCCCGCAAGGCGCGCGGCACCACCCTGACCATGCAGTTCAAGAAACCGCACGAGGTGGTGGGCAACCATATCGCCAAGTACCAGGCGCTGCGGCTGGCCAAGATGCTGATGGCCTATGACTTCGAGCGCCGCCTGAACCCTTTCGCGGAACTGGGCGGGTTCATCTTCACCTTCATGGGCGACGGCAAGCCGGGCACGGGCAAGACCACGCTGATCCAGATGATGGCAGGGCTTTTGTACGACTACTGCCAGAACGCGGGCTACCCGTTCCGGTATCAGAATTTCGGCATCGACAATATCGACAGCTACCAGGGCAAGTCGGGCCAGAACGCCAAGGCGTTTGTCCAGAATGTGCTGGACCCGTCGGTTATCGGGTTCGGCACGATCGACGATATCGACCAGATCGCGGGCAAGCGCGGCGACCGGCAATCCAGCGCGGGCCAGCAGGAGGTGACGGCGGTGTTCATGGAGGCGTTCGCCGGGGCCAACACGGTCGTGCGCGGCAACTGCACCTTCGGCATGTTCTCGAACTATCCCGAAAACGTCGACGACGCGCTGCGCCAGCGCGCGGGCGCGCGGTTCCTGGTCGATGGCCCGCAGACGCGCGAGGACTACATCGACATCCTCGCGCTGCTGATGGGGAAAAGGCACGACATTCCGCTGGGCGATCACGAGCTCTACGCCGCGCAGGAGATCAAACGCGCCGTGGCCGCCAGTTTCGAAAGCCACAACCGCCCGCATGAGGACGGGCTGCTGCGGGTCTGGGACCGGGTCGAGGGGCGGATCGGCCCGCTGGACACCATCGCCAAGCTGGGCACCTACCTGAAGGCGATCCAGGAAGCGGACGAGCGGTTCACCGGGCGCGCGATCAAGAACATCACCGACGCGGTCAAGGTGCGCGCGATGGATTTCGAACTGCCCGACGAGTGGATGGAGAGCCCCGACCTGTTCCTGTTCAAATCCTATGACGAGAAATCCGCGATGATCTCAGACCTGCGCCGCCCCATCACGGTCGACATGGTGGTCCAGGAGATCAACCGCTACGCCGACAGCGAATTCCGCTATGCCGACAAGTCCGACGAGGTGGCGATAGACGGCATGGTGCGCGACATGCGCCGGACAGAAGAGGCGAAGAAGCGGTATCTGGAGGGGCGGGAATGAGTGCCGCGCACAGCACAGGGCGTCGAAGGAGATGACCAGATGAAACGCCTCATCCAACGCGGCCTGATGTTCGGCAACCTGGTCCATATCGACAGCCCCGCGCTGGTGGATCGCTATAACCGCGCGCTGGAACACCTGACGGGCAGGCGCACGGCCCTGACCGATTTCCACGTCGATATCAGCGGCTATTCCCCCGAGGTGGGGGACGAGCTGGGCGATGATCTCTATCTCAACCAGGGGGGCTGCAACCGGCAGTTCATCCTGCTGACGACGCAGCAGAAAACCGCACCGCTGCTGGATGCGGCGTTTTCGATGTCGCGGGGCATCCTGCGGCAGTTCATCGAAGAGAACGAGGCGCAGCTTTTCGCGCTGACCGCCAAGGACGCGGTGGCGGGCGAGCTGCTCAATACCGTCTACACGATCGACCGGCCCGCCAAGCTGTTCGATATCCGCCGCATCAGGATCGAGGCCGACACCACCACGGGCACCGTGCGCGATGCCGAAAGGCTGGGCCAGATGGTAGACCGGTTCATGGCCGAGGAAGACGCCTGGTTCGACGATGTGCTGATCGCGGACATGATCACCGTGGCCAAGCGCACCGGCGACGTGACGCGCAACCCCGTGCGGCTGAAACAGATGGAGTTCGTGCAGGACAATTACTGGACCTCGCATTTCGGCGGGCTGTACCTGTTCCGGGGGATGGAGCACCCGGCGGTCATCGCCAGCGGCGACAAATCCACCCTGGGCGAGATGCCGGTTGCCCATGTGTTCGACCTGCGCGACCGCAACCAGATCGCCCGGTTCCTGGAGTTGAACGCGCTGGTCGAGCCCATCGTGAAGGCGCGCGGCATAGATGCCGGCGCGATCCTGCGGCAGAAGATGGATTTCATCGTGGTCGATGCCGCGCAGGACGCCGGGATCGACCTGTCAGGGGCCACCAGGCGCGACATCCGCGCCTTGGCGCGCGATTACGCCCGCCGCCTGCCCGACGAATTTCACGCACTGCAGGACCTGGTGATCTGGGCCGAGGATGGCGGGCGCTGGCCGCGCATCACATCGGATCATCCGGCCTATTTCTACACGCTGCGCGCCAGCGACCATCCCGACCGCGATCTGGTGAACCAGCTTCTGGCGGAACTCAGCCCCAAAGATGTTCGACAGCTTTTCATCTGCCACAAGCAGTTGTTCTACCGGCTTTATGCCGGCTGGTCGGAGACCAAGAAATCCTATGTCGCCGATTTCCTCGACCGGGAATATCAGGTAGACAAGGTCGGCGCGCGGGCGGCCCTGTTCGGGCACGAGGCGCCGATGGACCGCGCCTCGTCCTCGCGCGACGAGATGATTGCGCGGGTTGGCCCTTGGGGCGCGGTAAGGGGGCGCTGATACGATGCTGGCACTGGCACGGCTGCTGATCATAGGGTTCATCGTTCTGACGGTGATCTACGTGTCGCTGTCGCTTTATTCGCGCAGCGTGCGGCGCGGCAAGCTGGCCCGAGAATGGGACGAGGAAATCCGAACCGGCGACCGCGAGGCATTCATCGACGAGGGGTTAAAGGACTATGACCACTCGTTGCGCCGCAAACTGATCCTGGGCGTCTACATAGTGCCGATCACCATCGTCGCGATCATCATCTACCTGACCAATTTTTACTGAAGGGGCCACAGCATGGTTTATGTCAAATGGGTGTTCTGGATCACCTTCTGGACGTTGGTGGTGGCGTTCTTTCACTACACGCTGCCCCAGCACGACGTGGCGCGCATCGCCGACACCTATGAAAAGCGCATAGATTTCGGCGAGAACTCGATCTTCTGGTCGAACCAGGGCACCGGCGACGCCGAGAACACGGCCAATCGCGACGTGTTCTTCATCCAGGCGTTCCGCACCAACAACCGGCCCATGATCTACCGCAACGAGGATACCGGCTGGGGTTGGCCGCCCTATTTCAAGTTCGACACCGCGAACCTGCAGGCCGAGGCCAACAACCTCCGTTCGACCGCGAACGACCCGCAATGGGTGGTGATCAAGCATTACGGCTGGCGCAACGAATTCCTGTCGATCTATCCCAACGCAATCAGCGTGCGCCCCGTCGACGGGCCGGACGTGCGGATCATCCCGTGGCTCAACATCATCATCCTGCTGTTCGTCGCGGCCGTGTTCTGGGCGATCTGGGTGCGCTGGCGGCGATTCCGCGCGGCGCGCATCGACCCGGTTCTCGAAGACATCGAAGAAGGGTTCGACGCAGCAGGCGAAAGCCTGTCGGACACGCGCGGCCGTATCCGCCGCTGGCTGTCGCGCAAATAAGGCGGACCGCAGGGCAACAAAAAACGCCCCGGTGCAGAAAGCACCGGGGCGCGGAATCATCCGATTTGGGACGCTGGATGATCAGTTCACGGTTTCGGCGTCCACCACATCCTTTTCGCGCGCCGCGCTGTCGGCGCTGGCAATCGCGATGCGGCGGGGTTTCAGAGCTTCGGGGATTTCCCGCTCAAGCTCGATATGAAGCATGCCATCGGCATGGCTGGCGCCCGTCACGCGGACATGGTCGGCCAGGTGGAACCGGCGTTCGAAGGCGCGGGTCGCGATGCCGCGATGCAGGTACGTACGGCTAGCATCGTCCTCGGCCTTGCGGGCGGTGACGATCAGCGCGTTTTCCTTGACCTCGACGCCCAGATCGTCGGCGGCAAAGCCGGCCACGGCGATCGAAATGCGATAGGCGTTTTCGTCGGTCTTTTCTATGTTGTAAGGCGGGTAGCTGGGCTGGCTCACGTCATTGGCAAAAACGCGGTCCATCATGTCGGCGATCTGGTCGAACCCGACGGTTGCACGGTACAGCGGTGCAAGATCAAAGCTTCTCATAGGGTTATCCTCCTTCTGAGCGATACCTGTGTGGTGTGGCCTTCCCGAAGGGACAGGCGCGGCTATGTCGGACCCCGTTGCGGCGATCCGACAGGATGGATGTGGGTAGGAAACGGCGCGGTTTCAAGCCCTGCGCGGGCTGCCGCGATCAGCCGCCCGGGCGTACGAACTTGGCGCCGCCACCGCCACTGTTTCCAAGCCGCTTCACACCGACCGAAACGCGCCGCGCGCCTTCGCTGGCGGTGCCGGTCAGGCTGCGGCTTGGCAGGCTGCGCAATTGCCGCTTGAGGTCGGCGACGACCGGGCCAAGCTCCATCCCGTAGGAGACCTTTTCCTTCTGGTCGAGCACACCCGCCGACACGAGCGACAGGATGCGCGCGCGGTTGCCATCCTTCATGAAGACAGGCGCGCCGGACGACCCGTAGGTGACATCGCAATTGAACGCCATCAGCCCGTCCCCCCGGCCCAGCAAGGCGCAGGCGCGTTGCCACGACGGCGCCTCGGACCGGCCCTGGCCGTAGGACACGACGCTGACCTGCCCATCCGACGCATTTCCGGTGTAGATCGCGAAAGGCGCCGCCGTCATCGCCGGGATCGTGCGGGACAGCTGAAGAAGTGCGGCGTCGTGGCGGATATTATTGGGTGACGTGCCCGTGGTCGGGTCATAATTGTCATGCGCGACGGCCCGCAGCACGCCCGATTCAGCGACCGAACGGCCATCGCGAAACCCGGCGCGGAAGGTGATGGTCCCTGCATCGCGCATCTTTCCGGTTCTGCGGTCATAGACGCAATGCGCGGCCGTCAGCACGAGGTCGGGCGCGATCAGCACGCCGGTGCACATGGCGCTGCCCATGTCGACACGGCCCACTGCCTCCCATCCCAGAAGATCGCCACGCCGCGTCAGCCTGTCCAGACCGGTCGATTCCGCGCGCGACTGGGCCTGCGCCCAGCCAGCCGCCAACATCAGCATCAGCGACAGGACAATGCGCGGCCGGAGCGTCATGGCTTGACGAACTTGGCGCCGCTCGCCCGGCGTCCTTCATCTTGCGACACGGCGTTGCCTGCCACGGGCGCGCGCAGGAACATCTCGTCGTCATGCGCCAGGATGTCCCGCAATTCGTTCAGCGGCCGTGACAATTCCGTGCCCAGCGCGACCGGATCACCGTCTATCCGCGCCTTGGCGGAAACGACTGACACGATACGCGGCTGATCACCATCGAAGCTGAATATGGGCGATCCGGACGACCCGAAATCGACGTTGCAGGACGTGACCAGCATACCCGCCTGATAGCCCATCACATTGCAGACCTGCTGCAGCGACGGGGCATCCGCGCGGTCATGCGCATAGGACACGATCCCCACGGCCTGGCCCGAGCTGCGCCCGACATCGGTTTCAAACGGCGTGACGGCCGTGGTGCGGATCGGACGATCGAGCTGAAGCAAGGCGACGTCGTTGCGCACGCGGTCCGACACAACGTCGCCACCGAAGACATAATCAGGATGAACGACGGCGCGCCGCACGCGCCGGTACGCTTCGGCCCGGCCATTGCGCCACCCGGCGCGGAACTCGATCTCGCCGGGGTTTACCGGCGCACCGGTGGATTTCGTGAACAGGCAATGGGCTGCGGTCAGAACCAGGTCTTCTTCGATCAGGGAGCCGGTGCAGAACGCCTCCTGCCCGATTTCCAGCCGTCCCACGGCCTCCCAGCCGCGCCCGTCATCAGCAGTGTCCAGTTTCAAAAGAGGTGTGTCGCCCGCACCTGCCTGCGTGGCGAGCCCGAAAATCATCAGGCAAAAAAGGTATTGTTTTAACATTGTCCGCCTATCCAAGTGGATAGACGGACCAATACGAAAGAATTGGGGCGAAAGTTTGGCGCGCTACCGCAGAACCGGGATCTCGGGGCTGCGTTTTGCGGGGTCCAGCATCGCGGGCGGCACCGGGCCGCCGGTCGCCCAATCGAGCAATTCCACCGTGTGCACGATGGGCAGCTCCGTGCCGCTTCCGATCTGCATCATGCAGCCGATATTGCCCGCCGCGATCACGTCGGGGTTGCGCGCCTCGATCGTGCGGATCTTGCGATCCTTCAGCTTGGCCGAAATCTCGGGCTGCATCAGGTTGTAGGTGCCCGCGCTGCCACAGCACAGGTGGCTGTCGGCGGGCTCCACCACGGCAAAACCCGCGCGTTTCAGCAGATCCTTTGGAAAGGTCTTGATCTGCTGGCCATGCTGCAGCGAACAGGCCGCGTGATAGGCCACGGTCAGGCCGCGGTCGCCGCCTTCGGGCAGGTCGAGTTTCATCAGGACTTCGCTCACATCCATCGCAATGGCACTGACCCGCGCGGCATCGTCGGCCAGCGGTTCGTTGCGGAACATGTGGCCGTAATCCTTGACCGTGGTGCCGCAGCCCGAGGTGTTGATGACAATGGCATCCAGCCCCTGCCCGTCCATTTCACGGGTCCAGGCGCGGATGTTTTTCGTGGCAGTCGCGTGGCTTTCCCGCGTCTTGCCCATGTGATGCGTCAGCGCCCCGCAACAGCCCGCGCCCTCGGCGACCACCACCTCGCAGCCCAGCCGGGTCAGCAGGCGGATCGTGGCGTCGTTGATATCGGTGTTCAGCGCCTTTTGCGCGCACCCCGTCATCAGCGCAACGCGCATCTTGCGTTCGGCCCTGGGGGCAAAGCTTTGGGGGTCGTCGTTGCGGCTGACCGGCGGGATGTGCTTTGGCGCCATCGCCAGCATCGCGCGCAGCCGCGCATCGGGGATCAGCGGGGCAAAGGGCCGGCCGATCTTGGCCAGCAGCAGGGCCACGCGGAACCGCATCGGATAAGGCAGGATGCGCGCCAGAACCCAACGTAGCGCGCGGTCGTGCCAGGGCCTGTCATAGTGCTTTTCGATATAGTCGCGCGCGTGGTCGACAAGATGCATGTAATGCACACCCGAGGGGCAGGTCGTCATGCAGGCCAGGCAGGATAGGCAGCGGTCGATATGCTTGACCGTCTTTTCGTCCGGCACGCGGTTGTTTTCCAGCATGTCCTTGATCAGGTAGATACGGCCGCGCGGGCTGTCCAGTTCGTCGCCAAGCACCTGGTAGGTCGGGCAGGTCGCGGTGCAAAACCCGCAATGCACGCAGGCGCGTAGGATCTCGTTCGCGCGGGCGGTGCCGGGATCCTTGAGTTGGTCTTCGGTGAAGTTCGTCTGCATCAGCCCATCAGCCCCGGATTGAGAATACCCTTCGGATCGAATTTTTCGCGCAAGCCCCGTGCCAGCGCCGCAATCGGCGCAGGTTCGGGCTGGAACACCGGCACCGATGCCCGCAGCGCCGCGTCGCCCTTTACAAGGGTGACATGACCGCCGCCACCGGCATTCACGGCCCGGTCGGCCACCAGCGATTGCAGCCGATGGTGCAAGGCTTCGGGACCGCCATCCGCACCCAGCCAGCACAACCCCCCGGCCCAGTCGAGGATATAGGTCCGGGCATCGTCACCCAGGGCCTGCAGCAAACCGTTCACCATCGCGCCGGGCGTCATCGAGATACGCCAGACATTGGCGCGATCCTTCAACGCCTCGGCATCGCGCACCGCGCGCCACAATCCGGCATTGTCTTCGGGCGTGGCAATCTCGGAAATCTCGCCCAGGTCGGCCAAAAGGGATGTCAGCTGCCCCGCCCGGTACGCGACCGACCCGGCAAAGCCTTCGATCCGCAACAGGACGCGCGGATCGTCGCCCGGCAGATGCGCCGCGCCCGACACTTCGAAAGGGCTGGTGATGGCGCGCGTCATCGCATCCAGCGCCGCCACGTCGGTGACCCCGTGCACCACCAGCGTGCGCACCGCTTCGGGCGTCGGCAGCACCTTGAAACTGACCTCGCTCAGGACGCCCAAAGTGCCGTGGCTTCCGGCCAGCAGCTTGACCAGATCATAGCCGGTGACGTTCTTCATCACCCGGCCGCCGTTCTTCAGCACCCGGCCCGATCCGTCCACGAACCGCACCCCCAACAGGGAATCGCGCGCCGCCCCGACGGACACACGGCGCGGACCGCTGACATTCGCCGCCACCACGCCGCCGATCGTCGGCGTGCCTTGGGTGCCCAGAAGAGCGCGATGATCCATCGGCTCAAACGCCAGCCGCTGCCCCTCGGCGGCCAGCGCGGCCTCGATTTCCGCCACCGGCGTGCCCGCCTTGGCGACCAGTGTCAGCGCACCGGGTTCGTAATCGACGATGCCCGACAAATCCGCCAGGCTGAGCGCCTCGCCCGTCACCGGCTTTCCGACAGGCCGCGTGCCACCCCCGAAGACATGCAACGGCCCCGAGGCCGCGCCCACCATCCCGGCCAGCTCGGCCTCTGTTTTCGGTTTCATCATTGCTTCATCTTGCCAAAAATACTCCGGGGGTCCGGGGGCAGCGCCCCCGGGGCGATGTCAGGCCGCGCGGCGAGCCTCGGATGCGGCGAGCGGAAACACCTTGGCGGGGTTCAGCAGCCATTTGGGGTCGAACACGTCCTTAACCGCCATCTGGATGTCCAGATCGTCCGGGGCGAACTGGTCGACCATCAGGTCGCGCTTTTCGATGCCGACGCCATGTTCCCCCGTCAGGCAGCCGCCCACCTCGACGCACAAGCGCAGGATGTCAGCGCCGAAGGCTTCGCACAGCTCCAGATCGCCGGGCTTGTTGGCGTCGAACAGGATCAGCGGATGCATGTTGCCATCGCCCGCATGGAACACGTTGCCCACGTCCAGCCCGTATTCCCTGGACATCTCACCGATGCGGCGCAGCACATAAGGCAACTGGCTGACCGGGATCGTCCCGTCAAGGCACATGTAATCGTTGATCTGGCCCATCGCACCAAAGGCCGACTTGCGCCCCAGCCAGATGCGCGCGCTTTCCTCGGCGCTGGTGCTTTCGCGCAGCTCAACCGGATTGTGCTTGCGCGCGATCTGCGTGATCAGGCCCAGCTGTTCGTCGATTTCCGCGTCCGAGCCTTCGACCTCGACGATCAGCAAAGCCTCGCAATCGGGATAACCCGCCTTGGCGAAAGCCTCGGTCGCGCGGATGCAGGGACGGTCCATGAACTCGATCGCCACGGGCAGGACACCCGCCTTGATGATGTCGCTCACCACCTGGCCCGCAACCTCGTTGCTGTCGTATCCCATCAGAACGGGGCGCGCGCCTTCGGGTTTGGGCAGTATGCGCAGCGTTGCCTCGGTCACGACGCCGAGCTGCCCCTCCGAGCCGCAGATCAGCCCGAGCAGGTCATAGCCGCCCGCATCCATGTGCGCGCCGCCGATTTCGACCACCGTGCCGTCCATCATCACCATGGTGACGCCCAGCAGGTTGTTGGTGGTGACCCCGTATTTCAGGCAATGCGCCCCACCCGAATTCATCGCGATATTGCCGGCGATGGCGCAGGCAAGCTGGCTGGACGGGTCGGGCGCGTAGAAAAAACCGTCCGCCTCGACCGCGCCGGTGACCGACAGGTTGGTGCGGCCTGTCTGCACCCGGACAAAGCGGTTGTCGTAGTCGGTTTCCAGCACCTCGTTCATGCGCGCCACACCCAGGATTACGCTGTCGGCAGTCGGCAGCGCCCCACCGGCCAGCGACGTGCCCGCACCGCGCGGCACGACCGGCACGCCCATGTCGTGGCAGATGCGCAGCACGTCCGATACCTCCTGCGTACTGGATGGCAGCACGGCACAGAGAGGCGGGCATTTGTAGGCGGTCAGCGCATCGCATTCATAAGCCCGCGTTTCGGCCTCTTCATGGATGACGGCATCGGCGGGCAACACCTGATGCAGCCGCTCGACCAGCCGCGCCTTGAGGCTCAACACCTTCGGATTGGGGGCGGGCATTTCCATGGTTCGGTCCTCCAGCGTGTAATTGGTAAAATTTTTAGACCAATTTCAGGATTCGCACAAGTCACGAGGGTGCGACCTTGCGTCAGGCCACGCAAAGCGGCAGGGAATGGCGACCCAGTCAATCGGAGCGAACCCGGCAGATGACCGACCTGCAACAGCTTTTCACCCTGTTCACGCAACTCGACTACCTTGCTGTCGCCTTCATTCTGGTCGCCTGGGCGGGCATCGGCTGGATGATCGAGAATCCCCCGGCATCGCGCCCGTCGGTATCCCGGCTCATGGCGCGTTACAGGCGCGAATGGATGCAGGTGATGGTCACAAGGCAACCCCGTATATTCGATGCGCAGGCGCTTGGCACGCTGCGGCAGGGAACGTCGTTCTTTGCCTCGGCCACGATGATCGCGATCGGCGGCGCGCTGGCCCTGATCGGCAATGCCGAAGAGCTGCAGGGCATTGCCCAGGATTTGTCGCTTGGGCGTGACCCGCGCATCGTTTGGGAAATCAAGATGTTCCTTGCGCTGTTCTTTCTGACCAACGCCTTTCTGAAATTCGTCTGGTCGCACCGTTTGTTCGGATACTGCCTTGTTCTGATGGCGTCGGTGCCGAACGAACCGGACGACCCCCTTGCCCTGCCCCGCGCCGATCAGGCCGCCGACATCAACATCACCGCCGTGCGCGGCTTCAACCGTGGCCTGCGGTCGGTCTATTTCGCGCTCGGCGCAACCGCATGGATGCTGGGGGCCGTGCCGCTTGTGATCGCGACCGCCATTACGGTCGGCGTTCTGTGGCGGCGCGAGTTTGCATCGCAGTCCCGCGCGGTTCTGATGCGCGACGTCCAAGGCACCGACACGGCAATGTGATGGGAACACCCCGGCAGCGCCTGCTAGGCTGACGCAGATGAAACACCACCTTCTGTCCCTCACCCTGGTTGCCGCCGGCTTCGGCGCCGCGATCCACCCCGCGCTTGCCGACGGTCCCGTGATCGAAAGGGTCGAGGCCGAACCAAACGGCATGGGCTGGCGCTTTGATGTCACGCTCAGCCACCCCGATACCGGATGGGACCATTACGCCGATGGCTGGGAAATCCTGACACCCGAGGGCAAGTCGTTGGGTATGCGCAAGCTGCACCATCCGCATGTCGACGAACAGCCCTTCACCCGGTCGCTGTCGAACATCATGATTCCCGATGGTTTGCGCGAGGTGACGGTCCGCGCCCGTTGTTCGGTCGATGGATGGACAGGTGAACCGGTGACCGTGGCACTGACGCCCGGCGGCTGATCACTTCTTCTGGATGTAGGTCTGCCAGAGCCAGATCAGCACCATCGCCCCCAGAACCGCGCCGATCAGCCCGGCAAAAGCCCCCATTACCGTCAGCAGCATGCGCAGAACCAGGCCACCGATCAGCGCGCCGGCAATACCGATCGCCACGGTGGTGACGATATCGGCCTCGATCTTCATCAGCCGCGTGGCAAGAAAGCCCGCAGCCGCCCCGATGATGATCAGCATCACAACGCCCATGCCACCCTCCTTACCTGCGCCAATGGGTCGGCACGATGATCAATGCCCCGATCGAAGACAGGATCGCATCGAACCCCGCGCTGCCGAATTTCAATCCGAACATGATGCGGATGAAGTAGAAAAGGAACGCACCGCCCACGCAGATTATGATGGATTGCAAATATCCGTTGCGGGTAAAGCCCGACTTCTCGGCCGCATAGCCCACGATCCCCGCGATCACCACCGTACCGATCAGCGTCGGAAACATGCCGCTACTCTCCCAGTTTCGTGCCCTTCGGCACGTCCATGCCGCGCAACGCCTCGGCGGCATCCTGCGCGGCCCGCCCGGCGCGCTGCAGGCGCGTGATGCGCACGGCACCGTCGCCGCAGGCCACGCACAGCGCATCGTCCAACGCCGTTCCGGGGCTACCCTGCCCCTCGGCCAGTGTGCTGGCAAGGCATTTCACACGCTCGCCCCCGATCAGCGTCCAGGCCCCGGGAAAAGGCGACAAACCGCGGATCTGGCGGTCGATCTCGGCGGCGGGGCGGGCCCAGTCGATCGCCGCCTCGGCCTTGTCGATCTTGGCGGCATAGGTCACGCCCTCGTCCGGCTGCGGCTGCGGCGTCAGTGTGCCCAGCCCTTCCAGCGCCTCGACGATCAGACGCGCGCCCATTGCGCTCAGCCGGTCGTGCAACTGCCCCGTCGTTTCCTGCGCACCGATCGGCGTCGCCTCGCGTAGCAGAACTGGCCCCGTATCCAGTCCGGCCTCCATCTGCATGATGCAAATCCCGGTCTCGGCATCGCCCGCCATGATCGCGCGGTGGATCGGGGCGGCCCCCCGCCAGCGCGGCAGCAGGGACGCATGGATGTTCAGGCAGCCGTGGCGCGGCGCGTCCAGCACGGGTTGCGGCAGGATCAGCCCATAGGCCACCACCACCGCCACATCGGCGTTCAACGCCGCGAAATCGGCCTGTGCCTCGGCGGTTTTCAGGCTGACGGGATGGCGCACTTCCAGCCCCAGCTCCAGGGCGCGGGCGTGCACCGGTGTCGGGCGGTCCTTCTTGCCACGTCCTGCCGGGCGCGGCGGCTGGCAATAGACCTCGGCCACCTCATGCCCGGCGCCAACCAGCGCCTCCAGCACCGGGACGGAAAAGTCAGGCGTTCCCATGAAGACAAGGCGCATCTGTGTTTTCTCTTTCTTCAAATATCCCGGGGAGCGCGAGGGGCTGGCCCCTCGCCTGCGCAACGGCACAGGCCGCGCGCGGCGCACATCAGCGCGCCCCCTTCTTCGCCTTTCTCAACAGCATGTCGCGTTTCACCTTGCTCAGCCGGTCGAAATACATCCTGCCGTTCAGGTGGTCGATCTGGTGCTGCACCGACGTGGCCCAAAGACCCACGAAATCCTGCCGGTCCCATTGTCCCTGCTCGTTGAGGAATTTCACCGTGACCGCGCGCGGGCGGCTGATCCTGGCGGACATGCCGGGCAGGTTGGGGCTGGCCTCTTCATGGTCGCGCAACTGCACGCTGGCATGCAGGATTTCGGGGTTGGCCATGCGCACGGCCTTGCCGCGTTCGGTGCTGGCGTCGACCACGGCCAGGCGCAGCATCACGCCGATCTGAGGCGCGGCAAGCCCCACGCCGGGCATCGCCTCCATCGTGTCGATCATGTCGTCCCAGGTGGCACGGATGTCGTCGGTGATTTCGTCCACCGGGTCGGCGGCGGTGCGCAACCGCTTGTCGGGCCAGGGGATGCACCGGCGCACAGTCATGTGTCCGGCCCGTACGCGGCGACAAGCGCCGCATGGGTTTCTGCATCCAGCCGGTCGAACGTCACCAATCCCTCAAGATGGTCGAACTCGTGCTGGGCGCAGCGCGCCTCGAACCCCTCTAGCCGCTGCTCCTGCGTGGCACCGCCCAGATCAGTCCAGCGCAGCGTGATGCGGTCGGGACGGGTGACAGGCGCAAGGATGCCGGGGATCGACAGGCAACCCTCGTCGCCCGTGACCAGAACATCGGACTGGTCCACGATTTCAGGGTTGATGCAGACGACCGGCGTCATGTTGCCTTCTTTCCAGCCGCAATCCATCACGAAAAGCCGCTTCATCACGCCGACCTGCGGCGCGGCCAGCCCGCGGCCGGGCGCGGCGTACATGGTTTCGAACATGTCGGTGACAAGCTGCTCCAGATTTTCATCCGCACCTACGGGATCGCAGCGTTGCGAAAGCCGGGCGTCGGGCCAGCGCAGGATGGGCAGAACGCTCACGCCCGGGCCTTCTCGCGCTTCAGCTTCTGCATCTTGCGCGTGATCATCTGACGCTTCAGCGGCTTCAGGTAGTCGATGAAAAGCTTGCCGTTCAGGTGGTCGATCTCATGCTGCACACAAGTCGCCCAGAGTCCGCCGAAATCCTCTTGCTGCTCATGTCCGTTGCGGTCGATCCAGCGCACCGTCACCTCGGCGGGGCGGGTGACCTCGGCATATTGCTCGGGGATGGACAAACAGCCCTCTTCATAGACGCTTACATCGTCGGACGAGGCGATCACCTCGGGGTTGAACATCACCAGGGGGCGCGGCGCCTCGGCGTCGTCCTTGCCGCAATCGAGCACGATCAGACGGTCCAGCACCCCCACCTGCGGCGCGGCCAGCCCGATGCCGGGCGCGTCGTACATGGTTTCCAGCATGTCATCCGCCAGCACGCGCAAGTCGTCCGACAAATCGGGCACCGGCGCGCAAACCTTTTTCAGGCGCGGGTCGGGATGGATGAGGATAGGCCGTTTCATGGCAGCGGATTTAGGTTATGACCGCCGGAGGCGCAATGGGCCATTGGTTCGCACCAGAACCGGCCATCCATGCTCTCGAAAGGATTTTGTCCCTTCCAGTTATACTTCGATAGTATTTTTTCCTGTTATTTGATTTACATATAGAACATGCTTCCATTCAATAGTCCAATATCAGAATATCCGCCCATCAGGAGCGCCGGGCTACACGTTCTTCCCGGCTGCCGCTAGTCTTTGCCGAAACGCGAACAAGGAGACAGGGATGAGCTTTGACGACATCATCGACCGCCACGGCACCCATTCTGTGAAATGGGACATGATGGAAAAGATCTATGGCGTGCCGGCCGATGACGGGATTCCGATGTGGGTCGCAGATATGGATTTCCGCACCGCCGACTGCGTGCAGGACGCCGTGCAGAAGATGCGTGATCACGGTATCTATGGGTACTACGGCGACGATGCGGCCTATCGTGATGCGATCTGCTGGTGGATGAAGGAACGCCACGGCTGGACGGTTGATCCGGCGGCGATCTTCACCACGCACGGGCTGGTCAACGGCACGGCGATGTGTGTCGACACCTTCACCCAGCCGGGCGATGGCGTGGTTCTGACGACGCCCGTCTATCATGCCTTCGCCAAGGTCATCAAAGCCAACAACCGCCGCGTCATCGAATGCGACCTCGTGAACAACGATGGCCGCTACGAGATGGATTTCGACGCATGGGATGCGCAGATGGACGGGTCGGCGAAGATGTTCATCCTGTGCTCGCCGCACAATCCGGGCGGGCGCGTCTGGACGCGGGCCGAACTGGAAGGCGTGGCCGATTTCTGCCGCCGGCACGACCTGATCCTGGTGTCCGACGAGATTCATCACGACCTTGTCTATCCCGGCCACAGCCACACCCCGATGGCGCTGATCGACGGGATCGAGGACCGGCTGCTGATGATGTCGGCCACCACCAAGACCTTCAACATCGCCGGCAGCCATTCCGGCAATGTCATCATCCCGGATGAGAAGCTGCGCGAAACGTTCGCCGCGCGCATGATGGGGCTGGGGCTGTCGCCAAACTCGTTCGGGCTGTTCATGGCCGAAGCGGCCTATTCCCCTGCCGGTGCGGCATGGGTGGATGACCTGATGGCCTATCTGGATGGCAACCGCCGCCTGTTCGATGATGGCGTCAATGCCATTCCGGGGCTCAAGTCCATGGACCTCGAAGCGACCTACCTGGCCTGGGTCGATTTCGCCGGCACCGGCATGTCGCGCGACGAGTTCACGCGCCGCGTCGAAAAAGACGCGCGGATCGCCGTCAATCACGGGCCGACATTCGGATCGGGCGGCGACAACTTCCTGCGCTTCAACCTTGCGACACCGCGCCCGCTGGTGGAACAGGCAGTCGAACGCCTGCAAAAGGCTTTCGCCGACCTGCAATAAGGCGGAAAAGGCCCGGCAACGGGCCTTTTCGTTTCACCCGTGCGCAGCTTCAGATACCGCTGTCCCGCGCGAGCAGCGCAACCGGTGCATCGTCGCGCCGCTCGAAATCCAGCGGCTGCTCGGTGCTGACTTCGGTCATCCGCTTGAAATCGTACTGCATCTCGCCCGCCTCTTCCGATGCGGCGACGATCAGGCAGCGTTTCAGGTGAACGGCCCCGTCGTAAAGGTCGACCAGCCCGCGCAGCTTGGGCACCATGGCGATATCGACGGCAAATCCGTCCTCCCACATGCGCAGAACAGGGTGGCGATGGCCATCGGTCTCAACCGCAAGGCGGTTGCGCCTGCGGCCCGTCGCACGGCGCGCCGCATCAAGGCCGGCTTGAACGTCCTTTGGTAAAAATGTCGTCATAAGAATCTCCACACTCTGCCTCAAAGCATGACCTGCCAAAGGCTTGCGTCAAGTTAATGACAAAGAAACATTGCGTTTTTCCGGGTGTTTAAAGGGTTTCACCCAACCCTAGGATCCATCCCTCTTCGTCACGCACGACGCTGGGTTGTGATAGCGGTAAATCCATCGCCCGTTGCAACCGGCCGCGTTCCTGCCAGCGCTGCAGCCGCTGCGCCACGCTGCGCACCTGCGCTTCGTCGCGCACTTCGCCCGGATGCGGGGCCAGCGGCCAGAGCGACGGAAACACCTCGGCAAGAACAACAGCCGAAACCGTGGGCCATTCGAACGGCCAGACCGCCGCGCCCGTGGCATGCCTCAGCCGTTCAAGCATCGCGATCCCGGTCAGGGCCTGACCGCCCACAGACCCCGCCCCGGCCAGTTTCCACACTTCCTGCGCCGCCGGGGCCATCCCGTCGCACAGGCGCCAGTTCACCGGCAGCGCGCGGCCCCAGCCTTCCGGCTTCTTTCGTGGCAGGCCGGGAATGTCGCGTTTCAGGCCGTTGCCCCAGAACGGCCCCGGCGCATCGAAATGCCTGTTCAAGGCCGCGCCCACGTCAAAGCGGTTGTTGGCGTTCTTCGCGCCCTCTTCGATCCGGCGGGCCAGGTCTGCCCAGATCGTGCGCCATCCGGGCCTGCCCAGCCGCGCCGTCAGGCCCGCGGGATACCCAAAGGCAAAGTCGAACCCCGCCAGGACACGCCGTCCGGCCGCTGTTTCGCCGGCAAACAAGGCGCGCAGTTCCGCCTCGGCGGCGATCCGTGTGCGCGGGTTCGACACGCTGACATCACCGCCGCGCGTGACGGCGATCCAGATGCTGTCGGCACCGGTTTTCGGCGTGCCCGCCGCCGACCAATCGACCATGACAAAGGTATCGAACATCCGACCTACTGTGCGCTCATGCAGCGTTCATGCGCGCCCATCCCGGTTTCCGCGCACCAATGCAGCAACTAGTTTCCGAACATCGCAGACAAAGGAGGCCGAGATGGGACAGCTCGTCAACGGCGAATGGCAAGACACATGGTACGACACCTCGAAAACAGGGGGCAAGTTCGTGCGATCGACCGCCAAGTTTCGCAACTGGATCACGCCGGATGGCAGCGCAGGTCCATCGGGCGAGGCCGGTTTCAAGGCCGAAGCCGGCCGCTATCACCTGTATGTCTCCTATGCGTGCCCTTGGGCGCACCGCGCGCTGATCTTTCGCAAGCTGAAGGGGCTCGAAGGGTTGATCGACGTATCCGCCGTTCACCCTGACATGCTGTCGGACGGCTGGACATTCGACACCGATTTCGACGGTGCCTCGGGTGACACGCTGTATGGCCTGCCCTTCCTGCGCGACATCTATCTGCGGGCCGATCCGGGCATTTCCGGCCGCGTCACCGTGCCCGTTCTGTGGGACAAGGAACGCGAAACCATCGTGTCGAACGAATCCGCCGAGATCATCCGCATGTTCAACAGCGCCTTCGATGAACTGACCGGCAACACCGACGATTACTGGCCAGAGGATCTGCGCGACGCGATCGAACCGGTGAACGCGCGGATTTACGATACGGTCAACAACGGCGTCTACAAATCCGGCTTTGCGACGACGCAAGACGCTTATGACGAGGCGGTGACCGCTCTTTTCGACAGCCTGGACTGGCTTGAAGACCGGCTGTCGGAAAACCGCTACCTGATGGGTGACCGGCTGACCGAGGCCGACTGGCGCCTGTTCACCACGCTGATCAGGTTCGACCCTGTCTATCACGGGCATTTCAAGTGCAACCGCCGCCGTATCGTCGATTATCCGAACCTTTGGGGCTATACCCGCGAATTGTTCCAATGGCCGGGCATCCGCGAAACGGTGCATTTCGATCACATCGTGCGGCACTATTACTACAGTCACGACACGATCAACCCGCACCGGATCGTGCCGATCGGCCCCGAGATCGACTATGACGCGCCGCATGGCCGGGGATGAACGACGCGGGGCTTGAGTTTCTGCCGCCGCTGCGCTTGATGGGGGCGAACAACCCTCAGGCGGCGCAGCCATGCCAGACGCAGACCACACACAGCGCGACCACGGTGGCGGCATAGATGCCGCCATCGCGGCCTATGGCGGGACGCGCGCCGGCTGGCTGGACCTCTCGACCGGTATCAACCCCGTCCCCTATCCGCTGCCCGACCTGCCCGCCGACGCCTGGACCGCTCTGCCGGACGCAGCCGCGCAACACCGGCTGACAGAAGCGGCCAGACAACTCTGGCGTGTCCCCGCGGGGACAGGCATCCTTGCGGCGCCCGGTGCGTCGGCGCTGATCGCGCAGATGCCCCGGCTGGCCCCTCCGGGCCGCGTGCACATCCCGCATCCCACCTATAACGAACACGCCGCCGCATTTCGCGGGCATGGCTGGTCAGTGACAGACACTGGCGAACGGTCGGATGCTCAGGTCGTGGTGCACCCCAACAACCCGACCGGCGCATGGCATGACCCCGAGGCGCTGAATGCGCCGCTGGTCGTCATCGACGAAAGCTTTGCCGACGTGTCACCCGACAAGTCGCTTGTGGCGCTGGCCGAGCGTCCTGGCCGGGTGGTGCTGAAGAGTTTCGGCAAGTTCTGGGGATTGGCCGGGGTGCGTCTGGGCTTTGCCATCGCCGCGCCGGACACCATCGCGCGACTGGCCGATTGGTTGGGGCCCTGGCCCGTTTCGGGGCCTGCCCTGTCGATCGGCGCTGCAGCGCTGTCAGACGCCGCATGGGCCCGCAACACGCGCGACCGGCTGAACGAGGACGCGGCGCGGCTCGATGCGCTGATGCTGCGCGCAGGGGCGCGGCTTGCGGGGGGAACGTCGCTGTTCCGCCTCTACGATGTCGGGGATGCTGCGCGATGGCAGGATCACCTTGCCCGCGCCCATGTCTGGAGCCGCGTTTTTCCCTATTCGAAAACACGATTACGGCTGGGCCTGCCGCATCCTGACCGCTGGGGCCAACTCGAATCCGCGCTGCGGGACGCGCCATGACGCTGGTTCTTGCCATGATCCTCGACGCGCTTCTGGGAGAGCCGCGCTGGCTGTGGTCGCGCCTGCCGCACCCGGCTGTTCTTATGGGCCGCGCGGTAGGCTGGGCAGATCGGCGGTTCAACACAGGAACGGCCCGGCGGCTCAAAGGCACGGTGACGATGGCGGGCCTCGTGCTGGCGACAGGTATGCTGGGCGGTGTCCTGTCGGCCTTTGGACCGGTGGTGGAAATCATTGTCGCCGCGATCCTGCTGGCGCAGAGATCGCTGGTGGATCACGTCGCGGCGGTGGCTGCCGGCCTGCGCCAGGGCCTGCCCGAAGGGCGGCAGGCCGTCGCGATGATCGTCAGCCGCGACACGCAGGGCATGGACGAAAGCGCCGTCGCGCGCGCCGCCATCGAAAGCGCGGCGGAAAACATGTCGGACGGTGTGATCGCACCCGCCTTCTGGTTCGCGGTGGCCGGATTGCCCGGCCTGCTGATCTACAAGATCGCCAACACCGCCGACAGCATGGTGGGCTACCGCACGCCGCGGCACGAGGAATTCGGCTGGGCCGCTGCACGGCTGGACGATCTGCTGAACCTTGTCCCCGCCCGCCTGACCGCCTTGCTGATCGCGGCGCCCTGTGGCCTGCTTTCGCAGCTGCGCGCGATACGCGCCGATGCGCGGCTGCACCGTTCGCCCAATGCCGGCTGGCCCGAGGCCGCGATGGCGCGCGCGATTGGCATCGCGCTTGCCGGACCGCGCGCTTATGACGGAAAACCGCGCGATTTTCCCTGGGTGAATGCAGCCGGCCGCCGTCCGCTGATGGCAAGCGACATCGACGCCGCGATCCGGGTTTTGTGGATGGCATGGTCCGTGGCCCTTGGGTTGGGCGCTTTGCTGGCGCTCACGTGATTTGCCTGCGGACGTTCTGCTGATACGATTTGCTGCGAAATTGGACCCGAAGGATTTGTCACATATGAGATTGCCCCTGATCGTCGCCACGTTTTTCCTGGCGTCCGTCTTTCCCGCCAATGCCCAGCAGGCGGCATGCGGCGGCAAATGGTCGACCTTTCTGGAAGGGGTCGCAAAAGACGCCGTTGCCCAGGGAAGGGAGCCACAGGTCGCGCAGCGTTTTGTCCGGGGATTGCGGCAGGACCAAAAGGTTCTGGCCGCCGATCGCCGCCAGGGCGTGTTCCAGTTGGATTTCACCAGCTTCGCGCGGCGGCTGATTTCGGCCAACCGCATGCAGCGCGGGCAAAGCCTGTCGCGCGAATGGGACGGCGTGTTCGACAGGATCGAGGCGCAATACGGCGTGCCGCGCGGTGTGCTGCTGGCATTCTGGGCCTTCGAGACGGACTATGGCGCGTTCCAGGGCGACTACAACACCGCCAACGCGCTGGCGACGCTGGCCCATGATTGCCGCCGGCCCGAGTTGTTCCGCCCGCAATTGCTGGCGGCGATCCAGCTTTATGAAATGGGCGATTTCGACCCGGCGACTACCACCGGCGCATGGGCGGGTGAAATCGGCATGGTGCAGATGCTGCCCCGCGACATCATCGAAAACGGCGTCGATGGCGATGGCGACGGGCATGTCCTGTTGAAAACCTCGGCGCCGGATGCGCTGATGTCGGGGGGCAAGATGCTGCAGCATCTCGGCTGGCGCGCGGGCGAGCCCTGGCTGCAAGAGGTGCAGGTGCCCGCCGAGATGGACTGGTCGAAATCCGGGCTGCGCACGCAGTTGCGTCCGGCCCAGTGGCAAGCCATGGGCGTTCGCCCGCGTTCGGGGGCGTGGCAGGCCGATCTGCCCGCTAACCTGATCCTGCCGCAAGGGCACAAAGGGCCGGCCTTTATCGCCTATCCCAATTTCAACGTGTATTTCGAATGGAACCAATCCTTCACCTACGTTCTGACCGCCGCTTATTTCGCCACCCGCCTGTCGGGCGCCCCGGTGTTCGATCCGGGCAATCCCGATCCGGGGCTTTCGGGCGACCAGATGAAGGCGCTGCAGCGCAAGCTGGCGGCGCGGGGCCATGACGTGGGCGCGATCGACGGTATCCTTGGGGCCGGGACGCGCGCGGCCGTGCAAGCCGAACAGGAACGGCTGGGCCTGCCCGCCGATGCCTGGCCCACCACAACGCTGCTGAACCGGCTATGACCCACGCCACCGAACAAGAGCTGACCCAAGCGCTGGCGCATATCCGGGCGGCGCCGCGCGATGACGCGCCGATTTCGATGCTGTGCTTTCGCCCCGGTTATAACCAGCGCGAGATGGTCGAAAGCCTGACACTGACAGTGGATCACGGCATCCCCGGCGAACGCTGGCTGAACGCGCCCTGGATGCGGCTGCCCGATGGCAGCCCCGATCCGCGCATCCAGGTGTCGATCCTGCCGAAACGCGTGATGGACGCGGTGTGGCTGGATCGCGCGGGCACGGTGCATCCGGGCGATCCGATCGTCGCGGATATCGAAACCTCGTATGACAGCCTGCCGGTGGGCACGCGTCTGCGGGCGGGCACGGCGGTGCTGGAGGTTTCGGACGCCTTCAACGACGGCTGCGTGAAATGGAAAGCCCGTTATGGCGCGGCGGCCAAGGACTGGCTGGTGACATCCGACAACCGCCCGCTGCGCCTGCGTGGCTTGCTGTGCCGGATCGTTCAGGATGGCGTGGTGCGCGTTGGCGACCGGCTGCGCCGCGTAGACTGATTTCGCATTACGCCACCATCTGTTCGGCCTTTTTCAGATCGACCGACACCAGCTGACTGACGCCCTGTTCCTGCATGGTGACGCCGAACAGCCGGTCCATCCGGGCCATCGTCACCGCATGGTGGGTGATGATCAGGAACCGGGTTTCGGTGCGGCGGCACATTTCATCCAGCAGGTCGCAGAACCGCGTGACGTTGGCATCGTCGAGCGGGGCGTCGACCTCGTCCAGCACGCAGATCGGGGCGGGGTTGGCCAGGAACACCGCAAAGATCAGCGCAAGCGCGGTCAGGGTCTGTTCGCCGCCCGACAGCAGGCTGAGCGTCGACAGTTTCTTGCCCGGTGGCTGGCACATGATTTCCAGCCCTGCTTCGAGCGGGTCATCGGATTCGACCAGCACAAGGTTCGCCTCGCCGCCGCCAAAGAGGTGCCGGAACAGCAGGCTGAAATTGCTGTTCACCTGCTCGAAGGCCGTCAGCAGGCGTTCGCGGCCTTCGCGGTTGAGGCTGGCAATCCCCGAGCGCAGGGTCTTGATCGCCTCTTCGAGATCGCTTTTCTCGGACAGGAGCGTGTCGTGTTCCTGTTCGACCTCGCGCTTGTCCTCTTCGGCGCGCAGGTTGACCGCGCCCAGCGCGTCGCGCTGGCGTTTCAGGCGGTTCACGTCGGCTTCGATCGCTTCGGCGGCGGGCATCCTGTCGGGATCGGTGTCGAGCTTTTCCAGCAATTTCGCCGGCGTGGTTTCCATGTCTTCCTCGATACGGCCCACCGCGTATTCCACGGTTTCGCGCGCAGCATCCACGCGTGCCTCGGACCGGGCGCGCGCTTCGCGGGCCTCGCCGGCGGTGCGCTCTGCCTCGCGTTCGGCCTCGGTCGCGGCGCGCAGCGCGCCTTCGGCCTGCGAAAGCGCATCAGCGGCAGCGGCGCGGCGGGCCTCGGCCTGGGCGATGGCCTGGCCCAGCTCGTCGCGCTTGGCGGCGATTTCCTCGGGGGCGGCGCTGGCCTCTTTCAGTTCGGCCTCGGACTCGCGCTTGCGCTGCGCCAGTTCGGCGCTGCGGGTTTCGGCGGTTTGCAGGCGATGCTTCCAGCCGCTGATTTCCTTGGTCACTTCCTGGCTGCGGCGGGTGCGGGCCTCGCCTTCGCGGCGCAATTCGTCATGCGACGACCGTTTGGTCAGCATGGTCATGCGCGCGGCCTCGACCGTCATCTTGATGTCTTCGACGGCGGCGCGGGCGGCATCGAGATCTTCGAGATCGGCCACCGCCTTTTCGGCGTCGGCAAGCTGGCGCTTGGCCTCGATGGCCTCTTCTTCGTGGCGGGTGACGGCAAGGCCCAGCGATTCAAGCCGCGACTGGGCAAGGTTGCGGTCGGCCTCGGCCCGGCTGAGCGCGCGGTTGGATTCGTTCACCAGCCGGTCGGCGTCGCGGCGGGCCTGGCGGGCGGATTGATCGGCGGCGGTCAGGTCGGACAGCCGCCTGGCCAGCGCCTCGTGTGCCTGCCGGGCGGCGTCCGCGCGCGACGTGGCGCGCTCCATCTGCTGCTTGAGCTCTTCCAGCCGGTTCAGTTGCTGCAGGCGCAGGGCCGCGGCGCTGGGTGCATCCTCGGCCCAGGCGCGGTAGCCGTCCCAGCGCCACAGGTCGCCTTCGAGCGAGACAAGGCGCTGACCGGGCTTGAGGTGCCGTTGCAGGCGGGGCCCGTCATCCGAGCCGACCAGCCCGATCTGCGACATGCGCCGTTGCAGAACGTCGGGCACCGACACATGGCGCGACAGGGCGGTGACACCTTCCGGCAGGGCCTGTTCGGCGTCGTAGCCCGGCAGGACGGTCCAGCCCGACGGGCCATCGGCATCGACCTCGGGGGCGCGCAGATCGTCGGCCAGCGCCGCACCGAGTGCCTTTTCGAACCCCTGTTCGACCTGCAGGCGATCCATGATCTGCCCGCCCTCGGCGGTGTCACGCTCGAGCAGCTTGGCCAGGGCGGTCACCTCGGCGCGCAAGGCGTTCAATTCGCCCTCGGCCTCGGACAGCTCGGCGCGCACGTCGGCCTCGCGTTCCTGGGCCTCGGCGCGTGCGGTTTCCGCCAGCTTCAGCGCCTCGTCCGCGTTGGCCGCGGTTTGGGTCGCTTCGGCCTCGGCCTTTTGGGCGGCGGCGAAATCGGCCTCGGCCCCTTCCAGCGCGGCGCGGGATTGGCGCACGGCCTCGCGCGCCTTTTCCGCCTCGGCCTCGGACCGGGCCAGCATCTTGCGGGTGTCTTCGAGATACCGGTTCGCGGATTGGTGCCGCGCGGCAAGGCGGGCGACGTCCTCGGTCCGTTCGGCCAGATCGGTTTCGCGATCCTGCAGAACGCTCGCGGCTTCGCGGGCGGCCTCGGCCGCAGCTTCGAGCTTGTCTGAGTGGCCCTCGCCGGCCTTGGCAAGCTCGGCCTGCTCCCATTCGAGCCGTTCGATGGTTTCGCCGGCATCGCGGTTCAGGCCGGTTTCGCGTTCGATGTCGCGGGCCAGTTGGGCAATGCGGTTCTGCAGCGTCTCGATGGTCTGCAGCGCACGTTCTTCCTGGTCGGCCAGCGTGTCGCGCTGCACCTGAAGGCGCTGGAGGATCGCGGCGGCAACGGCCTCTTCCTCGCGTTTGGGGGGCAAAGCGTCCTCGGCGGCCTCGCGCGCCTTGGCAGCCTGACGGGCGGTGGATTCGGCCTGCGAGGCGGCGGTCACCCGTTCGCGCAGCTGCGCCTCGGCGGCAAGCCGGGCCTCGTCGGCTTCTTTCCAGCGGCGATAGAGCAGCAGACCCTCGGCGTGACGCAGTTCTTCGCCGATGCTGCGATAGCGGGCGGCCTGCCGGGCCTGGCGCTCCAACTGGCCCAACTGGTTGGCAAGCTGTTCGATCACGTCATCGACGCGGGCCAGGTTCTGTTCGGCGCCTTTCAGTTTCAGCTCGGCCTCGTGCCGCCGCTGGTAAAGGCCGGAAATACCGGCGGCTTCTTCCAATATGCGGCGGCGGGCCTTTGGCTTGGCGTTGATCAGCTCGCTGATCTGGCCCTGCCGGACCAGCGCAGGCGAATGCGCGCCGGTCGATGCGTCGGCGAACAGCATCTGCACGTCACGCGCGCGCACGTCCTTGGAATTGACCTTGTAGGCGCTGCCGACGTCGCGCGTGATGCGGCGGACGATTTCAAGCTGGTCCTCGTCGTTGAACCCCGGCGGGGCGAGGCGGTCGGTATTGTCGAGGATCAGGCTGACCTCGGCAAAGTTGCGGGCGGGCCGCGTGGCGGCACCGGCAAAGATCACGTCTTCCATGCCGCCGCCGCGCATTGCGGTGGGGCGGTTTTCGCCCATCACCCAGCGCAGCGCCTCGAGCAGGTTGGACTTGCCACAGCCATTGGGACCGACGACACCGGTCAGCCCGTCACGGATCAGCAGATCCGTGGGATCGACAAAGCTTTTGAAGCCGGTCAGTCGTAGCTTGGTAAATCGCAAAGCCTGCGCCCCTGATTCCATAGGTTCAGCGATTTTGCGGCCCATATATGCGATGAGTCAACGAAAAGACCCACGATCTGGGGTTGAGGGCAGAGTTTTCCACAAGATATTGCGGGGACTTGTGGATCATTGCGCGTCGCGCCGCCTTGACCCCGGCGCGGGCGTGCGGCACCGTTCGCCGGCAACAACCGCCAGAGATCCCATGCCCAGAATCGAAGCCACCGACCCGACCGCCCCTGCGCCGCGCGCATTGCTTGCGGCGAGTGCCGCGCTGATGGAAGAGCTGTTCGACGCGGAAGAGAACCACTACCTCGCGCCGGAAGAGCTGGCTGCGGACGGCATCCACTTCTTCGTCGCGCGCGATGAAACGGACGCGGTGACCGGCACGATCGCAATGGCCGAAATGGACGGCTATGGCGAAGTGAAGGCGCTATTCGTCGATCCCGATGCGCGCGGACAGGGGTTGGCACAGACCCTGCTGGCGCATGTCGAAGGCGTGGCGCGCGAACGTGGGCTGGATTGGCTGCGGCTGGAAACCGGGGACAGGCTGCTGGCTGCGGTCAAGCTTTACCGTGCGGCCGGGTTCACCACCTGCGGGCCTTTCGGCGATTACGAGGCAAACAGCAGCAGCGTCTTTATGGAAAAATTCCTGGGCTAGACCGGATCGCAGATGATTTCGCGAATGCTTGCGCCCGCGCCGCCACTGGCCGGCCGTGTCAGCACCGCGCAACTGTAGGACGGCGGGACAGGGGGCGGCGCCGTGTTCCTGCCCCCGCAGTTCAGCGACGCCCGTATCATCGCCTGATCGCCGCCCAACCTGCGGACCTTGCACCCGCTGACCTGTTCGATGGCGATGGCCGCGCGCGGCGCAATTGGCCCCATGCGCGGCGCATATTCCGCATTGATCCTGATCGCCTCGGCCTGGCCGTCCTTGACCCGGACATCGAAAACCGATGGCGCGACAGTCACCCGGACGGGCGCGACGCCGCGAAATCCGGGGCTGGCGGTGTTGCAGGCGGCAACGAGAAGGAAAGGCAATAAGACATAGCGCATGGGGCGATCTGAAGGGCAACTGGTTAATGGCCAGTTAACATTCGCAATGATTGGTGCGTGCGCGTCTTTTCATCCCCGTGGACAGCCCGGGCTGAGCGTCTAGAGTGACGGCACCAAGACATGAGGCACCAGATGATCGCAAACCTAGCCGTGTTTCTTTCCTTCCAGTTGGCCGGAGAGGTCATCACACGCGGCGCGGGCCTGCCCTTGCCCGGACCGGTGCTGGGGCTTGCGCTGCTCTTGCTGGCCTGCATCGCGGTGCCGTCCTTTGGCAAGCGCCTGCTGCCAACGGCACAGGGGCTTTTGTCGCACCTGTCGCTTTTGTTCGTGCCCGCAGGTGTCGGGGTGGTCGCCCATATATCGACGCTGGGATCGGCGGCGCCGGCGTTGCTGGCTGCGCTGGTCGGCTCGACCGTGCTGGCGCTGATTGCGGGGGCGCTCGTGTTCGTGGGGTTGGCGCGTCTGACGGGTTCCGAGGCCGGCCATGACTGATCTTCCCGCCATCTGGTCCTATCTCAGCCGAGAGCCGCTGCTTTGGCTGACCGCCACGCTGATCGCCTATGTCGCGGGGGATGCCGCGTTCCGTAAATCCGGGCGGAACCCGGTCGTTAACCCGGTGCTGGTCGCGATGATCCTGCTTTCGCTGGTGCTGTGGTCCACAGGCACGCCCTACACCACGTATTTCGAGGGCGCACAGTTCGTACACTTCATGCTGGGCCCGGCAACTGTTGCGCTGGCGCTGCCGCTCTGGTCGAACCTGTCGCATGTTAAGGCGACCCTGATACCGATGCTGGGGGCGCTTGTCGCAGGGTCGGTCGTGGCGATCCTGTCGGCGCTGTGGATCGCGCAGGCGCTTGGGGTCGAGGGCCCGGCCCTGTTGTCGCTGGCGCCCAAATCGACGACCGCGCCCGTGGCCATCGGCATTTCCGAGCAACTGGGCGGCCTGCCGACGCTGACGGCGGCGCTGGTGATCCTGACCGGCATCATCGGCGCGGTGCTGGTGACGCCCCTGATGAACCTGATGCGCATCCGGGACTGGCGCGCGCGCGGGTTCGCCGTGGGCGTGGCGGCGCATGGCATCGGCACGGCGCGGGCGTTTCAGGTCAACGAAACCGCAGGCGCGTTCGCCGGGATCGGCATGGGGCTGAACGCGTTGCTGACCGCGATCCTCGCTCCGTGGATCGTGGCCATGCTGTTTTCCGGCTAAGGCTTGCCCGACCGCAGGTGCGGTCATATCATCTGACCAATTCCTTGTCGCGAGATCAGTATGCCCTTTGAACCCGTCCAGCCCGAAAAGCTGTCCACCGCGGTGACCCGCCAGATCGAAAAACTGATCCTGCGGGGCATTTTGCGGCCAGGCGAACGTCTGCCTTCGGAACGCGAACTGTCCGAGCGGCTGGGCGTGTCGCGCCCCTCGCTGCGCGAGGCGATCGCAGAGTTGCAGGACAAGGGACTGCTGAGCGCACGCCCCGGCGCGGGCATCTATGTTGCCGATGTTCTGGGCAGCGCGTTTTCGGACGCGCTGGTTTCCTTGTTCGCGGATCATGACGAGGCGGTTTTCGACTATGTTTCGTTCCGCCGGGACATGGAAGGGTTGGCGGCGGCGCGCGCCGCGCGCTACGCGTCGGATACCGACCTAAAGGTTTTGCAGACGATTTTCGACAAGATGGAGGCCGCACACCAGAAACGCGACCCGACCGACGAGGCGCGTCTGGATGCCGATTTCCACCTGGCCATCATCGAGGCCAGCAACAACGTGATCATGCTGCACATGATGCGGTCGATGTACCAGCTTTTGCAGCGGGGCGTGTTCTATAACCGCCAGACCATGTTCAAGCAACGCACCACGCGCGACATGCTGCTGGATCAGCACCGCGCCATCAACACCGCGCTTCAGGCGCGCGACCCGGTCGCCGCGCGCGAAGCGGTCGAAGCGCACCTGTCCTATGTCGAACGGGCCCTGCAGGATCAGCACAGGGCCGACAAGAACGAAAAGATCGCGCGTCTGCGGCTGCAGCACGAACAGGCCCGCTAAGGCCCGCCGAAGCTGCCGCAAAAGAAAAAGCCCGCGCTGTTGCCAGACGCGGGCTTTGTCATGTCCGGTTGATGCCGGCGGGTGTCAGTGCAGTTTCTCACCGACTTCCGAAATGGCGGCATCAATCAGCTTGTTGCCGTCGGTGGCGGTCATCTGCTTTGCGATCACGCCCTTGGCTGCGCTGACGGCGACCTTGACGGCGGTGTTGCGCACTTCCTTGACGGCGTTGGCTTCTGCCGAAGCGATCTGTTCCTCGGCCGCGTTCAGGCGGCGTTCGATCGACTTCTGCAGATCGGCCTTGGCCTGATCGGCGGCCAGTTCGGCCTCTTGCTTGGCATGGGCGATGATACGCTCGGCCTGTTCCTGGACTTCTTTTTGCTTGCGCTCATACGAAGCCAGGATGGTCTGGGCCTCTTCGCGCAGGGCGCGCGCCTCGTCCAGCTCGGACTTGATGCCGTCGGCCCGCTTATCCAGCATGCCGCCCAGAAGCGACGGCACCTTGAAATAGAACAGCACCGCGATGAACAGCAGGAAGCCGAGCGTCACGACGAAGTCGGTATTCCCGAGCGAGAAGAACGGCCCGCTTGCGGCGAATGCCGGGCTTGCGGGGATCAGGGCAGCGAGAATGGCAATCTTGCGCATGGTCTTACCCTTTCATCCGTTCTGCGACAGCAGCGGCCACGGTCTTGGCGTCGGCCTTGCCACCCATTGCTGCGACGATTTCGGCGGCGGTATCGCGTGCCACCTCTTCGACGCTTTGCATGGCGCCGGCGCGAATCTCGGAGATACGCTTTTCGCTTTCGGCGGTCTTTGCGGCGATCTCTGCATCCGCCTTGGCGGTTGCGGCGTCGAGATCGGCCTGAATCTCTGCCTTGGCCTCGGCGATGATGCGCTGTGCCTCGGCACGGGCATCTGCGAGAGCCTTGTTATAGGCCTCTTCGGCCTCGACTGCCTTGGCCTTGAGATCTTCGGCCGCGGCGATGTCGTTGGTAATGGTCCCCTGACGCTCGGCCAGAACGGCCGCGATGCGCGGCAGCGCGATGCGCGACAGGACGAAATAGATCACGACCAGCGTGACCAGAAGCCAGAAAATCTGGTGGCCCCAGTTCGAGAAATCGAGCTGCGGCATGCCGGGTGCGGATGCCCCGTGTGCTGCGTCAGCGGCTTGCGTTTCGGTCGCCATATCGTCCTCCTTGGGGAACTTTCCGTTTACACCGGGCAGTCACGCGTTCTTGTCGGTGACTGCCCGGCCGTAAGGATCAGGTTCCGTAAGGCTTAGACGGCGAACATCAGCAGCAGAGCGACCAGGAACGAGAAGATGCCCAGGGCTTCTGCGAAGGCGATGCCGATGAAGAGGGTCGCGGTCTGCGACGCGGCTGCCGAAGGGTTGCGCAGTGCGCCGGCAAGAAAGTTGCCCGCCACGTTGCCCACACCGATTGCGGCTGCGCCCGAACCGATTGCTGCCAGGCCTGCGCCGATATGTGCCAGTTGACCTTCCATGGGTATGTCTCCTTACGATTTGGAAGTTGGTATTCAGGGTTGTTCAGCGGTGCGCCGCTCGGGCGCACCGGGGTATTAGTGCGACGGATGCAGTGCGTCTTTCAGATACACGCATGTCAGGATGGTAAAGACGTAGGCCTGGATGAAGGCCACCAGAACCTCGAGCCCGTACATCGCGGTGATGGCGACGACCGACACGGGGCTGACCACGGCGATGGCGGCAAAGCCCGCGAACACCTTGATCACCGCGTGGCCCGCCATGACATTGCCGGCAAGACGAATGGAGTGGCTGACCGGGCGCACGAAGTACGAGATCAGTTCGATGACTGCCAGGATCGGGCGCAGCGCCAGCGGCGCCGAACTGACCCAGAACAGGCCCAGGAACTTGGCGCCGTTCTTGACGAAACCGACGATGGTCACGGTCACGAAGACCAGCAGCGCCAGCACCACGGTGACAGCAAAATGCGACGTCGTGGTAAAGCTCATCGGGATCAGGCCAAGGAAGTTGGCGAACACGATGAACATGAACAGCGTCATGATATAGGGGAAGAAGCCCACGGCATCCTTGCCGGCCACGTCTTCCACCATCTTGTAGATGAACCCGTAGGCGAGTTCCGCAACTGACTGGGTGCGCGAGGGGATGACCGCGCGGCGCGACGTGCCAAGCACCATCAGAACGACCACGGCCACGATAGCGACAGCCATCCAGAGCGTCACATTGGTGATGGTGAAAAAGCTGACAGGACCGTCGCCAAACAGCGGCTTGACGATGAACTGATCCATCGGGTGGAAAACCAGACCGCCCTCTTCGGAACCATGCGCTTCGGTCGCCATGTTCAATCCTCTTTCTCGTCCTCGGCCTTGCGGGCCTCGATTTCGTCCGCCTGGATTTCGCGCGCCGACCGGATCATCGTCTGAACCCCGGCGGCAAGCCCCAGAAATGTAAACAGCACCATGAATATCGGCAGTGTGCCAAGCAGGCTGTCCAGCCCGTATCCGATGCCAAAACCGATCCCCAGACCGGCCACAAGTTCGATCACCATCCGCCAGGCAAGCTGCGCCTGGGAATAATGCTCTTCCATATGCGGTTTCGGCTGGCGGGCGGCTTTCGCCGCCTCGATCTTCGCCTCAAGCTCGGCCAGCTGCCTTTGCTTTTCGGGATCGTCCAAAGGTGAAACCCCCTATGGAAAGCTTGGCGCTTTGCTACGGTGCGGCACGCAATGAGTCAAGCGCCTGCCGCGCCTCTGTGCGGCGCATATAAGTGATTGTATTTATTTCATTTTATTTCGCGATCAGATCACGGGTAAGATCAGGCTGCACGGCCGTTTGCGCCAACAGCGTCCAAAACCCATATTCAACCAAACGGTTGACGATTGCCCGGACCCACGCGATAGCAAAGCTGATGAAACAGGATCTCGACACCGTATTCGCCGCCCTGGCCGACCCGACGCGGCGCGCGATCCTGTCGATGCTGCTCGAGGATGACATGGCTGTCACCGACGTGGCCGACCCGTTCGAGATGAGCCTGGCCGCGATTTCCAAGCACCTGACGATCCTGGCCAATGCCGGGCTGATCACGCAGGAAAAACGCGGGCGGGTGAAATGGTGCAAGCTGGAGCCCGATGCCCTGCGCGAAGCGTCGATCTGGATGCAGTCCTTCGGGCAGTTCGAGGCAATCAACCTCGATGCGTTCGAGGCGTTCCTGGAGCGCGAATTCGGGCCGGACGCCGGTTAGCCGTCATCCCTGAGCAGCAGCAGCAGCAGCGCGATCACACTCAACCCAACGCCGCCCAGCAGGATGGTGGGCGGGGTGCCGTGGCCCAGCATGAATTCCCACACCACCACCCATGTGGGCGTCAGATAGGTATAGGCCATCACCTTGGCCGAGGGCAGGCGCAGCGTCGCGTATTGCAGCAGCACGAAAGTAGCGGATGACGCGAACACCGCCAGGTAGGCCAGCGCCACCCAGACCAGCGGCGGCAGCGCCATCCAGTCGGTTGCGCGTATGTCCTGCCACCCGACCACCCCGACCAGCAGACCGCCGGCCAGCAGCATGCCAAGGGTAAAGACGACCGCGGGTTCGCCACGGTTCAGAAGACGCACCAGCGGGGTATAGACCGCGTGCGCCACGCAGCCCGCGAAATAGATCATTTCGCCCCGGCCGACATGGAATTGCATGAGCAGATCCATGTCCGCACGAAAGATGACCCACAGCGCCCCGGCGGCGCCGATCACAAGCGCCAGCGCCATGCGCGGGGTCGTGACCTGGCGCAAAAGGAACCAGCCCGCGATCGCCGCGATGATCGGCGTCAGCGTGAACACGGCCGAGGCCGACACCGCGGGCGCGGTTTTCAAACCTTCGAACATCAGCACGAAATACGCGGCGAAAATCCCACCCAGCACCAGGTAGCGCCACGGTGCACGAAAGGCGCTGCGCGGGATGCCATGGGTGACAACCGCGGCCGTGCCGACGATCACCGCGGCCAGCGCGAAGCGCAACGCATTGAGCGCGGTCGGCGCGATGTCGTTCGCCACCAGAACGCCCAGGGAAAAAGAGCCGGCGACAAGCGCCGAGAACAACAGCATGGCCAGGTGGCCGCGGGCGGCCTCGCTCATGCGTGGAGACCCTCGCCGCCCCACGCGCGGGCCTTTTCCTTCAGATGCGTCAGAAGGGTCTGCACCTTGACCGTGCGATGCAGGTCGACATGGGTCACCAGCCACATCTGAACCACCCAATCGTCAAGCGGCGGCATCACCTCCAGAAGGTCGTCGTGCCTTGCGGCCTCCCATAGCGGCAGGAACCCGATTCCGGCGCCTTCCAGCACGGCAAGCTCCAGCGCGCGGGATTCGCTGCTGCGGAACCGGATCGAATCTTCGTCGACTGTCTGGCGCAGCCACTTGTTGAAAGGGGCGCGCATCGAAGGATCATCCGGGCCGACAAAGGCATGGCCCGCGAAATCGTCGGGGCCATCGGGCAGGCCCATCCGGTCGGCATAGGATTTGACGGCATAAAGCCCATAGGCCTGCTGAAAGAAGGGTTGCACGACATTGTCGGGCTCTTCCGGCGCGGCGCCGGCGCGGATGGCGACATGCGCCTCGCCGTATTCCAGGCGGAACAGGCGGTCCCCGGTCAGGTAGCGCAGAATCAAGTCTGGATGTTCCTGCTGAAACGCGGTCAGAGCCGGCGACAAAAGCGGCGCAAGCCCGGCAAGCGAGGTAATCACCAACTCGCCCGTCATGTCGTTGCCGCGTCCCTTGATGCGGCCTGCAAGCTGCTGGAACTGTTCGTCGGTGGCCTGCGCCACGCGCAACAGGTCTTCGCCGGCTTCGGTAGGGGTGTATCCGCGCGCGTGACGTTGGAACAGCTTGATTCCCAACCGCCCTTCGAGCGCGTCGATATGGCGGATCACCGTGGCATGGTGCACGCCAAGCACGTCCGCGGCCCCGCTGACCGTGCCGAGCCGCGCCACCTGATAGGCGGTGCGAATTTCGTCCCAGTTGTCCATGCGACCCTCCGATAGCCGACGCAGGGCGACTATGCTTGGCGCGGCGGCGAATTGCCAGAGCGCACGCTCAGTATCCCGCCACGAAATCCTCGAACGCTTTTTGCATGGGCACGAGGGCGTCAAGCGCCGCGTGGGCGCGGGCCAAATCGCCGCCCTTGGCGGCGGACTGGCAATCGCGCAGCTGCATGCCGATGGCGGTCAGGCCCAGCACGTCGGCGGCACCGGCGACATTGTGGGATTCCTTCTCCAGTTCCGCAGGCTCCAGCGTCCGCGCGTCCCTGAGAAAGTCGCTGAGTTGCCCGGACAGCTTCTCGAACTGCATCCGAAGAATGTCGGGGCCAAGGAGCTCTTCCAGTTCGTCAAGCGTTGCCTTCGCAGGGCGGCCTGCCGCGTGTGGTTGCCCGTCGGTCATCTGCGTATCACCCCAATTGGCGTTCAGCCGGTTTATGCCGGCAGCCCGGAATGCCGGCACGCAACGGGAGGGACAGGCCAGACCCTTTGCTCCCTTCTGGAAAGATGCACCGATCAAATGGCCGAAAACGATACCGCCCGCATGATGTCGCAGGCCCGCCCGGTCCGCAAGGCCGATGGCGCCACCGCAAGGCCTGTAGGGGGACGGCATGGGTTGACTCGGCGCGGCGCGCGGCCTAAACGCGGGCAACATCCCGGAAGGCCTGTGTTCTTCCGGTCCTTGGCCAAAAGGCAAGGATCGCCCCCCGTCAGCGCGTTGCGCCCACGGGGGCGCTTCTCGTTTCGCGGTCCAGGGGTTTGGAAATGACGCGCGCGCCCCCATCTGGGCAGGGAACGGAACAACGGCCGAAAAGGAGCCGACAGCATGTTTGAAAATCTGTCCGAACGCCTGTCCGGTGTATTCGACCGCCTGACCAAGCAGGGTGCGCTGTCCGAAGACGACGTCAAAACCGCCCTGCGCGAGGTGCGTGTCGCCCTGCTCGAGGCCGATGTGTCGTTGCCGGTCGCGCGCGAGTTCGTCAAGAAAGTGCAGGATCAGGCCACCGGCCAGGCGGTGACGCGTTCGGTCACGCCCGGCCAGCAGGTCGTCAAGATCGTGCATGACGCGCTGGTCGATACCCTGACCGGCGAAGAAGACCCCGGCAAGCTCAAGATCGACAACCCGCCCGCGCCCGTCCTGATGGTGGGCCTGCAGGGTGGCGGCAAGACGACCACCACCGCCAAGCTGGCCAAGCGCCTGAAAGAGAAAGAGGGCAAGCGGGTTCTCATGGCCTCGCTCGACGTCTACCGCCCGGCGGCCATGGATCAGCTTGCCGTCCTTGGCGCGCAGATCGGCGTCGATACCCTGCCGATCGTGCCGGGCCAGAAACCTGTCGATATCGCGAAACGCGCCAAGCAGCAGGCGACGATGGGCGGCTATGACGTCTACATGCTGGACACCGCCGGCCGTCTGCAGATCGACGAAGTGCTGATGCAGGAGGTCGAGGATGTCCGCGACGTCGTCAAGCCGCGCGAGACCCTGCTGGTCGTCGATGGCCTGACCGGCCAGGTCGCTGTCGAAGTCGCCGAAGAGTTCGACCGAAAGATCGGCATTTCCGGTGTCGTGCTGACCCGGATGGACGGCGACGGACGCGGCGGTGCGGCGCTGTCGATGCGCGCCGTGACGGGCAAGCCCATCCGCTTTGTCGGCCTGGGCGAAAAGATGGACGCGCTCGAAACCTTCGAGCCCGAGCGCATCGCCGGCCGTATCCTCGGCATGGGCGATATCGTCAGCCTGGTCGAAAAGGCGCAGGAAACCATCGAGGCCGAACAGGCCGAGCGCATGATGCGCCGGTTCAAGAAGGGTCAGTTCAACATGAACGACCTGAAGATGCAGCTTGAACAGATGATGAAGATGGGCGGGATGGAATCCATCATGTCCATGATGCCCGGCATGGGAAAGATGGCCAAGCAGGTGCAAGAGGCCGGTTTCGACGACAAGGTGATCCGCCAGCAGGTCGCGCTGATCAACTCGATGACGAAAAAAGAGCGCGCCAATCCCCAGATCCTGCAGGCCAGCCGCAAGAAACGGATCGCGGCAGGCGCCGGGATGGAGGTTTCCGACCTCAACAAGCTGCTCAAGATGCAGCGCCAGATGTCCGACGTGATGAAGAAAATGGGCAAGATGGGCAAGGGCGGCATGCTGAAACAGGCCATGCGCGGCATGTTCGGCAAGGGCGGCATGCCCGACATGAACGACCCCAAGGCGATGGAAGAGGCCGCAAAGGCGATGGGTGGCAAGCTGCCCGGCGGCATGGGCGGCCTGGGCGGTCCCGGCGGCATGCAGCTTCCCGGCGGGCTGAGCGGACTGGGCAAGAAAAAGTAATCCCATGCCGATGACCCCTGCCCCCACTCTTGAAACGCAGAACCTGATCCTGCGCAGTCACGAGAAACGCGACATCGAACCGATGATCACGTTCCTGACCGATCCGGTGCGCGCGGCCGGGTTCGGGGGCTATGGCAACCGCCACGACGCATGGCGCTGGTGCATGCTGTCGGTGGGTCACTGGCATTTCCACGGCTACGGCTACTTCACGATCGAGGACAAGGCCTCGGGCCAGCCTGCCGGCATCACCGGCATCTGGAACCCCGATGGCTGGCCCGAGCCGGAAATTGGCTGGGTCGTCTTCGACGGCTTCGAAGGCCGCGGCATCGCCTACGAGGCGGCGGCCCGTGCGCGCCAGTGGGCCTATGACGATCTGGGCATGACAACGCTTTGTTCGAACATCGTGCCGGGCAACACCCGTTCGATCGCGCTGGCCGAACGGCTGGGTGCCTGGTTCGAACGCGAATACACCAATGTCTACATGGGCGCCGAGCTGCTCTACCGGCATCCCGGCCCCGATGCGCTGGACAGCGATGGCAGCGTCGAGGCCTACGCATGACGCAGTACGCCTTCGATATCCCCACGGTCGATGCCGGACCGGTGATCCTGCGCGCCCCGCGCGAGGACGACTTGGACGCGCTGACCGCCTTCATGTCGGGCGAACGCAGCCATTTCGTCGGCGGCCCCGCCAGCCGCGCGGAATGCTGGGGCATCATCGCCCGCATCCTGGGCCACTGGGCGCTGCGCGGCTACGGCTATTGGTATATCGAAGACAAGCAAACCGGACAGCCGGTCGGCGGCTGCGGCTTCATCAACCGCGAAGGCTGGGAAGAACCGGAACTCGGCTGGCAGGTCTGGGACGGGTTCGAAGGCCGCGGCATCGCGCAGGCCGCTGCCCGCGCGGCCCGCACCCACGGCGCGCGCCATTTCGGCCTGAACGGCGTGATCTCTTATATCGTGCCGCAGAACACCCGCTCGATCGCGCTCGCCCGCCGGCTGGGTGCCAGCTTCGAACGCGAAAGCGTTCTGCTCGGTCACCAGTGCCACGTTTACCGGCACCCGCAAGAGGAGGCCGCCTGAGCCATGGCCACCCAGAACATTCCCACCCTCACCACCAAGCGCCTTGTCCTGCGCGGCCCCGAGCCGCAGGACTACCCCGATTTCAAGGCGACTTTTTCGTCCTACCGGTCGCGTTTCATGGGTGGTCCGCTCAACGCATACGAAGCCTGGATGCTCTATGCCGCCGAGATCGGCCACTGGCACATCCGCGGCTACGGCATGTGGATGATCCACGACCGGGCAACCGACAAGACCCTGGGCATGGCTGGTGGCTGGTTCCCGGCAAAATGGCCGGAACGCGAAATCGCATGGATCATCTGGCCGGACGTGGCCGGGCACGGCTATGCGCTCGAGGCGACGCATCGCGTGCGCCGCTATCTCTACGAGGAACAGGGCTGGGAAACGGCAGTCAGCTATATCGATCCGAAAAACCTCGACTCGATCCGCCTGGCCGAGCGCCTGGGCGCCAAGAAAGACCCCGAGGCCGCCACGATCGACGGCAACGACGCGGTCTATCGCCATCCGACGCCCGCGCAACTGCGCGGCACGCAACTGGCGCACGGGATCGAGATGGAAATCGCCAATTACGCCGATCCGCTTTTCAAACCGAAAGGGTTCGCCATTGACTGACGACACCACACAGCGCGCCGCCGAACTGCTCAAGGGGCACCGCGCCAGCATCGACCGGCTGGACGCAATCCTTGTCTACACGCTGGGCGAACGCTTCAAGCACACGCAGGCCGTGGGCAAGCTCAAGGCGCAGCACGACCTTCCCCCGTCCGATCCCGCGCGCGAGGCGCAGCAGATCGAACGGCTCGAAGACCTGGCAAAGCAGGCTGATCTCGATCCTGAATTCGCCAAGAAGTTTCTGAACTTCATCATCGCTGAAGTCATTCAGCACCACAGACAACACCAATCGTAGGGCGGGGTTCACCCCGCCGAACACCGCCATTCAAAGGAGAAACACAATGGCAATGAAAATCCGTCTGGCCCGTGGTGGCTCGAAGAAACGCCCCTTCTACCGCATCGTTGCCGCCGACTCGCGCATGCCGCGCGACGGCCGCTTCATCGAAAAGCTGGGCACCTACAACCCGCTTCTGCCCAAAGACAGCGAAGAGCGCGTCAAGATGGACATGGAGCGCGTTCAGTACTGGCTGGGCCAGGGCGCCACGCCGACCGACCGCGTAAGCCGCATGCTCGAAGCTGCCGGCGTTCTGGACAAGAAAGAGCGCAACAACCCCAACAAGGCGAAGCCGGGCAAGAAAGCCCAGGAACGCGCCGAGGAAAAGGCCGCCAAGGCAGCCGAGGCCAACGAAGCCCCGGCAGAAGCGCCCGCAGAAGAGGCCGCAGCCGAGGAGTAATCCCCGTCTGCGCGCGTGGCGGCCCCTTTCGCGGGGCCGCCGCCAACCCGACCCGCTTGCCAAGACCTGCGTGATCGGTGTTTTCTGACCCAAACCAACCCCTCTGCGTCAGGGAGGCAGGATGTCCGAACGGATCTGCGTCGGTGCCATCGCGGGCGCCTTTGGCGTGAAGGGCGAGGTGCGGCTGAAAAGCTTTACCTCCATTCCCGAAGATATCGCGCAATATGCGCCTCTCGAAACCGAGGACGGCGCCATGGAATTCGACGTGATCGTCGAGCGCGTGATCAAGAACGGCCTTGCCGTGCGCCTTTCGGGGATATCCACCAAGGAACAGGCCGATGCGCTGCGTGGCGTGCGCCTTTTCGTGCCGCGCGACCGTCTGCCCGCGCTGCCCGACGACGAGTTCTATCATGCCGACCTGATCGGCCTGCCGGTCTTTGATACCGGCGGCACCCAACTGGGCCGCGTCAAGGCCGTGCACGATCACGGCGCGGGCGATCTGCTGGAAATTCACGGTCCCGGCCTGAAGTCCACGGTCCTGCTGCCCTTCACGCGCGAGGTCGTGCCCACCGTCGATCTCGAGGCCGGCCGCATCGTCGCAGACCCGCCCGAAGGGCTGTTCTGATCCGATGCGCATCGTCGTGCATGCAGGGTTCCACAAGACCGGAACCACCAGCATCCAGCACATGATGCGCCGCAACGGCAAGCGCCTCGCCCGACACTTCCGCATCCTGACCCGCCGCCAGATCCCCGCCCTGTGCGAGGCCGCGCGCGCCTTTTCCCTGAAACAGGATCCGGCCGAGCTTGGCTTTTTCACCTATGAGGCCGCGCAGCTTTTCGAAACGCTCGACCCGGACGATCCCCGCCCGCTGGCCGTCAGCTCGGAAGATCTGTCGGGGCATATGCCGGGGCGCTTCGGGCTTACGGGCTATGACGCGGCGCCGCGCCTGATGGCGGTGCTGGAACAGGTCGCACGGGATTGCCTGCCCGACCCGCAGATCACGTTCTTCTTCACCACCCGTGACACAAAACCCTGGCTTCGCAGCACCTATGCCCAGCATGTGCGCGCCATCCGGTTCACCGAGGACCGCGAGGCATATCTTGCCCGAATGCAGCCCCACGGCGACCTGGCCGGGGCGGTCACCGCCATCGCCAACGCGGTGCGCGCGCCGGTCCGTCATGCCACGCTGGAAAGCTGCGCGGGCGATCCGCTGGGCCCGATGTCGCCGCTGCTCGACGTCATGCAGGCACCCGAAAAGCTGCGGGCACGCCTGACCGCGCTGCCGCCCTCGAACCCCTCCTTCCCGGATCATGTCCTCGACCGGATGCTGGCGCTCAACCGGTCGGACCTCGGCCATGACGCATGGGTTGCCGCGAAAAAGGCGGTGATGGAGGAATGGCGCGCGCAGGGCAGAAAATGACAGCCCCGATCGTCATCCATGCCGGTTTCCACAAAACCGGCACATCGACCGTGCAGGCATTCCTGAAAGCGAACCGGCCGCATCTCAAACCGCATATGGCCATCGTTCTGAAACCGCGCATCAGGGACGTCCTGCACGCCGCGCGCGGGTATTCGACATGGCGCGACCCTCTGACGCTGGCGAAATTCGCACACCGGATCGAAACCGTTTTCGCCGGGCTGCCAGGCGTCAGGCGGCGCGGCCTGATCCTGTCGGCCGAAGAGCTGTGCGGCCACATGCCGGGCCGGGACGGGATCGACGACTATTCCGCCGCACCCGTGCTGCTGACCGAGATCGCCCATGCGGCCGAACGGATCTGGGGTCGCCCGGATCTGCACTTCGTGCTGACGACCCGCGCGCGCGATGCCTGGCTGGAAAGCAGCTATTGGGAGCATGTCAAATCCTCGTCCATGACCGAAGATTTCGCCGACTATGCCGCCCGCATAGGCCCGGGCGCTGACCTGTCCGAAATCGCCGCGCGCGTGGCGCAGGCAGTAGCACCCTTCCCTGTCCACGACATCGCGCTGGACACAGGTCCGGCCGATCCGATCCTGGGCCTCTTCGATCTGCCCGACGCGACATGGGCGGCGTTGACGCCGGTCCCCGCGCGCAACGCGCGGCTCGCCCCGGAAACCCTGAAAAGGCTGCTTGAAATCAACCGCACGATCTCCGACCGCACGGCACGCAAACTGGCCAAACAGGCGCTACTGCAGCAAGGTTAGTTGCATGACGCGCAACTGGTTCCTGCTGATCGCGATCCTTCTGCCCTTCTATGGCGGGCCGGTGCTGGCCGGATGGGCGGGGCAGCCGCTTGCGACAATCCCGGTCTTCGCGGCCCTGTTTCTGGCGTTCCTGCTGGGCACCGGGCGCGACCTGCACAGCAAGGGCAACCTGCTTGCCGCCGGCGTGATCCAACTGGCACTCGCGGGCCTGTGCTATTGGCTGGGCCACTGGCTTGCCACGGCAGCAGAGCCACCGGCCCTGCCGATCTGGATGCCATTGCTTATTACCGCCTGCGCCACCGCCTGGGGCGTCTGGCGCTTGCGAGGTTGGGCCGCCCGCGCTCAACGGGTCGAGACCCTGTTGAACGAGGCACCGCACCGCATCGAGGATGCCGAACGGCGCGCACGCGACCGGAACGACGGCTGACACGCCCTCTGGCCCGCCCCCGGCTTTCATATTATAGCCACGCCCATGACCCAGACACCCCGATCCCACGGCCGGAAATCCATCGCCGCCTCGCTCAAGCCACGCGACCTGATGGAGGAAACCCGCCTCGCCCGCGCCTGGACGGCGCAGGTGATCACGCTTTTCCCGCAGGCATTTCCCGGCGTTCTGGGCGAAAGCCTGACCGGAAAGGCGCTGAAGGAAGGGATCTGGCAGCTCGAAACCGTCGATCTGCGCGACTTCGGAGAGGGCAAGCACCGCAATGTCGATGACACGCCCGCGGGCGGCGGGGCCGGCATGGTGTTGCGCCCGGACGTCATGGGCCGCGTGATCGACCATGCGCTGGGGCGCAATCCCGGACCGCTCGTCTATCTCTCGCCGCGCGGCCGCCGCTTCGACCAGCAGATGGCGCGCGACTGGGCGACGCTGCCGGGCGTCACGCTGATCTGCGGCCGCTTCGAAGGGCTCGATCAGCGCGTGCTCGATCATTACCGCATCGCCGAGGTGTCGCTTGGCGATTTCGTCCTGACCGGCGGTGAAATCGCGGCACAGGCGATGCTGGACGCCACCGTGCGCCTGCTGCCGGGCGTCCTGGGCAATGCCGACAGCACCGCCGAAGAAAGCCACTCCGACGGCCTGCTGGAACATCCGCAATACACCCGGCCCGCCGAATGGAAGGGGCTGCCGATCCCCGATGTGCTGATGTCCGGCCATCACGGCGAAATCGCGAAATGGCGGCGCCGCATGGCCGAGGATCTGACGCGCCAGCGCCGCCCCGATCTGTGGTCGGCCTACAAGGGCAGGACAGACGGAAAAAGCTGATCCACAGGCTTCATCTTGCCGGAAATACTCATTCCTGACGCGGCAAGGCAGAGCGCCGTCAGACAGGACCACTGCGCCCTCCACCCGCGGCCCGAGCCGGAGCCCGTAAGGGCGCAGGCGAGACAAGCCTGTGCGCGCTTGCGCGCTCATCCGCATCGGCCAAGCTTGACCCTTGCCAGACCGGGCCGCAGCCCCTATACACCGCCCGTCCGCGGCTCTTTCCGAGTCGCCGGGCATTTTTGCGTTTTGCGCCTGCTGTTTTCTTCGGCGGCGGGCTACGGCGCAGACAGACGAGACAAAGCAACGACGACCTGACCTCTGGCGGGCGGCACGGCCGGACCCGGAAGAAGACCAAGAGCTCTGAGGACGCGAGACACCTTTGCGGAACAAACCGCAAGCAGATCAGGAGACGGTCAGATGGATCTGATCAAGCAACTCGAGGCGGAACAGATCGCCTCGCTGGGGAAAACCATCCCCGACTTCAAGGCCGGCGACACCATTCGCGTCGGCTACAAGGTGACCGAAGGCACCCGTACCCGCGTTCAGAACTACGAAGGCGTCTGCATCAGCCGCAAGGGCGGCGAAGGCATCGACGCATCGTTCACCGTGCGCAAGATTTCCTTCGGCGAAGGCGTGGAACGTGTGTTCCCGCTCTATTCGACCAACATCGAACATATCGAGGTTGTGCGCCGTGGCCGTGTGCGCCGCGCCAAGCTCTACTACCTGCGTTCGCGCCGCGGCAAATCGGCCCGTATCGCGGAAGTTTCCAACTACAAGCCGAAGTCCGGCGCAGAAGCATAAGGATTGGCGAGATGAAAAAAGACACCCATCCCGACTACCACTTCATCGACGTCAAGATGACCGATGGCACCATCGTTCAGATGCGTTCGACCTGGGGCGCCGAAGGCGACACCCTGTCGCTCGACATCGACCCGTCGGTGCACCCGGCCTGGACCGGTGGCTCCTCGCGCCTGATGGATGCCGGCGGCCGCGTTTCCAAGTTCAAGAACAAGTACGCAGGCCTGGGCTTCTGATCCCGCGCCAAAGCGTGAAAACGAAAACGCCGCTCCTTTCGGGGCGGCGTTTTTCATTTCGGGGCCCGTCATGCGCATGCCCCCTTCCATATTTCTGCAACAGATGCGAAAGCAGCGCCAAGAACAGGCGATCCGTGCTTTGCAAAACGCTCCTTACACCATATCCTGTGGGGCAATTGCGACGCGCGGCAAGATAAGGGGCGAAGGCAGGCATGGCGCATATCATCGTGGTCGGCAACGAAAAGGGCGGCGCGGGAAAATCCACCGTGTCGATGCATGTGGCGACGGCGCTGGCGCGCCTGGGTCACAAGGTCGGCGCCCTGGATCTGGACCTGCGGCAGAAAACCTTTGGCCGCTATGCCCATAACCGCAAGAAATTCTGCGAAAGCGAGGGGCTCGATCTGCCGTCGGCCGAGTACCGCAACCTCCCCGAAGTCGACCAGGAAGCTCTGCGGCCGGGCGAGAACCCTTATGACCAGCGGCTTGCCGCGGCCGTGGCCAGCCTGGAACGTGACAAGGATTTCATCCTGATCGACTGCCCCGGCTCGCATACGCGGCTCAGCCAGGTGGCGCATTCGCTGGCCGACACGCTGATCACGCCGCTCAACGACAGCTTCATCGATTTCGACCTGCTGGCGCATGTCGACAGCGACGGGATGAAGATCATCGGCCCGTCGGTCTATTCCGAGATGGTGTGGAACGCCCGCCAGTTGCGCGCCCAGGCCGGGCTGCAGCCCATCGACTGGGTGGTGTTGCGCAACCGCGTGGGTGCGCAGCAGATGGTCAACAAGGAAAAGATGGGCAAGGCGCTCGACAACCTGGCCAAGCGTATCGGGTTCCGCGTCGCGCCGGGCTTCAACGAGCGGGTCATCTTCCGCGAGCTGTTCCCCCGCGGCCTGACCCTGCTCGACCTGCGCGATATCGGGGTAAAGCAGCTCAATATCTCGAACGTGGCCGCCCGGCAGGAATTGCGCGACCTGATGAAGGCGCTGAACCTGCCTGGCGTCAACGTCGACTTCTGATCCAGGCCCGGCTCTGGCCGGGGCGGGCATTGGGGGCGCTGCCCCCAAACCCCCGGAGTATTTCAGGCAAGATGAAGATCAGGCGCGTCGCCGCGTCAGAGCGATTGCGTTCGACACCGCCAGCGCACCGATCACCACCGCCCCGCCCAGCAGGGCATAGGGCCCCGGATCTTCGCCAATGACGGCCCAGGCCAAAAGCGGCGCCAGCACGGATTCCAGCAGAATCAGCAACCCCACCTCGGCCGACGGGATATAACGCGGCCCCAGCGCCAGGCCGATCGAACTGCCCGCGATGAACGCGCCGTGAAACAGCACGAGGTGCCACTGACCGTCGGCGATGCTCATCGGTGCGATGAAGGGCGACAGCAGCAGGCTTGCACCGAGATAACCGATGGGAACGGCCGCCACCATCGACACGTTGCGCACCTTGCGCGCGGCGGTCAGCCCGGCGGCAAACAGTGCCGCGACGCCCAGCGCGGTCACGTCGCCTGTCCAATGCGCACCTTTCGTTTCGCCAGAGCCGTAGGCCAGGATGCCAAGCCCCATCGCCACGGCGATCATCGTCAGCACCATCCGGCGCGAGATCCCTTCGCCCAGGAAAACCCAGGAATAGATCGCCGCGAAAACAGGAAGCGCGGCGATGATGAAGACGACATTCGCCACCGATGTCAGGCTGACCGCCAGCGGAAACATAACCCCCGCCCCGCCCACCGCGATCACGTAAATCAGCCCGTAGATACCGGTGCCCGGCAGCGCGCGGTAGGGCCGGGTGCCCTGCCAGATCAGAACGCCCAACAGGATCAGTATCCCCGACACCGCGTTGCGCCAGAAGGCGATGACCAGCGCATCGGCATCGATCAACCGCACGAAAAGGGAATCCGGCACGACCATGAGGACGCCCAGAGCGGTGATGATCAGGCCTTTGAGTTGGTCGGACATGGGCGCATCTGGCGTGGACGCCGTAAGAATGTAAAGCGGGTTTTCACCCCTGTTGCGCCAGCTTGCGCAACGCCTGCCGCAACACCGCGTTTTCCCGGTCGGTCAGTTTCTGCGACAAACCGGCATCGTATTGCATCGCGATCGCCCGCAGGTCGCGATAGGCCTTGCCGCCCTGTGTCGTCAGCTCGAGCCATTCCAGCCGCCGATCCTGATCGTCGGTCGTCCGGGTCAGAAATCGGCGTTCGGCCAGCTTCTGAACCGCGCGGCTGATCTTGGTCTTGTGCATCTTCGACCGCTGGCCGATTTCCTTGGCGCTCATCCGCCCGTAAATGCCCAGGTGGAACAGAACCCGCCATTCCGTGCGCAGCATGCCATAGCGATCCTTGTAGACTTGCTGAAACTCGAGGCTGCTGGCCTCGGCGGCCTGGTTCAGCAGGTAGGGCAGGAAGTCCTGCAGATCGAAATCGTCGTGTTGCATGTGCGCGCCTCCGCCTATCGGTTACACATACAACCATTTCAAGCGCAACGAAAGCGGACGGCTTCGATTCGTGTTAGAATGCGTCCAAGGATGCAGGCGAAAGACCTGCGATCACATCCTGCGGAGGGCGGTTGTTAGTTACAAAATCAACCATTAGCTCCGCAACGAAACAGGAGGACGCGCAATGAATCAGCAGACCAAATCCCATGGGCTGGTCCAGGCCCCGACGCCGGTCGGCACCACGCCCGGATACATGCCCGGCTTTGCCAACGACTTTGAAACCGAGGCGCTGCCCGGTGCCCTGCCACAGGGCATGAACAGCCCGCAGAAATGCAATTACGGCCTTTACGGCGAACAGCTTTCGGGTACGGCCTTCACGGCCAACCCGCCCGAACGCACCTGGACCTATCGCATCCGGCCCAGCGTCAAGCATTCGCACCGCTACCAGAAGATCGACCTGCCCTACTGGAAATCCGCGCCGCATGTGGACCCGGACGTGATTTCGCTTGGCCAGTACCGCTGGGATCCGGTGCCCCACACCGACGAGGGCCTGAACTGGCTGACGGGCATGCGCACCATGACCACGGCAGGCGACGTCAACACCCAGGTGGGCATGGCCAGCCATATCTACCTGGTGACCGAGTCGATGAAGGATGAATACTTCTTCTCGGCCGACAGCGAATTGCTGGTCGTCCCGCAGGAAGGCCGGCTGCGTTTCGCCACCGAGCTAGGGATCATCGACCTCGAGCCAAAGGAAATCGCCATCATCCCGCGCGGCCTCGTGTACCGTGTCGAGGTGCTCGAAGGGCCGTGCCGCGGGTTTGTCTGCGAAAACTACGGCCAGAAATTCGAGCTGCCCGGCCGTGGCCCGATCGGCGCCAACTGCCTGGCCAACCCGCGCGACTTCAAGGCCCCCGTTGCCGCCTACGAAGACCGCGAGGTGCCCTCGACCCTGACCGTCAAGTGGTGCGGGCAGTTCCATCGCACCGACATCCCGCAAAGCCCGCTGGACGTTGTCGCCTGGCACGGCAACTACGCGCCCTACAAGTACGACCTGCGCAACTACTGCCCGGTCGGCGCGATCCTGTTCGACCACCCCGATCCGTCGATCTTTACGGTGCTGACCGCGCCTTCGGGTGTGCCCGGCACGGCGAATATCGATTTCGTGCTGTTCCGCGAACGCTGGATGGTGGCCGAGGACACGTTCCGCCCGCCGTGGTACCACAAGAACATCATGTCCGAACTGATGGGCAACATTTATGGCCAGTACGACGCGAAACCGCAGGGCTTTGTTCCGGGCGGCATGTCGCTGCACAACATGATGCTGCCGCACGGGCCCGACAAGAACGCCTTCGAAGGTGCGTCGAACGCCGATCTCAAGGCGGAAAAGCTGGAAAACACGATGTCGTTCATGTTCGAAACCCGCTTCCCGCAGCACCTCACGGCATTTGCCGCGAACGAGGCGCCGCTGCAGGACGATTACATCGATTGCTGGACGGATCTCGAAAAGAAATTCGACGGCACCCCCGGCAAGAAATGAACGACAGCGCCATCGTCATCGTCGTCCTTGCGGTGATCGTCGCGGCCATCGCGATGCAGAACCGCAAGGGCCGGACGCGCCGCACCAGTCACCGCAGGGATGGCGACGGGTGGACGGGCGGCCGTTATGGGCATAGCGATGGGGATGGCGGCGGCCCTGCCGGACCGGATGGCGGGGACGGCGGCGACTGACCGCATATCCTGGGAGGATACATGAAACTTTACAGCTACTGGCGCTCGACCACCTCGGTGCGCGTCCGCATCGCGCTGAACCTAAAGGGCGTCGATTACGAGATCGAAACCATCGACCTGCCCAAGGGCGAGCAAAAGGCCGACAGCTATGCCGCGCTGAACCCGATGAAGGGCGTGCCGACTCTGGTTCTGGATGACGGCACCGCGCTGACGCAGTCGATGGCGATCCTCGATTACATCGACACGGTCTGGCCCGAACCGCCGCTCTATCCTGCCAACCCGAAAGAGCGTGCGCTGGTCGATGCGGCGGCCCACGCCATCGCGCTAGATATCCACCCGGTCAACAACCTCAAGGTTCTTGGCTATCTCAAGGGCACGCTGGGGCACAGCCAGGATGAAACCGTCGACTGGATGTGCCACTGGATGAACGAGGGCTTTACCGCCTTCCAGCAACTGATCCGGCCGGATACGCCCTTCTGTTTCGGTGACAGCATCGGCATGGCCGACCTTTGCCTGGTGGGGCAGATGGTCAACGCCCGCCGATGGGGGCTCGATCTGACGCCTTTCCAGCGGCTGGTCGAAATCGACGACCGCGCCCGCGAAATCGACGCGGCGCAGCGGGGCATGCCGGAAAACCAGCCCGACGCCCAACCCACCTGAAACGCGAACGCAGACATACAGACGAACAGGACACCATATGCCATTGATGAAAAGCTGGGTCGAAACGGCCAACGCGCCCGACCATCCCTTTCCGCTGAACAACCTGCCCTACGGCGTCTTTTCCGTGGGCGATGCCGACCCGCGCTGCGGGGTCGCGATCGGTGACATGATCCTCGACTGCCGCGAAGCCGAAGAGGCCGGCCTGATCGACATGGGCACAGGCCCGCTTTTCGACGTGCCGTTCTGGAACGAGGTGATGGAGGAAGGCCCGGAACTCTGGGCGAAACTGCGCGCCCGCCTGACAGAGCTGCTGGCCGAAGGTGCGGAAGAGCAGGCGCAGGTCGAACCGATGCTGGTCGCGGCAAAGGATGCCGTGATGCACCTGCCCTTCCTCGTGGCCGAATACACCGATTTCTACGCCGGGAAACATCACGCCTTCAATGTGGGCACGATGTTCCGCGGGCCGGAAAACGCGCTGCCGCCCAACTGGCTGCACATCCCGATCGGATATAACGGGCGCGCGTCTTCGGTGGTGGTTTCGGGCACGCCCGTGCGCCGCCCCTGGGGCCAGCTGAAATCGCCCGAGCACGAAAAACCCGCCTTCCTGCCCTGCCGCCGGTTCGATCTGGAGCTTGAAATGGGTGCCATCGTCGGCACTGGCAGCGATGGCCCGGTGACTGTGGACGAAGCCGACGACATGATCTTTGGCTACGTGCTGCTGAACGACTGGTCGGCGCGCGACATCCAGGCCTGGGAATACCAGCCGCTCGGCCCGTTCCAGGCCAAGGCGACCGCGACCACGATCAGCCCCTGGATCGTGACCAAGGCCGCGCTCGAACCGTTCCGCACGGATTGCCCCGAACGCGAGGTCGAGTTGCTGCCGCACCTGAAAGACACCGGGCCGATGCTGTATGACATCGACCTCTGGGTCAGCCTTGCCCCCGAGGGCAAGCCAGCCACGGTCATCTCGAACACCAACTATAACGAGATGTATTACAGCGCGGCCCAGCAACTCGCCCATCACACCACCAGCGGCTGCCCGATGAATCCCGGCGACCTTCTGGGGTCGGGCACCGTGTCGGGCCCCGAAAAGGGCAATCGCGGATCGCTGCTGGAACTCAGCTGGGGCGGCAAGGAGCCGCTGACGCTCGACAGCGGGGATCAGCGGTCATTCCTGGAAGACGGCGACACCCTGACCCTGCACGGCGCGGCGCGCGGCGAAGGCTACACGATCGGCTTCGGCGATTGCGTGGGCCAGATCCTGCCAGCACTGGAAAACCCCTACGAACGATGACGCGGGCGGCGGGGTGAACCCCGCCCTACCCACCGGCACACAAGGCCGGGCCATGGCCCGGCAGCGACGAAAAGGAACGAACACATGGCCAAGGCATTCGCATCGCAAGGCGACATGACCGAAAAGAACATCTCCTTCACCGAAGTCGGCGAGGGCCTCTGGGCCTTCACCGCCGAAGGCGACCCCAATTCCGGTGTCATCATCGGCGACGACAGCGTGATGATCGTCGAGGCACAGGCCACTCCGCGCCTTGCCAACAAGGTGATCGAAAAGGTGCGCGAGGTGACGGACAAGCCGATCAGCCACCTGGTGCTGACGCATTACCACGCCGTGCGCGTGCTGGGGGCCTCGGCCTATGGCGCCGAACAGGTCATCATGTCCGACACCGCCCGCGCGATGGTCGTCGAACGCGGGCAAGAGGACTGGGACAGCGAATTCCAGCGCTTCCCCCGCCTGTTCGAAGGCCATGAAAGCATCCCCGGCCTGACCTACCCGACCACGACGTTCTCCGACAGCATGACGGTCTATCTCGGCAACCGCCGCGTCGACATCATGCACCTGGGCCGCGCTCATACGGCGGGCGATGCGGTGATCCACGTCCCCGACCAGAACGTGATGTTCACCGGCGATATCGTGGAATACCACTCGGCCTGCTATTGCGGCGACGGGCATTTCGCCGATTGGGGCGACACGCTGGACGCGATCAAGTGGTTCGACGTGGATGCCATCGCACCGGGCCGCGGTGACGCACTGGTGGGCCGCGAGATGGTCAACGCCGCGATCAAGAACACCCGCGATTTCGTCGAAAGCACTTACAAGCCCGCCGCGCGCGTGGCGGCCAAGGGCGGTTCGCTCAAGGATGCGTGGGACGCGGTGCGCGAAGCCTGCGACCCCAAATTCGCCGACTATGCGATCTATGAACACTGCCTGCCCTTCAACGTCGCCCGCGCCTATGACGAGGCCCGCGGCATCGACACGCCCCGCATCTGGACCGCCCAGCGCGACCTGGAAATGTGGGAAGCGCTGCAAGGCTGAGCATGAGCAAGTACGGCCCCACACGCGGCGAATTGAAATTCCGCCTCGGCTTTTCCGCCGCGGGGCTGGTGCTGATGGCGGTCGCCCTTTCCCTGCACGGGGTCAAGGGCATCGCCTGGGCCGAAATCGTGATGATCGCCGGGGGGTTCTTCGGCGGCACCTTCATCTGGACGCTTTGGAAACTCATTCGGGAGGAGCCGGAATGAACAAGATCTTCGAAATCCCCCTTTACCCCTACACCCGCAGCCCCGACCAGGACGCGCAAACGCCTGCCCGCCGCAAGGTGGTGATCGTGGGCGCGGGTCCGATCGGGCTGGCCGCCGCCATCGACCTGGCCCAGCAGGGGATCGAGGCCATCGTTCTGGATGACAATGACAAGGTCAGCTTCGGCAGCCGCGCGATCTGCTTTGCCAAGCGTCCGCTGGAAATCCTCGACAGGCTCGGCTGCGGGCAGGAGATGGTCGACAAGGGCGTCGTGTGGAACCTCGGCAAGGTCTTTTTCGGTGATCGCAAGGTCTATGAGTTCAACCTCCTGCCCGAAGAAGGCCACCAGCGCCCCGCCTTCATCAACCTGCAGCAATACTATTTCGAGGAATACCTCGTGAACCGCGCCCGCGCGCTGGAATCCGAGGGCGCGCCGATCGAACTGCGCGGCCAGAACAAGGTGCTCAAGGTCACGGACCGCGGCGACCATACCGAGCTGCTGATCGACACGCCCGAAGGGCAATACACGCTGGAGGCCGACTGGCTGATCGCCTGCGACGGCGCAGGCAGCCCGATCCGCGCGATGATGGGGCTCGATTTCGTGGGCCGCGTGTTCGAAGACAACTTCCTGATCGCCGACGTGATCATGGACGCCGATTTCCCGACCGAACGCTGGTTCTGGTTCGACCCGCCCTTCAACAAGGGCCAGTCGGCGCTGCTGCACAAGCAGCCCGATGGCGTCTGGCGGATCGACCTGCAGCTTGGCTGGGACATCGACAAGGAAGAGGAAAAGAAACCCGAGAACGTCATCCCCCGCCTCAAGGCGATGCTGGGCGAGGACGTGAAATTCGATCTCGAATGGGTGTCGATCTACACGTTCCAGTGCCGCCGGATGGAGAAATTCCGCCATAACCGCGTGATCTTTGCCGGCGACAGCGCGCACCAGGTTTCGCCCTTCGGCGCGCGCGGCGCAAATTCGGGGCTGCAGGACACCGACAACCTCGTTTGGAAGCTGAAGATGGTGATCGACGGCACCGCCCCCGACAGCCTGCTGGACAGCTATGATGCCGAACGCGTCCACGGCGCCGACGAAAACATCCTCAACTCCTCGCGCTCGACCGATTTCATCACGCCGAAATCCGAAACCAGCCGGATCTTCCGCGATGCGGTGCTGGACTTGTCCGAGAAATACGAATTCGCCCGCCCGCTGGTAAACTCGGGGCGGCTGTCGGTGCCCTGCACCTATGACGGCTCGCCGCTGAACACGCCCGACGCGCTGCCGGGCGGTCCCGCGCGCACGCGCCCCGGCGCGCCCTGCCCCGATGCGCCGCTTGGCAACGGGTTCCTGCTGGGCGATCTGGGCGACCGGTTCACCCTGCTGACGATCGACGCCGAGGCCCCCGATACGCTGGACGAATCCGGCATCACCGTTATCCGCCTCGCCCTATCGGGCGCGGATGACGCCACGGGCGCGCTGGCTGCGCGCTACCTGGGCGACGCGAAATCGGCCGTCTACCTGATCCGCCCCGATCAGCACGTCGCCGCCCGCTGGGACAGCTTCGACGAAACCGCCACCCGCGCCGCGATCCGCCGCGCCACAGGGCAGGAGTAAGACCCATGGCAGACCTGATCCTGAAACCGAACCTTGCCCAGGCCGACGATGTCTATGCCGACCTGCTGGCCGCGCATGAAGGGCTGAGCAAGGAAGACAGCGACGCGCTCAACGCCCGGCTGATCCTGATCCTGGCGAACCATATCGGTGACCGCGCGGTTCTGCGTGCCGCGCTCGATGCCGCCAGGACCGCAGCGCCCGCCGGGTGACACGGGCGGTCAACAGGGGGGCTTTGCCCCCCGCCGCCGCAAGCGGCGACTCCCCCCAGGGATATTTGTGGAAAGAGAAAACACGCGCATGTCCGCGTGCACCCCGCGCTTGCCATCCCTAACCGCCTCGGCAAATCCTGTTGCCCGGAGCGGAAACATGATTTACTTACCATGTTAACAAAAGGGAGGGCGGGATGCGCTGGGGCGATTTTCCGAAATGGGGCCATTGGCTGGCCGACTGGGCCGCACAGTATCACGCAGGCTTGCGCGACCGTCCGGTGCGTGCACAGGTCAAACCGGGCAGCACCCTTGCCGCCTTGCCCGACGCGCCCCCCGACACCGCCCAACCGATCGAAGACGTGATCGCCGATTTCGAGCGGATCGTGATGCCGGGCATCACCCATTGGCAGCATCCCCGGTTCTTCGCCTATTTCCCGTCGAACGCCTCGCCCGCTGCGGTGCTGGCCGACCAGCTGGTCACGGTGATGGCGCCGCAATGCATGCTGTGGCAGACCTCGCCAGCCGCGACCGAGATGGAAACCAGGATGATGGACTGGCTGCGCCAGGCCATCGGCCTGCCGGGCGATTTCGCGGGCGTGATCCAGGACAGCGCGTCCTCGGCCACGCTGGCCGCCGTTCTGACGATGCGCGAACGCGCGCTGGACTGGGACGGCAACGCAAGCGGCCTGGCCGGCCAGAAGCCGCTGCGCATCTATTGCTCGGGCGAGGCGCATACCTCGATCGACCGCGCGATCTGGGTCGCGGGGATCGGGCAGGCCAACCTGGTGCGCATCCCGCTGGCGCCGGGGCCGATGCGGGGCATGGACCCCGCCGCGCTCGACGCCGCGATCCGCGCGGACCTCGAAGCCGGGTATCTGCCTGCGGGTGTCATCGCCTGCACCGGCGCGACCGGCATGGGCGCCTGCGACGACATCGCGGCGGTCTGCAAGGTTGCCCAGGCGCACGGGCTTTACACCCATGTCGACGCGGCCTGGGCCGGCAGCGCCATGATCTGCCCCGAATACCGCGACCTGTGGCGGGGGGTGGAGATGGCCGACAGCGTGGTCTTCAACCCGCATAAATGGCTGGGCACCCAGTTCGACCTGTCGGCGCATTTCATCCGCTCGCCCGAGGCGCTGACCCGGACCCTCGCGATCCAGCCGGAATACCTGAAAACCCATGGCGCTGACGGGATCATCAACTATTCGGAGTGGTCCGTGCCCCTGGGCCGGCGGTTCCGGGCACTGAAGCTGTGGTTCCTGATCCGCGCCTACGGGCTGGATGGGCTGCGCCAGATGATCCGCAACCATGTGGCATGGTCGCAAGCGCTGTGTGAGCGGTTGCGCGCCACCCCCGATTTCGAGATCGTGACGGACCCGATCCTGTCGCTTTTCACCTTCCGGTTCGTGCCGCCCGGACAAGACCCGGAACAGGCCACGCTGGACATGATCACCCGGATCAACGACGACGGGCGCATCTACCTGACACAGACCCGCGTCGACGGCACCTTCGTGATCCGGTTCCAGGCCGGGCAGTTCGATTGCACCGCCGACGATATCGACACCGCCTATGACGTGATCACCGAAATCGCAGACGATATCAGGAAAGGATAACCCGATGCCCGCGCCCACCAACACCTTCAAGCAGCGCCTCGCCCGTGGCGAGCGCGTGATCGGCTGCTGGGCCGGTTTCGCCGACCCTTACGCGACCGAGATTCTGGGCACCGCCGGTTTCGACTGGCTGGTGATCGACGGGGAACACGCCCCCAACGACCTGCGTTCGATCATGGCGCAGCTTGTCGCGCTCAAGGGCGCGCACAGCCATCCGGTGGTGCGCCTGCCGATGGGCGAGACTTGGGCGATCAAGCAGGTGCTCGACGCCGGCGCCCAGACATTGCTGATCCCGCTGATCGAAAGCGCGGACCAGGCCCGCGACCTCGTGCGCGCCATGCGGTATCCGCCCGAAGGCATCCGCGGCGCAGGTGCGGCACTGGCCCGCGCGTCCGAGTTTTCCGGCATCCCCGATTACGTCGCCACCGCCAACGACCAGATGTGCCTGCTGGTGCAGGTCGAAACCCGCGCGGGAATGGAAGCGCTGGACGAAATCCTGGCAGTCGAAGGCGTCGACGGCGTGTTCATCGGACCAGCCGACCTTGCAGCCGACATGGGGCACCCGGGCAATTCCGGTGCCCCCGAGGTGGTTGAGGCGATCCGTGACGGGCTGGGCCGCATCGCGGCTTCGGACAAGGCGGCGGGCATCCTGGCGGTCGACGACAAGGTGGCGCAGGACTATGCCGCCTGGGGGGCGCAGTTCCTGGCCGTGGGCATCGATGTCGTGATGCTGGCCAAGGCCGCGCGTCAGACGGTCAAGCTCTGGTCCGGGCGGGATTGAACGGGAACCGCGCGGTTTCCCCGGCAAACCGCGCGGATTTTGCATATTTTTGCAACTTTTAAATATACATACGGCTTTACAAATCGGCGAATTCCAGTCCAAATTCGGCCATGCCAAACCAGACCGACACCATCATCACCGCCATTCTCGACCAGATCGAAGCCGGCCGGTTGAGCCCCGGCGACCTGATCGACGAGGCCCCATTGATCCGCGACCACAACGTGTCGCGCACTCCTGTGCGCGAGGCGCTGATACAACTGGAAACGGCGGGGTTGATCAAGCGCCTGTCGCGCAAGGGCGCGGTGGTGTTCAAACCCACGCTGGAAGAATTCCTGGCCATTCTCGAAGTGCACGCCAAGCTGGAAGGCCAGGCCGCGGGGCTGGCGGCACGACGGCTTTCGACCTCTTTCGCCGCCAAGCTGGAACAGGTCACGAAGGCTTGCGAGGACCACGCTGCCACCCTGGGCGATGCGGAACCTGACCGGTATTACCAACTGAACATGGCCTATCACGCCCGCGTGGCCGAGGCAGCGGGCAACCCATTCCTGCTGGAAATGATAAAGACGAATGCGCGCAAACTGATGGCGTATTACCGCGCGCGCTATCACTACAAGGGGGCGATCGCCGACAGCGCCCGTGATCACCGGGCAATCACGACACTGATCCTGAACCGCGACGCCGAAGCCGCCGAGGCGGCCATGGCGCGGCATGTGCAGTTCGACCAGGTCACCGCGATGGATCTTCTGGCGGCCCTGGGTTAGGAGCGGGCCTGTTCGAAAAACCGGGCGATCGTTTCGGCAAAAGCCTTTTGATCCGGCAGCTTATCCAAGGAATGCCTGCCCCTGTCCACCACGTCGCCAGGCAGTTCGTCGGCCAGTTCGTCCAGCAGATCGGCCATGAATTCCGGCTCGATCTCGGGGTGATATTGCGTGGTGTAGACATGCCCGCCGATGGCGAAACCACCCACGGGGCAGCCCGGTGTTTGCGTCAGGATGCGCACCCCCGCGGGCGGCTCGATCACCTGTTCCTTGTGCGCGGCATAAAGGCCCATCTTTGCGGGCGCATCCTGCATCCATGGCGCGGGATCGACCACTTCGGTTTCGATGCGGCCCATTTCCCAACCGTCGGGATTGTAGCCGACCGTGCCGCCCAGCGCCTTTGCGATCGCCTGATGCCCAAAGCAGGCACCGAACACCGGGATACCGCGCCCGACCATCTGCCGGATCAGCTCTTCCAAACGCGCGATCCAGGGCTCTCCGTCGTGGACCGAGGCCGGGCTGCCGGTGATCATCACGCCATCGAAGCCATCGAGGCTTTCGGGGAATTCCCCGTCCTTCACGCTGAATGCCTCGACCGTCCAGTCGGGGCGGACCATCGCGATCAGCTTGGCGAACTTCACATCGTCCATGTCCCGTGCATGGGCGAAATCGCTTTCGTCGGTGTTGGTGACAAGCGTGGCCAGGCGCATGAGGAATCCTCTTTACATATTTATAAGCCCGTATAATATACCTAACAAGTTAAGGAAAGAGGTTTCCCCATGACCGTCTGGACCCCAACCGACAACGGCCACGCCGATTTGACGAGTCATGACACCTTTGTGCAGGGCGCACCCCACAACACGTTTGCACGTCTGCGTGCCGAAGATCCGGTTCACTGGACGGATTACGCCGACGGACAGGGGTTCTGGTCGATCACGCGGATGGCCGACATCGTGGAGATGAATCGTAACCCAAAGGTTTTCTCATCGGCCCGCGGTATCCGCATGGAAGATCAGACTTACGAGGAATACCTGGCCCGCCGCACGTTCCAGGAAACCGACCCGCCCGAACATATGCAGACGCGCATCAAGGTCGCAAAGGCGTTTTCCAAACCCGTGATCGCCGAGTTCGAAAACGATATCAAACTGCTGTGCGATGAAATCCTCGATGTCGCGGTCGAAAAGGGCACGTTCGACGCCACCAAGGAAATCGCCCGGCAACTGCCGATGCGGATGCTGGGCCGGATCATCGGCACGCCTGACGAAGACCTGCCCTGGCTGGTTGAAAAGGGCGACGCGCTGATTGCCAATACCGACCCGGATTTCACCGATCACGTCCTCGACAAGATGACGACCGATGAATTCCGCATGATGCCCTTCAACTCGCCCGCGGGGGCGGAGCTTTATCAATATGCCAAGGAACTGATGGCGAAAAAGGATGCCGCAGGCGACACGTCTGGTGTGCTGCACCTGATCCTGCAGCCGGGCAAGGATGGCAGCCGGATCACCGAGGAAGAGTTCAGGAACTTCTTTTGCCTGCTGGTCGCCGCGGGCAACGACACGACGCGCTATTCCATCGCCGCAGGGCTGCAGGCGCTGACCCACGACCCCAGGTTCCTGCACCAGATGCAGACCGAGGATGTCTGGGAAACCGCGCCTGATGAAATCATCCGCTGGGCCAGCCCGGCCATGTATTTCCGCCGCACCGCGACCGAGGATTTCGACCTGCACGGCAAGACGATCAAGGCGGGCGACAAGGTGCTTTATTGGTTCGTGTCCGCCAACCGGGACGACGCGGCATTCGACGAACCGTTCAGGTTCGACCTGCACCGCACGCCCAACCGGCACGTCGCGTTCGGGCAGGGCGGGCCGCATGTCTGCCTGGGGATGTGGCTGGCGCGGCTTGAAGTGCGGGTACTGTTCCAGGAACTGGCGAAACGCATAAAATCCATCGAACCCGCCGGAGAGCCGAAATTCCTCCGCTCGAATTTTGTCGGCGGGTACAAGAACTTGCCGGTGCACGTCGTGCCGGCCTGACCCTTCGGACCGGGGCGACAAAGACCCCGGCCGCCCCAACAGGAGAGACCCCGATGAACACCCGCCTGCGCGCGCTTTTCTGCGATCACCTGTCGATCATGCGGGGCAAGTACCTGCCCGGCTCAAAGATCGGCGACGGTTCGACCCGGTTCTGCCGGTCGAATTTCGGCGTGCATTACGACAAGGATCTGCTGGACGCGCCGGGCGCGATGATGATGCAGGGCCTGCCCGACATGGAACTGCACTGGGAAGGCGAACAGATCCGCGACAGCTGGGACCGGGCCACCAAGATCGTCGTGGGCGACCTGTACGATACCGAGGGCGCGCCGCTGGCAATGTGCGGACGTGGCGCGTTGAAACGCGCCGTGGCCGATTGGCAGGCGCGCGGGCTGACGCCGAAGGTCGGCATCGAGCTTGAGGCCTTTGCCCTGGTGTCGGATGAAAACGGACGGTTGGTACCTTACGACACACCCGGTGCGCATGTTTATGGCACGGGGCCGTTTTCCGATCCTCTGCGCTTCAACGATGCGATCTGGGAAAAGGCCGACGAGCTTGGGTTCCGGCTCGACATGATCACGACAGAATATGACAGCCCGCAGTTCGAATACACGCTGACCTTCGACGAGGCGGTGAAGGCGGTGGACGATATCGTGCTGTTCCGGCTGATGGCACGCGAGATCGCGCTGGAGCATGGGATTGTCCTGTCGTTCCTTCCCAAGCCGATCGCCGAGGCCGGCGGATCGGGCATGCATATCAATTTTTCCTTCGTCGATGGCGATGGCGGCAACGCGCTGTCATCCGGGCCACGGGGCGGCCCCGATCACATGAACGACCTGGCAAAGGGCTGTATCGCGGGGATGATCCGCCATCACCGCGGGTTGGCCGGGCTGATCGCGCCCACCGCCAATTCCTATCAGCGGCTGCAACCGGGGTCTTTGTCCGGGTTCCTTTGCAACTGGGGCGGCGATCATCGAAACGTGACCACCCGTATTTCGACCGAGGGCGGGCCAAAGGCACGCCTGGAACACCGGATGGCAGACGCCTCGTCCAACCCTTACGTGGCCGTGGCGGCGGTACTGCAGTCCGCAAGGCTGGGGGTCGAAAACGGATATACCCTGCCGCCGATGGAAACCGGGGACGGGTTCGAGAAATGGGATGCCAAGGACAGCACGGCGATTGACCTGAAAGGCGCGATTGCCGATCTCAAGGCGGATACCGCGCTTCAGGCGGCCGTGGGCCAGCTATTGTGCGACAACCACATCTTCATGAAGGAAAAAGAGGTCAAGAAAACCCGCGACCTCGAAGGCGACCAGCTGCGCGACTTCTACGTATGGTTCGTCTGACCCCGCCACAGCAAAGGAACCGGAAATGAAAGTCACTTGGAAATTGCCCGATGGCCAAGAGATCACCGCAGAGGTGGCAAATGGCGTGAACATGATGGAAGCTGCCGTTGCCAACAACGTGCCCAACGTGATCGGGGAATGCGGCGGCAACCTGTCTTGCGCCACCTGTCACGTCTATGTCGACGATGCCTGGGCGGACAGAACCGGCGAGGTGGACGATTTCGAAGACGCTATGCTGGATGTGGCCGAAGCCGAGCGCCGGGGCACCTCGCGTCTTTCGTGCCAGATCGAGGCCAGCGACGACCTGGACGGCCTTGTCCTGATTGTCCCCCAACCATAATCCGCCCCAATGGCGGAACCGGAAGGGTGCCGGCAAAGCAGGGCGCCTTTTTCATTTTAAATCAATAATTTAAATTGTCTCGCGACCTGCGATTTGACATCTGCGCTCAGCATGTCATCGTAAACGGGTAGCGATGATCGCGGGTTGAGGCGCCGACTTGGGCGCCTGCTTGCCCCAACGACATCGGTGTATGCGCGTGGTCGGATGACCCGTATGCACACCCGGGACGGACGCCAGAGCCACCCGGTAGAGAATCGAAGAGCTTTCACGTTTTCCGGCGCAATCCGCGCCGGCCAATTCGTGTGTTTTTGCAACCTGAAGGGGGTAACCTATGACATTTATGAAACGCATCCTTGCCGGAACCGCCGCCACCGTGGCGCTGGCCGCGAGCATGACCGCAGCGCAGGCCGATACGTGGCGCTATGCCTTCGAAGAGGCGATCACCGACGTGCAGGGTGTGTTCGCCACCAAGTTCAAGGAAGAGGTCGAGGCGAATTCCGACCACGAAATTCAGCTGTTCCCATACGGCACGCTGGGTGAATCCGCCGATATCATGGAGCAGACCCAGGCGGGCATTCTGCAGTTCGTGAACCAGTCGCCGGGCTTTACCGGTTCGCTGATCCCCGAAGCGCAGGTTTTCTTTGTGCCCTACCTGCTGCCGCAGGACGAAAAAGAGCTGAACGAGTTCTTCCGCACCTCGAAAGCCATCAACGAGATGTTCCCCGAGCTCTACGCGGAACAGGGTCTTGAATTGCTGACCATGTACCCCGAAGGCGAGGTCGTCATGACGACCAAGGAGCCCGTTGCCGGTCCTGCCGATCTGAACGAGGTGAAGTTCCGGGTGATGACGAACCCGCTGCTGGTCGAAAGCTACAAGGCATTCGGCGCGACGCCGACACCTCTGCCCTGGGGCGAGGTCTATGGCGGTCTGCAGACGAACATCATTCAGGGTCAGGAAAACCCGATGTTCTTCGTCGAGTCGACCAAGATGTACGAGGTAACCGATTACATCACCTTCGCCGGGCACAACAACTTCACCACGGCGATCATGGCCAACCAGGACTTCTTCGAAGGCCTGAGCGAGGAAGATCAGAAGATGATCAATGACGCGATCGACGTCGCGTTCGAATACATCCTCGACTACCAGCAGGGCCTGACCGAAGAGTCGCTGGCCGCCATCAAGGAAGCCAAGCCGTCGATCACCGTCACGCGCCTGAGCGACGAACAGCGCGCCCCCTTCATGGAGGCAGCCAAGGACGTCGAAGCGCAGTTCATCGAGATGACGGGCGATTCCGGCAAGGAGATCCTCGAGCAGATGAAGGCCGACCTGGCCAATGTAAGCGACTGATTTAACAGCGCCTATTTCCGGGATGCGCCCAAGCGGGGCGCATCCCCTTTTGTCCATTTTCATCCCAGAACGGGGACAGGTCGGTGTCAGAAGAAAAAGAACGCAGTCAGCTGCAATCCCAGACCGATACGACCGGCACGGACGACGCGCCGCTTCAAGATTACCAATCCTCGCTGCCCGGTTTCCTGGGCACGATAGACACCGCCATCAGCCGGATCGAAAGCGTACTGCTTGCGGCGGGCGTGCTGTTGATGGCCCTGAACACGATATCGAATGTCGTGGGGCGTTTCGTATTTCAAAGCTCGATCTTCTTTTCCGAAGAACTGAACCGGATATTGATCATCCTGATCACATTTGCCGGCATTTCCTATGCCGCCCGCCAGGGGCGTCACATCCGCATGTCCGCGATTTTCGACGCCTTGCCCCCCAGACCGCGCAAGGTTCTTATGGTGATCATCGCCATCGTGACCGCGATCTTCATGCTCGGGCTGGCGTGGTATTCGCTGCAATACATCCTGACGCAGGCCGGGCGCGGGCGTGTTCTGCCCTCTCTGCAGATCCCGGTCTGGATCATCCTTGTCTGGGTACCGGTCGGATTCTTCATGACCGGGCTGCAATACGCCCTGACCGCGATCAAGAACCTGATCGAAAAGGACATCTACCTCTCGACCAGCGTGCTCGAAGGGTATGACGACGGCGAGATGGAGGTCTGAGCGATGGCACTGACAATCTTTTCGATCATGATCGTGCTGCTTCTTCTGGGCTTTCCCATGATGATTCCGCTGATCGTCGGAGCCTTTGTCGGGTTCTATTCGCTGTTCGGCGGGATGGGCCAGATGGAAACCATGGTGCAGCAGATGATGGCGGGGATCCGTCCTGCATCGCTGATCGCGGTTCCGATGTTCATCTTTGCCGCCGACATCATGACACGCGGGCAATCGGCCGGGCGCCTGATCGACCTGGTGATGTCATTCGTGGGGCACCTGCGCGGCGGGCTGGCTGTTTCGACAGCAGCGGCCTGCACCATGTTCGGCGCGGTATCGGGTTCGACCCAGGCGACGGTCGTCGCGATCGGTGGCCCGCTGCGCCCGCGCATGCAGAAGGCGGGTTACAATGACAGCTTCATCCTGGCGCTAATCGTGAACTCGTCGGACATCGCGTTCCTGATCCCGCCATCCATCGGCATGATCATCTATGGCGTGGTATCGAACACCTCGATTGCCGAGCTGTTCATCGCCGGGGTCGGCCCCGGCCTGCTGATCCTGCTGCTGTTTTCGATCTATTCCTGGATCTACGCGGTTCGCAACAACGTCCCGACCGAGGAAAAGGCCACCTGGGGCGAACGCGCCCTTGCCCTTCAAAAGGCGCTCTGGCCGCTGGGCTTTCCGCTGATCATCATCGGCGGCATCTATGGCGGCATCTTTTCCCCGACCGAGGCTGCGGCCGCTTGTGTGCTTTATGCGATCATCCTGGAAATGTTCGTGTTCCGCGAACTGGATTTCAACGGTCTCTACGACACCGCGAAATCCACCGGGCTCATCACCGCGGTGGTGTTCATCCTTGTAGGCGCGGGCGCTGCGTTTTCCTGGGTGATCTCGTTCGCGCAGATTCCGCAGGCGATCCTGGCGGGTATCGGGATCGACCAGATGGGCCAGATCGGTGTTCTGTTCGTGATCTCGATCGCGTTCTTCATCGGCTGCATGTTCGTGGACCCGATCGTGGTGATCCTGGTGCTGGTGCCGATCTTTGCCCCGGTGGTGAATTCCGTCGGGCTGGACCCGGTTCTGGTGGGCACGATCATCACGCTGCAGGTGGCGATCGGATCGGCCACGCCACCTTTCGGATGCGATATCTTCACGGCCATCGCCGTTTTCAAACGCCCCTATATCGAGGTGATCCGCGGCACACCGCCCTTTATCTTCATCCTGCTTTGCGTATCGGCATTGCTGATCTTCTTTCCGCAGATCGCTCTGTTCCTGCGTGATCTGGCATTCGCCAAGTAATCGAAAAGGAGGACGCGGATGTTCAAAAGGATTCTTGTGCCCTTCGACGGCTCGAAAGGCGGGGAACAGGCGCTGAAGAAAGCCGCCGAGCTGGCCGCGCTTTGCGATGCCGAGATCAATATCCTGACGGTCTATCGCCACCACTCGATGCTGGAAGCGTCGTTTTCAATGGTGCGCGCCACGACGCCGGGCAACATGGATGATGCCATGCGCGATCACGCGCGCGAGGTCGCGGAATACGCCAAGAAACAAGCCACCGAAGAAGGCGCCCCGACGGTTCGCGCCTTCGTCAAGGCGGGTCAACCCGCCCGCACCATCGTGCGCTTCGCGACCGAGCATGATTGCGACCTGATCGTGCTGGGCGCTCGGGGCATGGGTTCGGTCGAGGGGTATCTGCTGGGCTCGGTCTCGCACAAGGTGACCGGGCTGGCGCATGTGCCGGTTCTGGTCGTCTGAACGGCACATGCGCGGCGGTCTTGTCAGACCGCTGCAAACCCCTTGTCCAGCGCCGACAGGATCGTCTGCACATCGTCCGCAGTCAGAACCAGCGGCGGCGACAGGATGATGTTCGGCCCCGAAACGCGCACCATCGCGCCTGATTGATAGGCGACCTCCTGGATCTTGCCGATGGTGCCCTTGTCAATGGGCGTCTTGGCGGCGCGGTCGCTGACCAGTTCCAGCGCGCACATCAGGCCGTGCCCACCGCGCACATCGCCGATCAGGTCATATGTGGCCGCCAGTTTCTGCAACCCGGCAAACAGTTCGGCCCCGCGCGCCGCGGCGTTTTCCGGCACGTTGAGCCGCTTTGTCTCGGCAAGGCAGGCCAGTGCCGCGGCGGCGCCGACCGGATGGCCCGAATAGGTGTAGCCGTGCCCGATCGCGGCGCGGCCGGTTTCGTCCTGTTCGAACACCTGCGCCACGTCTTCGGAAATCATCACGGCGCCGAAGGGGAAGTAACCGTTGGTGATCGCCTTGGCGGTGCACATCAGGTCGGGCTGAACGCCCCAGTGGCGGCTGCCGGTCCAGCTTCCGGTGCGGCCGAACGCGGTGATCACCTCGTCGGCGATCAGCAGTATCCCGTGTTTCGAGCAGATGTCGCGCACACCAGGCATGAAGCTTTCGTGGGGCGGTATCACACCACCCGCCCCCAGGACGGGCTCCATGATGAAGGCCGCAATGGTCCCTGCCCCCTGAAAGGCGATCTCGTCCTCCAGCGCGGCGAGGCACAACTGGGCCAGCCGCTCGGGGTCGGTTTCGTTGAACGGGTTGCGATAGGTGTAAGGCGCGGGAATATGCGTGCAGCCCGGCAAGAGCGGCTCGTACTGCGTGCGGAAATTGGCGTTGCCGTTCACGCTGGCCCCACCGAAATGCGTGCCGTGATAGCCCTTTTTCAGGCTCAGGTATTTGACGCGCCCGGCCTCGCCCCGGATCTTGTGATACTGACGCGCCAGACGCAGGGCGGTTTCCACGCTGTCGGACCCGCCGCTGGTATAGAACGCACGGGTCAGGCCATCGGGCGCGAAGAAATCGCGCAGTTCCTCGGACAGTTCGATCACGCAATCGTTCGTCGTGCCCCGGAAGGTCGAATAATACGGCAGGCGGTCCAACTGCGCGGCGATGGCGTCCTTGACCGGCTGGCACGAAAACCCGAGGTTCACGTTCCACAGCCCGCCCACGGCATCGACAACCTCGTGGCCGTCGACATCGGTGATGCAGACCCCCTGCGCCCCGGTGACGATGGTCGGCGGATTGGCCAGGCTGTCGGCGGGGTGCGCCATCGGGTGCCACATCGAGCGCGCGTTGTGCTCTTTCAGAAAGTTGCCGTCCTTCATCTGTCCTATCTCCTCATGCTTGGGCAGACATGCCATCTGCCGCTATCGCGTTGGCTGCCGCGTCCTGCGGCGCATCGTCCTTGGGGTAATCTCGTGGTGTCAGCCCGCCCAGCATCGCGGTCAGGCGCAGGCCTTCGGCTTTCACGGCCCGGCGGATAAGCGCAGCCAGCCCGGCATCCATGCGCGCCGTGGGCGCGGCAACGGCGATTGCGCCCATGGCAACGCCTTCGGCGTCGAATACCGGGGCGGCGTGCGAATGCACGTCCTCTTCGAAGCCGCTGACGGATTCAGCCACGCCGACCGCGCGGATTTCATCCAGAATCGCGCGGATTCTGTCCGGGTCCGTGATGGTCTGATCCGTGCGGGCCGCAAGCGGGGCGGACAACACGCGCTCGACCACTTCGGGCGCGCTGTAGGCCAGAACCGCCAGCCCCGAGCTTGTCGCATGAAGCATCAGAACCTCGGCATCCTCCATCGTGACGCGGGTGCCGTGAACGGGGCTGTAAGCGAAGGCGACAGTCGACAATGTCTGCCCCTGCATGAGCGAGAAATGCGCGGTTTCCTGGGTCGCATCGCTCAGATCCCGCAGAACGGACGCCGCGACATCGCGCATCGGCACCGCGTGTTCGCGCAACGCCGCAAGCCGCATCACCGCCGGACCCAGCCGGTATTCGCGCCCCGTACCGGCCTGCTCGACGAATCCCGCCTCGGCCAGTTCACCCATCAGGCGGTGCACGGTCGCCTTGTTGAGCCCCGACAGGCGCGCCATGTCGCTAAGCCCGATCAAAGGACGGGCGCGGCTGAAATAGTTCAGCAATGACAAGGCTTTGGTCGTCGTGCCCATGGGTGGGAAAGGCCCCTCTCTGTGCCGCGTTTTCGGGCGATGCACCGCGATGGCGCAGCGCTGTTGCCAAATTTGTTGACAGAAAGTCGCAGCGTCTGTCAATGTAAAACAGAACCATCGGTTCAAATAATGAACCAACCACAGGGAGACAAATATGAAACTCAACACCCTTCTTGGCGGCGCCCTGACGCTGGCCATGGCGACGGTGGGCGGCATGGCCGCTGCCGAATATCCCGAAAAGCCGGTCAGCTTTGTCGTGCCGTGGCCTCCGGGCGATCTCGAAGACGTGCTGACCCGCATGATCGCCGAGGATTTCCAGAACGAATACGGTGTCTCGGCAGCCGTGGTGAACAAGCCCGGCGGCGGCGGCGGCCCCTTCCCCGGCGCGATCGAGGTGGCGAACGCCCCGGCGGATGGCTACACGGTCGGGTCTTTCGTGATCGGCGTGCCCGTGGTGGGCCACCAGATCGGCATCGACGACCTGACGCCCGAGAAGTTCGACCCGCTGGGCATCTTCCTGACCTATCCGTTCGTCATCGCCACCAGCGCCGACGCGCCGTATTCGACGATGGACGAGCTGGCGGCCTATGCCAAGGAAAACGACGTGGCGCTCGGTCATTTCGGCGACCCGCTGACACCCACGCAGGTGACCAAGGCGCTGGCCGTGAACAAGGGCTTCGAATGGGGCAGCGATGCCGCGTTCGACGCGCTGGATTGCAACACGCTGGCCTCGGGCGACGCAGATGTGATCAACACCACGCTGCAGTTGATCCTGCCCTGCCTGGACGATGTGAAGGTTCTGGTGTCGATCACCGACGAACGTATCAGCCTTGTCCCCGACGCACCCACCGCCGGTGAGGTCGACCCGTCGCTGGACATCGCGCTGTGGAACGGTCTGTTCGTCCACAAGGACACCCCGCAGGACGTGCGCGACAAGATCATCGCGGTGGCCGAGAAAACCGTGATGAGCGACCGCGCACAGGCCGTGGCCAAGGAAACCGGGGCGCTGGTCTACTGGCAGAACGCCGAAGACAGTGCCGCCCGCATCGCGCGCGACATCGACACCGTGGCGCGCATCCAGGGCCTGCTGGAATAACATCAGACGCCAGGGGCCGGGCCGAGTGCCCGGCCCCTTTCCTTTGCCAAGGGATATCCCGGAATGAGCACCCCCGAAGAACGCCGATGGGTCGGACGCCTGCAGGGCCAGGTGATCTTTGCCATCGCATTCGTGGTCTTTTCGCTGCTGCTGCTCAGCCAGATCGGTGACCAGACCAAATGGGTCAAGCGCACCGCGTTCTTCGCGCAGCCCCGGTTCTGGCCCGCGGTGGGTCTGGGCGGCATGGTGGTGTTCGGGGCGTTGCATTTCTGGCGCCTGCCGCGCCGGCGTGTGCGGCGCACCGACGTGATCGAGGCACGGATATGGGCGCAGCCGCTGGAATACGCGCTGTGGTTCATGGCCTATGTGCTGATGGTGCCGGTCATCGGCTACCTGCCGGTCACGATGGCCTTTGTCCCGGCGATGGTCTGGCGCATGGGATATCGCTCGAAGAAACTGCTTTGGGCGGGTGCCGCTTTCGGTGCGATTGTCGTGGTGGTGTTCAAGGCCTTTCTGCAGGTCAAGATCCCCGGCGCGATGCTGTATGAATACCTGCCGGGCGCGCTGCGCTCGTTCTTCATCCTGAATTTCTGACGGGCGCGACATGGATCTCATCTTTGCCAGCCTCGAAATCCTCGCCCGCTGGGACGTGGTCCTGGCCCTGCTCGTGGGGTCGGTCGGCGGCGTTCTGATCGGCGCCATTCCCGGCGTGGGCCCGGCTGTGGCCATCGCCATCCTGCTGCCAGCGACCTTCAGCATGGACCCGATCGTCGGGCTGACCGTGCTTTTGGGTATTTACGGCAGTTCGATGTATGGCGGGGCGATCCCGGCGATCCTGATCAACACGCCCGGCACCGCCGTAAACGCGCTGACCACCTATGACGGCTTTCCGATGACCGCGCGCGGCGAGGCGCGGCGCGCATTGAGCCTGGCGTATTCGTCATCGTTCTTCGGCGGGGTTTTCTCGGTCATCTGCCTGATCTTGTTCGCCCCGGTCCTTGCCAGGATCGCGCCGCTGTTCGGCAGCCGGGAAATCTTTCTGGCGGCGCTTTTGGGTATCATCCTCGTCGTCGTGGCCCATCGGGGCCAATCGCTGATCGCGGCGGCCTTGGCGTGTTTCGGCATCTTCCTGAACACCGTCGGCCTTGAGGCGGTGAAGTATTCCAAGCGGTACACGTTCGACCAATCCTTCCTGTCCTCGGGCATCGACCTGATCGTGGTGGTGCTTGGCCTTTTCGCGCTGAGCCAGGCGTTCTTTTTGCTGCAGGGCGAGGACGAGAAAACCCGCATCACAAAGCTGAAGGGCGGGTTGTTCCAGGGCCTGCGCGAACTGGGGCGCCATCCGCGCGTCGCGGGCGTTTCGGCCAGTTTCGGTGTGCTGATGGGCATGATCCCTGGCGTGGGCGAATTCACCGCGCAATTCCTGTCCTACACCTATGCGCAGAAATCATCGAAACGCCCCGACGATTTCGGCCACGGATCGAGCGAGGGGCTGATCGCCGCCGAAACCTCGAACAACGCGGTGCCCGCCGCCGCGATGGTGCCATTGCTTGCGCTCGGGATTCCCGGCGAGGCGCTGACCGCCATGATGCTGAGCGTCTTTTACGTCCACAACGTCGTGCCGGGCCCCCAGCTTTTCCAGAATGATATGCCGTTCGTCGTGGCGCTTTACCTTGCGCTGCTGATCCTGAACGTGATCGTGCTGGTGTTCCTGCTGTTTGCGACGAACCAGCTCATCAAGGTGGTGAAGATCCCCAACCGCTTCCTGGGTGTTTGCATCCTGACGCTGTCTTTCGTCGGGGTCTATTCGCTGCGCAACTCGGCCACGGATTGCATCATCGCCGCTGTATTCGGGCTGATCGGGTTCGTCCTGAAACGCCTGTCGCTTCCGGCGGTGCCGATCATCCTCGGGATGGTTCTGGGCGGCATCATGGAGGTCAAGCTGCGGGCCGGCATGGCGCGCGTCAAAACCCCCTTCGACTTTATCGAACGCCCGGTGTCCATGATCCTGTTCCTGATGATCCTGGGCGTTCTCTTCATTCATTTCCGCCGCGTCTGGCTGGACCGCAAGGAGCTTAAGCAGGAAAAATGGTCGACCAAGCACTCATCGACGACCTTCGGCGCGCACCTGTCGCGCCGCAGAGACTACTTGTTGACGGAGCGTGGGAAAAAGCTTCGGGCGAAGCGCTCGATGTTGTCTCGCCGATCGACGGACAAAAACTGACAACGATCGAACGGGCCAGCGCCGACGATGTCGCCCGCGCCTGCGCCGCAGCGCGCCGCGCCTTTGACGATGGGCGCTGGTCGCGCATGGCACCGGCAGCGCGCAAGAAGGTGCTGCACAAGGTCGCCGACCGGATCGAGGCCGAGGCGCTGGAACTGGCCGTTCTGGGCGTGCGCGACAACGGGACCGAACTGAACATGGCGCTCAAGGCCGAGCCGGGATCGGCTGCCGGCACCTTCCGCTATTATGCCGAGGCGCTCGACAAGGTTTATGGCGAGATCGCCCCGACCGCGCCCGATGTGCTGGGCCTTGTGCATCGCGAGCCCGTGGGGGTCGTGGGCGCCATCGTGCCGTGGAACTTCCCGCTGATGATCGGAGCGTGGAAACTGGCGCCGGCGCTGGCGGCGGGCAACTCGGTGGTTCTGAAACCGGCTGAAACCGCTTCGCTGTCGCTGCTGCGCCTGGCCGAGATCTGCATGGAATGCGGGTTGCCCGACGGTGTGCTGAACGTGGTGACGGGCCAGGGCTCGGTCGCGGGCGAGGCGCTGGCGCTGTCGCATGACGTGGATGTGCTGGTGTTCACCGGGTCGGGGGCCACCGGGCGTCGGCTGCTGCAATATTCCGCCGCATCGAACCTGAAACGCGTCTACCTGGAACTGGGCGGCAAATCCCCGAATGTCGTCTTTGCCGATGCGCCCGACCTGGCGCAGGCGGCCAAGGTCAGCGCGATGGGCATTTTCCGCAATTCCGGTCAGGTCTGCGTGGCCGGCTCGCGGCTTCTGGTCGAACGCTCGATCCACGACGACTTCGTGTCGATGCTGGCGGACGAGGCGAAAAAGCTGCGCGTGGGCGACCCTCTGGACCTGTCGAGCCAGGTCGGCGCGATCAATTCCGAAACGCAACTGATGGGCAATCTCGGCTTTGTCGAGGACGCGATCAAAGAGGGCAACACCATCGCGCTCGGCGGTAGCCGCATCCTGGAATCGACGGGCGGCTATTACATGGAGCCCACGATCATCACCGATGTCGCCCCCGGCCACCGCGTCGCCCGCGAAGAGGTGTTCGGCCCGGTGCTGGCCGTCACCGCCTTTGACAGCGACGAAGACGCGCTGCGGATCGCCAACTCCACCGATTACGGGCTGGCGGCAGGGGTCTGGACGTCGAACCTGTCGCGCGCGCACCGCATGGTGGCGGGCATCCGCGCGGGTGTGGTGCATGTGAACACTTATGGCGGGTCCGACAACACGGTGCCCCTTGGCGGCGTCAAGCAATCGGGCAATGGTCATGACAAGTCGATGCATGCCTTCGACAAGTATTTCGACCTCAAGACCGCGTGGATGCAACTGTGACCGAAACCCTGCTGGACCGCCGCGCCCGCCTGTTGGGCCCCAACATGTCGACCTTTTACGACGAACCCGTGCATCTTGTGCGGGGCGAAGGTGTGCGTCTGTGGGACGCGGACGGGCGCGAATACCTGGATTGCTACAACAACGTGCCGCATGTCGGGCATTGCCACCCACGCGTGGTGCAGGCGATCTGCGAACAGGCGGGCACGCTGAACACGCATACCCGTTACCTGCACGAGGGCATCCTGGATTATGTCGAGGCGCTGACCGCGACGTTCGGGCCGACATTCGACACCGCGCTGATGTGCTGCACGGGGTCCGAGGCGAACGACGTCGCGCTGCGCATGGCGCAGGCGCTGACCGGCAAGACCGGCGTGATCGCGACCGACCACACCTATCACGGCAACACCACGGCGGTGCATCAGCTGTCGCGCTCGAACCCTCCGCCTGGGGGGTATTGGGACAATGTGGGTTTCGTGCCCGCGCCGGACAGCTACCGCCCGCTGGGTGGCGAGGCCGGCATGGCCCATGCCCGCGCCTTTGCCGCCGAGGTGGAAAAACAGATCTCCGTGCTCGAGGAAAAGGGATACGGCTTTTCGACCCTGATCCTCTGCCCCTTTTTCGCGAACGAGGGCTTTCCCGACCTGCCCGAGGGCTGGCTCGACCCCACGGTCGAGGTGGTGCGCCGCGCGGGCGGCGTCATCATCGCGGACGAGGTGCAGCCCGGTTTCGGGCGCCTTGGCAGTCATTTCTGGGGGCATGAGAAGATCGGATTCACCCCCGATATCGTCACGATCGGCAAGCCGATGGCCAACGGCCACCCGGTTGCCGCGGTCATCGCACCGCGCGACACGATGTACGAGTTCCGCAACAATTTCCGCTATTTCAACACGTTCGGCGGCAACCCCGTGTCCTGTGCGGCGGCCATGGCCACCTTGCGCGTGGTGCAGGAGGACCGGTTGCAGGACAATGCCGCCGATGTGGGCGCCTATGCCAAGGCCGGCCTGCAGGAACTGGCCGGCCGGCATGACTGCATCGGGGATGTGCGCGGCTCGGGCCTGTTTTTCGGGGCTGAAATGGTGCTGGACCGTGCGACCAAGGAACCCGCCACCGCCTTCACCAAGCGCGTGGCCAATGGCATGCGCCAGCGCGGCGTTCTGCTGAACTTCCTGGGGCGGCATTACAACGTGCTCAAGATGCGGCCACCGATGGTCTTTTCACGCGCCAATGTCGATCAGGTGATCGAAACGCTGGACGCCGTGCTTACGGAAACGCCGCTGGCATGACGGATGCGCGCGCCCGATCCGCCGCCCGGCTGTGGGGCTTTGACCCGGACGGGGTGACGCTGGCCGCGCGCCGCGAAAACGCGGTCTACAAGGTGGCGGACCCGCGCGGGCCCTTTGCCCTGCGCCTGCACCGTGCAGGATACCGCAGCGAGGCGGAATTGCTGTCGGAACTGCAATGGATGGCGGCCCTTGCCGAGGGCGGAATGGCCGTGCCGCGTCCGGTGCCCCTGCCCGATGGCAGGCTCGCCACCGATGTGGATGGCAAGCTGGTCGACGTGCTGACCTGGCTGCCGGGCCAGATGGTGGGTGCGGGTGGCGCGATGGACGGGGTGGCCGACCGCCCGGCGCTGGCCCACCGGTTGGGCGGGGTGCTGGCGCAGTTGCATGACCTGTCGGACGCGTGGACGCCGCCGGCCGATTTCACCCGCCCCGCATGGGACCGGGCGGGGCTGCTGGGCGATGCACCCCTGTGGGGCCGGTTCTGGGAACATCCGGGGCTTGAACCTGGCGAACGCGCCCTGTTCGAAGCGGCGCGGGCGACGGCCACCGCGGATCTTGCGGCGCGCGAGGCCGGTCTGGATTATGGCCTGATCCACGCCGACGCGATCACCGAAAACATCATGCGCGATGGCGATGCGCTGTACCTGATCGATTTCGACGATGGCGGCTGGGGTTTTCGCGATTTCGAACTGGCGACCTTCCTGATGCGGCAACTCGATGCGCCGGACTATGCGGATATCCGGGCCGCGCTGATCGAAGGCTATGCCACGCGCCGCAAGGTGGACGGCGCGGCGCTTGACCTTTTCCTGGTGCTGCGCGCGCTGACCTATCCGGGCTGGATCATCCCGCGCCTGCACGAACCTGGCGGTGCGGAACGCTCGGCCCGCGCCATTGCGACCGCCCTGCCGCTCGCCGAAAGATACCTGAACGGAGGATAATCATGACCGCCGACAAGACCATTCTGATCGTGGGCACCTACGACACCAAGGATGACGAGCTGACTTATCTTGCCGAACGGATCAAGGCACAGGGTGGTGGCGTGATGACGATGGATGTCAGCGTTCTTGGCGACCCAAGCCAGCCCTGCGACATCTCCAAGCATCAGGTGGCCGAGGCGGGCGGCAGCACGATCCAGGCAGCGATCGACAGCGGCGACGAAAACGTCGCCATGCAGATCATGGCCGAAGGCGCCGCGACCGAGGCGCTGCGCCTTTACCGCGAGGGCGCCATTCACGGCGTGATCGTGCTGGGCGGCACGATGGGCACCGACCTTGCGCTGGATGTCTGCGCGGCGCTGCCGCTGGGCGTTCCGAAATATGTCGTTTCGACCGTCAGCTTTTCGGCCATGCTGCCGCCCGAGCGGCTGGCTGCGGATATCCAGATGATCCTGTGGGCCGGCGGGCTGTATGGTCTGAACTCGGTCTGCAAATCCTCGCTTTCGCAGGCGGCGGGCGCCGTACTGGGCGCCGCGCGCGCGGTCGAACCGCCCAAGCGCGACCGCCCGCTGATCGGCATGACCAGTTTCGGCAAGACGATCCTGCACTACATGGTCAAACTCAAGCCCGAGCTGGAAAAGCGCGGCTACGAGGTGGCGGTTTTCCATGCCACCGGCATGGGCGGGCGTGCCTTCGAAAGCCTTGCCGCGGAAGGTGCCTTTGCCTGCGTGATGGATTTCGCCACGCAAGAGGTGGTCAACCATCACATGGGATCGGGCATTTCGGCCGGCGCCGACCGGGTCACCAATGCCGGCAAACAGGGCATCCCGCAGATCGTGTCATCGGCCTGCTATGACCTTGTCGACCTGATCGGATGGCAACCCATCCCCGAACGCCTCCAAGGCCGGCCGACACATGCGCATAACCGGCTGCTGACCTCGGTCATCCTGGACACCGACGAGCGGCGCGAAATCGCGGGCGTTCTGGGCGGCAAGCTGGCCGAGGCAAAGGGCCCGTCCATCTTCGTGCTGCCCAAGGGTGGCGGCAATGAATGGGACCGGCCCGGCGCACCGCTGCATGACGCCGAAGGGCTTGCCGCCTTCAACGACGCGATGCAGCAGGCGGTGCCGGACACGACGGACCTGCGGGTTATGGAGTGCCACATCAACGACGACGCGTTCAGCGAAACCGTGCTTGAGATTTTCGACGAGTGGGTGGCGCAGGGCGTGGTGCCGAAGGGTGTGGCCTGATCGCGCGGTTGTGGCCTGAAACCGCGCGGTTTCAGCGTCCGTCGGGGCGGTCGAGCTGATCCAGCTCGTTCAGCAGATCGAGCAGCGCATCCAGTTTCTCCGACCCGAAGCTGTCACGCAGCCAGGCATTCAGCCGCTGGCTTTCCTTCAGGTTGTCAGCGATCAGGGTCTGACCGTCCTCGGTGATCGTCACCACCTGTTTGCGCCGGTCGGTGGGATGCGCCGCGCGGCTGACCAGCGCCTTGCCTTCGAGCGTCTGCAAAATCCGCGTCAAGCTGGGCAGCAACAGGCAGGACCGGTCGGCGATTTCGGTCGGGTCGAGCGGCCCGCGTTCGTCCAGAACACGCAGAACGCGCCATTGCTGTTCCGTCACCCCGACATCGGCCAGCATCGCCCGGATCGGGCCCATCACCTTTTCACGCGCACGCAAGAGCGCGATGGGCAGGGAGCGGTTGGTTTCTGGCGCATGCGGGTTCGTCATGGCGCATTCTTTGCCCCGAAACGCGCCCCTGCGCAACATGCAGGCTTGACGCAGGGCCTGTAATATATTTAACATGTTAATGGAAAGAGGAGGAATCGCCCGATGCCCCACATCACCGTGGATTACTCGGCCAACCTGGAGGATGCGGTCGACATGGCCGCTTTTTGCGATCTTCTGCGCCGCGCGGCGATCGACACCGGCGTTCTGCCCCTGGCCGGGGTTCGCGTGCGGGCCTTCAAGGCCGACCATGTCTCGATTGCCGATGGCGATCCAAAGCACGGCTATATCGACATCTCGGTGCGTCTGCGTGGCGGCCGCGACCTCGACACGCGCAAGCGCGCCACAGCACGGATTTTCGAAACCGCGCGCGATTTTCTGGCGCCGCTGATGGCCAGGCGCCCGATCGCCCTGTCTTTTGAAATGCGTGATATCGACCCGGAACTGTCACCCAAGACGGGTACGATCCGTGACCACCTGCCCGACGATCTGAAAGGCTGATCCATGTCCGACCTGGAAAACAACATCGCCAAGCTGCAACCGATTTTGGCCCGCCTGCGTGAAACGGGTGTGATGAACCGGATCGGCGGGCAGGACGCGCCTGCGCAATCCGGCGCGATCTTCGCCAACCATTCGCCGGTGGACGAAAGTCACATTTGCGACGTCGCGAAATCGGGCGCCGCCGATATCGACGCGGCAGCGCAGGCCGCCAAGGCCGCGTTCCCGGCCTGGCGCGATTTTCCCGCGGCCGAGCGGAAAAAGGTGCTGCATGCCATCGCCGATGGCATTGTCGCCCGTGCCGAGGAAATCGCCCTTGCGGAATGCTGGGACACCGGCCAGGCGCTGCGCTTCATGTCCAAGGCGGCGCTGCGCGGGGCCGAGAATTTCCGCTTTTTCGCGGACCGCGCCGCCGCCGCGCGGGACGGACAACACCTGCCTTCGCCCACGCTGATGAACGTCACCACGCGGGTGCCCATCGGCCCGGTTGGCGTGATCACCCCGTGGAACACGCCTTTCATGCTGTCCACATGGAAAATCGCGCCGGCTTTGGCCGCGGGCTGCACGGTCGTGCACAAACCCGCCGAGTTCAGCCCGGTGACCGCGCGCATCCTGATGGAAATCGCCGAAGAGGCCGGATTGCCGGCGGGCGTGTGGAACCTTGTGAACGGCTTTGGCGAGGATGCCGGCCGGGCGCTGACCGAACATCCCGACATTCGCGCCATCGCCTTTGTCGGCGAATCCAGAACCGGCAGCATGATCATGAAACAGGGTGCCGACACGCTGAAACGGGTGCATTTCGAATTGGGCGGCAAGAACCCGGTGATCGTGTTCGACGATGCCGATATGGACCGGGCGCTGGATGCGGCGATCTTCATGATCTATTCGCTGAACGGTGAGCGCTGCACCTCGTCCTCGCGCCTGCTGGTGCAGGAAAGCGCAGCACCCGAATTCATCGCCAAGCTGACCGAACGGGTGAACAATATCCGCGTCGGCCATCCGCTGGACCCGGCAACCGAGGTAGGCCCGCTGATCCACAAGGTGCATTTCGACAAGGTGTGCAGCTATTTCGACGTGGCCCGGCAGGACGGCGCGACCATCGCCGCCGGGGGCGCGCCGCTGGATCAGCCCGGCCACTACGTGCGCCCGACGCTTTTCACCCATGCCACCAACCGGATGCGCATCGCGCAGGAGGAAATCTTTGGCCCTGTCCTGACGGCGATCCAGTTCGGAACCGAGGACGAGGCGCTGCAGATCGCCAACGACGTGGCCTATGGCCTGACCGCCTATGTCTGGACAAACGACCTGACACGCGCCCTGCGGTTTACCAACGCTCTCGAGGCGGGCATGATCTGGGTAAACAGCGAAAACGTCCGCCACCTGCCCACGCCCTTTGGCGGGGTCAAGGCCAGCGGCATCGGCCGCGACGGCGGCGACTGGTCGTTCGAATTCTACATGGAGCAAAAGCACATCGGCTTTGCCACCGGTCAGCACAAGATCCCACGGCTGGGCGCCTGACGGCCCCAGGGAAACGCGCGAAACATCCCGAGGGAGGAGTCCACGATGGGTGAGTTAGTTCTGGCAGCCAAGATGACCCATGTTCCGACGATGCTGATGTCGGAACAGCCGGGCCCCGTCGAAGGCACCCGCCAGCCCGCGATCGACGGGCATTACGCGATTGCGGAACGCGCGAAAAAGCTGGGCGCGGATACCGTGGTGATCTGCGACACGCATTGGGTGGTGAACGCAGGCTACCACGTGAACGCCAATCACCGGTTTCACGGGCTGTTCACCTCGAACGAGTTTCCGCAGTTCATCCAGGACTTGCCCTATGACTACCAGGGCAACCCCGAACTGGGCGACCTGATCGCCCAAAAGGCGCAGGACAAGGGCGTTTACACCCTGTCGCATCACCTAGACTCGCTGGAACTGGAATACGGAACGCTGGTGCCGATGCGGTTCATGGCGCGCAAGCACGAGATGAAGGTGGTATCCGTCGCCGCCTGGTGCACGGTGCACTCCTATGAAACCTCGCGCAAGCTGGGCGAGGCGATCCGCGAGGCGATCGAGGCGTCGGGATCGAAAGTTCTGCTGGTGGCGTCCGGGTCGCTGTCGCACCGCATCTGGCCCAATGACGACTATGCCGCCAACAACGGCACCTTCACGATCTCCAAGGAGTTCAACCGCCAGGTCGATCTGCGCGTGCTGGAGCTTTGGCAAAAGGGCGATTGGCCCACCTTTATCGGCATGCTGCCGGAATACTCCGAATATTGCTGCGGCGAAGGGTCGATGCATGACACGGTGATGCTGCTTGGGGCGCTTGGCTGGGACACCTATACCGGCCGGGGCGAGGTGGTGACCGAGTATTTCCCCAGTTCCGGCACCGGCCAGACAAACGTGATTTTCCCGGTCAACTGACCGGCCCGAAGAGGATAACCAGATGCCAGTTCCCGCTCCGAACCTTTATCCCGCCTTCAATATCGTGCGGCTGTCCCATGTCGAACTGACGGTCACCGATCTTGCGAAATCGCGCGCCTTCTATGTCGATACACTGGGCCTGCAGGTCACAGACGAAGACAGCGAGGCGATCTATCTTCGCGCGATGGAAGAACGCGGCCATCACTGCATCGTGTTGCGCAAGGGCGATGCGGCCTGCGCACGCGATCTGGGCTTCAAGCTTTATGACGAGGCGTCGCTGGACGCGGCCGAGGCGTTTTTCAAGGAAAAGGGCCTGCCCGTCGAATGGGTCGACCGTCCCTACCAGTCGCGCACGTTCCGCACGCGCGATCCGCATGGCATCCCGCTGGAATTCTACGTCAAGATGGACCGCCTGCCGCCGATCCACCAGCAATACAAGCTCTATCGCGGGGTCAAGCCGCTGCGCATCGACCATTTCAACGTGTTCTCGCCGGACGTGGACGAAAGCGTCGCGTTCTATAACGAGCTTGGCTTTCGCGTGACAGAATACACCGAGGACGAGGAAAGCGGCCGGCTCTGGGCGGCGTGGACGCACCGCAAGGGCGGGGTGCATGACATCGCGTTCACGAATGGAACAGGACCACGCCTGCATCACACCGCGTTCTGGGTGCCGACGCCGCTCAACATCATCGACCTGCTCGATCTGATGAGCACGTCGGGCTGGGTCGACAACATCGAACGCGGTCCGGGCCGGCACGGAATCTCCAACGCCTTTTTCCTGTATATCCGCGACCCCGATGGCCACCGGATCGAGATCTACTGTTCGGATTACCAGACGGTCGACCCGGACCTGGAACCGATCAAGTGGGATCTGAAAGATCCGCAGCGCCAGACGCTTTGGGGTGCGCCCGCGCCGCGCTCCTGGTTCGAGGAAGGATCGCTGTTCGACGGCATCGCCCCGAAAGAGGCTGTGCTGAAGGCACAGCCGATCATCGCGCCCTGACCATGACCAAAGAGGTTTCGACCATGACCCGCATCGCCACCGTTCAAACCGATACCGGCCCGCTTTACGGTGCCGTGACCGACGCGGGCTTTGTGGCGCTGTCGCCCGATTTTCCGCAATGGCCCACGCTGCGCGAAGTGATCGAGGCAGACGCCCTGAACCAGGTGGCCGATGCCGCACAGGGCCGCGCGCCCACGCACATGGTCAGCGAATTCCGCTATCTTCCGCCGATCCCGGCGCCCGAAAAGATCATCTGCGTCGGCGTAAACTTTCCCGACCGGAATGCGGAATACAAGGATGGCAGCGACCAGCCGAAATACATGTCGCTGTTCCCACGCTTTCCGCGCAGTTTCACCGGCCATGACCGGCCGCTGATCCGCCCGCCTGAAAACCACACCCTCGACTACGAGGGCGAGGTCGCCATCGTGATCGGCAAGGGCGGGCGCCGGATCGCCGCCGGGGACGCGTATGACCATATCGCCGCGCTGACGCTGGCCAACGAAGGCACGATCCGCGATTGGGTCCGCCACGCGAAATTCAACGTCACGCAAGGCAAGAACTGGGACAATTCCGGCGCGCTGGGGCCGTGGCTCGTGCCGTTCACGGATGCCGCGCAACTGGACGACGCACGCATCGTGACACGGGTCAACGGCGAGGTCCGGCAGGACGACACGCTGAACCGCATGATGTTCCCCATCCGCGAGGAAATCGCCTATATCAGCACCTTCACCACGCTGGTTCCGGGCGACATCATCATCACCGGCACGCCCACCGGCGCCGGCGCGCGGTTCGACCCGCCGCGATACCTGAAACCGGGCGACGTGGTCGAAGTGACGGTCGACGGCATCGGCACCCTGCGCAACACGGTCGAGGACGAAGCATGACACCGCTGGAACATCAGGAAGCCGCCGAGACGCTGTGGCAGGCCGAACAGACGGGCGTTCAGTGCCCGCTTTTGTCGGTCAGCTATCCCGGCATGACGATGGATGACGCCTATGCCGTGCAGGCGGCGCTGATCGAACGGCGCCAACGTGCCGGGCACAAGGTGATCGGCTGGAAGATCGGGTTGACGTCAAAGGCGATGCAATACGCGCTGAACATCGACATACCCGACAGCGGCATGCTGATGGATGACATGGAATTCGCCGACGGCGGCACGGTACCCGCCGGCCGGTTCATCCAGCCCCGGATCGAGGCGGAAATCGCCTTTGTGATGAAAGCCCCGCTTGGCGGCGGCAGTATCACGCGCGACGATGTGATCGCGGCCACCGATTACGTCGCCCCGTCGATCGAGATACTCGACACGCGGGTGCAGCGCAGCGATCCGGCGACAGGCAAGTCCCGCGTCATCGTCGACACGATCAGCGACAATGCCGCCAATGCCGGGATCGTTCTGGGCGAGGCCCGCCATCCGGTCGATGCCCACGACCTGCGCTGGGTCGGCGCCATCGTCAGCCGCAACGGCGAGGTCGAGGAAACCGGCCTTGGCGCAGGCGTGCTGAACGATCCGGTGGAAAGCGTGGTCTGGCTGGCCCGCCGGATGGAGCAATACGGCCAGAAGATCGAGGCCGGCCAGGTGATCCTGTCGGGGTCTTTCATCCGCCCGGTCGAATGCCCGTCCGGCGCCCGGATCGACGCCGATTTCGGCGCCTTCGGGCAGGTACGGATCAACTTTGCCTGATCAGCCGCGCAGCGCCGGAAGGCCCACGCCGGTGCTTTCGAACCCGCCATCCACGGCCAGCGTCTGGCCGGTGATGTAACTGGCCTTGTCCGAACATAGGAACACGATCGCCTCGGCGATCTCGCGCTCGGTGCCGTAGCGATTCAACGGGATGGCATCGTGATAGGCGTCGATGATTTCCTTGGTGTGGACGGCCATCGCCAGCTTTGTGCGCACCGGGCCGGGGCAGATGCAGTTGGCCCGGATACCGTATTCGCCCAGCTCGGCAGCCTGCTGTTCGGTCAGGGCGATCACGCCCGCCTTTGACGTGCCGTAAGCCACCCGCAGGGTCGAGGCGCGCAGACCGCTGATCGACGCGATGTTGACGATCGCGCCTTTCGCCTGTTTCAGCGCGGGCGTCAGCGACTGGCTGACAAGGAACACGCCATCCAGGTTCGTGGCCATCACCGTGCGCCAACGTTCGAAATCCGTCTGTTCGATGGGGCCGAAATCGGCAACGCCGGCATTGTTCACCAGCGCATCGACATGGCCCAGCGCGTCGAGCGCCGCCGGAACCATGACCGCGACCTGTTCGGGGTCTGATACATCGCACAGGATGGGCGTGATATTTGTCAGGCCATTCGCGGCCTCGGCCAGGGCGGCTTCGTCGCGGTCGATCATGACGACGCGGCGGCCCTCTTCGAGAAAGAGTTTCGTGGTGGCAAGGCCGATGCCGCGCGCGGCCCCCGTGACGATGGCGGTTGATCTGGTCATTGGCGTCCCTTCCTTGTGCGGGTCAGGATTGTCCGATCATGTCCAAAAGGGCAAGCGACAGCGCGGTCCGGTCACTGCACAAATCCAGCACCACGTCGAAATGGTTTCGCCCTTCGATCACCATATGCGGCGTCGGACGACCCGAGGCCGCCCATGCGTCCGCATATGCCTGCGATTGTCTTTTGAAACCGTCCGCCTCGGTTTCGGCCAGCGCCACGACCATCGGGCAGCCGATTTCGGGTACATGGCGCAGCGGGCTGGTCGCGGCGACATCGTCCGACGACAGGTTCAGCCAGTCCTGCGGATGGCTGCGCGCAATCGGGGCGAGGTCGAACAGGCCGCTGACCGGCATGCAACCCGCGAGCGCCTGATCGGGAAGGCCGAAACCCTCCTGCCAGCCACGCGAGGCAAGACAGGCGGCAAGATGCCCGCCCGCCGAACTGCCAACGGCAAAAATCCGGTCGCGGTCGATACCCAGGGCATCCGCTTCGCGCCAGGCACAGGCCATCGCGGCGCGCATCTGGCGCACGATCTCGGGCAGCGACGCGTCGGGGGCCAGCGTATAGTCCGGCACCAGCGTCGCGATGCCATGCGCAGCCAGCATCGGCGCCATGAACCGCGAATGCCGCCGTGACAGTGCGCGCCAGTATCCGCCATGGATAAAGATCACCGCCGCCCTGCCCGTGCCGCCCGCACCGAGCAGGTCCATCCTCTCGCCGCATGGATCATAGACGATGCCTTCGCGCTCCATGAACAGGTCCGCGGCCTGGTCGGAATAGCGCAGGTAATCGGCGATGATGTCGTCGAACTCCGTTTCGCTGACGGTCGCACGGGCGTTATAGTCCGCGTCGATCTGCGCGCGGGTCAGGTCGGCGTCGAACGTCATATCACCAGCCTCTGCACCCGGTTTTCGATCAGGCGGACAAGGTTCAGTGCGGTCATGGCGCTGGATTTCGGGTTGTCGGGCAGCGGGTGGTTCTCGATCTCGACCGCCATCCGTCCGAAATCGCCTTCTGCCACGATCTTGTGGGTGTTGTGCTGCGCGCCCGGATCGGCCACCAGTGCGATGCGCGTCCGGTCGAGTCCCATCGCCGCGAGCGAGGAAATGACCGCCACGTTCGCGTTCTTGGGAAAGCGGTCGGCGGCGTCCCGTGCGCTGCCTTGGAAAAAGGTGAACGGTGCGGTCAGGCTATGCAGATCGCACAGGGCTTCGGCCTCGGTGCTGGCCCAGGCGGCGGCGGGTTTCGTGACGATATGCGTGACCTGCGTCATTGCCATACGGGCGGCGGCCGACAGCGCATCTATCCCGCCCAGCGCACCGGGCGGGATCAGGATGCGCGCGTCATGCGTGTCGGCCAGCGCCAGCATCCGCGCCAAGAGCGCGTCATCCACGAAGGCCGAGGTCGAGGAAACGGCAAAATCCGCGCCCATCTCCAATGCGGCGGTGCCCCATGGCTCGACGCTGGCGCGGCCTGCCGCCTCGACCACGAGGGTCGCCCCTGTCGCGGCCAGCGCGGCGGGGTCGTCGATCACGACGGCGCTGGCCGGAACAGAACGGGTGCGGGTCGCGTCCGACACGCCGACAGCGACGATTTCCACAGGCGTTCCGCGTTCCCGCAGCAGGCGGGCCACCTGCCCGCCAATCGCCCCCGCACCGACAAGCGCGATGCGCTCAGACGCCGACATAGGCATGCACCTGTTCGGAGTCGTGGTCGAGATCCGCACCGGAACCCGACCAGACGACATTACCCTTTTCCAGGATATAGTGACGGTCGGCCAGCCGCTTGAGCACGGCGATATTCTTGTCGATCAGTAGGATCGACTGTCCCTGCGCCTTGAGCTGTTCGATAACGTGCCAGATTTCGGCCCGGATCACGGGGGCCAGCCCCTCGGTCGCCTCGTCCAGGATCAGCAGTTTGGGATTGGTCATCAGCGCACGGCCCACCGCAAGCATCTGCTGTTCGCCGCCGGATAGCGTTCCGGCCATCTGGCCCGCGCGTTCCTTCATCCGTGGAAACAGCGCATAGACCTTGTCCAGCGTCCAGGGATCGGGGCGGTTCAGGCGATTGGCAGCGGTGGCCACCAGGTTTTCGCGGACGGTGAGCGTCGGGAAAACCTGCCGCCCTTCGGGCACCAGCCCCGCGCCCAGCCGCGCCACGCGTTCGGGCGCCGCGCCGTGAATGTCCTTGCCATCGAAAAAGATCCGGCCGCCACGCGGCCCGAGCAGGCCCATGATCGACCGCACGGTCGTGGTCTTGCCCATGCCGTTGCGGCCCATCAGCGTGACAAGCTCGCCGTCGTTCACCTGCAACGACACATCGAACAGCACCTGCGCATGGCCGTATCCCGCCTGCAATCCGTCAACCGTCAGCATCAGGCGTCCTCCGTTCCCAGGTAAGCCTCGCGCACGCGCGGGTCGTTGCGCACTTCGTCGGCGGTGCCGGTCATGATGATCTGACCATAGACCAGAACCGAAATTCGGTCCGCCAGGGCGAACACCGCCTCCATGTCATGTTCGACCAGCAGCATCGAGATTTCGCCACGCAGACCGTTCAGCGTGTCGATCATCTGTTGCGATTCCAGGTGTCCCAGCCCTGCCATCGGTTCATCCAACAGCAAAAGGCGCGGCTGCGTCGCCAGCGCCATCACCAGTTCCAGCTGTTTCTTTTCGCCATGGCTCAGGTCCGCGACACGGGCATCGCGCCGGTCGTCCAGCAGGCTTCCCGCCAGTAGGTGTCCGGCCTCTTCCCAGATCGAGCTGCGGCCCGAGACCCTGTCGAAGATGCGGAAATTGCCACCGTCGCGCGCCTGCACGGCAAGGCCCACGTTTTCGACAACGGTGAAATCTTCCAGCAGGCTGGTCACCTGAAAGGTCCGGCCAAGCCCAAGGTCCACACGTTCGGGGGCAGGCATGTGGCTGATGTCGCGCCCCGCCAGGTGGATCACGCCCGCATCCTGGCGCAGCTCTCCGCATAGCTGGTTGATCAGCGTGGACTTGCCCGCTCCGTTCGGCCCGATAAGCGCGTGGATTTCACCGGTATGCACGTCCAGTGTGACGTTGTCGGTGGCCACCAGCCCGCCGAACCGCTTCTGCAGGTTTTCGATGCGCAGGATCTCGGTCATTCGCGGCCTCCTTTCAGGCGCGCGATCACGCCCATGATGCCACCCTTGGTGAACAGCACCACGACCAGCAGGATCAGGCCAAGGGCAAGCTGCCAATGCTCGGTCCAGTCGGCGAGGTAGAATTCGAGAATGAGGAAAGCCGCCGCACCCAGGATCGGCCCGAAGAAGGTGCCAAGCCCGCCAAGGATCACCATGATGATCATCTCGCCCGACTTGGTCCAGTGCATCATGTCGGGGCTGGTGAAGCGCAGGAAATTCGCCATCAGCGCCCCGGCCAGACCCGCACCCGTGCCCGCCAGCACGAAGGCATAGAGCTTGTAGCGATAGGTGGCGACGCCCATCGCCTCCATCCGGCGTTCGTTCTGGCGGATACCTTTCAGCACCTGGCCAAAGGACGAATTCACCACGCGCCACATCCAGGCGAAATACAGCACGGCAACGACAAGGATCACGTAATAGACGGTGGTCTTGTCGCGCATGTTCAGGCCGGGCACCTCGTTCGCGCGGCGGATGATGATCCCGTCTTCGCCACCATAGGCCGTCAGCGACACGAACAGGAAAAAGATCATCTGCGCAAAGGCCAGCGTGATCATGATGAACTGCACGCCCCCGGTGCGCAGCGACAAGGCCCCGATCAAAAGCGCGGCAAGGCCGGATACGATCATTGCGATCGGCAGGGTCACAAGCAGCTGGTTGCTGCCGGGGAACAGGCCGAAGACCGGCACCTCGGACATCCAGTGGGAATAGAGGATGCCGACGACATAGGCACCGACCCCGAAATAGGCGGCGTGCCCGAAGGATACCATGCCGCCGTAGCCCAGGATCAGGTTCAGGCTGGCCGCCGCCATCGCATACATCAGGATGCGTGCCGACAGTGTCATCAGGGCATTCTTGCCGACAAGCTCGGCAATGAGCGGCATCAGAGCGAAGATCGCGATCAGCAGGACCGGAAGGATCAGTTTGCGCATATCCTCAGCCCCCTGCCGCAAAGAGGCCCTTGGGCCGGATAAGAAGAACGATTGCCATCAGCAGGAAAATCCCCATCGACGACACCGACGCGCCGATCGCATCCGCATCGGACGGCGCCATGAAGCCGCGCAGGATCGTGGGCAGAAACGCGCGCAGCATCGTATCGACCACGCCCAGCCCGATCCCCGCGACGAAGGCGCCCTTGATCGACCCGACACCGCCGATCACGACCACGACGAAGGTGGCCAGCAGGATGTCCTCACCCATGCCGACCTGAACGGCCAGTATCGGGCCGGTCATATAGCCCGCCAACCCGGCCAGCAGCGCGCCAAGCCCGAAGACGACGGTGTAAAGCAGCCGCACATCGACACCCAGCGCGCGCACCATGTCGCGGTTGGTCGATCCGGCGCGGACAAGCATGCCCACGCGGGTGCGGTTGATCAGGAAATACAGACCGACGGCCACCAGCAGGCCCACCGCGATGATAAGCAGCCGGTAAGGTGGGTAGAACAGGCCCGGTATGATCTCGATCGAGCCATAGAACACCTCGGGCAGCGGGGTGAAAATCGGCTGACGGCCGAAGATCAGTATGATCATCTGGTTGAAGATCAGGATCAGGGCGAAGGTCGCCAGAACCTGGTCCAGGTGGTCGCGGGCATAAAGCTTGCGGATTACAGTCGCCTCGACCAGGAAACCGACCAGCGCCGCCGCGATCAGCCCGGCGGGAATGCCCAGCCAGAAACTGCCCGTGGTCGTGGCCACCCATGTGCCGGCAAAGGCCCCGATCATGTAGAGCGAGCCATGGGCCAGGTTGATCACGCCCATGATCCCGAAGATCAGCGTCAGACCGGCGGCCAGCAGAAACAGCATGACACCGTATTGCAGCCCGTTCAGAAGCTGCTCGAGGATCAGGATCATGCCTGCCTCCCGCGTGTGGACTGGTGGAAAGGGTCAGGCCCCGGCCGCAAGGGCCGGGGCCAGCGTGCTTACATTTCGCACTGATCGGCGTAGGAGTCGCCGTAGTTTTCAAGCAGCACTTCCTTGGTCACGGCCACTGGCTTGCCGTCATCGCCTGCGACGATATCGAGCTGGTACCAGTTATGCACGGGGTGCTGGTTCTTGCCGAACTTGAACTCGCCGCGGACCGACGCGAAATCGGCCTTGCGGATGGCTTCGCGCAGGGCGTCGATATCGTCCACGCCACCTGTCTGACGCAGCGCCGAGGCGATCAGCAGGCCGGTGTCATAGCCTTGCGACGCGTAATAGGTGATCGGACGGTCGTATTTTTCGTCCCATGCGGCAACGAAGGCCTTGTTCGACTCGTTGTCGAAGTCACGGTTCCAATGCGCGGTGGCGGTGATGCCGACAGCGGCCTCGCCCACGGCGTTCAGAACGACGGCGTCGGTCGAGGGTTCGGACAGGACCATCGGGATCGTGCCCAGAAGGCCCGCTTGCTGGTACTGGCGCAGGAACGCGATGCCCATGCCGCCGGGGTGGAACTGGAACACGACTTCGGGGTTCGCGGCGCGGATCTGCGCCATTTCAGCCGAGTAATCGGTCTGGCCCAACTGGGTATAGACCTCGCCCAGGATTTCGCCGCCGAAGGTGCGCTTGAAGCCCGCGATCGCGTCCTTGCCCGCCTGATAGTTGGGCGCCAGAGCGAAGGCCTTGGTATAGCCCAGCTTCTTGGCTGCGGCACCCGCGGCTTCGTGCAGGGCGTCGTTCTGCCAGCTGACCACGAAATAGTTCTCGTGGCAGCCCTTGCCGGCCAGGTTCGACGGACCCGCGTTGGGGCTGATATAGATGGCGCCATTATCGACGATGTCGGGCACGGTCGCACCGGCCACGTTCGAGAAGATGATGCCGGTCAGCAGCTTGATGCCTTCGTCATTCATGTACTTCTCGGCGATCTGGCGACCGTTGCCGGGCTTGAGCCCGTCATCTTCGACCACCAGTTCCACGGGCACGCCGCCCAGCTTGCCGCCTTCCATGTCGATGGCCAGCTGCAGGCCGTCGCGCACGTCCTGCCCAAGATACCCTGCGGGCCCGGACAGCGTGGTGATCACGCCGATCTTCAACGCGTCCTCGGCCAGCGCCGGGGTGGCGGCGGCAAAGGCAGCAACAACGCTTGCCTTGATGACAGAGCTTAGTTTCATGTCTTTCTCCCTGTTTTTCGGGCCTTTTTGACCCTGATACATGCGGGGTTCGAATCCCCGAATTTATTTCAAGCCTAAAGTAACCGGTATAAACTTCAAGCCTAAAATATCTCTCACAGCTTGACCCAACCCTCCGGCGGTTCCTTTCCAGGATGCACCGTACCGCATTTGGGACAGGTGCGCGCCGCTTCGTCGGCATAAAACGCCTGATAGATCGGCGGCAGGTCATCGACGATCGATACAAGGTCCACCTCGGCGCGGTGCACGCGCGTTCCGCAGTCGAAGCAATACCATTCGATCGCATCCAGCGCGCCCTCGGGCCGCTTGGGTTCGATCACCAGCCCGACGGACCCTTCCTGCGGGCGTTGCGGCGAATGGCGGATATGTGGCGGCAGCAGGAAAACGTCGCCTTCGCGGATCGGCACATCGTAGAACTCACCGCTTTCCGTATCGTGGATTTTCAGCAGCATGTCGCCCTTGAGCTGGTAAAAGAACTCTTCCACCGGGTCGTCGTGATAATCGGTGCGCTTGTTGGGGCCACCGACGACGGTCACCATCAGGTCGCTGTCTTCAAAGACCATCTTGTTGCCGACGGGCGGCTTCAGAAGGTGCTGATGCTCGTCGATCCATTTCTTGAAATTGAACGCTGCCAGACGGGCCATATCGCGTCTCCCTTATCGTGTTGATTTCACTGTTTCATAACTCGCAGGCCCTGTCACACCTTGAGCCCGCAATTTTCGAAGGCCGCGCGAGTCGCGGCTTTTTCTTCTTCGGTCAGTTCCAGCATGGGCGCGCGCACATGCCCGCCGGCCTGGCCCAGCAACTCTTGCCAATATTTCTGATGCGCATGCGGTTTTTCCGCCGGGCGCGTAGATTTCAGCGCCTGTCGCACCGGTTGCAGGCTGTCCCAGACCTTGCGCGCGGCATCGGCCTGACCGGCCATCGCCAGATCGGTGTATTCCTTCATCCGGCGGTCCTGCGCGGTCTGGATCAGATAGGGCGGCGACGAACACAGGTAGAGCTGCCAACCCAGTTCGAGGATGTTGTCCAGCCACTCCTCTTCGCTGGCGGTCGATACCAGGATCTTGTCGCCGGCCAGCTCGGTCAGGCGTTTGTACATGTCGCGAGGCACCGAATACTTGATCGCGACCACGGTCTCGATCTCGGCCAGCCGCGCGCACAGCTCGGGCGACATCAGGTATCCGCTGTCAGGATGCGACCAGAGCGCAATGCCGATATCGACCTTTTCGGCGATGGTTTCATAGTAGCGGATCAGCGTTTCATCCTGTTCTTTCAGGAAATGCAGAACCGGGGCGTGCACGACGATGTAATCGGCGCCGCAGGCCTGCGCGTGGCGCGCGAGGTCGATCACGACATCCATGTTCTGATCGGAACAGGACATGATCGTCTGCGCCTTGTCGCCCGCACATTCCACCGCAAGATCGAAGCAGCGCTTGCGCTCCTCCAGCGACATCGAAAAGAACTCGCCCTGCTTGCCGGCGATAAAGAAGCCGTCGATCCCGAGATCGTCGATCCAGTGCGCCATGTTCGCGCGAAATCCGTCCTCGTCCATCGCGCCATCGGCGCGGAACGGCATCAGCGCGGCAGCCCAGATGCCGCGCATCGTTGCGCGGGAATGGGATTTGGCGTCCTTGCGGGAATACTTCATGTCGCCTCCTTCGGGCTGTTGATCGCGCGCCACAGGATTTCCGGCGTGGCGGGCAATGGCAGGTCTTGATCGGTGAAAGGCAGGATCGCGTCCTGCAAAGCATTCAGTACGGCGGGCGGCACCGCGATGCAGCCGGCCTCGCCCACACCCTTGGCGCCCAGCGGATTGGCCGCGCTTGGGGTGGGCAGCTTGTCCAGCAGAATGGCGCGCGGCATGTCCTTGGCACGGGGCACGGCGTAATCCATCAGACTTCCGGTCAGCAATTGACCGTCGGGGTCATAGGCCACGCGCTCGGACAGGACGCAGCCCAGCCCCTGTGCCAGACCGCCCAGAAGCTGGCCTTCGACAAGCATCTGGTTCACCACCCGGCCGGCATCGTCGATCCAGGTGATCTCCTCTACGGTGGTCCGCCCGGTGTCGGGGTCGATGGCGACCTGCGCAAGCGCGGCACCGCTGGCCCATGCTTCGTGTGGCGCGGTGAAGGTCTCGACCACCACTCGGGTCTCGGCGGGCAGCCGTTCCGCAACCTCGTCCCAGCGCAGATGCGCGCCATCCAGCCAGACGCCCGTGTGATCGCTTTCCAGATGGTCGACGCCAAGTGCGGTGGCAATCTGCCCGCGCAGCTTTTCCGCCGCACGCATCATCGCGCTGCCGCCTATCGCAGTGGACCGGCTTGCCAAAGCGCCGATCCCGTTGGGCAAATCGGCTGTATCGCCTTCGCCGATCGTGACACGGTCGGGCCGCACACCCAACGCATCGGCGACGATCTGCGCCCAGGCGGTCTGCCGCCCCTGCCCCTGGGCCGAGCTTCCGGTTTGCGCGGCGAACGCGCCATCCGGCCGCAGCGTGACTTGCGCGGTTTCCCAACCCTGGCCGCATGGTTCGATGTAGAGGGCGATGCCGATGCCCACGACCTCGCCCGCCGCGCGGCGCTCTGCCTGAACCGCGCGCTTTCGGGCGTAATCCGCGCGGTTTTCCAGCGCGTCCAGCAAGGCCGCGTAGTCGCCGGTGTCGATCCATTCTCTGGTCACGGCCGTTCCGGGCGTACGGCCATCGCGCAAGTTGCGGCGCCGGATGTCCAGCGGGTCCAGCCCTGCGGCATTCGCTGCCTTGTCCACCAGCCGTTCGATCAGCATCGCCGCTTCGGGGCGGCCTGCCCCGCGATAGATGTTCATCGGTGCGGTCGCGCTGAAACAGACGTCCAGATCGGCCGTAACCGCGGGGACATCGTAGGGCCCGGGCAGGATGCGCCCGGCATTTCGGGCGGGCGCATAGGCGCTGTAGGGGGTCCAACTGCCCAGATCGAAACGGAACTGCCCGGCAAGGCGTGTGAACCGCCCCGTTTCATCGCATCCCAGAACCCCGGACGAGGCCGCACCCCGGCCCTGTGTCGCGGCCATGAACTCGTCCGAGCGGGTCGCGGTCCACTTGACAGGCCGGCCCAGCGCGCGGGCGGCAAAGGCTGTCATCACGTCCTCGGGAAAGATCGAGGCCTTGCCCCCGAACGCGCCGCCGACATCGGGTGCGATCACCTGTATCAGGTCTGCATCGATGCCCAGGATGCGCGCCAGGTCGTCCCGCCCGCGAAACGGCGTCTGCGTCGACATCCACACGCGCAAGCCGTGGCCAACAGGTTCGGCAAGGCAGGCGCGCGGTTCGAGGGCGAATGGCGCGACGCGCGCGTGATCGACATGTGCGGCGACCTCGAACGCGGTTTCGGTTTGCTGTTCTCCGCCTTCCCAGCGCGCGATGGTTTGCGGGGAGTGGGCGGTTTCGGCCTCTTCGATATCAAGCCATATCGCTTCGGCGGCATCGCGCGCGGCCTCGCGTGTTTCTGCAACGATCGCGGCGACGGGCTGCCCGACCGATGACACGGCCCCGCGCGCCAGAATGTCGAACGGCCGCACCGGGGCGTCCGGGATAAGGCGGTTCACGGCAGACGGGCCGGTTTCACCCAGATCGTCGGCCGTATAGACCGCAAGAACGCCCGGCATATCGCGCGCATCGGCCACGTCCAGCGACGAGATCGTCCCCGCGGGGACCGTGCTGCGCAGAAATTCGATGAAAACGCAGCCCGTCGGCATGATGTCATCGACGAACCTGCCCCGGCCCTGCAAAAGCGCGGGATCTTCGCGCCGGGGCATGGCCCGCCCGATCCAGCTGCGCGTTTCGTTTCTGGTGTCGTTCCCATCCATTGCCCCATTAGGCCAAAAGACATCTCATAGGGCAATTGCGACACTATATATATATTCATAAGAATAATGATATGATTGCACCATGAAAATCACCCTACGCCAGATCGAGGCCTTTCAGGCCGTTACCGAGCTTTCCAGCTTTTCCCGCGCGGCCGAACGCCTTGGCACCTCGCAGCCGGCCTTGTCGCAAGTCATCCGCGACCTCGAAACCGCCCTGGGCGCGCGGCTGTTCGACCGGACGACGCGGCGCGTGGACCTGACCGAGGCGGGCTCGGCCTTTGCCGCGCAGGCGCTGGCGGGGCTGGAGGAAATCGGGCGTGCCGTCGAACAGGTGCAAGACCTTAGCCTGCTTCGGCGCGGAACGGTCCGGGTGGCCGCCCCGCCCCTGCTGGCCGCGACGGCCTTGCCGCAGGCTTTGAGAAAGATCGCGGCGGCCCACCCAGGGATCGAGGTCAAGATCACCGACCTTGGCACCGACGCGATCACCGAACATGTGCGCAACGGGCAGGCCGACCTTGGTCTTGGGACGTTTCCACCGGGTGCGGACGGGTTCGATAGCATGCCGGTCTTGCGCGACGAATTGATGGTGTTCGTGCCACGCGACGCGGAACATGGCCCGTTGACGTGGTCCGGGCTGTCAAAGCTGGACCTGATCACCCTGACCCGCGAAAGCGGCATACGGCTGCTGACCGAAGTCGGCTTTGAAACTGCGCAAGTCCCGCTGCGCCCACGGCATGAGGTACACCAGATCGGAACCGCGTTGGCACTGGTGGCCGGCAGTCTGGGCTGTGCCGTTCTGCCCGCCTATGCCCGCGCTGCGGTGGGCGAACGCCCTATCCGCGCGGTGCCTCTGACCGACCCGGTGATCGCCCGAGAGATCACGCTGATCACCGCGCGCGACCGCGCGGCATCGGCCGCCACGGTCGCCGTTCGCGGCACGATCCGGCAAGTGTTGCGGGCGATGGGGGATTAAAGGGCAATCGTTCCCACGCTTGCACCGCCGCAGACATAAAGCACCTGCCCGGTAACGAACCCGTTTTCCGGCGCGCAGAAGAACAGGAACGCATTCGAGACATCCTCGGTCGTGCCGAGCCGTCCGACGGGAATACGCTTGGCCAGTTCGGATTCGCGGTCCGAGCCCTTGGGGATGATGCCCCAGAAATTGTCCGTCTGGATCGGCCCCGGCGCCACCACGTTCACGGTGATGCCGTGGGGCGCAAGTTCCAACGCCCAGGTGCGCGCCATGCCGACCATACCAGCCTTGGTCGCGGAATAGGCGGTGCGCGTCGGCACACCCAGCGCGGCGCGCGATCCGTTGAACATCACCCGGCCGAAGTGACGTGCCTTCATCCCCGGCAGAACCGCCTTGAGAAGGGTCAGCGCCGAACCGAGGTGAAGCTGCGCAAGGCCGGTTATGTCGCTCGGCTCGGCCTCTTCCACGAGGTTGGGCCAGATCAGCCCGGCATTGTGCACCAGATGAGTGACGCCCCGGTCGGCCAGCCCCGCGGCCACGTCATTGACGGCGTCCGCATCCAGAAGGTCGACGGCCATGGTTTCGAACCGGTCATGGGTGAAATCGGGCGCGTTGCGCGACAGGTTGATCACGCTGTAGCCCCGGTCGAGCAGCCGTTTGGCCAAATCCAGCCCGATGCCCTTGGACGCCCCTGTGATGACGGCGGTGTAGTCGGTCATTTCGATCCTCCGGGTATCAGGGCCAGAACGCGCAGCGGGCTGCCGGTGCCGCCCCTGATCTTGAGCGGGGGTGCGATCAGCACGGCGCCCCTGGGCGGCAGGCGATCGAGGTTGCACAGGCATTGCAGCCCGTATTTGCCCGCACCGTGCAGCAGGAAATGCGCCGGATATGGCGGGTCGTAATGCGCGCCCTGCCCGGCGTCGGTGCCCACGCATTCGGTGCCGAACCCGCGAATGTCGCGGTCCAGCAGCAGGCGGATCGCATCGGGCGTGGGACCAGGAGAGTGCGGCCCGTCTTCGGCCATGTTCAGGTAGTCGGCCCCGGCCCTGAGCGACCAGTCGGTGCGCATCAGAACCCACGCGCCCGCCGGGATCGGGCCATGCGCGGCCTCCCATTCAAGGATGATTTCGGGCGTCAGTTCGAAATCGTCGTCCTGCGCGGCACCGGCCGAACAGTCGATCACGCAGACCGGGCCGATCAGGTGTTCGGCAGGGATTTCGTCGACCGCGCCATTCGGCCAGTCGCGCCCCGACACCCAGTGGATCGGCGCGTCGAAATGGGTGCCGGTATGTTCGTTCAGGGTCAGGTTGTGCCATTTCCAGGCCGGCCCGCGGTGGTCATAGGCGCTGACCTCTTCCATTCGGAAACGGGCGCATTGGCCGAATTCGGGCGGCAGGACGATAACGGGAAAATCGGGATCGAGCCGATGGGTCAGGTCCACCACCCGCACGTCACCTCCGGCCAGTGCGCCGGTTAGCTGGTCAAGCACGCTCATGCCCCGCCCCCCGTTATTTCGCGTTCCAACAGCCCCGGATCGCTGCGCCAGCGTTCGGCCAGGTCGCGGGCCACATCGCCGCAATAGATGTCTTCGAGCCCCTTTTGCAGCCCGTCGACGATGGACCGCGCCAATGTCTTTGGCGCGACCTTTGGCGGCGGCAGCGACTGGTGCCATTCATCCTCGGTCGGGCCGGTATAAACGCAGGCCACGCGCAATCCCGAGGGCGCAAATTCGGCGCGCAGGGTTTGCGCGATGGACCGCGCCGCCGCCTGGCTGGCGTTGAAAGCGCCAAAGGCCGGATCGGGCGACAGCGCATGGGCCGACAGGACCGTCACGAAAGCCGCAGCCGAGTTCACCCCATCGGCCGTGCGCGCCGCCATGCCCGGACCGAATGCCTGCGCCAGCCGCATCAGGCCGAGGGCGTTCACCTCCATCTCGTCGCGGGCGGCGGTGGTGTCCTGGCCCAGCACGCCACCGGGCCGGATGTGGCGCGCGGTGTTGATGAGGATGTCGACCTTGCCACCGATTTCCGACGCAGCATCCTTGAGGCTTTGCGGATCGGTCACGTCGAGCGGCAGAAGGCTGACATTCTCCAACCCTTCGAGCGCCGACACACCGTGCGGGCGGCGCCACATCTCGGGTACGCCGGCAAAGACATGCGCGGCACCGGCCGCAAAGAGCGCGTCGATCAACGGGCGCGCGACGGGATGCGTGGCATCGGAAATCAGGATGCGGCGATGTTTGGGATGCGTGCCCATCGCGCGCAGAACGGGGTCGTCTTCCATGTCGTCGCTCCTTTCTTTCGGGCGGGCGATCATCACGCCCTGCCCCGCGCGGTCGAGACGCAATTCGACCTGCACGTCCTCGCCGCGCCGGACATCGACCAGATGCGCCAGCACGACCGGGCCGGCCGTCAGCCGGACGCTGCCCATGCGCCAGGGCAGGCGTTCGCGGAAATACGGGTCGGGCGAGGCCTGGACGCGGGTTTCGGCCAGCACCTTTCCATACGGCTGCGTATCCTTCCAGCACAGGTCATGGGACAGGCAGGCGTGACAAGCGTCACGCGGGGGATATTGCACCGCGCCGCATTCGGCGCAGTGCTGTAGGGCGAACCGCCCTTGCGCGGCGGCGACCGACAGGCCAAGGCCCGCGCGCGAGCGCGTGGCCGGCGGCAAGGTCGGCACGATCGTTCGCTTTTGCGGGTCTTTCTTCTTTGGTCCTGTCAGGGTCATGACGCGCCCTCGAGTATCGCGACGCCGGAACAGACACCACGGTCGTAGTTCACCATGCCGAACCCCGACACCATGGCAAGGCGCGCGTCTTTCACCTGCGTCGGGCCAGCCTGGGCGGTGACCTGTCGGATCGCCTCGACCATGCCGAGATATCCGCCAGCGGCGCCGGCCTGACCCACCGACAGTTGCCCGCCGCTGGTGTTGTGGGGGAAATCGCCTTCGATCGTCAGGTCGTGCGCGCGGACGAACTCTGCCCCGGCGCCCTTTTCGCAGAAACCCAGATCTTCGATCTGCATCATCGAGATTACCGGATAGTCATCGTAGGTCTGCAAAAGGTCGATATCCTGCGGCGCGCATCCCGCCTGTGCATACAGCGTGTCGATATCCATCGCCCAACCGCCGCGCAGTTGCACCGGATCATCGGCAAAGGCGTTGTGGCGTTCGATGGTGCCACGGATGCGGGCGAAAGGCAGGTTGCGGCGGATGGCCTCGTCCTCGCGCATGACAAGGAAGGCCTCGGCCCCGGCACAGGGCATCACGCAGTCGAACAGTGCGACCGGGTCCGAGATCATGCGGGCGCCCAGGTAATCTTCGAGACTGAGGGGCTTTTTCATCAAAGCATGCGGGTTGCGCAGGGCATTGGCACGCTGGGCCACCGCGATGCGCCCGAAATCCGCGCGCGTGGCGCCGTATTCGGCCATGTAGGCATCCATGATCAGGGAGAATGTCGCGTTCGGGCCGCCAAACCCGTAGGGGTAGGAGGCATCCAGCGAAAACCGCGAAAACGCGGACAAAAGCTGGCGGAAACTGTCGATCCGGTTCGCATCGCCCGCGACACAAGCCACGATATCGGCATCGCCCGCCTGCACAGCGCGCGCCGCGCGCCGTGCGGCGACAACGCCGCTGGCCCCGCCCATCGGGATCGTGTCGAGATAGCGCAGGCTGAGCCCGAGATGCTGGGTCAGGCCCACTGGTGTATCGGGAAAAAGCGTAAAGGAACTGATCGACAGCCCGTCGATCTGCGCCGGCTTCAACCCCGCCGCATCCAAAGCGCCGCGCAGCCCGCGCGCGATCCACCAATGGGCGGTTTCGTTGGAATAGCGCACATAGGGCACCGTCACCGGGCAGGTCAGGACAACGCCGTCATAGGGCGCGCGCGTCATGCCGCGCTCCGTTTCTTCAGGTGGCGCAGGTCATGTGTGCCGGGGGCCTCCAGCAGATCGGCGGCCATTGTCTTGAGTTCGCCTCGCTGGATCTTCTGCGTTGCCGTCAGCGGCAGGACATCGACAAATGCGATGTATCCGGGCGCCTTGTAGTAGGCGAGCTGCGTCAGGCACCAGCGGGTTATGTCCTCGGCCATTTGCGGGGACGGGTCATCGACGACAAGACAGGCGAACACCTCGTCGCCGCGGACAGCGTCGGGAACGGCCGCAACGGCGGCGGACCGGATCGCGGGGTGGCGCATCAGAATGGATTCGACCTCGACCGCGGCGATATTTTCGCCCGAGCGGCGGATCACGTTCTTCTTTCGGTCGACAAAGAACATCGACCCGTCCGGTTCCTGCCGGACGATGTCGCCGGTGTGGAACCAGCCGCCTTCCCAGGCCTCGCCGGTGGCGGCGGGGTTCTTGTAATACTCGGCGAAAAAGCCCCGGCGCGGATCGTCGCCCGCGTGACGCACCAGCAATTCGCCCGGCGCACCGCCGGTGTCGTTGCCATGATCGTCGACAATACGGATTTCCAGATCAGCGCCCGGCTTGCCCAGGCAGCTTTCACCGACACGGCGCGGCAGGTGATTGGCGCAGATGACCGCACCAGCCCCGGTTTCGGTCATTGCCCATGCCTCGATCAGGGGAAAGCCAAAGCGGTTTTCAAAGGCTTCGTGCAGTTTCGGATCAACCCCGGCCCCAAAACCAAACCTTACCGTATGGTTTTTGTCATTCTCGGTTTCCGCCATGCCCATCAGCATGGATGGCATTACACCCAGGTAATGCAGGCAGGTCGCCCTGCTGTCGCGCACCGATTGCCACCAGGTGCGCGGATGGAACCGGTCAAGCACCGTCAGACACCCGCCAACCGCGATCATCGCCATCAGCGAATAGGCCATCGCGTTCATGTGAAAGATGGGAAGCGGCGTAATCATCCGCTCACCGTCCGTCGACAACGCGCACAACCCGCCTGCCCCGGCATACCAGCGCCCGGCCATCAGGAAGTATTCGTTCGGAAGAACGCAGCCTTTCGGTTGCCCGGTCGTTCCCGACGTGTAAAGCATTGCTGCTTCTGCTTTTTCCTGCTCACCTTTGGCGATGTTGGCATCGGCGCGCGGTGCCGGCACAGGATCGCCAGGGGCTATGACCGGCATGGTAACTGCCGCCTCTTTCGCGGCCTGCGCCAGGTCATCGACCCGCGACCCTACAGAAACCGCTAGCGCAGGTTCCGCGTGCCCCACCATATAGGACAACTCGGCCGCGCGCAGATCGGGGTTAACCGGAACGATCGAAGCGCCGATCTTGTTCAATGCGAGGAACCAGAGAAAGAATGCGGGCCGGTTTTCCAGCAGAACCATGACGCGGTGCCCTGCGCCATAGCCGGCATCCGCCAGATTTCCCGCGATCTCATCGACCAGCCCAGACACCATACTATAGCGTATGTTTCCGGCTTCGATTCCATATACGCCTGCCGTTTCGGGCAGAACGCACAGCATATCGCGATCCGGCCAGTGCGCCGCACTGGCGGCAAAGGCCGCGTAGATACTTGGGCAATCTGCTGCGATCATGGCAGTAGCTGGATATTGCCAAAGGCTGCATCGGAATTCAGCAGATCGACCCGCTTGTTCGCGATGCGCAACTTGCCATCGACCAACTTCAGTTCATGGGTGGCGGTCAGCGCCAGTAGGAACTGATCATCCAGCCGCGTTTCCACGTAATGCATGTTGGTGTTGGTGACAAAGCGCCCGGCGGCCTCGTCCATATCATCGACGAAGGGGCGCTGGATCACATGGTGGCAGCGGCTTTTGGGTTTCTGGCTGAAGGTGCGCGCGCCGTTGAGCCGTTCGACCCGCAGCTTGAGCATGAAGAGATCCTCGTAAAGCAACGAGGTCACGTGAAGCGGATCTTCCTGCTTCCAGTCGAGCGGCATCCAGTAGTGACCATCGGGCAGCCAGAGTTCCAGCCACTCGTCATAGCGGCCTTCGTCCAGCATGCGGACTTCGTCATAGATGAAATCGATCAGGTCGTCGCGCGTGATGGTCATTCCGCGGCCTCCTTGGTGGTCATGTCGGCAGTCATGAACTTGACCCAGGCATGAAACTGGTTGCGCATCTGGCGTTCGGTGGTGCCGTTTTCCACGCGCTCTTCGTCGAAGTTTTCGTCTTCTTCATAGAGCCGCTGGACGTTGACCCATTCCATCCCGTCGGCATGCAGCCCCTCTTGTGCGCGTTCGTACATTTCAAGGTCGTCATGCCCGACGATTGATGTCGGCGCGTTGATCATGCGGTTGTACATCGCGGTACGGGCCAGCAATTCGTCGGGCGCGTCGACAAGGCGGTAGATATAGCTTTCGACCAGGGTCTTGTCGGCAGCGAGCGGAATGAAGACACGCAGCTGCTGGATCGGGCCCTTGATCATGATGTTGGGGAAATAGACGGTGTTGTGCCGGTTTTCGGACAAGATCGCCTTTGCCTTTTCCTCGCCATAGGTTTCGGTCAGCGCCTCGAAATACCCCGGTATCGCCGAGTAGTTCGAATGGATCGAATGATGCACGCCGGTATGGCCGTGCCCGTTGGGCCAGGTCCGTATCCCCATGTTTTCAAAGAATTCATAGGGCGACATGAATGGCGCGATGATTTCCATCGCGGGCGGCTTGGGATCATCTTCGGTATAGCCCAGGTCTTTCCAGATCTGCACCGCTGTGCCCGCGCTGCTTTCATGCGCGACCATCGGGTGGCAGGTGTCGGTCTGGTTTTCGACCAGCATCTTCCAGTTGCACTGATGCATGTAGCGCAGGGGCGGGCCTGCAACCTCGAGCCGGCCGGCGGGCGAGCGGTCAACCATGTTGTCGAGCGATGACAGGCTGTCGCCAAAGAATTCGTCAAAGGAAATGCCCTCTTCTGCGAGGCGGGCAAAAACGAAGCCGCGGTAATTGTGTACCGCGCCGACGGCCTTCATTCCCTTTCCGGTTTGCTGATCTTCCAGCCCGGTGCCTTCGTAGCCTTTCTTCAGCGGGATCGCCAAAAGGCAGCCGTCGGTTTTGAACGACCAGGCGTGATAGGGACAGCGAAAGAACTTGCCGGTGTTCCCGGTGCGGTCAATCGCGATCTTGGTGCCCTTGTGCGGGCAGCGGTTGTAGAGAACCTTGATCTCGTTGTCGGTGTGGCGAACCATGATGACCGGCTGGTCGCCGATCTGGGTGGTGAAATAATCGCCCTTGTTGGGCGTCTGGCTGTCATGGCCGACGAAGACCCACGCATTGGCGAACAGGTGCTTCATTTCGAGCCGATAGATTTCAGGGTCGATATAGACATCGCGGTGCACTTCGCGCCCGCGCACCAGCGCGGCGACCGCCTGCGGATTATCGGTGTAACGTCCCATTTCGTTCTCCCTTACAGGTCCAGAACCAGCCGCTCGGATTTCGCGCGGCTGACGCAGATTTGCATGACCTTGCCTTCGGCTTTTTCAGCGTCGGACAGTACCACATCGCGATGATCGGGGGTGCCTTCGATCACGTCCGTCTGGCAGATACCGCAATCCCCGCGCTGGCAATCATAGATCAGGTCGATACCGCCTTCTTCCAGCACTTCGATAATCGTCTTGCCGGGCGGGACGGTAAAAGTCTGGCCGGTCGATGCTATTTCGACTTCGAAAGGCTGGTCGCCCTCTTGCCCGGCGCTGCCGTTGTCAAAGAGTTCGACATGCACGCGGTCGGCCGGGATGCCCGCCGCCTCGGCGCGTGAGCGGGCGGCGTCCATAAGCCCTTTGGGACCGCAGATGTAGAGGTGCCGATCGCCCATCCCCGAGATCAGAGCATCGAGATCCAGCGCGCTGTCGTCGTCGTCACAATGGATGTGCAGATCGCCGCCAAGCATGTCGGCAAGCTCATCGGCATAGGCCATCACATCGCGGCTGCGCCCGGCGTAGTGAAGGGTCGCAGGAGTTCCCTGCGCGCGCAGTGCGGCGGCCATGGAAATCATCGGCGTGATCCCGATACCGCCAGCCAGCAGAACGGCGTGGGCGCCCGGCGTCACGGGAAAATCGCATTTTGGTGCGGCAACCTGCACTTCGTCGCCTTCCTTGCGCGTGTGCATGAATTTCGATCCACCTGCACCGTCCTCTTCCTGTTGAACGGCGATCGTGAACTGGCCGGGCGCGGTGCGCGCATCGTCCCAGGCGATCAGGGAATAGGCGCGGTCGCCGCCGTCCACATCGACGCGAATATGCGCGCCGGCATCCCAATCAGGCAGTGCGCCGCCTTGTGGCGCGGCCAGAGTGAATTCGGAAATGCGCGCTGTCAGCGGGCGGATCCGCATCACGCGCAGCGTCTGTTTGGTCATTGTCGCGTCTCCCTTGCCGATAAGTATGAAAATTCATATAATTTCGGTCAAGCCTTTTCTTTCAAGCCGGCCAAACGCCCTTTTCGTTGACTTTTCCGGTATTTCCCGGCTTTTGGAAGGGCCCGAGACAAAGGACCGACGATGCAGAACGCCACCGCACCACATGACGAAGGCGCAGAAGGAGAAGAGGGATTCGTCTCGAATTACCTGCTTTACCTGCTCGCCGCGGCAAGCGAGGCGGCAAGCGCGCAGTTTCATGCCGAAGTGCGCCAAAAGGGTCTGCGCGTGCCGGAATGGCGGGTGCTTGCGTGGCTGCATGACCGCGACGGCGAAATGATCACGCGGCTTGCACGGATTTCGCTGATCGAACAATCGCGGCTGACAAAGATCATCATCCAGATGGAAGAGCGCGGGCTGGTCACACGGCAAGGCGACGCACAAGACCGGCGCCGTGTCCGTGTCTGGCTGACCAACAAGGGCCGGACCCTGGCGCAAGGCCTTGTTGCCGATGCCCGCATTCACGAGGCGCAGGTGCTTTCCATCCTCGAAGGCGGGGATGGCGCGCGCCTGAAACCCGCACTTTCCGCGTTGCTGCGCGAGCTTGACCCCGAAAGCCGGGGCTGACCCCGGCTATTGCATGACGGCGGGCAGTTTCGCATAGCCGCGAAACCGCATCCTTCCCCCCAGTTCGCGCCCTTCCTTGATCCGGTAGTCGGGAAACCGCTCCAACAGGCGGCCGATGGCGATGCGCCCTTCGAGCCGTGCAAGCGTCAGCCCGACGCAAACATGCGGCCCCCCGGCAAAGGCCAGGTGGCGGTTCGGCTTGCGCGTGATATCGAACCTTTGCGGGTCGTCGAATACGGCCGGGTCGCGGTTGGCCGCGCCAATCACAAGATGCAGGTTTGTGCCCTTGGGCACTTTCAGGCCGTCGATCTCGATCTCTTGCGTGGTTTCCCGGTTCCCCAACTGGTTGGGCGAGGCGTAGCGCAGGAACTCTTCGATCGCCGTGGTGATCAGGCCCGGATTTTCCAGCAGCCGCGCCTTTTCCTCGGGGTGATCGTTCAGCAGGGCCAACCCGTTGCCGATCAGGTTCGTGGTGGTTTCGTGCCCCGCGTTCAGGATGAAGATGCAGTTTTGCAGCAGCTCGATCTCGCTGAGTTGCGCATCGGCCCCTTCGCCCCGGATCAGGCGGGTCAGAACGTCGGTTTCGGGATCGCCCGGTTTTGCGCGGCGGCGGGCAACGAGATCTTCGAGATAGGTCTTGAACTCGGTCACGCTGTCATGGCCGCGTTTGAGTTGCTCTTCGGTCAACGTCGGCTCCAACGCCCCAAGGATCGCCAGCGACCAGTCGCGCAGCGGCCCTCGCTCATCCATCGGGACATCCAGCAGGTTGCCGATGATCTGGATCGGGATCGAGCTTGCGAAATCCTCGATCAGGTCGACCTCGTCCTTCCCTTCCATCCGGTCGAGCAGGTAATCGACGGTCGAAACTAGGCCGGGTTCCATCCGCTGGATCGCACGCGGCGTCAGCGCCGAGGTCATGATCTTGCGCACGCGTGTGTGCAGCGGCGGATCGCTGAAAACCAGCGAGGTCGTGTGATGTTCGAACAGCGGGCTGCCGACGCCGAATTTCGGGGCGAATGCCTGTTTCTTGTCGGACGAATAAAGCGTGGTGTCCTTGTAGATCCGCTCAAGGTCGGCGTGGCGCGACAGCAGCACGGACCCGTCCGGCTGCGGCAATACGGGCGCGTGTTCAAGAAGCGCGGCATACCAGGGGAACGGATCGTCCACGAACCCCGCCGGCGGTGCGGCCAGGTCAAACCCCTTGGCCTTGTCTGCGGATATCGGCTGAGTGCTCATGCGTCCTCCCTCCCTCAGGTTGCATAGGTCAGTGAATCCTTGACAGAAAAACCGACCGTGTGGTCGATTTTACAAAATACAGGTTCACAAGCCAGTGATTCTGTGGATATATGAAATTGCATATAATCGCCGGGCGCAACCGGTCCGGCGCGCAAACGGGAGGTAATGACATGAAACTGACCAAGCTGATGGCCAGCGCCGCGATTGCCGTGGCCGCCGCCACCGCAAGCTTTGCCGAAGAGAACCTCGTGATCTCGAGCTGGCTGCCGCCGACCCATCCGATCAACACGGAGATGCTGCAGGGTCTGGCCGACATGATGGCCGAAGCGACCGGAGGCGAAGTGACCGCGGAAATCAAGATGGGCCTTGCCCCGCCCCCGGCCCAGATGGACCTGGTGATGGATGGCGCGGCCGACGTGACCATTATTTTCCACGGCTACCAGCCAGGCCGCTTCGTTGCGACCAAGCTGATCGAGCTGCCGGGCTATGAAGGCAACGCCGAGGCCGCTTCGGTTGCCTACTGGCGCGTCCATGAGGCGCATCTGGCACAGCTCGACGAACATCGCGGTGTCAAGCTGATCGGCCTGTCCACCCACGGCCCGGGTCAGATCCATTCGAACAAGGAAGTGACCTCGCTCGACGATCTGAACGGCCTGAAAACACGCCTTGGCGGCGGTGTTTCCGCCGATGTCGGCGCCGAACTGGGCCTTGTCGGTATCCAGGTGCCCGCACCCAAGGTCTATGAAACGCTCGATAGCGGCGCGGCCGATGCCGTGGCGATGAACATGGGTGAGCGTATCAGCTTCAAGCTGAACGAAGTTGCCAAGAACGTCTACGAAATGCCCGGCGGATTCTATCGCGGCTCGTTCGCCGTGCTGATGAGCCAGGAAAAATTCGACAGCCTGCCCGAAGCCGCGCAGAAAGCGCTGGAAGAAAACGTGTTCGGCGAACCCTTCAGCCGCATGATGGGCAAGGCATGGGACGACAGCGACGACCGCGCCCGCAAGGCCACCGAAGAGGCCGGCGACAACAAGATCGTCACCGCGTCCGAGGCCGACCAGGCGAAATTCGCCGATATGGCCGCCCGCGTCCGTGAAAAGATCCTGGCGGAAATCGCTGCGACCGGCATCGACGCCCAGGCCGCATACGAGATGGTCAAGGCCGAGATGGCCAAGGAATCGATGTAAACCCACGCGAAGGGGCCGGCCTATCTCCGGCCCCTTCCCCCAATCCGGTCTGCCCGCATGTCCCTGCTGAAACGCCTTGCCCAGCTGGCCGCAGTTCTTCCCATCCTTGTCGCTTCGATCACGCTTTTCGCGCTGATGGTGCTGACGTTCTGCGATGTGATCCTGCGATCCGCCTTCAACGCACCGATCGAGGCCGCGACCGAGCTGACCCGCATCGCCATCGCGGTGATCGTGTTTTCGGCCCTGCCGTTGCTGTCCGCGCGCGGTCAGCATATCTCGGTCGATCTGCTGGACCCGCTGTTTGCGCGGATGCACCTTGCGCGGCTGCGCGACGGTGTGGTGAACCTCGCCTGCGGCGTGATGCTGTATTTCCCGGCCAGCCGCGTGATCGACCTGGCGCAGCGCGCGCGCAGCTATGGCGATCAGACCGAATACCTGAACATTCCCACATACCTGATCGGGTGGTTCATCGCGATCATGAGCTTTGCCACCGCCCTGGTGCTGATCCTGCGTGGCGCCGTGATCCTGTTTGCCCCTTCCAAGCTGAGACTGATCCGCAATGACTGAATCGCTTATCGGTTTCGCCGCCGTCCTCGTGCTGGTGCTTTTGCGCATGCCCATCGCCTTTGCCATGGGGCTGGTCGGGCTGGTCGGATACATGATCGAAACCAGCTGGCGCGGCGCGATTTCCATGGCGGCCCGGCTGATCATCGACACCAGCCAGGATTACGGCCTGTCGGTCGTTCCTTTGTTTATCCTTATGGGGCTGTTCGTGAACAAGGGCGGCATCAGCCGCGAGCTGTACGCGGTGTCCAACGCCTTTCTCGGGCATATGCGCGGCGGGCTTGCGATGGCCACGATCGTCGCCTGCGGCGGCTTTGCCGCGATTTCCGGGTCGTCGCTGGCGACCGCTGCCACGATGTCGAAGGTGGCGATGCCGGAAATGCGCAAGTTCGGCTATTCCGACGGGCTGTCCACCGCATCGATCGCGGCGGGCGGCACGCTAGGCATCCTGATCCCGCCAAGCGTGATCCTTGTGATCTATGGCATCCTGACCGAAACCTCGATCGGGCAGTTGTTCATCGCGGGCATCATTCCCGGCGCGCTTGGCATCCTGTTCTACCTTGTCGCGGTGCGCATCACCGTCGCCCGCGATCCCGATGCGGGCCCTGCCGGTACACGCACCGACTGGGCCGGACGCTGGAGCGCGATCAAGGGCGTCTGGGCCGTGTTGCTGCTGTTCGGGCTGGTGATCGGCGGGCTTTACGGCATCCTGGATTTCTGGCCGATCTACCTGACATTTTCTCCGACCGAAGCCGCCGGCATGGGCGCCATGGGCGCATTTCTGATCGCCCTACTGCGCGGCAGCCTGTCATTCCGTGACATCCGCGAGGTTCTGGAAGAAACCACCATGACCACCGCATCGCTTTTCGCGGTGCTGATCGGCGCGTGGATTTTCTCGAATTTCGTCAACATCGCGGGCCTGCCCGAGGCGCTGCGCGCGATGGTCGAAAACATGGGACTGTCGCCCTGGATGGTTATGGCGGTGATCCTGCTGATCTACATCCTGCTGGGCTGCGTGTTCGAAAGCCTGTCGATGCTGCTGCTGACAGTTCCGATCTTTTTCCCGCTGGTGACTGGTCTGGGGTTCGATCCGGTCTGGTTCGGCATCATCGTCGTCGTCGTCACCGAGATCAGCCTGATCACACCGCCCGTGGGGCTGAACGTGTTCGTCCTGAAGGGCGTGGTCGGGGATGTGTCGACCGGCACGATCTTCAAGGGGGTCACGCCGTTCTGGGCGATGGACATCGTGCGGCTGGCGCTGCTGCTGGCCGTCCCGGGGCTGGTGCTTTACCTGCCGTCGCTGATGTAAGGGCTATTCGGCGGCATCGCGCACCGCCAGCCCGGCAAGCTCTGCGATCTGTGCCACCACGGCGTCCACGCCTTGCCCATGGCGCAGCGCGGTAAAGACAAAGGGCCGTCCGGCGCGCATCCGCGTGGCATCCCGCTCCATCACGTCCAGCGATGCACCCACATGCGGTGCAAGGTCGGTCTTGTTGATGATCAGCAGGTCGGATTTGGTGATGGCGGGGCCACCTTTGCGCGGGATCTCTTCGCCCGCTGCGACGTCGATCACATAGAGCGTCAGGTCGGCCAGTCCAGGGCTGAACGTGGCCGACAGGTTGTCTCCGCCGCTTTCGATCAGCACGATTTCGACGCCCGGATGACGCGCGACCATTTCCGCCACGGCCGCAAGGTTGATGCTGGCGTCTTCGCGGATGGCGGTGTGCGGGCAGCCCCCGGTTTCCACGCCGATCACGCGGTCGGCGGGCAATATCTGCATCCGCATCAGCGCTTCGGCATCTTCCTGCGTGTAGATGTCGTTGGTGATGACGCCAATGGAAAACCGGTCTTTCAGGCTTTCGGCCAAACGGGCGGTCAAAGTCGTCTTGCCCGCACCGACGGGGCCGCCGATGCCGATGCGCAGGGGGCCGTTCATTTTGCTCATGACTGGAACAACCTTGTTTTCAGGGTTTCGTGCCGCATCGCCGCGATGTCGGACAGGAAACAGGTGGAATGGATATCGTCGGGGGTCAGCGCGCGGGTTTCGTCTGCCATCCGCGCGCAAAGAGGCGTCAGCGCGGCGAGCACTTTTTGCCCCTCGGTCTGGCCAAGCGGGATCAGCCGGATCGCGGCCGAGGTCAGGTTCGAGACAAAGGCATGCAGGTAGAGCGCCACGGTATCGCCCGCGCGCATCCCCATTTGCCCGGCAGCCGCGCCCACGGCCAGTGGCAGGGGAACGGACGGCACGTCCAGGGCCCAGACGGCATTTGCGGTCTGCGCGAAGGCCGCACCCTGGCGCAGCGCCTCGCGCAGGCGCTCGGCGCTGGCGGCATAAGCGCGGGCCTGCGCATCAAGCATACCCAGCGTTTCGGCATCGGCGGGCATCGCGGCCCTGATCCAGATCGCGTCCGCGCGCCCGGTGCCTTGGCACAAAACGTCGTGCAGCCATTCTTGCAAGGTGTCCGCATCGGTCACCCACCCGGACTGCACCGCGGTCTCGAGCCCGTGGGAATAGGCAAAGGCCCCGACCGGAAAGCTGGGCGATAACCATTGCGCCAGCGTCAGAAGGCGCGGGTCAGTGGGCATGATCGTGACCGTGCGAATGCGTATGGTCATGGGCGCTGTGGCCGTGATCATGCGCGTGGGTGCGGCCATGGCCATACGCACCGCCCTCGGGCGTGAAAGGCTCGGTCCCTTCGGTCACGGTGGCGTCGAGATGTTCCAGCATATGGGCGATGACGGGATCGCGCTGGATCAGCAGGCGCTCTGCCTCGATCTGGCAGGGCGTGTGGCGGTTGCCGATATGCCAGGCCAGCCGCGCCAGGTCTGGGCCCGTGACGATCAGCACGGGCTCTTCCGCCGCCGCGACCTGCACCATCGTGCCGCTGTCCAGTTCCAGCGCATCACCGGGATTGAGCGAGGTGGTTTGCGCAAGGTCCACGACAAAGGCGGTGCCATCATCGGTCATCAGCCTTTTGCGCCGCAGGAACCGCGCGTCGTAATCCAGCGTGACGGTTGCGGCATCGCCCGACCAATGGCCGGTGCGGTGAAGGATCTGGGCAAGGGGCAGGTCTGTCATCTGGATACCTCAGAACAGGAAATAGCGTTGCGCCATGGGCAGCACCTCGGCGGGCTGGCAGGTCAGCAACTCGCCGTCGGCGCGCACCTCGTAGGTTTCCTGGTGCACTTCGATCTCGGGGCAGGCGTCGTTCAGGATCAGGTCGCGCTTGCCGATGCCGCGGGTGTTGGAAACGGCCAGAGTCTGCTTGGCCAATCCCAGACGCGCGCCGATCCCGTCCGCCTGCGCCGCAGCGGACACGAAGGTGACCGCCGAATGTTCCACCGACCGGCCATAAGCCCCGAACATCGGGCGCGAATAGACCGGCTGCGGCGTCGGGATGCTGGCGTTCGGGTCGCCCATCTGCGCCATGACGATACTGCCACCCATAAGAACCATTTCCGGCTTCACGCCGAAAAAGGCCGGGCTCCACAACACGAGGTCGGCGCGTTTTCCGACCTCGATGCTGCCGATATGTTCGGAAATCCCGTGCGCGATGGCCGGGTTGATCGTGTATTTCGCAACGTAGCGGCGGACGCGGAAGTTGTCGTTATCCCCCGTTTCCTCGGGCAGGCGGCCACGCTGCTTTTTCATCTTGTCGGCGGTCTGCCAGGTGCGGATGATCACCTCGCCCACGCGGCCCATCGCCTGGCTGTCCGACGCGATGATGGAAAACGCGCCCATGTCGTGCAGGATATCCTCGGCGGCGATGGTTTCGCGGCGGATGCGGCTTTCGGCAAAGGCGACATCCTCGGGGATGGATTTGTCGAGGTGATGACAGACCATCAGCATGTCGAGATGCTCTTCGATCGTGTTGACGGTGAAGGGTCGTGTCGGGTTGGTGGAACTGGGCAGAACGTGCTGTTCACCGCATATCTTGATGATGTCTGGCGCATGACCACCGCCCGCACCCTCGGTATGGAAGGCATGGATCGTGCGGCCCTTCATGGCCTTGACCGTGTTCTCGACAAAGCCGCTTTCGTTCAGCGTGTCGGTGTGAATCATCACCTGCACGTCCCAGGCATCGGCCACGCCAAGGCAGCAATCGATCGCGGCGGGCGTGGTGCCCCAGTCCTCGTGCAGTTTCAGCGCGCAGGCCCCGCCCCTGATCTGTTCCTCCAGTGCGGCGGGCAGGCTGGCATTGCCTTTGCCGGCAAAGGCCAGGTTCATCGGAAAGGCATCTGCCGCCTGCAGCATCCGCCCGATATGCCAGGGCCCCGGCGTGCAGGTGGTGGCAAGCGTGCCATGCGCGGGCCCGGTGCCGCCCCCCAGCATCGTGGTCAGGCCGGAATGCAGTGCATCCTCGATCTGCTGGGGGCAGATGAAATGGATATGGCTGTCGAACCCGCCAGCCGTCAGGATGCGCCCCTCGCCGGCGATCGCCTCGGTGCCCGGGCCGACGACGATGTCGACGCCCGGCTGCGTATCGGGGTTCCCTGCCTTGCCGATGGCCGCGATGCGCCCGTCTTTCAGGCCGACATCCGCCTTCACGATGCCCCAGTGATCGACGATCAGCGCGTTGGTGATGACGGTATCGACCGCGCCCTGGGCGCGTGTCGCCTGTGACTGGCCCATGCCATCGCGGATCACCTTGCCACCGCCGAACTTGACCTCTTCGCCATAGGCAAGGGCGTTGCTGCCCTGCCCCCCGGTTAGGGCGGCGCCCACGGCCTCGGCCGTCAGGTCGCGCTCGACCTCGATGATCAGGTCGGTATCGGCAAGCCGCAACCGGTCGCCCACGGTGGGGCCGAACATCGCGGCATAATCGGCGCGGTTTATGGGTCTGGGCATGGTTCGTTTTCCTTGTCGGGGCGGCGGGCCAAGGCCCGCCCTACGGATGGGCGGCGATGGTCAATCCAGACCGCCCATGACCTGCTGGTTGAAGCCGAAGATGCGCCGCGCGCCCGCAACCGGAATCAGCTGCACCTCGCGGCGCTGGCCAGGTTCGAACCGCACCGCCGTGCCCGCCGCGATATCGAGCCGCCGGCCACGTGCCGCGCCGCGGTCGAAATCGAGCGCAGGGTTCGCTTCGGCGAAATGATAGTGGCTGCCGACCTGCACCGGCCGGTCGCCGGTATTGGCCACCATCAGCGTGATCGCCTCGGCACCGGGGTTGAGCGTCAGCGTGCCCTCGGCGGGGAACAGTTCGCCGGGGATCATTTGCGCCGCCCGAAGGCGACATAACCCGCAAGGGCGATTGTCAGCGCGGAAACGCCAAGCAGCCAAAGGCCGCCGTCATGGGGGTGAAGATGCGCGCCGGGGTGGGCCGCGGCGGGGCTGGCGAGCAGGATCAGGGGAAGGACGTATTTCATCGGGTTTTCCTTTCGCAAAGCAAGGTTTCAGCGGATCGGGTTGTGAACGGTCACCAGCTTGGTGCCGTCGGGAAAGGTGGCTTCGACCTGGACCTCGTGGATCATCTCGGGCACGCCCTCCATGCATTGATCGCGGGTGATCACATGGGCGCCCGCCTCCATCATGTCGGCCACGCTGCGCCCGTCACGGGCCCCTTCCACAACGGCGTCGGTGATCAGGGCGATCGCTTCGGGGTGGTTCAGTTTCACACCGCGGGACAGGCGCTTGCGGGCGACTTCGGCGGCCATCGCGATCAGCAGTTTGTCCTTTTCGCGCGGGGTCAGTTGCATGGGTCAGAGCCTCCAGCTTCTTGGAAGGGTGTCGTTGCTCAGCCGGTCGAGGATGGGCAAAAGATGCCGGCGCAGGTGAAACCCGTCGGGCGCGACGATCCGCATGACAAGAACATCGGCCTGCAACAGGCTGGCGCCGCCCGTCGCCGGCAGGGCCTCGCGGATCGCGGGCAAATGCGCCTCGGCGTCGGGGGCGACGTAGACAAGGCTGGCCATCGCGCCTCCAGCCTGCGCCACGGCCAGACGCGACAGGTGTGCCGCGACATCGCCGTCAAAGCGGACCCGGTCGAGATAGAGCGGCCTGCCCGCGCGAAACAGCGCGATTTCGTCGTGAAACCGCGCGGTTTGCAGCACTTCGCCCATCGCGGCGCGGCCGAAAATCACCGGCTCGACCAGCAGCAGCCGGGCGCCGTCATCCAGGGTCGCGCGCAACTGCCGCCGCAGCGCGCATCCGTCGTAGAGGATCAACTCTTGCGGCAGCCAGAAAAGTGTCGCGTCCCGCGCAATATCCAGCGAGGTCTCGACCCGTCCCCACCCGTCTGACGAACGATAGGCGCGTTCGGCGGCTTGCGTGGTCAGGGTCAGCTGTGCGCCTGCCCCGGCATGCGCGGACATCGAAAACCGGTCCCCGCCGGTTATGCCGCCTGCGGTGTTGATCGCGATCGCTTCGACGCCCCGGGCACCGCGCGGGAACAGCGCCTTGAGCGCGCCGGCAGCCCTGTATCTGTCGATGGCGCTGGTCCGGCCGCGGGATTTCACGGACAGGTGCATGACGCCCTCGGCACGAGGCTGGGCCGTCACGGGCCGGGCCGGGCTGGGGCGCATGGGCAGGGTCATCGGACCGCTCCACCGAAGTTGGAAACCGGACCAAACTTTTCATGACCCCGCGGGGACAGCTATTTGTCCGATCAAACTGGCCGCGAAACCGGGGGTGATCGCCCAAATTCGCGGCACAATTCGATCTTTCGCCCAATCATTCGGCAGATAGAGGACGGTATCAGGCCCCGCGCATGCGGGCGTGAAGGCCGGAAATGGTGATGTAGGCCGAAATCGCCTCGGCGCTGGAGCGCACGGTCAGCAATGCCGGCCCGTCATGCGACAGGAAATCCCCGACGATCCCGGCAATGTCGTCACCCTTGGCAATGGAAAACCCTTTCAACCCAAAAGCTTCGGCCCAGGCCGCAAAATCGGGGTTCACAAGGTCCGTGCCCGAAACCCGGTTGGGGTGGTCGCGCTCCTGGTGCAGGCGGATGGTGCCATAGGTCCGGTTGTCGGACACCACGATCTTGGGCGCGGCGCCCTTGGCCATCGCCGTGGCCAGTTCGTTGCCGGTCATCAGAACCCCGCCATCCCCAGCAAACCCGAGAACGGTCTTGTCCGGGTAGCGCAACGCGGCGGCGACGGCGCCAGGAACGCCAAGCCCCATCGCACCGCCCGCGGCGCCGATGGCCTTTTGCGAGCCGTCCCATGGCCAGGCAAGATGCACCCAACCCGAGAAATTGCCCGCGTCGGTGGCGACGATGCTGTCCCGCGGCGCCTGCTTGGCAAGCTCGGACACGACGGCACCGAAATCCAGCCCGTCCTCCTGTTCGGTGGGCGTGACCGAGGCCAGTTTGCGGGCAACGGCGTTGACCTCGGCCGCCCAGTCGGCGCGCGCGGCGGGCTTGTCCGCCGCAACCCCGGTCAAAGCCGTGCAGAATTGCGCGGGATCGCAGGCAAGGGGCAGATCGGTTTCAAAGACCTGACCCAGGACGTTGGGATCGGGCCAGACGTGGATGAAAGGCTGGTCGGGCCTGGGGGCTTTGGGCAGGCGGTAGCCCTGGCTGGGCGTGTCGCCCATGCGCGTACCGATGGCCATTATGAGATCGGCCTTTTGCAACGTCTTGACCATCGGTGCAGGGATCTTGAACCCAAGATGCCCTGCGTAAAGCGGCGAAGAATTATCGAATATTTCCTGATGCTTGAACGTCAGCGCGACGGGAATGCCATGCGTCTTTGCCAGTTTGGCCAGCGCAGCCCGCCCGCCGTCGCTGTCCAGACCGCTGCCCGCGATGATGAGCGGCCGCTCGGCACTGGCCAGCATTTCGGCAGCTTTTTGCAGATCGTCTGGCGCAACGCCTGCGCGGGGCACGTGGACCGGGGCCGGCAGGGCGCTGTCCACCGGGTCGGACAACATGTCCTCGGGCAGCGATATCACCACGGGGCCCGGTGTGCCGGACATCGAAAGTGCCCAGGCGCGGGCCACGGTTTCAGCGAGTTTCGAACCTTCCGTGACCTCCCAGACACCCTTGGCGATCTCGCCGAACATCTGTGTGTAATCGACTTCCTGAAATGCGCCGCGACCGCGTTCGAACCGGGCGACCTGACCGATCAGGCAAACCAGCGGCACCGCATCCTGCTGCGCAAGATGAAGCGCGATCGAGGCGTTCGTGGCGCCCGGGCCACGGCTGACGGCGACCAGACCGGGCCGCCCGGTGAGCTTGGCATCGGCCACGGCCATCATGCCTGCGCCGCCTTCGTGGCGGCAAACCACCGTGTCGATCGCCGTCTGATCGTGCAGCGCATCTAGAAATGACAGGTATGATTCGCCCGGAACGCAGAACATCCGGTCGGCCCCCATAGCCGCCAGAACCCTTGCCAATTGGTCCGCTGCGCGTGTCGTTGCCTGATCCATAATTGCCTCCCTTGACTTTTGCGCCGTGTGGCCGACTATCGCATAGCGAAAACAAATTCCGCAAATGGAAGTGCGGGTCAATGAGGAGCGGGGCATACCCACGTCCCGGGAGGACCAACAGAAGAGGGGAGGAGACTCATGAACAGTCTTGTCAAACTGCTGGCGGCAGCCGGCACAGCCACATTTGTCGCAGGTGCGGCACTGGCACAATCCACCACGGCAGAACTGCCAAAGCAGATGTCCTGGACTGCCTACGACACCGGCTCGGCCGGGTATAACCAGGCGGTTGCCATCGGCGCGGCACTGCAGGACGCCCTTGGCGTGAACCTGCGTGTTCTGCCCGGCAAGAACGACGTCAGCCGGACCGAACCGCTGCGCCAGGGCCGTGTCGAGTTTTCGGCCACGGGTGTCGGCGGCAGCTTCATGGCGCAGGAAGGTGCGTTCCAGTTCGGTAGCGAAAACTGGGGGCCGCAGCCCATCCGCGTGCTGATGGCCAACAATGGCGGTGCGATCAACCTGGCCGTTGGTGTCGCGGGCGACCTTGGCATCAAGGAGTTTTCCGACCTCAAGGGCAAGCGCGTTGCCTGGGTCGTCGGCGCACCCGCGCTGAACGTGAACACCGAGGCTTACCTGGCCTATGGCGGGCTCACATGGGACGATGTCGAACGCGTCGATTTCGGCGGCTTTGGCGCATCCTGGAAGGGCCTGATGGAAGGCCAGGTGGACGCGGCGTTCGCCTCGACCAACTCGGGCTTTGCCTATGAGGCGGCGACCGGCCCGCGCGGCCTGTTCTGGCCGCCCATCGATCCGAACAACACCGAAGGTCTTGAGCGGATGCAATCGATCGCCCCGTTCTTCAGCCCGAACAAGGCGCGGGTCGGCGCGAATATCGACGGCACCGATGGCTACCAGGGCGCAGGCTATGCCTATCCGGTTCTGGTGGGCACCGCACAGACAGATGCCGATCTGGCCTACAACATGACCAAGGCGATGGTCGAACTGTTCGGCGCGTATGACGGCAAGGCGCCGGGCATCGGCGGCTGGGCCCTCGACAAGCAGGACATGACCTGGGTTGTGCCCTACCACGAAGGCGCGATCCGCTATTTCAAGGAAGCCGGGCTTTGGAATGACGAAGCACAGGCGCATAACGACAACCTGATTGCCCGTCAGGCCGCCCTGCAGTCCGCATGGGAAGATCTGAAGGCGGCTGCCCCAGAAAACTGGGACGAAGCCTGGGCCGAAAAGCGCCGTGAAGCGCTGAAAGCCGGCGGTTTCTCGGTTGTCTTTTAACGACGGCTGAACCGTTTGCGGCCCCGTGATCCGTCGCGGGGCCGTTTTCTATCAAAGGCTCACGCCCATTGGGGAGGCAGGCATGAGTGGCAAACAAGCCGCATTGGAACGGGAATCCGACGCACCGGACGATACAGGCATCGGAATGGCCGGCCGCGTCGCGGTGATCATCGGCACGCTTGCGGGCGTCGTCCTGGTCGTAAACCAGCTGTTCAATCTGCAGATCGGCGGCATCGTCTTTATCCAGGGGCGGTATCTCTACATCCTGGGCGGGCTTTTCCTGGCGATCTCGTTCCTCGTTTTCCGCATCAACGGAAGCAAGATTGGCAAACCGATCTGGCTGGACTGGCTGCTTGCCGCGCTGGCGCTGGCGACGACGGCCTATTTGTCGGCAAATGCCGAAAAGAACCTTGCACAGGGTTGGGAATACGCCGCGCCGGAGAACGCGCAATACGTGGCCTATGTTTTCTTTGCGCTGGTGCTGGAGGCCACGCGGCGCGCCGGCGGCAAGGTGTTGTTCCTGATCGTTGTGCTGTTCGCCTTTTACCCGACATTCGCGGGGCATGTGCCCGATCCGTTTTCGGGCTTTCAAAGCACGCTGAGCGAAGCGATTTCCTATCACGTCTATTCCGCCGAAAGTTCGTTCGGGATTCCGATGAAGGCGTTCGGCGGCGTGGTGATCGGCTTTATCCTGTTCGGTGCGGTGCTGCAGCGCACCGGGGGCGGCAAGTTCTTCAACGACTTGGCGCTGTCGCTGGTCGGGGGCTATCGCGGCGGCGCGGCCAAGGTTTCGATCTTTGCCAGCGGCTTCATGGGTTCGATGTCGGGCAGCGTGATTTCCAACGTTCTGACAACGGGTGCCGTGTCGATCCCCGCGATGAAGCGCACGGGCTTTTCCGCCAAGACCGCCGCCGCGACCGAGGCCTGCGCCTCGACCGGGGGTGTTCTGATGCCGCCGATCATGGGGGCCACGGCCTTTGTGATGGCGTCGTTCCTGTCGCGGCCCTATGTCGACATCGCGCTGGCGGCGGCGATCCCGTCGCTGCTGTTCTATTTCGCGCTGTTCGCGCAGATCGACGCGTATTCCGCGCGGCGCGGCCTGCGCGGCCTGGCCCGGAGCGAATTGCCAAGCCTTGGCCAGACCGTCCGCGAGGGGTGGCTTTATGTCGGCGTTTTCGCGGTTCTGATCTTCATGCTGCTGGTCATGCGGCGTGAAACCTCGGCGCCGTTCTATGCCACGGCGCTGCTGCTGGTGGTGAACCAGATCCTGCCGAACCACCGGCTGTCGCTGAAAAAGCTGGGCGACATGATCGTGGGCGTCGGCCAGGGCCTGGCGGAACTGACGGCGATCCTGCTGGGTGTCGGCCTGATCGTGGGCTCGTTCAGCGCCACGGGCCTGGCGGGCACGCTGGTGAACGAGCTGGTGTTCATCGCGGGCGACAACGTCTTTGTCCTGCTGCTGATGGGCGCGCTGACGGCGTTCATCTTCGGCATGGGGATGACGGTAACTGCCTGTTACATCTTCCTTGCCGTGGTTCTGGCCCCGGCACTGGAACAGGGCGGGCTGAACCAGTTGGCGGTGCATCTGTTCATCCTTTACTGGGGCATGGTCAGCTACATCACCCCACCCGTCGCGTTGGGCGCCTTTGCCGCCGCGACCATGGCGGGCGAGAACGCGATCAAGACCGGGCTCGAGGCGATGCGGTTGGGCGGCGTGATCTATATCGCCCCGTTCTTTTTCGTGCTGAACCCGGCCCTGGTGGGACAAGCGCCCGCGGGTGAGGTCGTGATCGCGCTGATTTCAGCGCTGTTCGGGGTCGGTATGATCTCGATGGCGTTGCAGGGCCATATCAGCCTTGTCGGTCCGATGCGCAAAGGCCTGCCCGGTTTCGCGCTGCGTGTGCTGCTGTTTGTCGGCGGGCTGTTTTTCGCGATGCCCGAGACACATGTCTTTGGCCTGAACTTTGCGGAAACGGCGGGGATCGGTTTGCTGCTATGTGCCTTGCCGATCTATCTGGCCCATTCAGACCGCAAGCGCGAGGGCGTTGCCGCGCCCTGATCCGCAATACCGGACAACAAAAAACGCCGCCTGAAATTCAGGCGGCGTTTTGCATTTCAGGGTGTCGGCAGATCAGCCGATGATCGCGTTCAGCGTTTTGGACGGGCGCATCACCGCGGCGGTCTTGGCCGGATCGGTATGATAGTAGCCGCCGAGATCCGCGGGCGCGCCCTGTGCGGCGGCCAGTTCCGCCACGATGTCGGCCTCGCCCTCTGCCAGCGCCTTGGCGATGGGCGCGAAATGCGCGGCAAGGTCGGCATCTTCCGATTGCGCGGCCAGCGCCTCGGCCCAGTAGCGGGCAAACCAGTAGTGGCTGTCGCGGTTGTCCGGCTCGCCTACCTTGCGGCTGGGGCTGCGGTTGTTGTCGAGAATGCCCTGCGTCGCGGTTTCGACCGCCTCGCCCAGAACGCGGGCCTTGGCGTTGTCGCGCGCATCGGCCAGGAACTTGAAGCTTTCGCCCAGCGCGCAGAATTCACCCAGGCTGTCCCAGCGCAGGTGGTTTTCCGACTGAAGCTGCTGCACATGCTTCGGCGCCGATCCACCGGCACCGGTTTCGAACAGGCCGCCGCCATTCATCAGCTTGACGATCGAAAGCATCTTGGCCGATGTCGCGAGTTCCAGGATCGGGAACAGATCGGTCAGGTAGTCGCGCAGCACGTTGCCGGTGATGGCAATCGTGTTCTCGCCCTTGGTGATGGTTTCGAGGCTGGCGCGGGTCGCATCGCGCGGCGACATGATTTCGAACTTGTCGGCCACACCCTTGGCTTCGAGGATCGGCTTGACGTATTCGATCAGTCGCGCGTCGTGGGCGCGGTCGGCATCCAACCAGAAGATCGCACGATAGCCAGTCGCCTTTTGCCGCTCGATCGCCAGGTTCACCCAGTCTTCGATCGGGGCCTTGCGCGCGCTGGCCGAACGCCAGATGTCGCCGGCCTGCACCTTGTGTTCATGCAAAACGGTGCCGTCGTCGAGGATCATCTTGACCACGCCATCGGTGGGGATTTCGAAGGTTGTCGGGTGGCTGCCGTATTCCTCGGCCTTTTGCGCCATCAGCCCGAGGTTCTGAACGGTGCCGGCGGTTGCCGGGTTCAGCTTGCCGTGTTCCTTGAAGAACTCGATCGCCTCGTCATAGACCGGGGCGTAGGAGTTGTCTGGAATGACGCAATTGGCGTCATGTTCCTTGCCATCGGGGCCCCAGCCCTTGCCGCCGGCGCGGATCAGCGCAGGCATAGAGGCGTCGATGATGACGTCGGACGGCACATGCAGGTTGGTGATGCCGCGATCGCTGTCGACCATGTACATCGGCGGGCGCTGCGCACGGCAGGCTTCGATGTCGGCCATGATCTCGGGCTCGCCCTTGACGCGTTCCAGCAGGTCGCCCATGCCGGAATTCGGGTTCACGCCAAGTTCCTTCATCTTTTGCCCGTGCTTGTCGAAAACCGGCTGCAACCAAGCCTTGACGGCGTGGCCGAAGATGATCGGGTCCGAGACCTTCATCATCGTGGCCTTCATGTGCAGCGAGAACAGCGTGCCTTCGGCCTTGGTCTTTTCGATCTCTTCGGCAAGGAAGGCGTCAAGCGCTGCCGCGCTCATGTAGGTGGCATCGACGACGGTGCCGGCGGGGAAGGAAACGCCGTTTTTCAGAACGGTTTCCCCATCTGCGGTTTCCAGAACGATCCTGGCCGTTGTGGCCTTGTCGAGCGTTGCCGACTTTTCGTTCGAGAAGAAATCGCCGCTCGACATTGCCGAAACGCGGGTCTTGCTGTCGGCGGACCAGTCGCCCATGCGGTGCGGGTTGTTCTGGGCGTATTTCTTGACGGCGGCGGCTGCGCGGCGATCGGAGTTACCTTCGCGCAGGACGGGGTTCACGGCCGATCCCTTGATCGCGTCATAGCGCGCGCGCACGTCTTTTTCGGCGTCGGTTGCGGGATTTTCAGGGTAGTCTGGCAGTGCATAGCCCTGGCCCTGCAGTTCCTTGATCGCGGCCAGAAGCTGCGGCACCGAGGCCGAGATGTTGGGCAGCTTGATCACGTTGGCCTGCGGGGTTTTCACCAGCTCGCCCAGTTCGGCCAGATCGTCGGACTGGCGCTGTGCGTCGGTCAGGTGATCGGGGAACGCAGCGATGATGCGGCCTGCAAGGCTGATATCCTTGGTGCCAATGCTGACGCCGGCGGCGGCTGCGAATTTCTGGATGATCGGCAGAAGTGAAGCCGAGGCAAGCTCGGGCGCTTCGTCGACCTTGGTGTAGATGATATCGGGTGTGTTCTGATCGGACATCGGACAATCCTTTCCTTGGCTGCCCACGCCATAGTGCAATCCGTGGCCGAGGTCCACAGCATACATTCGTATACAATTGACAAAATTGTCGCGTTCCCGCGCAACGCATCAGCGCCCGGGCCGGCGGCTATTCGGCAGCCTGGGCCCGGCCCGCGACCTTTAGAAGGGGCAATTCCACGAAGAACTCGGTCCCGACGCCCAATTCGCTGACATAGTCGATAATGCCGTCATGGTGTTCAACGATGGATTCCGCGATGCTCATGCCAAGGCCGGTTCCGTCGATCTGGCGCCGGTCTGACCCGTCGACCTGGGAAAAGCGCCCGAACACGACCTTGCGCGATCCTTCGGGGATACCGATGCCGCGATCCTTGACCGTTATGCGCACGAGATCTTCGAGCCTTTGGACATTCACGTGAACGGGCATTCCGGGGTGCGAGAACTTGATCGCGTTCGACAGAAGGTTCGACATCACCTGCATGAGCCGCATCGGATCGCCCTTGATCCACATGTCTTCCGGGTGACGGACGAATTCGACGCGGTTGCCCGTCTCCGCACCGTTTTCCTGGTGCATTTCGACGGCTTCCCGGATGAAATCGTTCACTTCAAGCGAGTCGAAATGGAACGCCATCTCGTTTGCTTCGATCTTTTGCAGGTCCAGAAGATCGTTCACCAATGAGTTCAGGCGCGCGCAGTTCTTGGCGGCGATCTGGAGAATATCGCGCGATTCCTGAGGCAGCTCGCCGAACTCACCCGAGTTGACCATATCGACCGCGACACTGATCGAGGTCAGCGGCGTGCGCAATTCATGGCTGACGGTCGCGACGAATTGCGACTTGGCGCGAAACGCCGCGCGCGTGCGTTCGTGTTCCTGCCTCAGGACATCCATCTGGTGCAGGTTGCTGCGGTAGAGCCGCAGAAAGATGCGCGACGAGTCGAGAATGAAGAACATCACGAAGACGACTGTGAAGAATTCCAGCCAGACAAACGAGCTTAGCGGTGGCAACAGCTTGATGATGTCGAGCAAGGCGATGAAAAGGAAAGTCACGGCATAGATCGCAAGGCGAAGCTGCAGGGCCGGAAGGATCTGGTGGTTGTTCATCGCCGCGAACAGGGATGCCGCGAACAGGAAGAACAGCGGCATGAAATGCCCGCCAATACCCTGCTGCAGCGCAACCAGCGCGACCCAGAGACTGATGCTCAGGGCGCTGACAACCGTATTCGCCAACACACCAGCCAGGAATCTCCGGTACTGCGGCATGCCGCGGCCATCCCAGCGTTCGACCCGCCGGCAGTTCAGGAAATCCCAAAGCTCGGAAGCCTGAAGCGTAACGAAGCACCACATGGCCCAACGCGCATCGAAGTAGGCAAGAGTCAGGACAAGTGCGCCTGCGAAAATCGCCTGCCTCTGCCATATCAGGCTGAGACTGGTGTTCACGTAGTCGCGCAGTTGCCTGACCGCCTGGCTATCCGGGTGTCGGACGGTCGCGGACTCTGCCTTTTCGATACCTGTCATGCTTGTATCCGTCGTTGCTGGACACTGAATAGCGACAGAGTTGGGAAAAACCACGTCACGATGGTGGCGGTTTGAAGCATTCAACCAGACCGATTCTCTTGCTTTTGTGCAACGGGCTGGCAAACCGTGTGCGAGATTGGGCAAAATCGTGTCAATTTTGTGGACGCGCCCCAAATATTTCCCTAATAACAAAGAAAAAAATGAGTGCAGGTTATGAAACACGCAGGTGGATTTTCGGACCCTCCAAAGCGAGCATCCGAGATATTTCCCAAGCTTCCCCCGGCCCATCCGCACGGCAGTGCGGTGCGCGAACCTGCACGCGCGTCGGCCCCCGATCTTTCGTCGATCACTCAACTTAAACATGTACGATTTGTTACGACAGGGTTTGCCGACATGCACGAGCATGGCGACCTTGTTCCCAGCTTTCTGAGGGCCCGAAAGGCGTGCTTCATCGACGGGCTCGGTTGGGATTTGCCGTGTACCGACGGAATGGAATTCGACCAGTACGACACCCCGCAATGCCGTTGGGTCATCATGCATGAATATGGCGAGGTTCTTGGAGGGCTGCGCCTGATGCCTACGACGTCGTGCTGCGGTATTTATTCGTACATGCTGCGGGACGCTCAGCGCGGATTATTGGATAAAATTCCGAGGGATGTGCTGTTTGCCGAAGCGCCGGTAAGCCCCACGGTCTGGGAAGGAACGCGGCTGTTCATCGTAGACAGCGCCGGTTCGAAACGGCGCCACGCCCTGCAGTTGGCGCTGTTCGAACACATGCTCCGCAGCGCGGCGAACCTTGGGGCACAGCATGTGCTTGGCTTTGTCCCGGAAGCGTGGTCGCGCTGGACAAAAAGACTGGGATTGGATGGCACCCCGGTAGGGCCGAAAGTCACGATCGAGGGCGAAGTCAGCCAGGCCGCCGTGATGCGGGTCGCAACAGCACTTTCCCGTTTTGCGAAAGTGGCGTGACCCCGGAACCGGGGCAATACAACCATACATCGTATGATTCAAATGCGGGCCTCTGAACGGCGGATTTTTCGCCCCATGATGAGGCTTCGGACAGCCCAATTTCCGGTTGCGTGACCGAATCGCCTCGCCCTCATCACGGGGCGTTCAACGTCATTCCGCTGCCCCATTCTCGGCGCATTTTCCAAGCAGGTTACCAAGACCCAGTTCTGGTGCGCATGTGCGCCACCGTTTTTTACCAGTGCCATTGGCGAGTGACGAACGACCTGAACGCAAAGGGCGCTGAAGACATGAAAATACTCGTTGTCGACGATAACGAAAGCATCGTGAACCTGCTGAGCGACATCCTGTCGAAAACCGGTTTCCACACCGTGGCTACCGCATTGGGTTCGCGCGAGGCGATGGATCTGATCCGTAGCGCCGAGCCGGCGTTCGATTGTTTTGTCGTCGACATTCAAATGCCGGATATCGACGGAATCGAACTGACACGGTTCATTCGTTCCGACCCGCGGCACAAGCAGGCCCCGGTCGTCATCCTGACGGCAATGCACCAGAAAGCGTATCTGGACAGGGCCTTCGCAGCCGGTGCGACGGATTATGCGACCAAGCCGTTCAACTTCGTCGAGCTTCGCAAGCTGATCCAGAGTGCGCGGAAAGTTGCGATGGATCCGACCCGGCAGCCCGCACCCGATTTCGCCGCAAGCGAAGAGATGGCCAATGTCCGGCCGATCGCGCGCAGCTTTGACGAACCTGTTGCCCTGCCCGACATCGCCAACGCATTCGGTAAATTCGAGTTCGACAACTACGTGATCCAGCTTGCGTCCAGAAAGCTGTCCCGGAGCGCGGTTTTCGCCGTCGAACTGCGCGGCGCAGAAGAATTGTTCAAGAAGATGCCTGCCGAAGAGTTCGACAGGATCGTCGCCATGACTGCCAAGGCAATCGAAGCGACGTGCCTTCGTCCAGGTGGGGCGCTGTCTTACCGCGGCTCGGGCATCTTCATGGTGACACGGCCGATCTGGTTCATGAAACCGCTCGTCACATGTCAGCAACGCATAAACGCTGCGTTCGACAAGATGCTCGGGCAGGACGCACCGGAAGACGCGCCAAGCCTGATTGTCGGTCAGCCCGTGGCCCTGGGCATGATGTCCCGTGTCGACGCGGTGGCCGCCCTGACCCATGCCGTCGCGAATCTTGAACAGAACCCTTCGGGACGCAACTCCGGGAATGTTTCGCAGCGCGCCTTCCTGCGCAGCGCCACGATGCCTGAGAAACAACGGCTCGAGAAACTGAGCTACGAAACGTTGCTGCGCGAAACGATGCCAGAAGAAACCAACGACGGCTGGTCGCGCATTCTGTCGCGGAAAACGCGCGAAACCTATGCGGACCGGCGCACGGACATGACACCGGCCAAGACCGGCTGACCCGAATTCGCGAACGTGCCCGGCACCAGATTGGGCTGGTCACGTTTGCGGAACGCTTTGTTTCCATATCTTTCGTCGACACAAAATGGCCATAATCGTACATTCGGTGCGGGGTAGCGGTATCGGCCACGACTATTTATTTTGACGTGAGAATAAAAAATTCATCCCCCGCAATTTTCCGAAACATTCGCTACCCCACGATTTCCCCTGGCCTGTCGAACAAATCCCCCACTACGGAAGTTTACGTTTGACTGCCGCGCTGCCGGACGGCCACCATGGGCGAGAAAGGCGAAGCGGGGGTAATCAGTGCAAATGCGGATCGACGGGCTGCAATATGCCAACTGGTCGGAAAAGGTTTTCCGGCAGATGCGCGAAGGCGGCCTCGATGCGGTTCACGTTACGATCGCCTATCATGAGACATTTCGCGAAACCGTTCTCAATTTCGAACGCTGGAACAGGTGGTTCGAATTGTTCCCGGACCTTATCATGAAGGGGCAATGGGCCAGCGATATCGACCGCGCCCGGGAAACGGGCCGCACCGCGATTTTCTTTGGCTTCCAGAACCCCAGCCCGATCGAGGACGATATCGGACTGGTCGAAATCCTGCACACGCTGGGCGCAAGGTTCATGCAACTGAGTTACAACAACCAGTCCCTTCTGGCGACTGGCTGTTACGAGTCGGAGGATCCGGGCATCACCCGCATGGGGCGGCAGGTCATCGAGGAAATGAACCGGGTCGGCCTGGTTGTCGACATGAGCCATTCCGCCGATCGTTCGACGATCGAAGCTGCCGATATCTCGGACCGTCCGATCGCGATCACACATGCCAACCCGTATGACTGGCATCCCGCGCTGCGCAACAAGCGCGACGATGTGATCAGAGCGGTCACGCAGAATGGCGGGATGCTGGGGTTTTCTCTTTATCCGCATCACCTGAAGGACAAGAGCGACTGCAGCCTTCAAAGTTTTTGCGAGATGATCGCGCGGATGGCCGATCGTTACGGGGTAGCACATCTGGGGATCGGGTCGGACCTGTGCCAGGACCAGCCCGACAGCGTTGTCGAGTGGATGCGTGTCGGCCGCTGGAGCAAGGAAATCGACTATGGCGAGGGCTCGGCCGCGAACCCCGGATTTCCACCGCAACCCGCTTGGTTCCGGGACAATCGCGATTTCGGAAACATCGAACAAGGATTGCGTGCCACGGGAATGAGCGCCGACGAGGTTGGGGCAATCATGGGTGGAAACTGGTATCGCTTCTTCGAGGCGAATTTCGGGCCACAGGGTCGGGCATGACGATTGCGCGGCGCCCCCCCGAACAGGTGATGCGCCTGTCACGCCTCGGTTCGCTGCACGCCTGCCGGCTGAGCTTCATGAGGCAGCTAACCCGGAGAATGGCCGCCGAAAACTGGCAGTTCGCCCGGACGGAGTTCGATATCGACGCCACCGGCAAGGGCCACGCTGTCTATACCGCGACCGGCCCGGAGCGCAGTTATTCCCTTGTCGCCTTCGCGCATGACCTGCCAGATGAAAAGCGGTCGGACAGGGTAATCGCCGATGCCTGGGACGCGACTTTCGCGCTGTTCGACGGAGTTCCGACAAAGGCGGATATTACCCGTCTGGCCAAGAACGTCCCCCGCCAGGAGGCAGGACGGATCAGCGAAACAGAATTGTCCCTGTCACGGGCGAACCGGTCGGTGCGGCTTTGGGAGCATGTTGTCGATGCTTTGGCTGATGGTCGGCAACCGGATGCGTCCGAAATCGCGCAGGTGGGATACCTGATGCGGACCACGGCCGTTTATGGATCGGGCAAGTTCGGCGCGGCGGATCGAGAGATGATCGCCGACCGCCCTGAGATGCAGGCGCCCTTTCAGGCGGAAATGCTGTCGGTCTACCTGACGCGCTGGTTCGTGCGCGACCTTGTGGAACACATCGCCCATGCGCGCGGCGGGGCCGGTGCGGCCCGGCTTGACCCGCATATCGCGCGCCGGCTGGGCATCGGGAATTCCACAGGCCTGGGGATGGCCCCGTTCATCATCAACCACCCGGTTCTGTTCAACAACTGGATCATGGCAAGGGAAGAGGCGATTGCCCGCGTGCGTGCCGTCGAGCATGCGACAAGCAACGAGATTTCGCAGTTTCACGAGATCTTTCGCCGTGCCAACGCCTCGGTCGATGACTGGCGGTCCGAACATCCCTGGCAAATCGAGAAACTGACCGCTCTTCGCGCCGATATCGCGCGGCTGCGCGGGTATTTCGCGACCCATGAGTTCACCGGCACTTATCCTTGGGACAGGCTTGCGTCGTGGGCGGAAAAACACATCGCCGAGGACGCGCAGGAATGGCTGCTATCCCTGATGCTCGAACCCTATGCGCGGCTGGTGGACGATCTGGGCGGCTGCATGGCAGACCCGCTGGGCCCCACCACAATCGACGGTGCGATGCCGGTCGGGCAGGTCAGGGCGCTGTTGAAAGGCAGTTTCGAATGGGCGCTCGATCTGGATTGGGATGCGCCCGAGAATTGCGCACGCCTTTGGTATGTCTCCGAGGAAAAACTGGAGCCACGTCTGGGGGCGCGGTTCGACGAGCCGCTCGAACCCTATGAACAACCGCTTGCACCTGCCCGCGATGCGGCAGCGGCCTATCGTGAACTGGCCCGGTTCGGCGCAGACACACCAATTGCCGAGTTCCTGGAGGCGCGTCCAGAATTCCGCCATGTGATCCGGCGCGCACAAATCGCCGGTTTCGCACCCTATGCCGAAATCCGCGACAACACGATTGGTGCAGACGTCATGCCCATAGACATGCTGCGCGCCAAGCTGTCGTTCTTTGGGGCCACACATTTCGACCCCAGGTCGGACCGCTGGGTCAGGATCTGCATGTATGCCGGCGCGCCCTACCCCGATGAATTGACACCCGGAAGCGCGGATTTCTGGAACTACCCCGAGGTCGCCGCGTGATCCTGTCGCTGAACGAGGTCGAAGCCCTGGCAAGAAAGGCCGCGCGCGGGGCGGGCCTGCCCTGGGGCGTCGCGGAAGAGGCCGGGATGGCGACAAGATGGCTTTGCGCACATGGGGTGGACGGCGCAGCAGCGCTTGCCGCGCTTCTGCGGGGGGACCGCGCGGGGCCAAGCGGACTGGACGCAGGAATCAAGCTGGCCGACCGGGCCATGACGGTCTTGCAGCAGCCGCACCGCATCCCCGATGTGACATGCCCTGCCCTGGTCCTGCCATTCGCCGCCGCCATCGCGCGCCGGGGCGGTGGCAACGTATCCGTGGCTATCGGTCCTGTGACAGCGGTCACCGACGGGACGGATTTGTCCCTTTCCGGCGACATCCCTGATTTCGCGGATATCGCCGTGATGCCCGGCGGCGAGCTTGGTTCGCTGTGCCCCCGGGTTGGCCGGGCAGCACCAACGGGCGACGTGAGGAATTACCTGGAAGACTGGGCCCGGCGCACCTACGCCCCGGCCACCGAGGAAAGCCGGCGCATGGGTGCGGGCGCCGGATTGACGGACAATGACTGAGGTTCAAAAGATGCAGACCAGGATACTGACACTTGAGGAAATCGAACAGCTTGCCATGCGCGCCCTGGTGGCGGCGGGAACAACAGCCGAAAATGCGCGGCCCCTGGCAATCGCGACCGCCGCGACCGAAGCGGACGGCGTGGCGAGCCACGGTCTTGCGTATACCCCGATCTATTGTGAGCACGTGCAATGTGGCAAGGTCGATGGACGTGCCGCGCCGGTCGTCACCCAGCCGCGCCCCGGCGTTGTTTGCGTGGATGCGGCGACGGGGTTTGCGCACCCGGCCATCGACGCCGGGTTTGAACGGTTGGTTCCCACGGCCCGCGAAAACGGCATCGCCGCGCTGGCGATAACGAACAGCTACAATTGCGGCGTGCTCGGCTATCACACCTACCGTTTGGCGCAGGAAGGGCTGCTGGGGATCGGTTTCACCAACGCGCCCGCCTCGATCGCGCCATCCGGCGGCAAGAAGCCGGTGGTCGGGACAAACCCGTTCTCGATTGCTGCCCCGAATGACGACGGCGAACCGGCGGTTCTGATCGACCAATCCGCCAGTACGATCGCCAAGTCCGAAGTGATGAAGCACGCGCGCGAAAACAAGCCGATCCCCGAAGGATGGGCGCTGGATGTCGATGGCAACCCGACAACCGACGCCGAGGCGGGGCTCAAAGGGTCGATGGCGCCGTCGGGCGGCTACAAGGGAGTTGGCATCGCGCTGATGACCGAATTGCTGGCCGCGGCCATGACGGGGGCGACCCTCGGCATAGATGCCTCGCCTTTCTCCGGCACGGCCGGAGGTCCGCCCAAGACGGGGCAGTTCTTTATCGCGATCGACCCCGGCGCGACGTCCGGTGGTGCCTTTGCCGACCGGCTTTCGGCGCTTGTGCAGGCAATCCGGGCGCAGGACGGCGCGCATCTGCCCGGCGACGGCCGCAAATCCAAACGGCTGGCGGCACGCGCGGACGGCGTGGCGGTGAACGTCGCAACGCTTGAGCGGATCGACGCGTTTCTGGGTTGATCTTTATCCGATTGTGCAACCCTTAAGCCGCATCGCTTGCGGCCCGGCCAGCCATCGGGCACATCATCAGCCATAACGACAGGGTGGGCCCGCACCAGGGGGCTGCCCGTGATCTGAGCAAAAACGGGGGAAATTCGGATGGCGATCAAGACGGCAATCATCGGGCTTGGCATCATGGGCCGGCGGATGCTGGAACAGATGCAGCAGCATGGAGGATACCAGCTTGTCGCGCTTTGGGATCCCGATGACGCAGCCTGCGCCGAAGCGGCGAATCTTGCGCCTGGGGCAACGGTGACGCCCTCGGCCGAAGACGCGATTGCGATGGCCGATCTTGTATATCTCGCCTGCCCCCCGGTCCCGCGAAAGGCTTATGCTTTGGCGGCAGCGGCGGCGGGCAAAGCGGTTTTCCTTGAAAAGCCGCTTGGCGTGAATATCGGTGAAAGCGAAGAGCTCGTTTCCAAGCTGGCCGAATACGGCGTCCCGGCTGCCGTGAATTTCACCCAAGGCGCGAGCGTCGCGCTGACCAGAACGGTCGAGTCTGCGACGGGCGGCGAACTGGGCGAGTTGTGCGGCGTCGATATCGTCGTCACCTATTCGGCCTGGCCACGGGAGTGGCAGAAAGCGGCCGATTGGCTGCGGTTTCGCGACGAAGGCGGCATGACCCGCGAGGTGATCTCGCATTTCCTTTTCTTCTCGGAGCGTGTTCTTGGGCCATTGTCCGTCACCTGGTCGCGCCCGAGCTATCCCGCCGATCCCGCATTGTGTGAAACGCATCTTTTGGCACGGCTGGAAACCGCGGATGGCCTGCCTGTCAGTGTTCTTGCCAGCGTGGGCGGCGCACAGCCCGACCGTCAGGAATTGACGATCAAGGGCGCGCGCCAAAGCCGGCGCATCACGGATTTCTATGCGCGCTGGTCATCGGATGGCGGGCCGTTCGAGCGGATCGACGACGGACCGGAAGATCCCAGATCAGGAGCTTTGCAGGCGCAACTTGGAGACCTGGAGCGTTGCATCGCCGGCAAACCCAACCGCCTTGCCACGCCAGCCGAAGCCCTGCGTGTTCAAAAACTGATCGAAACCATGCTGCAGGGCCAGGGCTGACCGAAGCCCTGCAGCCACATGAACACCTGATCTGACAACGGCGCGGTATTCGAAGACACCGAAATTGGCTCATGGGCGCGTTGCCCGGCGTCGGCCAGGCGATTGCCGACCGATTTCGCGCAGGACGCGCCCATGTCGTCAAAGGCATGAAGGGTATTCCGGGCAAAGCTCCGGTGGCTCGGCCCCCAAGGGACGGGCCACCGGGAAAACGCATCCGTTCACATTCGCGGCTCAGGCTTCGAGCGCTGCAAGCATCTTGCGCAGATGCTTGGTGGCGGGCGTAACGATTGCCACGAAGTAAGCTTCGCGCAGGCGGCGCTGCGCTTCGCCGCCGGAAACATAGCCACGCGCCCCGCAATGCAGCATCGCGAAATGCGCCGCCTCAACCGAAAGTTCACCGCCCTTCAACCGTGCCGTCAGAACGCGCTTCCAGAACGCGTCGGAAAGGTCGTAGGGCGTCTTGGACATCTCAAGCACGTCTGCAACCAGCGCGTCATATTCCGCCTCAAGATCATCCGCGCCCTTTTCTAGGAACTGGTTCACATGACCCAGGGGCCCTTCCATCTTGCGGATGAGATCAATCGAGCTTTTGATCATGCCGGCGGCCATCCCGCATTGCAGCAGGACAAAACCACCCCGGATGCGCCTGATGAAGTCCGGCGCAGGATCACCGATCACCTGTTCGTCGGGAATGAACGCGTCGCGGAACATCACCTGGCAGGTCGCCGTGCCGCCCATCGCGACGAAATCATGGTCGAGGCGCAGCTTGACTCCCTTGTCCTCGTCCGCATGGGCGATGGCCATCACGGTCTTGTCGCCCGCGTCGAACATCACACCGAACCAACCGTTCTCGGACAGGTTCGACACCCAGGGCAGAACACCTTTCACCACATAGCCGCCATCCACGCGCGTCGCCTTTAGCTTCAGCTTTTCGATCTCGGCGATCGACTTCATCGGGTTCGACATGCCAGTGCCACCAAGGATTTCCCCGGTCGCGACCTTTGGCAGGATGTTCTCTTTCAGCCAGGTGTTTTCCGACGAGGCGATGTACCAGCCCAGCGCATCCTGGCACCACATGCAAAACCCGGTGGACAGGCAGGTTTCCGACGCCTTCGCCATGGCAAGGATCGCAGGACCAAGGTCGCAAGGCGCATCCAACCCGGCAAGATGCGTGCCATAGGCACCGGCACCCCCCATCGCGCGCATCACGGGTTCGGGGTAAAACTTCTCATCGTCGATTTTGCGAACAACGGATGTCAGATCCTTTGCGGCGATTTTTTCGACCGCGTCGAAATCGACAGTGTTCAGGGGAGTCGCGATATTCATCTCGGGGGTTCCTTGCAACTGACAGACAGGACGTTTCGGAGTTGCCCGCCCCCGCCTGCGTCGCGCAGCGCGATGCGGGGGCAGGCCTTTTCAGGATCAGACCGTTTCGGCGACCATGTTCACGGGACGCGAGAATGTGTTGAATACCGGCGACCACTGAACGACGTGCTGGATCAGACCATCCACCTCTTCCTTGGAGATGCCTTCGGCTTCCATGTCGACCTTGATGCGCACATCGGTGAAGCCCACAGGCTTTTCGCTGGTGTCGCCGGTGCCCCAGACAGCGGTGATGTTCAGATCGCCCTCAAGCTCCAGTTCAAGCTTCTGAACGGTCCAGCCGCGCGCCACCGCATTGGCATGCAGGCCCACGGCCACGCAGGAACCCAGAGCCGCCAGAGATGCCTCGGACGGGTTCGGGGCAGTGTCGTCACCCAAGAGCGCGGGCGGTTCGTCCACGATATAGGGTTCGAGGTCGCGGATATAGTTGGCGTGGCGGAACTTTCCTTCGGCCACGGTCTTGCACTTGAGCGTCTTGATGGCCTGGGGGTTTTCCTTGCCCTTGGCGATCAGACCTTCGAGGCCGGTTTTATCGATAGGCGCCAGACCTTCGGGGGTCAGGCAGCCGGTCAGGACGGTTGCGGGTTCAGACATGTCAGTTTCTCCTCTGGTTGTCTGGTGTTCGAAAGTCAGTGCGCGGTTTCACGCACCCAGTTGAATTTTCTGATGGCGAGCATGAACAGGTAGTCGAGCGTGAAGCCGATCACCCCGATCACGACCACCACGGCGGCGAGCCGCGCATAATCGAGCGTGTCGCGCGCATCGTTGATCGCGTAGCCCAGCCCGCTGGTGACCCCGAGGTACTCGGCAGGCACAAGCACGACCCACGCCACACCCAGGGCCAGGCGCAGACCCGTCAGGATGTCGACGGCAATCGCCGGCAGGATTACGACGAACAGCATGTGAACCGGATTGGCACCGAGGTTGCGGGCAACCTTGAGCCAGGCCGGATCGATGCGCCGTACTCCTGCGGCAGTCGAAAACAGGATGGGCCAGATCGCGGCGACGCCGATCAGGAAGACGATCGCGGCATCCCAGGTGTCATAAACCATGACGGCGATTGGCATCCATGACAGGGGCGAGATCATGCGCAGAAACTGGAACGGCACGTTCGTCAGTTCGCGCAGCCAGCCGACACGGCCGATGGCAATCCCCGCCGGCACCCCGAGAAGTGCCGCAATGCCAAGACCGGCCCCCACGCGGAACAGCGACGGGCCCGACATGTCGAACACCTCGCCCGAAGTCACGATGTCCCACAAGGCGGACAGCGTCGGAGCCGGAGCAAAATCGGCAAAGGCGAACAGGTCGGGATCGTTGGCCACAACCCAACCGCCCAGCCACCAGAGCGCCATCAGAACAAAAATGCCCAACAGGCCAAAGGCCGGGCCGCGCAACCGGCGCATGGGCGGAAGCGCGATGCGCGCTTCCGTTGTGTCGGCTAGGGCGGTCATAGTTTCAGCACCTCCTCGCGCGAGAAGGGATCGCCGCCGGTGGCGACCGACGGATCGTTCTTCCACTCGGGGTACTTTTCCAGGGCGGCCTTCACATAGGTATAGTCGACAAGGTCATTCACCACGAAATCCGCATCCAATCCTTCGAGAAAGGTCGTGTCGCCGGAAACCACCGTGCGGTTCATCTCCTCTACGATCAGTTTGGTTGCCGATGGGTATGGCCAAGGCTGGAAGTCGATCCGGCCGTTGCGGTATTCGCCCTCGTTCACGATGGCGCCGGTATCGATGTATTCCTGATGTCCCGAATACAGGGTCATCGCGCGTTTCACGACCGCGGCGGGGGCTGGCAGATACCCTTCGCCGTCCTTGGACAGCAGCTCGGCCACCTCTTCCTTGTTCTGGCTGGCATAGACACTGGCGCGCACGACGGCGTTCATCACCTTTTGCGTCCATTCGGGCTTGGCCGTGGTCACCTGCTCATTCATGCACACCACGCAGCAGGGATGGTTCTTCCAGATGTCACCGGTAAACCGCAGCATGCGCGCACCCGCCTTCAACTCACCCAGTGCGTTGAACGGCTCGGCGACGATGTAGGCATCGATCTTTTTCGCGGCCAGCGCCGGGGGCATTTCGGGCGGCGGCAGAACCTGCAGGTTGCACTCGTCCGCGGCCAGCGGTTCACCCTGCGGCTTGATCACAGCCTTGATGCCGTTTGCACGCAACGCGTATTGCAGCACGATGTTGTGCATCGAGTACCAAAACGGCACGGCAACCTGTTTACCGCCAAGCCCCGCGAAATCAGCGATGTCGGTATGACGCCCCACGACGAGCGCCGAACCGTTGGTATGCGCCCAGGACATCACCTTGACCGGGAAATCGTTGTTGTAGCGCATCCAGACAGGGATCGGCTTAAGGAAATGCACGAGATTGAACTTGCCCGCGACGAACGACTCGATCAGGGGCGACCAGCCACGGATCAGGGTCGGGCGCTCGGCTTCGAGCCCTTCATCGGCGTAAAACCCCTTGGCATGGGCGACCAGCAAGGGCGTCGCATCGGTGATCGGCAGATAACCGATGCGCACGACATCGTCCTCCTGGGCCATGGCCGGCATCGGGAATCCACCCGTGAGCGAGCCCATCAGCGCGGCCAGACCACCGCCTGCCAGCATGTCCAGCGTCATGCGCCGCCCCTTGTCGATCCCGTCATGGCCGCAGCACGCGGCATGAAGATCGTGGTGTGAATGGGTCTTCTTGCAATCTGTCATGGCATCCTCGCTGTCAGGCTTTTTCGGGGGTGTCGTCGGTTTCGTCGGCTGCGCCATGGGCGACTGCCGTGTAGATTTCCATCAACCGCACGTGCTCGGCATTGAAACGGTCGCAGCCGCCTTCGCGTTCGTCGTCGTCCAGATCGATAACCGTGTCTTGGGCGATACGGCCGGGGTTCGCGTCGAGCACCAGAACCCGGTCGGCCATGCGCACCGCCTCGGACACATCGTGGGTAACGATCACCAGCGTCAGCCCAAGGTTATGGGCGATCTTGCGGACATCGCGCTGCAAAGCCCGGCGCGTGAACGCGTCGAGCGCCGAAAAGGGTTCATCCAGCAGCAGCATCTCGGGCCGGGTCGCAAGTGACCTGGCAAGAGCCACGCGTTGCTGCTGGCCGCCGGAAAGATCCTGGGCATTGCGGTCGGCGAAGGCGGCAAGATCGACCAGGTCCAGAACTTCGGGGACGCGCCGCGCGATTTCTTCGTTGCGGCGCGCGAACCGCAAGCCGAGCGCGGCGTTCTGCGCAACCGTCATCCAGGGAAACAGCGACGGCGCCTGGAACATCATCACCCAGCGGTTGCTGGGGCCGCGCACCGTGTTTCCATTGATAACGACCTCTCCCTGGCTGGGCAGGGTGAGGCCCGAGAGCATGTGCAGCAAAGTGGATTTCCCGCACCCGGACCGCCCGAGAAGCGCCACGACCTCGCCGGGTTCGACTTGGAATGAGATGTCTTCGAGAACCGGACCATCGCTGCGGCGGTAGGTGTGGCTCAGCCCCATGACGGCGATATGTGCCCCGGCGACCGCGGTGCGGTGCTTGCGCCTGGGGCGCGCGAGGCCCTGAAGTTTTTCCGCGCCGGAGAACATGGCCTTTTCGAGCATCATCTGAAAATCCTTGGCAGCCGCGAACATACCGTTCTGTCTCCTGATCATGGGGGGATGCCGCGCAAATTCGTCAAACAGACGGGCATGGTAAAGCGGGGTGGATTCAAAAAAGTCTATTTTTGAGGCGAAAAAACTGGATTAGGAACAAGCGTTGCGCGGAAAACTGTCCAGTCTACGACCTGTTCGCAAAATCGCCGAGTCGCTGGAACCTTGTTTTTCGGCGAACCGATCTGTCTATTTTTCTTGCAATTGCGTGACGCTTGTTCCAACTTGCCCGCCACTACCGGAACACCGTTTCGTTCAGGCGCAGCCAAGACAAACCGGAGAATGGCATGAACAAGCCCGCCACGATCGTCCCCCCTTCGGAACCGGACCAGGAATGGAGCATCGCGGTATCACCTGACGATTCGGCCCGCGGGCGACTGGTGGCTGCGGCCGCACATTTGTTCTGCAACAGGGGCTTCGCGGCGACGGGCGTCGATGCGATCGTTGCACGGGCAGGAACGGCCAAGGCAACGATGTACAAGCATTTCCCTTCAAAGGACGACCTGATCGCCGCCGTCCTGAAAGCCGAAGGCGAAGCCTGGAGAAAATGGTTCTTCGGGCGGCTGTCTCTGGTCGATGGACCGGCGCGCATCCGTATTCTTGCGGTTTTCGACGTTCTTGAAGATTGGTTTGCCGATCCCGGTTTTTACGGCTGCCCGTTCATCAATGCGGTCGCGGAATTCGAAACCGGGGATCACGCCGCGCGCGCCGCAGCCGATCTGCACAAGGAACACCTGCTGACCTGGTTGAAGGCCCAACTGATCGAAATGGATATCGCTGACCCTAATGAATCCGCGCGAAGCATCGCCGTATTGATCGATGGGGCAATCGTGGCGGCACAACACGCGCATGACCCCAGTTTTGCGCAGACGGCAAAGCGACTGGCACAGTGCCATCTGGACAGCATTTCCCAGTCATCGTGAGTTTCAACGATGGACGCAGCGCCCCTTGGCGCCGCGTCACGATCAGACCAATTCGGTTACTGCCAGCAGAACGACAGCCATCATCGAAAGCGCCATGGCCTTGTTTATGATCGAATGCACCCTTGGCGACAGATCCAGGCGATGCAGAGATACGCCCGCCCATAGCCAGAGAACATGGATCGGGATCCAGATCGCGTTCATGATCGCGAACTTGGCCAGCACTTCGTAGACATAGTTTTCGGGAAGGAAGCCGAAGCCCGTGAAAAGGGCGGTGTTCACCGCATACGCCTTTGGATTGACCGTTTGCAGAACGATGCCCCCCGCGACCCCGGGCGGGCTGGCCTTTTCGATAAAGGCAAGCCTTGCACCGGCAAAGGCAATCCGAATGGCAAGATACGTCAAGTAACCGAACGACAGGGCGAAAAGCACCAACCTGATGCGGTCATCCGCAAGCACCAGCGCGGCAAGCCCACTAACCACGGCGAGAGCAACGAGATTGGTTCCCAGAAAAAGCCCGCAAACATAGCGCATCCCGGCACGCATACCGAAACCGGCGCCAACCCCCGCCGTGGAAAGAACCCCCGGGCCGGGTGTTATGATCAGGAAAAAAACTGCAGCGGCAAAGGTGAGCATCACGAAGTTCTACAGTGAGAAATCTAGCATGATCAACCGCGCCATTGCTTCCTCGCATATCCCGATTTCCCGTCCGGCATCAACGATTCCGCGCGCGACATGACCCCCAATCAAGTGGGTACGACGAAGCGGGCCAGATGTTTCGCCTATTTTTTCGGCGCGGCCCTCCGCATCAGATCAATCGTATAAAGCGTTATTAATCGGATAGTTAGAAGCTGCCCCACGCATCCGATACGGCGTGGTCGGGCTGCATCCTCGCATCGCACATGGTTGTCCGGGTCGAATCTTGTTGACCCAAGAAGCGAACCAAAAAAGTATTGGTTCATACCAATGAGCAAATGATTCATGAACCAGACGCTGACAAAGCCTGTGAACCGCGCCGACAATGACCCCGAAACCGACCGGGTGCTTGCGGCCGTTCGCCAGATCGTTCTGGACAATCTTCTTCCGTCGGATGGACGCCTTCCCACCGAACGGCAGCTGGCGGCCGAATTGGGCGCGGGACGTCGCGCCGTGCGCCGCGCTTTGACGCAACTGGAAACCGAAGGGCTGATCTGGCGCAAACAGGGCAAAGGCACATTTGCGGGTCAGCCGCCGGACCCGACCGAGGCGCTTGCCGCCGAGATCGTGGCCGAGGTCGATCCGCTGAGCGCGATGGAAGCCCGACTTTGCATTGAACCCGCCCTGGCAGAGTTGTGCGCGCGGCGCGCCACAGCCGAAGATGTCGCGCGTCTGCGCCAACTTGCGGAACGCACACACGAGGCGCACGAGGCAGATGCGGCCGAGCTTTGGGATGGCGCGTTGCATCGCGCCATCGCAAGGATCGCGGGCAACCGCGTGATGCTGACCGCCTTCACCCTCATAGACGAGGTGCGTATGGGCGAGGATTGGCAGATGAAACGCCACCGCGCCCGAAACGAGGCGCGGCGCGAACTTTATGATGCGCAGCACAAGCGGATCATCGATGCGATCGACGCACGCGACGGTGAAGCGGCCGCCGACGCCATGCGCGAACACCTGACGGCCTTGTTCAACAACCTCAAGGCATCGATGTCGGAGGGTTCCGTATGACCACCGCGATCCCGCTGCTGCAAGTAACCGATCTTTCGATCCGCGTACGAGGGACAAGCGCGCCCCTGGTCGATAATGTCAGCTTTACGCTGAATGCCGGGGAAACGCTTTGCATCGTGGGCGAATCCGGGTGCGGCAAAAGCCTGACGGCGCTTGCGTTGATGGGCTTGCTGGAAGGGACGCCGTTGCAGGTCGAAAAGGGATCGGCCCTGTTCCAGGGTGTCGATCTGCTGTCGGCCAAACCCGAAACGCTCCGCGGGCTTCGGGGCGATCGTGTCGCGATGATCTTTCAGGAACCGATGACATCGCTGAACCCGGCGCTGCGCATCGGGGAACAGATCGCCGAAGCGATACGCGAACATCGCGACATGCCCCGTGACCAGGTCCGGGCGCGGGCATTGGAGATGCTGAAACGGGTGCGTATTCCGGCCGCCGACAAAAGACTGGACGAATATCCTCATCAGTTGTCCGGCGGCATGCGGCAGCGCGTGATGATCGCGATGGCGCTTGCGAATGACCCTGCCCTTCTGATTGCAGACGAACCGACCACGGCTCTGGACGTGACGATCCAGGCGCAGATCCTCGAACTGATGCGCAGCCTTGGCGCCGAAACGGGTGCGGCGCAGATCATGATAACCCACGATCTTGGCGTGGTGGCCGAGATGGCCGACAAGGTGGCAGTCATGTATGCGGGCCGTATCGTCGAGGCCGGGACAACGGCGCAGATATTTGACGACCCACAACATCCCTACACACTCGGCCTGATGAGTTCGATGCCTTCGCTTGCAGGCGATCAGGAGAGGCTTGTCACCATCCCCGGCACGGTTCCAAGCCCCGCGAACATGCCCGATGGCTGCCGTTTCGCCGCACGCTGTCCGTTTGCAACGGGTCGATGCAAGGAAACACCCTTGTTGCAGGACCAGGGGGCCGGGCACAGGGTGGCCTGCTGGCACGCACCGGTCGAAAACTTCGCCGCCAATTCACGCGACGAGGTGCCGGCATGACCGACATCATCCTTTCGGCACAGGGCCTTGTGCGCAGGTTCACCGCCCGCAAACCACTTTTCGGCACACCGAGTGTGGTTCAGGCGGTCAGCGATGTCACACTGGATGTGCGACGGGGCGAAACACTCGCCATCGTGGGGGAATCGGGCTGTGGGAAATCCACGCTCGCACGGCTTTTGACCCGCTTGCTCGCGCCGTCAGAAGGGGCCGTCGTTTATGACGGCAGGGATATCGCGTCGCTTTCCGATACGGAAATGCGAACCTTGCGCCGCGACATGCAGTTCATCTTTCAGGATCCGTTTTCGTCGCTGAATCCGCGGATGACGGTTGGCGCGCTGATCGAGGAACCCCTGCGCATTCATCGCATGGGGTCAGCACCGGAACGCCGCGCGAAGGTGGCGGACCTTCTGCGGAAAGTCGGGTTGCGGCCAGAACATGCCGACCGGTTTCCACATGAATTCTCGGGCGGGCAACGCCAACGCATCGGCATCGCCCGCGCGCTGGCGACCGGCCCCAGGATTGTGGTCGGCGACGAACCGGTTTCCGCCCTTGATGTTTCGATTCAGGCGCAGGTCGTCAACATCCTTGAAGACCTGAAAGAAGAGCTGGGCCTGACGCTAGTCATCATCGCACACGATCTGGCCGTGATCCGGCACATATCGGATCGCGTCGCGGTGATGTATCTTGGAGAGATTGTCGAGCTCGGAGATGCCGCCGCGCTGTTCGAAAAACCGGCGCATCCCTACACGGAAACACTGCTTTCCGCGATCCCTATTCCGGCAACCGGTGCACGCAAGGCCCGATCGCTGGTTGACGGCGATCCGCCCAACCCGATTTCGCCACCACCAGGATGCCGGTTTCACACCCGCTGCCCGTACGCACAAGCACGTTGCCGGTCGGAACGACCGGGCCTCAGAACACTCGCCCCGGACCGCCAAGTCGCCTGCCATTTCGCGGAAGACCTGTCGCTGGCGGGCGTCGATGCCACCATGGCGGCACGACCCGCAGCGGCAGAGCGCCGGTTTGCCGTCTATTCGAATGCCCGCGCCAATATGACGGGGGCGGAGACCAACAAGACCAAACTACCAACAGAGGAGTAATCGACATGCGTATCACCAAGACAGTGGGTCTTGCCGCGTTGCTGGCACTGACGACCGGGCTTGCCCACGCCCAGGATTTGCGGATCGGCCTGCAGGAAGATCCCGACGTTCTCGATCCCGATCAGTCGCGTACATTCGTCGGGCGTATCGTCTATGCATCGCTTTGCGACAAACTGGTCGATATCACGCCCGACCTGGAAATCATTCCGATGCTGGCCACCGGCTGGGAATGGAGCGCGGACGGAACCGAATTGACGATGTCGCTGCGCGAAGGCGTGACATTTCATGACGGCGAACCGTTCAACGCGGCTGCCGTTGCCGCCAATATCGACCGGTCCAAGAACCTGGACGTCAGCCGTCGTAAATCCGAGGTGAAATCGATCGAAAGCTGGGAGGTTGTCGACGACTACACCATCCGATTCAAGCTGTCCTCGCCTGATGCCACGCTGCTTGCGCAATTCGCCGATCGCTCGGGCATGATGCTGTCGCCCAAGGCCACGGCCGCGGCAGGGGCGGATTTCGGTCTGAACCCGGTGTGTGCCGGCCCGTTCAAGTTCAAGGAACGCGTTCAGCAGGACCGTATCGTTCTGGAAAAATTCGCTGACTATTATCGCGCGGACGAGATCAATTTCGACAGCGTGACCTTCCTGCCGATCCCCGACACGACCGTGCGCCTGGCCAACCTTCGGGCGGGCGACTTGCACATGCTTGAACGGCTTGCCGCGACCGACCTGTCCTCGGCCGAGGCGGATGCAGGCCTGCAGGTGGAAAAGGCGACATCGCTTGGCTATCAGGGGATCACGATCAACATCGCGAATGGCGCGCGCGCGGAAAACCCGCTTGGCCAGAGCGCGGCGGTGCGTAAGGCGCTGTCCTTGTCCATCGACCGCAACGCTTTGAACCAGGTTGTATTCGAAGGCGCCTTCGCGCCGGGCAATCAGCCTTATTCGCCGACGTCGCCATGGTACAACAAGTCCTTCCCGGTGCCAGAACGTGACATCGACGCTGCCAAGGCCCTGTTGGCCGAAGCTGGACATGGCGATGGCGTCACCATCGAGGTGCAGGTGGCAAACAACCCTGTGCAGACGCAGGTGATGCAGGTGATCCAGGCCATGGCCGCCGAAGCAGGCATCACGATAGAACTGGCCGCCAAGGAATTCGCCACGCTCCTGGCCGACCAATCCGCCGGTGAATTCACCGCCAGCCAGATCGGTTGGTCCGGCCGGGTCGACCCGGACGGCAACATTCACCAGTTCATGACAACCGGTGGAGGGATCAACGACTCCAAGTATTCCGACGCCGACATGGACAAGTTCCTGAACGAGGCACGCCTGTCGAACGATCCTGCCGTGCGCAAGCAGAGCTACGATGCCGCGATTGCCAAGCAGCAGGAAGACATGCCCATCATCTACCTTTATCACCCGGTCTGGATCTGGGCGCTTGATCAAAAGGTGGCGGGTTTCACCCCGTATCCCGATGGGATGATCCGCCTGCATGGCGTCTCGGTCTCCGAGTAAACCCTACACCGCCCCGGTACCCGATGCCGGGGCGGTTCCACAGCCCTTCTGTCAAGGAACCCTATACTCATGCTGGCTTTTCTCGGACGCCGCATCCTGATCGCGATACCGACGGTCTTTCTGATTTCGGTTTTCGTGTTCGCCCTGCAGCATCTGCTGCCGGGAGACCCGATCCTTGTCATGGCTGGCGAGGAGCGCGACCCCGAGGTGATTGCGGCCCTTCGCGAAAAGTACCGGATGAACGATCCTGTTCCTGTTCAATACCTGGCCTGGGCCGGAAATGCGCTGCAAGGCGATCTGGGCATTTCGCTGCGAACTCAGCAGCCAGTTCTGGAACTTATTGCAGAAAAACTGCCGGTGACGATCCAGCTTGCCGTGATGGCGCTGACCATCGCCATTCTTATCGGTATCCCGGCGGGTGTTCTGTCCGCCTACAAGAAAGGTACATGGGTCGACTGGCTGGCCAATATCGTGGCGCTGTCGGGCCTGTCCGTTCCGAATTTCTGGTTGGGTATCATGCTGATCCTCCTGGTGTCGGTCAAACTGGGTTGGCTGCCGGCATCCGGGTACATGCCGATCTCGGAAGATCCACTGCAGTCAATCAGGATCATGATCATGCCGGCCTTTGTTCTGGGAACGGCTCTTGCGGCGACGCTTATGCGGCATACGCGCTCGGCCATGCTGAGTGTGCTGAAGTCCGACTATATCAGGACCGCGCGCGCAAAAGGTCTGCGGGAACATATCGTTCTGGTGAAGCACGCGCTGCGCAATGCGCTGGTGCCGGTTGTCACAGTGATCACGCTGCTGTTCGGCGAGTTGCTGGCGGGTGCGGTGCTTACCGAACAGATTTTCACCATACCCGGCTTTGGCAAGCTGGTCGTCGACGCGGTGTTCAACCGCGACTACGCGGTGGTCCAGGGGATCGTCCTTTGTACCGGCGTCGCCTTCATCGCGATGAACATTCTGGCTGACGCGGCATATCGCGTCCTCAACCCGCGGATGTCAGACCAATGAGCGTCACAGCAACCTCTGAAATCGAAGCCGATCCGCTGCCGCCGCGCCAACGCAGCCGCGCCTGGGCAAAGTTTCGTCGCAATCCGTCCGCTCTTTTGGGGGGCGTGATCGTCGTATTCTTTCTCGTCGTCGCCTTGCTGGCCCCGCTGCTGCCGGTGCCCGGACCCGCCGAAACGGATTGGTCGGCGGTACGCAAGCCACCCAATGCCGCCCACCCTTTCGGGACGGACGAAATCGGGCGGGATGTTTTGTCACGCATGATATGGGGGGCGCAGGCATCGCTTCTGGCCGGGGTGGTGTCGGTATTGATCGCGGTACTTCTGGGTGTGCCATTGGGCATGGTCGCCGGATACATGCGCGGCTGGACCGACGCCGTGATTTCGCGATTCACCGAGGCATTGCTGGCCGCGCCGTTCCTGATACTGGCGATCGCCCTCGCTGCGTTTCTCGGGCCATCGCTGACCAACGCCATGATCGCCATCGGCTTGTCGGCCATGCCGATCTTCGTACGGCTGTCGCGGGCGCAAACGCTTTCCGTCATGACCGAAGACTATGTCGAAAGCGCGCGCGCCATCGGCATCGGGCATGTCGGGCTGATCTGGCGCTACATCCTACCCAACATCTTTCCGCCGATCATCGTGCAGGCCACGCTGACGATCGCCACAGCGATCATCGCCGAGGCATCGCTGTCCTTCCTGGGGCTGGGACAGCAGCCGCCCGCACCGTCTTGGGGCGCGATGCTGAACACCGCAAAGAACTTTCTGGAACAAGCGCCCTGGATGGCGCTCTACCCGGGCATCGCGATCTTTCTGGTCGTGCTCGGATTCAACCTTTTGGGCGACGGGCTGCGCGATGCGCTCGACCCGCGCGACACATGACAGGGACCACGACATGACATTCACCACGCGGCCGGAAATCAAGGGAACATTCGGCGTCACTGCATCAACCCACTGGATCGCTTCGGCGGTGGGCATGAAGATACTGGAATCCGGCGGAACCGCTGCTGACGCCGCTGCGGCAATGGGTTTCACGCTGCATGTGGTCGAACCGCACCTGAACGGCCCGCTTGGCGACATGCCGGCACTCGTGCGTCCTGCAGGCGACGACAGCCCGACGGTCGTTTGCGGGCAGGGCGTGGCACCGGCCGGCGCGACAATCGCGCATTACAAGGCCGAGGGGCTCGACATCATACCGGGTTCGGGGCTTCTGGCGACCGTTGTTCCAGGCGCGTTCGACGCTTGGATGCTGATCCTGCGCGACCATGGCCGCCTGCCCTTGCGCGAGATCCTGGAGCCCGCGATCCATTATGCACGGCACGGTCATCCGATGTTGCCGCGCGTTGCCGGAACCATCGCAGGCCTGGCGGATTTCTTCCGCGACGAGTGGCCGACATCGTATGAAACCTGGCTGCCCGGTGGCGTTGCACCAAAGGCAGACGCACTGTTTTGCAACCCCGCCCTGGCCGACACTTGGGAACGTTTGCTGAAAGAAGCCGAAACCGCATCTGGCCGCGAGGCGCAAATCGAAGCCGCGCGCCGGGCGTTCTATACCGGCTTTGTTGCCGAAACGATCGACAACTGGATGCGCGAAGCCTGTGTGATGGACGCGTCTGGTGCGCGGCACAAGGGTGTTCTGAACGGTCAGGACATGGCCAACTGGCGCGCCAACTACGAAGCACCGCTGTCAATCGACTACGAGGGCTGGACAGTGTGGAAGGCCGGCATGTGGAGCCAGGGGCCGACTATGCTTCAGTCTCTTCGCATCCTGGATGGATCGGGCATTTCCGATGCCGACAGCCGCGGCGCAGAGTTCGTTCACCTGGTGACCGAGGCGATGAAGCTGTCCTACGCGGATCGCGAAGCCTATTACGGCGACCCCGAGCATTTCGACATCCCGACCCAGACGCTTCTGTCCCGCGACTATGCCGCCGCACGTCGCGCCCTGCTTGGGCAGCAGGCATCGCTGGATCAGCGGCCCGGGCGCATTCCGGGGCTGGAGCACTTGGCCGATGCCTATATTGCCAGGGCGAAGGCGCGCGAACAGGCAGCAAGCGGCGGGGTTGGTGCGGGCGAGCCCACAATGGCCCACCTGACCGAGAAACGCGGCGATACGGTGCATATCGACGTAATCGACCGTTGGGGAAATTCTGTGTCAGCGACTCCCTCGGGCGGGTGGCTGCAAAGCTCGCCTGTGGTGCCGGGGCTGGGCATGCCGCTGAACAGCCGTGCACAGATGTTCTGGCTTGAAGATGGGCTGCCGACCTCGCTTGCACCGGGCAGGCGGCCGCGCACCACGCTGTCACCGTCAATGGCGCAAGCGCCCGACGGCACCCGGCATGCCTTTGGCACGCCGGGCGGTGACCAGCAGGATCAGTGGCAACTGATGCTGTTCCTGCGGATGGTGCATTCGGACATGAACCTCCAAGAGGCGATCGACGCCCCGCTGTTCCACACGGCGCATTTCCAGGGATCGTTCGATCCCCGCGCTGTACGGCCGGGGCACCTGATGGTCGAGCCATCCTTTGGGGAAGAAGTCATTTCTGACCTGAAGGCGCGTGGTCATGACATCGAAGTGGCCGAACCCTGGACGGTGGGGCGCCTGACGGCCGCATGCCGCGCACCCGATGGTCTGCTCAAGGCCGCGGCGACGCCCCGCCTGATGCAAGCCTATGCAATCGGCCGCTAAGGGAGCCGCACTGTGACCTATTCAATCGTGGCGCACGACGCGAATACAGGAGAACTCGGCGTGGCCGTCGCAAGCCGTTTCTTTGCGGTGGGTGCGCTGGTGCCGCATATCCGGCCAGGTAAGGGGGCAGTTGCGACGCAGGCGTTCATCAATCCGCTCTGGGGGATCGACGCAGCCGACTTGCTGGCAAAGGATGAGCCACCGCAGGACGTGCTCAACGCTTTGCTTCAGGCCGATGATGGCCGTGACAACCGTCAGGTTCACATGGTCGATGCAAAAGGCAGAACCGCCGCATTCACCGGCGGCAGTTGCGTGGACTGGTGCGGTCATGCCAGTGCCGAGGGCGTTTCCGTCGCGGGTAACATGCTGGCCGGAGAGGCGGTCATCGCCGACACACTGGCTGCATTCCAGAACAACGCGAACCTGCCATTGGCCGAGCGCCTGATGACCGCGATGGAGGCCGGCGAACGGGCCGGTGGCGACAAGCGCGGCCGGCAGTCGGCGGCACTCGTCATCCATCGCGACCAACCCTATCCGTGGCTGGATATTCGCGCCGACGACCATGCCGACCCGCTGGCCGAACTGCGCAGGCTCTACGACGTGGCGCATGAGCGGTTCCTGCATTTCGCGGAAATCCTGCCCACCCGCGACAATCCCCACGGCCTGACCGATCGCAGCGGCGTCGATGCCGCCATCGCAGCCGAGGAAAAGCGCAGACGCGAGGCCGGTCTTGAAAGCCGGTCCTTCGCAACGCCGCTTTGACTTGAAGAAGGGACCGACCATGCCCAGCGACGCGACACCCCGTCTGCAAGCAAGCCCGGAAACCTGCGCCTGGGGGTATTTCGACGCCGCCCTGGAGCCCGTCGCCGAAATCGCGAGCGGTTCCGAAATCATAATCGAAACCGTGTCGGGTGGGCCGGATCACCTGCCGCCACGCGATGCGGGATTCCACGTCCCACAAGAGCTGTTCGACATCCACACCCGGTCGGACCGCATTCTGCCCGGTCACATACTGACCGGCCCTGTCGCCGTCACGGGAGCGCGGGCAGGCGACGTTTTGCAGGTCGATATCCTGGACGTGAAGTTTCGTCAGGATTGGGGATGGAACCTGATCCGGCCGCTTGCGGGAACTCTGCCTGAGGACTTCCCGAACCAACGGGTAGAATTCCTGCCGATCGACATCGATGCGAATACTTCACGAATGCCCTGGGGTCTGGGTTTGCCGCTGGCGCCGTTTTTCGGAGTGATGGGCGTTGCACCGCCGCGGCACTGGGGACGTGTCTCGACGATCCAGCCGCGCCTTCATGGAGGCAATATCGACAACAAGGAACTGGTCGCAGGCACAACCCTCTATCTGCCCGTCCAGACCGATGGCGCCTTGTTTTCCTGTGGTGACGGTCACGCCGTGCAGGGCGATGGCGAGGTATGCGTGACCGCGATCGAAACAGCGCTCGAAGGCCGGTTCCGCCTGACCGCGCGGGATGATCTTGGGTTCGACTATCCCCATGCCGAGACGCCGACACACCTGATCACGATGGGCATGCACGAAGATTTGGACCGGTGTGTGGAAATGGCGCTCAGGCAAATGATCGCGTGGATCGTGCGGCAAACGGGCATGTCCCGCGAAGACGCCTACATGCTGTGTTCGCTGGCAGGCGATCTTCGCGTCACTCAGACGGTGAACGGAAACAAGGGCATACACATGATGATGGCCAAGGATAACGTCGCCATATCCTGACGACGCGACTTTCAACCGCCCGGCGGACCTATTTGGCTGATTGGGCGATCTGCGGTTTGCTTGGGACGCAATCGTCGTAACGGGGCGGCCCTTTGCGCATGATCAACCACGCTGCCCCAAGCAGATCGGGAATGCCGACAAGGCCACGTTTCAGGTTGTTGTATTTCGACGCCCCGCCATGCCGTTCGCGGTGCGTGACATCGACGGTTTCGACACGCCAACCTTCGCGCAGCATCATCGCCGGCATGAATCGGTGGATATGGTCGAACCACGGCAAGTCCAGATAGGCCTCGCGCCGAAACGCCTTGAGCCCGCACCCGCTGTCGCGCACGTTGTCGTGCAACAGTGCACCCCGCAGCCAATTGGCAAATCGCGATGCATACCGTTTCGCAAATGTGTCCTGCCGCCTGACGCGTTGCCCCTGCACCAGGCCAAGCGAACACACGTCGGGGTTGGCACTTCGGAACGGCTCAAGCAGGGCGGGTATCTGATCCGGTGGATTTTGTCCGTCGCCATCAAGCGTTACGATCAAGGCGCCATGCGCAAGCCTGACGCCCTTGCGTATCGCAGAAGATTGTCCTGCAGGAACCTTGTTATGAATAGGGATCAGCCAATTGCATCGCGCAGCGAGCTGATCCAGCTTGGCGCCCGTTCCATCCGTCGAGCCATCGTTGATGACGATAACCTCGAAGTCCTCGTCCTTGAGGACCGCACCGATCTCTTCAACCAGAGGCGCGATGGCAACGACCTCGTCCTTGGCAGGAATGACGACACTGATCATGTTCGGGTCGCTCATGACAAGCTCTCCTTTGATGTGGATTCCGGGGTGCGATAGATGCCGTAGGGTCGATCGCGGAAATTGATGAACTTCCACGGCTTTTCAGGCAGCCGGAAATGTTCGAGCCGCGAAATGAAGACACCGCCGGGATGGCTTGCCTGCCATTCCCTGACTTCTTCCAACGTATCGAGAACGGCAAAGGGCCGTGTCGCACGCGCCGCGAAATTGAACTCGGCGTGATAAGCGCCGTCGCCGTAGATGGCGATGCCCTTGTCTTCATACTCAGACACGATCTGACCGATTATCCGCGCATCGTAGGCGTCGTAGAGATCGGTGAAACGCACCGCAGCCCCAACACACAACACAAGTCCGAAGGAAAGAATGGCACCGCCCTGCAAAAGCGACGAATTGAGCGCGAGGCCACAAACCGCCAGAAGCCCCAAGCCGACAGCCAGCAATGCCAGGCTTGGATCAAGCAGCACGGTAACCTGCTGCGCATCGACGATCCCCAGGCCGGCAAGCGTGAACACGCCGCCCAACCCTGCCACTGGCAAGGCCGCGAACCATGCCCGACCTGACCGGGAAGACGGCAAAATACGCGCGATGAGAAGTGCAACGGCGGGCAGTTCAGGCACAAGGTAGTGCAGTTGCTTGCCATCGATCAGGCTGAACAGGACAAAGGCCGACAGCATCCAGATCAGGAGCAGCCGCATGCCGGGTTCCGACCATGAGGCCCGCCAGGTTGCACGCCAGATCCGGGGCATCCAGACCCACGGGAACAACAGCAGCGGCAAGGCCAGAACATACCAATAGACCGGGCGTGAATGGGCAAAGGACTGCGCTATGCGGCCTGCGCTTTGTTTCCAAAGGATCGCGTTTCTGTACTCTTCGCCGCCCTGTATGATCGCGGGAAGCAGCCAGACAAGCACCAGCGCGAGCCCCGCAAGCACAGCTATGCCAATGCCGGCGGCAAGACGCCGTGCCGTTATAGGCGAAACCGATGGTGCGACCTGCCTTCCCCAGAACGGCATGGAAAGCGCCGCCGGCAGAAGATGGATGAATATCACGGGCCCTTTCGCCAACGTCCCGATCGCCAGGGCCGCGCCGAACGCCAGCCAGAAACGCGTCTGGCCCGTTCGTGCGACCGCGACAAGGCTCATGATGCCGGCCACTACGCCGACGGACAGCGCCGCATCAAACATGGTCGTGCCGCCAAACACGATGAAAACCAGCGTCCCGGCCAGAATCCATGCCGTACGCCCGGCGATCCCCTCTTCTTCGGGCCACAGCTGCCTTGCAAGTCGGGCAGTCAGGAACAGCGCAAGCAGCGCAAAGCCCGGCCCAACCACCCGCGCACCGAATTCCGACACGCCGAAGACCGCCCAGACCAGGTTGATGATCCAGAACAGCAGCGGCGGTTTGTGGGTATAAAGTTCGAAGTTCTTGGTCGGCACGAAGAAGTCGCCTGAATGGAACATCTCCCAGGCGACGGCAACATAGCGCGTTTCGTCTATGGGCATGAGCGGCCGCAGAAAGATTGCGGCCAGCGTAACCATGGCGAAAACCGCCAATGCGCTCCGCGTGCTACCTGTTACTGGCATGCTGTTTTTTCCTTGGCCGAACGCGACAGCAGCATGAGGTTACGCAGGTAGATGAAGATACCCATCCCCTGCCCCATGATGAAAACCGGGTCTTGCCGGTAAAGCGCATAGGTCAACAAGGTGAGCCCGCCAGCCAGCGACAACCACCAGAATGCGACGGGCACCACGCTTTCGCGGCGCCGTTCGCTGGCAAGCCATTGAACAAGGAACCGCGAGGTGAACAAAAGCTGCCCCGCGAAACCGATTACGATCCAGAAAGTCTCCGACATCGGCCTGTGTCCTTTCGTGCCGGGTCATGATTTCCCGTGCATATGGCGCCGGACACTTACGCCAACCTGACGGATCACCTATAAGGCACCGGAAATTGTCGTAACGCGGGGCACCATGCGGCTATTGGTGATCGAAGACGAAGAAGGCCTTGGGCGGGCGGTTTGCGAGCATCTGCGAATTGCAGGCCATGCCGCAGACCTCGCCGGGGATCTGGAGACAGCGCAAGACGCGCTGGCAACAACGGATTATGATCTTTTGCTGCTGGATCTCGGTCTTCCCGATGGCGACGGGATCGACTTTTTGCGCAATCTGCGCCGCAGCGGATTCGCGCCGCCCATATTGATCACCACGGCGCGCGACCGCATTACTCAGCGGATCGAGGGGCTCAAGGCCGGAGCGGACGACTACCTGGTGAAGCCTTTCGACCTGAACGAGCTTCTTGCGAGAATCGAAGTTAACCTGAACCGCGCCAACATGACCGTTACAACCGTTCGCGACTTTGGCACCATTTCGGTTGATATCAGCACGAAGGCGGTTTTTCTTGATGGCAAGGCCGTCGTGCTGACCCGGCGAGAGTGGAGCCTGATCGACCGTCTTTCCTCGAGGCCATCAAGAGTGTTTTCCAAGGCCGAGCTGGAGGACTCGCTTTACGGGCACGGGTTCGAGGTCGAAAGCAACTCGATCGAGGCCATTGTCAGCCGCGTGCGGTCGAAGTTGGGGAAAACCGCCATCGTAACGGTACGGGGCCTGGGATACCGGATGGGCGAGGCATGAGGTCATGACCGTATCAAGCCTCTCACGCAGGATCGCCGGCCTTACGACGGTCGGTATTTCCATAGTGCTGCTTCTTGGCGTTCTCGTGACCGCCGCGGTCCTGCGGGAGGAAACGGGCGAACAGCGTGACGAAGTCATGCACGAGTTCGCCCCGTTCGCGGCCGCCGTACTTTCGGAACTCGTCGTTCACCCCGAACGGTTGGATGACGTGGCGGATGGAGGCGTCGTATCACGCCTGCAGGCACATGAACCATTTATTGGGATCGGCGTGATCGCGGCCGATGGTACGGTGCTGTTAGAATGGGATCTTCCCGAAACACTGCCCGATCCCCGGCAAGTTGGAACCGACACGTTCTGGCAATCCGATACGCACCGATTCTACATCGGCGCGCCGGATAGCGAAGACCGCATCGTCATTCTGGGCGACAGTCTGGCAGAACGGTACGAAGCCTTCTCTGAAAGCCTTTTTGCCTTCGTTGGGCCGATGCTGCCACTGCTGTTGATCGCATTCCTGTTGATCCGGTGGATATCCAGGGCATCGCTGAAGCCGCTCGATGACTTGCGCCTTGAAATCGCACAACGCGATCGTGGCGCGCTGGATCCGATCGACGGCAGTCGGATGCCCATCGAGCTGCGCCCGATGGTCACGACGCTTAACGGTTTCATGTCGCGGCTGCTTACAGCACTGGACGCCGAGCGACAGTTCGCAGCCAACGCTGCGCATGAGCTGCGCACGCCACTGGCGCTTGCACTCGCAAGATTGCAACGGATCGAAGCGGAAAACACCGGGGTGCAGCCCGAACAGATCGCCGAATTGCGCGACGCGATCCGTCGGATGACGCGGACGGTCGAACGCCTGTTGCAACTTTCCCGCGCCGAAACCGGGCCGGACCAGCATGGGCAGGCCTGCGATACGGGCGAGGTGCTGGGCCTGCTCGTGCACGAACGATCGATCCCACCCAACGACGGTCGGATTGAACTGCAGCTTCCCGACAGCCCTGTGCGCGCACGCATCGGTGCGGATGACCTTGCGATCGTGGTGGCGAACCTGCTGGACAATGCCTTGCGCTATGCCCCTGAAGACGCGCGGATCACCGTCCACCTGGATGACGCAGGCAAGCTTTGCGTGTCGAACCCCGGAAAAGTGATCCCTGCGGACGAACTGACGGGGCTGAAAGCCCGACACAAACGCCGTGATACACGAGGCGGCGGATTGGGTCTGGGCCTCTACATCGCCGACACGCTCATGCGAAAGGCCGGCGGCAGCCTGACCCTCTACTCTCCGGTTCGCGGAAAGCAGGATGGCGTCGAAGTTGTCCTTGGCCTCCCGCTAGAGGCGCAGGAAAAGACGATACCGTCGCAATAGAGGCTAGGGGCTGAAAGGCCGAAACTGGCCGTCCCGCAGACCGATCCGGTGCCTGCGATGCGATACTGTCAGCCGGGCAATCCGGCTTTGCATCCTCAAGCACCCCGTGCCGTCTTCATTTCCTTCTTGAGATCCGCTTCCCACCCTTCGAGGTTTTCACGGATCAATTGCGAATAGATGCTGTTTTCGCTGTGCGGGTCGTCGCTTTCGAGAAAGGCCTGTGCCGTCTCGACCATGGTCCTGCGATCGAACTCTTCGAAAATCCCGATCAGGCGCTCGGCCTCGTTCCTCGGATGCCCGATAGCTTCAAAGACCGAGCGCGCGGCGCGAATCGAACTGTCATAGGTTTCTCGGATAATGTCGCGGCACCCTGCCGCCCACAGCTCGTACACGTGCCAGCGGTCGATAGCGCGGGCGATGACATGCACATTTGGATGATTTTTGTGCATGTAATGCGCAAGTTCGGTCGCCGCATTCTTGTTGTCGATGGCGATGACGAGAACACTCGCCTCTTCGATTCCGGCCGCATGCAAAAGGTCTGGACGGGTCGCATCACCGAAATAGGCACGGATTCCAAAGCGGCGCAGCATCGCGAGCTGTTCGTTGCTGTAGTCGACCACGGTTGTCGGGTAGTCGGCGGCCTGAAGCGCGCGATTGACGATGCCGCCAAACCGCCCGTGCCCTGCGATGATGATCTTGGCGTCTGCCCCGATCTCGTCGGCCTCGCGTTCCTGCTGACGCGAATAGCGCGGGGCAATGACCCTGTCGTAAAGGATGAACAGCGCTGGTGTCAGCAGCATCGACAGCGCCACGACAAGCAGCAACAGATCGGCAATCGCCGGCGGGACAACTGCGTTGGCGACCGTAAAGGACACCAGCACGAAACCGAATTCGCCCGCCTGGGCAAGGCCGAGTGCAAACAGCCACTTGTCGCCACCGGCAAGCCTGAACATCCGTCCGATCCCCAGCATGATTGCGCATTTCAATGCAATCAGCCCAAGCGTCAGCCCAAGGATCAGTGCCAGGTTCTCAGCCAGTAGGCCGAAGTCGATGCTGGCGCCCACGGTGATGAAGAAAACGCCAAGAAAAATGCCTTTGAACGGCGCGATGTCGCTTTCAAGCTCGTGCCGGTATTCGCTGTTGGCCATGACGACACCGGCCAGAAAAGTTCCCAGCGCGGGCGACAGCCCCACCATCGTCATCAAAAGCGCGATTGCCAAAACTATCATCAGGGCGGTGCTGACGAACAGCTCGCGCAATCGCGCACGGGCGACATAGCGAAAAATCGGCCCGGTCAGATACCGCCCCGCCACGATCACCACACCGATGGCTGCCAACGTCACCAATGCTGTCTGCCACCCCGGAAGCCCATCGACGAGGCTGAGATTCAAGCCCGCTTCGCCGTGCCCACCGCCGTGATCATCCCCGTGATGCAGCGCGTCCATGAGTTCCGGCAAGGCCAGCAAAGGGATAAGCGCCAACATCGGGATCACGGCGATATCCTGAAACAGCAGAACGGAGAAACTCGCCTGGCCCCCATCGCTGCGCATCAGGCCCTTTTCGTTCAGTGTCTGGGTCACGATGGCGGTCGAGGACAGGGCGAAAACCAGCCCGATCGCCAACGCAACGGTCCATGCCTGACCGAAAAGCATGGCCACCCCCATGACCGCCACCGCCGTGATGCCGACTTGCAAACCGCCCATCACGAAAATCCGGGCCCGCATCGCCCAAAGCACTTTCGGCTGCATCTCAAGCCCGATGAGGAACAGCATCATGACTACGCCGAACTCGGTGAAATGCTGCAAGGCGACCACATCGACGCCGGCCCAGTAAAGAACCGGGCCGATGGCGATGCCTGCAATCAGGTAGCCAAGCACCGACCCCAGCCCGAAACGCGAGGCCAGAGGCACGGCGATCATCCCGGACAGGAAGATCGCGAATGTGGTGAACATGAATTCCGCTGTCATTGCAGTACCTCGTCCTGTCGTTAGATCGGGTTCGTCAATGCGTCTGTGCCAGATGCTGACGGGGTGGGCAGCCGAACTTGCGCGAATAGTCGCGGCTGAAATGGGTCGGGCTTTCATAGCCAACTTCGAAACTCGTCGCCGAGACCGACTTGCGCCCGTCCCGCAGCAGGGACTGCGCCTCGATCAGGCGCAGGTCTTTCATGTATTGAAGCGGTGTCGTTCCGGTAACCGTCCTGAAATGCTCGTGGAACGAGGATTGGCTCATGCCGGCAAGCCGGGCGAGTTCGACAACCGACAGCGGCTCACGATAGCCGCTTCTTATCCGGGCAATTGCCTTGGTAATCCTGCTCGCATGGCTATCCACCGAAAGCAGATTCCGCAGCATCCCGCCTATTGGCGAGATCAACAGGCGGTAATGCAGTTCACGCAGCACCGATGGTCCCAGCACCTGCACATCCAGCGGTTCATCCATCATGCGCAGGTACCTGCCCAGAGGGTCCAGCCATTCATCGCGAACGGCGCTGGCGGAAAGAGACCTGGCATTCGGAGCCTCGGATATGGACCCGCCGACCTGTTCATAGAGGCTCCGCACGATCCCGAGGTCGAGCGAAATGATCAGCGCAAGGTAAGGCGCCTCGGGGCTGGCCTGGGTAATCTTGGACGTCACAGGCAGGTCATGGCTGACAACAAGGGCATCACCACGCTGCAGCGTCACCGACTGGGAGCCGATATTCGTTTCTTTGCTTCCGCGTAGGATAAGACAAATCACCGGGTTGTAGACAACAGCCTCAAGCGCACTGACCTTTTCGCGCCGCAAGACATGAACATTGGGCAAAGGCTTTGCGCCATTATCCCTTTCCCTCAGGAAAAGCTGCTCTGCCAGCCGCTCCAATCCATCCAAATCCATCGGCGCCTCCCGTCATCCCTGCATAGCCCTTTATGCAAGAATATTCACCTGAAAATCCGCAGCTTCGGAGGAATTGGCAGGAATGATGGAGAAACTGGCAGGCTTGATTCCGCTGCCTGCGCATAGGGTGAAGTCAACCAAGATCGAAGCCGGAGAAAGCCGATGACATCCACACAACCCACTTTTCGCCTAAACGCTGAAACCGCTATCCCGGCGGTTGGTTTCGGAACCTACCTGATCTCAAACGATGACGCGCCTGATGCCATCTGTGCGGCAATCGCCAATGGTTACCGCCATATCGACACGGCATCGGGGTACCATAACGAGGCGGGCGTAGGCGAAGGTATCCGCCGCGGCCTTGCGGCAGCGGGGATTTCGCGGAACGACATTTTCGTGACGACCAAGCTTTGGCCCGGCAACCCGGCCTGGGGCGATGCGCCGAAAACGCACGACCAGACAATCGCGGAATGCGACGCCAGCCTTGAGCGGCTTGGACTTGCACAAGTCGACCTTTATCTGATCCACGCGCCCTATGGCGGAGACCAGCGGCTCGATCAGTGGCGCGCACTTTTGGAACTGAAGAAAACCGGAAAGGCGCAGGCCATCGGGGTCAGCAACTTCAACATCGGACATCTCGAAGAAATCAAGGCTGCAGGCCTGCCCATGCCTGACGCCAACCAGATCGAACTTCACCCCTGGTCGCAAAAACCGGACCTGCTGCGCTACATGGCCGACCATGGGATCGCGCCAATCGCCTATAGCAGCCTTGTGCCATTGTCGACATGGCGCGCCACACCCGGGCAAGACAGCGCGAAAACCGATGAGATGAAGGCAGACGGCGGAGCTTTTGCGGAGATGGCAACAAAGTACAGCGTCAGCGAGGCCCAGCTCCTTCTGCGTTGGGGGGTGCAGAATGGATACGCCGTACTGCCCAAAAGCCTGAATCCCGACCGGATGCGTCAGAACCTCGATTTGTTTTCCTTTTCCATCGACGACGCAGATATGGCGCAGATGGCGACGATGGATCGCGGCGATGGCGTGGCCTGGGCAACGGGCGACCCAAGCAAATAAACATAAGCGTGCAGCCCTCAAGCCGCAGGGGCCATCGCGCCAGAAAAACAAGCGTCAACAGGTTGATCGGAACAAGCAAAGCATTCTGCCCGCCTATTCAGCACGCAACTGAAGTGGTGGGCAAAATGTGGCTTCGATACTCACGTGGTCAACGGCTTTGCTGCGGATTGCCGTCCTTGTGCGGCAGAAGTATTGCATAGAGCGCTTCGTTCGCCGGGGCACTTATCCCGGCCTTTTTTGCAAGCCGCGCCGCGGCTCCCGAAATCCATTCCACCTCGATTGGCAGACCTTTTTCCAGATCAATCGCCGTGGATGCGCGCATCGTCGGTGGCAGCTGCTTTGCTATGGCCCATGTCTTTTCCTCGATATCCGGGCCGAGCGCGACGCCCATGGTTCGCCCTATTGCTGCTGTTTCCGTGACCACCCGCCGAAACAGTTCGCCCAGCTGGGGCATGTTCACGATATCCTGGATGGTGCATCTTCCCGCCGCCGTGACGCCGGAAACGGCCGAAAACAGAACGAATTTGGACCAGACGTCCCGTTCGATATCGTCTGTTTCGGGCGCGTTGGATCCGGCCTCGTTTATCGCTTTGCGGAGTGCCGTGATACGGTCGGACGGGCGACTGTCGCGTTCCGCAAAGATGAAAACGTTGAATTCCCCTGTCTGTTTGATGACACCTGGCGACGCGATGGTCGTCGATACCTGCGCCATGCCGTTTGCGACGTTCTGTTCAGGAAGGATTTCAAGCAAGCGGGCCGCAGCCTCGACGCCATTGAGAAAAGGCACAACCACCGTATTCGGACCGATCATCGGCTGACAGGCTTTGGCGGCATCTTCGAGCGCATCGCCTTTCACGCCAAAAATTATCGCATCGACTTCGCCTACCTCGGCGGGGTCGTCGGTGGCGATCCATGGCTGCACGACTTCGACGCCTGACGGACCATCGAGTGTCAGGCCGTTGTCGCGAATTGCCCTGAGATGCGGGCCTCGGGCAATCGTTGCAACCTCATGGCCGGCCTTCGCCAGCCTGACCGCCAGAAAGCCGCCGATTCCGCCCGTTGCCATCGTCGCGATACGCATGATCCCTCCCGCACTAAATGTTCCTGCGGTTAGGATATCAGCTGATGCCGATCAGCGCGACATGACCCGTCACCAAAGACGTGGTATCCTGTCAGGACATTTAGCTGGGAGGATAAAATGAAGACGCTTTCTGCAATCCTCGTCGCCCTGGCAACCACGGGCGCCGCATTTGCACAGAACATCACGACCTATAAGAGCGATGCCAATTTCGAAGACACGGCATTTGCCTTGGAAAGTGCCATAATTGGCAGGGGGCTCGTGGTCGACTACGTCAGCCACGTTGGCGCAATGCTTGCCAGGACGGGCGCAGACGTAGGCAGCGATGTCCAACTCTTCGAGAACGCGGATGTCTTCTTGTTCTGTTCGGCCACGACTTCGCGCAACGTCATGGAAGCCGACATAATGAACATCGCTTTCTGCCCCTACGGCGTTTTCGTCGCGGACACGGGCGATGAAGTCATGGTTGGCTTCAGAGACTTGCCAGAAGGCGCAATGCAGGAAGTCCAATCCCTGTTGGACGGGATCGCCCGCGAGGCTGTCGGCAAGTGATCGGTTACTTGATCCAAGGTCATCCCGCGATTGAATAACTCATTTCGCGGGATGCGCCGTTGTGTCCAGGTCACATTTGTTGGGCTCAGCCTTGCTGTTGAAAATCCGCATGGCGGTTATTGCAATTGGCCCCGAGATGCGCGTCGTACGCCCCAAGATCACCGCCGCCCGATGGCTTCGTCGCTTACCAGGCGCATGCCAAGAAGGGCAGGAGGCGACCCGACGGCACAGCCGCCACGGGCCGGATCGCGCGTCAGGTAGAACATTGCGGCGACGTGCTCGCCGCCAACGAAGAACGCGGGACAGCGTGACGTGTCGGTGCCGCTCGACGCCCCCTCGAAACATTCCTGCGTCCATTCCCAGACGCTCCCGTCGAGATCCGCGATCCCTTCGGGCGAGGTTGAGAAACTGCCCCTCGGTTTCAATGCGCGCGGAGCGAGACCCTCGGTCAGATAGGCCGATGCCCAGGTCAGAGAAGGATCAGTGAAGATCGGATCGGGCTCTTCAGGCAAGACCGACGCGGCCATCTCGGTCCATTCGTACGCACTTGGCAGGCGAAAGGCGGCGCCCGTCGTGTGGTTGATCCAGTTCAGGTACTCCAGAACGTCCACGTAACTCAGACCCGTTGCCGGTATCGTCCGGGCATCCTGGTCAGGTCGGACACGCAGACGCAACGTGCAGGCGCCCCTGTCGTGGCAGATGTTCCATTCAGCCACACTTACCTCGTATTTCTGGACGTAAAGCTGCCCCCCGGTCGACAGGGTGACAGGAGCGGCGGCCATTTCAGGCAGCAGGCCCGGATCACGATCGGGGCCGCGCCAGGTCAGCGCGGCGCCGAAAAGGATCGCCGCGACGACACCTGGTGCAACCAGAAGAACCGATACCTTCGGGCCGAACTTCGATGTCTTCGCGGCGGTCATGTTTCAACTCCTCTCGGTCAGCTTGCGAAGGGCCGCGGTTTCACGACCTGCTCCATCAGGCCATTGTCCCACTCACCTTCGACAACGAAGTGTGCGGTCGCGCCCAGCATCGCGCCGATTATCAGGTTGTGGTTCACGTAGGCGTAGACGCCCGGCTGCTCGAAGGTGTACATCGCCGCAGCCGCACTGCCGCCACGCACGAACCAGGTTTCCATCCCGGTCAGGGGGGTATCGGTGAAAGAGCTTTCCCAGACATAGTTTCCGTGACCACCGATCAGGTGCGGGCGGCTGTCCACGTTGCACGAATTGTGCACCATCAGCACCGTTTCGCCGACCTTGGCCCTCAACGCGTTCTCACCGGTCAGGGCGCCGACGGCACCGTTGAACACCTGATGCGTCGGCACCAGCTTGCGCATCGCATCCAGGCTGTCGGCATAGTCGTCGCCGGCCGCGTCATAGGTCTTGAAGTCGCCGTTCTCGTCCAACGGCAGGTAGTAATCCTGCTCGCCGATATAGGCGATGCTGTCATAGCGCAGCGGATTTCCCTGCGCGTCCTTCAACCCGTCGCGCGGCAGGACCATGACAGCACCATTCATGCCATGGGCCACGTGATAGGGGATCATCGCACCACCGGGGGCGCAGTGATAGGTAAAGCAACCTGGCTTCGTCGCTTTCCAGCGCAGCACACATTCCTCGCCGGGGAAGACGTGGGTCAAGCCACCTCCGCCCAGCGCACCCGTGGATGCGTGGAAATCGACATTGTGCTCCATCATCGAGCTTGCGGGGTTGCGCAGGGTCAGCTCGATCATATCACCCTCATGACAGATGATCAGCGGGCCGGGCACCGAACCGTTGTAGGTCAGCGCCCAAACGCTTGCCCCCGTGTCCTCATCGACGACCATCAGGCGTTCTTCGGTTTCCATCGTGATCTCGATGATCTTTGGTCCGCCGGTGGCGACCTGGTCGTGTTGGGGCGCAAAAGGCGGCGCCACCAGTTCCTGCTTGACCCGGGTATAGCCTGACAGATCGGCGGGTTTCGCCGTGCTGCCAGCGGTCGTTTCGGCGGACGCCTTGTGCAGATCGCGCGACACCGCATCCGCCTTGAACGGTTGTTGCGGGCGCCGAGCGGCCATCGCACTTGCGCCGGTCATCGCGGCGGCGCCGGCCAGCAGCGATCCGCGCAAAACATTGCGGCGGCTTGTCGACATGAGACCTGGGTTAATGAATTTGGTCATTTTCTTTCTCCTGGGTGTGGATGGCGCGACAGAAAGGCCCGTACGCGCCGATGCTTTACATGTTGCTCAGTTGATCTTCGAAACGGTCCTTGGCCTTCTTGGGAAGCCGACCTTCAAGAAAGCCTTCGGGCGCATCCACGTCGCCGACGGCGATGGTCATCACCATGCCCATGGCGAAATGCGGCTTGCAGATCACGGCGTAGACGCCCTCGGTATCCAGCGTGACTTCGATTTCCTGGTTGATCTTACCCTTGAAGCCTTCTGCGCCGTTCGGGATCATTTCCTCGATCATTTCGGCATTGTGCCCCTTGTCGGCAGCGACGAACCTGATCGTGTCGCCCGGTACTGCCTGAACGAAGGCAGGTTCGAAAACCATGCGCTCGCCATCGGCACCCTTGTTGAGCATCTTGACTTCGAAAGTCTCGGCGAAGGCGGCGCCGCCCAAGAGGGCCGCGAAAGCCAGGCCGATTGCCACTGTGCGGATCATTTTGTCTTCCTTTCAGATCGCTGTATCGATTGATGCCAAGACTAACGGATCGCGCGCGGCGAAATTTGCTCTGGAGCAAACTTCTGTGCGATTGGCCCCAGAACGCGTGTTGGTTTTGTGGTGCGAAGTATGGCATTGGGGGGGACATGGCCGGACTACCCGAAAGAAAGACCTTGCCGCGGCTCGACGAAAGTCTGCTGACGCACCTTCCACCGTTCTCTCGACTCGAGAAACGGCAGATCCGCATTATTCTCGATCAGGCGTCTTCGCGCCGCTATGACGAGGGCGTGGCGATTTTCCAGGAAGGGCACCCGGCCGAGCGTTTCTACATGCTGCTGGACGGATATGTCCGGGTTGTGCGCATCACGCCGACCGGAGAGCAGGTAACGGCATTACACATTCCCGCGGGGCAGCTTTTGGGCATTGCCAAGGCGATCGGGCGCGACACCTACCCCGCGACGGCAATGACGGCCTCCGAGGCGCTGGCGTTAAGCTGGCCGATGCACCTTTGGGAAAAATTCGTTTCCGACTACGACGGCTTTGGCACCGAAAGCTACAAGACACTGGGCCACCGTCTTGGCGAGGTGCAGAACAGGGTAGTGGAAATGGCCACGCAACAGGTCGAACAGCGGGTGGCAAACGCGCTGCTGCGGCTGATCAACCAGACCGGGCGCAAGGTAGATAACGGTATCGAGATTGATTTTCCGATCACACGGCAGGATCTTTCGGAACTGACTGCCACAACCCTGCACACCGTCAGCAGGTTGTTGAGCGGATGGGAAAAACAGGGCCTGGTCGAAAGCCGGCGCAAGCGCATCGTCGTGCGCGATCCCCATGCCCTGGTCGTTCTCAGTCAGAAGTGATCCCAATCAGGGCAGACCGGCAGCACGCTTGAGCTCCGCCAAAAACATGCCTTCTTCCAGTTCGTACTCGGCACAGGCGTCGGTCACGGTGTGAAACGGGCTGACCAGGCAACCGACGCAAAGCATCTTGTATCGCACGAAAACGGGAATCGTCTGGGGCCATTCACGCATCAGGTCGGCGAGTGGCAGATCGGGATCGTCCAGGCGGGCACGGGCCATGGCTCACCTCCTTTCCCGGATCATCCTATGCACCAAATCGCGTGGAACGTTGCGCTGGCGCAAACTTCGGCGCGGGGCACACAGCTACGAAAGGGCATGCCGAATTAAGGAGGCCCGAACATGGCTGAAATTCTAACGAAATCACGGGCGCGAAATATCTTCTACGGAGGCTCGATATTCTTTGTCTTGGTCTTCGCGGGGATGACCGTGCAATCGCACCGCTACGTGGTGCAGACCTCGACCGCCGGCATGCCGCTGAGCGAAGAGGTCGTCCGCGGCAAGCACGTATGGGAGCGAAACTCCTGCATCAACTGTCACAGCTTGCACGGCGAAGGCGCCTACTTCGCGCCCGAGCTTGGCAACGTCACGACACGCTGGGGTGTGCAAGACAGCCCAGAAGACGCGTTTTTCATGCTGAAGGGATGGATCGAAAGCCAACCCTCCGGGATCGAAGGCCGCCGCCAGATGCCCCGCTACGAAATGTCCGACGAAGATATTCGCGCGCTATCGGAATTCCTGCGCTGGGCCGATCAGACAGACACCCAGGGCTGGCCGCCCAATGACGCCGGATAAGGAGGCACCCAAATGAAATACGAATCTCAGAAAGTGGCGTACTGGTATATCCTGGCCGCCCTGGCCCTATTCGGCATCCAGGTGTTGGGCGGTCTTTTGGCGGGATGGATCTATGTGTCGCCCAATTTCCTGTCCGAATTGCTGCCCTTCAACGTCATCCGCATGATCCACACCAACGCGCTGATCGTCTGGCTGTTGCTGGGCTTCTTCGGCGCCGCCTATTTCCTCGTACCCGAGGAATCCGAACGCGAGATCTGGTCGCCGAAACTGGCCTACATCCAACTGGTCATCCTGTTGGTAGGCACATTGGGTGCGGTGGGTTCCTATCTTGTCGGAATCCATGGCGGGCGCGAATTTCTGGAACAGCCTCTTTGGGTCAAGTTCGGCATCCTCGTCGCTGCGGTCATCTTCCTGGTCAACATCTCGATGACGGTGCTTTCGGGCAAGCGGACAGCTATCACCAACGTGCTGCTGATGGGCCTTTGGCTTTTGTCGCTGCTTTGGATCTTTGCCTTCATCAATCCAGAAAACCTCAGCCTCGACAAGATGTACTGGTGGTTCGTGGTGCACCTCTGGGTCGAGGCGACATGGGAACTGGTGATGGCCGCCATCCTCGCGTTCCTGCTGCTGAAGCTGACCGGGGTCGACCGTGAGGTGGTGGAGAAATGGCTTTATGTCATCGTTGCCACCGCGCTGTTCTCGGGCATCCTGGGCACCGGGCACCATTTCTACTGGATCGGCCTGCCGGGCTATTGGCAGTGGGTCGGTTCGATCTTCTCGACCTTCGAGGTGATCCCGTTCTTCCTGATGATGTCCTTTGCATTCGTCATGGTATGGAAGGGTCGCAAGAACCACCCGAACAAGGCCGCATTGCTGTGGTCGCTGGGGTCGTCGACCGTCGCGTTCTTCGGCGCTGGCGTCTGGGGGTTCCTGCACACGCTGCACGGCGTCAATTTCTACAGCCACGGCACGCAGATCACCGCAGCCCACGGCCACCTCGCATTCTATGGCGCCTATGTCGCCCTGAACCTCGCGGTCTTCACATATGCGATGCCGATGCTGCGCGAACGTGCGCCCTATAACCAGGTGCTGAACATGGCCAGCTTCTGGCTAATGACCGGCGGAATGGCCTTCATGACCTTCGTGCTGACCTTCGCGGGCACCATCCAGACGCATATGCAACGTGTGGTGGGCGAATACTACATGGACGTGCAGGAAAGCCTTTCGGTCTTCTACCTTATGCGCTTTGGCGCCGGGGCGGCCGTGGTGATCGGGGCACTCCTGTTCATCTACTCGACGCTGGTTGCCCGCAGATCCGAGATCATCGCACCCGGCTCTGCAAACCCGGTTCCGGGAGAGTGAGCCATGAACATGGAAAACAAGCCCACCCTTCCGTTCTACCAGCCCACAGGCCGCGAATGCGACCTGTTCGAGACAGCCCATGAAAACGGTTTGCCCCTTCTCCTGAAGGGGCCCACCGGCTGCGGCAAGACCCGCTTCGTCGAGCATATGGCAGCGCGGCTGGCCAAACCGCTTTACACCGTGGCCTGCCACGACGACTTGTCGGCCGCGGACCTGATCGGACGCTACCTGCTCAAGGGCGGCGAAACGGTATGGGTCGACGGACCGCTGACACGCGCCGTGCGCGAAGGCGGAATCTGCTATCTCGACGAAGTGGTAGAGGCGCGCAAGGATGTGACAGTGGTCCTGCACCCGCTGACAGATACACGCCGCGCCTTGATGATCGACCGCACCGGAGAGGAACTGTTGGCACCTTCGGGTTTCATGCTGGTGGCCTCCTATAATCCCGGCTACCAGAACGTGCTAAAGCGGCTGAAACCGTCCACACGGCAGCGCTTCCTGTCAATTTCCTTCGACTTTCCCGACCCCGAGACAGAGATCGCCGTGGTTTCGGCCGAAAGCCGGCTGGAGCCAGGGCGGGTCGCACCCTTGGTGCGGCTTGCCGGTCATGTCAGGCGGCTGTCGGGCATGGATCTGGAAGAAGGCGTTTCGACCCGCTTGCTGATCTATGCCGCGACGCTGATGGCGGGCGGCATGGGGGTTATCCAGGCGCTCGAAGCTTCTGTCATCGAACCTCTGAGCGACGAACCGGACGTGCAACAGGCACTGCGCGATCTGGTCGAAACGATCTACGGATAGGACCGATGCACCTTCTCGATCTGATGGAACCAGAAGAAACCGTCGGCAACCTCTGGCACGATATGGCCAGCAGGATCGGCGCCCAGATCACCTACCCCGAAGCGAGCGTGACGCTCGCTTCGGTCCGCCCGAGCCTTGCGGTCATGTTCCGCGCGCTTGGCGGCGCACCGGGGGTGGAACTGTCCGAGGCTGCCGCGACGCTGGTGCAGCACCGCCGTCCCCTGCGGCGCAAGCTTGGGGCCGAGCGCGATCACGAATGGGTCGCCAGTTTCGATGGTGAACGCCTGGCGCTGCCGCCTCTGATCGCCGCCTTCCCCGATCGCGAACTTAATCGCGCGACCTTCTTCTGGCTGACGGCGCTTGCTGCCTGCTCGGACATGGCGGCCATTGATTTTGCCGTGGACGGACCCGCGCGCGATTGCGCCCAGATCCGGGCCAACGTGGCAGCAGCCGACGCGGCCTATGCTGCGTGTCCCGGTCTGCGGCGCAGCTTTGCGCGGATGGCCCGGCATTGCGCCGAAGCACGCCCAAACATCCTGCGCCCCCCGCAGGAAGCGGCCATTGAAGCCGCTATTATTGACCAACTCTGCGCCGAAAGCCCCGAACTCATGCCTTCTGCCGCGCCCCGCGGTTACATGCCTGCGGCGCCAGTGGTGATCTGGCTGCGCTTTGCCAATCCGGCCACGGGCGCGGCGGCCAGCGACGAGCACGCCGATCCGGCAGCGCCGCCACCCAGCGCGGCCCGCACCGGCCGCAAACCGGGCCAGCGCAAGGATCAGGACCAGCAGAACCGCAAAGACAGCTTCATCATCCACCGCTTCGAGTCGATCCTGTCCTGGGTTGAGTCGATGAACATCAACCGAAGCGTCGACGATGACGATGACGAAAACGCCCAGAAAGCGGCCGACGATCAGGACCAGATCACGCTTTCGAAACAGGACCGCAAGGCCGCAACCCGCCTGCGTCTACATCTCGACTTGTCGCCAGCGGATGCCGATCATGAGGCCCTGGCCGGGGAATTCACCTATCCCGAATGGAACCATTGCAGCCGCAGCTACATGCCGGGCCATTGCCGCGTGCTGGATGCCCCCGCCTGCCCCGGCTCCACACCTTTCTTGCCTGATGCCCGGCGCCAGCGTGAGGTTCGCCGCCAATTCGAGGCGCTGCGCCCTCGCAGGATCCTTCAGCCGCGGCAGGTCGACGGATCCGAACTCGATCTCGACGCGCTTCTGACCGCCCGGGCTGACCTTGCGGCCACGGGGCGTGGATCGGACCGTATCTGGCAATCGGCGCGCCAGACCGAGCGTGACCTGTCAGTCGCGTTTCTGGTCGACACGTCCCGGTCGACCGAGGCCGCCATCGGCGACACCTCGGTCATCGAGGTCGCGCGTGAGGCTTTGGCCGCCCTTGCCAGGGGCATTGACGCGGCGGGCGACCGCCTGGGCATCTGGGGGTTCTCGTCGCTGCGGCGGAACCGTGTCTTCCTGACCTGCTGCAAGACATTCGACGCGCCAATGTCAGCCGACATCACAGCCAATATCGGGGCACTGCGCCCCGGCCACTATACCCGCCTGGGGGCTGCGATCCGACATGTCAGCGCACAACTCGCAACACAGCCCAGCGCGCGCAGGCTGCTGATCGTTCTGACAGATGGCAAGCCGAACGACCTTGACCACTACGAAGGTCAGCACGGTATCGAAGACAGCCACATGGCCGTGCGCGAGGCCCGTACAGCGGGCCACAGCCTGCACGGCATCATCATTGACGAGGATGGACAGGATTGGTTCGCGCGCATCTTCGGGCGCGTCGGGTTCACCCTTCTGCCCGATCCCGAACGCCTCACCCGGGCCTTGCCCGATATCTACCGCACCCTGACACAAGAGACATGACATGCGCACACTTGCATTTCCCCTTGCTTCGCTCCTTTCTTCACCGGCATTTGCCGAAGGTTTCGACCGGCCTGTCCCGCAGGCGCAGTCGGCCACTGCCGAATTCTGGTTCGCGATGGCCTCCATCGCGCTGATCGTGTCGATGCTCGCCGTTCAATCGCTGGTGTCGCGCAGATGACCCGGCGGGGCTGGTCCACCCGGCGTATCGCACTGGCGCTCTATCCGTTTGGAGCCGGGGCAGCAGCGGTCAACGTCTTTTTCGCCTCGCTGATCTTCAGTTGGGTGGGCTGGCCGGTCGCCACGGCATCTTGGTCGCTGGGATTGGGATGCCTGATCGGAGCGCCCGCAACGTGGTATTTCGCCCGCCACATCCGCCGCCTGATGGACGTGGCCGATGGATCGGACGCACCATGAAGATGAGGCTGGAAACAGGACAATCCGCAAGCGATGTCGCAGGGCTGGTCATGCAGCCCGGCTTGGCGCCCGCACTGCTGCGCGACCGGACACGTGACCATCGGGTCGCAAGCGGCCTGACATCCGGCGCACATACTGAATGGTACCAACGGTGTCTTGGCTTTTTCCACAACCGCACCCGCGTCGTATCGACCCGCTCCAGAGAGGAGCAGGTTTTCACGTCCTGGTGCACCTGAACGGGAAACAGATAATGGCAATGACCTCTGCAGAACAGATACGCGCGTGGAAGGGCCCTGCGCTTTTCAGCTTCGGCTTCCGACCGTTTTTCCTTTTTGGAACGCTTTGGGCCGTGCTGGCGATGCTGTTGTGGTTGCCCGCCCTATCCGGCGCGATCACCTTGCCCACGCGCTTTCAGCCAGTCTCCTGGCATGCCCATGAGTTTCTTTTCGGCTATCTGGGTGCGGTCCTGGCCGGGTTCCTGCTGACGGCTGTACCCAACTGGACCGGTCGTCTGCCGATGGTCGGCTGGCGTCTCGCTGCGCTTTTCTGCTTGTGGGCGGCGGGACGTATCGCCGTCCTGGTTTCAGCACTTGTCCCCATGGCCGTGGCGCCGGTCATCGACTTGGCTTTCCCGGTGGCGCTGGGTGGTTTGATCCTGCGCGAGATCGTGGCGGGCAGGAACTGGCGCAACCTGATCGTTCTGGGCCTGCTGGCTGTCTTCACACTGGCCAACGGCATCTTTCACGTCGAAGCCACAAGCGGCACCTACGCCGCGCAGGGCGTCGGGCTGCGCCTTGGCCTGGCGACCGCTATCATGATGATTGCCGTGATCGGGGGGCGGATCATCCCATCGTTCACGCGAAACTGGCTTGCGAAAGAGCACAATCCCGCGCGCCCTGCGCCACCGATGCAGCGCCTGGACAAGCTGGTGCTGCTTTGCAGCATAGCCATCCTGACGCTTTGGGTATTCCGGCCCCTGCAAATATCGACCGGTATCGCCTTGTTCGCGTTCGGTGGGCTGCACCTCGTTCGGCAAACGCGATGGCAACCGCACCATACGCTGCGCGAACCCCTGCTATGGGTTTTGCACGTCGCGTACCTGTTCATACCGTTGGGCGGATTTGCCATTGGTTTCGATCTGGTTACGGGAAATACGGGCACCGCAGCGGCACAGCACCTCTGGATGGCCGGGGCCATCGGCGCGATGACCCTCGCCGTCATGACCCGAGCCAGCCTCGGTCACACAGGTCAGCCGCTGATCGCGAACTGGGCAACGCTGACAATCTATCTGTGTCTTTTCGGGTCGGTTCTGGCACGGCTCGGCGCATCGACCTACACTGAACTTACAAGCCTGTCCGGGGTGTTGTGGTTGTACGCCTTCGCTGGGTTCGCGATTGCATACGGTCCGTCTCTCATCCGCCCCAAACCGGAGAAGTAACATGGGTTGGTTCGGCTTTGCCGCAATCTTCGCGGTCTTCTTTCTCACGCATTCGATCCCGGTGCGGCCGGCGGTCAAATCCCAGGCGGTGCGTCTGCTTGGCACACGCGGTTTTGGGCTGGCTTATTCGACCCTTTCGGTGGCGATGCTGGCATTGCTGATCTGGTCAGCAGGGCAGGCGCCGTATGTGCAGCTTTGGCCGCAAATGGAGTGGCACCGCCACGCGGCGCATTTGGGCATGCTTGCGGTCAGCCTGATACTTGCAACAAGCATCGGACGCCCAAACCCGTTTTCATTCGGCGGCGCGAGGAACGACAGCTTCGATCCGGCCCGGCCCGGCATCGTGCGCTGGATGCGTCACCCTGTCTTGGTGGCCCTCGCGATCTGGGCGGGTGTGCATCTTTTGCCGAATGGTGACCTGGCGCATGTCATCCTGTTCGGTGTGCTGGGCAGCTTCGCCGTCGCAGGTGGCGCGTTGATCGACCGGCGCAAGCAGCAAAGCCTTGGTGCTGCAAGGTGGACGGCTCTCAACACCGCCCGCAAGGCCGCGCCGTGGGTGCCGGCCCCACTTGGTTGGCCGGGCCTGGTCACCCGGCTTGCGCTCGGCGTGGCGGTTTTCGCCACGCTGTTGCTGGCCCATCCATACGTGATCGGTGTGCCCGCCCTGTGACCATCACCGGGCGGGCCCGCGAACACGGGCGCACGCTCGTCAGGGACCGTTGGATGTTTCGGCCCGCCCCGCCAATAGCAAACCGTCCTCAATTGATCTCTTGATCACCTGCCGACGCACGAACAAACCGAAAATCCGCCAGCGCCACGAACACCGCCGGTGTGACGAAAAGCGCAAGCAAAGTTGCACCTGTCAAACCAAACGCAAGGCTTGCCACGATCGGTCGCAAGAACTGCGCCTGGGTGCTTTGCTCCAACAAAAGAGGCGCCAATCCGACAACGGTCGTCAATGACGTGAGGAAGATCGCGCGAAACCGATCACCGGCTGCATCCCTAGCGGCCTTGATGATCTCGTCGCCCTGATCCAGCCTTTGCTTTATGAACTCGACCAGCAGGATGGAGTCGTTCACCACCACGCCGGCAAGGGTTGCAAGGCCGACCAGGCTGGGTAGGGAAATCTGCAGACCCAGTGCCATGTGGCCCCAAATTACCCCTACGATCCCCAGCGGAATAACAGCAATAACCGCCGCCGGCTGAACGAAACTCCGAAACTGATACGCAAGAATGAGATAGACCCCAAGAATGCCGATAGCTAGGTTTCTTGCCAGGGAAGCCCCGGTGCTGCTGACATCCAGCGCCTCTCCTGCGACCACCACCGATACGGACGGGTGTTCTTGTAACAGTTCCGGCAAGAATTCAGCCTTCATCGCGCTCATCAGCTCGCGGGCATTCGCAACGTCGGGGTTTATCGCACCCTGCACCGCAACCGTGCGCTTACCATCGATACGCTCGACGCTTGCATAGCCCCGGGACATGTCGATATCGGCAACTGCCGACAAGGGGACAAAGGCACCATCCGCCGCGCGCAAGCGCAACTCGGCTATATCCAATTGATCGGACAAGCTGTCCCCTGCAAGCCGGACCCTGACGGCTGAAACACCATGTTCGTCGCGCAACTCAAGCCCGGTATCCCCTCGAAACGCTGCACGCAATTCACCGGAAAGATCGCGCGCAGAGATGCCAAGTGTATTTGCGGCGCCATCTTTAAGACGAACCACGTATTCGGGTTTTCCTGGCTGAAGGTTGAACGTCACGTCGCGAACCCCGGCAAAACCAAGGAAAAACCGGCGCAGCTTGATTGCCGCTGCCTCCAGATCTCCCAGGTTCTCACCCTGCAATCTCACATCTATGGGTTTGCCTCCGACCCCACGTTCCTTGTCGGTAAAGCGAAGCGCAACCATGTCAGGCAGCGGACCCGTTTCTCGTTTCCACATGTCCACGATGGTTGCGACATCCGTTCTGCGGACACCCGCCGGAAGCAACTGCGCACTGACCGTCGCCATGTTGGCCCCGGTTTCTGGCGTGTCGACGTTTACCCCGTAGGAGATCGTAAAGTTCTGCACCAGGCTCTGAGCGCCTGGTTGTTGCGGCGTCATCTCGGCGTCCATTGCCACCAAGGCGGCCACTACCTTGGCAACGCGTTGCTCGGTTCGTTCAAGCGGCGTTCCCTGCGGCAAGAGCAGCCGGGCCTCGACTGTGTCGCTTTCGAGTTGAGGGAAGCTCTGAAACTTTATCAGCCCGCCTGCATAAGGCGCGACCGAGAACAGCAGCAAGAAGCCCGCGCAGCCGATGGTCAGATAGCGGTAGCGCAAGCTTATATCCGACAGAGGCAGAACCACCTTGTCGCGCACCCGGTCCAAACCAAGATTGACTGTTCGAGTGATCCTGCCGGGTTTCTCCGCCTTGATCGCATGCCCAAGATGATTTGGCAGGATGAGAAAGGCTTCGATCAGGCTGACGACAAGAACGATCACCAGCGTGAAGGGAATGAATTTCAGAACAGCACCGATGTCGCCGGTCATGAACGCCAACGGGCCGACGATCATTACAGTCGTCAGGAATGACGCCAGAACCCCCGGAGCGACTTGCATCGTTCCGTTTACCGAAGCTTGCAACGGGCTTTCACCCATCAGCCGTCTTCGGTCGATATTCTCTGCAATGACGATCGCATCGTCCATCAACAAGCCGATTGCGACCAGCAGGGCCACCATTGTCATCATGTTGATGGTCAGCCCGAACAACTGCATCGCGAAAACAGCCCCCAGAAACGACACAGGCAGACCCATCGAGACCCAGAACGAAAGCCTCCGCCCGAAGAAAAGCCACATCGTCACAAGTACAAGGATCAAACCCTGGACACCGTTCACGGCAATGATGCGCAAACGTTCGCGAATATTGGCCGTCGTATCCTGAGAGATGGTCAGGCGGATATCACCGGGCGCGTTTTCCCTTTCCTCGTCCAGATGGCTCTGAACTGCCGACATGACCTGCAAGGCATCCTGGGTGTCGGACTTCGTGATGGTCACAAGTGCAGCGCGCTGACCATCGAAATAAGAGGCCTGCCACGGATCGGAAAACTGCGTCGAAATCCTCGCGACCTCTCCCAGCGTGACGACAGCACCGTTCTCTGCGATGACCACCGGCGTGGCTTCGAGGGCCGGGATATCACGCCGTTCGCCTTCAAAGCGTACCGCGGTCTCGGATTGCTGCCCTGCCAGAACACCAGCTGGCCGGTCCAGACTGCCGCGTTGAAGCGCGGCAACAATGTCGCCAAGGGTCAATTCATGCCTTTGCAGCGCTGCGAGCGAGGTCTCGACAGAGATTTCCCGATCCGAGAAACCCGATACGGTAGCGCGGGCGATCCGTGGATCGTTGCCAAGCCGTTCGGCCAGGCCCTCGGCATAGGCAACAAGGGCAAAAGGGTCGTCTGTTCCGGTGATTGCGACGGTCGCTACAGACGCCACCCGTTCCACAATACGGCCAACCGCGGGCTCTACTTCGTTCGGCAGGTTGTCGGTGCCTTCGATAGCGGCCATCACGTCATCGTAAAATCGCTGGATATCAGCCCCCTCAAGCATCTCCGCAGTTAGTAGCGCCCGGTTTTCCAGCGACAGGCAACTCACGCTCTGCAGGTCGTCCACCGCACGCACATCGTCTTCGACCGCCATGCAGACGCCACGTTCCACCTCTGCCGACGTGGCCCCAGGATAGGCGATGCCAACCTCGACCTCAGTGGGTGGAACGACCGGAAACGTGTCTCTCTGCAGGGTCGGCAGTGCGGCAAAGCCCAGGGCGAGTATCGCCAACATCAGAATGTTCGCGGCGGTGGGATGCCTTGCGAAATCGCGGATCATTCGGCCTTCTCCGAACCCAGAGCCATCCGCGTCATCTCTGCCTTGAGCGCCTGGTCTTCAACCGGTTTCACATCCATCCCGACAACTGCGATAGAAGGGTCCGTCACCACGACACGATCACCCGGCGCCAGACCGCTGCCGACGACGGCCAAGCCTTCCACACGATAGCCCACAGAAACGCTTCGCCGGGTCAACTTGCCCTCGTCCGTCACGATCAAAACCGAGTCGCCGCGGATTGCCTCGACCGGAAGTGCAAGAACAGAAACCGTCGGAGCGCTCAACTCGACCTCGACGAGGGTGTTTCGCCTCAAGGGAGGGCGTTTTCCAGCTTCGGCCTGCGCCAGCGGACCATCAATGCGCACAACGATCCCCGTGCTTTGGGTGCGCGGATCAATCGCTTCGGCGACCCGGTCGACTTGCGCCTTCCACATTACGAGATGCCCCGCCGCCGGCAAACGTACCTGCGCATCCAAATCAAGGACCGATCCACCGCCCTGCAGTGCACGCACGACAGGCCCCAACCGCCCCATCGGAAACTGGGCGGCAATTTCGACCGCTTCTATCCCTTCACCGCTCAGAAGCGTCTGCCCTCTTGTGATCACTTGCCCTGTTTCTGCGTTCACCGAAGTCAGTCGCAGATCGTAAGGTGCCACGATCGTCGTGAATTCAAGTGATCGCTCGGCGAGTGCGCGTTGCGCCGAAAGGACGCGGCGCTCGGCTTCGTTCAATGCCAGTTGGTTTTCGATCTCGACGACGCGTCCCTGGACAGAAAGCTGTTGTCTTTGCGCTTGTTCGATCACGGCTTCGCTTACGACGCCGCGGCCCGCGAGTTCCTGCTGACGGACAAGCTCGGCCTGTGACAATTCAAGGTCACGCCGCGCAAGATCGAGGCTCGCATTAAGGGTCGTTTGCCGCACGTCGAACGATGCCAGTTGCGCATCGGCCTGCGCCAGGGACAGCCGGATATCCGCATCTTCTATCTGAACAAGCGGTGTGCCCTGCGGCACGATTTCACCCGGCTCGAGGCGTTGGTAGGTAGAGACTATGGCCCCTTCGAGCCGCGAAACGGCACGCCATTCATGCACAGGTACAACTTTGCCGTATCCAACCACACGCGGCGTTACCCGGATGGGTTCGACCGTGACAACGCGCACCGGTGTAGATGGTCTTGCGCGTTCTTTGGCCGCCGGCGGGTGCGCCAACTGGTCGGAAAAGACAATGCTCAATCCGCCCAGAGACAGAGGAACGGCAATCGCCAATGCTCTTGAAAATCCTGAAAGCCAGCGCGCCATCCAACTTACCCCGACAATGAAATCACGGAAACTCTATGCCGCGACGGGGCTCTTTCATATGGTTTTTTTCCGATATGAATACACGCTTGGAAAGCGCCAGACTTCAGACCGGCAAGACGCGCGCGAAACGGCCCAAACGGTTTGAGTTGATCACGGCGATTTCGGAATTGACTCAAGTCAAGGCCGGTGGGTTCATTCCAAGCACAAATGAACCGCACCCTCTGGTGAACGCCGCGACACCCAAGGCCAAGCCAGCAGGTGAGATGTGATTTGTATCCTGTAATCGGTAAACGCAGCCATTGCGGTCGTACTTCTGCACGTTTCCGTTCGATCAACTCGGCATTCGTGCCGGATATTCAAAGGAGTCCTACAAATGTGGAATCGGAACGCTCTTCTAGCAACGGCAGCCGTCCTCGGGCTTGCTGCCTGTAACTCGAACAGTTCGGATCTCGAGCGCGCCGTCGTCGGGGCGGCGATTGGCTGTGCAGTCGGTCAGGTTCTGGTCGATGGCCGCTGCGTTCAAGGCGCCGTCGTCGGAGCAGGCGTCGGCGTCCTGACGGACTAGACTGCCGTCTTTAGACGCACCTGATCGGCCCGACGGATTGCACAACTTGTGCCGGGGGAAACATTCCAGGTGTTTTCCACCGGTCGGGATTTATCGCAACCAGACACGAATGCGGGGCCTACGGCCTTTACAAGCGTTTTGGTGTTCAAGGTGAACTGTTAAAAGACCCGAACAGGGGGCGGATATGGCCTTGAGAAGCGACGCCGCAATGGTGCTGTTTTACGAGATCGGCGGGGAGTGGGCGGATCACGACGACTGGCACAGCTATGAACATTTCCACGAACGCCTTTCGGTTCCGGGGTTCCTGCGCGCAACGCGGTGGGTCACAAATGGTGAATCCCCGCGGTACATGGTTATTTACGAAGTCAGCGGCACCGATATCGCAACGTCGCCCGCCTACCTCGAACGATTGAACGACCCGACCGCCTGGACCCGGTCGATCATGCCACGCTTTCAGGGCATGACACGCGGTTTCTGCAATATCATTACCTGTGCCGGCTTTGGCCTCGGCGCTTCCGCTATCGCGATGCGGTTCGAAATCCGCAAAGAGACCAGACAGGCTCTGGTGGATTGGTTGTCGAATGACGCAATGCCTGCCGCGCTTGCGTTTCGCGGCGTTACCAGCGCACAACTGATGGAACCGCTTCCTCAGCCGCCGATGACGCGGGAACAGGCTTTACGCGGACGGGACACTCCACTGTCATGGGTTCTCGTCATCACCGGGTATGACCAGGGTGCGCTGGAGACCGCAGTGACCGCCTGCCTTCCCATCGAAGAGCTGGACAAACGTGGCGGCGAGGGAGCCTGCGCCACACACTACCAACTCGACTATACGGCCGATGCCGAAGAAGTCGCACGTACGCCCAAGCCGCCGCCCCTGGACCCAAAGGGGCGCAAGCGTCACCGCTGAGACATCAAGACGTTCATTTGCATCGGCTCCAGGCAAAAAATGTGGCTTCTCTGGCTGAGCATCCGACGCATACAACAACGGAACAGATAGCATGATCAAACGCAGACGCGTTGCAGGGCACGCGAAGCGCTAAAAACCGCGCGTGCCCTTTCCGGTATCGTGAACGACCTCAAAGACCGTGACCGAACAGGCCGGAACCAACCATCAAGACAGAACCCACACGACTTCCATGCCCAAAGCTATGCGCCCATTCGCTGCTTCAATCGCTTAGCGATTTTCGTGTAGGAACTTGGCTTGATCGGTCTTTGCCATTCCATGAACCTTTGCAGTCTTGGTATTGGCAACCTCAAGTCATCCAGCAATTCATCGATCTGATGCATGGAGAAGGGTATCACGTTCGTGCCGCGTGCGTGCTTGCCTTCGGTCCGCTTTTCCATCCATGCCAGTCTTTCATCGGTCAAGCGCGCTTGCTCCGATTCAGAAGGCAAGCTGATATCCCCGCCGATATAGGCGGCGGTCCAAAGCGCTCCGATTTCAGCAGACAGCGCCGAGAAGAAGCTCGAATTGTAACCGTTGAAGGTCAAATTCTGAACGCCGATTGGCTTGACGCAGTTATATAGCCGGAAGTTGCCCTTCGCATCAAAGATCCTGCCCTTGATGTTCGGGTCAAGGAACGGGATCTCCTGATGCCAGCCCGTGCCGCAGATGATGATGTCAGCGGGCACTTTCTTTCCGTTTTTCAGCACGGCAAAGCGCGATCCATCGACCAGCTCCAGCCGGGCGATCTCGGTATCGCGTTCCACGACGATACGCTTTTCGGCAACGAGGTCGTAAAACCCGTCCGTCGCCAATGAAACAGTCGAGCGGGCGATCTTCTCGAACGGTCCTTCCGGCACAAGTCCAAGCTTGCGAAGCTTGAGTTGGCGCGTGGTGATGCCTTGCACCGTGCCCACCATCTGGTTTCGGATCGGCTTTCCCACACCGTGGAGGAACTTCTCGAACCCTTTTGGCCGGATATACTTGAACAGACCCTCGCCCATGCGTGTCAGCAACAGGTACTTGTAGTTGAGAACGTTCATGAAGCGGCGAGGCGACTTCCAGATGATTTCCCGCGCAACCACCGTCGTGTTCGATGCGACTTCGGCGACTGCGGCGGCAACATCGCAGGAAGACTTGCCATAACCGATTACAACGACGTTTTGTCCCCGCGCATCGCTCAGGTCCAGAAACTCCGAACTGTGGCAAACCCGGCCCCCGGAGGCGATGAAAGCCTCCTGACCTTCGAAGCTTGGCACCGCGGGGCGCGAGAAAATGCCATTGGCGATAACCAGGTGATCAAAGGTTTCCTCGCCATTCTCGGTGACGACGACCCAACGCCCATCGGGTTCCTGACGTGTCGCCTTCACTTCGGTGTTCAGCCGGATATCCGGCATCAAACCGAAATGTTCCGCATAATCCTCCAGGTAGGCCTGAACCTGAGGCCCCGTGGGCCATTCGGGATAGGATTTTGGCATCGGATAGTCCGACAGGTGATAAGTATCCTTGCCGTTCTGGGTGGTGATGCCCGGATAGGTTCGACTTGCAGACCACACCCCACCGACATCTCCGACCTTTTCATAGACCGTCACATCGTGGCCAAAGTCCTTCAGATGCTTGATCGTCGCCAGGCCCGCAAACCCGGCACCAATTACCGCGATTTTCATGAGCGTCACTCCATCAAAAGAGGGATTGCAGGCGCGGCCCGCTCTGGCCCCATGGCGGTGTAACCACCATCGACCCGGATATCCGTGCCGGTGATAAAGCTGGCCTCGTCCGAGCAAAGAAAGACCACCGCGGCTGCAACCTCTTCGGGGTCCGCAACCCGGCCAAGCAAATGGAACGGCGCCGCGACTTTGTCTGTCTTCTCGCGGTTGCCCTCTGTCAGCTCATCCATGATGTTCGACCAGGTCCAGCCGGGGCTGACTGCGTTAACCCGGATGCCGTCCGGGGCAAGGTCCATGGCCTGGTTTCGGGTAAGCTGCAGGATCGCCGCTTTCGAAACCGGATACAGCCAGCGGCCCGTCTGTGCCACGCGCGACGAGATCGACCCGAAATTCACGATTGCGCCCTTGTTGGCCGCAAGTTCCTTTCGCGCCGCTTGCATCAACATGACCGATCCGACGACATTCACATCGAGCGCTTCAAGCCATTCGGCTCGCGTCGAATCCGCACCGTTGTCGAGATAGGAACAAGCGACGTTCACAAGGAAATCGATCCGTCCGAACTCGGCTTTCGTTTCCTCAACCAAAGCCTGGATCGCCTTGTCGTCGCGCAGGTTTGTTTCCCGGAAACCGACTCCGTCCTGGACCATCGCGCTACCGGCATCGGTGTTGATGTCTGCGACCATCACCTTGGCGCCGTGCTCGCGGAAAGCCGCAACAACGGCCTGACCAATCTTGGTCGCTCCACCTGGAACAATGGCCACCTTATCCTTCAGACCACGCATGAATCTCTCCCTGTTATTTATTTTAAACTTGAAAAATCCTGCTGACGTGTTCTGATGATCGCTATCCGAAATGCGCAGCGGCTGTCCGGGAAACGCGGATACTTGTGTTTGTCAGGAACTTGCCGCTCGGAAAGGAGCCGGGGATGGCAAAGGCAATTCCCCTCGCCGCGCATCGCTTGTTTCGTAGTTCCGATCTTGACGAAACTCGTGAAAGTGTGGCCCGAATTTTCTGTCCGCACCGGCTTGAAATCGTCGGGCGCGGTCGGTTCGACGCGATGCAACATCACCTGCGCGGCGAAAGCCTTTCATTGAACTACATCGCCTATGGTGCCGACGTCGCGATCAATCCAGGCGCGCTGGAAGACTTCTACCTCGTGCAGATCCCCTTGGCGGGGGGCGCAGCCATCGAGAACGGAAGCTTCAGCTACGAAACCGACACCCGTCGCGCCTCGGTTCTCAACCCGCACTTGCCGACAAGGATGCGATGGTCGGAAGGCACGAAGAAGGCGCTTGTTCAGATTGACAAGAACGCGCTGACAAAACACCTCACGACCATGCTTGGCGGCGGCGTTGATCGTCGCCTCACGTTCGAAGGACCGATGGACACGTCAAAGGGAAAAGGCGCGGCGCTTTCGCGGCTGGTCAGGTTTCTCATTTCCGAAATCGACCAAGGCCGTAGCTGCATAGGAACCGGTTGCCTGATGGGGCGGCAGATGGAAAGCACCCTGATGACCGGACTCATCGAGGCAGTTCCCAACAACTACTCCGGCGTTCTGACATCCACGAAGCTTGATGTGGCGCCGCGGAAACTCCGCGCTGCCGAAACGTTCATTCGACACAACCTGGACAAGCCAATCAGCCTTGCCGAAATCGCCGATGCGGCGGGCACAACGCCCCGCAGTCTACAGGAGGTTTTTCGCAAGTTCAGAGAAACAAGCCCGCTTGCCTACTGGCGCGACATGCGGCTTGATCGGGTTCGGGCAGACCTCGTCGCTGGACAGCGAAGCGTCACTGAAGTTGCCATGACATGGGGTTTCACGCATCTCGGGCGGTTCTCGGAAGCCTATCGTGAGCGGTTTGGAGAGCTGCCAAGCGAAACCCGCGCGCGCGCCCGCTGACCAGTATTGCAACAGCCAAGGGTGGACCAAAGCCCGACAAGGCCACTGCCTCAGGGCCCCCAAGGGGATCAGAGCATCGGGCCGACCGGTGCAAGCGCAGCGAATTGGCACCGCCGCATGGCGCGCACTGTAAACGGACACGGTTCAGGCAATGCTGCCAGGACAACAATATTCGGATGCGAGGGGAAAGTGGTCGCGGAGGAGGGACTTGAACCCCCGACACGCGGATCATGATTTTCCCTGCGCTTAAGGGATACCCATTTGCGTTTTCTCAAAGCAGAAATGAACTAGCTTCCAGACAAAGGTGTGTCGATGTTGAAAGTAGTGCCAACTCCAAGCTCACTTTCGTAGGAGATCGATCCGCCCATTCGTTCGATCAAGAGCTTGGCAATATGCAGCCCTAGCCCCGACCCCCCCGATACATGCGAAAGGGAGCTTTTTACTTGTCCGAAACGGCCAAAAACAATGTCTTCCTGATCTTCTGGAATGCCAACACCACTGTCCCTTACCGAAATCCTAAGATGTGAGCCCATCACAATTGCGGAACACTCTACTTTTCCCCCGCGTTCCGAAAATTTCACCGCATTGGATATCACGTTGCCGATAACCTGCCGCAAGCGAAATGGATCGGCACGCAATATCGCATTCACGTCACACGAAATGATCTCGAGCTTAACATTGGCTTCATCAGCGTAAGCCTCGTATTCTTCTGTGACTTCTCGTAAAAAGTCTTCGGCATGAATGTTTTGGGTTTCCAGCTTTATCGTGCTGAGATCGAGCTTTTGGAGATCGAGAACATCTTCGATCAACTTCATTAGCCTCAGGCTGTTTCTCTGGGCGATGGAAAGCAGGTTTCTCAAGGGATCACTGACGTCGCCTACGACACCATTCAAAGCAAGATCCAAACCGCCTTTCACGGAAGAAAGAGGTGTGCGCAACTCGTGACTGATCATGGCCAGGAATTGAGACTTTGCCTCGTTCGCTGCCTCAGCGCGCGCTAGCGCCTCACGCAAGGCTTCGGAAGAGCGTTCTCTTTCCGAAATATCGACAAAGGAGATTACCCAACCCAATGGGTTTCCTTTTGAACCAACAGGGTTTTCGATGGGCAATATCCGCGGTTCGAAAACACGGTCCATGTATCTGATGACGTCGGAAGTCATCTGTTCGCTGACTTCATTGAGACCCGCAACTATCGGAGCCAGTAATGTCATATAGCCAAGCGGCTGCCCTTCATGCGGTAGTTTCTTTCCAAAGAAAGCTTTCGCCGCTGAATTTGCCGCTATGAAGCGACCTGCAGCATCCACCAAAATCACAGGATCGTTGGTTGCGTAAAACAGCAACCTCCGTCCTTGTGCGACAGTATCCATCAACGTGTTGTTTACGATGAGCCAGCTCAACGCGATCAAGGCGACGGCGAACATGAATGGAGTTGGATCGAAGCCAAAAAAGGTGAAGTCCCAACCGATGTAGGCCACGTTTGCCAGCAGGGGCGCGACGGTAATCAGAAACAAGACACCTAGAAAGGGCCGTATGGTATTCTTCGCTCCCGCAAAAGCGTAGGCAAGCACGGTCAGGGCTCCCAACACAAAGACATAGAGGCCTGCAGCGACTGCATAGAATAGCGGACCGTGATCGAAATCGACGTATGATTTGGAGCCTTCGGTTACGAGCCTCGTATCGGTGCCGTAGAGAAGGTGTGTCTGGCCATTGGTCAGCGCAATAATGCTCACAAGGGCTGGCAAGCCGACATAAAGCACTCGCCTAAGCGTCTGGCGCTTTTCTTTCGTATTGATGGTATAGTCGTAAACGAAAAATGCCCAAGCGATGGGTAGCAGCGTAATTCCGGGCCACGCCGCCAAGGACCAGCCGACCTTGCAGGCTTCTTCCTGTGACGCAAGATCGAGCGCAACCGTGAAAAGCCACCAAAGCATTGCGGCGAGTGTCAGGACAAATGCGGCTTTACCTGCAAACCGATGGTTTCGAACGACCCAGATCAGGACGGCCGCACAGGCGATCCACAAGGTTGCGGCAACAAGTGCGGGCAATGCGAAGGTCAGAGGGGTAAGACAGTTCATTGGTTCTTGGTTACACCCGGTCGTTTTGATCTTGGTTGGGAGGCAACACTTTTGACTGTTGTTGATGGATTCGCCGATGACATTGCGACCGGGTCCAAACCGCTTGGCACGATCAGCTCGAAGCCAGCAATAAACACGAAGAAGCCCTATATCGCGAAAACGGCCCGAACAAGGCAGAGCAGTGTCACAAAAGCATAAAGTCCATCAGAGGCTCGTCTTATCCGAAGCCACTGAACGAGCCACTTCTGCTCTGAAAATACGGCCTGTGCACTAAGAGTGTCGCCCGTATCGAGCCCGAAAACAGTCTCTGTGAAGTCTCACAGCACCCAACTCTATCACCATGCAACCTAGGCTGCCCCAACGGGCACCGCGTCCTCTCGTAAATTCAAGACAATGTCTTCAGGGTTTGGTTGCCTGCTTGCTGTTCTCGGTCCTCCGATTCCTGAACATAGCGGCGCACCAGTGCAGTTGTGGAGGTTCAGCCGGCCGTTCCGGTAGAACGCTCAGCTGAATTGCGACCGCGTGCGGTTAGCGAAAGCCACCAGTGATAGCATAACGGGAACCTCGACCAGCACCCCTACAACCGTCGCAAGCGCCGCACCTGAGTTCAGACCGAACAGGCTGATCGCGACGGCGACAGCAAGCTCGAAGAAATTCGACGTGCCGATGAGTGCACAGGGCGCAGCCACTTTGTGAGGCACACGAAGCACGTAGGCTGCACCATAGGCCAAGGCGAATATTCCATAGGATTGGATCAGAATTGGAACTGCGATGAGCGCGATGATCTGGGGGCGATCAATGATGACCTCGCCTTGCAGACCGAACAAAATGACTACGGTTAAAATCAGCCCCATCACGGAAGCGGGTTTGATCCTGTCGCGAAACGCTGCAATTCGTTCCTCGCTTCCCAGTCTTGCGCGCGTCCAGACACCTGCCGCCAGAGGCAAGGCGACGAACAGAACAACGGAAAGCACCAGCGTTGACCAAGGCACGCTGATGTCAGTCACCCCAAGAAGAAACGCAACGATCGGTGCGAAGGCAAGGACCATCACCACATCGTTCACCGAAACCTGGAGAAGCGTGTAATTCTCGTCTCCCTTGGTCAGCTGCGACCAGACGAATACCATCGCCGTGCAGGGCGCAGCACCCAGCAGAATCAACCCGGCGATATACTGCTGGGCATCTGCCGGAGAAATCAGGTTGGCAAAAACCAATTCGAAGAAAAGAACGCCGAGCGCCGCCATCGTGAACGGTTTTATCAACCAATTGACGACGAGCGTTATGGCAAGGCCCCTGGGCTGCTTGACTACGTCTTTCAGCGCGGCGGGGTCCACGCCAACCATCATTGGGTAGACCATCGCCCAGATCAAAGTGGCAACGACAAGATTTACGCTCGCGATTTCAGCCGCGGCAACGGCTTCGACCAGAGCGGGCGCCGCATTGCCAATGGCGATCCCAGCGACCATCGCCAGCGCAACCCAGAGGGTCAAGTATCTTTCGAAAACACTCATTTTACGATCATGCGTCGACGAAATTTACGACACAAGATGCGCAAGCCACGCGTTCTTCCTGTATCGCCAATAGACACAACGATCGTGGCCGAAGAGACCACAAAGTCATCGCGGTTGAAGCAACAACTCTTCGAGCTCAAGACCATTCACAGCAGCTCCGAAAACTATGCGGCTGCCCCGAGCAGTCATTTTTGGAGTGCCCCCCTATTCAGCAAAGCGCCAGTCGAGTTTTTCAAAACACACGCTACGCCAACACCCACAGTTGGAATAGCAGACCAGCGGAGAATGCCCCTGCCAAGGACAGTGCGAAATACAGCAGGAACACCGGCAGACGTGCAAGCACCCAGCCCGTGCCCAGCAGCCCTAGCGCACTTGCCGAGAAACCCTCGATGCCCCCCGCACAGGCAGGATGAGGCCATGAACGCCACCGGCGAACAGCAATAGAGCGGAGCCAAATAGTAAGGCAGAGATCGATGCAAAGTTTCGGACCATGGAATGAACCATCTCAGAAGGACGGGAGAGAAGAAGTGTCGGAAGGATGTGTTTGGCTGCGGGAATATTCTGAAATATTACAACACGAACACCCCAATCAGTCAGGCTGGAAGTTCGGGGCCATGGTTGGCTCCGGCCATCATCGAGACTCGTGCTTCGCCAACGGTCTGCAGCCCCGTCGGCAGAGGAAAAGGATAGGTTATTGCTGGCGCTGATCGGCCTCTTCCTGGCGGCTCTACTCGCTGCAACCTTGTTTCCCGCGCAGTCAGAGGCTGTGCTTGTCGCACTTCTATTGAACGCATCACACCCGGTCTGGCTTCTGCTTCTGGTAGCGACCGCAGGAAATGTGCTTGGCGCAATCCTGAACTGGGCAATTGGGCGATGGCTTGGGCATCTGGGCGAACATCCGCGCATGCCAGTGTCAGCCTCCTACCGCGCTCGCGCCGAAGCGTGGTATCGCCGCTGGGGTTGGATGAGCCTATTCGGAAGCTGGCTTCCGTTCATCGGCGACCCCTTGACGGTCGTGGCCGGGGCTCTGCGGGAACCGTTGTGGCGGTTCACGATTGTGGTCACGGCAGCAAAGGCGGGTCGTTACCTCGTGCTTGCTGCAATCACGTTGGCTGTCTTTTAGTAACCGCATAATCGAAGGCTGGGCGCAGCATAACCTGCGCAGAGTCAGTCAAGCCAATGGTTCCGCCTTACGCATACTATCCGACGTCCTAAACAGACTAAGCAGGCTCTTGTGGCCATCTCGCCAGAAAAACCCGTTTTTGATCGGGGCCCTGGACTGGCAACCGAGTATGGATGGAACTTGTCGAACAGCTATTGGCTCCAAAAAACCGAAATCTCGCACGCAACGCCGTGGGTCGACACGAAACCACAACTACATCTGCTCCAACTCCCGCGCCTGCTCGCGCAAAGCAAATTTCTGTATCTTGCCAGTCGATGTCCGAGGGATCGTTGCAAAGATGAAGCGGCCAGGGATCTTGTAGTGTGCGAGGTGTTCACGACACCAAGCCCTCAATGCGCCCGCATCCACCTGCTCGCCTTCTGCCAGCTCAATGAATGCGCAGGGTGACTCACCCCATTTTTCGTGCGGCATCGCGACGACGGCTGCAACTGACACGGCGTTGTGCCGATAGAGCACCTCCTCGATCTCGATCGACGAGATGTTCTCGCCTCCCGAGATGATTATGTCCTTCGAGCGATCCTTAAGCTGGATGTATCCGTCGGGATGAACGACACCGAGGTCTCCCGAATGAAACCACCCGCCGCGGAAAGCCTCTTTGGTGGCGCTGGGGTTACGGAAATAACCCTTCATCACAACATTACCGCGGAACATAACCTCGCCCATGGTTTGACCGTCACGTGGAACGGGCTGCATCGTATCGGGGTCAAGCACGTCCAAACCTTCAAGAGGCAAGTAGCGCACGCCTTGGCGTGATTTCAGCCTGGCTTGCTCTACGGGAGGCAGTGCAGACCACTCCTCGTGCCAGTCATTGACCACAGCCGGCCCATACGTCTCTGTCAGGCCGTAGAGATGGGTTACGTCAAACCCTGCAGTCTTCATGTCGGCCAACAGTTTTTCCGGGGGAGGCGCAGCAGCGGTAAAGAACTGCACAGGGTTCGGCACGGCACGTTTGACCGTCGCAGGCGCAGATATCAACAGGGACATGACAATCGGCGCGCCACAGAGATGCGTAACCCCTTCATCTGCCAACGCATTCCAAATTGGCTCGGCCCTGACCTGCCGCAGGCAAACATGCGTTCCGATGATTGCTGAAAGCGTCCAAGGAAAACACCAACCATTGCAGTGGAACATCGGCAGGGTCCAAAGGTAGACGGAATGCTTCGCCATGGAAGCGGTCAGCGCATTGCCCTGTGCCAACAAATAGGCGCCGCGATGATGTGTTACGACGCCTTTCGGATCACCTGTGGTTCCGGAAGTATAACTTATCGCGATGGCGTCCCACTCATCTTCCGGCATGAACCAGGCAAAGTCGGGATCGCCGCTGGTAAGGAAGGCTTCGTAATCAGTGGCCTCCGCCTCAATGCGCGGCCCGACATACTCTGGATCGTCATAGATTATGACAGTCGGGCTTACATCGCAAAGCGCAAGTGCTTCGTTCAAGAGCGGCAGGAACTCAGAATCTACGATCACCAGCCGCGACAAAGCATGATCCAGTTGAAACGCGATGATGGCCGCATCAAGCCGGGTGTTGATCGCGTGCAGCACCGCGCCACACATCGGCACACCATAGTGGCATTCAAGCATTGCGGGAGTATTTGCCAACAAAACCGAAACAGTATCGCCCCGCCCTATTCCGTGTTTCACCAAAGACGAACCAAGTTGCCGCGAACGGGTATAAAATTCCGCATAGCTACGCCGCATCGCTCCATGCACGATCGCGGTGTGCTCCGGGAAGACAAGTGCGGCGCGCTCCAGAAAACCCAAAGGTGTAAGCGTCTGGTAGTTCGCGGGATTGCGGTCCAGCCCGGTGTTGTAGGGATTACCCATTTCTCAGGCGTCCTGCCATTGGGGCGCGCGTTTCGCGATGAAAGCACCAATCCCCTCTTCGGCGTCGCGCGCCAGCATGTTTTCGACCATGACCCGGCTTGCGAAATCATAGGCCTCGGCCAAAGGCATTTCGGCTTGCGCGTAGTAGGCGCGTTTGCCGGTCGCCAGCGTCATCGAGGATTTCGACGCAATCTTGCGGGCAACGGTCAGCACTTCTTCTCGCAGTTGATCCTGCGGAACCCAGCGATTCACTAGGCCTATCTCGGCCGCTCGCGATGCGGACGTCATGTCGCCGGTAAGCAGCATTTCCATCGCGTGCTTGTTCGCCACATTCCGCGACAGAGCCACCATCGGCGTCGAACAGAAAAGACCGATATGGACGCCCGGTGTGCTGAACTGCGCTGTATCAGCCGCAATAGCCAGGTCGCAGCTGGCAACCAGTTGGCAACCTGCCGCTGTGGCAATACCGGTTACTTCGGCGATCACAGGCTTGGGGCAATTGACGATACCCTGCATAACACTGGAACACTTGGTCAACACGCAGGTGAAATATTCCCTGCCGCGATCGGCGCCTGAGCGCCCAGCGGTCATCTCCTTCAAGTCGTGTCCAGAACAAAATGCAGGACCATTTGCGGCCAGAACGATTACGCGCACCGCCGGGTCTTCCCCTGCCTGGACAAAGGCGTCCCCAAGGGCCTTCAGCATGGCCTCTGACAAGGCATTGCGCTTTGCTGAATCGTTCAGGGTCAGGCGCAAGATGCCGTTCGCATCCAAGTCGCGTAAAAGAATGTCGCTCATCTCGGCTCCTCAGAAGATGTTGATCTTGACGCTGTCGGCCAGTGTGTTGGCGATGAAACAGTAGCGATGGGCCCGGTCCTGCATCTGGGCCAGCGCCTCATCACTCACTGCAAAACCCGGATCAAAACGAACCACCGGGTGTAGGTCGATCCGCACCACGGACATCTGGCCGCGCGGGTTTTTTCCAAGGTGGGCCACCGCATGATCGGAGTAACCCGCAACGGGCCAACCTGCCTTGGCTGCCAGGGCAAGAAACGTCATCATGTGACAGCTGGATAATGCCGAGGCCAGCGCCTGTTCAGGGTTGGTATTGGCTGGATCGCCGCCCCAGTCCGGGGCAGCGTCCACATCCATGTCGAAGGTGCCGTTGAATGACACCCTATGTGCCGCGGAATAACTGCCTGCTTGCAGAACAGTTCCGCCCCGCTGCCAATGCAGGTCAATGGCAAGGTTGGACATGGTGAAGCCCTTATGCCGCTGCCAGCGACTTCTTCGGGTCGAAGAATGGGCGTTCCACCACCGTCGCCGTTGTGGGACCAGACGGCAGCACGACCTCTACCTGCGTGCCAATATGGGCATGTTCGACCGCAACCATGGCCAGCGCGATGTTGCGCTCCAGACGGGGCGAATAGATCGCCGAAGTAACCTTGCCGATTTCGTCGCCGTTGTGGTTGATCTGCCAATAACGGGTGTTTGGCCCCTTGAGCGGATCAGTATCAATGATCAGACCGACCTGCATGCGCGCCACACCTTCATCGCGAATGCGGCGCAACGCATCCTTGCCGATGAAATCTGCCTCCATGTCGACATTCACTAGTCGGTCGAGACCCAGCTCGTAAGGGTTGGTGTTGATGTCGGCATCTGCGTGATAGGACAGCATGCCGCCTTCGATCCGGCGGATCGACGAGGTGTGGCCAGGTTTCAGCCCATATTCAATGCCGACTGCCATGATCCGCTCCCAGAGGGCGTCGCCATATGCACTGTCGCGCAAATAGAGTTCATAGCCCAACTCGCTCGACCAACCGGTCCGCGACACGATTAGCGGAATGCCATCAAGGTTAAGTTCGCGAAGCCAGTAATATTTCAGGTCCATGATCTCGTCCCCGAAAAGCGCGCGCATGATCTCGCCCGATTTCGGACCCTGCAACTGCAACGGTGATACGTCGGGTTCGCTGATCGTGACATCCATTCCTGAATGCACCGCCACACCCTGTGCCCAGAGCAGGATGTCGCTGTCCGCAAGCGATATCCAGAAGTGGTTCTCGGCCAGGCGCAGAAGAATTGGGTCGTTCAGAATACCGCCCTGTGCGTTCGTGATGAGGATGTATTTGCACTGGCCGACCGCCATTTTGGAAAGATCACGCGGCGTCAGCATCTGCACAAAGCGTGCGGCATCCGGCCCGGTGATCTCCACCTGCCGCTCGACAGCGACATCACACAGGATCGCATCGTTCACAAGGTTCCAGAAGTTCTGTTCCGGATCACCGAAGTCACGAGGGATATACATGTGGTTGTAGACAGAGAACCCCTTTGCCCCCCACCGGACGGTCGCGTCGAAGTATGGGGATTTGCGGATCTGAGTGCCGAAGCCGAAGTCGTCTGCTTGCATCATTTTGCGCCTTCAATGTCACCGGACTGATAGGCCGGGAATCGGTTTATGATGACACTTTTCTAGCGCTGGAAAATCAGTCGTAGCGGTCCAAAGAATTGCCGTCGACCAGACCGTTCGGACTGAAATTTCGCCAAGTCTCAGACTGTTTGGTCGCTTGGCACGGGCCCCGCCAGTTTCGCGATATTCGGCTTTGCCGATTTTACAACCCGGGTCGCGATATAGGTCATATATCGATCGACGCCCAACTCTGCCTCTTGCATGTCCTGCATCAAATCTTGGAAAGCGCTCAAGGACGGGCAAATCGTTTTCATGACGTAATCCATCCCACCTCCCGTCGCGACACATTCGATGATTTCATCGCGGCGGCCGACCCACGCCTCGAACCTGTCGAAATCCGCTTTCCGATGATGCGTCAAAGAAACCGTGACCATGACCTGGCTGAAATCACAAACCCTATTGAGTGCGATCTCGGCATGGAAACCAAGAATGAAACCCCGCGCCTTCAAGCGATCCAAGCGCGCCCAACAGGGCGTGGCCGAAATGTTCACGATCTCGGACAACCTGCTCTTGCTGAGCTGCCCATACCGCTGAACAGCGCTTAGGATACGGATATCCGTGGCATCCAGGCCTGACTTTTTCACGGGCTTCCAGCTTTCGCAATTTTGATACGAAAAAGACGACCATAAATCTGTTCGACTGGCCGCTTTACCACGATAGCCTGTTGCAATAGCCCGCGCAGGCAGGATTGCGACACGCTCGGCTCTGAAGGCGGCGCTCGTCCTATTGCATGCTCCCGCACAACGACATGTAGCCCCAACGGAAAACCAGCTTAACTTTACAAACGAATCCTTATCGACTGAACTCAGCGGCTTCGTAGACCACTGGTCAATTCGTTTACCGACGCAACGATCGCGTTCTCGTCTATTCCGAAATGCCGATAGAGATCGCCGATCGTTCCTGTCTGGCCGAAATGTTCGACGCCATGGGATATCGTGCGATGACCCGCAACCGACCCAAGCCAGCCAAGGGTTGCCGGATGTCCATCTATGACAGTGACCATCGTGCAATGGGGTGGAAGCGGGTTCAGCAACCGTTCGATATGGCTGACCGCAGCCGGATTGCCACGAGCCCGTTCACGCTGAGCCGCAGTCCAACCCGCATTCAGCCGGTCAGCCGACGTCACCGCCAGAACACCCACATCCCGACGCGCGCCACCTATACGGCCGGCAGCGGCAATCGCCTCGTCAGCGACAGCGCCTTGATAGGCAATCACCACCTCACAGTTCGGTCCAGGCGGGCGCAACCAGTAGGCGCCGTCGATCGCCCCTTGCCGAAACGCATCATCGGCCCGCTTGCCAGGCTGCTCCAGCGGCTTGGTCGTCAAACGCAGATAGACCGAGCCGCCGGTTTCGTCCCTGAGCCAAGTCCTTTCGTCCGGATCGCCCTCGCCATCACGCTGGAGATAGTCGAAAGCCCACTCCATGATCACGGCCAGTTCGTCGGCAAAGGCGGGTTCAAAACTCGCCAGCCCATCCTGCGCCATTCCTGTCAGAGGCGTGCCAATGGATTGATGCGCACCTCCCTCGGGCGCCAGTGTCACGCCCGACGGCGTTCCCAAAATCATGAACCGGGCATCCTGGTAGCAAGCATAATTCAACGCATCGAGCCCGCGATGCACGAATGGGTCATATACCGTTCCGATCGGTATCAACCGCTTGCCAAAAAGACTGTGCGAAAGCCCGGCGGCCCCCAGCAACAGAAACAGGTTCATCTCCGCAATGCCGAGTTCGATATGCTGGCCCTCCGGCGTAAACTCCCACTTCGCGGTCGAGGGAATCCGGTGTTCGATAAAGGCATCCGCCATTTCGGACCGGGAGAAGAGCTTGCGCCGGTTCACCCAGGGGCCCAAAGAGGTGGTGCCCGTGACATCCGGGGAGGTGGTCACGATCCGTTCTGCCAGCGTGCTGTCGCCTTTGGCCAGATCATCGAGGATCTTTCCGAAAGCTGCCTGTGTCGAAATCTCACGATCAGTAGCGATTGAAATCGACGGCGCGGCCAACCGGTCGTCAGAATAGCGTCGGCGACCCTTTGCAAAGAATGGCGCCTCGTCCAGGAAAGCGCGCAGCCCTTCGACATCTTCAACCGCGGCGAATGGCTCCCATTCCATGCCTTCCGGCACACTCATGTGCTTTTGCCATTCCGCCATCTGGGCCTTTGTCATCAGCCCGCCGTGGTTGTCCTTGTGGCCGGCGATCGGCGTCCCCCAGCCCTTGATCGTATAGGCAAGGAAGCACGTCGGACGGTCGTGATCGATGCTTGCGAAGACTTCGGCCATCGTCTCGACGCAGTTGCCTCCGAGATTTTCCATCAATGCGGCAAGCTCAGCATCCGAGCGACGCTCGATCAGTGCGGTGACGTCCCCTTGATCGCCCAAGTCGTCCATCAGGCGTTTGCGCCAGACCGCACCTCCCATGTAGGTAAGAGCCGCGTATTCCGCGTTCGGGCAGTGATCGATCCAATCACGCAGCCTTTCGCCCCCGGGTTCTTCGAATGCCGCACGTTGCAGTGCCCCGTATTTGACCCGAACGACATCCCAGCCGAAGGCGTCGAATATCTTTTCGACACGCCCGAACAGACCCTCGCGCACAATTCCGTCGAGAGACTGGCGGTTGTAGTCGATGATCCACCAGCAATTTCGGAGGTCGTTTTTCCAGCCCTCCTGCAGTGCCTCATAGATGTTGCCTTCATCCAGCTCCGCGTCACCCACTAGGGCCACCATCCGCCCAAGTGGCAGGTCAGAACCCCAGGGTTTCGCCGCGACGTAATCCTGAACCAAAGAGGCAAAGGACGTAATCGCCACGCCCAGACCAACCGAGCCCGTGGAAAAGTCTACATCATCCACGTCCTTCGTGCGGCTGGGGTAACTTTGCACACCACCGAGGCCGCGAAACGCCTCCATCCGCGGACGGTCGAGATTGCCCATCAGGTATTGCATCGCGTGAAAAATCGGCGACGCATGGGGTTTGACAGCCACCCGGTCTTCGGGCCTAAGCGCCGAAAAATAAAGTGCCGTCATGATCGACACCATCGAGGCAGACGACGCCTGATGCCCTCCGATCTTGATCCCATCAACCTTGGGCCGAATGTGGTTGGCATTGTGGATCATCCAATGCGACAGCCAGAGAAGCCGTTGCTCGATGGTTTTGAGGTGCTTTCCGTTGGCCAGCATTGGTTCGTCTCCAGAATTATGCACGGCGCAATGTTCGCGCGGGCGAAAGCGCACCGTCCAGATCGTCTAGGATGTCGGACACGTCCTCAAGCCCGACCGACAAACGGATCAACCCGTCCGATATCCCATGTTCAGCCCGCTCTTCGGGAGTATAGGTGGAATGCGTCATCGATGCAGGATGCTGTATCAAGGTTTCGGCGTCACCCAATGACACAGCGCGCGCGATCAGTCGCAACCCGTTCATCATGCGCCGTCCGTCCTCCAGCCCTCCCTTCAATTCGAAAGCGATCATCGCGCCTGGCAAAGCCATCTGTCGTTTTGCCAGGGCGTGCTGACCGAAGCTCTCCAGACCAGGATAGTGAACCGCCGCGACCTGCGGGTGGCCTTCGAGCCATTCTGCGACGATCCGGGCAGATGCACAGTGCCTTTCCATCCGCAACGCAAGTGTTTTCAGGCCACGCAGGAGCAACATCGCGTTGAAGGGCGCCATGACCGAACCGGTCATGTCCTTCATGCCAACGAGCCTGATTTCCGAGATAACCTCGGCACGACCAACCACAACACCTGCCACGAGGTCACCATGTCCACCCAGATACTTGGTCGCCGAATGGACAACGAGGTCGGCACCGAGCGCTATCGGCCGGGTCAAGTATGGGGTGGCGTAGGTGTTGTCGACCACGACAATCGCATTCCCGGCATGCGCGATGGTCGCAACGGCCTCGATGTCCACGAGGCGCATATTAGGGTTGGCGGGCGTTTCGAAAAAGACAACTCGGGTTCTATCACTCATGGCCGCCGAAAGGTTGGCCGGATCGGTCAGGTCGACATGGGTGATGGTGATCCCGAACTTGCGTAAGCCATGGTGCATGAAAGCAAAGGTGCAGCCATAAAGCGTCTTGTCGACGATAACCTCATCTCCGGGCGACAGCAGCGTCCAGAGAACGGACGTGATCGCCCCCATTCCCGACGCCAGCGCGAGACCGGCCTCGGCGCCTTCCAGAGAAGCGATACGGCGCTCCAGAAGATCCAGCGTAGGGTTGGAGATACGCGAATAGACATGCCCCTCCCGCTCACCGGAAAAAACCTCACCCCCAGCCTCCGCGGTCTCGAATGCAAAGGTCGAAGTCAGGTGCAAGGGCGGTGTCAGCGCCCCATCGTGATCCATTGGATCGTAACCGAGATGGATGGCGCGCGTGGCGAAACCAGGGGTCTTGGGCATGAAAAATCTCCTCTTTTGAGGCAATTTAGAACAGCCAATCTTTCCTGAACTTGCGTTCTTTACCAATATGGAGGACTAACTTGGCAGATTCTGCCACTACGGGCCCCGAAATGGACGAGAAAGACCGCCAGATCATACGCACCTTGCAACGCGAGGGGCGTATGTCGAACCAGGACCTGGCCGAAGCGGTGAACCTTTCGCCTTCGCCCTGCCTGCGCCGGCTACGCAACCTAGAGAAGGCAGGCGTCATCCTTGGCTATTCCGCCCGGGTCGATCCGAAAGCCTACGGCCTGGCCATCACTGCCTTCGTTCGAATTAGGCTTGAGCGCCATGACGAAACCACCGTCCAGACGTTCGAGCGGGAAGTCGCACGCATGGAAGAGGTTCTGGAATGTCATGTCATGACGGGTCAGACCGACTACCAGCTTCGTGTCGTGGTCGAGTCGCTTGACGCCTATGAAGAGTTCATCCGGGTCCGCCTGCACCGCGTTGGTGGGATAGGCTCGATCGATACGAGCTTTGCCTATGGCACAGTGAAGGACACCATGGTTTTCCCAATCAGGTAGCCACCATAATCACCAGTTCGGATTCTTGCATAAAGGATTAGGCTGCAAAGCATTGTCTGGATCGACCGGTGGCCAGCCATTCGCAACAAGTCAAATCTGGCCACTATGCCGGAGTAGCTCAAAGTCAGTAGCCGCCTTGGTGGAATTCCGCCCAGAGCCTACGAATTTCCTTCGGTAGTGAAACAGGATCGAAGGGTTTTGAAAAGACTTTCACAACATCAAGCGAACGGAGATATTCCACGTCTGCTGGGTTCACTTTCGCGGTAAGAAAGGCTGCAGGCTTTCCCTCAAACCCTCTAATTTCACGCAGTTTTGCAAGAGTTGTTGGGCCATCCATTACTGGCATCATCACATCGAGGAGTATGAACTGTGGGTTGATCTCAGCGGCTGCCTCTATCGCTTCGGCTCCGGACATGAAGCCGAATGCCTTAAGCCCACCCAACTGGGACAAAGACAATTCGATTAGCGGGAACATGTCCGGGTCATCCTCAACGAACATGACCGTTTCGAGTTTATCCCGCATAGCATTTTGAGTTCTGGAATTTCGTTTGCCAGGGCCTGAACCCTTCAAACTCACGGTAAATACCGCGACGTGCTTTCGTGATCGCCCCATGAAGCAATTCGGTCGGGTCTCTTAGGGGCAACAAACTTCCCGTGTTCGCCACACCCAGCCGAACACGGGGTTGCCCTTCCGCTACCTTGGCATTGCGTTGCAACGAAGAGTTGATCTGAAATTGTGTCAATGGTCTGTCAACGTATTCCGACTTCCGCACAAGAACACAAAAATCGCCGTAGCCAGCGTAGGTTACAAAACTCGGCAAAGAACCGAATGCATCACGAATTGACCGCGACACATCTGTCAAAATGTCGACGAACTCATAGCCACTGACCTGAGCATGAATTTCGCGCGCATTCTCAATGTGAACGCCGTAGGCAACGGTATTGATCAAACGCATGTTTCCCAGCCGCAACAGGTAATTCTCCATGCTGGAAAACGGTAAAATCCACGGTGCGTCATGCAGAAGGACCGCGTCTTCAAACCTAACCGCAGTAGCAACATTCCTTGCGACCGCCGACAGCTTCGAAGATCCTTCAACACTACTTTTGCGTTCGGACAAAAGCACTTCGATGTTGCGCATCCGCGCTTTTACCTCAAGCCGCGCGAATGGCTTGGTTATGTAGTCGTTTGCACCTGCATCAAAAGCCCGGTCGATATAATGCTTTTCGGTCATCCCAGTAAGCATCATGACGGGTGTGTGCCGGTAGATCTCCCGTTTGCGGATAAGCCGGCAAAGTTCGATCCCGTCCATTCCCGGCATTTGGATGTCGAGAAGAAAGCAATCGAAGGGTCGTTCTTCTCTGTCAATTTGTGCGAGTGCATCCTCAGCACTGACCGCGAAGCTAACATCACTGTATCCAAGTGCAGCAAGCATGCTGCCAACGAGTTCTCGAAACAGGGAATTGTCATCAACGACCAAGGTCTTCATTTTTTCTCCGCCATTCTGATCAAGTGCGCGCGCTTTGCGCCCAAACTTGAATTGCCGTAATGACCCCGCCCACATTTTTGAGGATTTCGAGTTGTTTGGGGCTTTTTTGTGAAGCAGGTGCGGAAAAAGCTTGGCTCTGGCTGATATTCAAGTCGATCGAGTTGAGCATTGGTAGCCGGTGGATGACACCGCATCCGAAGCAAGCAAAAAGCCTCTAATTCAGAGTTGGCGGAAGAACAGGCATAGGCGCCAGCCAAAGGCTTGATTTGCCGAACCACACAATTCCTATGTGCTGATGGTTCATGGCAAGAAACCTCACGCGGCCAGCAGGTCTTCCTCAAGCTTGGCAAACAGAGCGACGTCTTCTTCCGGGCTCTCGAAGAGATGGCCGTAAACATCCATCGTCATGTTGATCGAGGAATGCCCCATCAGGGCCTGGATCTTCTTGGGCGGCCAGTTCTGCTCGATGAACAGAGACGCCGCAGCGTGGCGCAGAGCATGGAAGCTGAACTTCGGCTTTCCCTCTTCGTCCACGATCCCGTTCTCAAGCAGCAAAGGCACGAGAACCCGGTTATGGATGTTCGAGTGGTCCTCGACGTTGCGCGTGCCGTTCGGGAAGACAAGGTCCAGTTCGCCTTTGGGACAGTCCTCGCGCCAGGCCTGCAGCGTGTCATGAACCATTGGCGCCATCGGGATGCTGCGCCGCCCCGTGCGGCTCTTGGGCTTGCCGATCTCGTTAAACCGATCCGCGCGTTTGTTGATGTGGATAAGGCGTGCTTCGAAATCGACGCAATGCCAGGTCAGGGGGCCCGCCAGGGGCGCACTGAAGCTTTTGCGCGTATGCAGCAAGAGCCGCCCAAAACGCGCCCTGTGAGCCCCTCAGCGGCCCTGGCGCGCATCCTTTCTTCTGAACTTCTATGGCAGCAACGAGATGAACTTTCCGGCAAGGTTCAGATGCGCCCGTTCGTGCGTCCAATTCTCGCTGCCATGCTCCTGCCAGGCGGGGTAAGCCGTGACGATCACAACCATGTTCAGATCATGGACCAGCCCATAGAACTGCCCGCCATGACCCCAGGCGAAATTTATCCGACGGCCACCGACGGAAGCTTGCCACCATTGGTAGCCATAGCCGAGGTCCCCAAGATAGCGCCCGGCATGGTCGAGCCGTTCGGTCGTCACCCAAGCGTCGTCCGAGTAATCGGCAAGAGAGCTTGCCACCCAATCCTTAGGCAGCACTTGCTTGCCCTCGAAGGTGCCGCGCTCAAGGTAGAGTTGGGCAATCCTGGCCGCAGTCCTCGGTGTCAGGTGAATGATTGGATAATGGTAGTCTTTGCCGCGTATCCAATCGCCGAACTGGATATTCAGTGGCCGCAGGAATTGTTCGGAGGCGAACTCCGACAGGTCCACTGAACAGGCTCTTGAAACGATGACGCCCAGCAGATCTGTCGAGAAGTTGGAGTAATTGAACGCCGTCCCCGGATCGGCCACCAGCGGCAGCTCCCGCAATGGGGCCAGGTGATCGCCCTCAAGCAGCAGTTGCCAAAACTTCGGATCGGTTTCTTCCCACGGAAATCCGCTGCGCATCTGCAACAACTGCCGGATCGTTATCTCGGACTTACGGCGGTCAGAAACCTGATCGGCAATGTCGGGGAAGAAATCCATGACCCTCGCGTCCAGATCGGGCAGGCAGCCTTCACGATGGGCCAACCCGACGAAGGCCGAAAAGATGGATTTTGCCGCCGACTGGATCAACGTGGGCGAGTCGATCGCGCCATCGTTGAAATATTTCTCGGCCACCAGCTTGCCGTTCTTGATAACCAGGACGCTGTAGAGCCTCGGCAGCGCCTGCGCATCGCGATACAGCTCGGCAACGAGCACAGGGTCGAGCCCCTCTGCCTCAGGCGTCGAGACCTCGAAATCGTCGCGTTTCACCGGCGTGAAGTCGATATCCCGAAGATCGCCGGCAGCGGGCCGCAGCATTTGCGCGATAGCCGGCTTGGCAGCGGCCGCCTCGGCATCATCCAGCCAAAACCCCAACGGTCCCAATCCGGCGCGAAGCTGATCGAAGATCACGTTTTCTTCGGTCAAGGGCGCCGCGGCATAGTCATAGGCCATCGCGCCACTGGCGCTTCGGGCATACCGGTCCGCCCCGGCATCAAGCAACGCTTCGACAACCCCCACACGTCCGAGAAAAGCCGCGATGTGCAACGGGTTTGAGCCCTGGTCATCTCGAATGGTCGGGTCGGCACCTGCGGCCAGCAAAGCCGCCACCACCTCAACCTTTCCAAAAACTGCGGCTATGATCAAAGGCGTTGATCCGAAGTCGTCGCGCTGATCCAGGTCAGTTCCTGCTTCGATATGCTTCTCGACCGCTGACAGGTCGCCGAGAAGTGCCGCCATATGCAAGGGCGTCTCGACCGGTTGATTGTTGGCCTGACCAACTGACGCGATCATCAGGCAAAAGAATGTGGCAAGTATTCGCAGCATATCGGTTAGATCGTTTTTGCGCGTTGGGCCGACGAGATTGAACGAGGACATCATCGATGTATAGGCGATCGCAGGATCCAGGCATTGAGGCATGTCAAACCGACATTGGCGATCAAAAATGAGCATGCCCGCATCGCGCGCGGGTGTTTGCCTACCCCACACTGAAAGCAGATACCGCCAGACCAACATGATTTTCGCCACAAGAATCTGGAATAGACAGACATGAGATCGCATTGATTTCGGTATCCGCAGATGGGGGCCTTGATCCTATTCTAGATCGATGTCCGTAGAGGCGTGCATTGCTGGCTCGAGCCGCTTTGCCATGGCCCATGCGGCAGCCACGGGGGAAGGCGCCGGCTCTATGGCAAGAGCACCGTGATGCACCATTCAAGATTTTTGAAAGGACACGTTCGGGCCAAAAGTCTGTCGAAAATCAAGCTGCCAGAAAAATGCCGCAAGCCGGTCAACAGCCTTCCCTAAGTTCTTCTTAGAGGTGTTCGTAGAAGCACTGAAAAGGCCAGAAATAATGAGATCTTTCGTAGCTTTGCTATGGCAATATCCCGGCACGATATACGTTGCGCTTCTTTGCATCGTGCTCGCACTCTCAATACAGAGCCTTTGAACTCGCCTGCCCAATTGCTGAGTCCGAGAAGATGCAGCCGAATTCCTGATCCAGTATCTGTTCCCAGTTCTCGGCCTCTTTGCGGTAAGGGAAGGCGCCACGGACAATCTGCGTAAATCCCTTTGCTGTGGCTTGATCGCCAAAATGCGTGTTGCAGATCTCGGCCATAAAGCGCATCGAGGCGATAATATCATCCTCGAAGACACCATCCTCACCCAGTGTTTGAGTGAAATCCAACCAGCGTTCGTGGACAATATCCCCAATATCTCTTTGTTCTGACTGCATCGTGTCCTCCGCGTTCCGCTGGTAAAACAAATGGCGGGAGGAATGCGCGCATTCAAGAAAGTATTCGGTATCAATTTCGATACAGAATATTTTTCCAAATCAATATTTTAGCCTTTATGGCCAAGAGGTAGCCTTGGGCTATAGCGGACCTTCGATCGTTAAGCAGCGAATGGCTAGTTAAAGCCCGTTCCACCGATTTTCTGAACCGCAATGAATGTCGGCTTCGTTAACGCCAGTGGGGTTCGGCCACCCGCAAATCGCGACGCAGGTGGCCGGGTTTCTATGTCATTGGCTACGAACGATCTCGCTATAGTCGCCACGCAATTGCAGCGTGACTGTTACGGCTTCATCGTCCCGGTTGCGCCAGAACCAGCCGTGATCACCTGCGAACGGTGTCTCGAAGCTGCCTTCTCCCTCGGTCTGACCGCGACCCTTTTCGTAAGTCACGTTCTGATCGCCCGCGTGCGCGTGAAGATCGAAGTTGACCCGACCCCCGGTGGACGTCCACGCATAGAGCAGGGTCGCGCCCTCCTCCATCGTCGCCTTGATCTCGATGTATTCACCTGGCGCGAGCGTGAAGTTGATCTCGTCCTGCCATGCCTCTTGCGCGTATGCTGCGCCGACGAACAGGCCGAGGATATCGTCCATCAGCGAGGAGGACTCATCGCCGCCGTGCATCTCTTCGTCAGCGGCGGCCTCGGCGGCAAGCTGTTGCTTGATCTCACCCATCTCGGTCAGGCCAAGTATGCTGCCAACGCCGGTAGGGTCATGTCCAAGTTCCGCGGGCATATAGACCATGATGCCAATGGCCATGGCGCCGATGCCTGCGATTATGGACGACCGACGAAGTTGCGCTTTGGTCGGCAGGTCTTCGAGCTTCGGTTTCGGTGCATTATGCATGTCTCAACTCCTTATGTGCTGGCCATGTATCCTGCGACCTGAACGTAGGTCAGCATGATACCGAGGACGACCATGACCCAGTTGGCGTAGGTGGCCTGTTGCATGAAATTCGGGCTGCGGCGCCAGTATCCCATGACGATGAGGATGACGAACAACGCGAGGAGTTGCCCCACCTCGACGCCCACATTGAACGACAGAAGATTGGCCAGAAGCCCGTCTTCCGCGATCTCGTATTCGAGGATCTTCGTGGCAAGGCCGGTCCCGTGGAAGAGGCCGAATATCAGCGTTGCCCACTTCGTATTGGGCTGGAAACCCAGCCATTTCTTGAAGGCCCCGAGATTGTCGAGAGCCTTGTAGACAACCGACAGGCCGATGATGGCATCGATGATATAAGCGTTGATCCCCCAGCCGAACCAAACCCCCAAGAGCATGGTGACCGAGTGACCAAGCGCAAACAGGCTGACGTAAATCGCCACGTCTTTCATGTGATAGAGGAAGAAGACTACGCCCAGCAGGAACAGGATGTGGTCGTACCCCGTTATCATGTGCTTTGCGCCTAGGTAGATGAAGGGGATGATGTGAACCCCCCAGATTTCCTGGATATAGCCCGCGTCACCGGGTGTAACGTCATGGGCATAAGCCGAGGTCGCAAAGGCCATGAGCGTCAGTGCGACGGGGGTGAGAACGGTCAGGAGCTGTCGCATCGGATGCGGCTGCTTACCCAACCGATAAGATCGAGTGCGTGTCATTTTGGATATTCCGCTAAATGAGTGTGTGGGGTGACAGCGCCCTAGGGCGCGACCTCATACACGTGGCGGACGATCCAGCCCGTAGTCCCGCCTGTCAGGCATGACACTGTTTACCAGCGTCCAGCCTGTGCTGGTCGGCATAACAGACTCCGCAGGTTCACGGGGCGGAAGAAACGCGATGTTGTGGTCGTGGTCCGCGACCTCATGGCTGTGGCCATGATGGGCGTGCATTAGATCGACGATGTCTTCATGAGCATGACCATGCTCTTCGACCTCGGCATGATGCTCGGCGACGATCTTCGCCAGTTCGGTGAAGTCATGGGTGACCGAACGAGAGTTCGCAGACAGGAGCGTACCAACCGCCAGAGCGAGGATCAGCAGCCCTTTCATGTATCCCATGATTGCCCGTGTCATACTGTCCGTTCTCGTGCGTCTCGGCCCCTTTTCTCGGATTTTCGCTTTTTACGGCAAAAACCAAAGCCCGACAATAATGCCTTTCTGCTTGAAGCAGACGTTTGGCTGACAGAGGCGAACGCGCGCTCCACCCGCTTGGCAGGCGTTACATCCAATCACAGCGAACAGAGGCTTGGGCAAAGGCGCAATAATAGCTGCTTCTAAGGCCGCTCTAAGCCAGAAGCCACGCGGATTTGTGCAAGGAAGAAATGGTAGCGGAGGAGGGACTTGAACCCCCGACACGCGGATTATGATTTTCCCTGAGCTTGAAGTGTTCGCATATGCGTTTTCACAACGCCAGAGAGACGCCACTTCAGGAGTTAAGCTATCGAAGTGCTTCTTGAAAAAGGCCGGCTTGCCAGGAAGGAAAGCAGCAAGCCGGCCGTAGTATGGCTAGGGAGCCGGGAGGAGGATGGCCCCTAACTTTGAAAACCGTCGGGCAGCTAGCGAAGAAATGATCAAACTCAACGAACGTGCCAGCGACCGATACTGCGCATCTAGGGACGTGGAGAAATGCCACAAGAAAACCGGGTGACTTTTCTGCAGCCTGCGACTGCAAAGCTCTCGTTTGCCAGCAGACTAGTCGATATGAGTAGCGTTTGCTGAATTATCGGGCGGAAATCTGATCACTCGCCGAAATGCGATATCAGCGCCGGCGTGCGGTCAGCGGACGCAGCCCGCATGTCGTAATGGCCTAAGCCGTCCCAATAGGCAGCCGTCCAAATGATCTTTATCGACATGCTCGGCGCTTCATGAGACCTTTGTGAAGGGAGGTATAGCTATGGTGAACAGCAGTTCCGACCCGTGTCTTGCGGCCACGAAAACCGCAGAACGCTACTACCGGGCTATGGTTGCCGGTGATGCTGAATCCTTGCGCAACCTGTTCGATCACCGGGCCGCTATAGTCGGGCATTACGAGGGACATTTTCTTTGGCAAGACCTGGAAAGCTTCATCGAAGAAACTGAAAGCCTTGTCGGTCAGCACGGTCATGAAGAATGTCGTGTCGCCTCTGTAAGACTCGACGGGGATATCGCCACGGTCTGTGTCGCTGGTCGCTACGCGGGCTTGTGGTTCATTGACCACCTCTCGATGATTGACGACGACGAACGATGGGTGATTGTCGGAAAGTCTTTCTACGTGCAGTCCTAGCGCAGCCCAGAATCTTCGCCATTCGCTCACATGCTGTTGGGATTTTGTGGTCGCATCGAATACTCGCTCCCAGCCCACCTTGCCGGGTTCTATGGGTCGCACGAATGTCCGTTCATCTGGCTCTCGATCAGGAAGGCAAGCGTCAGCCACTTGGCAAGAAACAGTGTCGTGCTCGAAGCGGTCGTGGCGAATGACGTTTGCGGCCAGCGGCACTCCAGAACCGCCACACAAAGGGTTTAGGAGCCTTTAAGCGGGGTATGGCGCTTCCAAGATACCCGTGATCGAAGCAATTAGATTCTCTAGTGCATGCGGCGATGACCAGAGCTTTCCACCAGTGGGATCATTTTCAAAAGCTGCTTCTCGAGCAGCAAGCGTCGTCGTCAACATGATATACATAAATATCAGTCTCTGGTTTACGACTTCGGCCGGAAGCTCTGGCATGAACCTACGCAGGTGCGCCAGGCATTTTAGATATGCAGTGTTCTGCTCTCCATCGAGAACGCTCTGCATGATGCGCCGGTGATTGATTTGCAGAGCAACAATAAAGCGCATGTGGCCCAAACCAATTGGGTCAGCCTCGTCGGCTTCGCGATGTTTGCCGATCTCGACTTCGACAAGTAGGCGAACGATATCAGAGGCGCTCTTAGGTCCACCATTGGCATCCAGCTCTTGCAGTGCGCGTTGCCGACCTCCTTCACTGCGTCGAGCTCCATCGGCAACCAGCTCTGAGATCAACCCATCCTTGGACCCGAAGTAGTAGTGAAGCGAGGCTCCGTTTTTTGCGCCTGCTGCTTTTACTATGTCTCTAACCGATACGCCGTCTATTCCGTGAGTAGCGAACAGACGTTGCGCCGCAGCTTTGATCTTGTCGCGGGTCAACTCGTCCCGGGTGTTAGGTTCTTTCGCCGCAGCGCTTGTTGGACACATGCGTCTTTCCTTGCTTTCGTTGTTTTTATCCGACTGCAGTCGGAAGAAAAAGAATGATCTCGGGCCAGACCACGAGCACAAAAACCACAACGAAATCCATTAGTAGAAACCAAAATATCCCTCGGAAAATCGCCGAGGTTGAGACAAGCTGCCCAACTACGCCCTTGATAACAAAAACGTTCATACCGATCGGCGGCGTGATCATTCCTATTTCGAGAAGCTTTGTAAGGATGATCCCAAACCAGAGAAGACTAAAGCCAGCACCATCGACCAGCGGCAGAACAATCGGGAGCGTCAGCAACATCGCACCAATTGGCTCGAGAAACATGCCGAGTAGAAGATAGAGCAAGATAACGCCCAGGATGATCGTGGTCGGGCCTGCTTCAAGCCCGAGAATTGCGTCTGTTAGAAAGTCGCCAGTTCCCGAGAGTGCAAGAAAGCGCGTCAGCAGACTTGCCCCAATTCCGATTACAATGAGGGCTGCTGTCGTTTGAACTGTTTCAGTGATCGCGTTGAAGAATGCTTGCCATGTTAGTGTGCGCTTGAATGCGGCGATGAGTGTCGCCAATGCCGCGCCAATAGCTCCAGCCTCAGTGGGGGTGAAAACACCGGAAAAGAGCCCACCGAAGATACCCATTGCGAGAAGGATAACCGGCCAGGTTTCTCCCAGCGCCTGCAGCCTTTCACGCGATGTAACAGGCTCTGTGATTGACGGTGCTAGTTCCGGGTTTCTCCAGACACGCAGCAAGATCACGAGGATATACCCCAACGCCGTCAGGAGGCCTGCCGCAATCCCCCCCAAAAACAGTCCCCCAACAGGCTCTTGGGCAACAATCCCGTAGAGAATTAGAATGATTGAGGGAGGTATCAGCGCGCCGATCGTTCCCGCTGCGGCGAGTGTGCCCGTTGCAAGCTCGGGATGGTATTTCGCCTTGAGCATTTCAGGAATGGCGATGCGCCCCATGGTCGCCGAACATGCAACTGAAGATCCAGAGACTGCCGCAAAACCCGAAGCTCCGAAGACCGCTGCGATCGCGAGCCCTCCAGGCAATGCAGATAGCCAAAGACGGGCGGCTTTGAACAAACCCTGTGTCAGACCTGTATGGAAAGCTATGAACCCAAGCAGCAAGAACATTGGGACTGAAGACAGTATCCAGCTTGCCGAGAATTGATACGGAATAACGCCCAAAGAACCCCAGGCGACACGCCATCCCATCAAGGCCCACAGGCCGCAGAATGAAACACCAATCAGCGCAGGTCCGATAGGCATCCGGATAGCAATGAGAATGAAGAGTGCAGCGAGTGCGACAAGCCCTATCTCAATTCCACTCATGAAAGTTGCTCCTGACCGGCTACCCAACGCAGAAGACGCCAGAAAAGGACAAAAGTCATAAGCCCAGCACCAAGCGGGATTGCAAAGTATGCCGGCCAAACAAGTATTTCGCTGTCACCTTGAACTTGGGCAGCGCCAAGCCGCATAGCCTTCAAAGCAGCGTCTGCTCCACGCCAAGCGAGCAATATCATCACTGCCATGGTCAAGATCGATGTGATGACGCCGAGCACTTTGGCGATTCTCGGGGGCATTAAGGCAGTAAAGACTTCGACCGAAATGTGCGCACGCTGTCTTTCGACAAACCCCAACGGCACAAAAGCCACAAGGATCATGTAGTAGTAGGTCACCATGGTTAAGGTTCCCGGGAGCGGTCTGTTCAGTGCATAGCGGAAGACAACGTCCAACGTGACATGCGCCATCATGCTGGCTACCCCGAACCCTCCGATCAACGCAGATGACCAGACTAGCCAACCGACAATGCGATCGAACCTTTCCATTGGCTTCCCCATTTCTTGAAAGAACACAGGGCAGAGCATCACCTGCTCTGCCCTGCAGAACTCAGCTACCGTGCGCTTCTACGTCGATCTTGGAATACAGTTCATCCCAGTAGAGCTCGGAAAGCGCATCTGCATCCGAAACATTTTGCGTCAAGTTAACCCATTTCTCGAGAATATTGGAAAACTCTGCGATCATTTCCGACCCTCGGCTCACGCCCTTCTCGGCATAGAGAGAAATCAGCGCTTCCTTGTCAACCTCGACAAATTCTGCCGTCTTTTCTTGCACGGCGGCATCCGCCTCGTGCACTTCAACACCGGCAGCTTTGACTTTCTCGAGCACAGCCTCGTGTCCCGATTGGTAAGCCCAAGAGCTTACCGCAGCGGCCTTGGCAGCTGCTTTCATGACCGCTGTTCTTTCGGTCGCAGAAAGCTCCATCCAAGTATTTCGGTTCATATTGGACAATGATGCGACGTAGACACCGCCAGGTGCCCCTAGGGTAATGTGCTTGACGGACTCGCCCATTCCAAAGTTCTGCACATCAGGAACAGAAAGAATAATGCAGTCCAGAACGCCTTGTGCCAGCGCCTCAAGCATTTCATTGCCGGACATTGTTACTGGTGTTGCCCCTACGGCATTCGACCAACGCGCCCAGTTTGCCCCGCCTATCCGCAGCCTTGCTCCTTGCAGGTCTTCCATAGTCACAACGGGCTTGGTGCAGTTAAGCGCGTATCCTGGCGTTCCTGCCGCGCCTGTATAAACTTGGTTTTGAGCTGCGAACTCCTGATTGCATTCTGGACACTTGGTCAGAATGAACTCAGCCATCGCAGCAGAATATGCCAGCCCTGCAACTGACTTCGCCTCGTCACCCATAGTGTTGAGCAACATCGACGCATCGAGGATCATGTTCGTGTGCGGATATTCGGCCGCAAAGTATGTCGACATAACTGCGCCGATATCCGCCAAGCCCTCGCGCAGGCCAGCAGAAGTCTCAGCCATGCTTAGAAGCGACATCGGAAAAACCTTTGCGGTCAGTTCGCCATTCGTTTCCTCTGCCAAAACTTCTGAGAAAGCTTCGCCACCAGCGATCAAGTAACTTCCCGGCGGATGCCCAATCGCGAAAGTTAGTTCTCGTGCTGTCCCTGAAGTCGCAACCGCCGAAAGTAGGGCTGCACCGCCAATTGCGGAAAACAAGTTATTCAGTTTCATTTCTTCCTCCCTGAGTTTGGCGAAAATCGCCGGTTTAATTCATCCAGAATCCGGATGATGTGCTGCGATACCCGAGTGTACGGTAGGTCGCGTCGACCAGCGACTGCCCCCGCGAATTGAGTAGTAGGCCCGGTCCTTGCCTGTTCATCGTGTAGGCGAAACCGAGTTGTGCCTCGGGATCTGCGAAGCCCACGGAACCTCCCGCTCCAACGTGGCCGAAGGCATTCCTTCCAATGATTAGGCTTTCGCCACCACGGTTCTCATGACGGTTGTCCATTCCGAGCATAAAACCCGGTCCGAACCGAGTTGGTATCTGAAGAGTTGCGTCCCTGTTCGTGGCGCTCGACGCCACCGAAAACGACGCGACTTTCGACGGGTTCAGCCCCAGTTCATCGCCGCCGTTTGCGAGTGCTCCAAACAGTCTGGCAAGAGCCCTTGCATTGCCAATTCCGTTTGCTGCACCAATTTCGGCCACGCGACCGGACCGTGTATTCAGGCCACGAACAGCCCAATCGCCGGAATTGAAAACGAATAAGTTCGCTATCGTTCCCTTTTGCTTTGCGGCTTTCATAAAGGCCGTCTCGGAGTCATTTGAACCAGGCCGCCAAACCTCTATTGGAGCCACGCGAGGCTCATGTTCTTCCGAAAGCCCAATATGAAAGTCGATGCCAAGGGCCTTGGCCACACGCTCTTTGAAAACCTGCCCCAGCGACGCTCCGGTCACTCGGCGCACGACTTCGCTTGCCAGAAAACCAAAAGTCAAAGCGTGGTAACCCACCCTCGATCCAGGTTCCCAAAATGGTTCTTGCTGCTCGAGCGCTTTCCGCATCCAATCAGGATCGATCAGCGCGTTCGATGGGGCAGGCACGGTTACGGCAGGCAGCCCGATACTGTGGTCAAGTATCATCCTGACCGTGGCGCGATCACCAGCCGCAAGGAGCTCTGGCCACAAAGCGCTTAGGGGCGAATCCAGATCAAGAAGGCCGTCATTTTCCAGAATATGCAGCACGAGCGCCGTTGCTGCCTTCGTGCAGGAAAAAAGTATGTGTATCGTATCGGAGGACCATGACGGTCCACCCGGCGTCTGTCGACCACCCCAGAGATCCACAACTCGCTGCCCGCCGACCTCAACAGATACCGACGCACCGAGCTCGCCGCGCTCCTCGAAATTCCTTTTGAAGACGTCTGCGACCAGTTCGAACCCGGGGGCACAATAGCCTCCTATTCCGCCCTCAACGCGGCTTGTATCAAGCGCAGTTTCCACGCGCATATCCTCCCATGGCGGCCTTCGATGGTCGCTTTCGATCACGGGTTGACAGGTTTAATCGCTTGTCTAAACCTATCGACTTAAATGATCGTTTTAGTTACGCTAGACATAATGTCGCACCTGGTCAAGGGCTGTGAAGCAAAGGTTCCAGGGCACTCAAAGAAGGCGAAAGAGAGGAAGACATGGACTCAAAAACTGAGGCCAAACCGGTAGCGATTGATCAAGAACTCCTCGCGGAAGCCGTTGAAATAGCTAATATTCCCACGCTGCTTATGCTTCTTGTGCAGATGACCGGCGACTTGGGTTGGCTGCAAGAGCCCTACAAACCGCGTCGTGCGCGGGGCCTCGAAGACAATGATACTGGCAGCCTCCCAGTGACCATACAGGACGAGATTCGTGGGGCCGCTCTGCGAGCAATTTTGGAGTGGTCAGAAGGCAAACCACTTGCGATCGCAAAGCCAGATCCGAAGCTCTTGGTTCAGATGCTTGAAACTGCAATGGATGAACCTGTCCCTGAAGACTACGGCGAGAATATCGCTGCCGGCCTCGGTCTTGAACCATATGCTCGCGAGTTGAAGCCGATAAAAATCCCTCAAGGCTTCAAGGCCATAATCGTTGGTGCTGGGGTATCTGGAATCTGCGCTGCTGTCCGCTTTCAAGCGGCAGGGATTCCTTACACAATTATTGAAAAGAACCCTTCAGTCGGAGGGACTTGGTTTGAGAATCAATACCCAGGCTGCGGAGTAGATACTCCCAATCACCTCTACTCATTCTCATTTGCTCCAAACGACTGGGAGCATTACTTCGCGCTCCGCGATGAGCTTTTTGACTATTTCAGGAGGGTGGCCGAAGACTTCAACATTCCACGCCAAACGATGTTCGAGACCAAGGTCGAGCGCGCAACTTGGGATAAGGAAAAAAAGCAATGGCATGTCGAAACTCATGGACCGAATGGTCGCGAGACTCTTGAAGCCAACATCTTGATCAGCGGCGTTGGAATTCTGAACACGCCGCTTGTCCCGAAGATCGATGGACTGGCAACCTTTGACGGCCCCGCTTTCCACACCGCTTACTGGCCAGAAGATTTGGACATGGCGGGGAAAAAGGTTGCGATCGTCGGCAATGGTGCGACTGCCATGCAGATCGTTCCTGCAATTGTTGACGACGTCGCGCATCTGACTGTTTTCGCAAGGTCAAAGCAGTGGGCCGCGCCTTTCCCACAATTCAGAAAGGAAGTGCCCGACCCCGTGCGCTACCTGTTGAAGACCGTTCCGTTGTATCAAGCATGGTATCGGCAGCGGCTGGCATGGACATTCAACGACAGGATTCACCCGGCTCTGCAAAGAGACCCGAGTTGGCCCGATCCCGAGCACTCTCTGAACGCAACTAACGACTCTCACCGCAGACAGTTCACCGAGTATGTCAAAGCTGAATTAGGCGACCGCCAGGATCTTTTGGAGAAGGTCCTGCCAGACTATCCACCCTTCGGGAAACGGATGCTTCTGGATAACGGCTGGTATCGCACCGTCGCCAGGGACAACGTAACATTGGTCACGGAACGGCTGTCGCAAGTCGACGGTTCGACGCTGACGGCCTCTGACGGCTCGACTCATCAAGCGGACATTTTGATCCTAGCGACAGGCTTCAAGGCAACTTCAGTTCTTTCGTCCATGGAAGTAGTCGGAAGCGCCGGCATTCCTGTTGCGGAAATCTGGAACGGTGATGATGCGCGAGCTTATCTTGGAACGACTGTTCCCGGATTCCCGAACATGTTCACCCTTCTTGGCCCGAATGTCGGTCTTGGACATGGCGGTAGTATTATCTCCAACATCGAGAACCAGATGGACTACGTGATGAGCATCATCGAACAAATGCTCGAAAAAGACGCCTTGGCTATCGAAGTGCGACAGGATGTGCACGACCAATACAACGAGAAGGTCGACGCTGCGCACGAAAAAATGGTTTGGACACACCCCGGCATGGACAACTGGTATCGGAACTCCAAGGGGCGTGTCGTGGCGATAACGCCTTGGAGGAACGATGATTTTTGGCGCATGACCCGCAAGGCAGACCTCAAAGAATACCGCTTACTCACCACCACCGTTGAAAAGAGCGAAATCGCCTAATGCCGATCCAGTGATCGCCATGGCGCTGGCTGACAGGGAAAGCCAGTTAAAACGATATAGGGAGGAAACTATGTTCAAAGTCGCCGCGAGCCCAGAAAGGCCTGAAACTCAAGATCCGCGCGTCCCATCGCGGGACAAAGTGGTTACGCGATACCTGATAGATCGGTTGGCAAACGAACAGCCAGATAAGGTTCTGGTGAAGTTCGACGACAATGGCGAAGAATGGACCTATGCAGCCTTCAGAGAAAAAATTCTGAGGACCTCCATCGGCCTTCAAAGCCAAGGAGTTTCGCAAGGCGATCATGTGCTGGTTTTCGCACCAAATAGCCGCGAACAAGTGCTCGTCTTTTTTGCTCTGAACTACATTGGTGCGGTCTACGTCCCGATCAACACTGCCTATAAAGGCAGCCTGCTTTCGCATGTGATCAACATTTCGGACGCCAAAGTCGCTTTCGTCCACGCAAGCTTGGTCGATCGCCTCGAAGGCATCGACACGCACAATCTCGAGAAGCTGATCGTTGTTGGCGGTAAACCAGCGTCAACCGTGCTACCTTCGGTGACCTATGAGACAGCGCTGCTCCCGGAGAACGGCGAACTCGCCCCTCTCGCGCGACCGATCGAGCCTTGGGACCCGATGTCGATTATTTTCACGTCCGGCACGACCGGTCCGTCAAAAGGCGTGCTGTCCTCTTACCTTCACCTTTTCACGAACGCCGGGCCCGAAAGCTGGCCATTCGTCACATCAGAAGATCGGTATCTTATCAACAGCCCGATGTTTCACATTGGGGGAATGGGGCCGATGTTCTGCATGCTCGCCAGAGGGGCGTCTTTTGCTATGGTTGAGCGGTTCGACACCACAACCTACTGGGACTCTGTTCGGAACACGGAAGTAACGGTAGCATTCCTGCTCGGCGTCATGGCGACATTCCTGGAGAAACTCCCTGAAAAGGATGACGACAAGGACAACCCGCTTCGATTGGTTCTCATGGTTCCTCTGGCGTCGAACGCGGAAAGCTTCTCAAAGAGGTTTGGTGTGGATGTCTACACCATTTTCAACATGACGGAGATTTCCACTCCAATCGTCTCGGAGCCAAACCCGAAAGTGCGAGGGACATGTGGCAAGGCTCGGGACGGTGTTGAAGTTCGCCTCGTGGATGAAAACGATTGTGAGGTGCCCCTTGGGGCAGTCGGCGAAATGCTTGTTCGCACGGATCGTCCTTGGGGTATGAACAGCGGCTACCATAAGAACCCTGAGGCAACTGCAAAGGCCTGGCGCAATGGCTGGTTCCATACCGGCGACGCTTTTACCCAGGATGCTGATGGCAACTTCTTCTTTGTAGACAGGATGAAAGACGCAATTCGCAGACGTGGCGAAAACATTTCTTCCTTTGAAGTTGAAGCTGAGGTCTGTGCTCACCCTGCAGTTCGTGAGGCGGCCGCAGTTGCCGTGCCATCGGAACTCGGTGAAGACGACGTTCTTGTTTGCGTGGCCCCCGTTGAAGGAAACGAAATCAATCCAGCCGAATTGATTGAGTTCCTGCGCGAGAGAATGGCGTATTTTATGATACCCCGATACATTCGCGTTTTGCCGGATTTGCCGAAAACCCCAAGCGCAAAAGTGCTGAAGCACGAACTGCGAGCCGAAGGCGTTACCCAAGATACATGGGATCGTGAAGAAGCAGGCATCAAGGTCAAGGGTGAGAGGTTTACAAAAGCCAGCTGACCGTTCAGTGCCAAAGTGAAAAACGGTCGGCTTTTTGTCGAGCCGACCGTTTTGCTGTCGAGTTTCCGAATATCCGTTCGGAGACGTATGCAATCGCACTTTAGCTTCCTGGTAGAAGGCTGTCAGCAATACTACCAAACTTGCTTTGACCGCCACGGAACGGCAGCCTTTAATGCAAGACGCACACAGAACGCGACAAGCAGCAAGCGGGCATCAAATAGGTAAGTCATGACAAACATATCTACTGGAGGCTGTCTATGCGGCGCTGTGAGCTTTCAAATTATGGGAGAGTTTGAGAGTTTTTTTCTCTGTCACTGCTCTCGCTGCCGCAAGGACAGCGGCTCGGCACACTCAGCGAACTTGTTCTCCTCTCAAGCGGAGGTCAAATGGCTGTCAGGTCAAGAACGCGTAAAGACCTTCACGCTTGCAGGATCCGAGCACTCCAAGAGTTTTTGCGCGGAATGCGGATCTGCCCTCCCAATTTTTCAAGAAAAGAACAACCTACTTGTCGTGCCGGCTGGCTCACTGGAAAGCCAGGTGAAAATAAGACCCAACGCGCATATTTGCTTCTCCAGCCGAGCGGACTGGGACAACCAATTAGCCGATTTGGTCAAGCTTGACGGAGTTCCAAGCTGACAGACTTGGAAGAGAGGCATCACTCCAAAGGATCAGCATCAAAGAATCTTGGACTTGTCTGCCATGAAAATCATTCTTGCAGCGATTGTTTTTGTTGGTTTGTCGCTCACTTCTCTGACGGCGCTTCGTCTGTTAGACCTGCGAGCCGATCAAACTGAGTGGGATAGGCTGGCTGCGCTTCAGCCCAAGGAACTGGAAGCCTTCGATCCTACCTTGGTTGCCGACCTGCCAGAAGCTGCGCGGCGCTACTTCAACTTTACAATTCGGCCGGGCACCCCACTCTTGCCGGTGGCAGAGATCGATATGCGTGGAGAATTCAGCCTCGGTTCGAAGGAGGCCCCCAGCTATCAGCCAATGGAGGCACACCAAATCCTTGCCGCACCGGAAGGATTTGTCTGGTCGATGCGCACGTTTGGCGGCGTGCCCGTGTCCGGATCAGACTCAGCAAGGTGGACCCGATTTTGGATAATGGGCCTGATACCCGTTGCTCGGCTCGGCGGTGATCCTGATCATACCCGGTCCGCTTTCGGCCGTTATGTGGCCGAAGCGGTTTTTTGGACGCCGGCAGCTCTATTGCCGGGTGCCGGTGCAACATGGGAAGCTGTCAACGAGAACACGGCTCGCGTAACCGTCCAACACGGCGCGCTTGAGCAAGAAGTCGAAGTCACCGTCGATGCGGAGGGACGGCCCGTGCAAGTCTCTTTCATGCGTTGGAGCGATGCCAATCCCGACAAAGTGCATCGGCTGCAACCCTTCGGCGGATATATGTCGGATTTCCGCGATGTGGGCGGATATCGACTGCCGTTTCGGATCGAAGCGGGCAATATGTTTGGCACCGACGACTACTTTGCCTTTTTCCTTGCCGAGGTCACTGAAATCAGGTTTCCGGGAGCACCACTGTGACCCTCATGATCTTAATATTCCAGATCGCAATTCCGATGATGCTGATTGGTTGGCTGGCCTTTCTGCCGGCGGCGAGCCTCGTCGGACTCATGTTGCAAGCAATGGGCACAGGTGCATTTCTCTTTGCCCTTGCACGGGTAGCGCAATGGGCGGTTCCGGTCTGGTGGTTCCCTTGGCTGTATGGAGGGCTTTGGCTGGTTTCTTTCGTCATTTCGCTCTCGCGGGTCAGATCGCCCCTATTATTGCCCCTGTTTCCAGATAAACCTCTCGAATGGGCTTTGTTTGCGCTGTCGATTGTTCTCTTGGGTGTCGGAAGCTGGTATGGCGCACGTGCGCTTGCAGGGCGGCACCTTCCACCCGTGGACATCGTGGATATCGCTAATCCGTTCGGACCAGGTCGATTTCTCGTCGGACACGGCGGCTCGAACAAACTTGTCAATGGGCATTTGCGAACTCTCGACCCGGAAGTTGAGCGATTTCGGCCGTGGCGTGGGCAATCCTATGCCGTGGATTTCTTCGGCTTGGGCCCATGGGGATTGCGTGCGGCCGGGTGGCGGCCTAGAGACCCCAATGCCTATGCGGTTTTCGGAGCAGAACTGAAAGCGCCCTGCAATGGCACAATCGTCAGGGCGGAAGACACGCTGCCTGACTTCGAGATTCCTGATCAAGATACGGTTAACCGACTTGGCAACCATGTCATCCTACGCTGCAGTGAAGCAGAGATCGTCTTTGCCCACATGCGGCAGGACAGCCTGAGCGTTGCCCCAGGTGACGACGTCGTGGTGGGGCAGCGTCTGGGAGCGGTGGGAAATTCTGGCGCATCCACCGAGCCGCATTTGCACATTCACGCGCAACGCCCTGCACCAGAAGCTGCGCCACCAATATCAGGCGAACCTCTGGCGCTTCGTATCGATGGACGCTTCCTTGTGCGCGGCGATCGCTTGAATGGAGCAACCAATTAAGTCGAACTTCTATGGCAATGCAATTTCATGAGTGGACGATTTGCTAACCCTATGAGCGAAAAGCTCGCCCTCCTCAGCGCGGCTATTGCCCTGCAGAACTCGTAAGCACACCACTCCCACGGTAAATAGGCTGAGTAGCTATTTCTTGATCGATAAGTTCTGCTTTGAGCCTCTCGGAAGCAGAACCAGCGAAACAAGGCCTGTGCCTGCCAAGATCGATGCAGCGCCAAGCCACGGCCAAAGGCCCGGAAGGATTGAGAACAGGAACAAATAGTCTTGTGCAAATGCCCATATCGGCCAAATCGTCAGTGGAACAGCGATAATACCGGCACTGACTTTCACGACAGCTGGGCACGTCTTCACACGAAACGCGAGCCATACAGAAAGCGCGGCAATAGCGACGGCAAGTGCGATGAACCCGCGCGCTATAATCTCAGCCCATAGGACACGCGCCATACCGACTGGTGCGATGTCGAGGCTATTCGACCAGTCGCGCAGGATCGTTGCGAACAGAGGCCAGGCGCGCTGGCTGTTCGACAGAATAACGATGCCATCACCAGTCTCAGGGATAAGGTGCATATGGCTCATCCAGCCATATCCCTGACCACCGTGCCAAACGGCCTCACGGCCATCCGAGAGTGCCTCGATGAAATGGCCAAGCCCGTAGCTATCGGCGGCGAAGCCAAATAGACCTTTTACTTTCACAACCGGCCGATACAGCGCTGCCCTGCTTTCTGCCGACAGGACGGATTGATCCGAGCCGTTCATGCTCGCAGCGGCGAAGCGTGCGATGTCACTAGCCGTGGTATACAGCCCGCCCGATGCCCGACCGGGGTAGACATAAGGGATTACTTGGCGCCCATGAAGGTCATGCCCAAGAGGCATCGGGGCCCCGGTCCAGTCAAAGCTTGCTGCAGTCATTTCGAGAGGCTTCAGAATCTCGCGGATCATCAGGGCACCGAAATCCTCGTTCGTGCAGTCCTCAATCGCGAGTTCCAAAAGATTGAACCCTGTATCGGAATAGGAAAACCCTGACCCAGGCGGGGCGATAAGCGCGAAGGTCTGCTCGAGGTGCTCGGGCAATGAGGGCCTGGATGCCTCGGGCGGAAAACGCGAAGTGAAGTCACCAAGGCCAACGCCAGCGCTATGACTCAAGAGCAGGCGCGGAGTGATCTGCTCCACGGCTGCTGGCAAACGCCATCGCTTCAGGCATTCATCAATTGGCGCATCGAGATCGAACAGTCCTTTCTCGGCCAGCCGCATGGCACCCCAAGCGGTAACGGGCTTGGCGATGGACTCCACTCGAAACAGCGCATCGGCGCTCATAAGCCGACCAGTCGTTGGATCGGCCATTCCAAAAGCCTTGGTCCAGACAGGATTGCCGTCCTCGATCAGCACCATGACCGCTCCCGCAACATCGTCCCGCTCCATGCGCTGCGGAACGACCTGTGTCAGACGTTCAACAAGCCCTTTATGCTCATCGGCATGCGGCAATGTCGGCTGCGAAACGCTCGCGGCGACAGTCAGAACCACAAAGCCTGCAGCTATGAACGAGTTGCGCATTGGATCACCGGCTCAAGGAAATCGCCAGGTCGGCAAGTGCTGCCTCAATTTCGGTCACGAGATCGCTGGTATCGTCCACAATGCCGATATCGCTATTGATCTGGAAGGCGACAGTCACTCCATGCTCAGGGTAATGACGCAAGCTGGACACATAGCCAGGGATCCAGCCACCATGCCCCCAAACCGGCCCTCTCGGAGTTTGCGGGTATATCGCGATGCCAGCACCATAGAGAATGCCCCGCGAGCTCTGATCGACTTGCACACCATCAAGCAACCTGTCGAGATAGGGAAAGCCCATCGCGTCCCCGTTAAAAAGCACATGCCCCCAGCGCGCGAGGTCAACCGATGTGGAAACAAAGCCTCCACCTGCGAACTCCACTGCCGGATTCCAAAGTAGCCGACCATCAGCGTCGGCAGTGCGTTCCGGCAGGCCGAGCGGGTTTTCGGGATAGGTGTAGCCTACTGCCAGGCCGGGCAGATTCGGGCCATCCGAAGGTTTTGTTCCAGTCAGTTTGAGCGGCGAAAGGAAACGTTCGTAAACAGAGCTCTGCCAGGGCTTCCCGGTTGTTTCCTCAATCACGAGGCCGAGTAGGACATAGCCCGTGTCACTATACGCCCAACCCGTGCCAGCTTCGAAAAGCGGGTCCAAGCCAGCCACGTAGCCGACAAGCTGTTCAGGAATAAGCTCGTTTTCTTCTGAATTAAATTGCGCGAAGGCTTCTTGGAAATCCGGCAGGTGCACGTGATCCGGCAAGCCAGCCGTGTGGTGCAGCAACTGATCAATCGTGATGCTTTCCGCGTTTGGAAGTGCGCCGAACCATGGCCGATCTCCCAGATAGGAAGAGAGACGATCTTTGCGCGATAGGTGCCCTTCATTTTCCAAAGCCAACACAGTTGCGGCAACGAAGCTCTTGCCAATGCTCGCGGCCAGCATTGGCGTGTCCGGGGTCATGACGCGTCCTTGCTCGATATCGGCCAAGCCGGTGGCTGCCGCCGTTATTCTGCCATCCGGGGAAACCACCGCCGCGGTGGCCCCAGGAAATCCATACCGCCTTTGAAAGTCTTCGAGACTTTCAGTCAGGCGGCTCGAGACAGACAGATCCTGCTGCGCCATCGAAGCCGAGGCCATGGAGGCAAATAACAGGGAGAAGAAAAGAGCTATACGCGTGAACATCTGCTTACCCGTCGGCTTGCTTGTCGTGCACAAGCCCAATCGGCAGAACATGAGTGATCGCATCGTCACGCGTGAACATTGCGCGTCGGTTCCACCAGACGACAACCACTGCCAGGACCACCAAAATCCATGTGTCCCAAGGCTGCGCATCAGCCCAGAACGGATTGATCAGTTGCCAGTGGAACAACATCGGCCAGAGAAGGCTACCCCTCGAAGAGTTGAAAATCGGCGTGACCAGAACAGCCAAAGTTACGTTTCCAATGAAAAATGGCACGAAGTTCCAGTCAGCGAAGACGACCCCAGCAAGGTAAAAGGCTGGAAGGTGCCAAAGTCCCCATGTCGCGCCAATCAAAATACCAGCCCAGAATGGCGCCATATGGCGTTGCAGCAAAGGTTGCATGATACCACGCCAACCGAACTCCTCGATCGGTCCAAGAAAGAGCATCATGAACATGACAGCCACAACGGCACCTAGCCCCTCGGGCGGAACAGGCGCCAAAACCGGCCCACCTTTGGCAAGTGACCCAAGGGAGAAAACGAGCGGCAAGACGACTAGGATAAACGCAGCCCAACCCCATTTCCCACGCCACAATAACAGCCTTGAGAGAAACGCACGGACACCCGAAACCCCACCGTGGACAAAGACGACGACGAAGGCTGCTATCGCGGGCGACCACGTCGCAAGGAAAAAGAATGGGTGTGACCCACTGATTGCGCCAAACGCTTCGGCGGCCGTCTCTGGTTTTATGACATAAATTCCGATCAAACCCCAGGTAACGAGGAACGTCACCGTCAGATACAAAACGAGGGCCGAGCTTGGAATCGTCTTTGAATAAAGCCTGGCCTTGATTGGCATCCGAAAGGTTCCGCAGCGTTGTCTTCGTTACGGTAGCTGCATCACATGATACGCGGACATTATGCGATGATCTGCATCAAGCTTTAGTTGTCCAACTTTGCCAGTCTGACGGATCGCATCAAAGCGGGGCACATCCTGCCCAATCAGAACCTCATATTGCCGTCACTCATAGACAACCTCTTCGGCTTCGATCGCTGTTTTCCATCCTTGGTAAGCCGTTTTCTTGACATAACGGAGGACCAATTCCGTTGGGGGGCATCAGTCACCAAACTGGATCAAACGGGCATTCGTTCCCGAACGAGCGTCGTCCAATATGAGCATCCCCATGCAATGACATCATCATTGAAGTCATACTCGGGATGGTGGAGGCCTGCAGACGGTCCGTTACCGATATTGATCATCGCACCGGGGACTTCGTTCAACATGAATGAGAAGTCCTCGCCACCAAGCGTCGGCGGCATGTCGGTTGTAACGTTCTCCTGACCGGCAACAATGCGAGCAGCGGCGGCAGCCAGTTCGACGTTTTCAGCATGGTTCACGGTCACCGGATAGTGCCTGATGTAATCCAACCGGCCCACTGCGCCAAAACTATCTGCGATCTGTGTCACCATACGACGCAAATGCTCTTCGATATGCGTTCTCACTTCTTCTCGAAGTGTGCGAACCGTTCCGGTAATTTCCAGGGTTTGAGGCACCACATTAAACGCGTTGCCGGCGTGTATAGTGCATAGTGAAACAGCAGCGCTATCAAACGGATTAATCGTTCTTGCTGTCATTGATTGAACTGCTTGGATCAATGCGGCTGCGACGGGCAGCGGGTCAATCGTTCCGTGGGGCATGGCTGCATGACCGCCTTTGCCTTCGATCTCGATTTTGATCTCATCTACTGACCCCATGATAGGTCCCGCGGCAGTCGTAAACTTTCCGACCTCCAAATTGGGCCGGTTGTGCATTCCATAGACTTCCTGGCAAGGCCAGCGCTCGAACAAACCGTCTTCAATCATTGCATGTGCGCCAGCTCCGCCTTCCTCAGCGGGCTGGAAGATAACAATGACCGTTCCATCAAAATTTCGCGTTTCTGCCAGGTGGCGCGCGGCCCCAACCAGCATAGTTGTGTGCCCGTCATGGCCACAGGCGTGCATCTTACCGGGCACTTTCGACGCCCAAGCCTTTTCCGTCGCCTCTTCAATCGGCAATGCATCCATGTCCGCACGTAGACCGATCATTCGCCCAGAGGACGTGCTCTTGCCTCTGATGACCCCCACAACACCGGTGCGGCCTATGCCTTCATGGACCTCATCGACACCTGCCTCACGTAGCCATTCGGCCACCCGTGCGGCTGTTCGATTCACATCGTAGAGTAATTCAGGATTGGCATGTAAATCACGCCGAAACTCAACCAACTGCTCTATTTCTCTAGCGACCCAATTCTCAACAGCCATGCGCTATCCCTCTTCACCCTGCTTCATCCGATATCGAAAGTCGCAATGGCTCGCTCCTTTCATGATGGTTTGTGTGCGAGTCAGCTCCATGTCCGGATTGTAGCCGATGCAAAAATCACCATCTCTATTGCAGCTCAGAAGATGACCGATATCGCCCAAACCCATTTCGCGATACATCTCGGCATATCGACACCGGGTTACGTTGAACTCCATTTTCTCTGCAGAAGTTTCGATCGGGTCAATCTGAAGTGCGTCCTCCCGGGTCCAATTGGGTAGGATAGCTGCAAAGTCTTCTAACGTAGGCGGATGATCTAGAAGCGCTGCGAGTTGTTTTCCCTGCTCGATCGCAGATCGTGAGCAAGTCTCTCCGATTACGGCCTCTGCTTCTTCTCGACCGGCACGTTCCGTGATTACATCCAGAACATGTTTCAACAGAAGAGCTTCTATCTTCCTCCGCAACAGGATCGGAATACTGTTAATATCCGTGGCCGACGGTTCGTTTGTATTGGCCTCAGTCATCATCTTCCTCACAACTTTGGTTCGCTCAGGTCTTTACGTCTGAGCCATGCAAGATAGGTGGGCGCCACGCGCCGCACGGCGGAATGAATAGGAAACGGTTTTGGTTCAGTGACCGGCAATGCCAATTCATTTTCGGGTATACCCGTCACCACTCGTGCCAACTCTCGACCCAACGCGGTGCCCAAAGCCACGCCTCTACCGTTACATCCGATCCAGGCCCAACCATCCGGCCCAAGTCGATGCACCTTGGGAAATCTGTCCCAATTCATTCCGATATAGCCTGACCAAACATGCGTCATCTCTGGAACGCCCATTTCTGGGAACGCCTCGGCCAGATTGCGCGCCGCCTTCCTACGCACGCGATTGGCGACGTCATGACTTCCTATCACGGCGCCGCCAGTGATTAAGCGATTGCGAGCATCATAGCGGAAAAATCGTAAATCGCCGCGGGTGTCGGATATCGCTTGCCGGCCCGGTAATATCGACGCACGAAGATTATCCCCAAGTGGTTCGGTAGACATCTGCCAACTCAGAACAGGCACGACCGACCGCGCTAACCGGGGTGCCAGCCCTGGTGCAAGTTCACCGGTATAGGCGTTCGTCGCCAAAATGAGAGCACGTGACTTAAGCACACCGTCCTTCGTTTCAATCCGCCACTGCGCACCCTCACGCCGGAAAGCGGAAACCGAACTGCCTTCGTGGATTTTTACACCGAGTCGTTCCGCCGCCTTCGCCATTGCGCGCGCCAATGCCAACGGATTGATATGGCCGCCTGTCGGATTGAACATACCGCCATACCAAAAATCGGTGCCAAGCAGCTCCTGTGTCTGCGCAGCATCTTTGAACTCGGCCGGGAAACCGAACCGTTGCCACGCGTCAACGCGCTTCTGAGATAGTTTGACACGTCCGGGAGAGTGTGCCGGCTGAAACCAGCCTGTCTGCTCTGCCTCTGCGTCCATGTCATATTCGCGCACAAGGTCAAATAGAATGGAGGCGGAGTTGCCAATAAGACTCACCATTCGCCTACCCGCCTCACCAAAGCGCGATACCCATGCATCAGGTTCCGCGGCTGTGAGTGTGGGAATAACTTGCCCGTTGTTTCGTCCCGACGCACCCCACCCGACTGCGCGCCCTTCCAAAACCGTTACGGAATGCCCCCGGCGTGCGGCCTCGATGGCGGCGGAAAGCCCAGTAAACCCGCCTCCTACGATTGCTACATCTGTCTCAGCTTGTCCTGACAGGGCCGAGGTTGTGATACGCTCTGGCGCCGTAGCGGCCCAAAGCGATGGTGGGAATTCGACAGTCACGCAACATCCTCCGCACGGTCGCCACTTGCCTCATGTGGCAGCCAAAACCACCGCAAGGCCTCTTCTTCCGATGAAAGCTCCGTTGCGTCCACATTGGCTTGCACACGTGCTTTGCGAACAATTCTCTCTGCCTCGGCCAGGCATGTTTCAAAATCAGGCGTATCCAATGCTTTCCGCGCAGAAGACTTCTGCCAAAGCATGGACAGGGTTTCGGGCGGCGCATCGTCTACCTTGGTCGTTGCGCGCCAGACGCCAGACTTCAAATCTAACCGATAGAGAGGTAGAAGCTCAAAGCCACGTTTCGCGATGAACTGAACAGCACGAACGATATTGTCGACGTCATTCTCGGAAAAGAACCAGTTGACGCCCAGACGAGCCCAGCCAGGACGAAACGCAGAATGACCGTGCTCAACAGCAGCCTCATGCCGCCGAGTCAAATCATTGTCGATCCGCAGCAGGCTGTGTCCATAAGGCCCGGCACAGGAGCAGCCACCCCGCGCCTGGATGCCAAAAAGATCATTTAGCAATGCGACCACGTAGTTGTGATGCAGGAAACGTTGCCCGGCTCGGATATTGAACGAGAAGATCCCTATTCGCGGCTCGTGGACGGGGCCCAGAAGTTCAACTCCATTTATTTTCAGAAGCCCGGCTTCCATCTGGGCCGTCCGAGCCATTTCCAGCTGTTCTACCTTTTCTTCGTCCATATCGCGCTTCAGTTGGAGCACCATTCCAGCACGAATGTTTTCGATAATCGAAGGCGTTCCGGCCTCTTCCCGGCGCTCGGCATCGGAAACGTAATTATGCCTTGTAGCGGTTACGTAACTAACAGTCCCCCCACCAGCTACGGTCGGGCGCGAGCTATCAAGCAGGTTGCGGTCGCAAATCAAAAGACCCGAAGCACCAGGCCCCCCCGGGTATTTATGTGGAGAAATGAAAGCGGCGTCGATCCTGTCGCCCGCCCCTCGCGCGGATTCCGCCAATCGCACAGGAATATACGGAGCAGCTGCTGCATAATCGACTACCGCCCAAGCGTTATACTTGTGCAGAATCCGTGCGACTTCCCGTATATTCGTGCGCACACCAGTCACATTTGAGGCGGCAGATACAGCTCCGATTTTTTGGGAAAAATCACGATGTTTTACTAGCGCAGCCTCTAGGCTATCCAAACATATAATGCCTTGTTCATTTAGCGGAATGCGAACGATCTTGGCGCCGCTTTCACGCCACGGCAGGTCATTGGAATGGTGTTCGTAAGGTCCAACAAAGACAACGGCCTCTTCGCCGAACCCCTTCAAACTTAATGCTCGGATCAGCTTGTCTGCAGCTCCCGTGCTTCCAGAACCTGCAAAAACAACTGCATGGCCTTCGTCGGCATCGACTGCCTTGCGCACAGCGTTGCGTGCCATCTCGCGGAGCTGTGTCGAGCGGCGACCCGTGAACGACGTCTCGGTATGAGTGTTGCCATAGAATGGCATCACATGGGTTCGAATTGCGTCCTCAATAAAGCCCAATGAACGACCCGAAGCCACGTAGTCGGCGTAAATAAGCGAGCGGGGCCCGAATGGGCCAGGGATAGCACGACCCTCACCTATGATCGATTTACGGATATCTTCGATATGCAAAGACATGGTGTCCTCAAGCTGCATCGATGCCTCTGACCGGGGGCGTCCAATCCTTGCCCGGGATCGAGGAAAGAAGGTTACGGGTATACGGGTGCTGCGGGTTGGCAAAGACGTCGGCTGTAGGTCCTGCTTCCACGACTTCGCCTTTTTGCATAACCATTATCCGGTCACACAACTGAGCAGCCACGCGCAAATCATGCGTCACAAAGAGCAGCGACAGGTCTAGTCGGTCGCGCAGGTCTGCGAGCAACTGAAGAACTTGTGCCTGAACACTGACGTCCAAAGCCGACACAGGCTCATCTGCAACGATAACCCTAGGTTCTAGTGCAAGCGCGCGCGCTATGCCGATACGTTGCCGTTGCCCCCCAGAGAACTCATGAGGGAAGCGGTCTGCCGCTGCTGGTGACAACTCAACCATCTCAAGCAACTTGCGCGCTTTTTCGCGCGCTCTCTCTGGAGGCACACCATGCACGATTGGACCTTGTGCTATCAAATCAACTACCCGCTTTCGCGGATTCAGCGAAGCCATCGGGTCCTGGAAAACCATTTGGATGTGCTTGCGCATCGCTCGTAACTCGCGCGGCGAGCACGCAAGCAGATCTTTGCCATCTAGTTCAACGGCGCCTTGGTCTGCATCGAGCAGGCGCGTCACGATCCTTGAAACGGTAGTTTTTCCTGAGCCGCTTTCGCCAACCACCCCTAGCGTTTCACCCCTGTGCAGCTTGAAACTCAAGTCTTTGACAGCTGTGACGGCACGGCGCTTTCCAGAGAGCAGTCCGCCCCGTGCACCGAAAGTCTTCTTCAATCCTCGAGCCGACAGAACCACGGGTGGATCGCTTACCGGCTTCGGAACTGGTGGCTTAAGGTCTGGAACCGAGGCAATCAAAGTGCGTGTGTATGGATGCTGCGGGTTGTTCAGGACTTCATCCGCCGGTCCTTGTTCGACAACTTCACCCTGACGTAGCACCACGACCTTATCTGCGATCTCAGCGACAACCCCGAAGTCATGCGTGATGAAGAGCACTCCGGCTCCGTCCTCGCGCTGCAATTCGCGAATGAGCTTGAGGATTTGCAATTGTGTGGTCACATCCAGCGCTGTCGTCGGCTCGTCCGCAATGATAAGACGAGGCGAAAGCGACAGGGCCATAGCGATCATTACACGTTGACGTTGTCCACCCGAAATCTGGTGCGGATATGCATTGTATGCCGAAGGAGGATCCGGGATGTGCACCCGGTCGAGCATTTCCAACGCATGCGCCCGCCGCTCCGCGCGACTTGCCTTCATATGCAGCCGCAGGACTTCGTCGATCTGCCAACCCACCGTCTTCTGGGGGTTGAGTGCAGTCATCGGCTCTTGGAAAATCATAGAAATACGGTTGCCGCGGATGTCGCGCATGGCCGTCTCGGAAAAAGATAGTAAGTCGTCTCCCTCGAATTGTATTGAGCCGCCAGAAACTCGGACCGATGGCTCGGGCAGGAGGCGCATAACAGCGCCAGCAGTGAGGCTCTTGCCAGAGCCACTCTCTCCAACCAGGCAAACGATTTCACCGGACGCCACGCTCAGGCTCAACCCATCGAGGGCATAAGGCCGGTCAGACCCTTTGGGCAGTGCGATGCGCAAATCACGAATATCCAAGATAGCTTCGGTCATTTTTTCTGCCTCGGATTCAATGCATCGTTCAGCCCCTCGCCCAAGAGCGAGAAACTAAGCACAGTTAGAACGATGGCGATGCCGGGTATCGCGGCACAATACCATGCCGTGCGCAAAACAGCCCGGCCCTGTCCAATCATGTTTCCCCAGCTCGCATAGTTTGGGTCGCCGAGCCCGAGAAACGCCAAGGCGCTTTCGAGAAGGATGGCCAAGGCCATAATCACACTGGCATAAACAACCACCGGCGGCATGGCATTCGGCAAGATCTCTCGGAAAATAATTGCGCCATTGCTCACCCCTAAGTTTCTGGCTGCATCCACGAACTCGCGGCCTCTGAGCGACATGAATTCGGCACGCACCATACGGGCAGGAGCGGTCCAGCTCACAATGCCAATGGCCAATGTGATCCATTCGATCTTGGACCCCATAATTGCCACCAGCGTCAGAAGAAGAACGAAATTCGGAATCGTTTGGAACGCCTCCGTAATCCGCATCAACACATCATCGACCCATCCACCGAAATATCCAGCCAGCGCACCGATAAGCACCCCGATAGCGATCGAAATCAGCGTTGCGATCACCCCTATCAGGAGTGAAATTCTAGCGCCGTAGAAGATACCAGCCAGGATATCCCTACCAAGCTGGTCTGTTCCCAAAGGAACGGAAGAGTTCGTGAAGGGCGGCGTCAGGGGGTCCGCGGCTCGCGCAAGTGGATCTCCGGGAGCGACGAGCCCTGCAGTCAACGCCATGATCACAACAATTACAAAAAGACCTAAACCGAGCATCGCAGCTCGATTACGGCGGTAGCGCTGCCAAAATGCGACGAAACGGGACGGCCCCTCGGGCCGGATATCAGTATCCAAAACAGTCATTTCAGTTCGATCCTGCTGTCGAGCCGCGCGTAAAGGAGGTCTGTGACAAAATTCACGATGACCACGATAATTGCGCAAAGGAAGATGATCCCCATCAGTGTGTTCATGTCTCTCTGAACCACCGACTGATAAGCCAGCTGTCCCAGACCAGGCAGGGTAAAGATCGTTTCGACGACGACAGAACCACCAAGGACTGTCGAAAACTGCAAACCTAGAAGGGTAACGACAGGCAACAAAGCATTGCGCATGATATGGTGGAACATAAGGCGAGCCTCTCCAGCTCCCTTGGCTTTGGCCGTGCGAACATAATCTAAATCAGCCACCTCAAGCACAGAGGCACGCATCAAGCGAAGATAGAAGCTGAGATAGATCAACGACAAAGCTGCTGTCGGCATAACCAGATGACGAGCCACGTCCAGGACATGGTCCCAACCAGTGTAAAAACCGGCGATGGTCTTAATTCCGCCGACCGGTAGCCAACCAAGCTTCACCGAAAAAACCAGCATCATCATAAGTGAAAGGAAAAAGCTGGGCGTGGCGTAAAAAATCAACCCAAGCGTGGAGATCACATTGTCCGTCAGGGAATAGACGCGACGCGCTGCGATCGCTCCAAGCGCCACACCAATAGTGAACGCCAACGATAGTGACGTTGCCATCAGAAGCAGTGTGTTTCCTAGGCGATCCAAAAGAACGGTTGCGACAGGCTGTTCGTAGACAAAGCTCCAGCCGAAATCGAAGCTGGCAAGTTTGACCATGTAGCGCCACAGCTGCACCCAAACGGGCTGATCGAGGCCATACTCCGCACGCAGACGCTCGATGAAGGCTGCATCCGCACCTCCCATGTCACCCACGAGCGCATCCACCGTATCGCCCGGCGCAAGCTTAAGGAGCAGGAAAGTGCCGATCATGATCAAGATGACCACCGGGATCGACTGGATCAAGCGTCGCAGGGCATAGGACAAAATTGGAGGTATAGGCAGCGGCATAGAGCTGACTTCCTTAAGACTTGCGAAGTAGTCGGCCGTGCGGAGGCGCCAAAACCACCAACACTTGAAGCCGAAAAATGCGAAGAGAAAGGGTGTCCGAGATGCCCACGTGGGGCACCTCGGATCATCCTATTGATCACTCATCCAGCCACAGGTCATACCAGCTGGAGCTATTCCAACGCGGCGTGTTGTGGTGATTTTTGAGCTTCTTCGACGTCACCGAAATGAATGGGTGTTCGATTGCGAAGATAACAGGCAGCTCTTCCATCGCTCGACGCTGGATTTCATGATACATCGATGCCCGCTTTTCTGGGTCGAGTTCGGATGCGGCTGCATCAATCATGTTGTCGATTTCGTCGGACTGCCAACCAAACTGGTTCGTCCAAGGTGTCCCAACAGGAGAGCCGGAACGAAGCCAAACCATTGTAGAAACTGCAGGGTCGGAACGGAACTGGTGCCAACCGTTTGCCGTATCGAAGTCATGGTCGCGATAAACGCCATTCAAGAACCCCGGAGCATCGTTGGTCAGGATTTCGACGTCTATGCCAATCGCTTTCATCGATTGAGCATAATACTCAGCCCAGAGCTGGGTGTATTCGCCCCAGGGTGCCGGCCTATGCCGAAGCTTGAAGCGGAAACCATCGTCCTTCACCGGGTAGCCAGCTTCATCCAGCATCTTCATCGCCAGATCCGGGTCGAAATCATAAGTTTTCACATCATCGGTGTAGTTTTCACCACCGGCAGACGGAACAGGCCCACGACCGGGCTTGGCAAAACCGCGCATGATCGTCTGGATCGCGTCCTCGATGTTCAGAGCGTGATACATCGCCTGCCGCACCTTGAGATCTGCGAGGATTGGGTTGCGATGATTGAATTCGAGTGTCGAGTGGGCAACGTTATTCTCGTAGCCCTTGGTGCCCACTGTGAAACGGTCATCATTGGACAAACGTTCGATATCGGCCATTGACACGCCGATGAACCCCGACTCGTGCACTTCACCAGCTTCAAGTGCAGCCGCGGCGGCAGACCGGTCCTTGATAAACCGCCAAACAATTCTGTCGAGATAAGGATAACCTTCTCGCCAATAGTCTTCGTTCTTAACAGCGAGGACGTATTGCCCGCGCTCATATTCAACGAACTTGAATGGCCCGGTGCCTACTGGGGCAGTGTTATACTCATTCTTCAGGATATCTGTGCCTTCATACAGATGCTTGGGCATGGGGTGTCCAAGGTCAGGCATCGCCGCGACAAACAACTCCAACGGCATAGGCTTTGAGTAGTTAAAAACGGCAGTATGGGGATCTGGGCAATCGACCGACTCAAGATTTTGCTGCAGAGTCGAGCTGTAATTGAGTAGCTTTTTCCACATCTCCATTGCGGTGAAGCTCACATCCTCACAGGTAAAATCTGCGCCATCGTGCCATTTCACTCCTTCGCGCAGCTTTACAGTGATGGTCAAACCATCGTCGCTACCAGTCCACTCTGTGGCCAGAACGGGCTCATACCCGTCATAGCTTTTGTCGATCAACGGCTCTACGATCTTACCAGAGATGTTGTAAACGCCTGTGGATGCCCGAAGCGCCGGGTTTAGAATTCGTTGCTCGGAAACCATGTGGATGACTGCAGTTCCACCGTATTTGGGCTCCTCCTGAGCGAAAACCGCACCCCCCAGAACGCCGGCTGCAATACTGCTGGCCAGCACCAGACGCAGTCCCTTTGTCGTCTTCACCATGGCAATGTCTCCCAGTTGCAAATGACCGCGAAAATGGCGGCTCTCTTTGGATACCCGGATAGTCCGTTGACAAGATGACGCATGTCAACTGAAAAACTACAATATCCTCAAAACTAGGAAAATCATGCTATGTTTTGAGCAAAAATTGGGATATTGAGTTGAGCAAACAAAATTTCGAGGCACAGAAATGCGAAAAGTCGTTTGGATAACTGGTGCAGGCTCTGGAATCGGAGCAGCCATGGCGCGACACTTTGCAGATGCCGGATACGACCTAGCTATCACCGCGCGAAATCGGCAGAGTCTTGAGGATGTTGCACTTGCGCTGCCCAGTTCGACACGAGTGCTTATTGCGCCCGGCGATGTGAGAGACCGCGATCTAATGGCAGAAACGGCCGCGGAAATCGCACAAAACCTCGGCTCGCTAAATGTGCTCTGCAACAATGCTGGCTTGAATATACCCCACCGCACGTGGGCTGAACTGGATTGGCAGTCCTGGGATGAAGTCATTGAGGTCAATATCACTGGCGCGCTTAACGTGATCGCTGCGACACTACCCGTTATGCGACCCTCTGGTGGCGTTATGATCCACACCTCGTCTTGGGCAGGACGCTTCCATTCTGCCGTCGCAGGCGTCCCGTACGGAGCATCCAAACATGCTCTTTCAGACATTTCTGCAAGCTTGAATTCAGAAGAGGGCAAGAACGGCATACGCTCTTGCGCTCTATGCCCCGCAGAGGTCGCAACACCCCTCATGGAGCGTCGCCCCGGGTATGACCCCAGCATGGCGGCCGAAATGATTCAGCCTGAAGATATGGCCGAAGCTGCACTTTTCGCCGCGGAAATGAACCCAGCGGTCGCGGTTCATGAAATCGTTCTCGCACCGGTCCGCGGATGACTGGCTACATCAAATCATTCAACAGGAGAGAGAAATGAACCATCCGGTTAAAGGCGTCGATCATGTTTTCCTTCTCGTTAGCAACCTCGACGAAGCGGCGAAGCGCTATGCAGAATTAGGCTTCACTATTTCTCCTCGTGGTTTGCATTCTGCTGCAAAGGGATCGGCCAACCATACAATTATGTTTCCGGAAGATTACTTCGAACTTCTGGGGCTTCTGAAAAAAACACCCGGCAATGCCGGGAGGTTTGAGGCGCTAGAGCGTATGGGTGAAGGTCTACACGCAATCGCGTGCAGGATTGATGATGCCAGTGAAGCTTCAAAAGCGCTAGGCGACTTGGGAATTGCAACGGAAGGATTGGGCAGTTTTGAGCGTCCTGTCCCGTTGCCTGACGGAACCGAAGGGATCGCGGCATTCTCCACCGTTGCATTTACATCGGAGGAGGTGCCATTCGGGACGGTATTCATGTGCCAACATCGCACACGCGAAACGGTCTGGCTGCCTGAATTGATCAAGCATCCCAATTCGGCTTGCGGATTGAACGCCATCCTGGCGGTTAGCGAGGATCCGCAACAAGATGCGGACGCGTTCGCAAGACTATGGGCCAATTCGACCGTTGCGAAGACGCCTACAGGTGCACAAATCGAAACGGGCAAGGCGTCTGCCCCATTGGAATTGTTCACGCCGCAATCTTTGAAGGAAACGTATCCGTGGCTAGACGTATCGAGTTTGCCAAAAGGTGCCTTTGCAGGCCTCCGCATAGACGTTCAAGACATAAAAAAAGTCAGAGCTAGTCTCGATGCCGCGAACATTGCTGCGCACCCCACGGCAAAAGGGCTTGCTGTTGCCCCTGTAGACGCTTGTGGAACAATCGTAGAGTTCGTTGCGAAATGACAGGCGGACCGAAAACAGGCGCGGGAAGCCGTAGTCGCCGTGCAGCTGAAAACATTACATTTGACAGCATTGACCAACGGATTCTCGACATCCTCCAACGCGACAGTGAGGCGCCCATAACGGCGATTTCGGAGGAAGTCGGCTTATCCGCAACACCTTGCTGGCGTCGCATCAAGCGAATGGAAGAAGCCGGATTAATAAAAGGCCGAGTTGCGCTCGTTGATCAAAAACGGGCGAATGTTCCCATGACAATTTTTATCGGGGTCACGGCTTCCCGTCATGAAATCTCATGGCTCAATCAGTTTCGCGAACTCATCGAAGAAATACCGGAAATCACCGAAGCATACCGACTAACGGGAACGGTGGACTATATTTTGAAAGTTGTCGTGCCCGATGTCGCAACATACGATCGCGTATACAAGCAGATGATTGAGCGTCTCGAGTTCAATCAGATTAACTCCATGATCTCGATGGAAGAGCTCAAATTCACTACAGCGATACCTACAAGCTATCTCTGAACGACGCAGACTGATAAGCACCTCACTTGGGTAGTATACCTAACCTCACGCCGCCAGCAGGTCCTCCTCCAGCTTGGCAAACAGGGCGACATCTTCTTCCGGACTCTCGAAGAGATGGCCATAAACGTCCATCGTCACGTTGATCGAGGAATGCCCCATCAGGGCCTGGATCTTCTTGGGCGGCCAGTTCTGCTCGATGAACAGAGACGCCGCAGCGTGGCGCAGAGCATGGAAGCTGAACTTGGGCTTTCCCTCTTCGTCCACGATCCCGTTCTCAAGCAGCAACGGCACGAGAACCCGGTTGTGGATGTTCGAGTGGTTCTCGACGTTTCCCTTGCCGTTCGGGAAGACGAGGTCCAGCTCGCCCTTGGGACAGTCCTCGCGCCAGGCCTGCAGCGTGTCATGAACCATTGGCGCCATGGGGATGCTGCGCCGCCCCGTGCGGCTCTTGGGCTTGCCCATCTCGTTGAACCGGTCAGCGCGTTTGCGGATGTGGATCAGACGTGCATCGAAATCGACGCAATCCGCAATGTTGATACGGAAAAGACGACCGCAATCCAGTTCGACAGGCCGCAAAACCACGATAGCTTGTTATAGCGCCCAGCGCAGGCAGGATTAGGACACACTCAGCTCTGAAGGCGGCGCCGGGCCTGTTGAATGCTTTCGCAAAAGGACATGTGGCGCCGACGGAAGCCACCTTGGTTTTTCCGAGGAATCTCAATGCCCTCAGTGCTGTCAAACCACTTCAGAGGTTTGATTGCTGCCATTCGATATCGCCGCGAGTTTGTTCATTTACGTGCATTCAATAAACAAAGCTGTCTGTTTCTTAAGGTTTTCTCTCCACGTATCTCTGCTCCGGCAAAGGGAGCATACGTGCCGTCAAGCCCTGCCTCACAAGAACTTGTCCGCTTCCGATGCATGTCATCCGCTTCAAATAGCGAGGGAAACTCCAATGCTAGAAAACCCCAGCACATTTTTCGGACTTGTAACGTTTGCCGCCGTTGCCTCTGTAACCCCTGGGCCAAACAACTTCATGGTGATGGCGTCCAGTGCTGCTTTCGGTCTGAAAAGAACTCTGCCGCACATGGCCGGGATCGTGGGAGGTTTCGCCCTGATGATTGGTTCCGTCGTGCTTGGTCTCGGCACAGTGCTCGGTGCATACCCGCAGATATTGGCAGTGGTTCGCATCGCAGGGGCAGGTTGGCTTTTCTGGCTTGCATGGCAGCTCGGAAGAGCTGCTTTCGCACCCCAGGCAAGCGAAGACACACCAAACCAGCTGGACACCGAGGCCCGCCCTTTGACCATTTTGGAGGCGGCCATGTTTCAATGGGTAAACCCCAAAGCTTGGACCATGGCGCTTGGAGCTAGTGCCGCTTACTCAGGGGTTGCTTCAGAGCTGCTCATGCGGGCGGGATTGATGGCGGTCACCTTTGTCATGGTTGCCCCTCTTTGCCTGGCCCTTTGGGCACTCGCGGGTAGAGGAATAGGTGCGCTGACGATGAAGGGCGTGTCATCACGCTGGGCGTCCTTCGTTATGGCAGCTCTCGTCGCCTTCAGCGCCCTTTCCGTCTTACTGGACCCAGAGCGTATCGCCAACGCGTTCGGCGCTTTCGGAACCTGACTTCCATTACAGAAATTCTTCAGACTCAAGGAAATCCTATGAAAAAGATCTCTCCTCAGGATTTCACGGGCACGCGTGCCTGGGAGGCCATGAACATCGAGCGGTTCACAGGTGCAACGACGGTGCGCCTCCACTGGACCAACGAAAGTTATCAGTGGCACGTCAACGATGGCCCCGAAGTCTTCGTGGTGCTCGATGGAAAAGTCGAGATGCATGCCAGAGAAAACGGCAAAGTCGCAATACATCCAATGACGGCGGGAGATGTGTTTCACGCGCAAGAGGGGGATGAACATGTTGCTCACCCTATTGGTTCAGCCCGCGTGCTCGTCATCGAGCGCGAGGGAAGCATCTGATGACACAGACCATCATTGAGACAATACCAATCCTGCCCTTCGGCATGGTGAACGCCTTTCTTGTAATCCATGAGAGACGCGCTTTGCTTGTTGATACCGGCCTACCTGGATCGGAGGGGAAGATTGAGAATGCCTTGAAAATGCATAAGCTTGATTGGTCCGATATTGCGCTCACGGTTCTTACCCATGCCCATATCGATCACGCCGGGTCTGCCGCACAGGTGCGCAGGCTGACGGCGCAACCTCTGTTCGCGCATAAGGATGAGTTCCCTTACTGCAATGGATATCCACCAGTTTTGCGGCCGAGCGGAATTTTCGGAAGGGTTTTCCAGAAAACCGGGGCGATCGAACAAGGCTTCGAGTATTTCACGCCAGACCTGCCATTGACGAAAGCTGAGGCAGATCTTTCACCTTTTGGCTTTCCAGCTAGTGCGCTTCACACACCGGGTCATACCCCTGGTTCACTTTCCGTTTTACTCGACGACGGGCGGGTAATAGCGGGAGATCTCCTGGCCTCAGGTATCCTGCTGGGAGGGATCGCAATGCGAAGCCGCCCTAAGAAACCGCCTTTCGAAGAAGACACAGTGGCCGTGGCAGATTCTCTGGACCAGCTTTTGTCGCGGGGGGGCAAGTATTTCTATTTGGGTCATGGGGGTAGACTGCCTGCGTCCACCGTAAGGGCGCACGTTTCAAGGCTGCGTAGCGCCGATCGTCCGGGAGTCTTTAAGCTTCCACGTATTCTACCAAATGATCAGACGTGGATGTGAAGGCACGCCTAGTCTGCATTGAGGAAGCGACCGGCACTGATGCTGCCTCATAATCGCGGAAAGCAACGGAAGCAGATAGTCAAAACACCAATATAGAAGTATCGCTGTCAAAGGCTCCTGCACCCCTTGATGTTCCAACTGGGATCCTGACTTAGTCGGCTTCACCTGCGAGCAAGCGCTTCCTTATGAATGCATTGCGTCTCAGAAAATCCAGAACGGCCCGGACACGGGCCGTTTTTTGAAGGTCAGGATGCACCAGAAGCCACAAATCCGTGTCCATGGCCGGAATGACATTTGTCTGCCTAACTAGCCCTTCCTCGCCCTCAGCAAGATAAGTTGGCAAGAGTGCAATGCCGAGACCTGACCGCGCCGTTTGATAACTTGCAAGGAGCGAGTTCACCTTTAGGCCGACCCTATCCTCCAGCGCATAGTCGCGCAGAACGGAATGGAAGCGATCGTCAGGCATGTCATCTGACATGCCAATGACCGGGCCGGACATGGCTTCTTCCGCTGTCCAAGAGCTGGGACGATAGAAAGCATGTCGGATCACACCCAACCGTTGACCCGCAAGGTTAAGATCCGGCGAGGAGGAAGGCCTAAGCGCGATATCAGCATCTCTTCGTGATAGGTCGAAAACCGTGTTCGATGTCCGAACATCGAGCGTCACCTCGCTGTAGTCGGACCTGAAATCCGGGATGACCGGCGCTAGAAGTCCCATAAGGAGCGTGTCGGTCGTTGTCAGAGTGACACTACCCTCCGGCCGCGTATCCTGTCCCTGGACCTGGCGCTCGGCGTCCAGCGTAAGAGCACGCATGTGTTGCGCGGTTTCGAGGAGAACCAAACCTGTCTCTGTCGGGACATATCCCGTGCGAAGACGATCGAACAAGCGCGCACCCAGTCGGGACTCAATGCCGTTGAGATGGCGCGTCATGGTCGGATGGCTTTGCCCAGTCGCCCGAGCGGCGGCAGTGAGAGAGCCCTCTTCGGCGATGCACAGGACGGTTTCGTAATCAGACCAGGAAAGGGATTTGTTCAATTTTGAATACTCAAAAAACAATTTCGGCAGTTTTATGCATGATCATGGAATGCTAGCTCCTATTCAATGAAAAATTGACCGCCATATCAAACCGAGATCAACATGAATGTTCATATAACTCTCGCTCACCCTGAACCGACTTCATTCAATGGAAGCCTGACATACCGGGCGGAAACCTATTTCAAACGGGCTGGTAATAACGTGACCAAGACCGATCTTTACGCGTCGGATTTCGATCCGGTAGAGCGTGGAGCGCATTACAAAGATCGTTCGAACAAAGATGTCTTCATTCCCTTGGGTGAACAAAGGGCTGCCTGGAAGAATGGAACGACGCCCGAGGATGTGAGAAGCGAGATCGATAATCTTCGGAACGCTGACTTGGTGATCCTCCAGTTTCCGCTCTGGTGGCATGGCCCCCCTGCGATCCTCAAGGGCTGGTTTGACCGCACTTTTCCCAGCGGCGGCGTCTACACAAGTCGCATGCGCTATGATGAAGGCTACTTCAAGGGGAAGCGCGCCATGTTGTCAGTGACCACAGGAGCCCCTGAAGAAGCTTTTGGTCCAGGAGCCCGAGGTGGAGATCCAGCCACAATGCTTTGGCCGCTGCACTATTCTTTGCACTATCTGGGCTTCGAGGTTTTACACCCTTTCCTGGCCCACGGTGTTCAAGGCCACGGATATAGCTACGAAGACCATGGCAAGGCGGAATGCAGGTTGGCACAGAAACTCGACTCTTGGGAAGATCGCCTTGCCGGAGTGTGGAACGAGGCAGCACAATCGTTTCCCGGCTGGCCTGATTGGGATCACCGTGGGCAGCCATTGAGTTGACTGCTGTTACAGCAGAGGTAGATGGCGCCTTCTGCCGTCCAGGGAACATTTCTCAAAGTGCGGCGAAAGGCTGCTGCCGTTACTTCACGATTATCTTGGCAATCGCATACCCGACGGCATGCATATCCGCTAGGTTCACGATTTCGACATCCATGTCGCCATCGCGTCCATCGGGCGACAACGCGGTTATACGTCCGATGCACTCGTTCTTCGAGGTTGGCTCAAAACTTACTGGGCCATAGGTATTCCAACGGCATAGCAGACTGTCTGCAATCGGTTCTCCGGCGCCGAGGACAACCGCTTCGAAGGATTGTCCTTGAGAGACCGGGTTTCTTACATCCCGGATCAGAATGCGGAGATCACTGAACTGATTATTGTAGGGGTAAATACCGTTCACCCGCCCTACCAAAGACCCATTTTCCGCGAAGACGGCAATGTCATAAGGAACCTGCGTCGAAGGAATGGCGTATCCGGCCTCATCACGCAATGGCTCAAACCCCTGATGAAGCCTAAAGGTCGCGCAATTTGACGACACCACACTGAGATGTGACGCATATGGCTCAGATATCTCCAAGCGGCAGGTTGCGTCTTGGGGAACCTCTTTATCTGCATCTTTGACAGATATCGTGATCTCACCCCCAAGCTGGATGGATCCCCCCAAAATTCGGATTTCGAAATCATCTGCCAACGCAAAACGCTCCGCGAAAAGGGACACAACCAACGACAAGAGTAGAAATGTCGGTTTCATTGGGCACCTCCAGATCCGCTGACGACCACAATAGTAGACCCCTATGCGTGGAAAGTCACATTCTCGAAGACTGCGCATACTTGTGCGCGCAAGGGCAAATCCAAAATGAACGCTCGCACTGTCCACGCAGCAAACCTTGGCTCAATTGCTTCGAGCAACGGTGGCCCGTTTGCCGACCCCTGTTAGCGGCGTCTAATTAGCTCCCGACGCAGGGCAGCATGGACGACAACGCATACCGGCAACCAGACAGGTGCGAAAAAAGCCCCTCCGAAAAGGTTCCAAAAGACTGCCTCACCCCCGCCTGCAACACCCATTTTGATACCAGAAGCGAATACCGCCGCAATAAAAGCGGTCAAGCACGTAAACAAAAAAGACATCCATGGGCTCATCGGCATGAGCTTCACAAAAAAGATCGACAGTGCAGCGGAAAGCAGCGCCACAACAATCGAGTAAGGCAACCAGGGCTCACCCAATAGATATTCATAGCCGAACATATCCATATCTCCGACCTTACGCCGGTTTCATGAAAATGTCTCCAAGACGCAACCGCCGCTGATTCACCAAATTGGAGACAACAGCTTCTTCTGACCCCGTAGTCATCCCCTCTGAAAGGTGGATCGCGGAGTGAGCGCCTTGATCGCAAACCCGTAGCTTCTCGAAATCGTCTTTCATCTCAGGAACACAGAACCGCCGCGCCTGAAAAAAGAACCCAAGCTATTCTTTGCCAAACTCTTGAGTCATCATTCGATGGCTCGGATGGGGCGCTCATAACTCGGCTCGATTGTTTGCGGAATTGAAAGAATGGCACGAAAGCAAAAACCAAAAATCGGTCTTGCGCTCGGCAGCGGTGGTGCACGCGGCTGGTGTCACATCGGTATTTTGCGGGCCCTCGAAGACATGGGCGTAAAGCCCGACGTCATTACCGGGGCTTCAATGGGCGCGTTGGTGGCCGCCATCTACGCCGGCGGGGTGCTGGACGAGCTTGAAGAGTGGGCCAGAAAGCAGACGGCGCGGGATTTCTTTGGAATGCTCGACATCAGGTTGTCTTCTGGCGGGTTGGTTGAGGGCACGGAAATCCTCGATGTGATCCGCCGACTGGTAGATGTGGACAGAATTGAGCAACTGCCGGTTCCGCTGGCCATTGTCACGACGGATATGGCCTCGGGCCGGGAGGTCTGGCTGACCGAGGGAGATCTTGCCGAAGCCGTGCGTGCCTCGGTCGCCCTTCCAGGTGTTATAAGCCCGTTCCGGATCGGGGATCGCTGGTTTTTGGATGGTGGTCTGACCAACCCCCTGCCCGTTTCGGCTTGCCGCATACTGGGAGCCGAGGTGGTCATCGCTGCCAACCCCAACGGCCGTTTCGACGGGACATTCTGGGCCGAACGTGAACAACAAATGCCCATGTTCTGGAAATCCTGGAGCGAACGCCTGCGCGATCTACCCACGGCCTTGTCCGGGTTGTTCGAAAGCGGAACAGAAAAAGATCTTACCCCGCAATATATCGATGTGATTTCAGCTTCGATAGACATCATGACCGATGGCATCCGGCGGGCCAAACTGGCTGGTGACCCGCCGCATGTCCTGCTTGATGCCCACCTTTCCAATCTGTCGGTGCTGGATTTCCACAAGGCGAACGAGGCGATCGAAGAAGGGCGTCGCATCGTCGAGGAAAACGCCGAGGCAATCGCAAGGTGCGCAAGACTTTGACAAGTGCAAAGGTAGCTTAGTCTGCTGAACGGACATTAGCTCAGATCGCCGAGACAGACAGTTACGTGGCTTCGGTCGTTTCTCCAAACGAGCCATTTAATACAATCTCACGCCGCCAGCAGGTCCTCCTCAAGCTTGGCAAACAGGGCGACGTCTTCTTCCGGGCTCTCGAAGAGATGGCCATAAACGTCCATCGTCACGTTGATCGAGGAATGCCCCATCAGGGCCTGGATCTTCTTGGGCGGCCAGTTCTGCTCGATGAACAGAGACGCCGCAGCGTGGCGCAGAGCATGGAAGCTGAACTTGGGCTTTCCCTCTTCGTCCACGATCCCGTTCTCAAGCAGCAACGGCACGAGAACCCGGTTGTGGATGTTCGAGTGGTTCTCGACGTTTCCCTTGCCGTTCGGGAAGACGAGGTCCACGTCGCCCTTGGGACAGTCCTCGCGCCAGGCCTGCAGCGTGTCATGAACCATTGGCGCCATGGGGATGCTACGCCGCCCTGTGCGGCTCTTGGGCTTGCCCATTTCGTTGAACCGGTCAGCGCGCTTGCGGATGTGGATCAGACGCGCTTCGAAATCGACGCAATCCCAGGTCAGACCGCGTAGTTCACTGATCCGCATGCCGGTGAAGATGGCTGTCACGATGAGCGGTCTGTGCCGGTCCGGGACGTTCTCGATCATGATCTTGATCTCATCCTTGGTCGGGATGATCCGTTCCTCTTCGTCGCGACGATTGCGCTTGAGCTTCACATCACGCGCCACATTGCGGTCGACCCATTCCAGTTGCATCGCCTTGTCGAGCGCTGAGCGCAAGCTGCCCAAAACCTTCTTGGTCATTGACCGGGACACCCCCTCGTCCTGCAGATCATCGAGGAATTCGGCTACGTCGCCGCGGGTCAACTCGCCGACCAGCAGATCTCCGATCTTCTGGTCAATGTGATGAATGACATGACCGCGATAGCTACGGATCGTGGCGCGTTCGAGATTGTTGCGCTGGCATTCTTTGAGCCAGGCATCACAGGCTTCACGGACGGTTTTGGGGGCCTTCGGCATGCTCACCTCTGCGTTGTTTATGAGATATGAGCATTATAGCAGAGCGGGATACATCCGTCGGGCTGTTTTCCGCTCCAGGAGTGAAGAAATTTCATCAATCACAGGGACTTGAACACAGGGCTCCCCAAGTCTAGACCCCGGTCAATTGCCAAGTTAACGTGATTTCTCATTTACGTTTTTGCAACGCTTTCAGGATGTGCTTATGCGACTTTACTACGCTTTGATCACTCATGGTCCAAACCCGGAGAATTGGCCGGCAAGAAAGCTGGGTGAGCTGCGACCGGTCAGCAACCTGGTTGAGTTTCACAAGCAGAAGGCCGCGGGCGAACGTTTCATCCTCAAAGTCGAATACTGTCGTAATATAAAAAGCCAGGCATCGCTTCCGAAATTGAATGCTCTCCTCGAAACAGCAAAACGGCATGGGGCGTTTGTCACAACTGATGATTTCCGCCGCTTGTTCAGTCGATGCGACGTAGCGTATCGTGCTGATCTGCGCTCCCACCTCAAAGCTTTTGGTGATCATTTCGTTGATCTTCGCACGAGAAAGTCGTTCAGCAGCTTGTCGGAAACAGCAACGCGGCAAATCCTGTTTCACGACGGCCCAGTGACGTTCAAAATCAAGTCGGAAAAGAAAAGGACAGAGCCCACTCCTTGGGGTCGCAACCAGGTCAAAGAAGCAACCAAAGCGTCAGCAGAGGTCAGGGCAAGAAAAGCCAACAAGAAAGCAGAACAACTCAGTGAGATCAGAGCCGAGCTTACAGAGGATCGGAGAACTCCAACCCTGAAAGCAATCGCTGACGAAGCAAACGTCCGAGGCCTGACAACGAGCAGAGGCAACCACTGGACCGCATCTACTGTTCAACGTGCACTTAAGAGACTGCAGACGTAGCCCGTTTTAAAGAGCCTGCAGAGCGACCGTGAGACAGAGCCGGGTAACATAGATCAGACCAGTGCTTCACCGCAATTCATAGAGCGAAGAAAGAGCCTGCTCCCTACAAGGATCAAGATGGGGCAAAGTTGACTTCATCTCCAAAAAGCTCGCCAGAAACCTGAACCTTGGGAGAAAAAGGGACGCAAGCAATCCGGCTACGTTAGGGCTGATTTCAAACAAACGTCCTTCGGGCCTTAATTTTTAGAATCTTTAAGAAGAGAAAATAGAGTAAAAGTAGAAGCTATTAGGGACGCGCATCAAGCTGCTTGGGCGCTGTGACATGAACAGATACGTTTCCCTCATGCCAGCTTAGTGTCTCGCGCGATCTTCGCGTTACAAAGCCTGTCGTCGGCGCGAACGCGGTTTCGTCAAAAAAAGTTTCAACTGGTTCGACGGGCTTCAACCGGTTCGCATCTGGTCAACTCAACACCCACCTTTCTTCCGATCAGATTGGGGCTCTGAGAGCGCGCCTGAGCGGCTCTAAGCGCCCCCTAGTAGCAGACAACAAAAACGGTCTTAGACGCTCCCTACGCGCGCCTCAGCGACCCTGGCGCCCATCCTTTCTTCTGAATTTCTAAACGTGTTATCCTGCAGCCACATTAAGCTGGGAGGATAAAATGAAGACTCTTTCTGCAATCCTCGTCGCCCTGACAACTGCGGGCGCCGCATTTGCACAGAACATCACGACTTATTCGAGTGACGCCAATTTCGAGGACACGGCATTCGCATTGGAAAGTGCCATTATCGGGAGGGGCCTCGTCGTCGACTATGTTAGTCACGTCGGCGCGATGCTTGCCAGAACCGGCGCGGATGTTGGAAGCGATGTCGAACTCTTCGAAAACGCAGATGTCTTTCTGTTCTGCTCGGCCACGACTTCGCGCAACGTCATGGAAGCGGACATCATGAACATCGCTTTCTGCCCCTATGGGATTTTCGTGGCCGACACCGGCGATGAAGTCATGGTGGGGTTCAGGGATTTTCCAAAAGGCCCGATGCAGGAAGTCCAAACACTGTTGGATGAAATCGCCCGCGAGGCCGTAGGCAAGTAATTGGTGACGTCAGCTTTAACCATCCCGCGATTCATCACCTGTTTCGCGGGATGGCACTTTTGAATCTGACCTCATCTTTCACTATCAGTCTTCTTTGCGGAAGTCTGAGTGGCAGGCATTGCAGGTGGCTGCGACATGCCAGGCGGCGAACACTGGACCACCTTGCCTCATCATACCGCCACCCTGCATCATGCCGGGCCCCATCTCAGCGTCTTCCCAACGCTTCGGCAAAGTCCCGCTCGGCTTTCCGCTCGCATTTTCAGCAAGCTCGTTCGACCAGTTCGCAAGCATAAAGGCGTAGTGTTCGAATTGGTCGAAGTCTCGCCAAATCTCTGCGCGTGCCTCGCTTGGCGAACCTCCGGAGCCTTCGGGAAAGAGCGCCGTCATATGCCTGCCGGCGCCGTCGCGTATTTCAGCGGCCGCCCGCCGCACGGCATCCGCGTCGTAACTCAATTCACCATGCATCATCGCAAAAACGCGTTCGATCAATTCCTCAAAGCGCTCCATCGACTCCATGCGTTCTTTCACGACACCCGAGGCATTTTCATGTGCGAAGACAATTGAGCCTGACAAAACCGCAAGCATTCCGATCACTGGCAAGGCTTTCATCACGCTTCCTCCCTGATCTTTCGATTTCGTTCTGACCTTAGCACAATTTCGAGCACGTTTTGAAACGACCGCGATGGGTTGCAGAACGAACATGTGCCAGTCGCGTTTTGAGTATGCCTCGGGCATATGCTCGCGGGCTCTGTAATGATCGCTGGGAGTGCGGCAGAGTCGCTACGAGTGCGCCTAGCAGGCTTAGTCGGCCGAAAAGGTGCCATGCACTCCCTGCCAGCACTTCAGTGACCAGAGCCGGTTTGATGGATGTTCATTATTGTTACTAGGGCTTGTAAGCCGCGTCCTGCTGCCAGCCGTTGAAGCCGGTCTGCAAAACGACGACGTTCGACCTTCCCGCCACACGAAGCGCAAAGGCCGCCTGGGCCGACAGGCTGCCAGTGTTGCAAAAAAGGATCGTCATGCGATCGTCGGGAATTTCCTCGATCCGATCCAGCACTTCACGCCATTCGATATTAATAGCGCCGGGGATCGTGCCCTCCTCGAACTGACCCGCATCGCGGGTATCGACGAAGAGTGCGGTCTCGAACACAGTCTGGTCAAGTTGCTGGGGTAGAATGATGCCTGACTCGTATTCCGAGAACATCATGTATTCCTGCATAGCCTCAATTGCGGCGTCCTCTGCCAGTGCAGGTGCTGCGTGGACGTAAAATGCGACGGTCGCCGCCAAAAATAGGTGCTTCGACTTCATCCGGGGGTTCCTCCGTTCCGGTTTTCAATATTGAGAATTCTTGTGAGCCAGTCTTTCATCGCGCGTTCAAACCAGAAGGCACCTAGGTGATGGCGTTTAATCAACATGTCAGCGCATCTAACTACTCCATTGGAGACGATACTGGCAGAGATCGCAGTCATCGAGCCTGCCGTCACACCGAATTCGGTTTGAGTAAGCGGCGGAATCACCGCGTTCTGCCAACCGATGATCAGGCGATTGAAGGAAACCTGCGCAAGCTGCTCCAGAAACAGGCACAGGCTCTCCTGGACACCCTGCCCACAGGTCATTTTCTGTCCTTCAAGGTGACGCGTGGATCGAGCGCATGGCCTGAGGCAGGACCGCGCAGGGGCTGGATCAGCATCCGATCGAGCCAGAGGTCGCGGCGTGTGCGGAACTGTTCGATACCCACCTCCATTTCCTCATGTCCCTTCGCTGGCTGCGCTACATAAGTGCCCAGAAGCCGGTCCCACCACGGCAGGTTGAAGCCGTAATTGGAATTGGTCTCGCGCGGATCGATGGAGTGGTGGACGCGGTGCATGTCGGGCGTCACAACAATCAGTCGCAGGATACGGTCCACTGAACGCGGCAGGTCGATATTGGCATGGTTGAAGAGTGCGGTCGCGTTCAGGATCGCCTCGAACAAGAGCACTGCGACAGCCGGCGGACCAAGCGCCGCGACTACCGCCAATTTGATCCCCATCGAGATCATAATTTCTACCGGATGAAAGCGCAGACCTGTTGTGGCGTCAAAATCCAGATCGGCATGGTGCATCCTGTGCAGTCGCCAAAGCGCTGGCACGGCGTGGAACATCACATGCTGCAAGTAGATCGCCAGATCGAGCAGCAGCATCGAGACCACGATGGCCAGCCAGACGGGCACGTCGAAATTGTTGAACAGACCCCAGCCACGGTCCTCAGCAAGGACGGCCAGCCCGACTGCGAGGATCGGGAATGACAGGCGCAGAATGATCGTATCAACCAACACCAAGGCGAGATTGTTCGTCCAGCGTATCACCCGCGGGATCTCCCGTCGTCTGCGCGGCGCGGCAACCTCCCACAGCGCCATCGCCGCGAGAACGCCTAGGAAGGCCACCAGACGAATTACAGGTTCGGCGCTGAGGATAGATTGGGACATCGGCGAAGGCTTTGTGGGTTGCGCAAGGCAACAGATTCTCTAACATTCAATTAATCCATTGATTGATCTAGTGTCAGAGGGCCACCTGTGTCAACCAACCCGAAATTGTCCCTTCTCGAAGAATATGCCCTTGTTGCGCGCGCTGTATCTGCCCCTGCGCGGCTGATGCTCCTTGAACAACTGGCGCAGGGCCCTCGGGGGGTGGAGGGTCTGGCGGAGAAGACAAGCTTGACGGTGGCCAACTGCTCGCAGCACTTGCAGCAATTGCGGCGTTCCGGGCTGGTGACCAGCCGCCGTGAGGGAAAGGCCGTAATTTACCAGCTGACGGATGCGAAAACGCTGGACCTGATGGACCTCTTGCGCCTGCTGGCTGAACGAAACCTCGCAAGGGTGGAGCATATCCTGCGCGGTCTTTCGGACGGTGAAGACGCGCCCGAACCCTTAAGTCGTGATGAACTGGCAGCACGACTGGCTGACGGGTCAGTGACGGTTCTGGATATGCGCCCCGTGGACGAATACGAGCTCGCGCACATTCCCGGCGCCCTCAACATAAACTTGGCCGACTTGGAACAGCTGCTCCCGTCTCTCGACGCGAGCAAGGAAATTGTCGCCTACTGCCGAGGGCCTTACTGCGTCTATTCTCATCAGGCTGTGGCCGCCTTACGCAGGCACGGACTAATCGCCCGCCGCCTCGAAGGTGGATTACCAGAATGGAGGGAAGAAGGGCGGGAAGTCAAAACAATCAGTTGGGATTGACCGTCGATCAGATCTTCGTTGACGGTTGCACCGCTACAAGGATCGAGATGGGACAAAGTTAACTTGATATCTAACAAGCTCTCTTTGGATCTGAACCTTGGGAGGAAATGAGGTGGATTTCTCTTGGCGCGGGTCGGACCAAAGCCTCCTGAAACACGCCATGTTTTGAAAAAACCTGCACGCTGACAACGGCGGCATTTATGAAACAAAGCAAAGGTATAGGCCCTAAGGGAAGAGCGCTGTAAGGCGCCAACTAGGTTGCTGCTCAAAAGGATACGTGCGCGCCGAAAATCTACCGAACTTTCGATCTGCCAATCTGCCAGAAAAATGCCGCAACTCGGACAAAAGACTTCCCACCGTGTTCCTTATCACGGCGGTTGGGGGCATGGAAAAGGGCAAGACATCATGAGAACTTTCATAGCTTTGCTGTGGCAGTATCCGGGCACGGTATACGTAACGCTCTTGTGCATTGTGATTGCTCTCTCGATTCAAAGTCTTTGAACTCGCTTGAGCACTAAAAGCTAGGCTTTGGACACGCTTTCAAACCGCCGCAAACCGTTCGAAAAGCCTGAAGCAAAAGCGCCGGAAAGCCCGAATTCGTGAGATTTTCTGTATTTCAGTGAACTCAGAGGTTTAGCGGAAATAACCCCGCCAAAACCCCTTCAAAACCCCGCCACGAAAAGCATGTTCTTTTGGCGGGGTTAGAGAGATCCCATGCTCTGCGCGCAACCGCGCAAATCAGCAACTCATAGCCCTGATTTCGCCCAGTCCCGATCCAGCTTCTTCAGAGCGCGGTCGATCTTCTCGTTCATCTCCGACCAGGAGACCAGCCTGCCCTTCTTGCCGAGATTGGACGGCTTCGATTTTCTCGTCTTCCGCTGATACTGGGCGAGCTGAACGGCCGCGACGGAGCGGTGAAATCTGTCGAGGCCATAGACGCCGCTTTTGGCGAAAACATCTCGCTCCGTTGCACGGATTCTGAACCCGAGCTCTTCCTCGAGACTTGCTCCACCAAATGTCGGCAGGAAGAACTCGAAGCAGAGCCGCCGGATGGGCTTGAAGCGAGATTGCCCAAGATCGCCAAGGGTAGCGAGGCCCATTTCTGCATGAGCGCCGATCTCATTGGACGCCCCCTGGAGCGTCACTTCAAGTCGAGCACGCCGCTCATTGGGAGACAATTCAACGGCAGTTTCTGTAGCCGGGTTCCTGCGATCAGTTATTTTGTTCATCGTCCTCAACATGACGTAGAAATCCCTCGGGCCGATATAGGCCGTGCTGTCGATTTCCGGCTGGGCATGCTTCTTGATGTCGAGCGGCACCAATGCTTCTTGTTCCAAGCCGAGTTTTGCCGCTTGCAGAACAAGGGCAGCGGAGAGATCTGCCTGGGTGGTATCGACAAAGTAGGTTGACCCGCCGCCACCATACTTACCCCCGTAGAAACGCGGGTATCCTCGAGCAGTGTCAGTCAGGATAGAATCTGGCCGTAAGTGGCGTCTCAGGATGTCGACCATTTGCCACCGTCGGAGTCGGGTTTCATGAGGGGCAAAGTGGCGTGAGCTCTTCACGTAAAAATCGACCGAAACCTCAATCCCCGCGATCGGAAGACCCAGGAGCGCAGCCTGTGGCGCATATTTTGCGCACACGGCCGCCATGAGCGTTGGTAGCTCCTTGGGTTTGGGCGCCTGAAATTTCAGAATGAACTGATCACCGATATGTCGCTTTTCCCGGTTGGGTCCCTGCACAAAGACTGTCGAAGACGAGCCCATCTCTTCCAGCATCTTCGTGATGGTGGGCTGCATGTTACGGGCCTGGTGGTGGCTTTGCGTCTCCAGTCGCAATTCGATCCAATCGATCTCTGCCCGGCACGCGTAGTCGTTGAGATCGATCTCGGGAGTGCCCAAGACTCTGCCGCGTAGTATGGGCTGCGGCGCGCGCCCGTTCTTCGTTTCATAACGCGCGATGGCATAGGATATCGACGGTGGTGAGACCTTCTCGGGCCACTCAGGGCGGTCACGAAAGGCGAGCGGAATCATGGTTTTCTCGGTCAGGATCATAGGATTTTCCGTGTTTCAATGAATTCAGAGGGTTAGAAGAATTTTCCCCGTAGTAACCCCGTAAAAACCCCGTAACGAAACGCATGTTTTCTTACGGGGTTAGCGACGTTGGCTTGCCTGTGCGATGCGTGGTGGATTTTGGGAAAGGCGCGCTTTTTGCCTACCGGTGAGCCCTTGGAACTCCGAAGTCCTAGATGTGCCGCGTTGCCTTATGAGGCTCTGCCGCCAGAGAAACCCGGGGTGGATCGGTTCCTTGGAGCGCCGGCCGAGCATGGCGGCGATCACCTTCTGCCAATCACGGTCGTCTGCGCGCTGTCTATCACGAGACAGAGAAGACACTGAACAGAAGGAGCCGTTCATGATCACCAGTCCCACTGCGGCGAAGCTTGCCGCCGCCATCGAAGCATCGGAGCTCACCCAACGCGAGATTGCCGACCGGGTCGGCTTCAAACACGCCAACATTGAGCCTCCCCAACTGAACTGGTCCACCACTATGTTTAGGAAACGGAGGACCGAGAATGGCAAACAGGCGACCCAAGCCCGAAGAGATTGTCTCGAAGTTACGACAGGTTGAGGTGCTGATGGGACAGGGCATGTCCCGTCTCGACGCGATCCGACAGATCGGCGTTGTTGAACAGACGTACTATCGCTGGCGCAAGCAGTATGGCGGAATGGGCGTAGATCAATTGAAGGAGCTGAAGCGGCT
>NZ_FNEB01000031.1 GCF_900100005.1 Lutimaribacter saemankumensis
CTGATGACGTCAATTTGCGCATGCGCTGGAGAAATTGAACTGGCGATTACTTGATATGAGATGTGCGAAATTAAACAGGTTTCTGCATATCAGCGGAAATCCGGTCAACATGCGCACAGACTGGCACCTCTCAATTCGCAGGATTGCTTTCGTGCCGAATATCGCCTGCTTTGGCTCCCTCCAGCGAACACTGGAGGGAGCAAGGCGTGTCCGGGAGAGCGGTCAGCGAGCGCCGGGAGCACTCACCGCGCTCTGGTTGCTGAAGAAGCGATACGCATCGACGTAGTCGCCATTGGCTTGGCCCTGCTCACCTTCCAGTAGAACGCGATCGGCCGGCAGTGAGATTTTCTGACCACCGGTGGCAACAACAAAACCATCCTCACCGATCGCGCGCTCGCTCGGGTGCAGCGAGATGACGCTCCGGTCACCCATGGTCGAAATGACCGTGCCGTTCAGAGCCACGTTGGCGACGGCCGGTACAGCTGCGGAACTAGCCGCCACGATAAAGGCGATTGCGATATGTTTCATTTTGGTTTCCTTTCATTTGCTCGACTTCGAGGCAGCGCGTTTCCGCGGCCTCCTTGTCTGTTTCGATGAAAGGAATATGAGAACCAGCCCCGCGGAACATAATGGCGGCGGTAGAGAATGACTAACAACAAAACGTTCTTAATATTTTTCGACCTTAGAGCACCACCGCAGACGGAGAAGCGATGGTCAGTTTGTCGTCGGGCATCAATCGATTTAGCTTCCTGATCGTTGCCGTATTCTGAGTTCCTGAGGGTAAAGTCGAATAGCTGGTAGGATCAAAGTCCGCTTTGGCGAAATGCCCTACAGCAAACATGGCAAGAAGTGACTTCTCCGATATCGGCCGGGCTCGGCGTTGCTGTCTGATTTCAAAAAAATGGCCGCGACGAGCGCGGCCAGAGTCCAACAGGGAGGTAAGGAGACTGAAGCGTCTCCCAAAATTAGCGCCCCACACAACCCTGCATAATGCTATCTGAGCCCCATTCGCCCGCGCAAAGATGTGCTTTTCGCGCTTCACCAGCGTTTTAGTCACGTGCGTTTCATTGTTCGATTGCAGCGCGCCGCCGACCGCGAGCGATGATTAGTTCTGTGACAGCACTTGGACCTGCCGGGCTGATGAGGAGAGCCTTTAACCACCAGAACCGGATCGTTTCATGGCTGACGTCGATGCCGCGTTCGTGGAGCAGGTCTTCGACATTTCTGAGCGATAGCGGGAACCGGACATAGAGCATCACCGCCAGGCGGATGATCTCGGGGCTGGTTTTGAAGTACTTGAAAGGCGAGCGTTTGGTCATCTCGAGAGGCTACGAAACACCCCTGCCCGCCTCAAGACAAGTTCCTCTGACAAGACCCTCCGCGGGAATACGTCTACGACATTGAAAACGTGGACACGCATCAGAAAAAGCGAGTTTTCTCGCATCGTCGTTTGGATGTCGGCGACCTGATCGGGGAAAGTTTCTGGATCAGGGAAGGATGATCTTCCTCGCACGACCACGTTATGATCTTAGCTATTGGTGACCTGCCCCCTTGGGATGATTTGAATCAAAGGGACGGCACGCCTTTTGTGATAAGCAAGAGTTCATCATGGCCAAGCCAAAAAAACCTGAAAAGCCCGCTATCCGCCTTGTGGATCAGCCGGATGCAGACCCGCAACCGAAAGCACCGGATATGCCGGTGCCGTCGGATTTCGGGCAGCGCGCCGACACCCACCCCTATCAGGACCTCGACAAGATGGTCCGCGCGGTCATAGCGCGCTATTCCGGGGGCGTATCGCCCTATTCCGTGTTCCAGGCATGGTCGGATTGGGCCATGCATCTCAGCCGCGCGCCGGGGCGGCGGATCGAGCTGGCGGAACTGGCCGCGCGAAACGCGGTGAAGCTGGGGGATTTCGCAGCCAAAACCGCGATGGGGCAAGACCCCAAGCCCCCCTTTCAGCCAAAGAAAACCGATCACCGCTTTAACAATGACGCGTGGTCGGACATGCCCTTTGCCTTCTGGCAGCAAAGCTTTCTGGCGACGCAGGACTGGTGGGATCACGCGACCGACGCAATACGCGGGCTCAGCCCGCCGGATTCCGAACGCGTGCGTTTCATGATGCGGCAGGCGCTGGACCTGATTTCGCCTTCGAACTTTCCCGCGACCAATCCCGAAATCGTCAACGAAACAATCAGGCAACGTGGCAGGAACATCGTCGACGGGTTTGAGCATTTCATCGACGACCTGATGCACACGCTGACCCAGGCCGCGCAGGATGCGCCCGAGGGCTTCCAAATCGGCAAGGATATCGCATGCACACCCGGCAAGGTGGTCTATCGGCGCGAGCTTTTCGAGTTGATCCAGTACGCCCCCAACACCGAAAAAGTGCATGCCGAACCGGTGCTGATCGTGCCGGCCTGGATCATGAAATACTACATCCTGGATCTTTCGCCGGAAAACTCGCTGATACGGTTCCTTGTCGCGCAGGGCTTTACCGTTTTCGCGATATCCTGGTGCAACCCGTCGGCGCGGCAGGCGTACCTGTCGCTTGACGATTATCGCAAACGCGGCGTGATGGAGGCGGTCGACGCGATCTCGGCCATTGTGCCGGGAGAAAGGATTCACGCCACCGGATATTGCCTGGGCGGCACGATCCTGAGCATCGCCGCCGCGACGATGGCGCGGGACAATGACGAAAGGTTGGCGTCAGTTTCGCTGTTTGCCGCGCAGGTGGATTTTTCCGAGGCGGGTGAATTGCTGCTGTTCCTGGACGAAAGCCAGGTCGCCTTTCTCGAAGACATGATGTGGGCACAGGGCTATCTGGACCGTCCGCAAATGTCGCGCACCTTCGCCTCGATCCGCGCCGAGGATCTGATCTATGCCCGGGCCGTGCGCCGCTATTTCCTTGGAAAGCAGGATTTGCCCAGCGATCTGACGGTCTGGAACAACGATACGACACGGATGCCGGCCAGAATGCATGGCGAATACCTGCGCGGTCTTTTCCTGGAAAACCGCCTGACCGCCGGGCGGTTTGCCGTCGAAGGCAAGGTGATTGCCCTGAAAGACATCTCATGCCCGCTTTTCGTCGTGGGCACCGAGGACGATCACATCGCGCCGTGGCGGTCGGTCTACAAGATACGGCTGTTCACCGACGGCGACCTGACTTTCGTGCTGACCAAGGGCGGCCACAACGGTGGCATCCTGAGCGAGCCCGGCCATCCCCGACGCCACTATCGCAAGGGCGACCGCCGCGAGGGCGACAAATATGTCGACCCCGACAGCTGGCTGCAGCGCCACGACCCGACCGACGGGTCCTGGTGGCTGGAATGGGTGGACTGGCTGCAAACTAGATCAACCACCGGACGGGTACCCCCGCCCCCCATGGGACGCGATGAAACGCCTTTCGCAGCCATTGCCGATGCCCCCGGATCGTATGTCCTCCAGAAATGAGGTTTGAGCAGTGCTGTCAGACGGGTGATGTCAGATTAAACGTATCTTCCCAAACGTCCCTTCCCTCTCATTTGCTGAACCAGAAGACGTGGCCTCACCGTAGCACTGCTGTAGCATCGGCGCGCCTGGCCCAAACGCGGGCATCGCCCCGAGGGGCGCTAAATTGTTGTTTTGTCATGGGATATTTGGTTGCGGGGGTAGGATTTAACCTATTCCGAACAAAAGCCAGAATCCGCCCGCTTTGCAAACCTAGCCGTCCATGATTGCGCACCT
>NZ_FNEB01000033.1 GCF_900100005.1 Lutimaribacter saemankumensis
GAAAAGGCTCGCAGCTGCTGAACACGCCGCCGGCGGATCTCCGACGCAAACATCGGCCCGAACCTGTTCCACCAGAACCGGATGGTTTCATGGCTCACATCGATGCCCCGCTCGTGGAGCAGGTCTTCGACATTTCTGAGTGACAGCGGAAACCGGACATAGAGCATCACTGCCAGGCGGATGATCTCGGGGCTGGTTTTGAAATACTTGAAAGGCGAGCGTTTGGTCATGCAGGGACGCTAGCCAGCGCCCTGCCCCTCCTCAAGACAAGTTCCTCTGACAATACCGATGCTGCTTTAGGCAGGTTTTTCCGGAAGTCCCCAGACAGCTATGTCAACGTCCCAGTTACTGCAGAGTTATCGACCAAAGTCGCAGACGTTCACTAAATGATCCGGAATCCTGGCCTCATCACCCAGCTCCATTACGCTCGGATATTGCGATAACTCTACGCGCGCACCAGCTTACAACCACCTCGTTTTGATCCGTACGCTGAAGTTATGCTGGACCTACGTGATAGGGGGTGTTGAGATCGGCCATGGCTGATGTCGAGCGACCCGTGAAGAACAAAAGGGCGTCTTCGTGTGAGACGCCGGACGACTATTCGATCTATCTGCCGAGTGATTGGGCAAGGACGACCGATATGCCGTTCCGGATTGCCGATTATCGGGAAGCGGGGATTTTCAGGGACGAGGAGCAGAGAACGCTTGCAGAGAAGCACGGGCTGAGCGCGGAGCATGTAAACGAACTCTCGCTGCTTGTCGGCAACGCGCTCGATGTCGGGAGCTACGTAACCTTCGTTCGTATCAGCCGCTCCCGGGTACAGCGCGACCTGGAAAGGGCTTTCAACAGGGAGCGCCTCAGGGCCGATCCTCTGTTGGACGACATTGGCGTCCTCAACCAGGTCTTTGCGGCCCTGTCGTTGCCATACTTCGTCCCGATGCCGGAAGACTCGTCCGACGCAGTCCACATGGCAGGGCCGCCCGAGGCAATCTGGGGCACAGGGACCCGGGACCTGGCGATTTCGGGGCCGCATATCCCGGTCACATTGAACGTCGCGCGCAAGGTGCTCGTCCCAGACAACCGCAGGAATGAGTATGACAGCAGACGGCGTTTTGTTGTCCAGCAATGCTGCTACGTCGCTCTGGATGCCGGTTGGCAACTCTCGTTCACGACAGATGCGAGATTGACCCGAGACCAACGGACGGGTCCCCTTGTGGAGTTGATCAAGGATGTTCTCCGGCTGGTGACAGACCCCCCTCAACTCATCAGCGGCGAGACGATCATCGGCGACATCAAGATCGCGCGCACGAGCATCGCCAGGAACGGGGATTATCCCGCCTTGAAGTAAGAGCGGGCGCTGCCACATCAATACACTTGGGCAGATTGGGCGCAGGGCTGCGATGGTCGCGCCATGCCAAACGTACCCACAGAGATCCCTGACACGACCGATCAAAGCTCCAGGGCTGCGGTAGATGCTGTTGTCGTGGCGCTGGCGCGGCTCTTCGGCGAGGTCGCGGCACGGGAGTGGGGTGCGGCAAATGACGAACCCAATCTGGACGACAGCCATGACCAAATCGAACAAGACCCCTCCCCTTTTGACGGTGCGTGACATCGCACGCCTCGACAATGTCAGCGAGAAGACCGTGCGCCGGGCAATTGCCTCTGGCGATCTCGAGGCCATTCGCATTGGCCCCGGGAAGCGCCTGCTGCGCATCCATCCCGAGGCGCACGCAGCCTATCGTCGCACGCATCGCAGCTGGGCCTAGTGGCTAGCAATGTCCAATAAAGTCAATGTCTTGACATACCGTCGGGAAGACCCGTCCGGCAAAACCGCGTTTGTTTATAGTGTAGAGTATTCCCGACCAGGCCCACGTGTCCCCACCTGTCCACCCGCGTCCCAAGCTGACCAGAAAGCGAGCCACCCGATGACAGAACACAGCGCAATTTCCCTCGACGCCATCTTCGTTGCCCCCTCCACACCCAGCTTTGCCGAGCTGATGGACCAGCTCGGCGCAAACAGCACGCTCACGGTCGCTCGCCGCAAGGATCTCATCTCCGGTTTGCGCCGCGTGGCCGAGGCGCTCGACCGGACGCCGGCCCAGGTTCCAGCCGATCCGCGGTGGTTGCAGCCACGGCTCGCGCGCATTGCCCCCGCTGCCATCGGCGTCACCCGGAAGACCTGGCAGAACGCGGTCAGCAACGCACGCAGCGCGATGGTCGCCTGCGGAATTGCAACAAAGCGCCAGCGACGGCCCGAGAATCTTTCGCCGGCCTGGCGCAGCCTCTGGAGCGTTGTGCAGGCCTCGAAGGACAAGAGCCTTCTGAGTTCTTTGCCGCGCTTTGTCTTTTTTCTCGACCGTATTGGAATCGCGCCCGAAGATGTGAACAACGACCATGCACTTCTGTTTCTGGAAGCGGTCGAGCGGAACGAGATCAGCAAGAATCCCGAGGTGGCCTACAGAGACGCCATCATGGGTTGGAATCGTGCCGGAGATCGATTGCCGGAGTGGCCCCGCCAGCGGCTGGACCTTCCGTCAAGGTCAAAGCGGGTCATGCTGCCAGAGACGGAGTACGCCGCCGACTTTATCAAGGATGTCGACAGGTATCTCGAGATGCGCCTGAGGCCGGACCCGCTTGCGACCGGGAAGTCGCTCCGCCCGATCGCCGCCTCGTCCGCAGCCACGTATCGCTTCATGTTGCTGCGCTTTGCCAGTCACGTTGTTGGGGCCGGGGTTGCGGCCGAAGAGCTCTCTTCGCTGGACGTATTGCTGCAGCCAGCCCATGTGGAACGGGGGCTGCGGCATATGTTGGAGCGCAACGGTGGCGCGACGCGCGCGTCAATCAGCGATACCGCGGGACTTCTTCTGACCATCGCCACCCATCTGGGCTTGCCGGAAGAGACAGTTCGCATCCTCACACAGTATAAGACGCGCCTTGCCGTGCACTATCCGGGCGGTATGACGGCCAAGAACCGCGACCGTTTGCGCGTGTTGCGCAACCCGGACGTTCTGCGGCGTCTGCTGCATCTGCCGGAGCAGGTCATGGCGCGCCCGCTTGGCCAGCGCCGCTATAAAGCGCTGCGGGCACGGGAGGATGCCATCGCCATTGGCATTCTGCTCTACTGCCCTCTGCGAGTTTCCAACCTGTCGATGTTGGAGATCGAGCGTCACCTGCAACGCCC
>NZ_FNEB01000042.1 GCF_900100005.1 Lutimaribacter saemankumensis
GCCTCGGTGGGCAAAACATACCTGGCTTGCGCCAATGCGCGCAAACTTGGGACCTGTTCACAGCGCACCGGGTTCCGGCGGGAGGTCCTCGAAGAAGCCGTGCTCGAGCTTTTGAGCGACCGACTGATGCAGCCAGAGGCCGTCGCCGCATTCATCACCGCGTTCACGGCGGAGACAAATCGCCAGCGCGGCGAGGACAACCGGGTGCGGGTGCGCCTGGAGACAGAGCTGCGCGACATAAACCGGAAGCTCGACGGGCTTTACGATGCGATCGCCGATGGGCTGCGCAGCGCAGGGCTGCAGGAGCGCCTGGGCACCCTTGAAGAGAAGAAGGCCGAGCTGGAAGCGCAGTTGGCGGCGCCGCCGCCGTCCCCGGTTCGCCTCCATCCTGCGCTCTGCGAGCACTACCGGGCGAAGGTGGCGGACCTGGCAGCCAGCCTTGCAGACCCCGAGATCCGCACGCGGGCACTGGAACTGATCCGCGGCCTGATCGCGCAAGTCACGGTGCACGTGGCACCATCGGGTGGTGTGACACTGGAAGTTGAGGGGGCGCTCACGGCCTTGATCGAAGCGGCCCAGCCGGGCGCGCTTGTCGATGTTGACCATGGTTCGGTAAAACTGGTTGCGGGGGCTCGCAACCATCGTTGTCGGGCGAAACTCTTGTGCCATATTTGAGATTCTCGAAAGAAGGCGCTGAATTGGTTGAAGCGGTTCGGCGGTGCGCATTTGACGCCTTAGGCAAGGCTGGGATTGTGTACTTGGCGGTCTTGGCACCGCTAAAGCCCAGCGCGTGTCGGCTGTGCCGTTACCTACCCTGTCATAGTGGCCCATCACCGCCATTCGGGCAACTTGCAGCGAACTTCTGCTCTGAGCCAGAAGCAGTCGCCAGAACGAAATGTCAGCCCGACTTACAGCATTGTAGAGTTGTCTTTGGCTTACATTCGGTGCCTACGGCATGCGAATTCTAATTAACCGTGTATCGTCCGCGCCGGGTTGGAGCACGATGAACAGATTGGCGAAATCGGTCTGGCTGATGTCAATGTTTGTGAATACTCCAAGGCCCTCGAGAATGCCCGGGATAGTTTCGGCGTCACCGACGACAAGAACCGTGTCCTGTTCATGATCAAAGCTGAGCAGGTCGATCAGACCAGGCACGCTAGAAGGTTTGATCCGTTTGGTTCTTTTTTCCTCCGAACATCTCGAATACCCGATAGTTTCTCGGTTCATCCACCGAACATTCTTGAAAAGAAGCCCCGTTCTTTCTCGGGTATCACTGGATCAG
>NZ_FNEB01000006.1 GCF_900100005.1 Lutimaribacter saemankumensis
CGAGACAATCTCTTCGGGCTTGGGTCGCCTGTTTGCCATTCTCGGTCCTCCGTTTCCTAAACATAGTGGTGGACCAGTTCAGTTGGGGAGGCTCACACCTATGCATTCGTTTCGCTGGGTGCATCCAAGGCCGAATTCGACAGAACCCTCAACAACATCGGCTATGACGTGGAAACCAAAACCGGTCTTGCGGGTATCGAAAAGCGGCTGGACAGTACGCGTTCGGTCGGTGTGATCGCAGGGTACTCCGACGCAACCGCCGATATCGACTCCACCCGTGGTGAGGTCGATGGCTCCGGCTTCTTTCTCGCCGCGTTCGGGCGCACGGCATTTGGCGAGGGCGGCGCCGCACAAGCGATGATCGGCTTTCAGGATCTTTCATTCGACACGACCCGCAACGTGATGGGCCAGACTGCGCTTGGCAGCACCGATGGGTCGCAGCTCTTTGCGCTGGTCGAAGGTGAATACATGTTCGACAAGGGCGGCTTCCGTTTCGGTCCGACCGGTTCGTTCGAAATGTACGACATGTCCATCGACGCGTTCGACGAAACCGGCGCGGGCGCCTGGAACCTGTCTGTCGGGGATCAGGATGCCAGCTTCATCGTGATGTCGCTTGGCATGCGCGGTGAATACAAGCTTGCCGATGGCGATCGTGCGCCGCTGCTCAGCGGGGCGGTCAGCTACAACCGTTCGTCCGGCAGCGACCGCCTGGCATCCACCGGCTTCGTCGGGTTGCCGTTCGGTGGAACGCCTGTTGACGGCATGGATATGGACTGGGTCTCGCTGGAGCTCGGAGTCAGCGCGCATATCGGCCGCCCCGGCGGCAAGGAAACGCGCGTCAACGCAGGCTATGTCGGGAATTTCGGCAGCGACTACGAAGGTCACGCGGTTCAGCTTTCGCTGAGCATACAGTTCTGATCTTTTCAGCAGTCCCCGAACCAAGAAAGCGGCGTCCCCTTGGGGCGCCGCATTTTTCTTGCGCCGTACCGGGCGTCTGGATCGGCAAGCATGGACGTGGCCTTCAGGGTGCAATCGGCTCTTTCAAAGCGTCCAGCCGATCCCTCAGCAGCGCACAAAACGCCTGGGTCAATTGCGATGCAGGGCGGTGCGCGGGCATCAAAACGGCAATGTCGGCTTCGATTGCCGGGTCGAACTCACGAAAAACCAAACCCTGCGATGGATAGGTCGCAGCGGTGATGCGGTCCACGATCGCGATGCAAAGCCCGTTCGCCACCAGCCGCATGGACGGGAGAAATGTCCTGAGCGTGAACCGCCGCACCAGCTTTGCGCCTTGACGGTTGAACGCATCGCGCGTTGCCCGGCTGAGCGGGTGTTCGTCGAACAGCATGGCCAGCGGGTGCCCTGAAAGCTCGGCGGGCGTCAGCCTTTCATACCGTGCAAGTGGCGAAGCCTCCGGCAAAGCGACGACACAGCGCAGCGCAAATTGCTCGATCTCGATTGACGGGCGCTCAGGTGGCGTTTCGGCCAAGCCGACATCGTATTCCTGCGATGCGATCAGGTCTTCGACCACCTGCGACGTGCGCATCATCAGATCCGCGTGAATCTTGGGTTTGTCCTTCAGGAATTCGGCCAGGATGTTGGGCAGAAAATACCCCGACGCCGCCGGGTGCACGGCGATCCTCAAGCTGCCCCGGTCGAGCGTCGAAAACTCGCGCATCACGCGCTGGGCACGGTCCAGGCGTTCCAGAACCTGCTCGGCTTCTTCCAGAAAGTAATGCGCTTCGGGGCAGGGGCTGACCCGGCCGTGTTCGCGCAGGAACAGCGGAAAGCCGAGTTCGCTTTCGATATTTGCGATCATCGACGAAATCGCCGGCTGCGTGCGCCCCAGCACCCGGCTCGCCTCGGAGAAAGAGCCTGTACGCATGACTTCGCGAAATGTCTGCAGCTGGCGGACGGTCAGGTTTGGAAGCATGTCCATAATCCGAATTGATGGATTCAAAAATATTAAAAATTTGACCTTATGTCCAGTCAGGCTGATGCTGAGCCGATCAATTCCGAAAGTGGGGCCATGGACCGTTTCGCAGCCATCCTTCTGACCGCTCTTATCTGCATCGTCGCGCTGGGCCAGTTCGTGCAGGTGATCACGCGCTATGTGTTGCAGGTGCCCGTGATGGGGCTGGAGGAAACGATGCTCTATCCGACCCTGTGGCTTTACATTCTCGGCTCGGTCAATGCGTCGCGCGAAAATACGCATATCCGCGCGAACGTTCTGGAAATCTTCATCAAGACCGAACGCGGCCACACGATACTGGCAATCGTCGGAGAGCTTATCAGTCTGACCGTCGGCCTGTGGCTGCTCAGCTGGGCGTGGGACTATACGCAATACGCCTGGCGTGTCTGGCGCGAAAGCCCGACGCTGTACATTCCGACCTTCTATTCCGACGTGGCGCTGGTGGCGGGGCTTGCCCTGATGATGGTCTACACCGCCTATCACCTGTTGCGCCATGTCCGCAGCCTCAGCACCGGGGGTGCGCAATGATCGAGATCGCCCTTATCGCCATCGCCCTGCTTGTCATCACTCTGACACTGGGCGTTCCGCTGCCCTACTGTTTCGGCTCGGCGCTGATGGTGATGTATTTCCTCGGTGATGTGACCATGAAGGGCATGATGCTCTGGGGGTTCCAGCAACTGGGCAACCCCGTTCTTCTGGCCATCCCGCTTTTCGTGCTGGCCGGCACGATCATGTCCGAATCCGGCATCGCGGCCTCGCTATTGCGTTTCGTCAACGCGTTCATCGGGCATGTGCGCGGCGGGCTGGGCGTCGTGGCGGCGGTCAGCTGCGCGATCATCGGTGCGATCTCGGGCTCGGGTCTGACCGGCATCGCCGCGATCGGGCCGCTGCTGATCCCCGAGATGGAAAAGCGCGGCTACCCGCGCGAATACGCCACCGCGCTGATCGCGAACTCGTCGATCCTGGGCCTGCTCATTCCGCCATCGGTCACGATGATCGTCTATGGCTGGGTCACCGATACCTCGATCCTCGCCTGTTTCCTGGCAACGCTGGGCCCGGGCCTGCTGATCATGACCAGCTTTGCGCTGATGAACCTGTGGATGAGCCGCAAGTTCAACCTCGTGCTGGACGAAAAGCCGACATTCGATGAACTCACCCGCGAGGTCACAAAGCGTGGCATCCATGCGTTCCCGGCGCTGTTGATGCCGGTAATCATCCTCGGCGGCATCTACGGCGGCATCATGACCCCGACCGAGGCGGCGGCCGTCGCGGTGATCTATGCCGTGCCGGTGGGTTTCCTGATCTACAAGGGGCTGAAGCTGCCGAACTTCATCGCCGCCGGCAAAGAGGCCGCAACCGCCGTCGGCGCGATCATGATGATGATCCTGTTTTCGATGATCCTCAGCCAGATGTTCGTCTTCGAAAGCATCCCGCAACAGCTGGTGCAGGGCATCTTCTCGATCACCGAGAACAAGGTTCTGCTGCTGATCTTCATCAATATCCTGCTGTTCTTTGTCGGCATGGTCGTCAACGACGTGACCGCCATCATCCTGATCGCACCGCTGCTTCTGCCGCTGATGAACGCAATCGGCGTCAGCCCCGTGCAGTTCGCCGCGATCATGGGGGTCAACACGGCCATGGGCGGCGTCACGCCGCCCTATGCCTCGATCCTCTATCTCGGGGCGCGCATCGGCAACGTGAAGGTCACCAAGGTGATCCCGCCGGCGATGTTCCTGATCGTGACGGGCTACGTGCCGGTGGTGTTCCTCACCTCGTTCTGGCCCGATCTCTCGCTCTTCCTGCCAAGGCTGTTCGGATACTGAGCTGCCAAGGCGCCACCACCACTCACCAAATATCCAACTGGAGGATTGTGAAATGAAGACGAAACTGCTTGCCACCGCGCTGGCCACACTGATGGCGGTCAGCCCGGCCGTGGCCGAAACCCTGAAGATGAGCCATGTGCGTCCGCAGGATGCGACGATCGACGTCGAACTGCGCGCCTTTGCCAAGGACGTGGCCGAGGCCACCGGCGGCGATGTCGAAATCCAGATCTTCCCGGCGTCGGCGTTGGGCGATTACACCAACGTGCAGGAACGTATCAGCGTGGGTGCCATCGACATGGCAACCCAACCCGCAGCCACCGCAGCCGACCGCCGGATGCAGATCAGCTCCTTCCCCTACGTTGCGGAAAACTGGGCGCAGGCGCGGGCGATCTATGGCCCCGGCGGCGCGATCCGCGAAGTAATGGCCGACCTCTATGCCAAGCAGGACATCACCATGCTGGCGGCCTATCCTGTCTACTTCGGGGGCATTTCGCTGAACGTCGATGCCGTCAATCCCGGCAGCACCGAGCCGAAGGGCGTGAAAGTGCGCGTACCCGGCATCAAGAGCTTTCAGCTGACCGGCGAGGCACTGGGTTACATCCCGTCGCCCATTCCCTTTTCCGAGGCATTCACCGCGGTTCAGACTGGTGTCGTCGACGGCGTGATCGGGTCCGGTGCCGAAGGCTACTATGCCTCGTTCCGCGACGTGACCAAGACCTACATCCCCGCCAACACCCATTTCGAGGTGTGGTACATGATCATCTCCAACCAGTCCCTCATGGCGCTTTCGGACGAAGATCAGGCCGCGCTCAAGGCTCAGGCCGAAGCGTTCGAAGCGACACGCTGGACCGTTGCCGAGGCCGACCAGGGCCGCAACGAACAGAAGCTTGCGGATGAACTGGGCACGACCATCGTATCGCTGTCGGCCGAGGAACTGGCCGGTATGTCCGCCAAGGTGCGCGCCGATGTCTGGCCCGCTGTGCTCGAGGATGTGGGCGCGGAATGGGGTCAGTCGATCCTCGACAAGGTTTCGGCCGCGTCGAACTGATCGGATGAATAGGGGTGGCGCGCATTTGCGCCACCCTGCGCCCCACGGGAGAACGATCATGGATTCAGATTATGCCATCATCGGCGGCGGCGTCGTCGGGCTGTCGGTGGCGTGGGGCCTGCTGAAACGCGGGCTGCGCGTGACCGTGCTGGATGGCGATGACGGATCCTTTCGGGCAAGCCGTGGGAACTTCGGCCTGGTCTGGGTCCAATCAAAGGGCATGAACCAGCCCCGCTATGCGCAATGGTCGCAAAGTTCGGCCGCGGCCTGGGCGGATTTCTCGGACGAATTGACGGATGCGACCGGGCATGCCGTCGGGCTCGAACAGAAGGGCGGCTACGACCTTCATTTCTCTGAAGAAAGCCTCGAGGCGACGGTCGCGAAATATGAAACGCTCAAGGCCAGGCTGGGCGGCGATTATCCGTACGAGGTGCTTGGCCACAACGCGCTGCGCAAGGAAGAGCCGGAAATCGGCCCAAAGGTCGTCGGCGCGATCCTTCATCACCAGGACGGGCATGCAAACCCTCTCAAGCTTTTGCGCGCGCTTTCGGACGACGTGCGGCGGCTTGGCGGGATCATCCTAAACGGCAAACATGTCGTCGACGTCAAAAAGCGTGACCTGTTCCACGTCCAGTGTGCGGATGGCAGCGAAATCCGCGCGCGCAAGACGATCCTTTCGGCCGGGCTCGGCGCAATGGAACTGGGCCCCAAACTGGGTTTCAAGGCCCCGATCCGGCCGCAGCGCGGGCAGGTTCTGATCACCGAAAAGATGCCCAAGATCATCAATCGCCCGTCGTTGATCGCGCGTCAGGTGGATGAAGGCGGCATTCAGATCGGCGCCACCAACGAAGAGGTCGGACTGGACGACCGGGTGACGCAACCCGGTTTGTCGGGGCTCGCCGCCGAAGCGATCGCCGCTTACCCCATCCTTGGCCGGGCGCAGCTTGTACGCAGTTGGGGGGCGCTGCGCATCCTGTCGCCCGATGGCTTGCCGATCTACCAGGAAAGCCCGGAGATGCCCGGCGCTTATCTGGTCACGTGCCACAGCGGCATCACGCTTGCCGCGGCGCATGCTCGATTTTTGCCCGACTGGCTGGAAGGCACCGCCGCCGCGCCGGACCTGGAGGTGTTCAGTGAAGCACGCTTTTCATAGGCTCGACGCCCCGGCCGATCTGGTGCGCGTGACATTTCGCGGACAGGTGGTCGATCTGCCTGCCGGCGAAAACCTTGCGGCGGCCTTGCTTGCCGCGGGGGTGACGGTGTTCCGTAACACGCCCGTCAGCGGCGCGCCCCGGGCACCGTTTTGCATGATGGGCGCCTGTTATGATTGCCTGGTGGAAATCGACGGGACCACCCGGCAAGCCTGCATGCTCGAAGTTTCGGAGGGAATGGTCATCGAGCCAGCCCACGGCAAGGGAGCGGACAATGCGCTCGGCTGACCTCATCATCGTCGGTGCCGGTCCTGCCGGCATGGCTGCGGCCGCGTGCGCCGCGGGTAAGGGGCTGTCGGTTCTCCTTCTCGATGAACAACCGCGCGCGGGTGGGCAGATATATCGCGATGTCGCGCGGGCTTGGCCAAAGCGCGGCGGTTTGCTGGGAAAGGACTACGCCGCTGGGCTGCCGCTGGTGCAGGCGCTGGATCATCCCGGCATCACGCATATCACCGGCGCGACCGTGTGGCAGATCGAGGATGGCCCACTGGTGACCTTCACCGTCAACGGCGCGGCGCAACAGGCACAGGGCAAACGGTTGCTGATCGCCACTGGCGCGTTGGAGCGGCCAATGCCGCTTCCCGGCTGGACGTTGCCGGGCGTCATGACTGCCGGTGCCGGGCAAATCCTGCTGAAACAATCCGGGATGGTCAGCGACCGTGCCGTGCTCGTGGGGTGTGGGCCGCTTCTTTATCTGATCGGCGCGCAGATGGTGCGGGCGGGAACGCCGCCGCTCGCGCTGGTGGAAACGCAGGGGCGTGGCGATCTGCTGGCGGCCATGCGTCATGTCGGTGGGGCGCTGCGCGGCTGGCGTTACATGCTCAAGGGTCTGGGCATGCTGGCGGAACTGCGCCGCGCCGGTGTGGCGCGGCACGTCGCGGCGACGGATATCGAGATCGCGGGTGCAAACCGCGCGGAATCCGTCCGATTCCGCGCGGCCGGGCAGCAGCACGAGATCGGTTGCGACACGGTGCTTCTTCATCATGGCGTGGTGCCCAACACGCAGGCCGCCCGGTCGATCGACATTCCCCATGAATGGGACAGCCGCCAGCGGGCCTTCGTTCCGCAAAGGGATGCATGGGGGCGCAGCGCGCGGGCGGATGTGTTCATCGCGGGCGACGGTGCCGGCATCGGCGGGGCTAAGGCTGCCGCGATTGCGGGTGAACTGGCGGCCTTGGCCATCGCGCACGACCTCGGCGCGCTTGCCCAAGGTGACCGCGACCTCGAAGCGCGGCAATTGCGCTGGCGGCTTTCCGCGGAACTTGCGGCCCGGCCCTTCATCGACCGCGCCTATCCACCCTTTGCCCCTGCGCTGGCCCCCGCGGACAAAACGATCATCTGCCGCTGCGAAGAAGTGACGGCAGGCGATATCCGGCGATATGCGGCCATGGGATGCCTTGGGCCCAACCAGGCCAAGGCATTCGGACGGGCGGGCATGGGACCGTGCCAAGGCCGGTATTGCGGGCTGAGCGTGACGGAAATCCTGTCGGCTGCACATGGACAGGCGCCGGACAGGACGGGGTATTACCGCATTCGCCCGCCGCTCAAACCAGTGACACTGGCCGAGCTGGCCGCGATGGCCGACACGCCGGATGCGGCCGAGTGAGGATCACCGGGGCAGCGGTGTGCGCGCCTTGTTGTAATCCTTCCAGTCCGTGATTTCGGGATAATACATCTCGCGCCATTTTCGCACCCGCGGGTTCATGTACCGCCGCCAGACCGGAGGCACCATCGCGGCCATGGTCATGACCGGATAGCCATAGGGCAGTTGCGGGGCGTCGGCCTGGGTGTAGTTCTGCAGCAGCGGGAAACGGCGGTCCGGCTTGTAGTGGTGGTCAGAATGGCGCTGCAGGTTGATCAAAAGCCAGTTTGACGCCTTGTGCGCCGCGTTCCAGCTGTGATGCGGTTTGACATGTTCGTACTTGCCGTCGCCCAGATGTTTGCGGGTCAGGCCGTAATGTTCGACATAGTTGACCAGTTCCAGCTGCCAGATCGCAACGAAGGCCTGCCAGACGAACAGCAACAGCCCCTCCCATCCGCCGACGATCAACGCCAGCGCCAGCATCAGGCCCTGAAGCGCCCAGTAGCGCCAGAACGGGTTTTTCGGGCTTGTCCACGGCTCGTCCCGGCGGGCCAGCATGTCCTTTTCGGCCTTGAAGGACGACAGCAGGGATTCCTTGAGAACGCGCGGAAAGAACCGGTGGAAGCCCTCGTTGTAGCGCGCGGTCACCGGGTCGCGTGGTGTGCCGACATGGATGTGATGCACCCGCAGGTGTTCGGACCGGAAATGCGAATACAGCACCATGGCCAGCAGGATATCGCCCAGCCAGCGTTCGGTGTCGTTTTTCTGGTGCATCAACTCGTGGCTGTAATTGATGCCGACAGTGCCGGTAATCACACCCATGCCGAAGAACAGCACGATGGTTTCGAGAGCGTTCAGATCCGCATCCCCCGGCCCTGTGACGTACCAGATGATGCCAAACAGGGTGACGAACTGGGCAAAGGGCCAGATCAACGTGATCGCACGATACCACGTCAGCCGCGCGTCATCGGTTTCAGGATCGGCGTTGTCCAGGTTCAGCCCGAGGATCGCGTCCAGGATCGAAAAGAAATACCAGGTCATCACCGGCAACAGCACCACAGCCCAGCCGCCCTTGATCGCGCCAAACCATGCCACCGGTATCAACAGAAGGCTCATCCAGAACGGCAGGGCATCGCGCAGTTGCGCCGCCCGGTCTGAGGGTATTTGTATGTAACGTTCAGCCATGGCCGGTGTCCTCGACGGTGCCTGCATCTTCTGCCGCAAATCCGCTGCGGGCAAGATCGAACACCTTGCGCATCGCGGTGGGCAGATCAGCGGGGCGAAACTCGTGACGGGGCACGAAATGCCCGCGATCCGGTTTTGCGTCAATCGGCAGCTCTGCGATCAGGACTTTTAGCCGCAAATGGAAATGCGTGAAGGTGTGCCGCGCCTCTTCCCCCAGCATTTGCCAATCGGCGGGCAAGGGTTGATTGCGGTCTGGCTGGACCTCGGACCATTCGCTGCCCGGCCAGCCCAGCATTCCACCCAGAAGGCCACTGTCGGGCCGCCGTTCCAGCAGCCAGGCGCCGTCCGCGCGGCGTCCGACATAGGCGTAGCCGACGCGAACCGGCTTGGCCTTTTTCGGCAGTTTGCGTGGCAGATCGGGTGCGGTGCCAGCGGCGCGTGCCTGACAAGGGGCGCGCCAAGGGCAGATGCCGCAGGCGGGGTTGCGCGGGGTGCAGATCGTCGCCCCGAGATCCATGACCGCCTGTGCATAGTCGCCGGGGCGGTCTTGTGGTGTCAGGGCCTCGGCCAGTTGGGTAAGTTCGCGTTTCGCGGTGGGCAAGGGGGTGACCACATCGAACAGCCGCGCCATCACGCGTTCCACGTTTCCATCGACCACGGTCGCAGGACGGTCGAACGCGATCGCCGCGATCGCCGCGGCGGTGTAGGGGCCTATTCCGGGCAGATCGGCCAGCTTGTCGGCGGAATCGGGAAACCGGCCGCCGTAATCGGCCACGACCGTGCGCGCGCATTTCAGCAGGTTGCGGGCGCGGGCGTAGTATCCAAGCCCTGCCCATTCGGCCATGACCTGGGTGTCCTCGGCGGCGGCAAGGTCGGACACGGTGGGCCAGCGCAGGGTGAACCGGTGAAAGTAACCGCGCACTGCGGCGACGGTTGTCTGCTGCAGCATCACCTCGGACAGCCAGACGGCATAGGGATCGGGCCGCTTGCCCGCCCGCCGATCGGCGGGCGACACGCGCCATGGCATGTCGCGGGCGTGCCGGTCATACCATGCCAGGATGTCTTTGGACTGCGGCATGTCACGCAATGTTTATTCCTCCGTGTCGCCGGTTTCGCTGGCACGAGCCGTACCAATCCCTAGAATAGTTCGGAACGCAAGGATGCAAGCGATGTCACAGCGCACAGGCAGCACGTATGGATTTGCCCGCACCTCGAGCCTTTTGCAGAAACGAATCAGGAAGGCCAGCGAGGGGCGCGGCTTTGCCGTGACGCGGTTGCTGACGCATTGGGATGAGGTCGTGGGTGAGGATATCGCCCGCATCGCCCGGCCGGTCGATGTGAAATACGGCCGTCAGGGAATGGGTGCGACGCTTACCGTCCTGACCACGGGGGCGCAGGCCCCGATGCTGGAAATGCAAAAGGAAAAGCTGCGCGAAAAGGTGAATGCCGTCTACGGTTACAACGCGATCGCCCGGCTGCGCATCACGCAGACCGCGCCGACAGGTTTCGCCGAAGGTCAGGCCGTGTTCCAGCCGGCGCCCAAGGCCGCGACGGCCGCCCCTGATCCGCAATTGACGCAGGCCGCCGCCCAGGTGGCCGGGGACGTTCGGGATGTCGGATTGCGCGATGCGCTTGAAGTTCTGGCACGCAACGTTCTATCCAAGGCCAAGCAAACGAAAGGGGACCACTAGATGGACCGCAGGACTGTGATTATCGGGGCCGGGGCGCTTGTTCTGGCCGCAGGGGCGGGGCTGTTTTCATTCGGCGGAAGCCGGGGCAGCCTGCCTGACCTTGGCGCGGCGAATGCCCAGCAGGCCGCCGATGTCGACACCTCCAGCGTCGTTGAAATGGCGATGGGATCCGAGGACGCGCCGGTCACGCTGATCGAATACGCGTCGTTTACCTGCCCGCATTGCGCGTCGTTTCATGTCGGGCCCGGGGCGCGGCTCAAGTCCGAGTATGTGGATACTGGCAAGGTCCGGTTCATCTATCGCGACGTCTATTTCGACCGCCCTGGCCTGTGGGCGTCTATGGTGGCGCGCTGCAGCCCCGAACGGTTCTTCGGAATTGCCGACATGCTCTACAAGCAGCAGCGTGAATGGATCGGTGGTGGTCAACCCGCCGAGATCGCCGAAAACCTGCGCAAGATCGGCCGTGTGGCGGGGCTGTCGGATGAGCAGCTCGATACCTGCCTGAGCGATGCCGAAAAGGCGCAAACGCTTGTCGCCTGGTTCCAGCAGAACGCCGAGGCGGATCAGATCAATTCCACCCCGTCGCTGGTCATCAATGGCGAAAAGTATTCCAACATGTCGTGGGACGATCTCAAGGCGATCATCGACGAAAAGCTGGGTGAGTGATGGCAGCGCCGCTTGAAGGTCTGAAAGTCGTCGAACTGGCGCGTATCCTGGCCGGCCCCTGGGCCGGTCAGACGCTGTCTGATCTGGGTGCCGAGGTCATCAAGGTCGAGGCGCTGAACGGGGATGACACGCGCCAGTGGGGCCCGCCATTCATCGAGCGCGGCAACGACAAGACGGCGGCCTATTTCCACAGCTGCAACCGCGGCAAGAAGTCCGTCGCCGTCGATTTCCGCACCCCCGAAGGGCAGGAGCGTGTGCGCGAACTGGTGCGCGATGCCGATATTCTGATCGAGAACTTCAAGGTCGGCGGCCTTGCGAAATACGGCCTGGATTACGAAAGCCTTGCGGAAATCAATCCGGGGCTGATCTATTGCTCGATCACGGGGTTCGGCCAGACCGGCCCTTATGCCCACCGCGCCGGGTACGATTACATCATCCAGGGGATGTCCGGGTTCATGTCGATCACCGGCGACCCGGACGGCCAGCCGCAGCGCGCCGGTGTGGCGATCACCGACCTGTTTACCGGGCTGTATTCGGTCACCGGTATCCTTGCGGCGCTGCATCAGCGGAAAAGCACCGGCAAGGGGCAGCATATCGACATGGCGCTACTGGATTGCGCGGTGTCGGCCATGGCGAACCAGGCGATGAACTACCTTGCGACGGGCACACCGCCGGGACGGACAGGAAATTACCATCCCAACCTGACGCCCTATCAGGTGTTCGATTGTGCTGACGGGTTCATCATTATCGCGACCGGCAACGACGGGCAGTATCAGCGCCTCTGCAAGTTGCTTGGCCTCGACTGGATGACCGAAGATCCGAAGTTCCTGAAGAACGCAGACCGTGTGGCGAACCGCCCCGAGATGATCGATCTGCTGATGGCGGAAACCCGCAAGTGGTCTAAGGCTGAACTGCTGGCAGGCTGCGAGGATCAGGGTATTCCCGCCGGACCCATCAACGACATGTCCGAGGTGTTTGCCGATCCGCATGTACAGGCGCGCGGCATGCAGATCGAACTGGATGGCGTTCCGGGTGTGCGGTCGCCCTTCCGGTTTTCCGGGGCGGATCTGGCGTTGGACCGGCCGTCGCCGAAGCTGAACGAAGACGGCTGATCAGCTTTTCGGCAAAAGCCCCTCGATACGGCTGACCACCTTGCCCGAGGTCGGACGCACCGGCGAGCCCCAGGTTTCAAGGACCGTCCCGTCCGGCCCGATCAGGATCTTGTTGAAGTTCCATCCCGGCGTGAACCCGGCCGTGTCCTGCACCCATCTGTAGAACGGGTGCGCTTCGGCCCCTTTGACATGGGTGATCGTGGTCATGGGCAGGGTCAGGTCAAAATTCACGTCGCAGAACTCTTTCACCTCTTCCTCGCTGGACAGTTCCTGCCGGAAATCGTTCGACGGAACGGCCAGCACCAGCAGGCCCCTGGACCCGTAGCGGTCATGCAGCTCCTGCAGCGCGTCGTATTGCGGCGTGAACCCGCAGCGCGAGGCGGTGTTCACCACCAGCACCGGTTTGCCGCGCCAGTCGGCGAGATCGATCTTGCCGCCGTCGATCGAGTCAAAGCTGAAGTCCGCCGCGCGCGCCATCGGGGCCAGGACGAAAAGCGCTGCAAGCGCAAGACAGGCCAACATCAGCGGGGCGTAGGATTTTCTAAGAGCAGAGATCACGGCAATCGGTCCTTTTGAAAGTGGTCTTTCGAGTATTCGTTTCACGTAACCCGCCGGATCACCAATTCCACCCGGCTGCGACACTCTTGCCAAGCCCGCGCCCGCGCGTAACGATGCCCCGCGACAGGGGAGGACGGCATGATCGACAAACTGCAGGCCATCGTTGGCGACGCCAACGTGATGACAGGTGCAGACCGGGCAAGATGGATGAAGGAGTGGACGGGCTATTTCCCGTCCGATCCCATCGCTGTGGTGCGCCCGGGCAGCACCGAAGAGGTCGCCGCCATCGTCAAGCTGGCGAATGAAACGGGTACGCCCGTCGTTCCGGTCTCCGGTAATACCGGGCTTGCGGGCGGCACGCAGGCCAACGGGGCGATTGCCCTGTCGCTGGACAGGATGAACCGTATCCGTGAAATCCGACCCGCCGCGCGCACGGCAATCGTCGAGGCCGGCGTTATCCTGTCCGATCTGCACGCCGCCGCCGAGGCGCAGGGATTGATCTTTCCGCTGACGTTCGGGGCCAAGGGGTCGGCCATGATCGGCGGGGCCCTGTCCACAAATGCCGGGGGATCGAACGTGCTGCGCTATGGCAATACGCGCGATCTTGTTCTGGGGGTCGAGGCGGTCTTGCCGACTGGCGAAATCGTCAACCTGATGAGCGAGCTGCACAAGGACAACTCGGGCTATAACCTCAAGCACCTTCTGATCGGGGCCGAGGGGACGCTTGGGATAATCACCGGCGCGGTGCTCAAGCTGGCACCGAAGCCGCAAGCTTACGCCACGGCGATGGTTGCCGTGCCGAGCCTGGATCAGGCGTTGGTTTTGCTGAACCGGTTGCAAGAGGCCACCGGCGGCGCGGTCGAGGCGTTCGAATACATGCCGCGCAATTACGTCGAGGCGCATATGGGGCTGAACCCTGCGAACCGGGCGCCGTTCGACGCGATGCACGACATCAACATCATGGTCGAAGTCGGCGCCACCGCAGCCCGCGATGTCGAACCGGGCCCGGATGGCACGGTTCCGATCGCGGCGCATCTGGAACAGACGCTGGCCGACATGTTCGAAGAGGGTTTGCTGCTGGACGCGGTGGTTGCTCAAAACCAGGCGCAACGCCAGGCGATGTGGGAACGGCGCGAGGCCGCGGCCGAGGTCGTTCTGGGTGCGGGCAAGCCGGTATCGAACAACGACATCGCCGTTCCGCTGGACAAGGTCAGCGTGTTTCTCGACCGCATGGGCGCGCGCCTGCAATCGCTGGACCCGGAGGCCGAGCCGATCCTCGTGGCGCATCTGGGGGATGGCAACGTGCATTACGCAGTGTGGCTGAGCAAGGAAGATCCCGCGCTAAAGGACGCCGTGACCGAGGCGGTCGAAGACGAGGTGCTGCGCCTTGGCGGATCGTTCTCGGCCGAGCATGGGATTGGCCAGGGCAAGCTGTCTTCGATGGCGCGGCGCAAGGACAAGGTGGCTCTGGCCGCGATGCGCGCGATCAAGCAGGCGCTGGATCCAAAGGGTATCCTGAACCCCGGCAAGGTGCTGCCGCCGGCTTGAAACGGAAAGGAACCCCGCGATGACCAAGCCGCGCGCCCGCGCGCTGGGCCTGCCCTTTCCCGGAACGCCGGGGCCGTTGAACGCGATCACGGATGTGGCGGGCGTGCATGTCGGCTTTGCCACTCTGACCGATCCGGCACGCGACATGCGCACGGGGGTGACGGCGATCCTGCCACGCGCAGACGCGGATCAGCCGATGCCGGTCTGGGCCGGGCAGTACAGCCTCAACGGCAATGGCGAGATGACCGGCACGCATTGGATACATGACGGTGGCTATTTCGTGGGGCCGGTGTGCATCACGAATACCCATGCGGTCGGTGCGGTGCATGATGGCGTGACGCGTTGGATGCTAGGGCGATACGCCGATTTCTATCGTGACAATCACGCCTGGATCATGCCGGTGGTTGCCGAAACCTATGACGGTGTGCTGAACGATATCACCGCGATGCATGTCACCGCGCAACATGCCATCGATGCGCTGGACGCGGCCGCGCCGGGGCCGGTCGCCGAAGGATCGGTGGGAGGCGGCAACGGCATGATCGCCTATGACTTCAAGGGCGGGACAGGAACGTCATCCCGTGTCGTCGACATCGGCGGAGAGACATTCACGATCGGCGCGCTGGTCCAGGCCAACCATGGCCGGCGACCTTGGCTTAGCGTTCTGGGCCAGCCTGTCGGACAGTTGATGCCGGACGAGCAACTGTTCGAAACCGAGTTCGGCTCCATCATCGTTGTTTTGGGAACGGATGCGCCGCTGTCGCCGGTTTCGCTGCGGCACCTTGCGCGGCGCGCGGCCATCGGCATCGGGCGGGGCGGGACACCGGGCGGCAACAGTTCGGGCGATATCTTCCTGGCCTTCTCGGTCGCCGACCCGCAGCCGATGCCGCAACTGGCTGGGGTCGTCCGCACACGGCGCGAACTGAACCCCGAGCATCTCGACCCGCTTTACCTGGCCGCGGTCGCAGCGGTGGAAGAGGCCGTCGTGAACGCGCTTGTCGCCGGGGAAGACGTGCCAATGGTAAAGCCGCGCGGACAGGTTTGCCGCGCGATAGACACTGCGGCCCTAGCGGCGCTTTTCAGTGGATCAGGCCGCCAGCCCCTTTGAACCCATGTCGAGGAACTTGCGGCGGCGGTCGGCGATCAGCTTGTCGCGCGACTGGCCCGACAATTCGGCCAGCATGGCGCGGACGGCCTCGCCCACGGCATTGATCGTGGCGTCGGTGTCGCGATGCGCACCACCAAGCGGTTCGGGAATGATCCGGTCGGTCACGCCCAGTTTCTTCAGATCCTGCGCCGTCAGGCGCAGTGCCTCGGCGGCTTCGCGCATCTTTTCGGCGTCCTTCCAAAGGATCGATGCGCAGCCTTCGGGGCTGATCACCGAATAGACCGAATGTTCCAGCATGGCGACGCGGTTAGCCGTGGCAAAGGCCACCGCACCACCCGATCCGCCCTCGCCGATCACTACGCTTATCAGCGGCGTGCCGATCGCCAGGCATTTCTCGGTTGATCGCGCGATGGCCTCGGATTGGCCGCGCTCTTCCGCGCCCTTGCCGGGATAGGCGCCGGGCGTGTCGACCAGCGTGATCACCGGCAGGCCGAAGCGGTCGGCGATGTCCATCAGGCGCACGGCCTTGCGATACCCTTCGGGGCGGGCCATGCCGAAATTGCGTTCTATGCGCGACTTGGTGTCGTTGCCCTTTTCATGGCCGATCACCATAACCGGATGTCCGTCGAACCGGGCAAGGCCGCCCATGACGGCATGATCGTCGGCAAAGTTCCGGTCGCCTGCCAGCGGGGTGTATTCAGTGAACAACGCCTCGATATAGTCGCGGCAATGCGGACGGTCGGGATGGCGCGCGACCTGGCATTTGCGCCAGGGCGTCAGCGCCTTGTAAAGATCCTGCAGCATCGCGGCGGCCTTGCGGTCCAGCGCGGCTGCCTCGTCTTCGATGTCCATTTCCTCGTTCTGACGCGCCATGGCGCGCAGTTCTTCGGCCTTGCCTTCGATTTCGGCGAGGGGTTTTTCGAAGTCGAGGTAATTTGTCATACCGCCTGCTCCCGCTGCGTTTCTGGCTATATGGCGCTGTGCGGCGGGAATTGCAATCACGACGGGCGGCAGAGGGTGGACTGCCGCCCGTGTTTTCCAAGTATGTTTACTGCGCCTGGTAGAGTGCGACCATCTGTGCGAACTGCTCTTCGCTCAGCACCTCGCGCCAGTGATCGGCGCAGGCCGAGCGCATGAGAACCAGCCTGGTTTCCATTTGTCCGACCTTCTGCGCAAGGGCCTCTCGTTCGGTTTGCGGGGCACCGTCGACAATCGCCTGACGCAGGGCTGCGCGTGCCTGGCGGGCCTCTTCTTCGATGGCCTTGCGCTTGGCCGGCATCGTCGATGTCCATTGCTTGAGGTCGGCGCGCTGGGCCTCGGTCAGGTTCAGGGCATCGGCGTTCTTAACGATGACAGGGGTGAATGCGACAATCGGAGCGGACAATTCACGCGGCCCCTCGGCCATGGCGGTGGTGGCGACAAGGGCGGCGGTGAAGGCGGCAACGGCGAAAGTTTTCACTGGTCTCTCCTTTGAAACGGTTGTGGTGTTCAGGAGATATGTTCCAAGTTTGGAATGTGATCATTGACCCAAATCAATATCAGCGAGTCATATTTGCCACTGCTGCTTCGAGAGCCAGCACAGGAGAGGTCAGCACAGGCCGCCCGAGGCTTTCCAATTGCGCCGCGGCACCCGCCATGGAAACCTGGGCAAGCACGATCACGTTGGCCGGATCAGCCTGATGGGCGTCGCGCACGGCAGCCGCGATGCACGCGGCAAAGGCCGTGACCTCGCCTGCGATGAACAAGGGCCAGTATTCGGTCAGATTCAACGGCACGATCGACGCTGACTTGCCGGATTTCACGATCTCCTGTTGCAGGAGTTCCGTGCTCGGAGCGAGCGTGCTGTCCAGCGCATAGGCCAGCAGAATGCGCCCGCCGGATTGTGCGGCCCTTGCCATCATGGGACGGTCGATGCGGATCGCGCCCGAGTCTTCGGCGACGGTTCCGATGGTCGAGCAGGTGCAGACCACGACAGAGTCGGCATCTGCAATGGCCTGCGCGATCTCGGACGCAAGATGTGGATCGCCGCCGGCCTGGGCGCGGGTCAGCCAATCCGGGCGCACGACATGTTCGATGGCAATTCCCGGCGCATGCCGGGATGCCAGGGTATCGAACGTCGCGCGATGGACCTCGGCGGTATGCAGAAAGGTCAGCGGCATCCTAATGCGGATAAAGAACCGGGATCAGCGACGCCAGCAATAGTGCCGCCATCGACCAGTTGAAAGCCTGCAAGCGGCGGCGGCTGGAAAGGATGCGCCGCAACTGCTGGCCCAGAACAGTCCAGGTGCTGACCGACGGCAGGTTGATCACGCCGAAGAAAACCGCCACGAGTGCAATGGCCTGCCACGACCGGTCCGGTGCATAGAGCGTGATCGCGGTCAGCCCCATTTGCCAGGCCTTCGGATTGACCCACTGGAACAGGGCTGCCTGGAAAAACGTCATCGGCCGGCCATTGCCGCCTTCGGTCGTCGGCATGTCGGCATGGGCGATCTTCCATGCCAGCCAGACAAGGTAGCCAACGCCCACCACCGTCAGAATGTCATGCAGAACGGGCAAGGCGTCGAACAACTGCATCAGGCCAAGGCCCACCAGCACGATCATGACGGTAAAGCCGACGCCGATGCCCAGCATGTGCGGGATCGTCCGGCGGAATCCGAAATTCGCGCCCGAGGCCATCAGCATCATGTTGTTCGGCCCCGGCGTGATCGACGAAACGAAAGCGAAAAGCGCGAGACCGGAAAGCAGGGTCTGATCCATGATGCTGGTATTGCACGCCTTGCGGTTGGCTGGAATAGGCTGCCGCACCGCATGCTTGAACAAGTGAATGACGCCAGCTTAGGCTACCTCCAACAAAAGGAGCCCGATCATGCCACATCCGCTGCTGACCCAGGACATGATAGAAACCTATCAGCGCGACGGCGTGGTGCTGATCCGTGGCCTATTCTCCGACTGGGTCGAAGAACTGCGCGCCGGCGTGGAACGCAACATGGACGATCCCGGGCCCTACGCGTCGGAGAACGAGAAAGAGGGCGAAACAGGCCGGTTCTTCGACGATTACTGCAACTGGCAGCGCATCCCGGAATTCGTGCAGGTCATTCACCAAAGCCCTGCGGCGCAGGTGGCCGCCGAATTGATGGGGTCGCAAGAGGTGCAGGTGTTCCACGATCACGTGCTGGTCAAGGAACCGGGGACGTCGATGGCGACCCCTTGGCATTCGGATGGGCCGTATTATTTCGTCGAGGGCCGACAGACCGTCAGCTTCTGGTCGCCGCTCGACCCGGTGGACGAGGCGACGTTGCGCATGGTGCCTGGGTCGCACTGCTGGGAAAAGCCGGTCCTGCCGATGCGTTGGGTTCAGGACGAGGCGTATTTCCCGAATATCGAGGATTACATGCCCGTGCCCGACCCCGAGGCGGAAGGCATGGAAATCGTGGAATGGGCGATGCAGCCGGGCGATGCCGTGGCGTTCAACTATCACGTTTTGCATGGCACGCGGGGCAACCGGTCCACCACGCGCAGGCGGGCGTTTTCGCTGCGGCTTGTGGGCGATGATGCGCGGTATGTCGAAAGACCGGGCCGCACCTCACCGCCTTTTCCGGGGCACGGGATGGTGCCGGGACAGCGCCTACGCGAAGACTGGTTTCCGGTGATCTGGCCCACGTGACCCGGCTTTGGGTGTCAAAGGCGACGCCGCGGCAGTCATTCGATCAGAATCAATGTGCGAGGCTGACAAGGCCGCGGGATGTTGCCGCCTCACGGCCGATCTGCATGACGGGTGCGCCCTGTGTCATCAGCGCATCGACAAAAGCCTGCGCCAGCGCACCGTCCCCGACGACACGGATCTGCTGCCCCAGCCACCACCGTTTGGCCGCCGCCAGATCGGCCCCGACAAGATGCGACAGCGCCATATCCGGCCGGGCGAACAGTGCTGCGGTCAGCCGTTCGGGGCGTGTCATCACCTCGTCCATCGCGGCCTGATCCAGGTGCCCTTCGGCACCGAGTTGCCGGGCGAGGGCCGGGGTCAGCGTGCCAAGCGTGCTGATCGCCTCGCCGGCGCTGACATGGGTCCAGTGGGCGCTGTCCGGCAACAGGACAAGGACGATGCCGTCCCAGTTCAGGCTGTCGGCAACCGCGCCAAGCGTCATAAGCCGCGCACGCGCCGGCAGGTGGCCTTGCGGGGATGTCTGATGCAGCGGGGCGGAGCCTTTCAGGTCGCAGGGAAAGGTTTGCGCCGCCGTTGCATCGCTGATCGTCACGTCGGGTTGCCCGTTGGCGACACGCATGGCGTCATCGCCTGCGACCTGCCAGAGTTCGGTGCCGTCCGGGGTTTCGATCGCTGCGTGCCATGTCTGTGCCATGGCGGCGGTTTACTCACCCGCCTCGCGCGTGTCCACCGGCCGCGGCCCTGTCAGGGTGCGGTAGGCATCGTATTGCGACAGGAAAACCTGTCCCGTCAGCTCGTCCAGGAAATGACTGCGCTTCAGCCGGTCCATCACCGGGCCCTTTACCTCGGACATGTGCAGCGTGATCCCAAGATCGCTGAGCCGGTGGTTGATCGCCTCAAGGCTTTCCAGCGCGCTCATATCGATCTCGTTCACTGCCGAACACATAAGAACCACGTGTTTGATCGGTTCGTCGCAGGCAATGCGGTTGTAGATGTAATCTTCGAGAAAGCGGGCATTCGCGAAATAGAGGCTTTCGTCGATCCGCAGCGTCACCATCTCGGGATGGGTTTCGACCCTGTGACGCCGGATGTTGCGGAAATGCTGGGTGCCGGGCACCAGGCCAACCTCGGCCACATGCGGGCGCGACGTTTTGTACAGAAACAGCCCGATGGACAGGACGACCCCCGCCGACACGCCCATTTCGACACCGAATCCGAGCGTCAGGAAAATCGTCGCCGCAACGGCGGCAAAGTCGATTTTCGAATAGCCCCATGTGCGGGTCAGGATCGAAAAATCCACCAGGCTCAAAACCGCGACGATGATCGTGGCGGCAAGCGTCGCCTTGGGCAGGAAATACAGCAGCGGCGTCAGCAGAAGCGCGGCGAGCAGGATGCCGATCGCGGTGAACGCGCCCGCGGCGGGTGTCTCGGCGCCGGCGTCGAAATTGACGACAGAGCGCGCAAACCCGCCTGTCACCGGATAGCCTCCGGTGATCGAGGCGGCGATGTTCGAGGCGCCCAGCCCCACCAGTTCCTGGTCGGGCACGATCCGCTGGCGTTTCTTTGCGGCCAACGTCTGCGCGACGGAAACGGATTCAACAAAACCGATGATCGAGATCAGCAGCGCCGACACAAACAGCTGCCCCCAGAGATCGGGATTGAGCGAGGGCAGGGTAAGCGGCGGCAGCCCCATCGGCACTTCGCCGACGATGGCCACGCCCTTTTCATGCAGGCCAAAGGCCCAGGTCGCGAGTGTCGTTGCGGCGACCGCTCCAACCGGCCCTGCCTTGGCAAGAATATCCGCAACGCGCGGTTTCATCCCCGTCGACAGGAGCAGCGGTTTCAGCCCCTTGCGGACCCAGAAAAGGAACGCGACGGTCGTCAGGCCGATAAACAGTGTGATCGGGTTGGTCAGGTGCTGGTTTTCGAGAAGGGAGCCAACCAATTCCGGCAGGGCATGGCCATGCGCGCCGATACCGAAGATATGCTTCATCTGGCTTGTTGCGATCAGAACGCCCGACGCGGTGATGAAACCCGCGATAACCGGGTGCGACAGGAAATTCGCCAGGAACCCGAGGCGAAAGACGCCCATCACGGTAAGGATAAGCCCCGAGATGAAGGCCAGCGTGATCGCGGCCGCGGCATATTCGGCCGGTGAGCTGAGCCCCAGGTTTCCGACGGCTGCCGCCGTCATCAGCGAAACGACTGCGACAGGCCCGACCGCAAGCGCCCGGCTGGTGCCAAAGACGGCATAGGCCACAAGCGGCAGGATCGAGGCATAAAGCCCCATTTCCGGCGGAAGCCCCGCCAGCAGCGCGTAGGCCAGCGATTGCGGGATCAGCATGATCGTGACGATCACGGCAGCAACCGTGTCCGAAGTCAGCGTTTCGCGATCATAGGTCTTGGACCATTCGAGAATGGGCAAGTACCGCTTGATTGCGGTCAGTGTAATCTTGGGCGGGGTCATGGCGCGTCCTGTTCGGCCGTTTGAGTTGGATATATTCAAAACGTCGAATGGATTAAAGGGGTGAATCGTCGCGGTGTGTGTTCCGGCGTGTCGGCGGATGATGATTTTCGCGGCACGGCCGCCGCTTGACAGTTGCAAATGCGCGGGCGTTGCTTGGTCCTGTAAGATGCCGTGCCGCCTATGGAGCAAGCCATGAAATACGTCAAAGCCGTTACTTTTGTACTGTGCTCGTCGCTATACGCAACCGTTGCGATGGCCGACCCGGTGCAGACCATCCTGAACGATGCCAGGACATTCTGCGCGTCCTACGAAAACGGGGTTTTCGATGCGGGCGACGCCGTTCAATCCGTCGACCTGGACGCAGATGGAACACCCGACAGCATCGTGGACGAAAGCAGGTTTTCGTGTTCGTCCATGGCCTCCGCCTATTGTGGCAGCGGCGGCTGCATGGTTCACGCGGTCATCGGCGACCGGTCCTGGGACTTTCAGTCCGAAGGGTGGCGCATGATGGATTGGAACGGCCGCCCCATCCTGCTGATCGCCCGCGACGGCGGATGGTGCGGCGGGGCTGGATCGCAACTCTGTTTCGAGGCTGTGACCTGGAGTTCCGGGGAAATGCTGACTGTCATGCCGCCGGCTGACAGCCAGTAATCCCAAGGGGAACGTGGCCCGGCCCTTAACCGGCAGTCACCTTTTCGGGTTTCGCCAGCCATTCCTTGCCGCGCAGCATCGCCTTCCAATAGACCGGTGGCAGGATCTGTTCTTTCAGGATCCAGGCTGCGCGCGTGGGTTTGGTGCCGTCGATGATCCATTTCGGAAAGCTGGGCATCAGCGCGCCGCCATACCCGAACTCGGCCAGGACGATCTTGCCCTTTTCCACTGTCAGTGGACATGAGCCATAGCCGTTGTACATTGCCCGCGGGGCGCCGCCGCGAATGTCGGCAACCAGGTTTTCCGCAACGATCGGCGCCTGCATGCGCGCGGCTGCTGCGGTCTTGGCGTTGGGTGCGTTCATCACGTCGCCAAGGCTCCAGATGTTTTCGTATTCCTTGTGGCGCAGGGTGTTCTGATCGACATCCACCCAACCGGCTGCATCGGCCAGCGGTGAAACGCGGATGAAATCGGGCGCTGTCTGCGGCGGGCAGACATGCATCATGTCGAACTCGACCGTTACATCGCGCGCGTCCTTGTCGGGTTCCGACACCCGGAAAGTGGCCTTTTTGGCTGCACCGTCGACCGCGATCAGGTTGTTCCAGAAATTCAGCGTGGCGTCATATTTCCTGACGTATTCCATAAGGGCCGGGACGTAGTCCTTGACCCCGAAAAGCACGCCGCCCGCATTCATGAACTGGACGTCGATGTCCTTCAGGCGGTTGGTGCGGAACCAGTGGTCCGCCGACAGGTACATCGCCTTTTGCGGTGCGCCTGCGCATTTGATTGGCATGGGGGGCTGGGTGAACAGCGCGCGGCCTTCGCGCAGGCCCTTGACCAGTTCCCAGGTATAGGGCGCAAGGTCATAGCGGTAGTTCGACGTGACGCCGTTCTTGCCCAGCGTTTCGACCAGCCCTTCAACCGCGTGCCAATCGAGCTTGAGCCCCGGACACACGACAAGGCGGTCGTATTTCACCACGCGGCATCCATCCAGAATGACGGCGTTGTCCTTCGGTTCGAACGCGGCAACGGCCGATTTGATCCAGTGAACGCCGTTGGGGATCAGGCTGCCCATGGTCCGCGCCGTCGTTTTCGCGTCGAAGACGCCCGCGCCGACCATCGTCCAGCCGGGTTGGTAATAGTGGATGTCGGCCGGGTCGAGGATTGCGATGCTCAGCCCCGGTTTGCGTTCCTTGATGCTGGCGGCAACGGCGATGCCTGCCGCCCCGCCGCCCACGATCACAACGTCGAATTTCGCGTCGCCCGTATCCGTGGGCGTCTTGCCGCCATTCACGATGCGCCGCACTACGCCGGCCATGTCGTATCCCGCGGCCTTCGTCGCAGCGAGGATCGCCGCAGGCTCGCGATGCTTGGCCTGCGACAGCGACCACAGCGTGGCCGAGCGCGTGCCTGTCCGGCAATAGGCAAGCACCGGACCGGGCAGTTCGATCAGCGCGCGGCCGAAATCCTCGGCGTCCTCGTCGCGGACCTTGCCGGAAACGATCGGCAGGAACCGTGTCTGCAGGCCCGCGGCCTTTGCGGCCGCCTCGACCTCTTCAAAGGTGGGCTGGTCGGCGGCCTCGCCGTCGGGACGGTTGCAGATGATCGCGCGGAACCCCTGGGCCGCGACCTCGGCCATCTCTTCGGGCAAAAGCTGGGGCGCGACGCTGACTTCGTCGGTGATCTTCTTGATATCCATTCTTGCCTCCGCACGGCTGGGAATCGTTGTGAGGCTTTTTACATTCCATCTGCCGAATGCGTCAGGTGCCACACTGTCACAGCGTCAGTCGTAGCTGAGCGTCACCGCCTTGCCCCGGAACACGGTGTAGGCCAGCACAGTGTACCCCAGAATCATGGGCAGGACGAAAACCGTTCCGATCAGGATGATGAACAGGCTCTCGGGGGCGCTGGCGGCCTCGTAGATCGTCAACTGTTCGGGCACGACATAGGGGTAGAAACTGTAGGCCATGCCGAAGAACCCCAGCACGAACAGCGACACCGCGGCCACGAAAGGCACCCAGGCAAAGCTGTCGTCCCGCGTGGGCAGCCGACGCAGCACGGCCCACAAGACCGCGATCAAAGCGACCGAAAACAGCGGCAGGGGCGCAAGCAGGAAAATCTCGGGCACCGAAAACCACTTTTCGAAGATCCGGGGGCTGACCAGCGGCGAGGCAAGCGACACCGCCCCCAACCCCAGTATCACGCCGAAAATACCGCCCCGCGCCCATCGCACGGCCTTGGCCTGCAGCAGGTCTTCGGTTTTCAGGATCAGCCAGGCCGCCCCGATAAAGCTGTAGGCGACCGTCAGGAAAACCGCCGTCAACGCGCCGAAACCAACGGTCATCGGCGTGATCTGCAGCCCCATGATGTAGATGCCCAGCATGTAGCCCTGCGCCAGCGCGGTCATCAGCGAACCGGCGAAAAACGCGCGGTTCCACGGCTTTTTCCAGCGGGTCGGCGCCTTGACGCGAAATTCGAAGGCCACGCCGCGCAGGATCAGGCCGATCAGCATCACCGACACAGGCAGATAGAGCGCGGTCAGGATCGTCCCATGGGCAACGGGAAATGCGACCAGCAACAGCCCGATCGCCAAGACAAGCCAGGTTTCATTCGCGTCCCAGAACGGGCCGATACTGGCGATCATGCGATCTTTTTCCGCATCTTCGGCAAGCGGAAACAACACCCCGACACCCAGGTCGAACCCGTCGAGAACGACATAGATCAGGATGGACAGGCCCATAAGGGTTGCGAAGGTCAGCGGCAGCCAGGTTGCGGGGTCTCCGAAAAGGGTCATGGGGTCACTCCGCCGGGGTTTCGATTGCGATGGCTTCGCCCGATTGCGGGATGTGGGCTTCGGGCGGCTCTCCCTTGGCTGCCCTGCGCGCGAGGTAGAACAGCACACCGACATAGGCGGCCAGCAGCGCGGCATAGACCGCAAGGTAGGCGCCGAGCGATGTCGCGACCATCGGTGCGGGCACGTCGGCCACGGCGGCCTCGGTCGTCAGCACGCCCTGCACCAGCCACGGCTGGCGACCGATCTCGGTCGTGTACCAGCCCGCCAGCGTTGCGACCCAGCCGGAAAAGGCCATCGGAACCATTGCCAGCAATAGGGGTTTCGGCAGGCCGTCCACCCCGCCGCGCCGCCACATCAGTGCGACAGCCGCCCAGCTAAGCAGAAGCATCGCCATGCCGGTGCCAACCATGATGCGGAAACTGAAGAAAACCGGAGCAACCGGCGGGTGCGTGACGGTGCCATCCGCGGCCACGAAATCGTTCAGGCCGGGGACGACGCCATCGGCATGGTGCTTGAGGATGAGCGACGCGCCGTTGGGGATACCGATTTCCAAGCGGTTCTCGCGCGCTGCTTCGTCGGGGATTGCGAACAGCAGCAACGGGACGTTGCCGCGGGTGTCCCAGTTGCCTTCCATCGCGGCCACCTTTTGCGGCTGGTGTTCCAGCGTGTTCAGCCCGTGCATGTCGCCGGCCAGAATCTGCACGGGGATAAGCACCGCGCCCATCATGATACCGGTGCGCAGCGTGCGGCGTATGCCGGCCGTCCTGTCGCCAAGAAGCGAGCGGAACGCGCTGATCCCGGCGATAAGGAAGGCGACGGTCAGCCCGCTGGCCAGCAGCATGTGAGCCAGCCTGTAGGGCATCGAGGGGTTGAAGATGATGGCCATCCAGTCGGTCGCATGGGCAACGCCGTCGCGCATCTCGAAGCCGGCAGGCGTGTGCATCCAGCTGTTCAGGACGAGAATCCAGAAGGCCGACATCGTCGTTCCGAATGCCACGAGAAAGGTCGAAAGCGTATGCAGCCATCCGGGCACGCGCGACATGCCGAACAGCATGATGCCCAGGAACACCGCTTCGAGGAAGAATGCCGTCAGAACCTCGTAGGCCAGCAGAGGCCCGGCGATGTTGCCGACCGTTTCCATGAATCCGGGCCAGTTGGTGCCGAACTGGAACGACATCGTGATGCCCGAAACAACACCCATCGCAAAGCTGAGCGCGAAAACCTTGACCCAGAACCGATAGGCTTCAAGCCAGGCTTCGTCGCCCGTGCGGTTGAAGCGCAGACGGAAAAACAGCAGCACCCAACCCAACGCGATGGTGATGGTCGGGAAAAGGATGTGAAACGATATGTTCGCGCCAAACTGAATACGCGACAAAAGCAGTGCGTCCATCAAACCCTCCGTTTCTGACGCATAAGATAGTTTTGCCATGCAGGTTTTAACCGGGCTGCGACGGCAGGGCGCAGATGCCCTTTTCTTGGGCGGTCCGGCGCGCTATGCGGGGGCATGACGCGTATTCAGGACAGATATGCCGAACTTGTGCAGGCGGGCGAGCTTCATGCCGATCCCGCGCAAGAGGCCGCGCTGCCTGAATTCGAACGCATCCACCACGCGTTGGAACAGCCCGTGAAGCGCGGCTGGTTCGCGAAAAAGCCCGAGCCGCCCAAGGGCTTGTATCTGTGGGGGGGCGTCGGCCGCGGCAAATCCATGCTGATGGACCTGTTTGTCAGCATGGTGAATGCCCCCAAGCGGCGCGTTCATTTCCACGCCTTCATGCAGGAAATCCAGAACGCCCTGCACGAGGCGCGCAAATCCAATGTGGAGGACGCGATCGAGCCGGTGGCCAAGGCCGTGTCGGACGAGGTGCGGCTTTTGGCCTTTGACGAGATGCAGATCACCGATATCGCGGATGCGATGATCGTGGGGCGGCTTTTCGAAAAGCTGTTCGATGCCGGGGTGGTGGTGGTGACAACGTCGAACCGCATTCCCGACGATCTCTACAAGAACGGGTTGAACCGCCAGATATTCCTGCCGTTCATCGACCTTCTGAAGGATCAGATGGAAATCCACGAACTGACCAGCCCGCGCGATTACCGGCAGGACAGGTTGCAGGGCGAAAAGGTCTATTTCACCCCTGCGAATGCCGATGCGCGGCGGGCCATCGCGTCGATCTGGGACGACCTGACCGATGGCGGGGAAGAGGCGCTGGTTCTTGTGGTGAAGGGGCGCAAGGTCGAAATCCCACTCTATCACAACGGGGTTGCGCGGGCGTCGTTTCATGACCTGTGCGGCCGGATGCTGGGCGCGGCGGATTACCTTGCCCTGGCCGAAGTGACGCGGGTTCTGATCCTTGAGAACATCCCGACGCTCGGGCGGTCGAACTTCAACGAAGCCAAGCGGTTCGTGACGCTGATCGACGCGCTATACGAAGCCAAGGTGCGGCTGATCTGTTCGGCGGCGGCTGAGCCGGAAATGCTCTATCTCGAAGGCGAAGGGGTTTTCGAATTCGAACGCACCGCCAGCCGGCTGCGCGAAATGCAGGCCGAGGACTGGGGTGGCAATCCATGAGTTCGGACCGGGGTGATTGAACCGCCGAAAACCGCGCGGTTTTGCGCCGATACCGCGCGGTTTTTCTGTCGACCTGTGCTGAACGTGCTAATCCGCCATCAGTGAGGATCGGGAGGTCAGTATGGACAGACGTTTCTTTGTCTTGGGATGTGTGGCACTTGCAGGGTGTGGCCGCCCGGAACGGCGCCGCGAAAGGATGCGGGCCGGCCAGCCGCGCTATAACGCGCCGCTTTATCCAAACGAAACGCCACAGTTGCGTGCATTGATCGTCAAGTATGCGAACTTTTACGACGTACCGGTCGAACTGGTGCAGCGGGTGATCGTGCGCGAAAGCCGGCATCGTCCCCAAGCGCGCAATGGTCCCTATTACGGGTTGATGCAGATCCTCCCTCAAACGGCCCGCACAATGGGATTTCGTGGTGCCCCCGAGGATTTGCTGGATGCGGAAACCAACCTGAAATACGCGGTCAAATACCTGCGTGGCGCGTGGCTGGTATCGGATGGCGACCAGGATCGCGCGGTGATGTGGTATGCCCGTGGCTACTACTACGAAGCCAAGCGGCGGGGAATGCTGCGCGAGACAGGTCTGCGGAGCTGATCGTCAAAAAGAAAGGGGGCCGTTGGTTCGGCCCCTCTTTCCCACCTGCCGTCGAAAGCTGTCAGAACTGTGAAGGGGTGCGCCGGGCGCGACACGGCCTTGCCGTCGTCTGCGTCACAGCATCACTTTCAGACCTTTGCCGCATGTTCGAAGTTCCCCAAAATGGCTGCCGTTCGATAACCGGCTGAACGGCGGCCCACGCCCCTGCCAAGATATAGGCGAGCCGCTGCGAATCGGTCAATATCGTGTGGCTTCTCGGCACCGGTGCAGAAAGTGAAGGGGTTGAATTGACTCGAAACTTTTTTCCGCTGGGCTGACGGTCTCGACGCTTTCTATTGATTGGCACCAAGGCGCAAGACGGCGCCTGCCAGATAGAGAGACCCGCAAATCAGAATGCGCGCTTGCGGTGTATGGGCGTCGATACGGGAAAGGGCCTCTTTCACACCCGGTGCCTTTTCGGCGCGCAGGCCCACTTGCGTGGCGGCTTCGGCGGTTTGTTCAGCGGTCAGGGTATTCGCCTCGCCCGGGATCGAAACCGCCAGCAAGCCATCGGCAACCTGCGCCAGAGGTGCAAGATAGCCGGTGACATCCTTCGTGTTCAGCATTCCGCAGATCAGGTATGTCGGCCGTTCCGGCAGCGTTCCGAGATGCGCGGCGAGGGCTTGCCCCGCTGCAGGATTGTGCCCGCCATCTAGCCAGAGTTCGGCCTTCGGTGCCAAGGCGGGCAGGGGGCCTCCGGTCAGTCGTTGCATGCGCGCGGGCCAGAACGCGTTGGTCACCGCTGCTTCGGCGGCCATGTCGTCAAAGCCCAGAAACCTGAGCGCGGCAATCGCGGCACCGGCATTCTGGACCTGGTGCGCGCCAGGCAGGTTGGGCAGCGGCAGGTCGAGCAGGCCGACGTCGTCCTGGAAAAACATCCGCCCGTGTTCCAGCCCCACATGCCAGTGCTGGCCATATGCAAGAACGGGGGCGCCAAGCCTTTCGGCCCGGGCCTCGATCACCTCCAGGGCCGCGTCTTCCTGCGGGCCTACGACCACGGGCACACCCGGTTTGATGATGCCTGCCTTTTCGCCTGCGATCTTGGCCAACGTGTCGCCCAGATAGCTTTCGTGGTCCATGGACACGGGCGTGATTATCGTAAGCTCGGGTTTGTCGATCACGTTCGTTGCGTCCAGCCGCCCACCCAGGCCGACTTCGAGAAGGGTGTAGTCTGCCGGTGTTCGTGCCATCGCAAGGATCGCCGCGCAGGTCGTGATTTCGAAATAGGTGATCGGCGTGTCGCCGTTCGCGGCGTAGCATTCGTCCAGAACATCCGACAACGCGGTTTCGGAGATAAGTTCGCCGGCAATGCGTATGCGTTCATGAAACCGCGCAAGGTGCGGTGACGTGTAGGCGTGCACGCGTTTGCCTGCGCTTTCAAGGCCGGCCCGGATCATGGCCTGTGTGCTGCCCTTGCCGTTGGTTCCGGCGATATGGATCACCGGCGGCAGATCGTTCTGCGGGTTGCCGAGCGCGTCCAGCAGTTGCCAGACCCGGTCAAGCGTCAGGTCGATGATCTTGGGGTGCAGCGCCATCATCCGTTCAAGGATGGCGTCGGATCGCTGTGTCATGTCAGCAGTAGGTCCGTGCGGTCAGAGAGAGGCGCGGGTGATCGCCGAAAGATCGTGATTTACTTGGAACAGCTTGGCTTCGATTCCGGTGATGCCGAACCCTTCGAGCCGCTTGCTGTGCTTTTCAAGATACGCCTGCGCCGCTTCCGTGGTTTCGAAGACATAGATGCCACCACCGCGACCGGTTTCGGCGTTTTCCGTCCAGACCTTCCAGACCAGACCCGCCTCGCCGGCGATGTCATGAGCCAGATCGCCGAAGGCGGCGGTCATCTCGTCGCCCCAGGGGCCGGACATCGGAAAGTCGATTTGCAGCAGGGTATGGCTCATGCTTTGGCGCCTTCTATGAATTGCCGCGATGTTATCGCGCCGGACGCAGGCGACCAAGCGGATTCGCGGCGTTTCAGCCCTTCTTCGCGTCAGCGGCGGGGGTGGAGGCCGCCTTTTCGGCGGGTGCCGCGTCTTCGCCTTGCGGTTCGGGCGCGGGCAGGTCGCCCTTGATCGCTGGCGGCTGGTTCATCAGCATGCGGGTAATGGTGATCAGCTCGTCCCGCATCTCGGTGCGTGCGGTCACGCGATCCAGCATGCCGTGATCCAGCAGGTACTCGGCGCGCTGGAACCCTTCGGGCAGCTTTTCGCGGATCGTCTGTTCGATCACGCGGGGACCGGCGAAACAGATCAACGCATTCGGTTCCGCGATATGCACATCGCCCAGCATCGCGTAGGACGCGGTGACGCCGCCCGTGGTCGGATGGGTCAGCACGACGATATAGGGCAGGCCCGCCTCTTTCAGCATCTGGACGGCAACGGTGGTGCGCGGCATTTGCATCAGGCTCAGGATGCCTTCCTGCATGCGCGCCCCGCCGGCGGCCGAGAACAGGATCAGCGGGCGCTTGAGCTTTACCGCCTCTTGCGCGGCGGCGATGATGGCGTTGCCGACATACATGCCCATCGACCCGGCCATGAAGCTGAAATCCTGCGCCGCCGCCACGATCGGGGTGCGGCCGATTTCGCCCGTGGCGACCAGCATCGCCTCTTTTTCGCCGGTCTGTTTCTGGGCGGCCTTCATGCGGTCAGGGTATTTTTTCTGGTCGCGGAATTGCAGAGGGTCGGCCAGCGGTTCGGGAACGGAAACCTCGGAAAAGATGCCGCCGTCGAACAGGGACCGGAACCGCTCGCGCGGAGTGATCGCCATGTGATGCCCGCAATTGGTGCAGACATTCAGGTTGTCGCTGAGTTCGCGGTGGAACAGCATCGTTCCGCATTCATCGCATTTCGACCAAAGATTCTCGGGCACTTCGCGGCGCGAGAAGATCGAGTTGATGCGGGGGCGGACGTAGTTGGTGATCCAGTTCATTCAGGCGTGTCCCGTTGCGGCTTTGGCCTGAAATAAGCCCCGGCGCGGCGAAATGCAATCAACGCCTTAGCGCCACCCGTGCGGCCAGCCACATCAGCCCGACGCCGGCAAGCTCGGTCAGGAATGGCCCGGACAGGATCGGGCCCGTGGGGACAAGATCGCCGCTCAGGCTGCCTTGTGGGAACAAAAGCAGCGCCAGGCCGGAATCCGGCGCCGCGAATTCGGCGAAGAAAAGGAAGGCATAGGCGTTGTTGGCAAGGTGGAACCCCAGCGCCGCCCCAAGGTTGCCCGTCCGCGCAGTCAGGTCCGATGCGGCAAGGCCGAAGAAAAACGCCCAGATCATGTATTGAAGCCCGGAGGTCGAGAAGTCCCCGGGCTCCCAGTGGGCGAGGGCGAACATGATGTTCGGGACCAGCATCCAGATCAGTGCGCGATCATAGCGCGCGGCGATCTGTTGCTGGATGTATCCGCGATAAAACAGCTCCTCCGCGCCGGTTTGAATGGCCAGCGCCAACAAGGCCAGCGGCAGTGTCAGCAACCATAACGGCACGCTGCGCACATGGCTTGCGGCTGAAATATCCCAATAGGGCGGCAACATTTCGATCATCAGGAACAGGGCCGCGACGGCAATCAGCGCCAGGCGCAAATCGTGCCAGAAAGGCCGCAAGGGACCAGTGAGGCTGATTAGTCCGCGATGGTGCAGTCGACGCGCGGCCAGGATGACGCCAAGGGCCAGGAACCCGAAGCTGCCCAGTTGCACCAGCAGTCCGCCGCGCGTGCTGCCATACCAAACCGCCTGTGCGCTGATGCCCGGCAACCACTGCAACAACGCGTCGAACAGCCAGCGCAGCCCGCTGTTGAACGCCTCGATCAGCGCAACGCCGATGACAAGGCGCGGCATTTGCGCGGTTGGCCGCGCGGGGGCGGCGAAATTGCGGTGCGGCTGATAGCTCATGTCCTGTCCCGGCCGGTCTCGGCCTGCCAAGACTTAGCTTATGGCTTGTCCCTGCGCTAGCGACGCAGCGCCACACGCGCGGCGAGCCATCCACATAGAAGCACGCCGGTATCGATCATCATGATGCCGCGCATCTGCGCGGGGTCGGTCATGTCGACCGGCCAGATCCAGAGCGCGAGATCGCCCAGTTCTTCCTGGCCTGCAATCAACAGGAACGCGCTGGCGTTGTTCACCAGGTGCAGGGCGATGGCTGGCCCCAACGATCCGCTGCGGGCTGTCAGGTCGCTCGCCGCGATCCCGAACAGTGTCGCGGACGCCATCAGCCAGATCGAGTTGCCGCCAAGCGCAGGGTCATGGTGCAGCGCGCCGAAAAGGACCGAAGGCGCGACCATCCAGATTGCGGGATGCGTATAGCGCGCGGCCAGTTGTTGCAGGATGTAGCCGCGAAAGATCACCTCTTCGGTGGAAACCTGCACCAGCACGGCCAGCAGCCCCAGCGGCATCAGGGCGATCCATACCCTTGTATCGAGCCCCGGTTGCAGGCCGCTTCCATCCCATGGCGGCAGCACCCAAAGCACCAGATAGAGCAGGATCAGCGCCCCGGCCACCCGCCGCGCCTGCCACAAGGCCAGCATCGGACGGCCCAACAAGGTCAGCGGCTGGCGTCCGTGCAGGATGTCGACGCACACCAGTGTCGGTATCAGGAAAAAGGAGAAGCCGAACAGCAGGAACAGGATTTCGCCAGGCCCGGCGGATGTGAGTTCAACATAGGCGGCATAGATCGCCGGCGGCAGCACCGCCCCCATCAGCGCACCGAAGGCGGTGGCCATCGTCAGGGCCAGCATCACGATCAGCCCGATCCCCGCGCCAAGCCGCCAAAGTTCGGACCGGTCGCGCGCCGGTGCGGCATAGGCCGACAGCGGCGCATATTGTGCGGGCAGTTTCACGTGTCAGCCGGCCTTCGCGTGTCGGGAGGGCGCCGCGGCAATGCCGCCTGCGACCCTTGAGGAGCTTTCTTGATCCTTTGCATATCCCGTCCTGTTCGATGGTCAAGCCGTACACGATCCGGACCGGTACGAAAGCTTGTGACAACTGCCGTTGCGCCGCGCAAACTGTGCCCATGACGAACGATTCCCCTTTCACCGACAGCCCGCCCGACCTTCCCGAAATGCTGGTTCTGCGTTTTGACGGGTCGGGCGGCATGCAAAGGCTCGACCAACCGGCGGAGCGCACGCCCGCAAGCGGATTCGACTGGGTTCATCTGCGCCGCGATGCACCGGCCACGCATGGCCGCCTCTTGGCGCTAGGTATCGACGAGGTGGTGATCCACGCACTCACGGCGCAGGAAACCCGCCCCCGCTGCACGGTGCATGGCAATGGCGTGGTTCTGGTGTTGCGGGGCGTGAACCTCAATCCCGGTGCCGACCCGGAAGACATGATCTCGGTCCGGCTGTGGTTGGAGGAACACCGCGTGGTCGGTGTCTGGATGCGCCCACTCTACGCGGTCGGCGATCTTATCGCGGCCGGAGAGCGCGGGCAGGGGGCGCTGACGCCAGGGGATTTCGTGACCAAGCTGGCCCTTCGGCTGGCCGACAGGGCCGAGCCTGCTGTTGCCGCGCTGAACGAGGTCGTGGACGATCTGGAAACTGAACTGGATACCGGCGAAGGTGTCCATATGAGGCGCCGTCTGTCGGACACGCGCCGCCAGGCGATCATGCTGCGCCGATACCTGGTGCCGCAGCGCGATGCGCTGACCACTTTGGAAATCGAGGATCTGCCCTGGCTGGCCCATACCGAACGCATGCGCCTGCGCGAAGCAGCAGAGCGGGTTTCGCGCCTCGGAGAGGAACTGGATGCCATAAGGGACCGTGCGCAAGTGGTGCAGGACCAGATCATGGACAGGCGGTCGGAAGTGATGAACCGCCAGATGCTGCTGCTGTCCGTGGTCGCGGCGATATTCCTGCCACTTGGCCTGCTGTCGGGGATGCTGGGAATGAACGTGGGCGGCGTGCCCGGTGCCGACCTGCCGGCGGCGTTCTGGATCGTCACCGCATTGATGGCGGCCATCGGCGTCGGATTGTGGGGTGTTTTCCGCTGGATGGGCTTTCGCGGCTAGGCCCGGCCGTGCAATTCGCCTTGTGCCTTTTCGGGGCGTTCATTATTCCCTGAACGCAACATTCTTTCCCGGGAGGACGCCATGACGAAATTCGACAAGTCCAAGCTGCCAAGCCGCTATGTGACGGAAGGGCCCGAGCGCGCGCCGCATCGCTCGTATTATTACGCGATGGGCATGACCGAGACCGAAATCCATCAGCCGTTGGTCGGCGTGGCCACCTGCTGGAACGAGGCGGCGCCCTGTAACATCGCGCTCAGCCGTCAGGCCCAGGCGGTCAAGGGCGGCGTGAAAGAGGCCCATGGCACCCCGCGCGAATTCACCACGATCACCGTGACCGATGGTATCGCCATGGGGCATGAAGGGATGCGCAGCTCGCTTGCTTCGCGCGAGGCGATTGCCGACACGGTCGAACTGACGATGCGCGGGCACTGCTATGACGCGATCGTTGGGCTGGCCGGATGCGACAAGTCGCTGCCGGGGATGATGATGGCGATGGTGCGCCTGAATGTGCCCAGCGTGTTCATCTATGGCGGGTCGATCCTGCCGGGCAAGGCGCCTCAGGTCGACGAGATCCCCGAGGATTTCCGCACACGTGACCTGACCGTTCAGGACATGTTCGAAGCGGTCGGCCGTCACCAGAATCACGAGCTTTCGGACAAGGCGCTCGACATGCTCGAACGCGTGGCCTGCCCGTCGGCCGGTGCCTGCGGCGGTCAGTTCACCGCAAACACGATGGCATGTGTCTCCGAGGCGATCGGTCTGGCGCTGATGAACAGCTCGGGTATGCCGGCACCCTATGAAAGCCGCGATCAGTATGCCGAGGCTTCGGGTCGCGCGGTGATGAACCTGCTGGAAAAGAACATCCGCGCCCGTGATATCGTCACCCGCGAGAGCCTGGAAAACGCCGCGCGCGTCGTCGCCTGCACCGGCGGGTCGACCAATGCGGGCCTGCACCTTCCTGCCATCGCGCACGAAGCGGGGATCGAGTTCTACCTGGATGATGTTTGCGAGATTTTCCGCGACACGCCCTATTTCGTCGATCTCAAGCCGGGCGGCCAGTTCGTCGCCAAGGATCTTTACGATGCCGGCGGCATCCCCGTTGTGATGAAGGAACTGCGCAAGGCCGGCCTGATCCACCAGGATTGCATGACCGCCACCGGCCGCACGATCGGCGAGGAACTGGACCTGATCGAACGCGAGGCCGATGGCCGCGTGATCTATCCGATCGAGCAGCCGATCACCAAGACCGGCGGCGTCGTGGGGCTCAAGGGCAACCTCGCGCCGCAGGGTGCGATCGTGAAGGTTGCCGGGATCGACGCGCAGCATCAGCGTTTCGTCGGTCCGGCCCGCGTCTTCGAATGCGAAGAGGACGCGTTCGCCGCGGTCAAGAACCGCGAATACAAGGAAGGCGAAGTGATCGTCATCCGCAACGAAGGCCCTGCCGGCGGACCGGGCATGCGCGAGATGCTGGCCACCACCGCCGCTTTGTCTGGCCAGGGCATGGGCAAGAAGGTTGCGCTGATCACCGATGGGCGTTTCTCGGGCGCGACGCGCGGGTTCTGCGTGGGCCATGTCGGCCCCGAGGCCGCGCATGGCGGACCGATCGCGCTGATCCAGAATGGCGATGTCATCACAATCGACGCAATCAACGGCGAATTGTCGGTCGACCTGTCCGACGAAGAGATGGAAAAGCGCAAGGCCGATTGGGCCGGTCCGCGCAAGACGATCTACACCTCGGGTGCGTTGTGGAAATACGCGCAGCTTGTCGGCGAAACCTACAAGGGCGCGGTCACCCATCCGGGCGCCGAGGCCGAGGCGCATGTCTACATGGATCTTTAAGATCCTGCGGCGGGGCGGTCTGCGCCCCGCCCTTGTGATCTGTGCGAGTGTTTTGCTTTCGGGATGCATAGCCCAGACTGGCGGCGGGTCCGGTGTGCCTGTGGTGCGCAAGGCCGCGCTTGCGGGCGGGGCCGTCGTGGTCGTTCCGCCCGATGGCTATTGCCTGGACAAATCCAGTATCACCGACCGGCCTGGCGGCAGCTTTGCACTGATCGCAAGCTGCGAATCTCTGACAGGACGCCGGGCCGGATCCGGCCCGGAACCCGCGGTTATCACCGTGTCGGTGACGTCGCCGCGGCAGGGGCGCGAACAACCCGAAGCGGCCCGTCTTGCCGAGGCGCTGGGAAGCGGTGTCGCCCTGAGCGAGGCGAATGGCGACGGGCTGATCGTCGTTCAGGTGCAAGGGGCGGGCGCCTTGCCGGGGGATCGGGGCGACACGCGCCACTGGCGCGGGGCGATGGTCGTCAATGACCGGCTGGTCGGTCTTGCGATCTATGGCGCGGCGGGCAGCGATATTGCCGGCCGAGTTGGAGAACGCCTGCTTGTCGCAACCGCCGAAGCGATCCGCGAAAACAGCCCGTTTCTGGCGGCTGAGCGCACCGTGCCGCAGGAAACACGAGACGACACCGGGGAGGCTGTGCCAGAATCGGGCTTGCGAACGCTTTTCGGTAATTTGTTTCCTTGAGGCTGTTTATTTATGAGTTCTATTCATACAGTTTCCAAAAGTGAAACGACGGGGCAGGAATGGCAGGACGGCTGATAAGAACCATCATGTACCGCGCGGCCTTGCGCCGGTGGGCCCAGGCGGCCCGCGCGGCCGACACGGAAAAGCTGTCGCTGTTGCGTGTGCAGCGCGGCCGCGCCCGGCGTCTGCGCTATCACCTGGATCAGTTGATCTACAAGGCCGAGAACCGGCTGGCCTTGCCGCTTATCGGCTCGACCACCTTTCGCAAGCCCGCGAATGCCGACTGGTCCTGGCGCCCCGAGATATGGCGCGGACCGCTGCCGGTTCCCGGTATCGCGTCGGCGGCCAACAAGTCGCAGCTTGGCGACGAGGTGACGCTGTTTCATGACTGTGAATTCTCAGAACTGACACTGCGGCAGTTGCGCAACCAGCGCGAGGCCGACCTTGCGCCTTACGGGCTGCGCATGGATGTCTTCCGCTTTGACGGCTCGTATCTTTCCCTGGTCGTGTCGCTGCCGCCCGACGCGATCGACGGTTTGAAACGACGCCACCTGATCCGCATGGACACCATCGTCGAGATGGAAAAGCCGCTTGAGATTTTTGCCCGGCTGAACATCAAGCATGGCCCCAACACCGAACAGATCGTGCGCGAGCTGCCGCTGCACGAAGAAGAGGTGATGGTCGAGTTCGATCTCGCCTATACCAAGCTGAACGAGAAAAGGGTGGAGCGCGCCTGGCTCGACCTGATTTTCGAAGGGCCGGAGATGAATCAGGTGACGGTTCGGGATCTGACATTCAGCCGCCGGCCCCGCGCCGAACTGTAACAGGAGCGATGCGATGAGCACCATGAACCTGACCAAGACCCGCCTTTTCGAAGGTGTGTGGGAGGGCGTCCTGACCATGGCGGATGGCGGAAAAAGCCAGCCGTCGATCCGCGTGACGCATCTGGATCAGCCACTTGACGGCATCGAGGTGGTCGAGGACCGCGCGCAGGCGCATTGGGTCGTGCGTGTGCCGATCCCGGCCCGTCTTCTGTCGGATGGTGTGCAGACCTTTTTGATCTCGGACCCGGATACCGGCGAAAAGCTGGCCAGTTTTGCCGTACTGGCCGGGGATGCGCTGGGCGACGACATTCGCGCCGAGATGGATCTATTGCGGGCCGAGCTGGACATGCTCAAGCGGGCCTTCCGCCGGCATTGCGTCGAAACGATGTGACGGCTTGCCTTGCCCGGCGGTGCCGTTACCCTGACGGCAACCAACGGAGGGGCCCATGATCACCGAAATCGTCCGTTTCACCATCGCGCCCGGTATCGACCGTGACGAAGTCATCCGCCGGTTCGAAACGACCATGCCCGCCTGGCAGGCGAACGAGAAACTGGTGCGCAAATACTATCTCTTCGACGAGGAAACCCGCCAGGGCGGCGGCGTGTATCTGTGGCCGGACAAGGCCGCAGCGCAGGCCGCGCATAACGAGGAATGGTGCGACCGGGCGGAAAAGTTGTACGGATCGCGCCCGACATTCGAATATTTCGAAACGCCCTGTATCGTCGACAATTCAGGCTGACGCGGCGTTGCGCGTGACAACTGCCGCCCGCTTGCGCCAGTCTGCGCGCCAGCCAGGGAGGTTCCGCCAATGACGTCTTATCCGCATCTTCTGTCGCCGCTCGATCTTGGATTCACCACGCTGAAGAACCGCGTCCTCATGGGCTCGATGCATACCGGGCTGGAGGAAACGAAGGACTGGAACCGCGTGGCCGAGTTCTATGCCGAACGCGCGCGCGGCGAGGTCGGGCTGATGGTGACGGGCGGCATGGCACCGAACCGAGAGGGCGGTGTTTTTCCCGGCGCTGCGGGTCTGTTCACACCCGAGGACATCGCCAACCATCGGATTGTAACCGACAGGGTGCATGACGCGGGCGGCAAGATCGCGATGCAAATCTTGCATGCGGGGCGCTATGCCTATGGGCCGGAATGCGTGTCGGCCAGTGCGATCAAGTCGCCGATCTCGCCCTTTCCGCCGAAAGAGCTGGACGAGGAAGGCATTCAGAAACAGCTCAACGATATCGCGACCGCCGCCGCCCGCGCCCGCGAGGCGGGATATGACGGGGTCGAGGTGATGGGGTCCGAAGGGTATTTCATCAACCAGTTCCTTGTGACGCACACGAACAAGCGGACCGACGACTGGGGCGGCAGTTACGAAAACCGGATGCGCGTGGCGATCGAGGCGGTGAAACGGGCGCGCGAAAAAGCGGGCGACGATTTCATCATCATCTATCGCCTGTCGATGATCGACCTTGTCCCGAATGGCTCCACCTTCGAGGAGGTGGTGCAATTGGCCAAGGAAATCGAAAAGGCGGGCGCCACGATCATCAACACTGGTATCGGCTGGCACGAGGCACGGATTCCCACCATCGCCACCAGCGTGCCGCGCGCGGCCTTTGCCTGGGTCACGAAAAAGCTGATGGGACATGTGTCGATCCCGGTCATCACCTCGAACCGCATCAATACGCCGGACGTCGCCGAACAGGTGCTGGCAGACGGCTGCGCCGACATGGTCAGCATGGCCCGCCCGATGCTGGCCGACGCGCATTTCGTACGCAAGGCGATGGCTGGACGCGCCGACACAATCGCGCCCTGCATCGCCTGCAACCAGGCGTGCCTCGATCACACGTTCTCGGGCAAGATTTCGTCCTGCCTGGTCAATCCGCGCGCCTGCTACGAGACTGAAATCACCATAGCGCCGGCGGCCACGGCCAAGAGCGTTGCGGTGGTCGGCGCGGGGCCAGCGGGGTTGTCCGCCGCACTGACGGCTGCCGAGCGGGGGCACAAGGTGACGGTGTTCGACAAATCCGACCGCCTTGGCGGTCAGCTGAACATGGCGCGGGTCATACCCGGCAAGGAAGAGTTCCACGGTCTTGTCGATTGGTTCTCGACCATGGTCAACGACGCGGGCATCACCCTGAAACTCGGGCAGGTGGCCGGTGTGGATGACCTGAAAGGATTCGATGAGGTCATCATCGCAACTGGCGTGGTGCCGCGCGATCCGGGCATTCCCGGGCAGGATCGTGACAACGTGCTGTCTTATATCGACGTGCTGGCCGGCAAGGCGCCGGTGGGCAAGAACGTGGCGATCATCGGCGCCGGTGGCATCGGCTTCGACGTGGCCGAGTATCTTGTCCACGAGGGGGACAGCCCGACCGAGAACCTGCCGGAATGGATGCGCGAATGGGGCGTGACCGATCCCGCGCAGGCCCGTGGCGGCCTCGCGCCGGAAGGCCCGCAACCCCATGCACCTGCGCGCCACGTCACGCTGATGCAGCGCAAGGCAAAGGCGCTTGGCAAGGGCTTGGGCAAGACGACCGGCTGGATTCACCGCGCTGCGCTGAAGATGAAGAATGTCGAGATGCTGGGCGGCGTGAACTACGAAAGAATCGATGATGCGGGCCTGCACATCAGCTTTGGCGAAGCGCGCGAGAACCCGCGCGTCATCCCGGCGGACACGGTCGTTCTGTGTGCCGGTCAGCTGTCCGAGCGCAGCCTGGCCGATGCGCTCGAGGCCGAGGGCGTGAGCTGCCATATCATTGGCGGGGCCGATCTTGCCGCGGAACTGGATGCCAAGCGCGCCATCGATCAGGGTACGCGCCTGGCCGCCGCGCTTTAGCGGGATAAACACCGGCGAACTCCAGCGGTGACAAGCCGGCCTGCGCAGGGTAAACTCACCTCAACCGCCAAAAGAGCGGACAAAGAGGCAGAGCGATGGCACATCCCGACGGTTTCTCGGCGCGGTGGACGCGTTGGATGCACCGCGTACATGCGCGGCTCAGTACGCTTGCGCGTCCGGCCACGGGATTCGTCAGCCAACCCGAACCGCGCACCGTGGGCAGTTTTGCCAAGGGCCGTCAGCTTGTCGCGGGCAACTATCTTTTCGCGGGTTTCCTGATCGAGGGTGGCCAGAACGGCATCTGGGATATCCAGTCGCCAGGGGACGCTTTCGACGAAGAACTGCACGGTTTCACCTGGCTCGATGATCTGGCGGCGGTGGGTGATGCGTCCGCGCGCGCACGGGCGCAGTCCTGGTTGTGGCAATGGATCGACAGCTTCGGCGCGGGCCAGGGGCCGGGCTGGACGCCCGACCTGACGGGCCGCCGGGTGATCCGCTGGATTCACCATGCGATATTCGTTTTGCGCGGTCAGGAAAGGGACGCCTCCGAGGCGTTCTACCGCTCGCTTGCGCAGCAGACGATATTCCTGGCCCGGCGCTGGCCGGCGACGACGCCGGGCCTGCCGCGATTCGAGGCGCTGACGGGATTGATCTATGCCGGCTTGTCGCTGGAAGGGATGGAAAAGCACGTCACCCCCGCGACGCGCGCGCTGGAACGCGAATGCCGCAGGCAGGTGAACGAGCAGGGTGGCATCCCGACCCGAAACCCCGAAGAGCTGCTCGAGGTATTTACCCTTCTGACCTGGGCGGCGGCCGCCCTGGCCGAAAGCGACCGCCCGGTGCAGCCGGAACTGCGCGCGGCGATCGACCGGATCGCACCCACCTTGCGCACGTTGCGCCATGCAGATGGCGGGCTGGCACGGTTTCATGGCGGGGGGCGTGGCCTTGACGGGCGGCTGGATGCGGCGCTTGCGGCCTCGGGTGTCAAAAGCCGTGCGCCCGATGGGTTGTCGATGGGGTTTGCCCGGCTCAGTGCGGGCCGCACCAGCGTGATCATAGATGCTGCGCCACCGCCAAAGGGCGCTGCATCGCGGTCGGCGCATGCGTCGACCCTTGCGTTCGAGCTGACCTCGGGGCGCAGGCCGGTGGTGGTGAATTGCGGCTCTGGCGCCAGTTTCGGGCAGGAATGGCGGCGCGCCGGGCGCGCAACGGCCAGCCATTCGACCCTGTCGATCTCGGGCTATTCCAGCGCGCGGCTCGGCACGGGCGGGCAGCGGGGTGACTGGCTGACCGACGCGCCGGGTCATGTGCCGATCGAGATCGGGCAGGAATCCGACGGCATGATGTTCCAGGGCGGGCATGACGGCTACGTGCGCACACACGGCTTGACCCATGCCCGAACGCTGGAGCTGACTTTCGATGGCCGTGGCATGGCGGGCGAGGATTTGCTGATCGCCCTGGATGCGCCAGGACGGGATCAGTTCGACAAGGCGCTCGATGCCGCGCAACTGCAGGGAATCCCTTTTGATATCCGGTTTCACCTGCACCCCGAGGTCGATGCAACGCTCGACATGGGCGGCGCGGCGATCAGCCTTGCGCTCAAGAGCGGTGAACTTTGGGTGTTTCGCCACGATGGCAACGCCGAAATGCAGCTCGAGGCGAGCGTTTACCTTGAAAAAGGCCGTTTGCGGCCACGTGCGACCAAACAAATCGTTTTATCCGCCCGCGCAATCGACTATGCGACCCGCATCCGGTGGTCGCTGGCCAAGGCGCAGGACACGCCCATCAGCATTCGTGACACGCACCGGGACGAGTTGGATTTGACCGAATGAACCGGAGCCTTACCCCATGACGACCGATCTGCACCCCATCCGCCGCGCGCTGCTTTCCGTATCCGACAAGACCGGGCTGATCGAGCTCGCGCAGGCACTGGCGGCGCGCGGTGTCGAATTGCTGTCGACGGGCGGCACGGCCAAGGCGATGCGCGACGCTGGCCTTGCGGTCAAGGACGTGTCCGAGGTGACGGGCTTTCCCGAAATGATGGACGGCCGGGTCAAGACGCTGCACCCGGTGGTGCATGGCGGCCTTCTGGCCCTGCGCGACAACGACGCCCACATGGCCGCCGCCACCGCGCACGGGATCAAGGAGATCGACCTGCTGGTGGTCAATCTCTATCCGTTCGAAGAAACCGTGGCGAAGGGTGCCGACTATGACACCTGTATCGAGAATATCGATATCGGCGGCCCAGCGATGATCCGCGCCGCGGCCAAGAACCACCGTTTCGTCAACGTCGTCGTGGATGTCGAGGATTACGCCCCGCTGCTGGCCGAGCTGGACGCTAATGACGGCCAGACCTCGTATGCGTTCCGGCAGCGGTTGGCGCAGACGGCTTATGCGCGCACGGGCGCTTATGACGCCGCTGTCAGCAGCTGGATGGCGGATGCGATCGGGGATGCCGCTCCGCGCCGCCGTGTTGTGGCGGGCAAGCTGGCGCAAACGCTGCGCTATGGGGAAAACCCGCACCAGAAAGCCGCGTTTTACACGGATGGCAGTGCGCGCCCCGGTGTGGCAACGGCCCAACAGTTGCAGGGCAAGGAGCTGTCCTACAACAACATCAACGATACCGATGCCGCGTTCGAACTGGTCAGTGAATTCCTGCCTGCGGACGGCCCGGCCTGTGCGATCATCAAGCACGCCAATCCCTGTGGCGTGGCCCGTGGCACCTCGCTCAAGGAAGCGTATATGCGTGCCTTTGATTGCGACAGGACCAGCGCGTTTGGCGGGATCATCGCGCTGAACAACATTCTCGATGCCGAAACCGCCGAAGAGATCGCCAAGATTTTCACCGAGGTGGTGATTGCCCCCGGCGCGGACCAGGGCGCGCGCGACATCTTCGCGGCCAAGAAGAACCTGCGTCTTCTGATCACGCCGGGCCTTGCCAACCCGGCTGCGGGCGGCATGGCCTACAAGCAGGTTTCGGGCGGAATGCTGGTGCAGGACAAGGACAACGGCCGCATCGGAGCGGACGATCTGAAAGTCGTGACCAGGCGCGCGCCGAGCGATCAGGAACTGGCCGATCTGCTGTTCGCGTGGAAAGTCGCCAAACATGTCAAATCCAACGCCATCGTCTACGTCAAGGATGGCGCGACCGTGGGTGTGGGCGCCGGCCAGATGAGCCGGGTGGACAGCTCGACCATCGCCGCGCTGAAAGCGCGCCGGATGGCCGGCGAACTGGGCCTGCCCGACACGCCGGCCAAAGGGTCCGTCGTGGCGTCCGACGCGTTCTTCCCGTTTGCGGACGGTTTGCTGGCCGCGGCCGAGGCCGGTGCGACGGCGATCATTCAGCCCGGCGGTTCGATGCGTGATGACGAGGTTATCGCCGCCGCGGACGAGGCCGGGCTGGCCATGGTATTCACGGGGATGCGTCATTTCCGGCACTGACCGCCGGGGCGCTTGCCCACAACACGCCAAGCGCCGGCAACGGGCGCGGGCAAAGAGGCAGGAGGACGCGCCATGCGTCTGGTGTTCTGGGTAGGGTTCTGGACCTTCCTTCTGGATCAGGCGACCAAGTATCTGGTCGTCCACTGGATGAATCTGCGCACATTGCACGAAATCGACGTGTTGCCGCCCTTCCTCAATCTGCGGATGGCCTGGAATTACGGGATCAATTTCGGCCTTCTCGGCGATCCGTCTGGCATCACCCGCTGGGTTCTGATCGCGGTGGCGCTGGGCGTGGCCGGCGGTGTTCTGTGGTGGGTTCGGCGCGATCCGCCGGGTGCAGCGGGCTATGCCGCGGCGGGTCTGATGGTGGGTGGCGCCCTTGGCAATGTCGTGGACCGCTTGCTTTATGGGGCGGTGGCGGATTTCCTGAACATGTCGTGCTGCGGGTTTGAAAACCCCTATGCGTTCAACGTGGCCGACATCGCGGTTTTCGCGGGCGCGATGGGGCTGATCTTTTTCACGGGTCACAAGAACGCACCGAAAAACGCCCCGTGACGCCGGGCGCGATATCGGCTATGGCTCGGGTACAAAGACGGAGAGAGGCGATGCGGATCACGCGCGCGAGCATTGGAATTGTCCTGGTTCTGGCGGTTGCGGCCTGTGCCCGAGGCGATCGCGAGATCGACCTGCGGCAACTCCGGTCGTCGGATAACGGCCCGGACGAGTTCTCCATTCTCCCGACAAAGCCTCTTCAGACGCCGGATAATTACACGGCTCTGCCGGCACCTACGCCGGGCGGCCGCAACCTTGTCGATCAGAATCCGCTGGGCGATGCGGTCGCAACGCTGGGTGGGCGGCCGGCCGCGCTCGAGGCAACTGACGTTCCCGCATCCGACGGCGCCCTGGTGCAGCATGCCAGCCGCAATGGCGTGCCCGGCAATATCCGCGAAACCGTGGCGCAGGAAGACGAGGATTTCCGCCAGCGCCGTGGCCGTTTCCAGAAGCTGCGGATATTCGTCAAGAACAAGTATAACGACGTCTACAAGGGCCAGAAGCTCGACTCGGTGCAGACGAACCAGGCGTATCGCCGGGTAGGTGTGCCGACACCATCGGCACCGCCGACGCGCTGACCGGCTCACATCCCCGTCAGCAGTGCTTGCAGCACCGTGGCGACAACGTATGTTATCGCATGAAACCTTCAGGAGGTCTGCCGATGCTGCGTTTGTTCACGCTCATGTTCGGTCTGGTCGTGCTGGCCAATCCCGCGCTCGCACGAGATGACGTTACCACATTCACACTCGACAATGGCATGGACGTGGTCGTGATCGAGGATCACCGCGCGCCGGTCGTTGTGCACATGGTCTGGTATCGGGCCGGTTCCGCGGACGAACCGCCGGGAAGTTCAGGCGTGGCGCATTTCCTGGAACATCTGCTTTTCAAGGGGACGGACACACTGGCCCCGGGCGAGTTCTCGGCCACGGTGGCGCGGAACGGCGGGTCCGACAACGCTTTTACAAGCTATGACTACACGGCCTATTTCCAGCGCGTCGCCGCCGACCGTCTTGATCTGATGATGCAGATGGAAGCGGACCGCATGGTGAACCTCAAATTGTCCGAAGAGGATATCGCCACCGAACGCGACGTGATTATCGAAGAACGCAATCAGCGTGTGGAAAACGATCCTGCGTCGCTTTTCCGCGAGCAAAAGAATGCAGCACAGTATCTCAATCACCGCTATGGCGTGCCGATCATCGGATGGCGCCACGAAATGGAGGCGCTGGATCAGGCCAAGGCGCGGGCGTTCTATGATCGCTACTACGCGCCCAATAATGCGATCCTGGTCGTGGCCGGCGATGTGCAGCCCGACGCTGTCCGGGCGCTGGCCGAACAGTATTACGGCCCGCTTCCCGCCAATCCCGATCTGCCCACGCGCGCCCGCCCGCAAGAGCCGCCCCAGACGTCCGAACGGCGCATGGTGTTCCGCGATGCGCGCGTGGCCCAGCCCTATGTCAGCCGGTCCTACCTTGCACCCGAACGCGACAGCGGAGCGCAGGAAAAGGCCGCGGCACTGTCGATCCTGTCCGAAATCCTGGGGGGCGGCACGACAAGCGTCCTGACGGAAAAGCTGCAATTCGATGAAAAGGTCGCCGTTTTCACCGGCGCCTATTACAGCGGCACTTCCCTCGACGACACGACATTCGACTTTGTCATCGTGCCCGCACCCGGCGTGACGCTGGAAGACGCCGAGGCTGCGCTCGATCGTGTCATTGGCGAGTTCCTGGAAACCGGCGTCGACCCCGAGCAGCTGGACCGCATCAAGATGCAGATCCGCGCAAGCCAGATATACGCGCGCGACAGCGTGGATTCGCTTGCCAACCAGTATGGCCGCGCCCTGACCCAGGGGCTAACGGTCGAAGACGTGCAAGCCTGGCCGGATGTCCTGCAGGCCGTAACGGCCGAAGACGTGATGGCCGCCGCCCGCGACGTCTTCAATCGCAAGACATCGGTGACCGGCTACCTGATGGGTGAGGAGGTGACGCAATGATCCGTTTCGTCTGGGCCATCGTGCTGTTATGCGCCGCGCTGCCTGCGCGCGCAGAAGTCACCATTCAGGAAGTCACCTCGCCCGGCGGCATCACCGCCTGGCTGGTCGAGGAACATTCGATCCCCTTCACCGCGCTTGAGATCCGGTTCCGCGGAGGCGCCGCCCTCGATGCACCGGAAAAGAAGGGCGCCACCAGCCTCATGGTTTCGCTTCTGGAAGAAGGGGCAGGCGATCTGGACGCGCGCGCCTTTGCCAAGGCAACCGAGTCGCTGGCCGCCTCGTTCCGGTATGACACATCCGACGATGCGGTGCGGATCTCGGCCAAGTTCCTGACGGAAAACCGCGATCAAGCCGTGGCGCTCTTGCGTGACAGTCTTGTGGCCCCGCGCTTTGACGAAGACGCGGTCGCGCGGGTGCGGTCCCAACTGTTGTCGATCCTGCAGTCGGACGAAAAAGACCCGCGCGCCATCGCAGGCAAACAGTTCGATGCGATGGTCTATGGCGACCACCCCTATGGCATGCCGCAGGATGGCACGGTCGAAATCGTGGGCGCCCTGACCCGCGACGACCTGCTGGCCGCGCACGAGGGCGCGCTTGCACGCGACCGCATCTATGTGGGCGCCGTCGGTGACATCACGCCGGAAGAACTCGCAATCCTGCTCGACACCCTTCTGGGCGACCTTCCGGCGACAGGCGCGCCGCTTCCCGGCCCGGCCGGGGTGACGCTCGATGGCGGCACCCACGTAGTGCCGTTTCCCACGCCGCAATCCGTGGCGATCTTCGGCCAGCCGGGAATTGACCGGGATGATCCCGACTTCTTTGCCGCCTTCATCCTCGATCACATCCTGGGCGGCGGTTCCTTCGAAAGCCGCCTCATGCAGGAAGTGCGCGAAAAACGCGGGCTGACCTATGGCGTCTATTCCTACCTTGTGGACAAGGATCAGGCGCAGCTTTGGCAAGGCGCTGTTTCTTCGGCCAATGACCGCGTGGCCCAAGCCGTTCGCGTCATCCGCGATGAATGGCAGAAAATGCGCGATAGCGGTGTGACCGCCGAGGAATTGCAGGACGCAAAAACCTACCTGACCGGTGCTTATCCGCTGCGGTTCGACGGCAATGGCCCGATCGCGAACATCATCGTTGCGATGCAGATGGAAGGTTTGCCAATCGACTATATCGACACCCGCAACGAAAAGATCGAGGCCGTGTCGCTGGACGATATCAACCGTGTCGCGCAAGAGCTGCTGGATCCCGACCGCCTGACATTCGTCGTCGTCGGCCAGCCCGAAGGATTGGAGCCTGCGGCGAACTGAACCGCGCCGGTCCCGGTCTTCCTCTTGCCGGAAATATCCCGGGGAGCCCGAGGGGCAGCGCCCCTCGGCACCGAGGCCCGGAACGGGCCGAGATATCCGGCGCGCGCCTGCAAGGGCGCGCACGATAAATCTAATTCGTTCAGATCTTGCGCCCGGCCTTTTCCCAATAGGGGGCGCGTAGCCGGGGTTTGAAAACCTTTCCGGTGTCCTCGCGCGGCAGGCGGTCGTGAAAGTCGATGATGCGCGGTTGTTTCATTCGCGCCAGCTTGCCTTCCAGAAAGGCCATCACCTGGGCCTCCTCCGGTGTCCAGCCGGCGGCGGGCTCTATCGCGGCCACCACCTGTTCCCCGAATTCCGGGTGTGGTGCGCCAAAGACAGCCACGTCACGGATGAACGGCGCACGCATCAGAACGGCTTCGATTTCGGCCGGGAAAATATTGGCGCCGCCGGAAATGATCATGTCCTTCTTGCGGTCGGTGATGAACAGGTAGCCGTCTTCGTCCACCCAACCCAGGTCGCCCACCGAGAAATGTCCGTGCTTTTCTGCACTGGCGCGGCTTTCGGGATCGTTGGAATAGTCGAACCCGCCGAATACATCCATCCGGGCGTGGATCTCGCCGACTTCGCCGGGGGGCAGTTCGTTTCCCTCGGGGTCGAGGATCATCAGCGTCCCGCCCATCTGCATCCGCCCCGCCGTGCCCGGGCGTTCCAGCGCGTCGGCGGACGAGGCCATGGTCATGAACCCGATCTCGGTCGCGCCATAGCTTTCCCAGAACACCGGGCCCCACCAATCGATCATCGCGCGCTTCAGGTCGTGCGGCCACGGAGATCCGGTCGATACGGCGAATTCGACCGAGGACAGATCGTAGCGTGCCTTCACCTCTTCGGGGAGTTTCAGCATGCGGCTCATCATGGTCGGCACCAGGTAGACATGCGTGATGCCTTCGCGGTCGATCGTCGCAAGGAAATCCTCGGGCTCGAAACGGGGTGCCAGCAGGGTCGATACGCCGGGGCTGACCAGGGCCGCGCTCGTCAGTGTGGATGGGGCCGAGTGATATACCGGTGCGGCGGTAAAGAATCTTGCGCCGGGATGCAGGCCCATCATCTCGTCGGCGACCTGCAGCAAAAGGTTGGTGAAATCCTTGCGCGGGCCGGTGCGGTTGCGCCGCACGCCCTTGGGCCGTCCGGTCGACCCCGAGGTATAGCGCAGAAGCGGGCGCATCATTTCGCGTCCGGGCGCCGGTTCGGCCGCATCGACAAGCGCAGCCCATTCCGGCGCATCCCCAGCCTGCGCGGCGTCAGCCGATATGCCATAGGCATCGCACAGGGCCGGGCCGGGCGTTACGCCGATCACCTGCCGCCCCTCCAGCGCGGGGTCAAGAGCGCCGATCAGGTCGCGGTGCACGATCACATGGCGCGCGCCCGCATCTTCGCAGATTGCGGCCACCTCTTCCGCCGCGCCGTGCCAGTTCAGTGCGACGATAACCGCGCCTGCATGGGCCGCGGCGCGCATCACCTCGATCTGGGCCAGGTCGTTGCGCATAATCACGGCGACGGGCGTGTCGGCAACGATTCCGGCGGCGTTCAGGGCCGCTGCGCCTTTGGCCGCGCGGTGTTCCAGTTCGGTTCTTGAAATGCGGCGGTCGTAGTCGCCGGCAAACGCGTCATTCGCCATAGGGCACCCAGATGGTTTTGATCTCGGTCGCGGCTTCCAGAAACTCCGCGCCTTCACCGGCGGGGCCCATCCAGTCGCGGGCACGGGCATCGTTCACCCATGTCCGTTTGAGGCTGGCCGCGCTGTCCGCCTCGATCCGGGTCGACAGCGGGGTCGAAGAAAACGACCAGACCGCGTCGATGCCTGCGTGTTGCGCAAGCGTCGGGGCCAGTTCCTCATGGCTGCCCGTCAGGATGTTGACGACACCGCCCGGCACGTCCGAGGTGTCGAGCACCTGGTAGAGATCCGTTGCTGCCAGCGGATAGGGTTCGGACGCAACCAGAACGCAGCGGTTGCCCATCGCCATGGCCGGCCCCATGACCGAGATCAGCCCAAGCAAGGGCGCTTCGTCCGGGCATAACGCGCCGATCACGCCGACGGGCGCCCGCATCGCCATGGCGACACCGCGCAGCGGCACGCCCTTGACCCGGCCATCGAACTTGTCGGCCCAGGCGGCATAGGTGAACAGCCGGCGGATGCTGGCTTCGACCTCGTCCGCGCCTTTGCGCCCGCCGATCATCGCGTCGATGCGGTGGGCGAACTCGTCTGCGCGGGCCGACAGGTTCTCGGCAATGTAGTACAGGATCTGTGCGCGGGCGTGGCCGGTGGTTCTGGCCCATCCCGCGGCCCCGGTTGCCGCCTCGACCGCGTTGCGGATGTCCTTGCGGTTGGCGATCGGCACCTCGCCCAGAACCGCGCGGTTCTTGCCGTAAACCGCGCGGGTGTAGCCGCCATCGGGCCGTGCCTGCTTGCCCCCGACATAAAGCTTGGCTGTGCGGTCGATGCCTTCCGGGTCGGCCCCGTTTCCGGCGAAGGGCTCGATCCGTGCCAGGGGTTTCGTCTTGCGGTCGGGCGCGAGGTAGGCGCGCAGACCCTCCCAGCCGCCCTCGCGGCCAAAGCCGCTTTCGCGCATACCGCCAAAGGGCGCGGCGGCGTCGAACAGGTTCGTGGCGTTCACCCAGATCACACCGGCGACCAGTTTCGGCGCGACATCCAGCGCAAGGTTCAGGTTCTCCGACCAGACGCTGGCGGCCAGCCCATAGCGTGTGTCATTGGCAAGCTCCACTGCCTCGGCCGGTGTGCGGAAGGTCGTCGAAACAAGGACTGGGCCGAAGATCTCTTCCTGCATCAGCGGATCGCTGGGTTCCAGGCCGGTGATCAGCGTGGGCGGGTAGAAACAGCCCTGCGCGGGCAGTTGCGCATTCACCTGATGGACCGTCCCGGCGCGGCATCCCGCCACCATCTGCGCGATGCGGTCGCGCTGGACCGGGTCAACGATGGCGCCCACGTCGATGGATTTGTCCAGCGGATCGCCGATGCGCAGCTTGTCCATCCTGGCGCGCAGGCGGGCGTGAAATTCGTCCGCGATGCCTTCCTGCACGATCAGGCGCGAGCCGGCACAGCAGACTTGCCCGCCGTTGAACCAGATCGCATCCACCAGCCCTTCGACCGCGCTGTCGAGATCGGCATCGTCGAACACGATATAGGCGGATTTTCCGCCCAGCTCCAGTGTCAGCGGCTTCGCCTGGCCGGCGGTGACGCGCCGGATCGCGCGGCCCACTTCGGTCGAGCCGGTAAAGGCCACCTTGTCGATACCGTCATGGCCGACGATCATTTCGCCCACCGCGCCGTCACCGGTGACGATGTTCACGACACCTTTCGGCAGGCCCGCGCGCTGGCAGATATCGGCGAACAGCAACGCGGTGAGCGAGGTGTATTCCGCCGGTTTCAGCACCACGGTGTTGCCTGCGGCCAGCGCAGGGGCGACCTTCCACGACAGCATCAGAAGCGGAAAGTTCCACGGGATCACCTGCCCGCAGACACCGTGCGGCACCATGCCGGGCAATTCGCTGTCCATAAGCTGCGCCAGACCGGCGTGATGGTAGAAATGCCGGTGCACCAGCGGCACGTCGATGTCACGGCTTTCGCGGACCGGCTTGCCATTGTCCATGCTTTCCAGAACCGCGAACAGGCGCGCGTGTTTCTGGATCATCCGTGCCAGCGCATAGAGATGGCGCGCGCGACCATGCCCGCCCAGCCGCGCCCATTTCGGTTGGGCCTTGCGTGCGGCGGCAACGGCTTCGTCGACATCGGCCTGCGTGGCCTGCGTCAACGTCGCCAGCACCTCGCCGGTTGCGGGGTTGCGGCTTTCGAACCCGTCACCGGGATCGGTGAACGCGCCGTCGATGAAATGCCCGAAGCGGTCCCCCTGATCGATCAGCCAGGCCAGCGCTTCGGCCACGCTTTCCGGGGCGGGACCGTAGTCCATGCTGTCGAAGATTTCTTTCACGGTCATATGCTTATCCCATCGGATGCCGCCACTTGGCGGAATAGGCCCCGGTGACGTGGTGTTCCAGTTGGCGTTCGATATCGCCCAGCAGGCTGGAGGCACCGAAACGGAAGAGGTCGGGGCGCAGCCATCGGTCGCCCAGCTCTTCCTTGATCAGGGCAAGGTAGGTCAGCGCATCCTTGGCCTTGGAAATCCCGCCCGCGGGCTTGTAGCCGATGCGATAGCCGGTGCGCTGGTGAAACTCGCGTATTGCCCGGATCATCACCAGGCTGACGGGCAGGGTCGCATTGACGCTTTCCTTGCCGGTCGAGGTCTTGATGAAATCGGCCCCCGCCATCATGCAGATCAGCGAGGCACGCGCCACGTTGCGCAGCGACCCAAGCTCGCCCGTCGCCAGGATCGCCTTGACATGCGCCGGCCCGCAGGCCGCGCGGAAAGCGCGCATTTCGTCATAAAGCGCCTGCCAGTCGCCGGTCAGGACATGGCGGCGCGAGATCACGATGTCGATCTCATCCGCGCCGGCCTTTACGCTGTCCTCGATCTCGGCCACGCGCAGGTGAAAGGGCGACAGCCCGGCGGGAAAGCCGGTGGATACGGCCGCGACGGGAATACCGGACCCGGCAAGCGCCTGTTTCGCCGGGGCGATCATGTCGTGATAGACGCAGACCGCGCCGACGGTCAGCCCCTCCATCCCGAGTGCCTGAAGGATGTCGGCGCGCACGGGTTGACGGGCCTTGGCGCACAGGCGCGCGACCCGGCCCGATGTGTCATCCCCCGACAGCGTCGTCAGGTCGATGCAGGAAATCGCGCGGCACAGCCAAGCGGCCTGGTAGTCCTTTTTCACGCTCCGGCGGCCGGGCAAGGTGGCGCAGCGGCGTTCGATCGCCGAGGTGTTGGCGCGGGCCGACATCACCCAGTCCATATCCAGCTCCATGCCCGGATTGCGCGGTTCCGTTACCTGTGGAAGCTGCGTTTGCGTGATCGTGTCGGATGCCTGCATCCTTCCCTCCCTTTCAGCCCGGAAAGGGTGTCACGCGCCCAAACGGTTGGCAAGCATGGCCGTGGCGGCAGGCGGTAAGGCTGCAGAAAAAAGGGCGCCCGTCGGGGCGCCCTTTCGAAACGGGTTTGGCCAGGATCACTCGGCGATCATTTCGGCCTGGCGCACGATCACCTCGGCCTGCTTGATCGACGCGATGTCGACCAGCCGGCCCTTGTAAACGGTCGCGCCTTCGCCCTTGGCCTTGGCCTCTTCCATGGCGGCAAGGATTTCGCGGGCTTCGTTCACGGCTTCTTCCGATGGGGTGAAGACCTCGTTCGACAGGGCGACCTGCTTGGGATGGATCGCCCATTTGCCGACCATGCCCAGCGTGGCCGAGCGCAGCGCCTGCGCACGGAAACCTTCGTCATCCGAGAAGTCGCCGAACGGGCCGTCGACCGGCAGAACGCCATGGGTGCGGCATGCGGCGACGATGTTCGCCTGTGCCCAATGCCACGGGTCGGACCAGTATTTCGCGCCTTCATGCAGCATGTAGTAATTGGCCTGAGTGCCGCCGATGCCGGTGGTGGCCATGCCCATCGAGGCGGCGAAATCCGCGGCGCCCAGGCTCATGGCCTGCAGGCGGGGGCTGCTGGCGGCGATTTCCTCGACATGGGCGATGCCGGCGGCGGATTCGATGATGACCTCGAACCCGATTTTCTTGGTGCGGCCCTTTGCGGCCTCGATCGCGGTGACGAGCGCATCGACGGCGTAGATGTCAGCGGCACACCCGACCTTTGGGATCATGATCAGGTCGAGCCGTTCCGACGCGTTTTCCAGCAGTTCCACCACGTCGCGGTACCAATATGGCGTGTCGAGGCCGTTGATCCGAACCGACAGGGTTTTCTTTCCCCAGTCGACCGAGCCGATCGCGTCGATCACGTTCTGGCGGGCGCTGTCCTTGTCGGACGGCGCGACAGAATCCTCGAGGTCGAGATTGATCACGTCCGCTGCGCTGGCGGCCATCTTTTCGAAGATCGCGGGGCGCGAGCCCGGGCCGAACAGCTGGCAGCGATTGGGGCGGGCCACGGGCGCGGGTTGGGTGCGAAAGCTCATCTTGTCACCTTTCGGGTAAGGAAATTACGCAATTGTCGGGTAGGGGGATATTTATTTGCGCGGTGGCGCGCAAGGCGATTCTGCTCTGCAGCATTTTCGCGGCTGTTGCGGGCAGGCAAACCGCGCGGCGATTTCCGGCGCGATCCGCGGACCAGGCGCTGCCTGTTTTTCGTGCAGGATGAAAACTTGCACGATTATTCGGCATTGATGTTTTAAATTCGAAGAATATTCGCTGCACGGGCGCGCGGACGCGCAGAAACGAAGCAATTTGCCCGGCGAATCCGCGAAACTGTTGTTAACATGCGAACTGAAGGGGGATTGCCATGATTGAAACGCCGTATCTTCTGTTTCTGGGCGATGCGCCCGACCAACTTGCTGCCAAGGTGGCGCAGGGCATCAAGGACTGGCGGCCCGAAAACGCTGTCGGGCAGTTCCGTATGGAAGGCTGCAAGGCCGATATGGGCCTGACCGACATGACCCTGGCCGAAGCCAAGGCAGCCGGGGCAAAGACGCTTGTGATCGGTGTCGCGAACCGTGGCGGCATCATCAGCCAGGCCTGGAAAAAGATCCTTGTCACCGCACTCGAGGAAGGGTTCGACCTGGCCTCGGGGCTTCACAACCTGCTGCGCGACGAACCCGACCTGGTCGCCGTTGCCGAGGCTACCGGCCGCAAGCTGCACGATGTGCGCATCCCGTCGGTGAAATACCCAATCGCCAACGGCATCAAACGGCGCGGCAAGCGCTGCCTGGCGGTGGGCACCGATTGTTCGGTGGGCAAGATGTACACCGCCTTGTCGATGGATGCCGAGATGCGCGAGCGTGGCATGAAATCGACCTTCCGCGCGACCGGGCAGACCGGCATCCTGATCACCGGGGACGGTGTGCCGCTGGACGCCGTGATCGCGGATTTTATGGCGGGTTCGATCGAATGGCTGACGCCTGACAACGACGACGATCACTGGGATCTGATCGAAGGGCAGGGCAGCCTGTTCCACGTGTCCTATTCTGGCGTCACGATGGCCCTGGTGCATGGCGGCCAGCCGGATGCCCTGATCGTCTGTCACGAACCGACGCGCGAACATATGCGCGGGTTGCCGGGCTACCAATTGCCCAGCCTCGAGGCGGTGCGCGACATGGCGACGACGCTGGCGCGGGTGGCCAACCCCGCCGCCGAGGTCGTCGGCTATTCCATCAACACCCAGCACATGGCCGAGGACGAGGCGCGCGCCTACCTGGCCGATATCGAAACGCGGCTGGGCCTTCCGGCAACCGATCCGTTCCGGTTCGGCGCCGGCAAGCTGGTCGATGCGCTCATGACGATGAGCTGAGCGCGCAACCGGCCCGCAGGCTCGGGGGCTTGCCCCCCGGCGCCCGGCGGTGGCCGGAATGACAGACGCAAGACAGAGGGGCAATGCGATGCAGGTTGAGGTCACGAGGGATGTCTTTCGGCTGGCGCAGGTGTTCACCATCAGCCGGGGATCGCGGACCGAGGCCAAGGTTCTGACCGTGCGCATCAGCGACGGTGGCGTGACTGGTTGGGGCGAGTGCGTGCCCTACGCGCGCTACGACGAAACGCTTGAAAGCGTCGAGGCGGAAATCGCAGGCCTGCCCGGACGGTTCGACCGTCAGTCGCTTTACGACCTGCTGCCCGCCGGTGCGGCCCGCAACGCGGTGGATTGCGCGCTCTGGGATCTGGAGGCCAAGCGCGCGAACAAACGGGTCTGGGAAATGGCCGGCCTGCCCGAGCCTGGGCCGGAAATCACCGCCTATACCCTGTCGCTGGCGGAACCCGCCGAAATGGAAGCGCAAGCTGCCAAGAATGCGCATCGTCCGCTGCTGAAGATCAAGCTGGGCACACCGGACGACATGCCGCGTCTCGAAGCCGTGCGGCGCGGCGCGCCCAACGCCCGGATCATCGTCGATGCCAACGAGGGGTGGTCGGCTGAGGTCTATGCCGACCTTGCGCCGCATCTGGTACGGCTGGGCGTTGCACTTGTCGAACAACCCCTGCCCGCGGGCGAGGACGAGGCGCTGATCGGCATGGAGCGTCCAGTGCCCGTCTGCGCCGACGAAAGCGCCCATGACCGTGCAAGCCTGCCGGCGCTGAAGGGCAAGTACGATGTGGTGAACATTAAGCTCGACAAGACCGGGGGCCTGACCGAAGCGCTGGCGCTGAAGCAGGCGGCACTGGCCGAAGGGTACGACATCATGGTGGGTTGCATGGTCGGATCGAGCCTGGCAATGGCGCCCGCGACGCTGGTTGCACAAGGTGCGATGGTAACGGACCTTGACGGGCCGCTCCTTCTGGCCGAAGACCGCGACGCACCGCTTTTGTTCGATGATGCCGGCGTGCACCCGCCGAGTGCCGCCCTCTGGGGATAAGGAGACAACCCATGACCCGCACAGTTTACGTAAACGGCGAATACCTGCCCGAAACCGAAGCCAAGGTCTCGATCTTCGACCGGGGCTTTCTCATGGCTGACGGCGTTTACGAAGTGACCAGCGTGCTGGATGGCAAGCTGATCGATTTCGACGGTCACCTGGCGCGTCTTGAACGGTCGCTGACCGAGCTGGACATGGACAAGCCCGACCAGTTCGACGACCTGCTGGAAATCCACCGTGAGCTGGTGCGCCTGAACGGCATCGAAGAGGGCATGATCTATCTTCAGGTCACGCGCGGCGCGCCGGGCGATCGCGACTTTGCCTTCCCCGATGCCGAAACCACGCGGCCGACGCTGGTTCTGTTCACCCAGAACAAGCCGGGCCTGGCCGACAGCCCGGCGGCGAAGACCGGGATCAAGGTGATCTCGATCGACGATATCCGCTGGGGCCGGCGCGACATCAAGACGGTGCAACTTTTGTATCCGTCGATGGGCAAGATGATGGCTAAGAAGGCCGGCTGTGACGACGCCTGGATGGTCGAGGACGGCTTTGTGACCGAAGGCACCAGCAACAACGCCTACATCGTCAAGGGCGGCAAGATCATCACGCGGCAATTGTCGAACGACATCCTGCACGGCATTACCCGTGCCGCCGTCCTGCGCTTTGCCCGCGAGGCGCAGATGGAGGTCGAGGAACGCCCCTTCACCATCGAAGAAGCTCAGGGCGCGGACGAGGCGTTCATCACCTCGGCCTCGACCTTTGTCTTTCCGGTGATCGAAATCGACGGCGCCAAGCTGGGTGAAGGCACGCCCGGGCCGGCCGCGAAACGGCTGCGCGAAATTTACCTGGACGAAAGCCGCAAGGCCGCAATCTGATACGCTTGCTATGAAGTGAAAAAGGGCGGTCCCTCGGGCCGCCCTTTGTGTTTGCGATGAAGGGCCGGGTCAGTCCCGAGGCGGGATGTTGAGGCCGCGCTGGACGGCGGGGCGGTCCAGGAAACGATCCAGATACGCCACGCAGCGCGGGTGATCGGCCCAGCCCACCACGTCGCGCGCGCCGTAGAAATCCAGCGCGCGCAGCCAGGGGGCAAGCGCGATGTCGGCGATGGAATAGTCGCCGGCGATCCAGTCGCGGCCTTCAAGTGCGGTTTCAACGACGTTCAGCAGGCGGCGCGCCTCGTTGATATACCGCTCACGCGGGCGGGGGTCTTCGATCTCGGATCCGGCGAACTTGTAGAAGAACCCAAGCTGTCCGAACAACGGCCCGACGCCACCCATCTGGAACATCAGCCATTGTATCGCCTGATACCGCGCCGCCGGGTCGGTCGGCAAAAGCTGGCCGGTTTTTTCCCCAAGGTAGATCAGGATCGCGCCGCTTTCGAACAGTGCCAGAGGTTGCCCGCCGGGGCCGTCCGGGTCGATGATCGCCGGGATCTTGTTGTTGGGGTTGAGCGAAAGGAACTCGGCGCTTTTGACGTCCGCGTCCGACAGGGTGATCTTGTGCGCCTCGTAAGGCAGGCCGGTTTCTTCCAGCATGATCGAGGCCTTGACCCCGTTCGGTGTCGGAAAGGAATACAATTGCAGACGGTCGGGATGCTGCGGCGGCCAGCGATGCGTGATCGGGAAATCGTCGGGAAAAGTCATTCATGCCTCGCTTTCATTTGCGGGGAACGTAGGGGGAAATTCCCCTGACAAAAAGCAGGTATTTTTTTCAGAAATCCCGTTAAGGTTAATTCAGGGGCGCAAATGGTCCCTCAAGACAGGTGCAAAAACGTACAAAGGGACTAGGACACATGTTTCAAGAGTTCAGGGACTTCATCGCCAAAGGCAATGTCATGGACATGGCCGTGGGTATCATCATCGGTGCGGCCTTTACGGCCATCGTCACGTCGCTGGTGGGCGACCTGATCAACCCGATTATCGGCCTGTTTACCGGCGGACTTGATTTCACCAACAATTACGTCGTGCTGGCAGGCCAGGTACCCGACGGCGCCAGCCTAGAGGCCGCGCGCGAGGCCGGGGCAGCCGTCTTTGCATACGGCGCATTCCTGATGGCGGTCATCAACTTCCTGATCATCGCCTTCGTGGTGTTCATGCTGGTGCGCTACGTCAACAAGGTGAAAGACGCGGCAACCAAGAAGGAAGAGGCCCCGGCAGAAGAGGCGCCCGCCGGGCCGAGCGAGCTGGATATCCTCATGGAAATTCGTGACGCGCTGAAAAAGTAGGTCGACCGAACTGAACAAGGGAAAGGCCCGCCATCGTGCGGGCCTTTTGCTTGCGGTTCATGGCTGCCTCTGGCAGTCGCAGAAGGGACGTGAACAGGAGGTATTGTTATGCAGGACATCATAGAACAGCTTGGCGCCTACACACCGCTTGTTATCGCGGCGGGCAAGGCGCTTGTCGTACTCGTGGTCGGCTGGACGATCGCGGGTATGGTCAGTGGCATGGTCCGCCGGCGTGTGAACGCTACGCCGCGCATCGACCCGACCCTTGGAAATTTCGCGGCGTCGATCATCAAATGGGTGATCCTGCTGATGGTCCTGGTGGCGGTGCTCGGACTGTTCGGTATCCAGGCGACGTCGCTTGTCGCGGTTCTCGGCGCGGCGACGCTGGCCATCGGCCTTGCACTTCAGGGGACGCTCAGCGATCTGGCGGCGGGGTTCATGCTGATCTTGTTCCGCCCCTACAAGCTGGGCGATTTCGTCGATATCGGTGGAACGTCGGGGACGGTAAGGGATCTCAATCTTTTCGTGACCGAACTGGTCACCCCGGACAATGTCCAGATCATCGTGCCGAACGGGCAGGCTTGGGGTGCGATCATCACCAATTTCTCGGCGCACAAGACACGGCGCGTCGACCTGGTCTTTGGCATCGACTATGGCGACAACGCCGATACGGCGATGGACATCATCCTTGAACTGGCAAAGGCCGATGCGCGCGTGCACGACGATCCCGCACCGTGGGTGCGGGTGACGAACCTTGGTGACAGCAGCGTCGATCTGACAACGCGACTGTGGGTGAATGCGGCCGACTACTGGGAGGTCAAGTTCGCCATGACCAAGGCCGTGAAAGAGGCGTTCGATGCCCGCGGCATCAGCATCCCGTATCCGCATTCGGTCGAGATTCAGAAAGCGGGCTGATCATGCCTTGGGATGCGCTGGTCGGACATGATCCTTTCGGCCAGCGCGTCCGCCCAAAGGCCATAGATCTTAGGGCCGGGGTGAAACCCGTCATCGGCCATCATGTCGACATCCAGGGGCAGGTCGAACGGAACGTGATGCAGGTCAGGCTGTGCTGCGGCAAGGTCCGACAAGGCTGCGTCGAACCGGCGCGCCTCGTGGCCCATTACCCATTTCAGGCTCCGCGGCAGCAGGGGAAACTGACCCATTGGCGGCAGGCCCGAGGCATAGATCGCCCTGACACCGAATTTCACGCGCAACAGGTCGTGCAGTGCCTGTTGCCGCCGCAGCCATACACGGCAGGGCAGGCCGGTTGTCACGTCGTTCACGCCAAGGGCCAGAACCGCGACGTCGAACCGCGCGGGTGGCAAGGCTTGCAGGCGGGTGTTGCAGGCGCGTGTCGTATCGCCTGTGCGTGCCTCAAGCCGCCATGTGACGCGCGCCCGCAGCGCGAGGCGGGTGATGAGCTGACCGCTCAGCGCCAGCGACTGGTGCGGCGCCCCCACACCCGCGGCGGAACTGTCGCCTGCGATCAGCACAGACAGGGCGGGCCCTTTGCCCTCTGATCCGTGGCGTGGGCCGGGCGGCTCGGGCAGGCGCAACGCGCGCCTGCGCAGAGCAAGGCCCTGGGCGGCCAGCATCGGCGCAATCGCGTATTTCACATAGCGTGCTGCCATCGGCCCTTTCCGCTATCAGGCAGGGCCGATGATAAGCCGGGCGCGGCGCCCGGCAAGCCCGGTCAGCCCTTTACGACCAGCTGGGGCGAGGTCACGTCGATGCCAAGCGCCTTGCCGACGGCGTAATAGGTCAGCTTGCCCGCATGGACATTCAATCCGTTCAGAAGGTGCGGGTCGTCGGCGCAGGCCTGTTTCCAGCCCTTGTCCGCCAGCGCCAGCATGAATGGCATGGTCGCATTGCCAAGCGCGATGGTCGAGGTCCGCGCCACCGCGCCGGGCATGTTCGCCACGCAGTAATGCATGATGCCGTCGACCTCGTAGATCGGGTTCTCGTGGGTGGTGGCTTTGGATGTCTCGAAGCAGCCGCCCTGGTCGATGGCCACGTCCACAAGGACCGCGCCGGGTTTCATGGTCGACAGTTGTTCGCGGCTGATCAGTTTGGGTGCCGCCGCACCGGGGATCAGCACCGCTCCGACCACCATGTCGGCATGGGCGATCAGATCGGCGGTGTTGCCCTTGGAGGCGTAGGCGGTCTTGAACTCGCCACGCATCGTGTCATCGAGATAGCGCAGCCGCGGCAGCGACATGTCCAGAACGGTCACGTCCGCCCCCATGCCGGCCGCAACGCGTGCGGCGTGTGTGCCGACAACCCCGCCGCCGATCACGACAACCTTTGCCGGGCCCACGCCGGGCACGCCGCCCATCAGCACGCCACGCCCGCCATTGGCCTTTTGCAGCGTCCAGCTGCCGACCTGCGGCGCCAGCTTGCCCGCGACCTCGGACATAGGCGCCAGCAGGGGCAGGCCACCCCGGTCGTCGGTAACGGTTTCATAGGCGATCGCGGTGCAGCCGGATTCCAGCAGGTCATGCGTCTGGTCGGGGTCCGGGGCCAGATGCAGATAGGTGAACAGCAGCTGGCCTTCGCGCAGCATCTTGCGCTCGGGCGCCTGGGGTTCCTTGACCTTTACGATCATGTCGGCGGTGGCGAACACCTCTTGCGCGGTGTCGACGATGCGCGCGCCGGCATCGGTATAATCCGTGTCCTCGAAGCCCGCGCCGCGCCCGGCGCCGGTTTCGATCAGAACCTCGTGGCCGTGTGCCACCGCCTCACGGGCGGCGTTGGGCGTCATGCCGACGCGAAATTCCTGCGGCTTGATCTCTTTCGGGCAACCGATTTTCATTGGGGCCTCCTTTGCTGGACTTGTGTATTTTGGACAGAATGTCGCAGTTGGCGCGCAATTGGTTTGAAATTTGGGTCGCACTACGGTGCAATTTGTGAATAATCTTCGATCAAAGGCGGCCAAGATCGAAGGAATCTGCGAAAATGACGCTGGACCCGACAGATCGGCGAATTCTATCCGTCCTGCAGAAACGGGGACGCATTTCGAACGCCGAACTGTCCGAGGCGGTCAACCTGTCGCCATCGGCATGCCACAGGCGGGTGCAGCGGCTCGAATCCGATGGGTATATCCGCGATTACGTGGCGCTGCTGAACGCACGAAAAATGGGTGTCGCCAGTATCGTCTATGTCGAAATCACCTTGCGCGGGCAGACCGATGATATCCTCGATGCGTTCGAAAAGGCCGTGGCGCGCATCCCGAACGTGCAGGAATGTCACCTGATGGCAGGCACCGCGGATTACATCCTGAAAGTGGTTGCCGAGAACACCGACGATTTCGCGCGCATCCACCGCCAACACCTGTCGCGCCTGCCCGGCGTGACGCAGATGCAGTCGAGTTTCGCGCTTCGCACCGTGATCAGCACGACGGCCTTGCCGGTGTAGGCCACAATTTTCGGTATTTTCCCGGCGCGAATTTGCGCGATGTTAAACGCGGCAGCGTTCGATCCACCGCCGAGGGGTGTGGATCATGGCATTCAGCATTTTTGCGGCGGATAACGAATTCGCGGTTTCGACCGGGTCGAACGTCAACAGTGGCGGCGACAGGTCGGATTTCGATTATCCGCCGACATCTTCCATCAACCTCGTCGTCACGACGAATGACGGCGACACCGATCCCCGTCTGTTCGAAATCGGCGATACCTATGATCTGAGTTTCGGGGGCGCGGGCGGTTCCCAGACGATCGAGGATGCCACAGTGTTGCGGTCCGACATGGCCGAAGCCGGCGGCGGCATCATCGTGTTCGAAGGGCTGGATCAGTCCGGGAACCTCACGCAGGTCGTATGGACGCCCGGTTTCGATCTTCAAAGCTGGTATTTCAACAACTTCACCGGAGGCATTCCGCCACAGTTTTTCACAACGGATCAGAATGCGGCATATGTGCATGAATTCGTCTGCTTCGCGGCGGAAACGCGTATAGCAACGCCGCTGGGCGCGCGCAGGGTTGACGATATCCAGCCGGGCGACGCGGTGATAACGCTCGATCGCGGGGCCCGGCCCGTCGTGTGGGTGGGGCGCCGACGCGTCAAGGGATATGGCGCAAATGCCCCCGTCGAAATCGCCACTGGGGTTCTGGGCAACATGGGACCGCTGCGCCTTTCGCAGCAACACATGGTGCTGTGGAATTCGGTTCTGTCGGAATTGCTGTTCGCGGCGCAGGAGGTGCTGATCCCGGTCCGCGCGCTTGTCGACGGTCGGAATGTCCGGCTCCGCCCCTGTGCCGACATCACGTATGTGCACCTGATGCTGGACCGGCACGAGCTGCTGATTGCCGAGGGCGCGGTCTGCGAAAGCCTGTTGCGCGTGCCGTCATGGATTGGCGACGACGGGCCCGACCCCGGCCATCGCACCGTGAGGCCGGTCCTGACATATCAGGAGGCGCGGATCGTGACAGGTGTGGCAGCGCGTCAGAGCACGCGCGCCCCGGCGTTGCTCTAGATTGCACTCATCCGCGCTTTCGCCCAGATTGCGGCAAGCAAGGGGGACGCGGATGGAACACGACTACATCATTGTTGGCGCCGGCAGCGCGGGCTGTGTGCTTGCCAAGCGGTTGTCCGAGGCGGGGCATTCGGTCTTGCTGCTCGAGGCAGGGGGTAAGGACAACTATCATTGGGTGCATATCCCGATGGGGTATCTTTACTGCATCGGCAATCCGCGCACCGACTGGTGTTTCCGCACCGCCGAAGAACCGGGCCTGAACGGGCGGTCGCTGCTGTATCCGCGCGGCAAGGTGCTGGGCGGGTGTTCGTCGATCAACGGCATGCTCTATCTGCGTGGCCAGGCGGCCGACTACGACGGCTGGCGGCAAATGGGCAATGCAGGCTGGGGCTGGGACGACGTGCTGCCCTATTTCAAACGATCCGAGGATTATGTCGACGGACCCAGCGATCTGCATGGCGCGGGTGGCGAATGGCGGGTCGAGAACCAGCGCCTGCATTGGGATCTTCTCGATGACTGGAAGGCCGCCGCCGCGGCATGGGGGTTGCCCGAGGTCAACGACTTCAATACCGGCAACAACGAGGGCGTGGGGTATTTCCGCGTCAATCAGCGTTCGGGCTGGCGGATGAACACGGCCAAGGCGTTTCTGCGCACCGCTGAAACCGACAAGCTGCGTGTCGTGACCAAGGCCCATACCCGCCGCGTGATCCTGCGCGACGGCCGCGCCGTGGGGGTCGAGTTCGAAAAGGGGGGAACCGTGCAGCGTGCCAATGCGCGCGCCGAGGTGATCCTGAGCGCGGGCGCCATCGGCAGCCCGCAGATCCTGCAATTGTCGGGCATCGGGCCGGGTGGCCTGCTGCAGCGCCACGGGATCGAGGTGCGGCACGATGTGGCCGCAATCGGTGCCAACCTGCAGGATCATCTGCAATTGCGCTGCGCGTGGCGGCTGGCGCATGGCAAGTCGCTGAACACCCTTGCCAACAGCCTGTGGGGCAAGGCGATGATCGGTCTGGAATACGCGCTGAAACGGTCGGGGCCGATGTCGATGTCACCCAGTCAGTTGGGGGCCTTCAGCCGGTCACGCCCCGATCTGGAAACGCCCGACCTGGAATACCACGTCCAGCCGCTGTCGCTGGGCGCCTTTGGTGAGCCGCTGCACGATTTCCCGGCGATCACCGCCAGCGTGTGCAACCTCCGTCCCGAATCCCGTGGCGTGGTCGAAATCGCCAGCCCCAATCCGCATGACGCGCCCCGCATCGCGCCGAATTACCTGTCCACCGAAGGCGACCGGCAGGTGGCCGTCGCCGCGATCCGGCAGGCCCGCGCCATCATGGCGCAAGAGGCGATGCAGAAATACCAGCCGGACGAGATCAAACCCGGCATCGCCAGTGACGATGCCGACGATCTGGTGCGTGCGGCGGGCGATATAGGAACCACGATCTTTCACCCGGTCGGCACCGTTCGCATGGGCGCGGATGACGCCGCGCCTCTCGATCCGCAATTGCGGATGCGCGCGGTGGGCGGCTTGCGTGTCGTCGATGCCAGCGTGATGCCGACGATCACCAGCGGCAACACCAATTCACCGACAATCATGATCGCGGAAAAGGCGGCCGACATGATCCTTGGGCGGGTGGCCTGATGCCGAATGTCGCGATCCCATACTATTCCGGCCGAGGCCATACACGGCGTCTTGCGCAGGAAATCGCACGCGCCCTTGGCGAGAATGAGTGCAACGCCCGCCTGATCGACGTCGAGTCCATGACGGATACCGACTGGCAGGCGCTGGATGCGGCCGACGTGATCGTCATGGGCTCTCCCACCTACATGGGCAGCGCCGCGTCGGGGTTCAAAACCTTCATGGACGCCACGGGTGAACTGTGGGCCGAACAGCGCTGGGCCGACAAGCTGGCCGCCGGGTTCACCGTTGCGATCTTTCCGGGCGGCGACAAGCTGGTGACCCTGCAGCAGATGCTGACATTCGCGATGCAGCACGGGATGGTCTGGGTTGGTCAGGACCAGATCGGCGCGCCGGTCGACCCGGACAATCCCGACATCAATCAAAGCGGCGTCTGGCTGGGGCTTGGGGCGGTGTCCGACCGCGACAAGACGCAACTGATCCCGCCGGGCGATCTGAAGACGGCCCACAGGTTCGGCGCGCGCATCGCCCGCGCCGCCCGCCGCTGGTCGGTGTAGCGCCATGCTGGCTACGCTTGCCGCGATGGAGCCCGCGACGGTCGCCACCTTTCTGATGGCGGGCGTCATGCTGAACCTGACGCCGGGTGCGGATGTCATGTTCGCAATGGCAAGCGGGGCGCAGGGTGGACCGCGCGCGGGGATGGCCGCAGCGTTCGGCGTGGCCCTTGGGTCCGTTCTCCATGTCACTCTGGCCGTGCTGGGAATTTCGGCCGCGATCCTGGCGATTCCGCACGCGCATGAGGTGATCCGCTATCTTGGCGCCGGCTATCTTTTGTGGCTGGCGGTCAAGGCGTGGCGTGCGCCTCCTCCAGACCCGCGCCGGGGCGCCGCGCGCACCGGCAGGGCGATCTGGCGCGGTTTCGTGACAAACGCCCTGAATCCCAAGGTGGCGCTGTTCATCATGGCATTCCTGCCGCAGTTCACCGATCCGGCAATCGGCCCGATCTGGCAACAGATGGCCGTGCTGGGGACGTTGTTCATCGCGACCGGCCTGGTGATCACCGGCGCCTATGGCGCCGGTGCGGGCTGGCTGGGCGCGGCCGTGGGCCGTGCCTCGGGCGTGATGGGCAAGGTCTCGGCGGTGATCTTTGCGGCGCTGGCCGCAAGGATCGTGTGGGACTGACCCGTCCGGGTCAGATCACCTTGACGATCTGCTTGCCCTTGTTCTTGCCCTGCAGCATGCCCATGAAGGCGCGCGGCGCGTTTTCCAGGCCTTCGGCGATATCCTCGACGAATTTCACCTGGCCCGATCCCACCATCGGCCCGACCTCTTTCAGGAACTCGGGATAGCGGTTCCAGTGATCGGAAATGATGAAGCCGTGCACATGCAGGCGGTTGACCAGGATCGTGCGCCACAGCTTGGGCAGCTGGTCCTTTTCGCCGCCGGCATTTCCGCCAAGCGCGCCGGCGTTGTACCAGCTGATCATGCCGCAGACAGGCACGCGGCCGCCCACGTTCAGCAGCGGCAGCACACCTTCCAGCACCTTGCCCGCGACGTTTTCGAAATAGATGTCGACGCCCTTGGGGCAGGCCTCGGCCAGGGCCGCGCGCATTTCCTTGCCGTCGGCATAGGCCCGGTGATCGAGACATTCGTCAAAGCCGAAGGTATCGACCGCCATCGCGCATTTTTCCGGCCCCCCGGCCACGCCCACCACGCGGCAACCGCGGGCCTTGGCGATCTGCCCGACCATCGATCCCACGGGGCCGGTGGCGGCCGCAACGACGACGGTTTCGCCTTGCTTTGGCTGACCGTATTCGGTCAGGCCGAACCAGCCGGTAAAGCCCGGCATGCCCAGCACGCCCAGGGCCGTGGTGATCGGTCCGTGCGACGGGTCGAGCTTGCGGATCATGTTGCCCGGCTGCACGCCATGCGTTGCCCAGCCGAACATGCCGAAGGCGTAATCCCCGGGCGCGAATTGCGGGTGGTTCGAGGCAATCACCTCGCCCACGGCGCCGCCTTCCATCGTGCCGTCGACCGGCACTGGCGTGGCATAGGATTTCGCGTCATCCATCCGCCCGCGCATATACGGGTCGAGCGACATGTAGTGCACCCGCACCAGAACCTCGCCGTCGCCCGGTGTGGGAAGGGGGCCTTCCTCCAGCCGGAAATCCTCGTCGACCGGCGCGCCGGTGGGGCGGCGGGCCAGAACGATGCGCTTCATTGTCTCGGTCATGGTCATTCTCCCTGGTATGTCAGCCACGCCCGCGATAGCGGAACACGCCTGTGGCTGTGGCGATCAGTTCGCCTGTGTTGTCGGTTATCTGGGCGCGCGCAAAGAACGTCTTGCGCCCGCCGCCCGTCCGAAACCCTTCGGCGATCAGCAGATCGCCCTTGGCCTGCGACAGAAAATTTGTTGTCATCGACAGCGTCATCGCCTGCTGCGGCGCGTCCGGGTCGCCGGTGAAACAGCCGGCAAAGCCCATCACCGTGTCCAGCATCATGGCGTGCACACCACCATGCACGATGCCGAAGCGGTTGCCCAGATGCGGCACGATCGGCAGATCGAAGCGGGAATAGTCCTCGCGCCAGTCCACCATGCGAAAGCCCAGATGCGCCTGTAGCGGGTAAGGCGGTTCGATCAGGTCGGGGTTCATCGTTGTCTCAGACACTTTTTGCAGCCCTCAATCCCGCTTCGGCAAAGCTGGGTACGAAAGATCCCAGCCGCATCGCGCGCTCGGGGTTCGAGGCGTTGCCGTCCAGCGCCCGCTTCAGAACGCCCTGGATGATCGCGCCCATGCGGAAATAGTTGAACGCCAGGTAGAACCCGAACCGGTCGATCCCGGCGATGCCCCGGCGCTTGCAATAGGCGGCGATGAATTCCTCGTCGGTCATCAGGCCCTGCGCCTTGCGGTCGACACCCGCCAGGCCGCGGCCTTCGTTGCCCGGCGGCATGCCCCATTGCATGATCACCGCGCCGAGATCGGCATAGGGGTGGCCGGTCGTCGACAGTTCCCAATCGAGCACCGCGGCGCATCGGGGGCTGTCCTTGGAAAACAGCATGTTGTCGATGCGGTAATCTCCATGCACCAGGGTGCGCTGACCGTCGTCTTCGGGCATGTTCGCCTCGAGCCAGGCAATCAGCTCTTCCATTGGGGCGATGCTCTGTGTTTCCGACGCGCGGTACTGCTTGGTCCAGCGGCCGACCTGCCGGGCATAGTAATTGCCTTCGGGGCCATAGTCGGCAAGGCCCGTTGCGTTCAGGTCGGTGTCGTGGATCGCAGCCAGAACGCGGTTCATCTCGTCCATGATGGGCAGGCGTTCGTCATGTGCCAGATCGGGCAGGCGCGGGTCGTCGAAATGCCGGCCCTGCACATGGTCCATGACGTAGAACATCGAGCCGATCACGGCGTCGTCCTCGCACAGCACATGCATTTTCGCCACCGGTACATCGGTGTCGGCCAGCGCGCGCTGCACGCGGAATTCGCGGTCGACCGCATGGGCGGATTTCAAAAGCTGCCCCGGCGGTTTCCGCCGCAGCACGTAATTCGCCTTCGGCGTTTTCAGCAGGAAGGTCGGGTTCGACTGCCCGCCTGGGAATTTCTGCGCCTCGATAGGGCCTTCGAAACCGTCCATATGGGCGGCAAGCCACTTGGCAACGGCCTCTGTGTCCAGGTGTGCGGCGGCATTGGTGGTCATGCGCGTCCCTCCGTCAGCTATAGGTCAGCAGCTCTTTCTCATTGGCTGCCGTGATATGGGGCGTTTCGTTGAACCCGTGGAAATAGAACGCCCCGCGCGGCGAATAGATAAAGCGCGTTACGCCGCAATTGCGGGTCTGAAGCTGTATCTTGATCTGTTCTTCGGGCGGTGTGTTCAAGGTCGTGGCCACAAGCTGCCCGATGGGGCCGCCCGAACTGACCGCCAGCACCTGCCGCGCGTCCGGTTTCAACAGCGTTTGCCGTGCATCCTCGACACGGGCCGCGAATTCCGCCCAGGTTTCCGGCGGATTCTCGATCTCGTCGCGCTGCCAGGACAACACGGTTTCGCGCAGGGTGCGGAAATGGCTCTTGCGTTCGGTGTGCATGTTCTCGGGCGCCGGGGCATCGCGAAAGCGCGCGTTCAGCAGACCGGTAAAGTCGAACTCGTTCAGGCCTTCGTGAATCTCCGGCTCCATCTTCCGCCCCAGCCCGGCAAGAATGCCGTCCAGCGTTTCGCGATGCCGGCGCATCGATCCGATGATCACTGCGTCCGGGCGCACGCCGCGTTCGGCCAGTGCCTCGCCCAGCGCACGCGACTGGCGATGGCCCAACTGGGAAAGCTGGTCATAATTGGCGGCGCCGAAACTGGCCTGCGCGTGCCGGATGACGATCAGTTCAGCCATTGACGATCCCGCGCATCTCGTTCTTGGCATCTGCATATTGTGCCGCCAGCGCGTCGATCAGGTCGGCGGCGGGCTGCACCTTCTTTATCGCGCCGATACCCTGGCCCGAGCCCCAGATTTCCTTCCAGCTTTTCGGCTTTTCGCGATCCTGCCCGAAATTCATCGTCGAAGGATCGGATTGCGGCAGGTTGTCGGGGTCCATCCCCGCCCGCGCGATCGACGGCTTGAGGTAGTTGCCCCAGACCCCGGTAAAGAGCGATGAATAGACGATATCCTCGGCCCCGTGCCGCGCGATCATGTCCTTGTAGTCCGGTACCGCGTTGGCCTCGTTCGTGGCGATGAAGGGGCTGCCGATATAGGCAAGGTCCGCGCCCATGGCCTGTGCGGCCAGGATCGAGCGGCCGTTGGCGATGGCGCCTGACAGCAGCAGCGGCCCATCGAACCACTCGCGAATTTCGCTGACCAGCGCAAAGGGCGATTGCGCACCGGCGTGACCGCCCGCACCGGCGGCAACCGCGATCAGGCCATCGGCGCCTTTCTCGATCGCCTTCTTTGCGAAGGTGTTGTTGATGATGTCGTGCAAGGTGATGCCGCCGCAATCGTGAGCGGCTTCGTTCACCTCGACGCGCGCGCCCAGCGAGGTGATCCAGATCGGCACCTTCCACTTGTGGCAGATCTCGAGGTCGCGCTCCAGCCGGGTGTTCGACCGATGCACGATCTGGTTCACGGCAAAAGGCGCGGCGGGGTTGTCGGGGTTCGCCTGGTTGTGGCGGTCCAGCTCTTCGGTGATCCGCTTGAGCCACGCTTCGAGCATGATCGGCTCACCGTCCTTTTCCCGCGCGTTCAGCGCGGGGAAAGAGCCGACGATGCCGGCCTTGCATTGCGCGATCACCAGGTCCGGGTTCGAGATGATGAACAGCGGCGACCCCACTACGGGAATGCGCAAGTTCTGAAGGATGGGCGGCAGCGCCATGTACGGTTTCCCCTTGTCGGAATGTCGGCCGGGCCACAGCCCGGCCAGAGGTCAGGAATGTAGGGCGGGCCTTGGCCCGCCGCTGGTCAAAGAACTTCGAACAGGCCCGCGGCCCCCATGCCGCCGCCCACGCACATGGTGCAGACGACGTATTTCGCGCCGCGGCGCTTGCCCTCGATCAGGGCGTGGCCGACCATGCGCGCGCCCGACATGCCGTAGGGGTGGCCGATGGAAATCGCACCGCCGTTGACGTTCAGGATCTCGTTGGGGATGCCCAGCACGCGCTGCGATTGCAGAACCTGGCTTGCGAAGGCCTCGTTCAGTTCCCAAAGGCCGATATCGTCCATCGTCAGGCCATGTGCCTTAAGCAGCTTCGGCACGGCATAGATCGGGCCGATGCCCATCTCGTCGGGTTCGCATCCGGCGGCCATGACACCCACGTAGCGGCCCAGCGGCTGCAGGCCGCGGCGCTCGGCCTCTTTTGCCTCCATGATGACGCTTGCGGACGCGCCGTCCGAAAGCTGGCTGGCGTTGCCGGCGGTGATGTACTTGCCCTCGGTCACTTTCTGGCCGTTCTTGAACACAGGCTGCAGCGATTGCAGGTTTTCCAGTTGGGTGCCGGGGCGGTTGCCCTCGTCCTTTTCCAGGGTGACTTCCTTGAAAGAAATCTCCTTGGTTTCCTTGTCCATCACGCCCATCGTTGTGGTCAGCGGCACGATCTCGTCGTCGAACTTGCCGGCTTCCTGCGCGGCGGCGGTGCGCTGCTGCGATTGCAGGGCATAGGCGTCCTGATCTTCGCGGCTGACGCCATAACGCTCGGCCACGATCTCGGCGGTTTCCAGCATCGACATGTAAAGCTCGGGCTTGTGCTGCTTGACCCACTTGTCGGCCAGCCAGTCGGTGCGCATCTTTTCGTTCTGCACGAGGCTGATCGATTCCACGCCGCCGCCGATGCAGATATCCATGCCGTCATGGATCACCTGCTTGGCCGCGGTTGCGATCGCCATCATGCCGCTGGCGCATTGCCGGTCGAGCGACATGCCGGCGACGGTAACGGGCATGCCCGCGCGGATCGCCGCCTGGCGGCCGATATTGCCGCCGGTGCTTCCCTGCTGGATTGCCGCGCCGATGATGCAATCGGAAATCTCCGAGCCATCCAGCCCGGCGCGCTTGACGGCGTTGGACACGGCATGGCCGATCAGTTCCTGTGCCGAGGTGTTGTTGAACGCGCCGCGATAGGCTTTGCCGATCGGGGTGCGGGCGGTGGATACGATAACTGCGTCACGCATGGGGATCTTCCTTTCAGGGGTTACTTGTCCCAGGGCATCGGCAGGCCACGGGCCGCCGCCGCCTTCCGGGCGTATTTTCGGGTCTGGTCGAAGGCGCCAGGCATTTCCTGCTGACCCTCGGCATCGCGGATGCGGGCCAGGTTGGTCATCACACCCTCGGGGCTGAGGTCGTCACCCTGCAGGGCAACGCCCTTGGTTTCATAGACCTTGGTTTCGCTGAAGCAGCCTGCGCCCGCGCCAAGGATCATGCGGCTTGGGGCGTCTTCGGATACCAGCGCCAAAAGGCCCGGCGTGATGGTTTCGGGCTGCAGCAGTTCAAGCGTTTCGGGCGGCAGCAGATCCTCGGTCATGCGGGTGGCGGCGGTGGGCGCCAGCATGTTGACACGGATATTCTTGCGCCCGCCCTCCTGCGCCAGAACGTTCATCAGCCCCAACATGGCCGCCTTGGCCGCGCCATAGTTCGACTGGCCGAAATTGCCGTAAAGCCCGCTGGCCGATGTGGTGAACACGATCCGCCCGTATTCGCGCTCGATCATGTGCCGCCACAGCGCGTGGGTGCAGTTGACGGTTCCCATCAGGTGCACATCGACGACCTTTTGGAAATCGTCCAGCGTCATCTTGGCGAATGTCTTGTCGCGCAGGATGCCGGCGTTGTTGACCAGGATGTCGACATGGCCGAACTCGGCCACGGCCTCGTCCACCATCGCCTGAACCTGGTCCGGGTTCGTCACGTCCGCGCCGTTGGCGATGGCGCGGCCGCCGGCTTCGCGGATTTCCTCGACCACGCTGCGCGCCGCGTCGGAACTGGCGCCGGTGCCGTCGGTGCCCGCGCCCAGATCGTTCACGATGACCTTGGCGCCGCGCGCCGCCAGCCCCAGTGCATGCGACCGGCCCAGACCGACGCCAGCGCCGGTGACGATGGCAACGCGTCCGTCGAACCTGATTTCGCTCATGCGCTTTCCTCCAGATACCGCCGGCCGATCCATTCGGCGACCAGCGCGGGCTTTTCCTGCCCCTCGATTTCGACCGTCACGTCCATGACGATGGTGACGAAGCCGGGCTGCACATCCACCGTCTTCATGCCAAAAACGCCGCGAATACGCGCGCCTGCCCGCACGGGTGACACGAAACGTACCTTTTCAAAGCCATAGTTCACACCCATCGCGACCTTTTCCAGCGCAGGCATCTGGTAGACCATGGCCGACAGCATCGACAGGGTCAGGAACCCGTGTGCGATGGTCCCGCCAAACGGCGTCTGTGCCGCTTTTTCCGGGTCGATATGGATGAATTGCCAGTCGTTGGTGCACTCGGCGAAGGCGTCGATACGTTTCTGGTCGATCTTGATCCAGTCCGAGGTGCCGTAATGCTTGCCGGCCAGCGCCTTCAGCTCTTCGAGTGTGATTTTTTCGGCCATGTCTTACAGATCCTGATTGAACAATGTTCCGGGGGCCTTGGATTGCATCCCGCCCGAAAGCGGGATCACCGCGCCCGAAATGTATGCCGCACCGCGCCCGCACAGGAATTGCACGGTCCCGGCGATGTCCTCGTCGCGGCCGACGCGGCCCAGGGGCACGCCCTTGGCGGCCTCGGCCTGGCCTTCCTCGGTGCCGATGGCAAAGGCCGTCATCTTGGACACGAAAGGCCCCGGCGCAATGGCGTTCACCGTGATGTGGCGCGGGGCCAGGTCGTTCGACAGAACCCGCGTCATGTGATGGACCGCGCCCTTGGACACGGCATAGGAATAGGTGGCCGTGCCCTTGGGAATGTCGCCCATGACGCTGCCCACGTTGATGATCCGCGCGGGATCGTCGGCCGTGGCCGCGGCTTCTAGCATCGGGATCAGCATCTGGGTCAGGTGGAACATGCCGGTCACGTTCAGCGACAGCAGCTTTTCCCAGGCCGAATAGGGATGCTCACCCAGCGGGGCGCCCCAGGTGCGGCCGGCGTTGTTCATCAGGATGTCCAGCCGGTCGGTGCGCTTTTTCACCTCGGCCACCACGGCTTCGACGCCCGCTTCGGTGCTGACATCGCCGCCAAAGCCCTCGACCGTGCCGGGCAGGCCCATCGCGTTGATCTCGGCTGCCACCGCCTCGCAGGCGTCGGCCTTGCGGCTGCAGATCAGGACGCGCGCGCCCGCTGCAGCCAGCCCTTCGGTCGCCATGCGCCCGATGCCGGACGAGCCGCCGGTGACAAGCGCCACCTTGCCCGTCAGATCGTTCAGGTTTGCCGGTGTCATCTGCATCATCAATCCTCCCTCAGAACCCGCGTGCCGCGGCGACCTGCGCGGCATGATAGCCGTAATCGCCCAGCCATTCCGCACCGACACGCGCGCGTTTCATGTAAAACCCGATATCGTAATCGTCGGTCATCCCGATCCCGCCATGCATCTGCACGCCCTCGCGCACAGCGAGGTCAACCGTCATAGCGGCGCGCGCCTTGGCCAGAGATACGGCAAGCTGCGCGTCCTGTGGGGTTTCGTCCAGAACGCGGCCCGCATTGGCGATGGCGCTGGCCGTCACCTCGATTTCGGCCCACAGATGCGCGGCGCGGTGCTGCAACGCCTGAAAGCTGCCGATCGTGCGGTCGAACTGCTTGCGCTCTTTCAGATAGCCCACGGTCATGCCATAGGCGCCGCCCGCGACGCCCAGCAGCTCGGCCGCGATGGCGGCCTGGCCTGCGCGCAATCCGGTTTGCAGCGCGGCAAGCCCGTTGTCCACATCGCCCACCACGTCGTCGCCCGTGGCCTCGACCCCGTCGAAACTCAGCCGGGCATGATCGCGGCTGTCCACGGTGTCCAGCCTGTCGCGGCTCAGCCCGGCACGACCCGCGTCGATATCGAACAGCGTCAGGCCCTCGGCCTCGCCGGGGGCGCCGCCGGTGCGGGCCAGAACCAGAACGCGGTTGGCGCTGCCGCCATCTGCGACGAATGTCTTGGCGCCCGACAGACGGAATCCGTTGCCCGCGCGTTCGGCCTGCATGGCGCTGCGTTCGGGGGCGTGCTTGCGCCCTTCGTCCACCGCCAGCGCATAAATGGCATCGCCCGACGCAATCCGCCCCAGCGCATCGCGGGCGCGGTCCGTCGCCACGTCGCGCAGCGTCGTGGCCGCGATCACGGCCGTCGAAAGAAACGGCGAGGCGGCAAGCGTCCGGCCCATTTCCTCGGCCAGGATGCCGGCGGCGCGATGGCCCATGTCGGCACCTCCACGGGCGTCGGGAACCAGCACACCGGTCCAGCCCATCTGCGCCATCTCGCGCCACAGGGCCGGATCGAAACCGCGCGATTTGTCGCGATTTTCGCGCAGTTTCGCGACCGGGGCCGCATCTGTCACGAACCCGCGTGCTGCGTCGCGCAGCATGGTTTCGTCTTCGGTTTCCAGCAAAGTCGTCATGTCCGCACCCCTCACCGGCTGGGCAGTTCGAGAACGCGCTTCGCGATGATATCCAGCATCACCTCGGATGTGCCGCCCTCGATCGAGTTGGCCTTGGTCCGCAGCCATTCCGGCGCAAGCCCGCCATGCGGTCCCTGCCATTCAAGCGCCTCGGAGCCGGCCGCCGACATCAACAGTTCATAGCGGCGCTTGTTCAGCTCCGTGCCGTAATATTTCAGCATGGCGGACGCGTTGCCGACACCCTGGCCCGCTTCGGCTTGGTCCTTGTAGCGTTCCATGGTCATGGCGAAGGCCAGGCTGTTCACCTCGACCTCCATCGCTTCGGCGCGGGTGACGGGATCGTCCATCGCACCGTCGAGCCCGCCCAGGAACTGCCCCAGCGACCGCCCGCCCAACAGGCCGCGCGCGCCGCCGCCGATCATTTCCCGTTCATGGGTCAGCAGGTACTTCGCGATGTCCCAGCCCCGGTTCAACTCGCCCACCAGGTTTTCCTTGGGCACCTTCACGTTGTCGAAGAATGTTTCGCAAAACGGCGACTTGCCACTGATCAGCCGGATCGGCCGCGTTGTGATGCCGGGCGTTTCCATGTCCATCAGGAGAAAGGAAATGCCCTGGTGCTTGGGTGCGTCGCGGTCGGTGCGGACCAGCGCGAAAATCCAGTCGGCCTTGTCGGCGTAAGAGGTCCAGATCTTCTGGCCATTCACAAGGTAATGGTCGCCCATGTCTTCGGCCCGGGTCTGGACATTGGCAAGGTCGCTGCCAGCCCCCGGTTCGGAATACCCCTGGCACCAGCGGATTTCGCCCCGCGTGATCGGCGGCAGGTGGCGTTTTTTCTGTTCCTCGTTGCCGAAAGCCAGCAAGGCCGGGCCCAGCATCCAAAGGCCAAAGCTTTCCAGCGGCGGGGGCGCCTGCAGGCGGGCCATTTCCTCACGGTAGATCTTTTCCTGCGCGCGGCTCAGGCCGGCACCACCATATTCGACGGGCCAGCGCGGGGCGGTCATGCCCCGTTCGGTCGCGGCATCAAGCCAGGCTTTCTGTGCGGGATCCTTGAATTCCCAGCGTCGTCCGCCCCAGACAATCATGTCCTCGGTCATCGGGCGTCCCCGCAGGGACGCCGGGCAGGCGGCTTCGATCCAGTCGGCGATATCCTTGCGGAACGCGTCCAGCGCGGCGTCTGTCTCGGCCATGCAGTCCTCCCCTCTGCATATCCATTTCGCAATGCGAAACGAAATTCCGTTGTGCCCGTCAAGCAAACCCAATTTGCCATTAGGGTCAAGCAGCCGGTGCGACAGAGTGTCGGTAACGCTACGGCAGGGCGCGATGGCGCGCCCTGCCCCGAAGACCCGTTAGCGCAGGTCGGGCAACTTGTAGTCGGCGAATTGCTGGCGCAGCGTGAGCTTGGACACCTTGCCCGTCGCGGTAAGCGGCAGTGCATCGGTCCAGATCACGTCGTCGGGCAACTGCCACTTGGCGAAATGTTCCGACATGTGCTGGTGCAGTTCTTCGAGCGACGGTTTGTCGTCGCCCGCTGCGACGGCAACCAGTACCGGGCGTTCATCCCATTTCGGGTGCGGCATGGCCACGGCGGCGCAATTCGAGATGCCGGGATGCGACATCGCGGCATTTTCCAAGTCGATCGACGAGATCCATTCGCCACCCGACTTGATCAGATCCTTGGACCGGTCCTGAATGCTCAGGATACCGTTTCCGTCGATCGACGCGATGTCGCCCGTACCGAACCAGCCTTCGGCGTCGATGGCCTTGGCGGTGGCCTCGTCGTTCTTGAAATAGCCCGAAACGATGGTGTTGCCGCGCACGTAAAGCTCACCGACCGCCTTTCCGTCATGCGGTTGGCGGTTGCCTTCGTCGTCCACGATCTTCAGATCGACGCCAAAGGCCCGGCGTCCCTGCTTGGCCTTGATGTCGATCATCTTGTCGAAGGGCAGTTCCTTGACCCATTTCGGCATGTTGCCATGGGTGCCGATCGGGCTCATTTCCGTCATGCCCCAGGCATGGCCGACATGAACGCCCATGCCTTCGAAGGTTTCGATCATCTTGCGCGGTGCGGCCGACCCGCCGACCACGACATCTGAGAACCCGTTGGGTTTGCGGCCCTGTTTCTTGATTTCGGCCAGAAGCCCCATCCAGACCGTGGGCACGCCCCAGGCGGAAAAGACGCCTTCGGTATCCATCAGCTTGAACAGGCTTTCCCCGTCCAGCGCACCGCCCGGCATCACCAGCGAATGACCCAGCAGGGGCGAGGCATACGGAATGCCCCAGGCATTAACGTGAAAGAGCGGCACAACCGGCAGCACCTTGGCCTCTTGCGGGATCGAGCTGCCCATGATCAGCCCCAGCATCAGCGCATGCAGTACGGTCGAGCGGTGGGAATACAGCGCGCCCTTCGGATTGCCCGTGGTGCCCGAGGTATAGCAAAGCGCGGCAGCAGTGGTTTCGTCGAATTCCGGCCAATCGAAGCTTTCGGGCTGGTCGGCCAGAAGGTCTTCGTAGCATAGCGCGTCAAAACCGTTTTCCGGCATGTGCGCCCGGTCCGTCATGATGACGTAGACGAGATCCGACGGCAGTTCGTCCTTCACACCTTCGATGATCGGCACAAAGGTGGTGTCGAGGAACAGAACCTTATCCTCGGCGTGGTTGACGATATAGATCAACTGTTCGGCCGAAAGGCGCGGATTGATCGTGTGGCACACCGCGCCCTGGCCGGATATCGCGTAATACAGCTCGAAATGCCGGTAGCCGTTCCAGGCCAGCGTCGCCACCCGGTCGCCCAGTTCGACGCCGAGGCCCTTCAGCGCGTTGGCCAACTGGTACACCCGCTTGAGCGTCTGGGGGTAAGTCTGGCGGTGAATGTCGCCTTCGGTCCTGACCGACACGATCTCGCACTTGGGGTGCGCTTCGGCCGCGTATTCCAGGATGTTGCTGATCAGCAGCGGACGATGCTGCATCATGCCTTTCATGGCATTTCCTCCCTTTGCTCCCTATTGCGGCGGACATTAGCGCCGCGTTCGGGTTTGCCCAAGGGAAATTCGGGGCGATCACGCCTTGTTTCCTTGGGATTTTTCCGCACATCGAAATTCCGTTGCGTCATTTGTCCATGTCCTGTGTCGCATGTTGAGCCCGGCCCGCCACTGGCCTAGGCTGCCTGCCAACGCCTGCGCGCAACGGGAGGGAAAACTGCCATGAAAGCCATCATCTGCAATGAGTTCGCACCGCTCGACCAGCTTGAATACGGCGATATGCCCGATCCGCAGGCCACCGGCGATCAGGTGGTGATCCGGGTCGAGGCGGCCGGCGTGAACTATCCCGACGGGCTGCTGGTGCAGGGGCTTTATCAAAGCCGACCGGAACATCCCTTTGTGCCGGGGATGGAAGCCGCCGGCGTGGTCGAAGAGGTCGGGCCGGATGTCAAGTCCCTCAAACCCGGCGACAGGGTCGCCACGATCTGCACGCTTGGCGGCTACGCCGAAAAGGTGGCCGCACCGCAGTCGCGCGTCTTTCCCATCGGTGACATGGACGCCGCCGAAGTCTGCGCGCTGCTGGTGGCGTTCGGCACCTCGCATCACGCGCTGAAACAGCGTGCGCATCTGAAAGAGGGCGAAACCCTTGTCGTTCTGGGGGCCGCCGGTGCAACGGGCATCGCGGCGATCCAGATCGGCAAGATCATGGGCGCGCGCGTCATCGCGGTGGCCTCGACCGACGCAAAGCGGGCGATCTGCACCGAAAACGGGGCGGACGTTGCGATCGGGTACGAAGACCTCAAGGACCGGATCAAGGAACTGACGGACGGCAAGGGCGCGGATGTCGTTTATGACTCGGTCGGCGGCGCGGCGTTCGACGCCTGCTCGCGCGCGATGGCGCGCAACGGCCGGTTGCTGATCATCGGGTTCGCCAGCGGCGACATTCCGAAGCTTCCCGTCAACCTGACGCTGGTCAAGGAATACAGTGTCGTGGGCGTGTTCTGGGGCAATTTCACCCGGTTCGAGCCGCAGGTCTATGCCGACAACATGGCCGAGCTGCTGGGCTGGTATCAGAAGGGCAAGGTCAAGCCGCTGATCGAGGGGCGTTATCCGCTCAAGGACGCAGCCGAAGTGCTTGGCCGTGTTCTGGGCCGCGGCGCCGTGGGCAAGATAGCCCTGATCCCCTGATCCGCGCTTATTCGCGGATGTGTTTGACCGTGTTGACCAGGTGCAACAGCTTGGGGCCCAGCTCGTTTTCCAGCCGTTCGGGCGGCAGCACATAGGCGGGGCCGCCCAGGTTGAAGGCCATCGGCGGCGCATCGCCCTGCGGTGACGGGAACGGCACCGCGACCGAGTTGATGTCGTTCTGCCACTGTCCCACGTTGCAATAGAATCCGCGCGTACGGATTTGCTCGGCGGCCTCTTCGATCTCGTCGCGCAGGCGCGGCCAGCGGTCGGGACCGGCACGCTCGGCCAGGCGGGTCATCAGTTCGGCGCGCTCGTCCGGGGCGGCGACCGCCAGGTAGGCCCGGCCCATCGCGGACCGCCCCAGAGAGATCCTGGAGCCGACGTTGAGCTGCAGCGATATCATGCCGCGCGCCGCGCGGGCCGCTGCGATATAGGTCATCGTCAGGTCGTCGCGCCCGCCAAGCGCGACCAGCACGCCATCGCCGCATTCGTCGGCCAGTTGCTGCATCAGCGGCTGCGCGGCCTCGCGCACCTTGATGCCGCCAAGGCAGGCATAGCCCAGCCCCAGAACCGGCACCCCCATACGGTAGCGTCCGGTGGCGTCGTCATAGGTCAGATACCCAAGCTTGAGCAGCGTGTAGGTCAGGCGCGAAACGGTCGAGTTCGGCAGGCCGGTGCGTGCCGCCAGTTCGCGATTGCCCAGGCCCATGCGGTCATCCGGCGTGAAGGCCCGCAACAGGTCCAGCCCGCGATGCAGAGCGGTGACGAACTGGCGGTCGCCATTGTCGCCATCGTGTTTTTCCGCCTGGTCCTGTATCCGCTTTCTCACAACCGTCTTCCCGTTCAATTGGGCTGCGTGCCCCTACTGTATCGGCTGACCCATGGTCAAGCCGCTCCTTCCTTTTGCGCCTCGCGTTCCTGCAATTCGCGCCACAATACCTTGCCGCTGCCCGATTTCGGCAACGCATCCGTGAATTCCACGATGGTCGGACATTTGTAGGCCGCCATTTCCGATCTGCACCAGTCGATGACGGCCTTTTCGGTTAATGTATCGCGGGCTGCGTCCTGGGGAACCACCACGGCCTTGACCGTTTCGCCCCGGCGCGGGTCGCGTGTGCCGATGATGCAGACCTCGGCGATGTCGGGATGATGGTGCATCAGCGCCTCGACCTCGGCGGGCCACACCTTGAATCCGCTGGCGTTGATCATCCGCTTTACGCGGTCGACCATGTAGAAATATCCCTTGGGGTCGATATAGCCCAGGTCGCCGGTGCGGAAGAACCGCTTGCCGTCCATTTCAAAGGACGACTTTTCGGTTTCTTCGGGGCGGCCCCAGTAGCCAAGGAACACTTGCGGGCCGTGGGTGACGATCTCGCCCACGTCGCCCTGCGGCAGTTCCTGCAGCGTTTCAGGGTTCACCACGCGGCTGTCGACATCGAAGACGGGAATGCCCAGGCATTGCCGGCGCGGCGCGGTGACGGGGTTGATATGCGTGGCCGCCATCGTTTCGCTCAGACCGTAGCCTTCGATGTAGTCCAGGCCGGTCAGGTCATGCAGCTTCTTGGCGATCGCCTCGGGCATGGCCGCGCCACCGCCGCCGATGGCGGTCAGGCTCGACAAGTCGTAGCTGGTGGCATTGGGGGAATTCACCAGGTCGATCGCCATGGTCGAGATCGACCGCCAGCGCGTTACCTTGTGCCGCGCGATCAGGGTCGCGGCGGCATCGCGATTCCACCTGGTCATGAGAACAATGGCGCCGCCGGCAATGATGGGGCCGTTCATGCACGCCTGCATTCCGGTGACGTGAAACAGCGGCAGCACGGCAAGGCTGACGTCGGTTTCGTCCGACGGGTTCCAGGCCACGCCGCCCCACGCTGTCACGTTCACCGTGAAATGGCTGTGCATGCAGCCCTTGGGCTGGCCCGTCGTGCCCGAGCTATAGGGAATCACGGCAAGGTCGTCGCGCGTGGCACTGTGCGGTTCGGGCGGGGTTGCGCGTTCCAGTGCATCGGCCCAGCGGATGACGCCAGGGCCGGTTGCGTCGGCAGAGCGCAGGCTGTCCAGTTCACCCGGCAGGGGGATGTCGCGGTCGGGCGATGCGGCCTCGGCGTAGGTGGCGGCAACGACATGCGAAAGCAGGCCCTCTTGGACGATCGGCGTGATGTAGGGCAGCAGTTCCTGACCCGCGAGCGCGACATTCGCGCCGGTGTCGCGGGCGAAGTGTTCCAGCTCGGCGTGGCGGCTCATCGGGTTCACGGGCACGACCACCGCATCGGCGCGCAGGATCGCGTAATATCCGACCACGAATTGCGGGCTGTTCTGCATGTAAAGAAGAACCCGGTCGCCTTTGGAAACGCCCAGGGTGTTCTGCAAAAAGCCTGCCAGCTTTTCGACCTCGGCGTTCAGCCGCGCGTATGTGGTTGTTGCGCCATGATAAATCAGCGCGGGCCGGTCGGCATGCGCGCGGGCGGTCTTGGCAAGGTTGTCATAAAGCGTGCCGTCGGGCCAGGTGACCGTTTCGGGCACGCCTTGGGGCCACACCTGCATGTGCAAGCGGTTCATCATGCGCGGCCTCGCGCATTTGTGCGACAACGGATCGCGTGGGTGCCTTCGCGCCTCACGGTTGGAACTCCTCCCTGTTTTTTTCTGGGAAACTGGCATAACCGGACGGGCCTGTCCATATTTTCGGAATTACCTTCCGCAGGTCGGGATGCTTGCGGGGATCGATGTGGCAGGGTAGGAGAGGCGTAACATCGCCTGCCGGAGACCTTCCCGATGACATTTGATCGCTCGATCAAGATCGCCCCGTCGATCCTTTCTGCGGATTTCGCCAATTTTGGCCAGGAAATTCAAGCGGTTGAGGCGCAGGGTGCGGATTGGATCCACGTCGATGTGATGGATGGGCATTTCGTGCCGAACCTGACCTTCGGTCCGCCGCTGTGCAAGGCGATCCGCCCGCATATCAAGACGGTGATGGATGTTCACCTGATGATCGCGCCGGTCGATCCCTATATCGACGCCTTCGCGGATGCCGGCGCGGATATTCTGACGGCCCACCTTGAGGCAGGGCCGCATATCCACCGCACGCTGCAGGCGATCCGCGGGGCGGGGTGCAAGGCAGGGCTGGCGCTGAACCCCGGAACGGGGATCGACGATGTGGCTTATCTTCTTGATATGGTTGACCTTATCTGCGTGATGACGGTGAACCCCGGCTTCGGCGGGCAGAAGTTCATCCACAGCCAGATCGACAAGGTCAAACGCCTGCGCGAGATGATCGGGGATCGGCCGATCCATATCGAGATCGATGGCGGTATCACGCCTGAAACCGCGCCGCTGATGGTCGCGGCGGGTGCGGATGTTCTGGTTGCCGGGTCTGCGGTGTTCAAGGGCGGATCGGTGCAAAACCCGGCGCCTTATGGCGACAATATCCGGGCGATCCGGGCCGCGGCAGGTTCTGCCTGATATATTTTCGGATGCGCTAAACATGCAGAAACCGCGCGGTTCCGGCCTGTAACCGCGCGGTTTTTTTGCGTCAGATGCGGGTGGATCGCGGGGCCAGGGACTGCCTGTGCAACGCAAGCGACCCGATCCCCGACCCCGCAATGACCAGCAGCCCGGCCAATGTCCAGATGTCCGGCCAGTCGCCGAAGACCAGCACCCCCAGAACGGTGGCCGAAATCAACTGGCTGTAGACAAGCGGCGCGATCAGGCTGGCCTCGGCACGGCGGTTGGCCAGCACCAGCAGGAAGTTCCCGACCGCCGATCCTGCCGCGCTGAGCAGGATCAGCAGCGACAGCCGCAGATCGGTTGCGGGCAGCTCGGCCATCGCTACCAGGGGGGCCAGTGCGACCGACCCGATCAGCAACTGCGAAATCAGCAGGAACCGGGGCCGGAACACCCCGGCCACGACGCGGGTCATGACGAGGTAGGCACCGTAGAACATACCTGCCAGCAGAGCGAAGCCGATCCCCGGTGTTGCGCCGAATCCGGGTTTCACGACCAGCATGACGCCGGCAAATCCAAGGCCCAGAAGCACCCCGCGCAGGGCTGACGGGCGTTCGTGCAGAAACAGGATCGCCAGGATGTAGGATACGACCGGCCCGATGAAGAACGCGCCGAACACATTCGCGATCGGCTCGGTCCTGAGTGCGGTCAGGATCGACGATATACCACAGGCGATGAACAGGCCCCGGACCAGGATGCGCCGATCCAGAAGGTTGGGCAGTTCCGCGCGTGTCAGACCGCTGAACGGCAGCAGTGCAATCGCGGCAAGGGCAAAGCGTGACCACGCGACAAGGAAGGGATCGACCCCGCCCGACGTCAGCAGTTTGCCCGCCGTATCCCCCAGGACGACAAGGCTGACCGCAGCAAAGACAAGGCCAGCGAGGCGAAGAAGGTCGGGCAAGGGCAAGGCGGGCTCCGGTCAGCGATGCAACAGCTATGGAGTGCCGCGCCGTTCAGGGCAAGGTGCCCGATCGGCTTTGCCGTCAGGTTTTCAAGCGCTTGACGGCGGCCCATGTACGAAGATCGGCGAACGCCTTTGCCGTGGCCGCGATCACAAGCGCGCACAACAGCCATTTCGAAATCGTGCCCATTGTTCCCTCGATCAGGATCGCGTGGACGACGCTGCCGATCACCGCCAGCGAGGTCAGCAGCATGTGCGCCAACCGCCATGATCCAGGTCGCAGCCGCAGTCGCCGGCGCAACGAGGCGAGTATCGCCGCGGCCAGGATCGCCCACATCGCGACGACACCCCAGGCGGAAAAAGGGGTTGGCGACCGGAACAACAGGGCGTCAATGACATCGGGTGGGCTTGTCAGCCACAGCCCGCCGACATGCGCGAGGACGAGCCCGACAAGTGCGGCGCCGGTCCAGCGGTGGATGCGGCGGCCCCGCGGGGTGGGTAATCCGGGCAGGTACCCGGCCGCAAGAAGCGGCTGTGCAAGAATGATGGCCAGTCCCAGGATGCCGGCCAGTCCGGCCGCGATATAGACAGGTTGGCGCCAGGCCAGAAGCGGGCTGGACAGGGCGACCGCAACCGGCACCGCGATTGCCGCGGCGAACACCGACCAGGCCAGGACCGCGCGCATCCGGCCCATGCGGTCAGACCGGTTGGAGAACGAAATCGGCGCTCAGGCTGGTATCGCTGGCGCTGCCCATGACCGGGCGCAGAAATACGGTTTCGAAATCCCCGCTATCATAGGCGAGATGGCCGTGCGGTTGTCCGAATGCCGGCACGATTTGGGGCATTTCCAGCCGGAAGGTGCCGTCGGCCCGTGTCAGTGTGGCGCCATGGCTGTGGGGGTCGCGTTCGTGGCCTTCGGTGGTGTGGGCCCAGATCTGGATGCGAATCCCTTCCAGTGGTGCGCCGTCACCTGCGCGGCGCACGGTGCCCGTCATCCAGAAACCGCCTCCGCCGATGCGTTCCACGATCGGGGCATCGGGAAGATAGTTGTTCGATCCGCCCCGCATCGACGGTGTCGGGGCGATGCCTTTTGCCCGTGCCGGAACCAACAGGCCGGATGTTCCGGTTGCCAGGGCGGCGCCGGCAAGCGTGGCGCCAGTGCGCAGCAGGCCCCGGCGGGTCGTCAGGATGGAAGTCATCTTTTCACCTCTCGGTCGGATGGCTTGAACATGTCCCAAGGCAAACTGTGCCAACAGAGGCACAAGTCACGCAACAGGCGAAGCTTCACATGCGCGCACGGCTGCGTGAGACGTGATCAGCCGCGCTGGCGCCCCAGCATGGCGAGGCGGATCAGCGCGCGTTCCACAAGCGCCATCTGCGGGGCTGTCTGGCCCGCGGACCGCAGCGACAGGTCGGTGTCGGTCAGGATCGTCAGCGCGGTTTCCAAACGCGGCGCGCCCCATGCCTGGGCCTGCCGCAGCATCCGGTCGCGGCGGGGCCCGAAGATGGGCGGGCGCATCCGGGCGATGCCCTGTGCCGCGCCGCCGGGATCGGAGGCCGCCGCATAGAGCGTTCGGAAGTGGCGGGTGGCCCCTATGCAGAGCGTGACCGGCTGCATCCCCTGCGCATCCAGCCGGGCCATGACGGGGCCGATCTCTTGCGCGCGTCCCTCGGCCACGATGTTGAGCGCGTCGTCCAGATCGGCCTCGGTCGAGGCGGGGGCACAGGCGGTGATGTCGTCCGAGGTGACGGCGGTGTCGTCGCCCAGCTTGTAGAGCGCCAGCTTTTCCATTGTCTGGCGGAAATCGCCGGGGTCCAGTTCACGCGCCAGCGCGGCGAGGTCGGTCATCGCGTGGCCGTCGAGATTGGTCAGGCCGGCGCGGGTCAGTTCGGCCTCGATCTCTTCGCGCGAGGGCGGGTCGTCGTAGATGCCGGCGGCATAGGCGTTGGGGTGCTTTTCAAAAAGTTGCCGGAGTTTGGATTTCGCGTTGAGCTGCCCGGCGGTCACGATCACCTGCGCATCGCCCGGCGCCCAATCTGCCAGCGCCGTTGCGATCACATCGGTCATCCCGTCGGTGGCGTCTTCGACAAATGCGACGCGCGGGCCGGGGAAAAACCCCTGCGCCTTGATCGCATCCAGAAGCATCGCGGGATCCTTGCGCAAGTCGGCGGCGGCGATACGGGCGAGGCGCATTTCCTCTTCGCCTTGCGGGCCGATCAGGGCGGCGATCACCTGCTGGCGCTTCATCGCGACACGCATGGTGTCGGCGCCAAAGATCAGCAGGCCCGTCTTGTCGGCGTCGGGCCGGGCGAAATAGCGGCTGGCATCTCGGGCCTGCAGCTTCATGGCAGGTCGGCGGCGCTGGCGATCAGGCGGGTGGCGATCTGGTCGGCCAGCATCCGGGCCAGCCGGGCCATGGCATCGTCGCGTGCGGCGCTGGTCGCGATGGTGGAATCCGTCGCGGAGTAGCCGGTGAACGCATCGACGCGGCCTTGTGTCAGCAGCTTGCCGGTCGTCGCGTCGCGCAGGCGGTAGGTCACACGTCCGATCAGGTTCTGGCGGGTCGCCACGTTATCGGCCGTAACGGCCATGCGCTCGCCGCTTACGGTAAAGGCGGTTTCGAGCCGGTAGAGAGGTGTGGTGCTGCGGCCCAGCCGGTCTTCGAGTTCCTGCACGAGCAGATAGGCGTTTCGGCTGCCCGGTGCGTTGACCTGAACCGTGTTCTGAAGTTTGCCGGCGGCGCCCTGCGGCCCGTAGACCGGGGTGAACCCGCAGGCTGTGAGTGCGGTCAGCGACGACAGCAGGAAGGCGCGTTTAGACAACCACATTCACGATCCGCCCGGGGACGACAATGACCTTTTTGGGCTGGGCCCCATCCAGCGCACGAATGACAGCATCCTGCGCCAGAGCGGCTTTTTCAACCTCTGCCTTGTCCATGTCCTTTGGCACGCTGATTTCGGCGCGGCGTTTACCGTTGATCTGGATCGGCAGGGTGACGGTGTCATCGATCAGCATCGCCGGGTCGGCCTTGGGCCATGGGGCCTGTGCCACAAGGCCCGCGCCATCCAGCATCTGCCACAGTTCCTCGGACAGGTGCGGGGTCATCGGGGCCATGAGCTGTGCCAGCGTGCGCGCGGCCTGCTTGCGCGCTTCGGCGCCGGCGGTCGATTTCGCGAGCGTGTTGGTAAAGGCATAGAGTTTCGCGATGGCCGCGTTGAAGCCAAAGCTGTCCACGCCGCCGGTGACGTCGTGGATCGTCTTGTGCATTTCGCGCAGCAGATCGGTGTCGGCGTCGTTGGGCGCGGCATCGGAGGCGGCGATTTCGGCCGCGATGCGGTGCACGCGCGCAAGGTGCTTGGCCGCGGCCTCGGCGCCCGCTGCCGTCCATTCGACGTCACGTTCGGGCGGCGAATCGGACAGCACGAACCAGCGCGCGGTGTCGGCGCCGTATTGTTCGATGATCTGGACGGGATCGACCACGTTGTTCTTGGATTTCGACATCTTGGCCGAGGGGATGATTTCGACCTCGGTGCCGTCCTTGAGGAATCCCTTGCCGTCGCGCAGTTCGACCGCTTCGGGATAGTGATATACCGGCCGCCCATTCGCGTCGCGCGTCTGGTAGATCGCGTGGGTCACCATGCCCTGGGTAAAGAGCGCGTCGAACGGCTCTTTCGACTTCGCGGGCAGGTGGCCGCAAATGTGCATCGCGCGGGCGAAGAAACGCGAATAGAGCAGGTGCAGGATCGCGTGTTCGATGCCGCCGATATACTGGTCTACATTCATCCAGTATTCGGCCTCGGCCGTGTCGGTGGGCGTTTCGGCGCGCGGCGCGGTGAAGCGTGCGAAATACCACGAGCTGTCCACGAAGGTGTCCATCGTGTCGGTTTCACGCTTTGCAGGCTTGCCGCAGGTCGGGCAGGCGCAATCGCGCCATGTCGGGTGGCGGTCCAGCGGGTTGCCGGGTACGTCGAAGCTGACATCGTCGGGCAGGGTAACGGGCAGGTTCTCTTTCTTTTCGGGCACGACGCCGCAGGCATCGCAATGCACCACGGGAATCGGGCAGCCCCAGTAGCGCTGCCGCGAAAGGCCCCAGTCGCGCAGGCGGAACTTGGTCACGCCCTGGCCCACGCCATTGTTTTCGCAGAAATCAATCGCGGCGTTGATCGCCTCGTCGCCGGTGGCCTCTTCGTTCCAGTTGAACGCCTTGGTCCAGCGGACCTTTTCGGATTTCGGGGGCACGTAGGCCTCGCCGCCGTCTTCGGGCAGGGTGTGATCGCCGGAAAGCGGCACGAAGGTCGAGATCACGGGGAGGTCGTACTTGTTGGCGAAATCGAGGTCGCGCTGGTCGTGTGCGGGGCAGCCGAAGATCGCGCCGGTGCCGTAATCCATCAGGATGAAGTTGGCGATGTAGACCGGCAATTCCCAAGCGGTGTCAAAGGGATGGCGCACGCGCAGCCCGGTGTCGAAGCCAAGTTTCTCGGCCTTTTCGAGGGCTTCTTCGGTCGTGCCGCCCTTGCGGCATTTCGCGCAGAACTCGGCGATTTCGGGGTTGTCGCGTTCCATCTGCCGCGCGATCGGGTGATCGGGCGAGATGCCGATGAAGCTGGCGCCCATCAACGTGTCGGGGCGGGTGGTATACACCTCGATCCGGTCATGGCCGTGCGGGCCGTCGATCAGCGAAAAGGAAAATTGCAGGCCGCGCGATTTGCCGATCCAGTTGGCCTGCATCAGTTTTACCTTGGCGGGCCAGTTGTCGAGGCTGTCGAGCGCGTCGAGCAGCTCCTCGGAGAAATCCGAGATCTTGAAGAACCATTGCGTCAGTTCGCGGCGCTCCACGTCCGCGCCCGAGCGCCAGCCCTTGCCGTCGATGACCTGTTCGTTGGCCAGAACGGTCATGTCGACAGGATCCCAGTTCACCACCGCGTTCTTGCGATAGACGAGGCCCTTTTCGAGGAAGTCGATGAACAGCGCCTGTTGCTGCCCGTAATATTCCGGGTCGCAGGTGGCGAACATGCGCGACCAGTCCAGGCCGAAGCCCAGCGGCTTCATCTGGTTCACCATCGTGTCGATGTTGTCATAGGTCCATGTCTTGGGGTGGCCGCCGCTGGCCATCGCGGCGTTTTCGGCGGGCATCCCGAAGGCGTCGAACCCCATCGGGTGCAGCACGTTGTGGCCCGTGGCGATCTTGTAGCGCGCGATTACGTCGCCCATCGTGTAGTTGCGCACATGGCCGATATGGATGCGTCCCGACGGATAGGGGAACATCTCGAGCACATAGTATTTCGGCTTGTCGTCCGAGCGCGTGGCCTTGAACACCTGGGCGTCGCCCCAGGCCTTTTGCCATTTCGGTTCGATTTCAGCGGCGGAATAGCGCGACATCGCGGCGTCCCCTTTGGAAACGTTACTCTTGCGCGGGGTGATAGGCCGCGGATCGCGCATGGTCTAGGGGGCGCGGCGAAAAATGCGCCTATGGGCAGGCGGTGCAGGACATGTATAAGTGGAAAAAAACACCACGTGTGCAGGTTTGGGCATGAATATCCTGTTCATCCACCAGAATTTTCCCGGGCAGTTCAAGCATCTTGCCCCGGCGCTGGCGCGTGCCGGGCACCGTTGCGTTGCGCTGACGCTGCGGGTCAAGGAAGCGACGAAGTGGCAGGGCGTCACGGTGTTGCCCTACAAGATATCGCGCAACACGACTCCGCGCCTGCACCCCTGGCTGGTCGATCTGGACACCAAGGTGGTGCGCGGCGAGGCCTGTTTCCGCGCCGCACGGGCGCTGCGTGAAAAGGGGTTTACGCCGGATATCATCGTGGCCCATCCGGGATGGGGCGAATCCATGTTCCTGCGCGACGTCTGGCCCAAGGCGCGGATCGGGCTGTATTACGAGCTTTATCACCGCTCGACCTGGCCGCACATGCATTTCGACCCCGAGTTCGACCGCCACCCGGACAAGGAGGCCGAGGCGCTGCGAATCCGCATGAAGAATCTCAACAACCTGATTCACCTGCCGGTGGGCGACATGGGGCTGAGCCCGACCGAATTTCAGGCCAACACCTTTCCGCAGGCATTCCGCGACAGGATCAGCGTGATCCATGACGGCATCGACACCGATCTTGTGGTGCCGGACGCGGATGTGCGGTTCGAGATCGAGGGCATCCCGGCGCTGACGCGTGCCGACGAGGTCGTGACCTTCGTGAACAGGAACCTGGAGCCCTATCGCGGGTATCACGTTTTCATGCGGTCGTTGCCGCGGCTGCTGGCCGAGCGGCCGAACGCGCGGGTGCTGATCGTCGGCGGCGACGAGGTGAGTTACGGTGCGCGGGCGCCCAAGGGGCAGACCTGGAAGCAGATTTTCATCGACGAGGTGCGCGGGCAGATACCGGATGAAGACTGGGCGCGGGTGCATTTCCTAGGGCGTATCCCCTATGACCGGTTCCTGCGTCTGCTGCAGGTGTCGAGCGTGCATGTCTACCTGACATACCCGTTTGTCCTGAGCTGGTCGCTGTTCGAGGCGATGAGCGCGGGTGCGGCCATCGTGGCCAGCGACACCGCGCCCCTGCAGGAGGCGATCGAGCCGGGGCGGACGGGTGTCCTGGTGGATTTCTTCGACCGCGAGGCGCTTGTCGACGAAGTCTGCGCGCTGTTGGACGATCCCGACAGGCGCGCAGCACTGGGGGCTGCGGCGCGGGCGTTCGTTCGCGAACACTATGATCTCAGGACGGTATGCCTGCCGCGGCAGATGGACTGGATCGACCGGTTGGCGGCCTGCAGTCCGGGGCGCGTGGGCGACTGACGCCGCCCGGCGCGCGTTGGATCAGAAGCGGCTGTCCGCGATGCGCAATTCGCGGGCGCGGGCCAGAATCGCATCTTCGACGGCGGTGCGGGTGCCGGCGGCGACCGGACGGCCGCCCCGTGTCTGCAGCGCGACGACAAGGCTGCGGGCGTCGAGTGCGGGGTCTTTGATATAGACCGTCGCGCGATAGGACTGTCCGCCGCCCGGCGGCGTGCCATAGCCGAACACGATCACGCCGGTGAACGGGTCGATGGACTGCACCGGCATGAAGTTCAGTACGTCCAGCGACGCATTCCAAAGGTACCGGTTTACCGCGACTTCTACATCGGGATCGGTGCGGCGGAAGATGTCGAAGATCGAACTGCCGGGGGTGCGCATGGCCGACCGGCCCTCGAGCGGCATGCCGGCCCGGTCGAAATTGCTGTTCTCGTCCGTGGTTTCGGTGCCGGGGGCACCGCCCAGCCCGCTTCCTGACCCGCCGCCGAAGCTGCCGAAGCCGCCACAGGCCGTCAGCGACACAAGCGCAAGCCCTGCCATGGTGATTCTGAACGCGCGCGAATAGGTCATGTGCGGCCTTACCCCCTGCAAAATCTACCTCCGTCCTACCCAAGCGTCGGGGCGCGGGCAAGGGATTAGTTCTTTTCGTTCTGGCAGCCATATGCCGGGACCCCGAAAGGAGTGTGGCAAAGCTGCACCATCTTGCCGCCCAAAAACCCGGCACTGTCCGGTGCGCTTGCAAACACCCCCCGAAAAGAGCGAGAGACTACGCCATACCCAAATCGGATTCCCCGTTTTGGGGCGCATGACTGAAAACCGAGGGAACAACGATGAAAAACATCATTCTCGCAACGACCGCTCTGGTTGCTACCGCAGGTGTGGCAGCAGCGGACGTGTCGATCAGCGGCTACGGCCGTTTTGGCGCCGTTTACAGCAACAACGCCGATGACTGGAACACCGCAAGCCGTCTGCGTCTGCAGTTCGACGTGTCGGCAGAAACCGATGGCGGCATCGTCTTCGGTGCTCGCCAGCGTCTGCAGACCGAAGAAAACGCAACCGGCAACGGTGGCAACGGTGCACGCTTCTACATGACCACCAACGGCTTCACGCTGGCGATGGGCAACATCCTGGGCGTGATCGAAGCAGCTCCGAACCTGTACCTGTCGACCAAGTCGGCTGGTGTCGGCCTGGAAGGCAACGGCTTCTACTCGCTGGCAGCTAACACCTCGTCGAACGGCGGCCGTTTCGCATGGACCGCGTACAGCTCGGGTGGCGCAGGCGCAACCGAAGGCGTTGAACTGCTGTACAACATGAACGGCTTTGGCGCTCACCTGCACAGCACCGACGTCAGCACCGGTCTCGGCCTGAACTACACCTTCTCGGGCTACACTGTTGCAGCAGCCTACGAAGACTTCGACAACGGCGACAGCATCCTGTTCGCAAGCGTCGGCGGCACCATCGGCCAGGTTGACGTTGCTCTGGCGTATGCCGACACCGAATTCGGTGGCGCAAGCGCACAGAAATGGTCGCTGAAAGGTGGCTACGACTTCGGCACCGGCCTGACCGTGTACGGCTTCGTCGCATCGGAAGACAGCCCCGCCAACGAATCCTATGGTCTGGGCGCGTCCTACGACCTGGGTGGCGGCGTTTCGCTGGAAGGCGGCGTGACCAAGACCGACGACATCGCAGACGACACCATCATCTCGATGGGTGCATTCTTCTCGTTCTAATTCAGAACGGAAACTGCATAGGGAAGGGCAGGTCGCTTGACCTGCCCTTTTCTTTTTGCCCGGCATTGTGTTTTGTGGCCGCGACCAAGCGGGAGGCATGAGACATGGGGCTTGAGGATATTCGCGCGCGCATCGCCAAGGCCGAAACAGAGGCGGGGCGCGATCCGGGAAGCGTGACGCTGATCGCGGTCAGCAAGGTGCAGCCGCTGGACCGTGTCGAAGCCGTTCTGGAGCAGGGACACCGCTGTTTCGGTGAAAACCGCGTGCAGGAAGCGGCGGGCAAGTGGCCCGATTTCCGCGAGCGCTTCGACGGGATCGACCTGCACCTGATCGGCCCATTGCAGACCAACAAGACGCGGCAGGCCTTTGGACTGTTTCAGGCGATTCATTCGGTGGATCGGCCCAAACTGGCGAACACCATCGCCCGTATCGCGCAGGAAGAGGGCCATTGCCCGGATGTGTTCATCCAGGTGAACACCGGGGAAGAGGATCAGAAGGCGGGCATCATGCCGGCGGATGCGGATGCGTTCATCGCCGAATGCCGCGCCATGGACCTTCCGGTGCAGGGCCTGATGTGCATCCCGCCCGTCGATGAGGAACCCGCGCTGCATTTCGCTTTGCTGGGAAAGATCGCCGCGCGCAACGGGTTGACGGGGCTGTCGATGGGGATGAGCGGCGATTTCGAGAAAGCGATCGCGCTGGGGGCCACGCATGTGCGCGTGGGCAGCGCGATTTTCGGTGAACGGGTCGCGCCGGATTCGGCCTGACCGACGGATTGATCCACGATTTCAGGGAACGATCAGGCGCGTTTCGTACCGGATATGCCGTGCGATCCAAAGCAGGTGGTCGCGGCGGAAGGCGATGCAGCCCTCGGTCGGGTAATGCGGGCGGCGCCATTGGTGCAGGAATATGGCCGAGCCGCGCCCCGGCACGGCCTGCGGCCAGTTCCAGTCGGTGATCAGCACAAGATCATAGAGCGGGTCGGCGCGGCGCAGCCTTTCGTGGCTGTGGGGATAGGGCGCGCGGACCATGAGGTTGTAATCCTCATGCCGCGGATCGTCGGACCAAAGATCCGAGGGGCCGATCGGCGCCGCCCAGTCGGTGGGCCGGGCCATGCAGTCCGGGCGGTACAGCAGCCCGACGATTCGGTGCGTTCCGCGCGGCGTCGCGCCATCGCCTTCGCGCTTGTTGGCTGTTAGGTCGCCGCGCCCGATGCTGCAGGGAAACCGCCGGCCCATGAACCGCAGGTGCGTGGGTGTCAGGACGAGATCGGCCGGGGTCATGCGATACCCGGAGCGTTTGCAGGCACAGACATCCCCTGCATCACAGCAGATGCCCCGATTTCGCGGCTTTCGTGGCCAGGTAGGCGCGGTTATGCGCGGTTTCGCCCAGTTTCAGCGGGACGCGCTCGGCCACCTGCAGCCCGTGCTTTTCCATCATCGCGATCTTGCGCGGGTTGTTCGTCAGAAGACGGACCGAGGTAAAGCCCATGGATTTCAGTATGTCGGCGCCCAGTCGGAAATCGCGTTCGTCATCTTCAAACCCGAGGCGGTGATTGGCCTCGACCGTGTCGAAACCCTGATCCTGCAGGGAATAGGCGCGCATCTTGTTGGCAAGGCCGATACCGCGGCCTTCCTGGTTCAGGTACAGCAGCACGCCCGCGCCTGCCGCCCCCATCTGCGCGAGCGCGCCGCGCAGTTGCGGGCCGCAATCGCATTTCAGGCTGCCCAGAACGTCGCCGGTAAAGCAGGCGGAATGCAGCCGCGCCAGGACGGGTTCGCCTCGTGGTGGGTGGCCGATTTCAAAGGCGTAGTGTTCTTCGCTGCCGTCGGCAGGGCGAAAGATATGAAGGCGGCCGGCTTCGGCGGCCTCGGTCGGGAGGCGGGCGCTGACCACCGGGTCGGGATGCGGGCTGGCGGTCATCAGCGGTGCCACCAGGGCGGCAGGCAAATGTGTCAGCGCGTTCGACGCGGCAAAACCGGCAGGGTCGGGCAGCTCGAGCAGCAGCGCGGCAGGCAGCAGACGCGCGGATTTTGCCAGGCTGATGGCAAGGCGGTGCAGGTCGGCCGATCCTTCGCGGTAGGCCAGGAACGGGCCCTTCATCGGCATTTCCAGATCGTCCGCCGGATCGGCCACCGCCAGAATCCAGGGCAGGCCCGCATCAGGGGGCAAGTGCAGCCGGGCCAGATCGTCGTCATAGGGGCGCGCCTTGAGCGTCGTGGCGCGCCGTGCGGTGATCGCAAGAACCGGAGCGCCCCCCATCGCGCGCAGATCGGCCAGCCGCGCAGGTGTCAGAGTTTCGGCTGCCAGCGCCAGCGCGCCGCTGCCATCCGCCCCGGTCAACACGACAGGCACGCCCATGCGCAAATCGGCGCGGGCGCGGGCCAAAAGCTCGGGCGGGGTGGGGGCAAAGCTCATGCGCTGTCCTTTCGGACTTGATTTAGCCGTTCCGTGTCGGATTTGAAACATATCTCGCGCAGGCTACACGTCCGCGTGAGTGGATTGCAGCAATTCTTGCCGTTCGGGCGCGGCGCGCTCATCTCCCATATCAAGTAAGGAAAAGGAGGGCGTATCATGGCGCAGCTCAAGAAAATTCTGCTTGTGGACGATGACGAAGACCTGCGCGAAGCGCTGAGCGAACAGCTGGTCATGACCGAGGATTTCGACGTTTTCGAAGCCGGCAACGGTGCGGAAGCGATGCAGAAGGCCAAGGAGGGGTTGTACGACCTGGTCATTCTTGACGTTGGCCTGCCCGACACGGACGGTCGTGAATTGTGCCGATTGATGCGCAAGCAGGGCGTGAAGGCGCCGATCCTGATGCTGACCGGGCATGACAGCGATGCGGACACGATCCTCGGGCTGGATGCAGGCGCGAACGATTACGTTACGAAGCCCTTCAAGTTTCCGGTGCTGCTGGCGCGTATCCGGGCGCAATTGCGCCAGCACGAGCAATCCGAAGACGCCGTTTTCCAGCTTGGGCCGTACACGTTCAAGCCGGCGATGAAGATGCTGATCACCGAAGACGACCGCAAGATTCGCCTGACCGAGAAGGAAACCAACATTTTGAAGTTTCTCTACCGCTCGGCCGAGGGCGTGGTGGCGCGCGATGTGCTGCTGCATGAGGTCTGGGGTTATAATGCCGGGGTGACCACGCACACGCTGGAAACGCATATTTACCGGCTTCGCCAAAAAATAGAACCAGATCCGTCAAACGCGCGCCTTCTTGTTACCGAATCCGGCGGATATCGTCTGGTGGCGTAAGGTATTCCTGACTCTTCCTGATCCAGATCAAGGTGTATGATCGTATACAGGTTAAGTTAAACTCATCCCGTCGCATATCCGGGTTATGATATGCACCTCCCTGTTGGACTTGGCCCGGGCTTTGCCCGGGTCTTTTTTTTGCCGCCGTCCCGATTGCGGGGGGCGAAAGGGGGGACGACCCGATTGACCTCTCCCATCGCGCGTGTGGCTGTGCTAGGCGCAAGGCAATCGAACAGAACGGGAGCCCGCGTATGCCATTCACCCTTGCCACATGGAACATCAACTCGGTCCGGTTGCGTGCGGGGCTGGTGGAAAAGCTGCTGCGCGAGGAAGCACCGGATGTGCTGTGCCTGCAGGAATGCAAGAGTCCGGTCGAAAAGATCCCGGCTGAACAGTTCGCCGCCCTTGGGTATGGCCACATGATCGCGCGTGGACAAAAGGGATATAATGGCGTGGCAATCCTGTCGAAGCTGCCGATCGAGGATGTGGGCGATATGGATTTCGCGGGTCTGGGCCATGCGCGGCACATCGCGGGGCGGCTGGAAAACGGGGTCACGATCCATAATTTCTACGTACCGGCAGGCGGGGATGTGCCCGACCGAGAGGCGAACGAGAAATTTGGCCAGAAACTGGATTACCTGACCGAGATGCGGGACTGGTTTCATGGCGACCGGCCGGAAAAGTCGATTCTGGTGGGTGATCTGAACATCGCCCCGCGCGAGGACGACGTCTGGAGCCACAAGCAGTTGCTCAAGGTCGTGAGCCATACCCCGATCGAGGTTGACCATCTGGGACAGACTCAGGAGGCCGGTAGATGGGTCGACATCACCCGGCAAGATATTCCTGACGGTCAACTGTATTCCTGGTGGTCCTACCGGGCCAAGGATTGGGACGCCGCAGACAAGGGGCGGCGTCTGGATCATGTCTGGGCCACGGCCGATATTTCGAACGCGGGCCATTCCAGCCGTATCCTGCGGGATGCGCGCGGATGGGAGCAGCCCAGCGATCACGCACCGGTTTTCGCGACATTCGATCTGTAAGGGCAGCAGCCCAATCCCCCTTTGAAATCCCGAACGCGAAGGCGCATATAGGGGCAAAGTTGCGAAAGGATGCATAGGACCATGCTGGAACTTGGGCAAAACACTCCCGATGCGAGCGATCTGATCAAGGATGTCGGCGAAGAGGCCTTCATGGCCGAAGTGGTCGATGGTTCGGCCGAGGTGCCGGTGATCGTCGATTTCTGGGCGCCCTGGTGCGGCCCGTGCCGCACGCTGGGCCCGATGCTGGAAGACGCGGTCAAGGCCGCGAAAGGCGCGGTCAAGATGGCCAAGGTGAACGTGGACGAGGCGCAGCGCCTTGCCAGTGCGTTGGCGCAGCAGGGCCTTCCGCTGCAATCCATCCCCACCGTCGTGGCCTTTTACCAGGGCCGCCCGGTCGACATGTTCCAGGGCGCGCTTCCGCAATCCGAGATCAAGGCCTTTATCGATCGGGTCGTGCAGGCCGCGGGCGGCGATGCCAGCGGCGGGCTGGACGAGGCCGTTGCCGCCGCCGAAGAGATGCTGACGCAAGGGGCCGTGGCGGATGCCGCACAGACCTTTGCCGCGATCCTGGGCGAAGAGCCCGCGCATGCGCAAGCCTATGCCGGGCTGGTGCGTTGCTATGTCGAACTGGGACAGCTGGACGAGGCCGAGGCGACTCTGAACGGCGCGCCTGCCGAGATCGCAACCAGCGCCCCGATCGAAGCGGCGCGCGCGCAGTTGGAACTGGCGCGCCAGGCCGAGGGCGCCGGTCCGCTGGACGAGCTTCATGCAAAGGTCGAAGCCAACCCCGACGATCATCAGGCGCGTTACGACTATGCCCAGGCGCTTTATGCCAAGGGGGACGGCCAGGCTGCCGTTGATCAGTTGCTTGAACTTTTCCGGCGCGACCGCGAGTGGAACGATGGGGCCGCCAAGGCGCAACTGTTCACGATTTTCGAAGCGTTGAAGCCCAATGATCCCGTGGTGTTGAACGGCCGGCGCAAGCTGAGCTCCATGATATTTGCCTGACCCGCTTCGGGGCCTAAATCAAAGGCATGGCGCAACCGTTCGACCTTCCTGACGTGATCCCCGTGTTTCCCTTGCCGGGCGCATTGCTTTTGCCGCGTGCGCGGCTGCCGCTGCACATCTTCGAACCGCGTTACCTTGCGATGCTGGACGATGCGCTGAAGGTGCCGGATCGCCTGATCGGGATGGTGCAGCCGGTGAAGGGACGGGAAACGCCGCATGGCCCGGCCTTGCAGCAGATCGGTTGCGCGGGGCGCGTGACCCAGTTTTCGGAAACCGAGGACGGCCGGTATCTTATCACCCTGACCGGCGTGTCGCGGTTTCGGGTTCTGGACGAGATCGAAGGTTTCACCCCCTACAGGCGGGTTCGTGCGTCATGGGACGGGTTCGACCGCGACCGCGGCGGCGAGGAGGGCGACAAAGGGTTCGACCGTGCCGCCCTGATGAAGCTGCTGGAGCGGTATTTCGATGCCAGAAGCCTGCGCACCGACTGGGATTCCTTGCAGGAAGCGGATGACGAATTGCTGGTGAATTCGTTGTCGATGCTTCTGGATTTCGATACCGAGGACAAGCAGGCGCTGCTTGAGGCGCCGTGCCTGACCACCCGTCGCGAAACGCTGATGGGGCTTTTGGAATTCGCGCTGCGCGGGGGCGGCGACGGCGAAGAGGTGATGCAATGAGTGAGCCACAGCAATTGTTCGACCGGCGCATGCTCGAGGCACTGGTCTGCCCCAAAAGCGGTGCGGTTCTGGAATACGACGCCGACCGGCAGGAGCTGATTTCCAAGGCGGCGCATCTTGCCTATCCCATCCGCAACGGCATCCCCGTCATGCTGGTCGACGAGGCGCGCAGGCTGGATTGAGTGGGCACTGCCCGACCGAGGCCGCGCGATGCCCTTGTTTGTGGGGGCGGTTCAGATGCAGCGCCCGCCATCGACCTCCATTGCGACGCCTGTGATCATGCTGGCCTCGTCCGAGCAGAGGAAGCATGCGGCATTGCCAAGGTCTTCGGGTGTGGAAAAGCGTCCGATCGGGATGGTCGACAGGAATTTCGCGCGCATCTCGGGCGTGTCTTCACCAAGGAAACTGGCCAGAAGCGGTGTTTCGCCCGCAACAGGGCAGAGCGCGTTGACCCGGACTTGCCGCGGGGCCAGTTCGACCGCCATCGTCTTGGTCGCCGTCACCATCCAGCCCTTGGAGGCGTTGTACCAGTTCAGGTTCGGGCGCGGAGACAGGCCCGCCGTCGACGCCACGTTCAGGATCGCGCCGCCCCGCTGTTTCATGTGCGGCACCAGAGCGCGGGCGGTCAGGTAGACCGATTTGCAGTTCACCAGGAAGACGTGGTCGAATTCCTCGTCCGTGACCTCTTCCATCGGTTTGGGCAGGTGTGTGACGCCGGCGTTGTTCACCAGGATGTCGACATGGCCCATTTCCGACAGCGCCTTCTTGGCCATCTCAGCCACGGCGCCGCCATTGGCCACGTTACAGGCATGGCCGAAGGCGCCGCCCCCGACCTCTTCGGCGATGCCGTCGGCCCCGTCGGCGTTGATGTCGACGACCATCACGCGCGCGCCTTCGGCTGCGAACTTGCGCACGATACCCGCGCCAAAGCCGCTGGCCCCGCCGGTGACGATCGCGGTTTTTCCATCCAGTCTCATGGTTTTCTCTCCCTCGTGATGCGGCGCGCCTTACGGGCGTGCCGTGTTCCAAAAAATATCTTCGATGCCCACCATACGGGCGAAGCGGGCGATTTCCGCGTCCAGTTTTTCCACGCGCGCCGCCCCCCATTTGACGCCCGGTTCGGGCCAGAAGCCGGTGACTTGCATCCTGCCCGCACTGCGGTCGGCCTTGATCTCGATCCGGCCGACGAAACGGTCGCCTTCCAGAAGTGGGTAGACGTAATAACCCCAGCGGCGCTGGGCGGCGGGGACGAACATCTCGTTGCGATAATCGAAACCGAACAGCCGGGACAGCCGGTCGCGATCGCGGATCGCGGGATCGAACGGATTGAGGATGCGCAACCGCGTGGTCGGGGCAGGGGCCTGCGCCAGCCGGGTTTCGATATCCGGGTGGGCCAGCGCGTCGCGCCACGTGCCGTCGGCGGCCTGCACGCGCACGGGTACGGTTTCGGCCTGTGCCGCCCAGTTGCGGGTTTCCGGTGCCGTGGCCACGCCCCAGAAACGCTGCACCTCGCCCGGGGTCGCAATGCCCAGCCGGTCGAGCGCGTCGTCGGCCAGCCGCAACAGGGCCTGCGCATCCCCGGCCGGGTCGTGATCGGGAAAGACCCGTTCCCCGAGATCGTAGAACTTCACGAAATTTTCACGATGCGACGTGGCCAGGTGCCCCGCATACCACATCTGGTCCAGCGCCTTCTTGTGCGGCGGGCGGGCCCACATCTCGCGGATTTCCGCCTTTGAATCGAAGGCGTGGGTGGACAGCGGCCCTTCCTGCGCGATGCGGTCGCGGATGCGGGCGATCTCGGCCTGGCCCAGTCCTGACTGATACCAGGGCGCGCGGGCGGCGCGATCGCCCAACCTGCGGAACTGCACCTGCCAGAGCGGCAGGGTTTCGACGGGCAGGAGGCTGGCGTCATGGGTGAAATGTTCGAACAGCCGGCGTTGTGCCAGCAGTGGCCACAGCATGCCTTCGCGGTAGTTCTGGTTCCGGGTCCACAGGATGTGGTTATGCGCGCGGGTCACGTTGCGGATCGTGTCGATCTGCAACAGCCCAAGCGCGCGGATCGTGCCCGCGACGTCCAGCGGCCCGGTGGGTGTGGGCGCAAGACCATTCGCCCAGAGCCACAGCCGCCGCGCATCGCGGTTCGATATGTCGAGCCGCGCGGTCACCCGTGGAACGCGGCGACAGTTTTCAGCGTGGTGAAGCCATACATCGCCTCGAACCCCTTTTCGCGGCCATGGCCCGACTTGCCCATGCCGCCGAACGGCAGTTCGACCCCGCCGCCCGCGCCGTAATTGTTGATGAAGATCTGCCCGGCCCGGACCTTGCGCGCCATCCGCATCTGGCGCGCGCCGTTCTGGCTCCAGATACTGGCGACGAGGCCGTAATCCGTGCCGTTGGCGATGGCGACGGCCTGATCCTCGTCATCGAAGGGGATGACGACCTGAACCGGCCCGAAGATTTCGGATTGCGCCAGCGCGTGATCGGATTTCACCCCCGAGAAAAGCGTGGGCGGCACGTAGTAGCCACCGTCAGGCAACGCGCCCATATGCGCCTGGGCCGCGATTTCCAGATCGGCGCCCTGGTCGAGATAGCCCGAAACGATCCCTTTCTGCTTGGCCGAAATCAGCGGGCCGACATCGAGGTCGTCCATCGCCGGCCCGATCCGAAGCGCAGCGTAGCGCGCCGCCATCATGTCGAGCAGCCGGTCATGCACGCTGCGATGCACCAGGATGCGCGACGAGGCCGAGCAGGTTTGCCCGCAGTTCTGGATGCCCGCATTCACGAGGAACGGCAGCGCCGCGTCCAGATCCGCATCGTCGAACACGATCTGAGGGGATTTCCCGCCCAGTTCCAGCGTCACCGGTATCACGTTCTTCGCCGCGGCCTCCTGCACCATCACGCCGGTGCCGACCGACCCGGTAAAGCTGATGTGGTGGATGCCCGGATGGGCGGTCAGGGCTGCCCCCGCCTCGGCCCCGAGGCCCGGAACAACGTTCAGCACACCATCGGGCAGGCCCGCGGCCTTGGCCAGATCGGCAAAGGCAAGCGCCGTCAGGCAGGCATCTTCGGCCGGTTTCAGAACGCAGGTGTTCCCGGTGGCAAGCGCCGCACCGACCGAACGGCCGATGATCTGCATCGGGTAGTTCCACGGTACGATATGTCCCGTCACGCCATGCGGTTCACGCAGGGTGTAGACGGTGTAGCCGTCGAGATAGGGGATGGTTTCACCCATAAGCTTGTCGGCGGCGCCGCCATAGAATTCGCAATAGCGCGCCAGCGCCACAGCATCGGCGCGCGCCTGTTTCAGCGGCTTGCCGACGTCCAGCGCCTCGATCCTTGCAAGCTCATCCACGCGTTCGGTCACAAGCTGGCCCAGACGCAGCAGGATGCGCCCGCGTTCAGCGGCCGACAGGCGTGCCCATTCGCCGTGGCGGGCGGCTTCGGCGGCGCTGACGGCGGCGTCGATATCGTCGCCGGTTCCGCGCGCGATCTCGCCGATCTGCGCGCCGGTGGAGGGATCGTAAAGCGGCAGGGTGCCGCCCTGTGCCGGGGCCACCCAATGGCCGCCGATCAGGCATTTCGCGGGGTCGAACCAAAGCGGCAGATCAATGCTCATGGGCCAGTTTCCTTACGTCTTGCGGCAGCTGCGGGGCGGCTGCGATCAGTTGTTGCGTGTAGGGGTGTTGCGGGTCGGCAAAGACCTGTGCGGTTTCACCCTGTTCGACGATCTTGCCGGCCTGCATCACCAGCACCCGGTCGGTGATCGAGCGCACGACGGACAGATCGTGGGAAATGAACAGGTAGGTCAGGCCGAACCTGTCCGAGAGATCCGCCAGCAGGTCCAGCACCTGCGCGCGAACGCTGACATCCAGTGCCGAAACCGCTTCGTCCAGGATGATCAGGTCGGGCTTGATGATCAGCGCGCGGGCGATGGCGATGCGCTGGCGCTGCCCGCCGGAAAACTCGTGGATATACTTGCCGGCATCGTCTGCCGACAGCCCTACGCTTTCCAGCGCCTTGGCGATGGCGCGGTCGCGGTCGGCCCCGGCGGGCGGGTTGTCGAGCAGGTGGAAGGGTTCGCAGACAAGCCGCCCGACCTTGTGGCGCGGGTTGAAGCTGCCATAGGGATCCTGGAACACCACCTGCATCCGGCGGCGCACGGCGCGGTTGGGCTTGTGGCCGGCAAAGACCGGCGCGCCATCCAGCGCGATGGTGCCGGATTGCACCTCTTCCAACCCCAGGATCGCGCGGGTCAGCGTGGACTTCCCGCAGCCGGATTCCCCCACGAGGCCAAGGTTTTCCCCCCGGCGGATGTCAAAGCTGACGCCGTCCACCGCCCGGAACGTGCCGGGCGTTCCCCACAGCCCCTTGCGCGGGGTGGGGTAGTCGCGGATGACGTCGCGCACCTGCAGCAGGGGGGTGTCCTGCGGCGCGCCTTCGCGGTCGGGGACGTGATCGGATGCCGCCAGAAGGGCCAGCGAATAGGGGTGACGCATCCCGCGCAGCAGGGATTGCGCCGGACCCTGTTCCACCACCTCGCCCCGGCGCATGATGACGATGTGGTCGGCCATGTCCGCCACCACTGCAAGGTCGTGGCTGATCATCAGCAGGCCCATCCCGTCCTCTTGCACCAGCCGTTTCAGCAGGGTCAGGATCTCGGCCTGGGTTGTGACGTCCAGCGCGGTGGTGGGTTCGTCGGCGATCAGCAGCTTGGGGCGCAGGGCGATGGCCATCGCGATCACAACGCGCTGGCGTTGCCCGCCCGACAGCTCGTGCGGATAGCGCGACAGCGGGAACCGGTCCTGCGGCAGCTCGGCGCGGGTCAGCGCCTCGGCGGCGCGGTGGCGGGCGTCCTCGGCGCTGGTGCGTTCGTGGATGAGGATGGTTTCGGCAACCTGTTCACCGATTGTCTTCAGCGGGTTGAGCGCGGTCATCGGTTCCTGGAACACCATCGACACGTCGTTGCCGCGCAGGCGGCACAGGTGGTCCTCGGACAGGGCCAGCATCTCGTGCCCGGACAGCGAGATCCGCCCGGAACAGACGGACCCTTCGGGCAGAAGCTGCATCACCGAAAACGCGGTCATCGACTTGCCCGATCCGCTTTCGCCGATCACGCCGACGATCTGGCCCGCTTCGACCGACAGGGAAACGTCGCGCAGGATGGGCGTCCCGCGAATATCGAGCGACAGGCCGTCGATGCGCAGAAGCGTCATTGCCGGTCCCTCCTGAGCCTGGGGTCGAGCACGTCACGCAACCCGTCGCCCATCAGGTTCAGCCCCAGCACCGTCAGCAGGATGGCAAGGCCCGGAAACAGCGCCATGTGGGGCGCGAAGCTGACCATGGTCTGGCTGTCGGCCAGCATCCGGCCCCAACTGGGCGTGGGCGGCTGCGCACCAAGCCCGACATAGGACAGGCCCGCCTCGGCCAGGATGCCAAGGCTGAACTGGATCGTGCCCTGCACGATCAGCAGGTTTGTGACGTTGGGCAGGATGTGTTCGAAACTGATCCGCGCCGCGCCCTTGCCCGCGACACGCGCGGCCAGCACGAAATCCCTTGTCCAAAGCGACAGCGCGCCCGACCGCGTCAAGCGCGCGAAAACCGGGATGTTGAAGATGCCGATGGCGATGATCGCGTTCAGCGCCGATGCCCCGAACACCGCCGTGATCATGATCGCGATCAGCAGTGACGGAAAGGCGAACACAAGGTCGTTGGCCCGCATGATCACCTCGTCCAGCCAGCCGCCCCGGCGTGCCGCCGCGGCCAGGCCCAGGGGCACGCCCAGTCCCATGCCGATGCCCACGGCCACCAGCGCGACCGCGATCGAGGTGCGCGCGCCCACCATGATCATGCTCAGGATGTCGCGGCCGAAATGATCGGTGCCCAGCGGATGCGCGGCGCTGGGCGGCTTGATCTTGTTGGCGATGTCCATCTGCGTGACGTCCTGGGGAACCCAGGCAAAGCTGAGCAGTGCCGCCAGCAGGAAAATCGCGGTCAGGCCCGCGCCAAGAACGAGGTTGCGGTTCATCGGCGGCCCCGCAATCTGGGATCGACGGCGGCATAGGCCAGGTCGACCAGGAAATTGACCAGCACCACCGCAAAGACCAGCAGCATGACCACCGATTCCACCACGATCAGGTCACGCGCCGAGATCGCCTGGAACACCAGGCGGCCCAGGCCGGGCAGGAAGAACACGTTCTCGATGATGATCGCCCCGGCCATCAGGAACGCGAATTGCAGGCCGATGATCGTCAGCACCGGGATCATCGCGTTTCGCAGCGCATGCCGCCACAGGGCCTGTCCACGGGTCAGCCCCTTGGCGCGGGCCGTGCGCACGAAATCCTCGTTCAGGGTATCCAGCAGCGACGACCGCATCACCCGCGCCAGGATCGAGGCCTGCGGCAGCGCAAGCGCGATGGCGGGGAGGGTCAGCGATTTCATCGCGGCGAAAAACCCCGCGTCCCAACCCGCAAAGCCGCCGGCATTGAACCAGCGCAGGTTGATCGCGAAAACCAGGACCATCAGCATCGCGAACCAGAAATTCGGGATCGCCACGCCCAGTTGCGTGACGCCCATCACCGCGATGTCGGCAGGCTTGCCACGCCGCGCCGCGGCCCAGATGCCCGCCGGAAAGGCGATGAGCGTGGACAGCGTCAGCGCATACAGCGCAAGCGGAAGGCTGACCTGAACCCGGTCGAGGACCATCTGCGCAACCGGCGTGCGATAGGTGTAGGAGGTGCCGAAATCCCCCACCAGCATGCCGCCGACCCAATCGACATACCGTTCGACCGCGCCCTTGTTCAGGCCCAGCTCGTCGCGCAGAGCGGCCAGCGTGTCTTCCTGTGCGTTCAGCCCCAGCATGAAGGCCGCCGGATCGCCCGGCACCACTTCGAGCGACAGAAAGATCACCAGCGACGCCACCCAGAGCGTCACGACCAAGGATACCAGCCGTTTCCCGATAAAGCGCAGCATACCTGCCCTGGCCACCTTTCCCGTTAAAAAGGGGAGGGCGCGCCCTCCCCCTTCATCTTGCAAAAAATACTCCCGCCGGAGGCGCAAACGCGCTGCCGCCCGTGCCGCGCGATACCGCGCCACGGGCGGTGTGGCGGGGTCAGTCTTCCCAGTAAACGCCGGTCAGGTCGGTTGCCTGTGTCGGCGCGTTGGCCCAAAGCCCCTTGATCTTGGCATTCGCCACGCTCAGCGCGGCAAGCTGGAACAGGTAGCCGTTGACGTAATCGCGGGCGATCATTTCCTGGGCCTGTTTCAGGATCGCCGACCGGCCTGCCGGGTCTGTCGTGTTGTTGAGGTCGACCATCAACTGCTGGAATGCCGGGTTGTCGTACTGGAAATAGTAATCCGGCCGCGCGTAGATGTTGATGTCGGCGGGTTCGGTATGGCTGACGATGGTCAGGCCGTAATCCTTACCGCGGAACACCTCTTCCAGCCATTGCGGCCATTCCAGGTTGGTGATCTCGGTCTGGATGCCGACCGCGCGCAGTTGGGCGGCGATGATTTCGCCCCCGCGCCGCGCGTAAGAGGGCGGCGGCAGCTTTAGCGTGGTGGTGAACCCGTCGGGGAAGCCAGCCTCGGCCAGCAGCTTTTTCGACAGGTCAGGGTCATACGCGCTCAGGCCCGTCAGATCGACATAGTCGGGGTTGTGTGGCGCGAAATGCGTGCCGATGGGTGTGCCATAGCCGAACATGGCCCCGTCGATGATGGCCTGACGGTCGATGGCGTGGGCCAGCGCCTCGCGCACCTTGACGTTGTCGAAGGGGGGCATCTTGTTGTTGGTCGACAGGATCGTTTCACCTTCGGTCGATCCTACCAGCACCTGGAACCGCGGGTCGGCCTCGAACTGGGGCAGGTTCTCCGGTGCGGGGAAGCCGGCAAAAGCGTGCACGTCCTCGGCCATTACCGCGGCGAAGGCGGCGGTCGGGTCCGAGATGAACTTGAACGTGGCCTTGTCGAGCTTTGCGGGTTCGCCCCAGTAGTCGGGGTTCTTCACGATCTCGATGCGGTCGCCCTGCACCCAGTTGGAAAACTTGAACGCGCCGGTGCCGATGGGCTGCTGCTTGATGCCGTCGATCGACTCGGGTGCGACGATCACGGCGTCGCCCCAGGCCATGTTGAACAGGAAGCTGCCGTTCGGTTGTTTCAGCGTCACGCGCACAGTTGCCGGGTCCACGGCCTCGACCGTGTCGATATCGGCGAACAGCGCCTTCTGCGCGTTCTGGCTGTCCTCGGCGCGGGCGCGGTCGAGGCTGAATTTCACGTCCTCGGCATCCATCGTGGTGCCGTCATGGAAGGTGACGCCTTCGCGCAGTTTGAAGGTGTAGACGGTGCCGTCCTCGGAAATCTCCCAGGATTCGGCCAGGCCCGGAACGACCGAGCCGTCTGACATGAACCGTGTCAGCCCTTCGAAAACGTTGGAGTAGAGCACGCTGTCGATGGCGCCGGCGGCCGCGCTTGTCGGGTCGAGATGCGGCGGTTCGAGCTGCATGCCGACGACGATGTCGGTTTTCGCATAGGCCGCACCGGCCAGAAGCGCCGCCAGCGTGGCGGCCGCGCCGAGTTTCCTGAAATACATGGTTCTCCCTCCTTGCCCTTTGGGCATTGGCCCCGCCTCGGGGCGTCCGGAACACAGTGTCACCCCAAAACCGCGCCGTGTGCAAGCATCGGCAGGGCCGGCTCAGGTCAGCAGATCGATCAGGCTGTTGCCCATCACGCGGGCCGAATCCACCATGTCGTCGATGCCCACGTACTCGTCCGGCTTGTGCGCCAGGTCCAGGATGCCGGGACCGTAGGCGATGCAGTTCTTGAGCCGTCCGATGCGGTCGATATGTTTCTGGTCATAGGTGCCGGGGCTGACGACATATTGCGGGTCGGTGCCAAGAACGTCCGTGATGGCGCGGGCCACGGTCTGCACCACCGGGGCGCTTTTTTCGGTCATCGTGGGCAGGACGCGCTGCAATTCGCGAACATCGTAGCTGAAGGTGGCGCGCCGTTCCTTGACCGCGCGCAGAATGGCGTGGATTTCCTCCTGCACCTCGTCGATGTCTTCCTCGATCAGGAACCGCCGGTCGATCACCATGCGGCAGCTGTCGGGTACGCAAGGGCTGGGCAGACCGGTGTAATCGGCATCCTGTTCGGCCTCGCCACCATGGATCGAGTTGATGTTGAGCGTGGATTGCCGCGCGCCTTCGGGAACCACGGGCATGTCCGTGCGTTTCTGCGCGAGTGCGGGGAAAAGCGTGTCTTCCATTTCCTGCATAACGGCGCCCATATGGCGCACCGCGCAGTCGCCCAGGAACGGCATCGAGCCGTGGGCGATCTCGCCATAGGTTTCGATCTCGGCCCACCAGACGCCGCGATGGCCCAGGCAGATGCGGTCCTTGTTGAGCGGCTCGGGGATGATGACGTGCTGGACGCGCGCAGGGTCGAAATAGCCCTTTTCAGCCAGATAGGCGACGCCGCCGAATCCGCCCGATTCCTCGTCGGCGGTGCCGCTGATCTCGATCGCGCCGGCGAAATCCGGGCAGATCGCGATGAACGCCTCGGCGGCGACGATGCTGGCGGCCAGCCCGCCCTTCATGTCGCAGGTGCCGCGCCCGTAGATCTTGCCGTCCTTGACTTCGCCGCCGAACGGATCGGTCGTCCAGCCGCGTCCGACCTCGACCACGTCGATATGGCTGTTGAAATGCACGCATTCGCCGGGCCTTGTGCCTTCGCGGCGGGCCACGATGTTCCAGCGCGGGTATTTTGCACTGTCGCCCTTGGCGCCCTCGGCGCGCACCAATTCGGTGTGAAAGCCCGATTTCAGCAGCCGCCGGTCCAGATAGTCGCAGATCTCGCGATAGTTTTCGCCCGGTGGGTTCAGCGTGGGGATGCGGATCAGATCCTGGCACAGCGCGATCAGGTCGTCGCGCCGGGCTTCGATTTCTGCGGTCAGCGTGTCTTTGAGCGTCATCTTGCGGTTCCCTGCTGGATTGGCCAAGCATGCGCGGCTGACATTACGGTGTGAATACCGTAGGAATACGGGTATGGATGACCTGACCCAAATCGCCTTCGATGCGGCCCCTATCGGCCTTGTGCTGACCGAGGATCGGATCATCCGCGCCTGCAACGCGACATTTGTCCAGATGTCGGGGCATACGGCCGACGCGTTGGTCGGGCAAAGCTTTCGCTTGTTTTACGACTCGGATGCCGAATTCCGGCAGGTGCGCGATATCGGGCTGGATGCGTTGCGGCGCGACGGCGCCTATTGCGACGAACGGATGTTGCGCCGTGCGGACGGCACCACGATCTGGTGCCGGTTCCGCGCGCGCAGCCTGACGCCGGACACGCCCCTTGCGCGGATGGTGCTGAGCTTCGCGCCCATTGCCGATGCGCCGGCCGGCCCGTCCCTGACGCCGCGCGAACGCGATGTCCTGACATGGCTGGCGCGTGGCATGACCTCCAAGGAAATCGCCAAGGCACTGGGCCTGTCGCCCCGCACCGTCGAAGACGTGCGCGCCCGTCTGTTGCGCAAGTTCGACGTGCCGAACGCGGCGCGTCTTCTGGCGCGGCTCAGCCGGTCGGGATGACCTGGTTACGCAATTCTACGCATTGACAGCTTGGCCCCCCTTCGCCGCATGATGGCAGTGCAGAAAAGATAACCGGCGCAGTGCGCGTCGGAGGGAGGAACCAAGATGAAACGCATTTTCGCGGCGGGCCTCGTGTCCACGCTGGCGCTGGCGAACGCGGCGCTGGCCGACATCACAATCGCCCACGTCTATGGCAAGACCGGCCCGTTCGAGGCCTACGCCAAGCAATCCCATGACGGGCTGATGATGGGGCTGGAATACGCCACCGGCGGCACGATGGAGATCAACGGCGAAAAGATCGTCGTGATCGAGAAGGACACCCAGCTCAAGCCCGAGAACGGCAAGGCACTGCTGGAAGAAGCCTATGGCGACGACGAGGTGGACCTGGCCATCGGTCCGGTCAGTTCCGGCGTGGCGCTGGCAATGCTGCCAGTGGCTGCCGAATACGAAAAGATCCTGATCGTGCACCCGGCCGTGGCCGACAGCATCACGGGTGAAAACTGGAACCGTTACATTTTCCGCACCGGGCGCAACTCGTCCCAGGATGCGGTGGCGCAGGCCATCGCGATGGCGGGCGATGGCGTCAAGATTGCAACCCTGGCACAGGACTACGCCTTTGGCCGCGATGGGATCGCCGCCTTCCGCGAAGCGTTGGAAGGCACCGGCGCCGAGATCGTGCACGAAGAATACGTGCCGACGGACACGACCGACTTCACCGCCGCGGGCGAGCGTATCTTCAACGCGATGAAGGATCTCGAGGGCGACAAGAAGGTCTTTGTGCTCTGGGCCGGTGGCGGCAACCCGATGGGCAAGCTGAACGCGATGGACCCGGGGCGCTTCGGGATCGAACTGGCAACCGGGGGCAACATCCTGGCCGCGCTGACGGGCTACAAGGAATTCCCCGGCATGGAAGGCGCGATCTATTACTACTACGAGCTTCCCGACAACGAGGTGAACGACTGGCTGGTCGAACAGCACCAGGCCCGGTTCGGCAGCCCGCCCGACTTTTTCACCGCCGGCGGCATGACCACGGGTATCGCGGTTGTCGAGGCGATCAAGAAGGCCGGCAGCACCGATACCGAGGCGCTGATTTCGGCGATGGAAGGCATGGAATGGATGACGCCCAAGGGCATGATGAAGTTCCGCGCCGAGGATCACCAGGCCCTGCAGTCCATGTATCACTTCAAGATACGCGTGGACGATAACGTGGAATGGGCGGTCCCCGAACTGGTCAAGGAACTGACCATCGACGACCTGCCGATCCCGATCCGCAACCAGTAAACGCCCGGCGCGGGCCGGTCACAGGGCCGGCCCGCTCCGAACGAGGTCTCCCATGAGCAGGGTCATTCTGGAAACGCACGATCTGACCGTGCGGTTTGGCGGGCACGTCGCAGTCGATGCCGTCAGCTGCGCGTTTCGCGCTGGTGAACTGACGGCAATCGTCGGGCCGAACGGCGCGGGCAAGACGACGTATTTCAACCTGATTTCCGGGCAGATCCCGGCCAGCGCCGGGCGGGTCGTTCTGAACGGTCGCGACATCACCCGCGACAGCGTGGCCCACCGCACCCGTGCCGGGATCGGACGGGCCTTCCAACTGACGAATCTCTTTCCCAACCTCAGCGTGCTGGAAAACGTGCGGCTGGTGATCCAGTCCAAGGCCGGGCTGGGATTCCGTCTGTTGTCGATGGCCTCGGGACATTCCGAAATCACCGACAAGGCGGTTGCGATCCTCGACCGGGTGCGGCTTTACGAAAAGCGCGCGCAGCTCGTCAGCGAGTTGTCGCACGGCGACCAGCGCAAGCTTGAAGTCGCGTTGCTGATCGCGCTCGATCCGGCGGTCTACATGTTCGACGAACCCACCGCCGGGATGAGCGTGGACGAGGCGCCCGTGGTTCTGGACCTGATCGCTGATCTCAAGGCGCAAAAGGACCGGACGATCCTGCTGGTGGAACACAAGATGGACGTGATCGCGCGGCTGGCCGACCGCATCATCGTTTTGCACAACGGCGCTTTGGCCGCCGATGGCGACCCGGCCGAGGTCATCGCCAGCGACGTGGTGCAGGAGGCGTATATGGGCAAGGAGCTGACGGATGTCTGACCCGATCCTGCGCCTTTCGGGCGTCTTTACCGACATCGCCCAGTATCACATCCTGCAGGGCGTCGATTTCGAAGTGCCGCGTGGGCAGGTCACCATGCTGCTCGGGCGCAACGGCGTGGGCAAGACCACCACGCTGCGCACGATCATGGGCCATTGGCGCGCCAGGGCGGGGCAGATCGTGCTGGACGGGCAGGATATCGCGGGTTTGCCGACGCCCGCGATTTCCCGGATGGGTGTGGGGTATGTGCCCGAGAACATGGGTATTTTCAGCGACCTGACGATCGAGGAAAACATGATCCTCGCAGCCAGCTCCGGGCCGATCGACCGCGCCCGTCTGGATTGGCTGTTCAGCGTCTTTCCGCCGCTGCAGACCTTTTGGAAAGGCCAAGCCGGCAACCTGTCCGGCGGGCAGAAGCAGATGCTGTCCATCGCCCGCGCGATGGTCGAGGAACGGCGGCTATACCTGATCGACGAGCCGACCAAGGGGCTGGCGCCCGCGATCGTGTCGACCATGGCGGGCGCGCTGCGGCAGTTGAAGGATCAGGGCGCCTCGATCCTGCTGGTCGAGCAGAATTTCAGCGTCGCCCGCGCGCTGGGAGACAGCGCCGTGGTCATGGATGATGGCCGCGTTGTCTGGGCCGGGGCGATGGCCGAACTTGCGAACGACGCGTCGTTGCAGGAACGCCTGATGGGCCTGAGCATGGAGGCAGGGCATTGACCGGACCTGACCGCATTCCCCCGAACCGCCCAAGGGCAGCATTTCGAAAGGAGCCGCGCGCATGACCGCCGCCCCCGATCACCGCCCGACCATGTCGCGCGCGGGCCTTGGCGAACGGCTGGGCCCCTATCTTCCCGTCTTGCTGATCCCCGCGATCATGCTGTTCGGGCTGGTCGCCATACCTTCGATGTCGTCATGGCTGACCCTTACGGTTTCGGGGCTGGCGATGGGGATGATGATCTTCATCATGGCGTCGGGTATGACGCTGGTTTTCGGCCTCATGGATGTTATCAATTTCGGGCATGGCGTGTTCATCTCGGTGGGCGCTTTCGTCGGCATTTCGATCCTGCTTGTGCTGGCCCACATGACCGAGGCGCCTTCGCTGGCGCTGAACCTTGCCGCGATCCTTGCGGCGGTTCTGGCCGCGATGGCGGCAACGGGTGTCCTGGGCTGGGCGTTCGAAAGGGTGATCGTGAAACCCGTCTACGGCGCGCATCTCAAGCAGATCCTCGTGACGATGGGCGGGCTGATCGTGGTGGAACAGCTGATCATCGTCCTTTGGGGCCCGGAAGAGATCTATATCCTGCGCCCCGAGGCTCTGCAGGGGGCGATCACCTTTGCCGGGGCCGCGATGGAAAAATACCGCCTGCTGGCGGTTGGTATCGGCGCGGTGCTGTTCGTCGTCATGCGCTACACGCTGCGGCGCACCAAGATCGGGCTGATCGTGCGCGCGGGCGTCGAAAACGGCGAGATGGTCGAGGCGCTGGGATATCGGCTGCGGCTGGTGTTCGTCGGAGTCTTCATCGCGGGATCGGCGCTGGCGGGCCTCGGCGGCGTGATGTGGGGTCTCTACCAGGAGGTCATCACCGCCCATATGGGCCAGCAGATCATGATCCTGATCTTCATCGTCGTTATCATCGGCGGGCTCGGCTCGGTCGAGGGCTGCTTCATCGGTGCGCTGCTGGTCGGACTTTTGCAGAATTACATCGCGTTTCTCGAACCCAAGGCGGCGCTGATCTCGAATATCGGCCTGATGGTCGCCATCCTGATGTGGCGCCCGCAGGGCATGATCCCGGTGGTAAAGGCAAAATGATCGTGAAACTTCTTTCCGGCGATACGCCCCGCAGCCCGGTCCTGGCGGTGATCCTTCTGGCGATCCTTGTCGCGCTGGCGTTTGCACCGTTCCTGTTCCCCGGTGTCCGGTCGGTCGATACGGCGGCGCGCATCTGCATCTTCATCGTGCTGGTTGCCAGCTACGACCTGATGCTGGGATACGGCGGGATCGTCAGTTTTGCCCATACGATGTTCTTCGGAATGGGTGCCTATGGCGTGGCGCTGGCCAGCACGCATATGGGGCGCGGCTTTGACGCCGTGGCGCTGGGCGCCGTCGGGGGTGCCGTCCTGGCAGCGGCGATCGCATTCCTGATCGGGTTGTTCAGCCTGCGGGTTCGGGCAATCTTTTTCGCGATGATCACGCTGGCGGTGGCCAGTGCCGTGGCGGTGCTTGTCAGCCAGCTTTCGGGCCTGACCGGCGGCGAGGACGGGCTGAGCTTTCGGACCCCGCGCGAACTGACCCCGGCCTTCAAGTTCGGGGACGAGTTGTTCGGCGTAAAGCTGAACGGGCGGCTTCTGGCCTACTACCTGATCTTCGGTGTTTCGCTGGTGCTGTTCCTGCTGATGCTGCGGGTGGTCAACTCGCCCTTCGGCCGCGTTCTGTTGGCGATCCGGGAAAACGATTTCCGGGCCGAGGCGATCGGATATCGCGTTGTCGGCTATCGCGTGACGGTAACGTGCCTGTCGGCCTTCATCGCGGCATTGGCCGGGGCGCTCTATGCGATCTGGCTGCGCTATGTCGGGCCGGACACGGTGCTGAGCTTTGACATCATGGTGGATATCCTGCTGATGGTCGTGATCGGCGGCATGGGCACGATGTATGGTGCGGTGATCGGCGCGGCTCTGCTGGTGCTGGCGCAGAACTACCTTCAGGCGCTAATGGGTGTTGCAGCAGGTGCCGTTGCAGGGCTGCCGGTCCTGCCCGAACTGATGAACGCCGACCGCTGGCTGCTATGGCTGGGCGTGTTGTTCGTGCTGAGCATCTATTTCTTTCCGACCGGTATCGTCGGGCGGCTGCGGCAGGGTCGTTAACGCCTTAAGCATCTTGCATCTTTCCCCCGCGCGTGCCACCCAATCGGCAGCGTAAAGGGAGGAGCGCGGATGAAACTGGGGATGGTGCTGCTGTGTGCAGCCTATGTTCTTAGTCAGTTTTTCCGCGCTTTTCTGGCGGTTCTGACCAATGCGCTGGAGCGTGATGTCGGGGCGACACCTGATGACCTCGCTTTTGCATCCGGGATGTGGTTCCTGGTTTTCGCGCTCATGCAGATCCCCATCGGAGAAGGGCTGGACCGCATCGGGCCGCGCCGGACGGCGGCGATTCTGCTGGCGCTTGGGGGCGGCGGCGGGGCGGCCATTTTCGCGATGGCCACTGAACCCGTGCATATCTCGATCGCGATGGCGCTGATCGGCGTCGGCTGCGCCCCGGTGCTGATGGCGTCCTACTACATATTCGCGCGCATGTTCCCGCCGGCGATGTTCGCCACGCTGGGCGCGGCGATGATCGGCGTCGGGTCGATCGGCAACCTGGCCAGCGCCGCGCCTCTTGCCTGGGCAATCGAGGCGTTCGGCTGGCGCGAAAGCCTCTGGGCCTTGTCGGCGGTTTCGATCCTCGTCGCTGTGGGCGTCTGGGCGGTGGTGCAGGACCCGCCCCGCGCCGAAGGCGCCGAGGGCGGCAGCGTTCTGGCGGTTCTGAAAATCCCCGCGCTGTGGCTGATCCTGCCGCTGCTGGCGGTGAACTATGCCCCGGCGGCCGGGCTGCGGGGGCTGTGGGTCGGACCCTACCTGTCCGATGTCTACGGCGCCACGGCGCAGGTCATCGGCACCGCGACGCTGATCATGGGGTTGGCGATGGTGGTTGCGGTGTTCATCTATGGCCCGCTGGATCGTCTTTTGCGCACGCGGAAATGGGTGATCGTCGGCGGCAACACGGCCGGTATCCTGGCCTGTTCCATCCTCGCCTTCACGCCGGAGCCGGGATATTGGCCGTCAGTCGCGGTCTGTGCGGCAATCGCGATGTTCGGGCTGAGCTACCCCGTTATCATGGCCCATGGCCGCAGCTTTCTGCCGGCACACCTGACCGGGCGGGGGGTGACGCTGATGAACCTGTTTTCGATCGGTGGGGTGGGGCTGTTCCAGGTGATCACCGGGCGGCTCTATTCCTCGGTTGCCGCGACGACCGACAGCGCAGTCGCCCCGTACCAGGTTCTGTTCGGCTTTTTCGCGGCGATCCTGGCGCTGGGCATGCTGCCTTATCTGTTCAGCCGCGACCGGCTGGACTGATCGGCCCTTTCCCTTATCTCTTCGCTCATGTATTGAGCGCGCGTCCTGAAACGAAAGGAGCAACCCCATGGGGTATAACGTCGTCGTCGTCGGCGCCACGGGCAACGTGGGCCGGGAAATGCTGAACATCCTCGCGGAACGCCAGTTCCCGGTGGACAAGATCGCCGCGCTGGCCTCCCGGCGCAGCCTTGGCACCGAGGTCAGCTTTGGCGACAAGACACTGACCACCGAGGATCTGGATACCTTCGATTTCACCGGCTGGGACATGGCGCTGTTCGCCATCGGCTCGGACGCGACCAAGAAATACGCGCCCGTCGCCGCCAAGGCCGGCTGCGTGGTGATCGATAACAGCTCGCTCTACCGCTATGACCCGGATGTGCCGCTGATCGTCCCCGAGGTGAACCCGCAGGCCGTGCACGGCTATGCGAAAAAGAACATCATCGCCAACCCCAACTGCTCGACCGCGCAGATGGTGGTGGCGCTCAAGCCGCTGCATGACCGCGCGACGATCAAGCGCGTGGTGGTGTCGACCTATCAATCCGTGTCGGGTGCCGGCAAGGAAGGCATGGACGAGCTGTGGGACCAGACGAAAGCCGTCTACAACCCCACCGCCGAAGTGCCGCCCAAGAAGTTCCAGAAGCAGATCGCCTTCAACGTGATTCCGCATATCGACGTCTTCATGGAGGACGGCTCGACCAAGGAAGAATGGAAGATGGTCGCCGAAACGAAAAAGATCGTCGATCCGGCGATCAAGCTGACCGCCACCTGCGTGCGCGTGCCGGTTTTCGTCGGCCATTCCGAGGCGATCAACATCGAATTCGAAGAATTCCTGGACGAGGACGAGGCCCGCGACATCCTGCGCGAAGCGCCGGGCATCATGGTCGTCGACAAGCGCGAAGCTGGCGGCTACATCACGCCGGTCGAGTGTGTGGGCGATTTCGCCACCTATATCAGCCGCATCCGGCAGGATGCGACGATCGACAACGGTCTCAACCTCTGGTGCGTCAGCGACAACCTGCGCAAGGGCGCGGCATTGAACGCGGTGCAAATCGCGGAACTGCTTGGCCGTGAGGTGCTGAAAAAGGGCTGACCGACAGGCACCAGCCGGAAGAATCGAGGCCGGGCACAGCTGTGCCCGGCCTTTTTTCATGCGCGGCGGCGCGAAACCTATCCCTTCGGGTACATGCCTGTCCCGATGGAAGGCCCGACTATACCACCGTCCGCGGGCTTTTCCGTGCCGACTCGCTTAGAAACAAGGGTGTCGCAAGACACAACATCAACTCCACAAGGTATTGGCTGGCCGCACCGTACTCTCTCACACTCTCTCACATCACCGGGCGGCCAGCCGGTCCAGATCAGCAAACCATCCGTTCCCTCACGGATCAGGTTGCCAAAGGTCAAATCAGATACGGGGCGTGTCGCATGTTCGATGCGCCCCAACTTTTTCCCCGGACGCCCGGCGCGGGCCTATCCGAATGGCTAGGGAAATAGACGCAAGGGCGCATCGCCTACTCAGCCGCGCCACACAGTAATGTTCGGGAATCGGTTTACGGTACAGGGAATGTCACGCAGGGGATCGAGACATGCTTGCCATGCTGAAAACGACGCTGGGGCCGCAACCTGGCGATAACGGAAAATACAGGGCGTCGGGCCAGACCGGCAGGCGCCAGTCCGCGGTGCGGGCGGAAACGGTGACCAGGGACGAGGTTACGCGCCTGTTCCGGCGCGATCTCGACAATCTGAGCGACAGGGCGGCCCGCACGTCGCAGGACCGCCCGCAATCCTGATTTTTATTGGATCGCCGCGCCAAGAACGGCGCTGGCCACGCCGTAGCCGGCGAAAACGAACATAAGCGCATAGTTCAGCGTGGGCTTGCGGAACCCGGAGGCAAGCGCGCCGGCCACGCCGCCCAGCAGCGCCAGATGTGCCGCCGCGACAAAAGCCAGCAAAGGCAAGTAGTTGACGGCCTCCGGCGTGATGTCGGGGTCGAGAAACAGCTTGGTCATAAGGCCGATCGCCATGCCGACCGGCACCATCAGCATACCCGTCATCATGATCTTAACCGGACCCGGCTTGTTCGGCGCGTTTTCCTTGCGGCGCATCTGTTTGCGCACGGCATCGACATCGGCCGGCCCGGACAGCATCTGCACCTCTCCCGAATGCTGCTGAATCCGCGCAATGCGGTCATGAAAGCTTTGCTGGACCATCTCTCCCTCTCGTGTTCCAGTTCCCTCGGTGACAACCTTGGGCTGTCACCGCGTCAGGATCGGGGAGGATTTGTGCCATTTTTTGGACGTTAAGATTAACGTAGCGTCACATTGGCCTCAGACGCGGGCGAAATCCTTTTTCGCCGGATCGAAATATTCCAGCGATCCCTCGCCGATATCCGTCCAGAGACCGTGCAGGGAAAGCTTGCCGCCCTCGACCGCATCCGCGACAAAGGGAAATGTCATCAGATTTTCCAGGCTGACCAGAACCGCCTGTTTTTCCAGCGCATTTCGCTGTTCGTCGGCGGTGTCCAGCTCTTTCACGCGGTCATAGCCGGGCCGCAGGATGTCCATCCAGCGCCCGACGAAGCTGGTTTTCTCTTCCAGCTCGGGGGCATGGCCCGAACACATGTCCAGGCACCCTTGCACACCGCCACAATTGGAATGTCCCAATACGATGATATGCGCGACCTTCAGCGCGTTGACGGCATATTCCACCGCCGCCGACGTCCCGTGTTGCAACCCGTCGGGTTTATGCGGCGGCACCAGATTCGCGATATTGCGGTGAATGAAGAACTCACCCTGGTCCGCCCCGAAGATCGAGGTCACGTGCACGCGGCTGTCGCAGCACGAAATCACCATCGCGCGCGGATGCTGGCCGCTTTCGGCAAGACGGCGGTACCAGCTCTGGTTTTCCTCGTAGGTCGTGGCCTTCCAGCCATGATAGCGCTGAACCAGGTAGCTTGGCAGGGGCTTGGCGTGCAGCATGTCACCTCTCGTCGTCTTGCGGCCTGCGCGGCGTCATAGACCGTATTCGACGCGAATTCGAGAGGAAAGACCGCCCCGGCTAAACCTTTTGGAAGGGTGCACGCGGCAGGTTCGACGCCTGTGGGGGTCGACATACCAGGGGTGAGACATTGGAACGGGTCACGATATTGCAGACCACGGAAACGGTCCGGCTGGACCATGAAAGACTGCGGGAACTTCATGAACGGCTGGGGCCGTCAGGCGCCGAAGACGTGGTTTGCCGCGCGATGGAAGAGCTTGCCTCGCGCCTGGCGCAGATCGACCGCGACTACCGCGCGGGTCACCGGGCCGAGATGCGCAAAGGCGCGCGCGCCCTTGCCGCCATTGCCGACCAGATCGGGATGAGCACATTGGCCAGGGTCGGACGTGATGTCACAAGATGCGTGGACATGGGCGACCATGTGGCGCTGACGGCGGTTCTGGCACGGCTTTTCCGATCGGGCGAACGATCCCTTACGGAAGTTTGGGACATGCAGGGCCTTTCCGTCTGACAAGGGCCTTGCAGGCGATTTTCAGCAGCGTAACCTGCGCGGAACGAACGCAGCAGGGAGTACCGGTGCATGACGCCCCAATTTGCCGAGCCGACGGAACAGGCGATACCCGTCCACGTCATCGAAGAGGGTGGCCAGGACGCCTGGGCCGGGCAGCAGCCGGATCATGTCCAGGCGTGGATCAGGGCGAACGGCTTTACCGGTTCGCTTGGGCGACACTTGCTGGTGCCCGGCGACGATGGCACGCCCGGCATGGTCCTGGCGGGCTATGGCACCGCGGCGTCGCGGGTACGCGGGCGCTTTCATCTTGCGGGCATCGCGTCTGCGCTGCCCGAAGGCACCTACCGCCTCGCCTCGGGCCTGCCGCCGGAAGATGCCGGGAACGAAGCGCTGGGTTGGCTTTTGTCGGCCTATGCCTTTTCCCGCTATCGGGCGCAGGACGGCGCGAAGGCCCGGTTGGTGGCGCCCGATGGCGTCGACGCTGCGCGGCTCATGGCGATCGCCGCGGGCGAATGCCTGACCCGCGACCTGATCAACACGCCGGCCAACGATATGGGCCCCGACGCGCTCGAGCGCGCCGCGCATGATCTGGCCGGCGATTTCGATGCCACCGTTTCGGTCACGGCGGGCGACGACCTGTTGGCGCAGAATTTTCCGCTGATCCACACGGTCGGACGCGCCGCGGCCCGCGCCCCGCGCCTCATCGACATGCGCTGGGGGAAAAGCGGCCCGGCCCTCACGCTGGTGGGCAAGGGCGTCTGTTTCGACGCTGGCGGTCTCAACCTCAAACCCGGCGCGTCCATGGCCTTGATGAAAAAGGACATGGGCGGCGCGGCCACCGTACTGGGATTGGCGCATATGATCATGGCGCTTGGCCTGCCGCTGCGCCTGCGCGTCCTGATCCCGGCCGTCGAAAACAGCGTCGCCGGAAACAGCTTTCGCCCCGGCGACATCCTGACCGCGCGCAACGGCAAGACGGTCGAGATCAACAACACCGACGCCGAGGGCCGGCTGGTGCTGGCCGATGCGCTGACGCTCGGCGCCGAAGAGTCGCCCGACCTGATGATCTCGATGGCCACGCTTACGGGCGCGGCGCGCGTGGCCGTGGGCCCCGACCTCGCCCCGTTCTACACCGATGACGACGCGATGGCGCAGGCGCTGTCACAGGCGGCAGCCCAGGTGGCCGATCCGGTCTGGCGGATGCCGTTTTGGGAACCATACGAGAAGATGATCGAACCGGGCATCGCCGATCTCGACAATGCACCGTCGGGCGGTTTTGCCGGGTCCATCACCGCCGCGCTCTTTCTGCGCCGCTTTGCTGCCGACACGCCCTACACCCATTTCGACATCTACGGCTGGAATCCTGCACCGGCGCCGGCACGGCCCAAGGGCGGTGTGGGGCAGGGTGCGCGCGCCCTGCTGCAGGCGCTGCCCGGGGTGCTTGGATTGTGACCGACCGCCGCCGTTTCTGGGCCGAGGCCTCCGAGGCCGGGATCGCCGAGGCAGCGCGCCTGCACGGGCTGCGCCTGGTCGAACCGACGGTTCAACGCACCACCCTGCCGGTATGCGATCTGTGCAGCATGCCCCATGGCGCGCGCGAACGGCAGCTCCTGCGCGGCCAGGCCCTTGTCATCCGCGCCGTCGATGACAAAAGCGGCTGGGCCTATGGCGAAACGCAGGCCGACCGCTATTCCGGCTGGATCGACAGCGCGGCTATTTACGGCCACCCGGCCGGGGCCCCCACGCATCGCGTGGCCGCGGCGCAAAGCTATGCCAAGACCAGCAGCGGGCTGAAAAGCGCGGGCGATGTCACGCCCCTGTCGATGGGGTCTGCACTTGTGGTGCTGGACGAGGCCGATGGCTGGTCCCGCATCGCCTGGACGGCGGGCAATCAGGCGCGCGATCTCTTCGTGCCGTCTGTCCACCTGATGCCCATCGGTCGGAACGAAGACGACCCCGTTGCCGTCGCCGAACGCCTCGTCGGCACCCCGTACCTTTGGGGGGGCAACTCCGCCTTCGGGATCGACTGTTCCGGCCTGGTGCAAATCGCCTGCCACGCCTGCGGGATCGACTGCCCCGGCGACAGCGACATGCAAGAGGCCCATTTCCCCGCCGCCCCCGGCGACAGCTACCAGCGCGGCGACCTCCTGTTCTGGCGCGGCCACGTCGCCTGGGTGGCCGACCCGCAAACCCTGGTTCACGCCAATGCCCATCACATGGCCGTCGCCCATGAACCCATCGCCGCCGCCATCGCCCGGATCGCGGCGCAGGGCGATGGCCCCGTTACCTGTCACGCCCGCCCCACGGCCTGATCTTCATCTTGCCCCAAATACCTCCGGGGGTGAGCCCGGAACGGGCGAGGGGGCAGCGCCCCCTTGAACCCGCTTGCAGCGGCGCGCCGCCGCCGCCACCATGCACCGGACCAGCCAAAGGAAGCCGCCCATGACCTCCGATCCGTTCTTTCGCCCCGTCAGCGGGTTCGACCTGCCCCGCTTCGCCGGTGTGCCCAGCTTCATGCGTCTGCCCCACGTAACGCCGGAGGACGCACGGTTTTCCGAGGTTCAGATCGGCCTAGTCGGCGTGCCGTGGGACAGCGGCACCACCAACCGCCCCGGCCCGCGCCACGGGCCGCGTCAGTTGCGCGACGCCTCGACAATGATCCGCGCCGAACATGGGGTCACGGGTGTGCGCCCCTTCGAGATGGTGAATTGCGCCGATCTGGGCGACGTCGGGCCGAACCCTGCCGATATCTCCGAATCGATGGACCGCATCACAGCCTTCTACGAAAGGTTGCGCGTGGCGGGGATCACGCCGCTGACGGCGGGCGGCGATCATCTGACGTCGCTTCCGGTTCTGCGCGCTCTGGCCGGCGACGCACCGTTGGGCATGGTGCATTTCGACAGCCACACCGATCTGTTCCACAGCTATTTCGGCGGCACGATGTATACCCACGGCACCCCGTTCCGCCGGGCCGTCGAAGAGGGATTGCTGGATCCGGCCCGCGTCGTCCAGATCGGCATCCGGGGCACCGCCTATGACCGAGAGGATCGCGATTTCGCCGACAGCGTGGGCATCCGCGTGATCCCCGTCGAAGAATTTCACGCCCGCGGTGTGGCCGACGTGATGGAAGAGGCCCGCCAGATCGTCGGCAGCGCGCCGACCTATCTCAGCTACGACATCGATTTCGTGGACCCCGCCTTCGCCCCCGGCACCGGCACCCCCGAGGTGGGCGGGCCGAACAGCTTCCAGGCGTTGCAGGTCGTGCGTGAACTGGCGGGCGTCGACATCGTCGGCGCCGACCTGGTCGAGGTTTCGCCGCCCTTCGATGCGTCTGGCGCGACCGCCTATCTGGGCGTGTCGATCATGTTCGAGATGCTGTGCATCATGGCACCGCACCTGGCGCGGGGCTGACGCTTTTCAGGTCTGCCGGCCTTCATCGCGAAAAGCGCCCTAATGCGCCTCGGCCCAGTTGCCGCCACGGCCCGCATCCACGATCAGCGGCACGTCCAGCTTGACCGCCGGCTCCGCTGCGCCTTCCATGATGTCGCGCGCGACCTCGGTCACCTTGTCGGCGGCGTCCTCGTCGACCTCGAACAGCAATTCGTCGTGGACCTGCAGCAGCATCTTTGCGGGCAGCCCCGCGATCGCGTCCGGCATCCGCACCATCGCGCGCCGGATCACGTCGGCTGCCGTGCCCTGGATCGGCGCGTTGATCGCCGCGCGCTTGGCAAAGCCCGCGCCCGGCCCCTTGGCGTTGATCTCGGGCGTATGAATCTTGCGCCCGAACAGCGTTTGAACAAAGCCATGTTCCTTGGCAAAGCTCACGGTGTCGTCCATGTAGGCGCGGATGCCGGGGAAGCGTTCGAAATAACGGTCAATGAATCCCTGCGCCTCTGCGCGCGGGATGCGCAGGTTGCGCGCCAGGCCAAAGCCCGAAATGCCGTAGATCACGCCGAAATTGATCGCCTTCGCCTGCCGCCGGATTTCCGGCGTCATCTCGTCCAGCGGCACGTCGAACATTTCCGACGCAGTCATTGCGTGAATGTCCTGCCCGTCGCGGAATGCCGCCTTCAGCGCGTCGATCCCCGCGACATGGGCCAGGATGCGCAACTCGATCTGGCTGTAATCGAGGCTCAGCAGAACCTTGCCGGGCTCGGCGACGAATGCCTCGCGGATGCGGCGGCCTTCCTCGGTGCGCACGGGGATGTTCTGCAGGTTCGGATCGGTCGAGGCCAGCCGTCCGGTGCTGGCGCCGGTCTGCACATAGGACGTGTGCACGCGGCCAGTATCGGGGTCGATGTGATCCTGCAGCGCATCGGTGTAGGTCGATTTTAGCTTGCTGACCTGCCGCCAGTCCAGGATTCGCGCGGGCAGGTCGTGTTCGGTGGCCAGGTCTTCCAGCACGTCGGCGGGGGTCGAATACTTCCCGGTCTTTCCCTTCTTGCCGCCTTCCAGCCCCATCTTCTCGAACAGGATTTCGCCCACCTGCGCGGGCGAGCCCACGTTGAATTTCTCGCCTGCCAGTTCGTGGATCTCGTCCTCGAGCTGGGCCATCTTCTGCGCGAACGCGTTCGACATGCGCGACAAGACCTCGCGGTCGACCTTGATGCCTGCCATTTCCATCTGCGCCAGCACCGGAACAAGCGGACGTTCCAGCGTTTCGTAGACCGTGGTGACCTGGTTCTGGTGCAATTGCGGTTTGAACCGCTGCCACAGGCGCAGGGTGATGTCGGCGTCTTCAGCGGCGTATTTCACGGCTTCGTCGATATCCACCCGGTCGAACGTGACCTGGCTCTTGCCCGAACCGATCAATTCCTTGATCGGGATCGGCGTGTGACCCAGATAACGCTCGGCCAGCGCGTCCATGCCATGCCCGTGCAGCCCCGCATTCATCGCGTAGGACATCAGCATGGTGTCGTCGATCGGGGCGATGGCCACGCCATGCCGCGCCAGGATCTTGGCGTCGTATTTCATGTTCTGGCCGATCTTCAGAACCGCCTCGTCTTCCAGAACGGGCTTGAGCGCCGCAAGCACGTCGTCGAGCGGCAGTTGCCCCTCGGCCAGATCGTCCGAGCCGAACAGGTCGTCCGCCCCACCCGCACGGTGGGTCAGCGGGACATAGCAGGCCTGGCCGGGATCGACGGCCAGCGATATGCCCACAAGATCGGCCTGCATCTCGTTCAGCCCGGTGGTCTCGGTGTCGAATGCTACATAGCCGCGCTCGTTTATCCGGTCGATCCAGCGCTGCAGGGCGTCCATGTCGCGGATGCGTTCGTAGGTTTCGGGCGCAAAGGGCAGGTCGGCGGGGCCTTCCACCTCGGTGCCGCCGGGATCGGTGTCCATGATGACGGGCGCCTCGACATGCAGCGCATCGGCGATCCGCTTGCTGAGCGTGCGAAACTCCATCTCGGCCAGGAATTCCAGCAGCTTGTCGGGGTCGGGGTCGCGCACTTCCAGATCGTCCAGCGTGAAATCCAGCGCCATGTCGCGGTCAAGCTGGACAAGCTGCTTGGACAGCTCGATCTGGGCGCGGTTCTCGATCAATGTCTGGCGGCGCTTGGGCTGCTTGATCTCTTCGGCGCGGTCCAGCAACTCTTCGAGGCTGCCGAACTCGTTGATCAGCAGCGCGGCGGTCTTGACGCCGATACCGGGTGCGCCGGGAATGTTGTCGACGCTGTCGCCCGCCAGCGCCTGCACGTCGACCACGCGTTCCGGGCCCACGCCGAACTTTTCCATCACGCCTTCGCGGTCGATGCGGCGGTTCTTCATCGGGTCCAGCATTTCGACCCCGTCACCCACAAGCTGCATCAGATCCTTGTCCGATGACAGGATCGTCACCCGCCCGCCCGCGTCGCGGGCCTGGCAAGCCAGCGTCGCCATGATGTCGTCGGCCTCGAACCCTTCGATTTCCTTGCAGGCGATGTTGAAGGCTTCGGTCGCGCGGCGGGTCAGCGGGATCTGCGGGCGCAGGTCTTCGGGCATCTCGTCGCGATTGGCCTTGTACTGATCGTAAAGGTCGTTGCGGAATGTGTGGCTGCCCTTGTCAAAGATCACCGCCACATGGGTCGGCGCATCCGACCCGTTGGCATTGCCGTCGATATAGCGCTGCAACATGTTGCAAAAGCCGCTGACCGCCCCGATCGGCAGCCCGTCGGATTTGCGCGTCAGCGGCGGCAGGGCGTGGTAGGCGCGAAAGATATAGGCCGATCCGTCGATCAGGTGCAGGTGACAGCCTTTGCCGAATGCCATGGGTGTTTCCTCCGCGCGGTGATTGTCCGCCGTTCTTGCCACGAAGCGCCGCGCGCTTCCAGCAGCTTAACGGCCCACGGGGCAGGGAAACGGGCCGGTATCCGGGCGCTCGGCCTCGACCAGGCGCTGCAGTTGCGCGCGATCCATCCGGCCCAGGACCGCCGTCCGACCGATCACCAGCGCGGGCGTGCCCGCGAACCCGAAGGTCCGCGCCAGCGCCACGGTCCGTACGAATCTGCGGTCGATCTCCGGGTCGGACATATCCGCCAGCAGGCGGGTGGAATCGATGCCCAGCTCGTCGGCCAGCCGCGCAAGATAGCTGTCGGTCGGCAGCAACGCCGCCCCCATCAGCCGCGTGTGAAAAGCAGCCCTCGCGCCCTGCCGTTCCGCGGCCAGCGTGGCACGGGCGGCGCGTTCCGACATCGGGCCCAGGATCGGCCATTCATGCCAGGTGACATGCACGCCCGGGCCTGCGTCCATCTCGGCCAGGATCGGGCTGACCTTGCGGCAGTTCACGCAGCGCGGGTCCGAGAAATAGGCGATCGGCACGGCATCCGCCGGCCTGTCGGGCGCGAACAGCGCCGTGCAGATATCCGGCAGTTCCACCGCCGGTGTGGGCGCGCTGCCCAGCCCCACGAACGGCGTCGCACCGGACGACACCGCCCCGCCGGCCACGCGGCGAAAGCCCGGCATGCCGGGAAGCGGCTCATATGTCAGCGAAGGTGCGGAAATCCGGCGCAGCAGGCCCGCGCCGCCATAAGCCGCGCCGACCATTGCGCCCGCGCCCGCGAGTTTCAGGAAAGTCCGCCGGGCGCTCAGACCTTGCCCTCGAAATCGCGATGCACGTATTTCGCATCGCAATAGGGGCATTCGACAAAGCCGGTGTCATGCGGGATCTGCAACCAGACACGGGGGTGGCCCAGCGCGCCTTCGCCACCGTCACAGGCGATTCGCCAGCTGTCCACAACCTTGGTTTCCGGGGCGTCGATCGTCATCGGGGACATTCCCTTTCGGCTGCTGATGGTTTAGCCCCTTATGGGCGATGCAGCGAACGGGGGCAAGTGGGGCATGAGCGGGAACGCGATCGAGATCGAAGGCTTGCGGAAAACCTATGCCGGGCAAAAGGGCACCGGGCCCAAGGACGCGCTGAAAGGCATCGACCTCGCGATTCCCGAGGGCTCGGTTTTCGGGCTTCTGGGGCCGAACGGCGCGGGAAAGTCGACGCTGATCAACATCCTTGCCGGGCTGGTGGTGAAAAGCTCCGGCCGGGTGCGAATCTGGGGGTTCGACCAGGACGTGAACCCGCGCCAGTCGCGCGCCGCCATCGGGGTGATGCCGCAGGAATTGAACCTCGATCCGTTCTTCACCCCGCGCGCTGCGCTCGAGGTGCAGGCCGGGCTTTACGGCGTGCCGAAATCGCAGCGCCGCTCGGACGAGATACTTGAGCTGGTTGGACTGTCGGACAAGGCCAACGCCTATGCCCGCACGCTCAGCGGGGGCATGCGCCGGCGGCTTTTGCTGGCCAAGGCGCTGGTGCATTCGCCGCAGATCCTCGTGCTGGACGAACCCACAGCCGGGGTCGATATCGAACTGCGCCAGATGCTGTGGTCGAACGTGCGCAAGCTGAACGAACAGGGCATGACGATCATCCTGACCACCCACTACCTCGAAGAGGCCGAAGAGATGTGCGACGAAATCGCCATCATCAACCACGGCGAAAAGGTGGCCCAGGATAGCACTGCCAACCTGCTTGGCCGGATCGACGCCAAGACGATGGTCATCCACCCCGCCAGCGAGGCCGACACCCTGCCCAGCGGCAAGGGGATGGAGGTCGACCGCCGCCCCGACGGCGCCATCGCCATCACCTACCGCGCCGCCGAAACCTCGGCCGAGGACGTGCTGGCCGCCGTGCATGACGCCGGCATCTCCATCCGCGACGTCAAAACCGAAGAGGCCGATTTGCAGGACGTGTTCCTGGAACTGACACGCGCGGGGTAGGGGCGCCAGTTGGGGCGTTTTCTGGCCGCGTCACTCCTCGCGGTCCACCCGCCCCCGTAGCGCCTTGACCTCGCCGCGCTGTTTCTTGCTGGCAAGGCGGCGCTTCTTCGACCCCAGCGTCGGGCGGGTCGGGATGCGGCGCTTGGGCTTGCGGGTGGCCTGTTCGATCAGCTCGGCAAGGCGCTGGCGCGCGATTTCGCGGTTGCGCGCCTGGCTGCGGGTCTCGTCCACCTGGATGACGACCGCGCCTTCCTTGGTCCAGCGGCGCCCGGCCAGACGTTTCAGCCGTGATTTCACCGGCCCCGGCAGGTTGGGCGAACGCTCGGCCTCGAAACGCAACTCCACCGCCGTGCTGACCTTGTTGACGTTCTGCCCGCCAGGCCCGCTGGCGCGGATGAACTGCTCGGTCAGCTCCCAGTCCTCGATGGCGATGTCGTCGGTGATGCGCAGCATGGCCTCATCCTATCGCAGCTTGCCGCGGGCAGCCAGCCAACGGAAAGGGCCGCCCGACGGTACGGACGGCCCCCACAGAATTCGGAGGTGGTCTCGGTTAGGTCACCACCAATTCAGGGTCTTCGCACCCGAGGGCTGCCTCAGTTGCGCATCTCCTGAACTGTTCCGACACCTCTCTCCATTATCCCATTAGACACTAGAGCACCTCCTTTCTGCTGTTGAACCGTAAGGTCAGCCTGCCACAGAAATCGGGTATGTCAAAACAAAATCATGTGGTCCGGGGGATAAGCGCCCCCACGATGATGCGGAAGGGTACAAGTGCCAAAATAGCGAGCGAAAGTTTCACCAGCCAGTCGGCCACCGCCAGCGACACCCAAAGCGGCACCATCGGGCCCATGCCAAGCAGCGGCAGGGTCTCGCCCGCCCAGGACACGTCGTTGCCCGGCTCAAGCCAGGTCATCGAGGCCGAGAACGCGATGGTAAAGAACAGCGCCGTATCGAGCGACGACCCCACAAGGGTCGAGGCCAGCGGCGCGCGCCACCACTTTCCCTCGCGCAGGCGGTCGAACACGGCGATGTCCATCATTTGCGCGGTCAGAAAGGCCAGGCCCGATCCGATGGCAATGCGCAGCGTGACCGCCGGATAGGTGTATCCGTCGCCCTGCAGCATGATCTGGGTGCCGATGAGCGAACAGATCACGCCCACCACGAACCCGGCGGCCACCACCTTGCGCGCGGCCTGCACACCGTAGACGCGGTTCATTACGTCGGTGACAAGGAAAGCCAGCGGATAGGTGAATGCGCCCCAGGTCAGCCATTGGCCGAACAGGAACTGAACAAGGATGTTCGAGGCCACGACGATCGCGGCCATGGCAATAATGCCGGGAAGATGGGTGCGGGTCATATCTGTGATCCGTTTTTACAAGGTTGCGGAGACTTGGCCCTGCAAACCGCAGGACGCGCCGCGTTTACGCCCTGTGCGCCCTTATTGCAAGGGTTTGTCGATCACGTATTCCACGATCTCGGTCCGTTGCAGCCTGCGGAAATTGTCGTCCGAGATCATGCTCAGCCGTATCCGCCCTTCGCCATCCCGCCAGACCGAGATCCCTTCGAGGTTGTCATGTGCCAGGATGGCCGAACTCATCAGAACCTCGCCCGCCTGTATGCCGCCTTTCAGCGGTTCGATACGGCGCAAGCGGCTGCGGAACCCGATCCCGTTGAACCCGCGTTCCAGGATATAGAGCCAGCCGTCCGGCCCGAAATCGGCCCCCACGGGCAGGTAATCGGGATGCCGTTCCAGCCGCGCGACCATCTGCCAGCGCGGGGCGGTGAACATCCAGACCGGAAAAGGCCGCCCGTATTCGCCCGACCGTTCCGGCAGGGTGAAAAGCCGCCCCTCGCCGTCAATGGCCAGCGCCTCCATCCCCGAATTGTGCTGGACCACCTGCAATTCGGGATGCAGGGGCAGTGTTCCCGCGGCTTCGGGCGCGGGGGGCAGGCGGGCGATCATCGGCTCGCCCTCGTAGCTGATGAAAATCGTCCCGTCCGGCGCGATTGCCAGCCCCTCGGCATCCCGGGTGTCGTCCGGCAGGCGGCCGGCCGCGCGGGTGGCGATCTCGTCCATGCCGGTCAGCGTGACGCCCGTGATCCGGTCGCCCTCGCGGGTCAGGTCGGCGGTCAGGATCAGCCCGCGATCCGAAATCGCGGTCAGCGCCATGCCATCGTCCGACATTTCCAGCCCGGACAGGCCGCCGAACCCGTCCGCGTCGGCCTCCCAGGTGTAGTGTGACAGGAACCGCGCCTTCGGCCCGTCGGCGGTCGCAGTCGTCGCACCGATCGTGGCCAGCGCCGCGATCAGGGCGCGCGCAGGACCGAAACGCATTGATTGGGCAGATCGGCCAGCGTGTATTCGCGGCGTGGCTTGGGTTTGGGTGCGTTCGGGTCGGGCGGCGGCGGGTTCAGGATGTTGCGCTGCCATTGGCGGGCATCGGCGCAGCCGTCCCCGGCAGGCGGCGTATCCTGGTCGACGCAACCGCGGGCGCCCCTGGGGCAGTTCAGCCGCACATGGAAATGGTAATGATGCCCCCACCAGGGCCGCACCTTGCGCAGCCAGGCGCGGTCGCCCTTTTCATCGTCGCACATCTGAACCTTGGCGCCGGGAAAGACGAAAATCCGCGCCACGCGCGGGTCTTTCGCGGCGGCCTTGATGATTTCGTGATGGGCACGGGTCCATTGGCCGTTCACATAGGCCCCGTTCGCCCGCCGCATCGAGATCGACGAGATATTCTCGCGCTCGCCGGCGCTCAGGTTCAGGCGGTCGGCGGGGCGCATCCAGATGTCGATATCCATGCCGATCTGGTGGCTGCGGTGCCCGGTCAGCATCGGGCCGCCGCGCGGCTGGCTGATGTCACCGATATAGAGCCCGTTCCACCCCGGCTGCTGCGCCGCCTTGGCCGACAGATCCCGGATGAACCCGATGGCTTCGGGATGGCCCCAGTTGCGGTTGCGGCTCAGCCGCATGGCCTGCCAGGTCGGTCCGGTTTCGGGCAATTGCGCACCCCCCGCAAGACAGCCCTTGGCGTAGCCGCCAAAGGGCTCGGGTGCTTGTGACGACCCGCGCGGGGCGGCGCCGAAAAGCTGCTTGGCCTCGACCCCGCGCATCGCGGCGGGGATGGCCTGCTGCGTGGAAACCCGTGGCGCCGCAGCCGAGGTTCCGTCGTAATCGTCGGTAGTGGTGCGGCTGCCGCAGGCGGCCAGCGTCAGGCAGAGGGCTGCAAGGGCTGCGCGTCGGACCATGTGCCGTGATCTCCTTCCGGTTTCACCCAGCGTAGCAGGAACAACCCGATCAGGAAAAGGGCGATCAGCGGGGTTACGCCCAACTGCTGGCTGCCGGTCATGGCGGTGGCGATCCCGATGGCGGTGGGGGCCAGGAACGATGTCGCCTTGCCCGCCAGTGCATAAAGCCCGAAGGCCTCGGTCATGCGCTCTGGGTCGGCCTGACGCACCATCATGGTGCGGCTGGCTGCCTGGATGACACCGCCCGCCGCCCCGATCAGCGCCCCCATCACGTAGAACGCGATGTCGGGCAGCGACGACTCCGGCCCCACCGCAATGCCGTAAACGCTCTCGCGTGAGATGAACACGATCGAGATCGCCACAAAGCTCAGCACCAGGATGCAGACCGTGATCACCGGCTTGGGCCCGAAGGCCTGGTCCGCGCGCCCGCCGATCATGGCAAAGACCGCGCCCGTGATGATCGCGATGATCCCGAAGATGCCGGTGTCGACGACCGACCATTCCAGCACGCCTGCGGCATAGATGCCGCCGAACACATACATCCCGTTCAACGCGTCCCGGTAGAACATCGAACTGCCCAGATAAGCGAATAGCGACGGCTTCGAAGGCAGCGCCCGCACCGTCGTGACGACCTCGCCCAAGGCCTTTTTCAGCGCGCCTTTCGGCGGGCGGGTCGGCTTGGGGTCGCGCACCCACAGGAAGAACGGGATCATGAACACCGTGTACCAGATGGCCGTCAGCGGGCCCACCGCACGGGTGCCTTCGCGGGTGGCTGCATCCAGCCCCAGGATCGGGTCCAGCCCGATGAAGGTCTTGCCGGTATCGGCGCTTTCGGCCAGCAGAAGCAGCATGATCACCAGCGCCACCAGCCCCCCGGCATAGCCGAAGGCCCAGCCGTTGCCGGAAATCCGCCCGATCTGGTCCTTGGGGCCAAGGTCAGGCAACATCGAGTTGGTGAAAATCGTGGTGAACTCCATCCCGATCATCCCGATCGCAAAGGAAAACAGGATCAGGTACAGGTTGAAATCGCCCGGCACGGCCCACCAAAGGCAATAGGCGCCGACGATGTAGAGCAGCGAAAAGAACCATATCCAGCGCAGCCTGTTGCCCGACAGATCGGACAACGCGCCAAGGATCGGCGCCAGTATCGCGATGACGAACCCCGCCGCCCCGATGCCGAACCCCCAGGCCGATTGCGCCGCCGCCCCGTCCCCGATCAGCTCCTTGACATAGGGCGCGAAGATGAAGGTGATCAGCAGCGTGTTGTAGGGCTGGCTTGCCCAGTCAAAGAAATACCATCCCCAGATGCGCTTGCGTTGCGATGGTGCCGCCATGCCCGCTCTCCCCCCGTTTTCCGGGATAAGACAGCCAAAGCATGACGCTGGCAAGACAATCCTTGACCGCTCAGTCCTGCATGGGGGGCCAGGGGCGGGCGTCCTCGGCGGCGATCCACTTGGCCACCCAGTCGGGGATCGGGCGCGTCGCGCCGGCCTGACCGAGGGCCGCAAGCACACGGTCGGTGCCGACGATGCCATCCTGGTCGGTCACCGCCGCACGATACAGGATATGGCCAGCGCATTGCCCGTCGCGCCGCCACATCGACTGTTCCAGATATACGAACCGCCCGTCCCAGCACAGCGCCCGGCTGCGCATCTCGATCCGTTCGAACAGCCGCACCCGGCGGCGGTACCGCACACAGGCGCCGGCCATCGTCAGGCCCCACCGGTTGTCGCGCAGCATCGTGATCAGCCCCACCCGGTGCGCCAGCGGAATACGCCCCAGGTCATAGAGCGTCAGCGTGCGCCCGTTGTTCAACTCCATGAACGGGTCGAGATCCCAGGGCAGGCAGACGTGATGCGACACATGCACCCCGTCCAGCGGCAGGTCGGGCAATCTGCGCGCGCGCATGACCTGCGCGGCAAGGCGGATAAACGGATACATCGCGGCCTCTTGTCTTTTGCGGCGGGGTGCCGCGCGCGGGGCGAAAGGTCAAGCGCGACGGTGCGGCAACCCTTGCCCTTCATGGCGCGCGCGCTTACCTCTTGCGCGACGAAAGAAAGGTTTTGCGCAAATGATGGCGATTTACGGCCCGCTGGCCCTCATCCTCGATGTGATGTTCTTCATCCTTCTGGCCCATATCATCATGAGCTGGCTGATCAATTTCCAGGTTCTCAACCTCAATCAGCAATTCGTGGCGCAGATCTGGTATGGCCTGAACCGCCTGCTCGAACCGATCTACACGCCGATCCGCCGGATCCTGCCCGATACAAGGCCGCTCGACCTGGCGCCGCTGGTCCTGTTCATCATCATCATCTCGCTGCGCGACTACATTCTGCCCGAACTTCTGCTGCGCTGAGGCGCGGTCCGTCTAAATCCGCGAAAACGCCTGGCGGGGCTTGATCCCGCTAGCTGTGGTATGGGATATCCCAAACAAGAGCAGATATAGACAATCCCGCAGGATTCCCCATGACATCGGCCAGCGGCCTTTTGCGCGACGTTTTCGGATTCGATGCCTTCCGCCCCGGCCAGGAAGACATCGTTCAGGCCGTCGCGCGGGGCGAAAACGTGCTGGCGATCATGCCGACGGGCGGGGGCAAGTCGCTCTGTTTCCAGTTGCCCGCCTTGATGCGCGATGGTGTGACCGTGGTGATCTCGCCGCTCATCGCGCTGATGCGCGACCAGGTCCGCGCCCTGCGCGAAGCCGGGGTCGAGGCCGGCGCGCTCACCTCGGGCAATACAGAGGAAGAAACCGATGCGGTCTGGCAGGCGCTGTCCGAAGGGCGCCTGAAACTTCTCTACATCGCGCCCGAGCGGCTGGCGGCGGGCTCGGCGCTGGGAATGCTGCGGCGGATCGGCGTCAGCCTGATCGCCGTGGACGAAGCCCATTGCGTCAGCCAGTGGGGCCATGACTTCCGCCCCGACTACCTGCGCATCGGCGAATTGCGCCGCGCGCTGGATGTGCCTCTGGCGGCCTTCACCGCGACCGCCGACGCCGAAACCCGCGATGAAATCGTCACGCGGCTTTTCGACGGTCAGCCGCCCTGCACCTTCCTGCGCGGGTTCGACCGGCCCAACATCCACCTGGCCTTTGCCGCCAAGAACGGCCCGCGCCAGCAGATCCTGTCCTTTGCCGCCGCGCGCAAGGGGCAGTCGGGGATCGTCTATTGCGGCACGCGTGCCAAGACCGAAACGCTGGCCGACGCCCTGGCCGAGGCCGGGCACAATGCCTGCGCCTATCACGGCGGGATGGAGCCGGGCGACCGCCGCGCCGTCGAAACCCGGTTCTCGCGCGAGGACGGCCTGATCGTCGTCGCCACCGTGGCCTTCGGCATGGGCGTGGACAAACCCGATATCCGCTGGGTCGCCCATGCCGACCTGCCCAAGTCGATCGAGGCGTATTACCAGGAAATCGGCCGCGCCGGCCGCGATGGCGCGCCGGCTGAAACGCTCACCCTGTTTGGGCCCGATGACATCCGCCTGCGCCGGTCCCAGATCGACGAGGGGTTGGCCCCGCCGGAACGGCGCATGGCCGATCACGCGCGGCTTAACGCGCTTTTGGGTCTGGCCGAGGCGCTGGGCTGCCGGCGCCAGACCCTGTTGCGTTACTTCGGGGAAGAGGCCGAACCCTGCGGCCATTGCGACCTGTGCGACCAGGCGCCGGAAACCTTCGACGGCACGCAGGCCGTTCGCAAGGCGCTCTCGGCGATCCTGCGCACTGAGGAATGGTTCGGCGCGGGCCACCTGATCGACATCCTGACCGGCAACCTGACCGACAAGCTGCGCGAAAAGGGCCATGACAGCCTGCCCACCTTCGGGGTGGGGCGCGAATTCAGCCGCGCGCAGTGGCAGGCGATCTTCCGGCAGATGATGGGCCATGACCTGATCCGCCCCAATCCCGACCGCCACGGTGCGCTGACGATGACCGACGCGGCCCTGCCGATCCTGCGCGACCAGCAGTCGATCACCCTGCGCGCCGACAGCGTGGCGAAACCCGAACGCCGCCCGGCCGTGCGCGCGCTGGTCAGCGACGAGGACGCGCCGCTTCTGTCCGCGCTCAAGGCGAAACGCCGCGCCCTGGCCGAGGCGGCCAGCCTGCCCGCCTACATGATCTTCAACGACCGCACCCTGATCGAGATGGCGGAAAAGCGCCCCGCCAACCTCGACCAGATGGCGCGTATCGGCGGTGTGGGCGCGAAAAAGCTCGACCGTTACGGCGCGGAATTCCTGGAAATCATCACCGGCGCGGCCGAGGGCATGCACCCCGCGCGCATGAAACTGGCCGGGCGCGGCGCGGGTACCGTCTATGACCGTCTGCTCGCCGCGCAGGCCGACCTGATCCGGGGCCCCGACGGCACGGACAAGCCGATCTCGTGTTCGTCCTCGCAACTGGCAAAGCTGGCCCAGATGCGTCCCGATGACGAACAGGCCCTGACCCGCATCCTGGGCGACCGCCGCGCCGAACGCTTCGGCCCCGCCTTTCTGGACGTCCTGCGCATGGCGGACTAAGTATCGCCCTGATCCGAAACCACCGGAGGTATCCATGTTCGTCGTCGTATCGCCTGCCAAGAAACTCGACATGTCGCCGATCGGCGGGGTCGAGGCCACGACACCCGAATTCACCGACGCCGCGCGCGATCTTGCGCAGGTGGCGCGGGGCCTGTCGGTGGGCGATCTGCAAAAGCTTATGCATATCAGCGAAAACCTGGCGAAACTGAACGCCGACCGGTTCCGCGAATTTGGCGGGATGGAGGCCAAGCCCGCCGTCTACGCCTTTGCCGGCGACACCTACCAGGGGTTCGAGGCGGAGACGCTCGATGCCGACGCGATGCGCTGGGCGCAGGATCATTTCGGCATCCTGTCGGGGCTTTACGGCATCCTTCGTCCGCTCGACGCGATCGAACCCTACCGGCTGGAAATGGGCAGCCGCCTGAAAACCGACCGGGGCAAGACGCTTTATGACTACTGGGGCGACCGCATCGCCCGGGCGATCAACGACCGTGCCGCGGCGGTGGGCGCCGAAGTGCTGGTGAACTGCGCCAGCCAGGAATATTTCGGCGCGGTCGATCTGTCCGCGCTCAGGCCGCGCGTCATCACCCCCGTCTTCATGGAGGACAAGCCCGGCGGCCCCAAGATCGTCAGCTTCTACGCCAAGCGCGCGCGCGGCTCGATGGCGCGGTTCATCATCGAAAACCGCCTGACCGATCCCGCGGCGCTGCGCGATTTCGACCTTGGCGGCTATGCCTGGCAGCCGGACCTGTCCGACGACGACAAACCGGTGTTCATCCGCAGCGCCGAAGCCGCCGAAAAAGCCGCCTGAGCCAGGCTGCCCCCGTCATTCTGCGGCGGCTTGCGGCGGTTGGGTGCCTGTTCCCGGATCGCGCACACCGCCGGGACAATAGGTGCCGATCATGTCCCATATGGCTGCCTTGCGCAGCGGTTTGGTCAGATAGCCGTCCAGCCCGGCGGCAAGTATCGCCTCGCGGTCGCCTTCCATTGCATGGGCCGTCATCGCAACGATCGGCACGTCGCCACCCGGCTGCTTGCGGATTTCGGCGGTAGCTGCCTTGCCGTCCATTTTCGGCATCGAGATGTCCATGAACACGATGTCGGGTGAAAACCGGCTGAACGCGGCGACAGCCTCGATCCCGTTGGCGGCGAATTCCAGGTCGATGTCCAACTCCTGCACCATCTTGCGGAACACAAGCTGGTTGGTCCTGTTATCCTCGGCGGCCAGAATGCGCATCGCGCGTGCGGTGGCAGTCTGCGCCGGCACCAATTCCGATCCGTCCGGGCCGTCCGCTTGATCCGCGCTTGCGGGCGCCATTCCCATATCCTGCAGCCGCGCGAAAAGCTGCGCGCGCGGGGTCGGTTTCGGCAGAACGGCCTGCACCATACCCCGAGCAGGGTCCAGGTCTGCCACACCCGGATTGGAGCTCAGGATCATGATCGGAACGCTGCTGCCGGTTTCGCGGATCGCGGCGGCCAGCTCCATCCCGTCCATGTCCGGCATGTTGTGATCGCTCATCACCAGGTCGATCGCGTCATCCAGGGCGGCCAGTGCCTCGGCCCCGGTGCTGCAGACGGAACATGAAACCCCAAGCGCCGACATCTGCTTTTCCAGGATACGGCGGTTCACTTCCAGGTCGTCCACGATCAGCACCCGGCGCAAGTCGCGGGGCAGGGCGGGGGCGTCGGGTTGCGCCTCGGCAAGGGGCAGGGTGATGCGGAACCCGAAAGCCGTTCCTTCGCCTTCCTTGCTGTCCACCCAGATCGTCCCGCCCATCAGCTCGATCAGCCGCCGCGAAATCGCCAGCCCCAGCCCGGTGCCTTCGAACTGGCGGTTCTGTTCGCTTTCGACCTGGTTGAATTCGCCGAAGACGTGCTCGATCTTGTCCTCGGGGATGCCGATGCCGGTATCCTCGACCGTCACGTGCAGGTGACATGCGCCGGCCTCGTCCGCGATGCCGGCCACGCGCACCAGCACATGACCGGCAGTCGTGAATTTCACGGCGTTTCCCATCAGGTTGGTCAGAACCTGCCGGACACGGCCGGGATCGCCCATGAACACGGTCGGCAGAAACAGGTCGTAATCCACCAGGATATCCAGGCCCTTTTCGCGGGCGCCGGGCTGCAGCAGCATCGCCAACTCGTGGATACTGCGTTCCAGATCGAAAGGTTCGGGATGCAGAGACAGCTTTTCCGCCTCGATCTTGGAATAGTCCAGAACGTCGTTGATGATCACCAGCAACGCTTCGCCAGAGTTGCGGATCGTGTCGACGTAAAGCATCTGTTCCTCGCTCAGTGCGGTGTCGGCCAGCAATTCGGCCATGCCGACGACACCGTTCATGGGCGTGCGGATTTCGTGGCTCATATTGGCAAGAAAGGCCGATTTGGCGCGGTTTGCCGCCTCGGCCACCTTGCGCGCCTCGCGCAGTTCGGATTCGTAGCGCACTGTCGCGGTAATGTTCAGCGCCAGGCTGACCACGTCGCCGCCATGCCCGCGCTGGTCGATCAGCTTGATGTACTGGTCGTTGTAGCTGCGCATGACAAAGGGTTCGGGCGTGGGCGATTGCCAGCGTGCCATCATCATCGCGCGCCAGTCTGCCGGGGTCATGTCGCCGATATTGACGATCCCCTCTTCGGTAAGCAGTTGCAGCAGCCGCGGATAGGTGGTGCCCGGCCGCACCTCTTCCAGCCCGTCGAAGAACCCGACATAGGCATTGTTGGCGGCGATCATCCGGTTGTCGGCATCGAAAAAGGCGAACCCGTCCTGGATCGTTTCGATCGACAGCCACAAACGGCGTTCGGCGATCTCGACCTGCTGGCGTGCCTGCGTGAGATCGGATTTCACGCGCTGGTTTTCGTCGCGGTAGGTTTCGACCTGCGCGCGGGTTTCCACGATCTCTTCGGACAATTGCCTGGCGTGCTGGCCCAGCTTGCGGTTGGCCGCGAACAGCTCGGCCTGCTTCAGTTCGAGCAGCCGTTCCGCCGCCAGACGCGCGCGGCGTTCTTCGGCCAGTTTGTTGGCAAGGCTCATGCCCGGTCTCCGTCCGACTTGGCCCCTGTCAGGGGTCGGGGCAGGTTCCGTGGTCATGGTGAAAATGGCGTTAAGCCGGGCCGGGGAATGTGCGTCTCTGGCCGGTTAACGACTGCGCGGTATTGACGGCTGACCGCGCGGTTCTGACGGGCGGTGGTATCATGATACCGCCGCCTGTCGCCCGGCGCTTCCGGTTGGCCGTCGGGGCATGAAAAAACCGCGCGGTTGGAGACCCGAACCGCGCGGTTTCCGTTCATGTTTCGTCAGGAACCGCGCAGTTTCGCGCCCCGACCGCGCGGTTAACGCCGCGCGCGTATCAGATCACATCCGTTCGATCGCCAGCGCGATGCCCTGCCCGCCGCCGATGCACATGGTGATGAGGGCCTTCTTGCCGCCGATCCGCTCCAGTTCGTACATGGCCTTGACGGTGATGATGCAGCCCGTCGCGCCGACCGGGTGGCCCAGTGCGATTGCGCCGCCATTGGGGTTCACCTTGGACGGGTCGAGACCCAGCCCGTTGTTCACCGCAACCGCCTGCGCGGCAAAGGCTTCGTTCGACTCGATCACGTCGAAGTCGTTTATTTTCAATCCGGTACGCGCCAGCAGGTTCTCGACAGCCGGGACCGGGCCGATCCCCATCACTTCGGGGCGCACGCCTGCATGGGCATAGCCGAGAACGCGGAATTTCGGGTTGAGCCCCGCCTTTTCCGCCGCACCCGCACGCGCCAGCACGATGGCCGCGGCGCCGTCATTGATGCCGCTGGCATTGCCCGCGGTCACGCTGCCGTCCTTCTTGAACACCGGCCGCAGCCCCGCAAGCGCTTCGACCGTCGTCGCCTTCGGATGCTCATCCGTGTCGAAAGCCACCATATCTCGTTTGACCTTCACCTCGACAGGCACGATCTGGTCCTTGAAGTACCCGGCTTCGATAGCCGCGGCGGCGCGTTTCTGGCTTTCCAGGGCGAAAGCGTCCTGATCGTCGCGCGTGATGCCGTGCTCGGCGGCCACGTTTTCCGCCGTGACGCCCATGTGCCCGGTGCCGAAGGGGCAGTTCAACGCGCCCAGCATCATGTCCAACGTCTTGATATCACCCATTTTCGCGCCCCAGCGCTGGTCCTGGATGATGTAGGGGCTGCGCGACATCGCCTCGGCGCCGCCGGCCAGGGCGAAATCGGCGTCGCCCAGCATTAGCGACTGGGTGGCCGACACGATGGCCTGCGCGCCCGAACCGCACAGGCGGTTGACGTTCATCGCGGGCGTGGTGTCGGGGATGCCGGCCTGGATCGCAGCGACGCGCGACAGGTACATGTCGCGCGGTTCGGTGTTGATCACGTGGCCGAACACCACATGCCCGATCTGCCCGCCTTCGACGCCGGCGCGCTCCATCGCGGCCTTTGCGGCCACGGTCGCGGTTTCGATGGGCGGTGTGCCGGCCAGGCTGCCGCCGAATGTGCCGATGGCGGTGCGTGCCCCGCCCAGGATGACGATATCATCGCTCATGTCTGTTCCCCTCCTGATGAGTCGTTCCGCCAGACCCTAACGCCGCCCCGCGCCGGATGGCAGGGGAACGTTCCGTCACGTCAGGGCCGCGCAGTATCAGCTTGCGTAGGTCGAGCCCTCGTCGTCGAGGATCGCCTTGAGTTCGGCCAGGTGCCGTTCGTCCTGTTCGGGGTAGGTTTCCAGTTCCTGCGCCGTCTTTTCGGCGATCTCGTCCGACAGCACGCGCAGGGGCTGGCCGGTTTGCAGCGCGCGGATATAGGTTTCGGCCGCGCGTTCGAAATAATACATCCGGTTGAAGGTTTCCGCGACGGTCTGGCCGATCACCAACACGCCGTGATTGCCCATGATCATCACTTTTTTCTTCGGGTCGTCGAAAAGGCGCGCGCAACGTTCGCCCTCGTCCTCGAAGGCCAGCCCGCCATAGCCGTCGTCGATCACGTAGCGGTTGAAGAAGGTCGCGCAGTTCTGGTCGATCGGGGGCAGGCGGCTGTCGGCGAGCGAGGCCAGAACGGTCGCGTGGATCGAATGCACATGCATCGCGCAGCGCGCATGCGGGCAGTGGCGGTGAATGCCGCCGTGCAGGCCCCAGGCCGTCGGATCGGGTGCGTTCGGCCCCTCAAGCGTTTCGGGGTCGTTGGCATCGACCACAATCAGGTCGGATGCGCGGATGCGGGAAAAGTGCATCTGGTTGGGATTCATCAGGAACCGCGTGCCGTCGTCGTTGATGGCCAGGCTGAAATGGTTGGCGACCGCCTCGTGCATGTTGAGCCGGGCGGTCCAGCGGAACGCGGCGGCAAGGTCCACGCGCTCCTGCCAGTGATCCATGTTCGGTTTGAGGTTCGTCACGGTCATATCTCAGGTTCCTTGTCTGAATTCAGGTTTGGGCAGGCTGGCGATCCAGGCGTAGCCGTTGTCGCACAGGATACATGTTTCGCGCAGCCCATGGGGTTTGTCGGTGGGTGGCTGCAGGATCATCGCGCCCCGCGCGGTGGCACGGGCCGCTGCGGCGTCGGGATCGGTATCGTACAGGCGGATTTCGATGCCAGCGCCGCGCGGCGGGCTTTCCGGCAGAAGGCCCAGCAGCGGGTGGCTGTGATAGGTTCCGTCGGCGTGGATCTGCATGACCTGGTCGCCATAGGTCAGGATGGCGAAATCGGCGCTGACGCGATGCGCGCCCATGCCAAAGACATCGCGCAGGAAATCGGCCTGGGCCGGCACATCGCGCACCAGCAGGTTCAACCCGATACCGCGCAAGCCCGCGCCGAACTGCTGTGCGTCGACCGTTTCGTAATCCATCGCCAAACTCCCCTTGCGAATGACCCAGACCTTCCGGTGTCGCGCTGGGGCGGTCAACGCCTGACATCAAAGTTGATCTTGCCGGCGCGACCTGTTCCAGTGGTGAAAATGCAGGAAGGATCCCCCGGTGACGCCACCTATCGACATCGAAACCCCGGACGCGCCCGCGGCCGAGTTGTTCACCGACCCGAAGGCGGCGGTGGCGCGGCTGATCGCGCTGTATGACCAGGCCACGGGGTATCTGTGCGAGGCGTTCACCGCCGCGGTGGAAGGCCGCCCGCCCGCGCACCGGGTGCGGGCCTTTTACCCCGAGATACGCATCACCACCCGATCCTATGCCCAGATCGACAGCCGGCTGAGTTTCGGCCATGTCTCGTCGCCGGGGACGCATGCGGCGACGATCACGCGGCCCGACCTGTTTCGGAACTACCTCGAGCAGCAGATCGGCCTGCTGGTTCAGAACCATGGCCAGCCGGTGCAGATCGGCTTGTCGGACACCCCTATGCCGGTGCATTTCGCCGTGGCGAGCCGCGCCGACATGACCGTCCCGCACGAGGGCGCGGCGGATTTCACCCTGCGTGACATTTTCGACGTGCCGGACCTGTCGACGACGAACGACGACATCGTCAACGGCATCTACAAGGCCGGGCCGGACGGGGCGGAACCGTTGGCGCCCTTCACCGCGCAGCGGGTGGATTACAGCCTGGCGCGACTGGCGCATTACACCGCCACGGACCCCGCGCATTTCCAGAACCACGTGCTGTTCACCAACTACCAGTTCTATGTCGAAGAGTTCGAAACCTTCGCCCGTGCGGCGCTGGCCGATCCCGATAGCGGGTATACCGCCTTCGTGGGCACGGGGAACGCCATGATCACGGACCCGACCGCGCCATTGAATGTGCCCGCGAAGATGCCGCAGATGCCGACCTATCACCTCAAGCGCGCGAACGGCGAAGGTATCACGCTGGTCAATATCGGTGTGGGGCCGTCAAACGCGAAGACCGCGACCGATCATATCGCTGTTCTGCGTCCGCATGCCTGGATCATGGTGGGTCACTGCGCCGGGCTGCGCAATTCGCAGTCGCTGGGCGATTTCGTGCTGGCCCATGCCTACCTGCGCGAGGACAAGGTGCTGGACGACGATCTGCCGGTCTGGGTGCCGGTGCCCGCGCTGGCGGAAATCCAGATCGCGCTGGAACGCGCGGTGGCCGAGGAAACCGCGCTCGATGGCTATGACCTGAAGCGGATCATGCGGACGGGGACGGTGGCCAGCGTCGACAACCGCAACTGGGAACTGCGCGATCAGCAGGGGCCGGTGCAGCGGCTGTCGCAGTCCCGCGCCATCGCGCTGGACATGGAAAGCGCGACGATCGCGGCCAACGGGTTCCGGTTCCGGGTGCCGTATGGCACGCTCTTGTGCGTGTCCGACAAGCCGCTGCATGGCGAGTTGAAGCTGCCCGGAATGGCCAGCGATTTCTATAAAACGCAGGTCGCCCGGCACCTGATGATCGGGATTCGGGCCATGGAACGGTTGCGCGACATGCCGTTGGAGCGCATTCACAGCCGCAAGTTGCGCAGTTTTGACGAAACGGCCTTTCTCTAACCTCGGGAAAAATCCGCAAAATCGGCGATTTTCCCTTGCAAAGCCCCACTAATCGTTGTGTTTAACCACCACATGCCGTTAAATATGGCGGGAGAGGCCCTAGAGATCGGGCATGATAAGGAGACCAAACATGGCAAAACCGATGACCAAAACCCAGCTCGTTGCCGCTCTGGCCGATGAAATGGGCAGTGACAAGAAAACCGCTTCGGGCGCGCTCGACGCCATCATCGCGATCATCACCCGCGAGGTTTCGGCCGGCGGCGCCGTGACCCTGCCGGGCGTCGGCAAGATCTACTGCCGCGAACGCCCCGAGCGTATGGTGCGCAACCCCGCCACCGGCGAGCAGATCAAGAAAGAGGCCGACAAGGTGGTGAAGATGACCATCGCGAAGGCTCTCAAGGACAGCGTGAACGGCTGATCCGACCTGGTTTTAGTGCAAGGGGCCGTCCGATTGGGCGGCCTTTTGTATTTTAAATCAATGGGTTTCGCGGAATTGTCAGCCCTCCTGCCTTAAATTCGGCCGCCCCGACCTCCACGTCATGTTGTGCAAGTCACTACAGAAAGGAGGGCAACGATGTCAGAACGGGATGCCTATATCCAAAAAGCCAAGGCGCAGCTGGATCAATGGAATGCCGAGATCGACAAGCTTGAGGCCCGCGCCCGCGAAGCTTCGGCGGATGGCGAACTGGCCTATCGCGAGACATTGCACGATCTGCGCGGCAAGCGCGACGCGCTGGAACAGCGGATCGAGGACACTCATAAATCCGGCGAAGCGGCCTGGAGCGACATGCGGGCCGGGATGGACGCGGCGTGGAAGAATCTGTCCGAGGCGCTGGAAAAAGCCCAATCCCGCTTTGGCTGACAGGTGATTGCATCCCCCCGCGTCCCCGTGTCTAAGGAAGGCACGAAACGGGCGAGGGGCGGACATGAACATCCGGGCGATACTTCTGGGGCTGGCCTTTGCGCTGATGTGGTCGAGCGCCTTTACCTCGGCGCGGGTCATTGTCGCCCACGCGCCGCCCCTTGCCTCGCTGTCTTTGCGGTTTTTCCTGTCCGGCGTTCTGGGCGTGGCAATCGCCTTGATGCTGGGGCAAACGTTTCGGCTGACGCGTGGGCAATGGCGCGCGACGATCATCTTCGGGATCTGCCAGAACGCGCTGTATCTGGGGCTGAATTTCGTGGCCATGCAATGGGTCGAGGCATCGCTGGCCTCGATCATCGCGTCGACCATGCCTTTGATGGTGGCGTTTGCGGGCTGGGCGCTGTTTCGGGACAGGCTGCCGTGGATCGGGGTCGCGGGCCTTGTGCTGGGCGTCGTCGGCGTGACCCTGATCATGGGCGCGCGGCTCGAAGCCGGGGTCGACCGGGCGGGGCTGCTGCTGTGTATCCTCGGGGCGGCGGCGCTGACCGTGGCGACGCTGTCTGTGCGCGGGGCGTCGGCGGGTGGCAACGTGATGATGGTCGTCGGGCTTCAGATGTTCGTGGGCGCTGGGTGCCTGGCCGTGGCCTCGGCGTTGACGGAAACGATCACGGTGGACTGGACGTGGCAATTGGTCGTGGCGTTCGCTTACACGACATTGGTGCCGGGGCTGGCGGCGACCTGGGTCTGGTTCACGCTTGTGGGCGAGATCGGCGCGGTAAAGGCCGCGACCTTCCACTTTCTCAACCCGTTTTTCGGCGTCGCGATCGCCGCGGCCCTGCTGGGCGAAAAACTGGGGGCTCTGGATGTGGTTGGCGTCGTCGTGATCGCGGCGGGCATCCTGATGGTACAGCTGTCAAAGCAAAAGGCGGCGGTCGGCTGAGACCGGGCGCCGCGCAGGCGCGCGGCGCAAGGGGGCGCTGCCCCCTCTTGGGCCTGCGGCCCAATTCACCCCCGGAGTATTTCGGGCAAGATGAAGCCCGGACAGGCCGGCTGTCAGACCAGCCCTTCGGCCTTGAACAGCGCCATCACATCCGCCTCGGGGCGGGCGCCGTAGTGGCCGATCACCTCGGCTGCGGCGATGCATCCCATGCGGCCGGAAACCTGGAGGTTCTGCCCGGTCGCAAGGCCATACAGGAAGCCGGCAGCGAACTGGTCGCCCGCGCCGGTGGCATCGACGGGCGTGACCGGGTTCACCGGGACGGTCACCGTTTCCTCACCCTGGACCAGAACGACGTCATGGCCCGAGCGGGTGCAGACGATCAGGCCGCTTTCGGCTGCGGCCTGTTCCAGCGCGCGTCCGAGATCGTCGGTTTCATAGAGTGATTTCCATTCATGTTCATTGCCGATCACGTAGTCGAGCGACTGCACGAGGCGGCGGAAATCGGCGCGGTGGCGATCGACGCAGAACGGGTCAGACAGCGCGATGCCCGCGCGCCCACCGCCTGCGCGGCAAAGCCCGGCGGCGCGTTCGAAGGCCTGTTTGCCCTTGGGCTTGTCGTACAGGTAGCCTTCGAGAAACAGGATTTCGGCACCGCGCGCGACATCGTCGGGCACGTCGTCCGGGCCCAGTTCGGACGAAATCCCGAGATATGTGTTCATCGAGCGTTCGCCATCCGGCGACACGAAGATCATCGAGCGCGAGGTGGGCAGCTCGCCGCCCGGCACCGGCGCGTTGACGAAATCGGTGCCGTCTTCGGCCATGCCGGCGGCGTAGAAACGCCCGAGCTTGTCGTCATGGACACGTCCGATGAATGCGGTGGACAGCCCCAGCGCACCCACGCCCGCCACGCTGTTGGCGACCGAACCGCCGGGCATCTGCACCCGGTTTTCCATCTGGCCATACAGGAACTCACCGCGTTCCTGTTCGACAAGCTGCATCACGCCCTTGTCGATGCCCATGCGGGTCAGGAAATGGTCGTCGCATTGCGAAATCACGTCGACCACGGCGTTGCCGATCCCGACGAGCTGGTACTTTGTCATTCTGTCTTGTCCTCGAATTGGCACAGGTCACGGATCAGGCAGGCGTTGCATTTGGGCTTTCGCGCCACGCAGGTGTAGCGGCCGTGCAGGATCAGCCAGTGATGGGCGTGCTGCTGGAAATCGACGGGCACGTTGTCTTCGATTGCGCGTTCGACGGCGACCACGTCCTTGCCCGGGCAGATGCCGGTGCGGTTGCCGACGCGGAAGATATGCGTATCGACCGCCTGTGCGGGATAGTGCCACCACATGTTCAGCACCACGTTCGCCGTCTTGCGGCCCACGCCGGGCAGCGCCTGCAGCGCTGCACGCGAATTGGGCACGACACCGCCATACTCGTCGACAAGGATACGGCTGAGCTTGATGACGTTCTTGGCCTTGTTTCGGTACAGGCCGATCGTCTTGATATGTTCGATTACGCCTTCTTCGCCCAGGGCCAGCATCTTTTCGGGCGTGTCCGCGATCTGGAACAGTTTTCGCGTCGCCTTGTTCACGCCCGCGTCGGTGGCCTGCGCCGACAGGGCCACGGCCACCACCAGCGTGTAGGCGTTCACATGCTCAAGCTCGCCTTTCGGTTCGGGCTCGGCCGCGTGAAAGCGGGTAAAGATCTCGCGGATCGTGTGGTAATCGAGCTGCTTTGCCATGTTGCGGGATGGTATGCCCCCAGATCGTCCTGGCCGCAAGCGCCCGTGCGGCACAAAGCAAAAGGCCCGTGGCAAAACCACGGGGCCTGGTCGGATTTGGGGCGAAACGCCTAGGAGGTCTTGCGCCGGCGCCGGGTGACCAGCGTCAGGAACCCGACGCCGCCGGCCAGCAACGGAGCCGAGAACGGCAACGGAATCGTGGTGACAGTCGGGTACGTGGTCGTACGCAGCGTGAAGCTTTGATACTGGATCGAGTCACTGAGATTGATGGCGAAATTCACGTTCAGGTTCGCCAGATCCTCGATTGCGTCCTCGAACAAGGCGTCGCCCAGTCCAAGCCGTGCGACAAGCGCGCTGAAGTCGGTGAAGTACTCGACGTCGACACCTGTCAGGCTTTTTGCGGTACCGGCAACCAGGTCCAGAACGTCGCGGCGCATTTCCCAGCTTCCGTCGGTATACCATGCCATCAGCAGGGCGTCGGTCGATGCGTCGTTGTCGTTATCCCAGAACGCACCCATCGGGACGCTTTCCTGCGACAGCCACGACCCGAACAAGCCATCATACGGGCCGAAGAACCCGGTGCTGGTCAGCGTGGTTTCGGTTTGCAGCACGTTCAGCCCCGCGCGTTCAGGCGCAAAGAAGCCGTCCAGCGAGAAGTTTGGGTTGCTGATCGCGTCGCCGAACAGACCGAACGGAAACTGCGTTGTCGACGAGGCGCCAGCCGATGCGGGCTGTGCCTGGAAGGCGGTCGAGAATGTCACGCCATCGGTCGCTGATGCTTGCTGAAAGCTGTCGCCGACACCAAAGCCAAGTTCAAGGCTGAACCCGTCAAGCGACTGCATCGTCTGGTTTATCAGTCGATAGAACACCTGGTAGTTCGATTCCGCCCCTTGCGCGAGGTCGAACACAAGGTCGATCGGTCCGGTATCCGTAACCTGGGTTTTCACGCGCTTGCCGCTCTGGAACGGGCTGGTGCAGGTCGCTGTCGGATTCGACGTCATGATGCACCCATCCAGCGTCAACGGGTCGGACCCGCCCTGTGTATAGGTTTCTGGAACGACGTATATTCCGGGACTGACCGCTTCGGGCGGGGTAAAGGCGATACGGCCGTTCGTCACCGCGTCGGGATCAGTGGCGTCACGATCGTAAACGACACTCACACCGGTGTCGCCGACGGTCGCCGGGTCGGAGCCGACATCGACATTGTCCTTGTTCCAACCCAGGATGGTCGCAGCGTTCACCGGTGCAGCAAGAAAAAGCAGAGCCGGTAATGCTGACAAGAGTAGTTTTGACTTGGGGGTCATCAGAGCCTCCTCACAAGATTAATTTTGAAAATAACCACGCGATAGAAAAGGTACTGGATACGGTCTGCCCCTGGTAAAAGCGTTCCCGTCCCGGTTTGTCCGGCATGCTTGAAAGCCATCCCGGACCGGTAAGGAAACCTTGGTTTATGTATTCTGGAATTTTTATATATTTAAAAACGAATATGGCAAATTGATTTCAATCAATGCGCAAGAAACGGGTTTGAAAAGGCGATGCCGCGGGACAAAATTCATGCAGGCTTTTTCAAGGAGCGGCAGGATGACCGAGCATCAAGGCTACCACTACCATGTCATGCGGCGTGCGCTCGACCTGATCGACGCGGCGGATAGTCCGCTTTCGCTCGACGAACTGTCCGGGGCGATGGGCATGAGCGCGGCGCATTTCCAGCGGCTTTTTACGCAATGGGTGGGTGTAAGCCCGAAACGCTATCAGCAATACCTGGCGCTGGGGCAGGCCCGGGCCTTGCTGGCCGAGCGTCACACGATGCTTGAGGCGGCGGATGGGGCCGGTCTGTCGGGGGCGGGCCGGCTGCATGATCTGTTCCTGCGCTGGGAGGCGATGAGCCCGGGCGACTATGCGCGCGGCGGGGCTGGGTTGACGATCCGCTGGGGCTGGTTCGACAGCCCGTTCGGCAGGGTTCTTGCGATGGGAACGGATCGCGGTTTGTGCGGGCTTGCCTTCGCCGAGGAAACCGGCGAGGCCGAGGCGATGGCCGACCTGCGCGGGCGCTGGCCCGACGCCACCTATGTCGAGGACGCAGAGGCGATCCGAGGCTGGGTCGAAGCCGGTTTCGCGCAAAAGGGCGAGGCGCGGCTGCACATGATCGGCGCGCCGTTCCAGATCAAGGTCTGGGAGGCGTTGCTGAACGTGCCCACGGGCCATGTCACGACCTATTCCGACATCGCCACCGCCATCGGGCGGCCGCGCGCGGTGCGGGCCGTGGGCACGGCGGTGGGGCGCAACCCCGTCAGTTTCCTGATCCCGTGTCACCGGGCCTTGCGCAAATCCGGGGGGTTGGGTGGCTATCATTGGGGCCTTCCGGTCAAGCGCGCGCTGCTGGCCTGGGAAAGCGCGCGCACCGGGGCCTGACCCGTTATGCGCGGATTACCGCCGAATTCCCCCCAGAAGCTTGTTGGGTCGGCATCGTGCCGTGCCTATACTGGCGATGTCCGGCGATGGACGATAACACCACCAGATCAGAGGCATATTCATGATCCGAGCATCGAAACTTTCCCTTCTTCTCGCGGGCTCGGCCCTTGTGCTGACTGCCGCCTGTAACGTGCAGCCCGCCGAAAAGACCCGCACCGGTGCCGTGACCGGTGGGCTTATCGGCGCGGTTCTGGGCGCTGCGACCAGCGACAACAAGGCGCAAGGCGCAATCAAGGGGGCGGCCCTGGGGGCCGCGGCGGGCGGCGTGATCGGCTACAGCCTCGATCAGCAGGCCGCGGAACTGCGCGAAGGCCTGGGCGATGCCGCAACCGTGACCAACACCGGCGACCGGCTGATCGTGTCGATGTCGCAGGACATCCTGTTCGCGACCGACAGTTCGGCCCTGGCGCCGTCCATTCGCGACGAGCTGCGTACCGTTGCGGTCAGCCTGAACAAGTATCCTGAATCGACCGTGCAGGTCGTGGGGCATACCGACAATACCGGGGATGCGGGCTATAACTTCGACCTGTCGCAGCGCCGTGCTGCGGCCGTGTCGTCCGAGCTGATCGCCTCGGGTGTGCCCTCGCGGCGCATCCAGACCATCGGCCGCGGCGAGGATCAGCCGGTCGCGTCGAACCTGACGCCCGAAGGCCGGGCGCAGAACCGCCGGGTTGAAATCGTGATCCTGCCGACCGCCTGATTTCGGCGCTTGCACCTCAAACGCGCCCCGCCGGGACATCCCGCGCGGGGCGCTGCAGTTTCACAGGGTCTGTGCGGCGGTGCGCGTTTCGGGCGCGGTGCCCGTGCACTAGGTGGATGCGAAAGAGAATCTTGGAAAGGTGAAAAGATGAGTAGACCGACGCTTCTGGGCATTTCCGGCTCTTTGCGTGCCGCGTCGACCAACCGCAAACTCCTGCGCGAGGCCGCGCGCGTTTTCGGCGATGCCGACTATATCGAGGCGGATGTGAATTTTCCGCTCTACGATGGCGATCTCGAGGCCGATGAGGGCATTCCGGCTGCCGTTCAGGCGTTGTCCGATCAGATCGCCGCCGCCGATGCCGTGCTGATTTCCGGGCCGGAATACAACAAGGGCATTTCCGGCGTGCTGAAAAACGCGCTGGACTGGGTCAGCCGGACCGAAGGCAACCCGTGGGCGGACAAGCCCGTCGCCATCATGTCGGCGGCAGCGGGCCGCGCGGGCGGCGAGCGCACGCAGGTCATGCTGCGCATGTGCCTTTACCCGTTCCGGCCACGGCTTTTGCAGGGCCCCGAGGTGCTGGTTGCCGCATCGGCGGACCAGTTCGACGATCAGGGCCGCCTGCAGGGCGAGATGAACGTCAAGACGCTGAACGCGCTGATCGAGGCGCTCAAGGCCGAGATGGCGCGCTAGTCGCGGGTTGCGATCTCGATCAGGTTGTTGTCGGGGTCGCGGACATAGATCGACAGGATCGGCCCGGTTGCCCCTGTGCGGGCAATCGGGCCTTGTTCTACCGCGATGCCCATGTCCGCAAGGTGCGCGATCCAGGTTTCGAGCGGGGTTTCCGTCAGGAAACACAGATCCGCGCTGCCGGGGCGCACATGGCCTGCCTTGGGTTCGAACTCATGACCGGATTGGTGCAGGTTGATCTTTTGCTGACCGAAATGCAGCGACCAGCGCGTGGTGCCGTCGGCGGGCATGAACGGCTGCGCCGTCATTCCCAGGCCGTCACGGTAGAACGCAATCGTCGCAGGGATATCCGCGACCGTAAGAACAAGGTGATCCAGCCCGGTCACATGCGGCATTTGCGATTGCTCCTTTCCCTGCGCGGGCCTAGCCTGCGCGGTGCAATAGGAAGGATGGGCCGTAGATGAGCGACAGTCAAACCGATGTGATGGACCCCGCCCGAGCCCGTGCGCTGCAGGCGACATTGGGTATGGATCAGACGATCGGTTCAGGCGACCCGCTGCCGCCCTTTTTCCACCAGATCTATTTCTGGGCTCCCGAACCGCCCGCCAGGCTTGGGCGCGATGGGCATCCGAAAACCGGGATCGGCCTGATCCCGGACATGGGCCTGCCGCGCCGGATGTGGGCCGGGGGACGGCTGGAATTCCACGGCCCGCTGCGCGCGGGCATCATTGCCGAGAAACGCTCGGTCGTTGAAAAGACTGCGCGCAAGGACGGGCGCACCGGCCCGCTTGCCTTTGTGACGCTGCGCCACGAAATCGCGCAGGACGGCGTGACGCGCGTCACCGAATGGCAGGATCTCGTCTACCGCGAAGATCCGGCCCCAGACGCCCCGCAGCCGGTGCCGCCGCAGGCCCCAACAGACGAGGATGCCTGCATGCGCTGGGAGTTCGGCACGACGCGCCTGTTTCGATATTCCGCGCTGACTTTCAACGGGCATCGCATTCATTACGACCTGGACTATTCCACCGGGGTCGAGGGCTACGCCGGGCTGGTGACGCACGGCCCGCTACTGGCGCAATTGCTTATGCTGCTGGCGGAAAAGCGGCTGGGCGGGCTTGGATCATTCGCGTTCCGCGCCACCGCACCGCTGATGCATGACGAACCGGCCGAGATCTGCTGGCGCGATGACGGAACGCTCTGGGCGCGCGGGCCGGACGGGCGGCAATGCATGTCAGCCAGCGCCAGCTGACCCCGCTCAGTGCGCACTGGCGCATTGTCCGTGATCCGCCAAAGCTTCGAGTAGGCGACACGGGGCGCCGTCGTGATCGCAGGCATTGGTGATGCGCTCCAGCTCCTGTTCCAGGCGCTGAAGCCGGGCAATCCGGTCGCGGATATCGGCAAGATGCGACTCGGCGATGGCATGGGCCTGCCGGCATGGCGCGCGCTCGCGGTCGGACAGGTCCAGCAGGGCGCGGATCGCATCCAGCGAAAGCCCCAGCGCCCGGCCATGTGCGATAAAGCGCAGCCGGTCGCGGCCCGCAGCCGTGTAGCGGCGCTGATTTCCCGCGCTGCGGCCATCGCAGGCAAGCAGGCCGATTTCCTCGTAATAGCGGATGGTGGGCACCTTGACCCCGCTGGCCTGCGACAACTGGCCGATCGAAAACATGAAAACCCCCCTTGAACCTCTAGTCACTAGAGAGATTAAGTTGTTTCGCGTCACAACCGCAAGGAGGCGCATATGCCCCACGACCACCACCATCACCACCACCCCGAGGTCGATCTTGCCGGCGACCGCCGCGTCGCCGCCGCGGTGGGCGTCAATATCCTGCTGACGGTTGTCCAGATCGTTGCGGGGCTGTTTTCCGGCTCGCTCGCGCTGATCGCGGATGCGGTGCACAACCTGTCGGACGCGTTGTCGCTGGTCATCGCATTCGCCGCACGGCGCATCGCGCGCCGCCCGGCCGATGCCGACATGACATTCGGCTATGGCCGGGCCGAGGTGGTGGCCGCGCTGATCAACTATGTGACGCTGATCGTCATCGCGTTGTGGCTGGCCGTCGAAGGGGTGGGGCGTTTCCTGAATCCGGTCGAGGTCGAAGGCTGGACGGTTGTGATCGTGGCCGGTGTCGCGCTGGTGGTGGATCTCGTGACTGCGGCGCTGATCCTGCGTCTGTCGCATGACAGCATGAACATCCGGGCGGCGTTTCTTCACAACGTGGCGGATGCGATGGGGTCGGTCGCGGTGGTCGTCGGCGGCACACTGATCCTTCTTTATGGCTGGTGGATCGTCGATCCGATCATCACGCTGCTGATCTCGGGCTATATCCTGTGGCATTCCTGGCAGGGCATCGGCCCCGTCATCCGTGTGCTGATGCTGGGAAGCCCCGACAGCCCCCGCATCGACGAGGTCGCGCACACGCTGTGTTCGGCGGATGGCGTGGCCGATGTCCATGCGCTGCATCTGTGGCGGGTGCAGGAACACCGCGTGGCGCTGCAAGCCCATGTCGTGATCGAGGACACGGCAGGGATGGACGTGGTGCGTGCCGATCTCAAGGCGTTGCTCGAGGACCGGTTCGGCATTACCCACAGTTCCCTCGAACTCGAAGGGCCCGGCGCCGCCTGCCATGACCGGGCGCTGATCGGGTCGGGCTAGGGGTTGCACTCGGCCCCGTTTTGCCGCCTTTTGGCGGCAGCACGAACGGAGGGCCCGATGGCCGATGAACACCAGCAGATCGATGACGCGACGCTGACGCGCGCCTTTGTCGATGTCCTGACCGTCGAACGGATCGAGGAAAATTTCTATCGCGGCATCGCCACGCCGCAGGGGCGCGGGCGCAGCTTTGGCGGCCAGGTGATCGCGCAGGCGCTGAGCGCGGCGACGATGACCGTGCCGGATGACCGGCCGGTGCATTCGCTGCATGGCTATTTCATGCGTCCGGGCGACGCCACGCAGCCCGTGCTCTATCAGGTCGAACGGGACCGCGACGGCGGCAGCTTCACCACCCGCCGCGTCGTCGCGATCCAGCATGGCGCGCCGATCCTGAACCTCGCCGCATCGTTCCACGTCGCCGAACCGGGGCTGTTTCACCAGGACGAAATGCCAGAGGTCACCCCGCCCGAAGACCTGCCTACGGAACATGCGCTGGCCGAAACCATGCGCGAAGACCTGCCCGAGATGTTCCTGAAATGGCTGGCCACGCCGCGCCCGGTCGAGATGCGCGCCGAGTTTCCGCGCCCGCCCTTCGACCGGACGCCGCGCCCGGCGGTGCAACACATGTGGTTCCGCACCAAGGGCAATCTGGGCGACGATCCCAAGCTGCACCGCGCGGCGCTGGCCTTCATCTCGGATTTCGGGTTGCTGGGCACCTCGATGATGCCGCATGGCAAGGCTTTTGCCGATCCCGACATGCAGTTCGCAAGCCTGGATCATGCGCTTTGGATTCACGACGATTTCCGCGTCGACGAGTGGCTGTTGTACGTGATGGACAGCCCCTGGGCGGGCGGTGCGCGCGGGTTCAACCGCGGCCGCATCTTCACCCGCGATGGCCGCATGGTCGCGAACGTCGCGCAAGAGGGCCTTGTGCGCAATATCCAGCGCAAGGGCTGACAAGACTTCCGGCGCCGGGCGGCTTGATGCCGCCCGCTGCTTCATCTTGCCGAAAATACCTCCGGGGGTGAGCCCGGAACGGGCGAGGGGGCAGAGCCCCCTTTATTCGGCCGCCAGAATCTCCATGCCGACGCGATGGCGCGAGGGTTGGAAAAACACCCCGTCAGCGCAGAACTGCCGATAGTCGCAGGTCAGTTCCTCGCCAGCGGCGATATCGCGCGTGGCGGTGCCGCGGGCGGGGTCGGACAAATCGACATTCGGCATGTCGCTGTGGTTCATGAACCGCCCTTCGTCGCAATCCAGAACGATCCGGTCGGGGTCGGTCGGATGATCGTAGGTATAGCGCTCCAGGAACTCGCGGAAATGGGCGGGCAGGCTGTCCAGCTCTTCGCGGAAATAGCTGACATCGAACCGCGGATCGTAAAGCCAGACAAGCTCGCCCTTGCGGATCGGGCCGTGCGAAAATACCCCCAGCCCTTCGATCGAAGAGGGGGCAAGATAGGCGCGCATCATCATCATGCGCTTCATCCCTTGAAAGAGGGTCGGCCCGCCCGTTCCGAACCGGGGAAAAGCGCGCGCCCGAGGGAACGGCGCGCGCACGCCGGGCGGGTGGCGCAGGGAAATGCTAAGCGTCAGATCGCGAAATCCCGCAACGGAAATTTAGCCTGTAACGAAAGATGTGATCGCCGCACGCGGATCACGCATCCTGCATCCAGCGCAGCCCGGCGACCGTATCGTCCGCGGGGACATATTCCCCGCTGACAATGCCGGCATAGCCGTCGGCATCGAGCCGCGCGAAGAAAGCCGGATAATCTATCGCACCACCCGGCAATGGTTCGTGCCGGCCTTCGGCGGCGGCCACCTGCACATGCGCCGCGCGGTGGCCGTGACGCGCCCATGCGGCCATGACGTCGCCTGTGATGCGGTGCGCGTGATAGGCGTCGAATTGCAGCGCCAGGTTCGGCCGGCCGAGCCTGTCCAGTATCGCGGCGGCCTGGTCGAAATCGATCAGGAAATAGCCCGGCATGTCATCGGGGTTGATCGGTTCGATCGTGAGGGTCAGGCCGGGGGCAAGGCGCGCGGCCGTTGCCGTGGCCCAATCGAGGTTCTCGATGAACGTATCGGCCGCGTCCTGCCCCGCCGCAAGCCCGGCCATGACGTGCAGCACCGGCACGTCCAGCGCGGCAGCATAGTCCAGCGACCGCGCGAAATCGGCCCGGAACCGCGCGGTTTCACCGGGGATCGCGGCGGCCCCGCGCCCGCCCGCGGCCCAGTCGTCGGCGGGTGTGTTGATCAGAACCATGCGTGTGCCCGTGCCTTCGAGCTGCGCGCGCAGATCGTCCACCCGCAGCGCATAGGGAAAGAGCATTTCGACCCGTTCGACGCCTGCCTCGGACGCAGCCGGTATGCGGGCCGACAGCGGCAGTTCCACGAAAGCCAGCGTCACGTTCAGGGCAAAGCGTGGCAATGGCTTTAGCCTTCGGGCAGTTCGGCGGACGGGATCATGCCGAAGAATTCGCCGCCCGACCAAAGCCCGAACCAGCCGTCGTGATGGCTGCCGATCTCGACCAGCCGGTAAAAGCTCTTGCGGTCGATCAGCGCTTCGAGGTTGGCGCGGATCAGCACATAAGGCGAAGGTTCGCCGGTTTCGGGATCGCGGATCACCCGGATCGGGTGGTCCGGGCCTGCGGTCGCCCTGTCGCCTACGTTGGTGATGAATGTCAGGGTCTGGTCACGGCCTTGGCCGGCCGCTTCGAAATCCACGGCCACGAATGGTGCGTCATCGACGGTGATGCCGACCTTTTCGACAGGCGTGACAAGGAAATACTTGTCGCCGTCCTTGCGCAGGATCGTCGAAAACAGGCGCACCAGTTCAGGCCGCCCGATTGGCGTTCCGAGGTAGAACCAGGTGCCGTCCCGCGCGATCCGCATATCCAGATCGCCGCAAAATGGTGGGTTCCACAAATGCACAGGCGGCAGGCCTTTGCCCTTTTGCGCGGCTTTCGCCGATGCGGCGATGCCGTCGGCCGAGGGTTTCACGATGTTTTGTCCGCTCATTGCTTTTGCCATTTCGATTGTGCGCGATACACTCATACCAAGACATAGGTCCATGACAGGAGGAATGCCATGACCGATGACACCGATCTGGTGGCCGGGATCGAGGCGCTGGAAGAAAAACTGGCGCATGCGCGCGCGTCGATCACGCGGCGATTCATCGGGCAGGAGCGCGTTGTCGACCTGACCCTGACCGCGCTTTTGTGTGGTGGACACGGGTTGTTGATCGGCCTTCCGGGCCTTGGCAAGACCCGGCTGGTCGAGACCCTGTCCACGGTCATGGGCCTGGATGGCAACCGTATTCAGTTCACGCCTGATCTGATGCCTTCCGACATCCTCGGCTCCGAGGTCCTGGACACGTCGGACGACGGCAAGCGGCATTTCCGTTTCGTGCCCGGGCCGATCTTCTGCCAGCTTCTGATGGCCGACGAGATCAACCGCGCAAGCCCCCGCACGCAATCGGCGCTGCTGCAGGCGATGCAGGAACGCCGCGTGACCGTCGCTGGCGAGGATCGTCCGCTCGGTGTCCCGTTCCACGTTCTGGCCACCCAGAACCCCATCGAACAGGAAGGTACCTACCCGCTGCCCGAGGCGCAGCTTGACCGTTTCCTGGTGCAGATCGACGTGAAATACCCCGACCGCCAGACCGAGCGGGATATCCTGCTGGCCACCACCGGCGTGGCCGAGGAAGAGGCGCACGGGGTGTTCACCGCCGCCGAACTGATCGAGGCGCAGACGCTGCTGCGCAGGATGCCGGTCGGCGACAGCGTGGTCGAGGCGATCCTTGATCTGGTGCGTGCGTTCCGCCCGGATGACGACAGCGCGAATGACCGCGTGCGCCAGACCGTGGCCTGGGGGCCTGGACCGCGCGCGGCGCAGGCGCTGATGCTGACTGTACGGGCGCGGGCGCTGCTGCAAGGCCGTCTGGCGCCTTCGGTCGAGGATGTGGCCGACATGGCCCACCCGGTTCTCATTCACCGCATGGCGTTGAACTTTGCCGCGCGTGCGCGGGGTGACGATCTTGCTTCGCTGATCGCTGAAACCGTGGGCCAGGTGACCCGTAAAGAGGCCGCAGCGTGACAACACCCCTTGCCCTTCGTGCCCGGGCCGAGTCCGAAGCCGCCCGGCTGCCGCCGCTTCTGGCGCGGGCCGAGCAACTGGCCGGCACCGTCCTTTTGGGCGAACACGGACGGCGGCGCGCGGGGCTGGGGGATGATTTCTGGCAATACCGACCGGCACAGCCGGGCGATCCGGCGCACCGCATCGATTGGCGCCGCTCCGGGCGGGGCGATCAGCAATTCGTGCGCGAGCGCGAATGGCAGATCGCTCAGTCGGTGATGCTGTGGGTCGACCGTGCGGCCTCGATGCGGTTTTCGTCTGACAAGGGATTGCCGGAAAAGGGCGACCGCGCGCGCCTTTTGGCACTGGCGCTGTCTGTCATGCTGATCCGCGGCGGCGAGCGTGTGGGCCTGACTGGCGCCAGCCTGCCGCCGCGCCGTGGCAATGCGCAGCTGGAACGGCTTGCCGCGATTTTCATGGACGACGATGCCAGCGACTATGGCGAGCCCGAGGCGCGCGGCATGATCCCGCATGCGCGGGCGGTGTTCATTTCCGATTTCATGGGCGACGTGGCGCCGGTTCATGCGGCTTTGACCAAGGCCGCCGACCGGGGTGTGCGGGGCCTGCTTATCCAGGTTCTCGACCCCAGCGAAGAGGCGTTCCCGTTTCAGGGCCGCACGGTGTTCGAAAGCGTCGGCGGCACGCTCAGCCATGAGACGCTGAAGGCGGGCGATCTGCGCGACCGGTATCTGCAGCGCCTTGCCGCGCGAAAGGACGAGCTGGCGCAGCTTTGCCGCGCGACCGGGTGGCAATATCATTGCCACCACACCGGTGACAGCGCGCAGGCCGCGCTGCTGTGGGCGTGGCGGGCAATGGACCAGGGGGCTGTGCGATGACGTTTGGCCCGATTGGTTTTGCCGCGCCCTGGTTGCTGGCGGCGCTCGTTGCGCTGCCGATCCTGTGGCTGATCCTGCGGGCGATCCCACCGGCGCCGATCCGGCGGCGGTTCCCGGGCGTGGCGCTGCTGCTTGGCCTGACCGACGACCACACGGTGACAGACCGCACACCGTGGTGGCTGTTGCTGTTGCGGATGCTGGCGGTTGCGGCGGTGATCGTCGGGCTGGCCGGCCCGATCCTGAACCCGGAACCGGAAGACCCGACCGCGGGTGACGGGCCTGTCCTGTTCGTCCTGGATGGCGGCTGGACCGGTGCGCAGGACTGGACCGCGCGGGCCGATATGCTGGACCGTCTGCTGGCCGAGGCGGGGCGTGCGGGGCGTACTGCGGCGGTTTTGCGGCTGACCACGCCGGAAGAGCCGGTTTTCCAGGCTCCTGATCAATGGCAGGCACGGATCGCGGGACTGACCCCCCAACCGTGGGAGCCGTCCGAAGACTTGATTGCGCAGGCCGCGGCTGCGTTGGGGGACGGGCCGTTCGATACCGTCTGGCTGTCAGACGGGCTGGCCTTGACGGGACGTGACGGTTTGCTGTCGGCGCTCGAGGCGCGCGGCGCCGTGCGCGTGATCGAAGGCGGGCGCGGTGCGATGGCGTTGCTGCCGGCGACATTCGAAGGCGGCATCGTCACGCTGACCGCGCGCCGCGCCGTCACCACCGGGCCGCGCGACATCACCATTGCCGCGCACGGGCTGGACCCCGCCGGCGTCGCCCGCATCCTGGCGCGGCTGAACCTGAGCTTCGCGCCTGGCGAGGCCGAGGCGACGGGCGAGTTGTCCCTGCCGGCGGAACTGCGCGGGCGGATCACCCGGTTCGAGATCGAAGGCGCGCGCAGTGCGGGCGCCGTGGCGCTGTCGGATGACAGCCTGCGCCGGCGCGAGGTCGCGCTGATTGCCGGGCGGGACGACCGCGAAGGGCTCGAACTGCTGGAGCCGCTGCATTACCTGCGCCAGGCGTTGGAGCCGTCGGCCGACCTTCTGGATGGCGCGCTGACCGATATCCTGCCGGCCAACCCCGATGTCGTGGTCCTGGCCGATGTCGCGACGCTGTCGGGGGCCGAGCAGGCCGATCTGCTGGATTGGGTGGATGGCGGCGGCCTGCTGTTGCGATTTGCCGGGCCGCGCCTGGCGGCCAGTGACGTGAGCCGCAGCGAAGAGGCGCCGCTGATGCCCGTGCGCCTGCGCGCCGGCGGCCGCACGGTGGGTGGTGCGATGAGCTGGGGCGAGCCGAAATCGCTGGCGCCCTTTGCCGAGGACAGCCCGTTCTACGGCCTCGACATTCCGGGCGACGTGCGTGTCAGCGCGCAGGTCATGGCCCAGCCCGACCCGACGCTGGCCGAGCGGGTGATCGCGCAGCTTTCGGATGGCACGCCGCTGGTCACGCGCAAGCGGATCGGGCAGGGCCAGGTCGTGCTGGTGCATGTGACGGCCAATGCTGAATGGTCGACGCTGCCTCTGTCGGGCCTGTTCGTCCAGATGCTGGAGCGTCTGGCGGTGTCCTCGGCGACGGGCCAGCCCGAGGCGGGCGATCTTGAAGGCACCACTTGGCAGCCGCGCGCCGTGCTGGATGGGTTCGGGCGCATCGACGAGGCACAGACTTTGCCCGGTGTCGATGGCGCCGATCTGGTGGCGGCGCCGCTGGGCCCCAACCTGCGGCCCGGCGTTTATGAGGGCGAAGACAGGCGTATCGCACGCAATGCCATGAGCGCGGACCGCGTCCTGGTGCCTGCGGCCTGGCCCGCGCGTATTCCTGTCGAGGGTATGGATCGTCCGCCCGAACAGCCGCTCGGCGGCTGGCTGCTGGCGCTGGCGCTGATCCTGCTGGCGGCGGATGTGATCGCGACGCTGGCGCTGTCGGGCCGTCTGCGTGGCGGTGGCGGTGGCATTGCGAAAGGCACGGGCGCCGCGTTGGTCGCGCTGTCGCTGATGCTGCCGGCCGGGCAGGCGCGGGCGCAGGATGCGGCGCAGGTCGACGAGGATTTCGCCATCGCGGCCACCGCCGAGATGGTGTTGGCGCATGTCCTGACGGGCAACAGCCAACTGGACGAAATGGCCGAGGCGGGCATGCGCGGATTGTCGGATGTGCTGTTCTTCCGCACGTCGGTCGAACCCGCCAACCCGATCGGCGTGAACCTGGAAACCGACGAATTGTCGCTTTTCCCGATGCTGTACTGGCCGATCACGCCTGATCAGCCGATGCCGTCCGCCGAAGCCTATGCCAAGCTCAACCGCTACCTGCGTTCGGGCGGGATGATCCTGTTCGACACGCGCGATGCCGATGTCGCCGGGTTCGGCGCGGCCAGCCCGAACGGGCGCAAGCTGCAGGAACTGGCCCGCCCGCTGGACATTCCGCCGCTGGAGCCTGTGCCGTCCGACCACGTGCTGACGCGCACCTTCTATCTGCTGCAGGATTTCCCCGGCCGCCATGTCAGCCGTGATGTCTGGGTCGAGGCGGCCCCCGCGGATGCCGAACAGATCGAGGGCATGCCGTTTCGCAACCTCAATGACGGGGTGACGCCGGTGGTGATCGGCGGCAACGACTGGGCCGCGGCCTGGGCGATGGATGACCGGGGCAACCCGCTCTATCCGGTGGGGCGCGGGTTCAGCGGCGAACGCCAGCGTGAACTGGCCTATCGTTTCGGGGTGAACCTGGTGATGCATGTGCTGACGGGCAACTACAAATCCGACCAGGTCCATGTGCCTGCGTTGCTGGACAGGTTGGGCCAATGACGGGAACGGTGATCTTCGACCCCCTGCTGCACTGGGTGGTGCTGGCGGTTCTGGCGGCGGTCGCGGCGGCCGGCATCGGCCTTGCGCTGTGGCGCGGGCTGACGGGCTGGGCGCTGCGGGCCCTGGCGGCGATGGTCGTGCTGGGGGCGTTGGCCGGCCCGAGCTGGCAGATGGAGGACCGTGCGCCCTTGTCCGATATCGTGCTGATGGCGGTCGATGGCTCGTCGAGCCAGAAACTTGGCGATCGCGCGGCCCTCACCGACGATGCCGCGCGCCAGATCGAAGCGGCGATCGCCGCGCGCCCCAACACCGAGCTGCGCCGGATCAACCTGGGCGATGGCGAAGACGACACCGGCACACAGCTTATGACGGCCATCAACGAGGCCCTGGCCGAGGAACCGCGCGGCCGCATAGCCGGGATCGTGGCGTTGTCCGATGGACAGGTGCATGACGCGGACCTGGCCAGCGATCTGCCCGCACCGTTCCATTTGCTGCATACCGGGCGCGACAGCGACTGGGACCGGCGGCTGGTGGTCGAGAACGCCCCGGCCTTTGCCATCCTGGGCGAACCGGTCACCCTGTCGATCCGTATCGAGGACATGGGGGCCGCGCCCGAACAAAACGCCATGGCTTCGCTGGATATCTCGGTCGATGGCGGTGAAGCGCAACGCTTTGACCTGCGCGTGGGCCGCACGGTGGATCTGCCGCTGGAGCTGCCGCATGGCGGGCGCAACGTGATCCAGTTCTCGGTGCCCGAAGCCGAGGGCGAACTGACAGACCGCAACAATACCGCGCTGGTGCAGATCAACGGTGTGCGCGACCGGCTGCGGGTGCTGCTGGTGTCGGGCGAGCCCCATGCCGGCGGGCGCACCTGGCGCAACCTTCTGAAATCCGACAGCTCGGTCGACCTGGTGCATTTCACGATCCTGCGGCCGCCCGAGAAACAGGATGGCGTGCCGGTGGCCGAGCTGAGCCTGATCGCGTTTCCGACGCGCGAGCTGTTCATGGACAAGATCGAGGATTTCGACCTGATCATCTTTGACCGCTACAAGCGGCGCGGCATCCTTCCGTCGCTCTACCTGGACAATGTGCGCAACTATGTCGAAACCGGCGGCGCGGTGCTGATCGCGGCGGGGCCGGATTTCGCGAGTGCGGACTCCATCTATCGCTCGCCGCTGAGCCAGGTGGTGCCGGCCGCGCCCACGGCGCGGGTGATCGAACAGGGATATACGCCCTCGGTCACCGATATTGGTCAGCGCCACCCGGTGACTGCCGGCCTTGCACCGCAGGGTGCGGGCGACTGGGGGCGCTGGATGCGTCAGATCGAGGTCGAGCCGCAATCCGGCAACGTCGTCATGTCAGGCGCCGAGGAAAAGCCGCTGCTGGTGCTGGACCGTGTGGGCGAGGGTCGGATCGCGCTGTTGGCGTCGGACCAGGCGTGGTTGTGGGATCGCGGGTTCGAAGGCGGTGGGCCGCAGCTGGAGTTGCTGCGGCGGCTGGCCCACTGGATGATGAAGGAGCCCGAGCTGGAGGAAGAGGCGATCTGGGCCGAGCCGACGGGCCAGACGATGCGCATCATCCGCCGCACGCTGGGTGAGGCCGTCGGGGACGTGACGGTCACCACGCCGTCGGGTGACGAGGTGCAGGTGCCGCTAACTGAGGTGCGGCCCGGTCAGTACGAAGCGATTTACCAGGGCCCTGAAATCGGCCTCTATCGCCTGGAAGAAGGGGATCAGGAGGCGGTGATCGGGCTGGGGCCGGCAGCGCCGCGCGAATTCGTGCAAACCATCGCCACCGACGAGGTGCTGCGCCCGGTCATCGACGCGGGCCGCGGCGGCGCGGTGGCTCTTGCCGCGGAAGGTGTGCCGCAGGTCCGTGCCGTGCGCGAGGGTCGCCCCGCCGCCGGCCGCGGATGGATCGGGATCACCCCGCGCGATGCGTATCAGACGCTGGACGTGACCAAGGTGCCCTTGCTGCCGGAATGGCTGGTTCTCTTGCTGGCGTCGGCCCTGATCGTCGGGGCGTGGCTGCGCGAGGGCCGGCGCTGATCCGGCGGAGCGGGCTGGCGCCCGCGCCGTATGTGCATCGCTGGCGCGATGCGGGTCGAGGGGCGCTGCCCCTCGAACTCCCCGGGATATTTTCAGGAAAGAGAAAGATCAGGTGCGAGGCGGGCGGCTGCGGTAAACCGGCAGGCGCCATCCGAAGCGCAAGGAGCCCGCGCGCAGTATCAGCGTGACCGCCGCGCATGCCGACAGGGTGATCCATGGCGTTTCGCCTATCCGTTCGGCGGTCACCGCGGCCAGCGCGCCCGCGAAGGCGGCGGTTACGTAGAGTTCGCCCTGTTTCAGCACCAGCGGCACCTCGCCCACGACAACGTCGCGCATCAGCCCGCCCATGCATCCGGTGACCATGCCCATGATGATGACGATGGGCGCGGGCTGGTTCAGCGACAGCGCCACACCCGCACCGGCGGTGACGGCGACGGCCAGGGCGCAGGCATCGAGCCACAAGAGCGCGCGGTAGCGGCTTTCGAGCAGGTGCGCGGTGAAGAACACAAGGATCGCGGCCGCCGCAGCGACAGCCAGGAAACTGGGTGCGGCTATCCAGAACACCGGGTTGCGGTCCAGAAGAACGTCGCGCAGCGTGCCGCCGCCCACCGCCGTCAGGCAGGCGAGAAACGCAAAACCCACGATGTCAAGCTGGGCGCGGCTGGCCACCAGCGCGCCGGTCAGTGCGAAGATCAGCACCGCCGCATAATCGAGCGCGAGAAGAAGCGCGCTCATCCCGCCTTGCCCGGTTTGAAGGGGGCCATGCCCGCGCGGGCCAGTTCGTCGGCGCGTTCGTTTTCGGGGTGGCCGGCATGCCCCTTGACCCATTCCCAGGTCACGTCGTGGCGGCGTTGCGCCTCGTCCAGGCGCTGCCATAGTTCCACGTTCTTGACCGGCTTCTTGTTCGAGGTTTTCCAGCCGTTGCGTTTCCAGCCGTGAATCCAGCCGGTGACGCCGTTCTTAACATAGGCGCTGTCGGTGACGATGGTGATCTGCGATGGTTTGGAAAGCGTTTCCAGCGCGGCGATGGCGGCCAGCAATTCCATCCGGTTGTTCGTTGTCTCGGGTTCGCCGCCGTTGAGTTCGCGCTCTTTCAGGATGGTATCGCCATCCAATGCGCGCAGCAGGACGCCCCAGCCTCCGGGGCCTGGATTGCCGGAACATGCACCGTCCGTGTAAGCGAAAAGCTGTGTCATGGGCGCATCTAGCGGAGGGCGGGGGCAGGGCGCAAGACGATCACGCGCGTTTCGCGCGGATCGCGACCCAGTCGGCGAGGGTGCCGTCCAGCCCCTGGTCCCGCCCCTGCGCCATAGACTGCGGTGCAAGGCCAGCCTGATCCAGCAGGGCCGAAAGCTCGTCCGGCATGTAATAGCTGTAGACACGGCCCAGACGGTCACGCGCCTCGCCAGTGCCGGTTTTGACCGCGATGTGAAACAGGCCATCGGGCTGAAGCGCTGCGTGAATCGCGGCGAGATATCCGGGCAGCGCGGCGCGTGGCGCGTGAAGCAGACTGAAATTGGCCCAGATACCGTGATAGATCCCGGTATGACCTTCGGCGGCGAACATGTCGAAATCGGCCTGGCGTGCGGCCACGCCGTCCTGCGCGCGGGCCAGCGACACCATCGGTTCGGAGGCGTCGACCGCCTCGACGACAAGTCCCGCGGCGGCCATGTGACCGGCGTCGGTGCCCGGTCCGCAGCCCAGGTCGAGCACGCGTGCCCCCGCGGGCAATGCCGCGATGAAGGCTGACAGCAAGTCGCCCGGCGCAGTCGTGGCGGTGACGCGGGCATATTCGGCAGCGCGGGCGTCGTAGACGCGCAGGGTTTCTTCGTCGCGGCTCATCCCAGCAGGGGTATGGCAAGGCAGGCGACGACGACCACCGTCAGCATCACCCGCAGCGACATCCACCAGGGTGGGGCCAGTTCCTGTTTCCAGAACAGCCAGTCCAGCCCCAGAAGCCCCAGGAATCCGGCAATCAGGCTGATGCCGGCGCTGGTGGGGCCGCCGCCCGTCATGAAGAACGCCCAGAGCGCCGGAATGACCGACAGCGCGTATCCCGTGGCAGCCACATTGCCGTTGGCGCGGGTGGCAAAGCCCCACAACACGCCCGACATGAAGGACAGGATGACCGCGCCATAGAAGAGCCCCACATAGGGCCCGGTGAAGCGGGGGCCGATGGCGCGTGCGCTCCACATTCCGAGGTCGGGAAAGACGGTGGTGATCGCGCCCCAGACGAACGGGATCAGGCCGGCAAGGCCAAGCAACAGGGCAGAGCGAGGTATCTGTGTCATGGGCCGTTCCGGTGTCACGCCTCTTCGCGCAGAACGCGGGGCACCTTGAAGTTCACCCGTTCCTGTGCGGTCTCGACGAGGTTCACGGTGACGTCGAACCGGTCGCGGAAGGCGTCGATCACCTCGTTCACCAGAACCTCGGGGGCCGATGCGCCTGCGGTGATCCCAAGGCTGCCGATGCCTTCCAATGCGCGCCAGTCGATGTCGCCGGCGCGCTGGACGAGCTGTGCATAGGAGCAGCCGGCGCGTGCGCCGACCTCGACCAGGCGTTTGGAGTTCGACGAATTGGGCGCCCCCACGACAAGCAGCGCATCGCAGAGCGGGGCGATTTCCTTGACCGCCTGCTGGCGGTTGGTCGTTGCGTAACAGATGTCTTCCTTGTGCGGGCCGACGATCGCGGGGAACCGTTCCTGCAGCGCGGCCACGACATCGGCCGTATCGTCGATCGACAGGGTTGTCTGCGTGACATAGGCCAGCTTTCCGGGGTCGCGCACGTCCAGGGTGGCCACGTCTTCGACCGTTTCGACCAAGAGCACGTCGCCTGCGGGCAACTGACCCATCGTCCCGATGGTTTCCGGGTGGCCGGCATGGCCGATCATCACGATCTGCAGGCCGTTTTCGGCATGGCGTTCGGCCTCGATATGGACCTTGCTGACCAGAGGGCAGGTGGCATCGACATAGATCATCTGCCGGGCCTCGGCCGCGGCGGGAACCGATTTCGGAACGCCATGGGCCGAAAAGATCACCGGGCGGTCGTCGGGGCAGTCTTCCAGTTCCTCGACGAAAACCGCGCCCTGGTCGCGCAGATTATCGACCACGAACTTGTTGTGCACGATCTCGTGCCGGACAAAAACCGGCGCACCCCATTTCTCCAGCGCCATCTCGACGATCTTGATCGCACGATCCACGCCGGCGCAAAATCCGCGCGGCGCCGCAAGGTGAATTGTCAGTGGGGGCTTCGTCATCGCGGTCTCCGGGCTTTTGTCCAGAGGTAGGGGAATGCCCAGCCCACGTCCAGTGCGGGCTTGGATCAAGTGGACTTGATTTGCTTTCCGACCGGGCTAGAAAATCGTGTTCAATTGTATGCAGGTCCAAAAATGACCAGCCTCGACGAAGAATTCTTTCTGCTGTCCCAGCAACGCGTCCGCGCGTTGGAGCAACGTCTGTCCAGAATTGCGCTGGAAGAGCTGGCGCGAGAGGTGATGGCCAGGCTGGCCGCGCGGGGCCCTGCGCTGGAACCCGACGACCCGTCGCACCCGCAACGTGCCGACATCAATATCCTGTGCCAAGCGCTGATATCGGAAAACCCGTCCGAGGCACGCGAGATGATGCTGGACCTGCAGGCGGACGGGTATTCCCTGGACCTGCTGTTCGCGCGCTATCTTGCGCCGGCGGCCGAAAGGCTGGGCGCGATGTGGGATGCAAGCGAGCTGGATTTCATGCAGGTCACGTTGGGTGTCGGGCGTATCCACGACCTGGTGCGCATCCTGCGCGACCACTTGCCGGCAACCCGCATCACGCAGAAAGAGCCGGTTCTGTTCGCCTCGGTTCCGGGGGAGCAGCATAGCGTCGGGTTGGACATGGCGGCCGAGCTGTTCCGGCAGCGCGGCTGGGATGTGCGGCTGCTTATCGGTGCCACCCACGACGCGATCATGAACGAGATCGAGAACATATCCTGCCTCGTGCTGGGGCTGTCTTCGGGCGGGCGTGCCACGGCCGAGGCCTTGGCCAGGATCGTTCATGCCGCGCGTGTCGCGCATCCGGCGATATACGTGATCGTCAGCGGACGGATCGTCGATCGCGAACCGGACCTCGTCAACCTGATCGCGCCGGACAGCGCCGTGAAAACGGTGGAAGAGGCGATTGCCACGATGGAACGTCTGTCCGGCGCGCCCACGCAGGAACCATGATCGGCGCACGCCTCAACCTTGCCATGTTTTTTCCGTTCTAATTGCACCGTGCCGTGCGATCCCGTCGGGCGGTGCATTGCGTCTGCCGCGTTCCGGCGGCGGGATCATCCGACAAGAACGAGTTTGAGGCTTTATCGTGAGCAGCGAGTCAGACCTCTTTTCAGACGGTGATGCGCATATCACCTACACCGTGCGTGTCACGGCGTGGATCGTTATTGCCCTGAGCCTGTTCTGGCTGATGCTGAGCCTTGCCGGACAGCAGTGGGTCGTCGGTGCCGTCGCCGCGTTCGTCCTGGTCGGTACGAGCCTTTCTTTGCTTGTCGTCTTGATGGGCTACAACCTGCTTGGCCGCCTTTTGTGGTATGTCATCGGGGTTGCTGCGATCACGGCGGCCGTGTTTCTTGTGCATCCGGCCGGCAATGTCGAGGCGATGTATGCCGCCCTTCTGGGCGGGCCGTTCCTGACATTTTCGATCAAACGAGAGCGCAATTACCTGATTGCCGCCGTTCTGGGCGTGATGATGGCGTGGCTTTGCACCCGTATCCTGGGGCACGACTATTTCGGTCCGCCGCTTCTGGATGCGGAATTCGCGCGCAATCACGTCTCGTTCTTTGCGCTTTCAAGCACCTTCGTCGTCGTCAGCTTTGAAATGGGCGTGTTCACCTATCTGATGTACAAGAGCAACGAACGCCTGCGCGCGTCGCGCGAGGCGGCGGATGTGGCCAACCGGGCAAAAAGCGAATTCCTCGCCGCCATGAGCCATGAAATCCGCACGCCGATGAACGGTGTCGTCAGCATGGTCGAAATCCTTGAGAATACCGAACTGACACCAGACCAGCGGCGTATCCTGCAAACCGTGCAGGAATCCTCGGCGTCACTGCTGCGCATCATCGAAGACATTCTGGATATGTCCAAGATCGAGGCCGGCAAACTGGAACTTTTGAACGAACCCACCGATTTGCTGCACACGGTCGAGGCGGCGGTCGATACGCTGCGGTCCTATTCGGATTCCTACAACGTGGATCTGAGCCTGCATTTCGACATGTCGCTTCCGCGTATGGTCACTTGCGACGCGGGCCGGCTGCGTCAGGTGATCCTGAACCTGCTGGGCAATGCGATCAAGTTCTCCCGCCGGCCTGCCGACGAGCCCCGCGGGCATGTCCACCTGAGCGTGACCCGCGATGCCGAAGATCGGATGCGCCTGGTCTTCCGTGATGATGGGATCGGCATCAGCGAAGAGTTCCAGGCCCAGCTTTTCGAACCCTTCCGGCAATCCGAGGACGTCACGACCCGTCGTTACGGCGGTTCCGGGCTGGGGCTTGCCATCGTGCAGCAGCTGGTGACCAAGATGAACGGAACGATATCGGTCGAAAGCGTTCTGGGCGAGGGCGCGGAGTTCACGCTGGATCTGCCGATTGTCGAGCCTTCCCAGAGCATAGAAACCCCCGATTTCACCGACACGGCCTTTGTGGTCTTCCGCGCGGGTGAGCGGCAGCGGAAAGTCTGGAAGGACTACATCGGAGCCTGCGGCGGAGTGATGATCGCGCTCGATGAACGCGACGACCTTTGGGATCGCGCGCGTGCGCGGTCGCGCGATGCGGTGTTCGTGATGGATATGTATTCCGACAGTCAGGACGACCGCGATGCGCTGATCGCCGCGTTCCGCAAGGATTTCCCCGAGGCGCGCATGATCGTTCTCAACCGGATACGCAACGTGGCCGGCGGCACGCCCGTCGACGGAACGGCGATCGTTCAGGCCGGGCCGCTTCTGCCATCGGAACTCTGGGCCGGGCTGCGCCAGCTTCAGCGGCGTGGCACGGCCGATAGCGAGGGCAAGTCGCTGCGCCCTGGTGCCATCACGGCAAAGCCGGCCGGCGCGGTGCCGCGTATCCTTGTAGCCGAGGACAACGAGATCAACCAGGTGGTCATCCGCCGCCAGATCGAGCAACTCGGCTATCTCGCAACCATCGTCGGGGACGGCCGCGAAGCTGTGAAAGAGTGGATGAACGGCGATTTCGACATCGTCCTGACAGATTGCCATATGCCGGAGATGGATGGGTTCGCGTTGACGCAGCATATCCGCGACATGGAATCCGCGCGTCCCGGCGAACATATCCCCATCGTGGCGATCACGGCGAACGCACTGAATGGCGAGGCGGAAAGGTGCCTGTCCGCTGGAATGGACGCCTACCTGTCCAAGCCGGTCAAACTGGCCGAGCTGAAATCGACGATCGACGCCTTGGCCCGGCAGAACGACGCGGCCTGATCCTCACGCAGACGTGGGTTGATCCGGCGCGGATATCTGACAGCGTTGCGGCATGATAACGACGATGCCCAAACGCTTTGCGATATGTCTGCTGCCGGTGATGGCTGCACCGGCATTCGCGACCGAAGATGCGGGATTGCTTCCCTATCGCGATCCGGTGGTGGTGCGCACCGGTGAACGGATTTACGCCGACTATTGCGCGTCCTGTCACGGCGCCAATCTTGAGGGTGAGGAAAACTGGCGCGACCGCGATGCCGACGGATACCTGCCGGCACCGCCTCATGACCCAAGCGGTCATACCTGGCATCATCCCGACAGTCAGTTGTTCGAAATCACCAAACACGGGATCGAGGCGATGGTCGGCAATGGATACCGCAGCCGAATGGGCGGTTTCGGCGATATCCTGACCGATCGCGAAATCCTGGCGGTGCTTGCGTTCATCAAAAGCACCTGGCCCAAACCCATAATATCGCGCCACAACGAATTGAACGCGGTGGCGGACAACAAGTAGGGCGTCAGCCGGCCTGGTACGCGGTTTCGCGCTGTGCGCTGGGTTCGCGCGGCGGGCGGCCTATGACTTCTTTCAGCTCGTCCAGTTCGATGAAATTGTCGGCCTGGCGGCGCAGTTCGTCGGCGATCATCGGTGGCTGGCTGCGGATCGTCGATACGACGGAAACCCGTACACCCTGACGCTGGAGGCTTTCGACCAGGGGCCGGAAATCGCCATCGCCGGAAAACAGCACGATGTGATCGACGCGCGGTGCAAGCTCCATAGCATCGACCGTCAGTTCGATGTCCATGTTGCCTTTCACCTTCCGCCGTCCCTGGCTGTCGGTGTATTCCTTCGCCGGTTTCGTCACCATGGTGAAACCGTTGTAGTGCAACCAGTCTACGAGTGGCCGGATGGGAGAATACTCGTCGTTTTCAAGCAGCGCCGTGTAATAGAACGCACGCAGCAGCTTTCCGCGCCGCATGAATTCCTGACGGAGCAGCTTGTAATCGATATCGAAACCCAGCGCCTTGGCAGCCGCATACAGGTTCGATCCATCGATGAACAGCGCAAGCCGTTCGTCTTTGTAGAACATATACCTTCCTTCCGGTTTTCCCCAAGGTGCCGTCCGTGAGTGAAAAAATAATGGACACCTCGGGTGTAGCAAAAAAATAAGGCTACCAGACTTGGTCAGCAAGCGATTTATTGTCGCAAAAGGATAGGGCTCTTATGTCGTTGGATCAATCTTGTCTGATAGCGCTAGGCGCGAACTTGCCCACAGGCGACACCTCACCTGAGGTTGCATTGCGCTCTGCGGTCGCCCGCATGGATGGGCGCATCGGCCGCATTGCGGCCCTCAGCCGGATTTACCGCACCCCTTGTTTTCCGCCCGGAGCGGGGCCTGATTACGTCAACGCCGCCGTCTCGGTCGACACCCATTTGACGCCACAGGAGATACTGGCAGGCCTGCATGAGATCGAAGCCGATTTCGGTCGCGAAAGAAAGCAGAGATGGGGCGCGCGTACGCTCGATCTCGATCTTCTGGCGGTAGGCGACCAGGTGCTGCCGGACCGGGCGACCCAGCAGGAATGGATGCGATTGCCGCCGGATGAGCGTGGACGCGTCGCGCCGCAAGAGCTGATCCTGCCGCACCCGCGCCTGCAAGAGCGTGCTTTCGTGCTCGTGCCTCTGGCCGATGTCGCGCCGGACTGGCGGCACCCGGTACTGCGGCAGACCGTCCGGGAAATGTGCGATGCGCTGCCGGAAACGGACCGCAAGGAGGTGATCGCGATCGCGTGAATGCCCTTGTCATTTCTCAAATGATCAGTTAGGCAGCGGTCTTCTGATCTGCCCAAAGTGACTGGAGTGTGCTGAATGGCCCGCGTGACCGTAGAAGATTGCGTCGACAAGGTTCCAAACCGGTTCGAGCTGGTGATGCTTGCCGCTCATCGTGCGCGTGAAATTTCTTCCGGTGCAGGCCTGACGGTCGATCGTGACAACGACAAGAACCCTGTCGTGGCGCTGCGCGAGATTGCCGAGGAAACCCAGTCCGCCGACGAGCTGCGCGAGCGGCTGATCGAATCGAATCAGACCCAGATCGAGGTCGACGAGCCCGAAGAGGACTCGATGGCGCTGCTCATGGGTCGGGGTGAACCCGCCGACAAACCGGCCGAGGACGATCTTTCCGAAGAAAAACTCCTGCGCGCCCTGATGGAAGCACAGGGGCAGGGCTAAGCCCGCCGAACGGGACGCGGAAAGAATGATCGCGGCTGACGACCTGATCGCGCTTGTCCGCAACTACAACCCGAAAACCAACGAGGCGCTCATTCGCGCGGCCTATGATTACGGCCTTGCGATGCACGAAGGGCAGCTTCGCCGTTCCGGCGAGCCGTATTTCACGCATCCCGTTGCCGTCGCGGCGATCCTGACCGAACAGCGGCTGGACGATGCCACCATCATCACCGCGCTGCTGCACGATACGATCGAGGACACCAAGGCCAGCTATGCCGAGGTCGAGAAACGGTTCGGGCGCGAAATCGCCGAACTGGTGGACGGTGTCACCAAGCTGACCAACCTGCAGCTTTCCAGCACCGAAACCCAGCAGGCCGAGAACTTCCGCAAGCTGTTCATGGCAATGTCCAAGGATCTGCGCGTGATCCTGGTCAAGCTTGCCGACCGTCTGCACAACATGCGCACGATCAAGGCGATGAGCGCGGAAAAGCAGGTCAAGAAAGCGCGCGAGACAATGGATATCTATGCCCCGCTGGCCGGTCGCATGGGTATGCAGTGGATGCGCGAAGAGCTGGAAGACCTCGCCTTCAAGGTTCTGAACCCCGAAGGCCGCGCGTCGATCATGCGCCGTTTCATCACGCTGCAAAAGGAAACCGGCGACGTGATCCCGCGCATCACCGGCGACATGCGCAGCGAACTGGAAAAGAACGACATCGACGCGCAGGTGTTCGGCCGCGCCAAGAAACCCTATTCGATCTGGCGCAAGATGCAGGAAAAGGACATGGGGTTTTCCCGCCTTTCCGATATCTACGGGTTCCGCATCATCACCCGGTCCGAAATGGACTGCTACAAGGCGCTGGGCGCAATCCACCAGCGGTGGCGCGCGGTGCCGGGCCGGTTCAAGGATTACATCAGCCAGCCGAAATCCAACGGATACCGGTCGATCCACACGACCGTGTCGGGCCGTGACGGCAAGCGCGTCGAGGTGCAGATCCGAACCCAGGCCATGCACGACGTGGCCGAAACCGGGGTTGCGGCGCACTGGTCCTATCGTGACGGCGTGCGCAGCGAAAACCCCTTTGCGGTCGATCCTGCCAAGTGGATCAGCGGCCTGACCGAACAATTCACCTCGGAAGAAGACCACGAGGATTTCCTCGAGGCGGTCAAGCTCGAGATGTACACCGACAAGGTGTTCTGCTTCACCCCCAAGGGCGAGGTGGTCAAGCTGCCGAAAGGGGCGACCCCCATCGACTTCGCCTATGCGATCCACACGCGGATCGGCAATGCCTGCGTTGGCGCCAAGGTGGATACCATGCGGGTGCCGCTGTGGACGCGGCTCAAGAACGGTCAATCCATCGAGATCATCACCGCCGAAGGCCAGACGCCGCAGGCCACCTGGCTTGAAATCGCGACGACTGGCAAGGCCAAGACCGCGATCCGCCGCGCCCTGCGCGAGGCCGACCGCGAACGGTTTTCCAAGCTCGGCCGTGAACTGGCGCGCGCCGCGTTCGAAAACGTGGGCAAAAAGGCGACCGACAAGGCGCTCGATACCGCGGCCAAGCACCTGCGGCTTTCCGACCGCGAAGAATTGCTGGCCCGGCTGGGCAGCGCCGAGCTGACGGGCCGCGAGGTCGTGCAGGCGATCTATCCCGACCTTGCCCCCACCAAGACCGAAGAGATCGACCGCACCCGCGCCGTGATCGGCCTGTCGCCGGACCAGAGCTTCGACCGCGCGCCATGTTGTCAGCCGCTGCCGGGCGAACGGATCGTCGGCATCACCTATCGCGGCCGCGGCGTTGTCGTGCACGCGATCGACTGCGAGGCGCTGGCCGAATACGAGGATCAGCCCGAACGCTGGCTCGACCTGCACTGGCACAGCGGCACGCACCCAGCGATCTACACGGCCACCCTGGATATAACCATCGGCAACGATGCCGGGGTGCTGGGACGGATTTGCACATTGATCGGCGAGCAGAAGGCCAATATCTCGGACCTTGAGTTTGTCGACAGGAAACCAGATTTCTACAGACTACATATTGATGTTGATTTGCGTGACGCCGAACATCTTCATTCGCTTGTTACAGCCCTCGAGGCAGAAAGCGATGTTGCCGAGGTCAGCCGTCTGCGCGACCCGACGCGCCTGAACGCGCAAAGGAACTGACGAAAGGGCCCAAAGTGGTTTTCAAACGCAGGGACAGACGGCCGATCTGGAAGATCGTGCTCGAGTTTTTCTGGCCCCGCGGCGGTTGGAAGCGTGCCGCCCTATACGTCAAGCACCGGCTTCGGCGCCTTCCCGACCCGCCGCATCGCATCGCCCGTGGTATCTTTGCAGGCGTTCTGACCACGTTCACCCCGTTCTACGGCCTGCATTTCGTGATCGCGGCAACCATAGCCTGGATCATGCGGGGCAACATCATCGCCGCGCTTCTGGCCACGTTTTTCGGCAATCCGCTGACATATGTGCCGATCGGGGTGATCTCGCTCAATACCGGGTACTGGCTGCTTGGCATGAGCCGGCGCGCCGATCCCGAATTGCACGGATCGCTGGGGCGGATGTTCGTGGATGCGGGGGCCGACCTGAAACGCAACCTGATCGCCGCCTTCACCGATACCGACATGGACTGGTCGCGCCTTTCCGTCTTTTACGACGAGGTGTTCTTTCCCTATCTGATCGGGGGTATCATTCCCGGGATCATTGCGGGCGTGATCTGCTACTACATCAGTGTGCCGCTGATCCGGGCCTATCAGAACCGCCGCAAGGGGGCGATGAAAGCCAAGCTTGCGGCGCTGCGCAAGAAACGGCCATTGGCCACTGACGACCGGGCGAATGGCGATTAGCCCGACGCCTTGACCGCCCGCCAAATGAAAGGAAAAGCGATGGAGCCGCTTGGAAAACTGCGCCTCGGCGTGAATATCGACCATGTGGCCACCGTGCGCAACGCGCGCGGCGGGGCGTATCCCGACCCGGTGCGTGCCGCCAAACTGGCCGAAGAGGCCGGGGCCGACGGCATCACCGCGCACCTGCGCGAAGACCGCCGCCACATCACCGACCGCGACATCGACGCGCTGATGGAGGCGCTGAGCGTGCCGCTCAATTTCGAAATGGCGGCGACCGACGAGATGCAGAAAATCGCCCTGCGGCACAAACCGCATGCCGTCTGTATCGTGCCCGAAAAGCGCGAGGAAAAGACCACCGAAGGCGGGCTGGAAGTCGCGCGCGAGGAAAACCGCCTTGCCCATTTCATAGCGCCGTTGCGCGAAGCGGGCTGCCGCGTGTCTATCTTCATCGCCGCCGACCGCCCGCAGATCGAGGCCGCGGCCCGGATCGGGGCGCAGGTCATCGAACTGCACACTGGCGCCTATTGCGATGCCCATGCCGAAGGCCGCTTTGACGACCGCGATGCGGAACTTGTGCGGATGCGCGACATGTCTGCCTTTGCGCATGAGCTCGGGCTCGAGGTGCATGCGGGCCACGGGCTGACCTATGACACGGTGAAACCGGTCGCGGCCTTCCCTGAGGTGATGGAGCTGAACATCGGCCATTTCCTGATTGGCGAGGCGATCTTTCGCGGGTTGGGTCCGGCCATCGCGGAAATGCGCCGCCTGATGGACGAGGCGCGCGCCTGATGACCGCGCCCGGCGATCTTGAACGGCGCGTCCTGCAAGAGATCGTGACCTGGGCGCATGATATCGCCGCCGAAAAGGCCGCACCGGTCTTTACCGCCGCGATCCTGCGTGACGGCGCCGAACTTTGCCGCGCGCAGAACCGTGTCGCCGAAACCTGCGACCCGACGCGCCACGCCGAGATCGAGGCCATCGCCAAGGCCGGCGCGCTGATGGGCGGCCCGGATTTGTCGGGCATGACGCTGATTTCTTCCTGCCAACCCTGCGAGATGTGCCTAGCCGCGATGCGTTGGGCCAGGATCGACCGGGTCGTGTTCGCGGCGACCCAGGAAAAGGTCGGTCCGCGGTTCTTCAAGTTCCCGCAGCTCGGTATCGCCGATTTGCAGGCCGCCTCGGGCGGGGCGTTCAGTTTCCACGGCGGGCATGACGAGGCGCGCGCGCTGCCGCTCTATCTAGGGGATGCGTGATGAAAACGGTCTTCGGCGCCTTCATGTTTCTTGTGGCTTTCTCCGGGGCAGTGCTGGCGGATTGCGCGGTGCCGCGCGATGCCGGCGCGCAGGCTGCGCAGGTGTTGGCCCTCGTCAATGCCGAACGGCGGCAACGCGGGTTGAACGCGCTTGCGCAGGACGACGCGCTGGCGGGTGCGGCAGGCGATCATTCCTGTTTCATGGCCGAAAGCGGGCGTATGTCGCATGTCGGCAAGGGTGGCCGAAAGCTGGCCGCGCGGCTGCGAGGGGTGGGCTATGGCTATCGCGCGGCGGCGGAAAACGTGGCCTACGGGTATCGCGATGCGGGCCGGGTGGTCCACGGCTGGATGCAGTCGGACGGCCACCGCCGCAACATCCTGATGCGTGGCGTGACAGAAGCGGGCGCGGGCCTGCGTATCGGTCGGGATGGGCGTCCCTACTGGACGCTGATCCTGGGGCGTCCGCGCTGATCGTCAGGTTTTCTTGACACTCAGGGGCGCCGGACCAATTGTGCCCGGACGTTGCAGCATGCAGGAGGCGGCCATGACGCGCGGTACCCGGTCGGGTTTGGCTGGCCCTGTGATCGTCGGCGCGATTGCGCTGGCCATCGCCTGCCTGTCGCTTTGGACGCTCGAAAAGGCCCGCTCCGGCATCGTCATCACGCGCGTCGATGTCGGGGATACGCCCGTAACCCGCTATGCCCGGAGCGATGCCGATGGGCCGCCGGTCGTCGTGGCGCATGGTTTTGCCGGATCACGGCAGATCATGCAGGCTTATTCGCTGGCCCTGGCGCGGGCGGGCTATGTGGCCTACGCGTTCGATTTCCAGGGCCATGGCCGCAACCCTGTGCCGATGTCGGGGGACGTGACCTCGGTCGACGGCACCACGCGCCGGCTGGTGGATCAAACGCTGTCCGTGATCGACGGGATCGGGGCCGAGGTGCCGGTTGCGCTGCTGGGCCATTCCATGGCGACGGACATTCTGGTGCGCGTGGCCTTGCAGACCCCCGGGGATGAGCCGCTGGTGCTGATCTCGGCCTTTTCGCAGGCGGTCACCGGGTCAGAACCCGACAAGACCCTGCTGATCGCCGGCGCATGGGAGCCGGGTTTGCGCGACTTCGCGCTGAAAGCCGCGCGGATGGTCGATCCGGGCGCCGCGCCCGGTCAGACGGTCGAAGCTGCGGGGATCACCCGCCGCGCGGTCACCGCGCCCAATGTCGAACATGTTGCGATCCTGCACAGCCGCGTTGCGCTGGCCGAAACCGTTGACTGGCTGAACCGGTTTTCCGGGCGGTCCGACACAGCCGCCATTCCGCGGACGGGTTGGGCGCTGCTTGCGCTGCTCGGTGCGCTGGTTGCGCTGGCGCTCCCGCTGGGGCGCCTGCTGACGCCGCGCGATACTGCCGCGCCGCCCTTGCCCGCGCGCCGTTTCGCACTGGCCGTGATCCTGCCCGCCGTCCTGGCGCCGCTTGTGGCGGTGCCGCTCAATCCCGGCTGGCTGCCGGTGCTGGTGGCCGACTACCTTGCGCTGCACCTTTTCATTTACGGGCTTGTGCAACTGGTCGTCCTGCGTTGGGCCGGGCTGCGGCCGGGGCCTCTTGTCCCGCTGGCCGCAGTTCTGTTGCTGGTCTGGGGGCTTGGCGTGTTCGGTTTCGCGCTGGACCGATACGGTGCCAATTTCTGGCCGGGTCCGGGCCGGGTCTGGGTTCTGGCGGCGCTGATCGCCGGGGCGATCCCGTTCGGGCTGTCCGACGCCACGCTTGCCCATCACGCGCCGCTTTGGCAAAGAGTGCTGGCGCGGTTGGGTTTTTTCGCTTCGCTCGCGCTGGCTGTCGCGCTGGATTTCGAGGAGTTGTTCTTTGTCGTGATGATCGTGCCGGTAATCCTGCTGTTCTTCTTCGTCTTCGGGACGATGGGCCGTTTCGTCGCCGCGCGCGTTGGTGCAGCGGCGCCGGGGCTGGCCCTTGGAGTGATCCTGGGCTGGGCGCTTGGCGTCAGCTTTCCGCTGTTCGCGGCGGGGTGACGCGATGATCCTGGGCATCGGCACCGACCTTGCGAATATCGACCGCATCCAGAACACGCTCGACCGTTTCGGCGACCGGTTCCGCAACCGCGTCTTCACGCCCGTTGAACAGGCCAAGGCCGAACGCCGCCGCGACACCGCCGGCACCTACGCCAAACGCTGGGCCGCGAAAGAGGCATGCTCCAAGGCGCTGGGGACCGGTCTGCGCATGGGCATCGCGTGGCGCGACATGGCGGTGTCGAACCTGCATACCGGCCAACCCGTGATGGAGGTGACGGGCTGGGCGCGCGACCGGCTGGACGAAATGACCCCGCCCGGCCACGAGGCGATCATTCACGTAACATTGACCGACGATCACCCTTGGGCACAGGCCTTCGTCGTGATCGAGGCACGGCCCTTGGCTTGACTCCCACCGCGCCCGCCCGCATGTAGCGACCAACCCGAACCGCAAGGAGCACGCAATGGCAGCCGAGGCCAAAAAGGGCAACGCCTTCGTCGAAACCGTCAAGACGGTGGTCTATGCGCTGCTTATCGCCGGCGTCTTCCGCACGATCTTTTTCCAGCCGTTCTGGATTCCGTCCGGGTCGATGAAGGACACGCTGCTGATCGGGGATTTCCTGTTCGTCAACAAGATGACCTATGGTTATTCCTACGCCTCCTGCCCGACGATCCGCATCCCCGCGATCGGGCTGCATATCGACGCCAAGGACATCTGCGGGTTCCTCGACGGCGACAACACCCGCATCCTGGGCGGCGATCCAAAACGCGGCGACGTGGTGGTGTTCCGCCATCCGGTGAACGGCAACGATTACATCAAGCGCCTGATCGGCCTTCCGGGCGATACCGTGCAGATGCGCGAGGGCCGGCTTTTCATCAACGGCACCCCCGTGGAGGTGCGCGATGATGGCACGTTCGAGGAGGTTGCCGCACCGCAGGGTCCGCAGGGCCTGCGCCCGCGCTGCGAAAACGGCCCGGTCGGCATGGGGGCCGTCTGCACCAAGTCGCGCCAGATCGAAACTCTGCCCGGCGGGACCGAGCATGGCATTCTCAACATCACGCGGCAGGGCTCGGACGACACGCCGGTCTATACCGTTCCAAGCGGGCATTACTTCTTCATGGGGGACAACCGCGACAACTCCACCGACAGCCGTGTGCCGCCGCAGGCGGGTGGCGTGGGTTTCGTGCCTTACGAAAACCTGATCGGGCGCGCAGACCGGATTATGTTCTCGTCGGCGGGCCGGTCGATGCTGGCCTTCTGGACATGGCGCGGCGACAGGTTCTTCAAGGGGATCGAGTGAAGCTTGCGGCCGAATTGAAGGCGCTCGAGGCGCGCATCGGCCACGGGTTTGCCCGGCCCGAGCTTTTGGCGCGGGCGGTTACCCATTCCTCGATGTCCTCGCCCACGCGCAAGGACAACCAGCGGCTTGAATTCCTGGGCGACCGGGTTCTGGGCCTCGTCATGGCCGAGGCCCTGCTGGCGAATGACAAATCCGCGACAGAAGGGCAGCTTGCCCCGCGCTTCAACGCGCTGGTCCGCAAAGAGGCCTGTGCCGATGTCGCCCGCGAGATCGGTCTGGGCGAGGCGCTGAAACTGGGCCGGTCCGAAATGCTGTCGGGTGGGCGGCGCAAGCAGGCGCTGCTGGGCGACGCGATGGAGGCGGTGATCGCTGCCGTCTATCTCGATGCCGGGTTCGAAGTGGCGCGTGACATGATCCTGCGGCTTTGGGGCGACCGGATCGGGCGGGTCGAGGCAGATGCCCGCGATCCCAAGACATCCCTGCAGGAATGGGCGCAGGCCCGTGGCATGCCGCCGCCCGTCTATTCCGAGGTCAAACGCGCCGGCCCCGACCACGCGCCGGAATTCACCATCGCGGTCGAATTGCAGAACGGCGACCGCGCCGAAGCTGTCGCAGGCAGCAAACGGCAGGCCGAACAGGCCGCAGCCAAGGCTCTGCTGGAGCGGTTGCCGGCCTCGGGTTGACCGCGCGCATCCGCGCGCCCGATCAAGCGGACTCGCCTTGGCGGCCGCAATCGGCTATGCCGCCCGCATTATCACGAAGGATAGACCAGAATGACCACGCGCTGCGGCTTTGTCGCCCTGATCGGTGAACCGAATGCCGGCAAATCGACCCTCACCAACCGGATGGTGGGGGCCAAGGTTTCGATCGTCACGCACAAGGTGCAGACCACCCGTGCGCGCATTCGCGGTGTCGCGCTGCAAGGCGACACGCAGATCGTGTTTGTCGATACGCCCGGTTTGTTCAAACCGCGCCGGCGCCTTGATCGCGCGATGGTCGCGGCGGCCTGGGGCGGGGCGGCGGATGCCGATGTCGTCGTGCTGCTGATCGAGGCGCATCGCGGCGTGACCGAAGGGGTCGAGGCGATCCTGGCCGAACTGCCCGAGGTGGCCAAGGGCCGCAAGGTCGCCCTGGCGATCAACAAGATCGACCGCGTCGAGGCGCCGGTTCTGCTGGCGCTGACAAAGGACATGAACGACCGCTACGATTTCGCCGAAACCTTCATGATCTCGGCGGAAAAGGGTCATGGCGTCGAAGACCTCAAGACGTGGCTGGCGGGCGAATTGCCCGAGGGTCCGTGGCTTTACCCCGAGGACCAGATCGCCGACCTGCCGCTGCGCATGATCGCGGCGGAAATGACGCGCGAAAAGCTGACGCTGCGGCTGCACCAGGAGTTGCCCTATCAGTTGACCGTCGAAACCGAGAACTGGGAGGAACGCAAGGACGGCTCGGCCCGGATCGACCAGGTGATCTATGTCGCGCGGGACGGGCACAAGGGCATCATCCTCGGCAAGAAGGGCGAGACGATCAAGGCGATTTCCAAAGCCGCCCGCGAGGAGCTGGAAGAGTTCCTGGGCCGCCGGGTGCACCTGTTCCTGCAGATCAAGGTGCGCGAGAACTGGCTGGACGAAGCCGAGCGCTATTCGGAAATGGGGCTTGATTTCCGCGACGGGAATGCCTGATGGCCTACCGGGTTTCATGAGTATTTTCAGCAAGATGAAGGTGCAGGCATGAGCGCCCGGCTGACCGCGCGGTTCTGGGTCGACGCCTATCTGGCGCGGTTGCGGCTGATGGATATCCCCGCCTTCGTCGTGGCCCATGGTGACGACACCGGGGGCGCGGTGATGATCAAGCTGAATACGCTCGATGGACAGGCGCGGCTGTTTCACCGCACCTTCGACCTGGCAAGCGGCGACCGGGTCTGGGACGTGCTGGCCGAGGGCGAAGAGGACGGTGTCGATGCGGCGCTTGCGCGGCAGCGCGCCACCGATCCCGACCTGTGGGTGATCGAGGTCGAAGACCGCAACGGGCGGCATCTGCTGGATCAGGCGGGGCTAGGATAACCCCTTGTTTTTCTAGGGATTGCGCGGGATGATCCGGCATGGAATGGCGCGATCAGGGCATATTGCTGCATAGCCGCAGGCATGGCGAAAGCGCCGCGATCATCGAGGTGTTCACACCCTCGCGCGGGCGCCATGCCGGCGTCGTGCGCGGTGGGGCGGGGCGGCGGATGGCGCCGGTGCTGCAACCCGGCGCGCAGCTTGACCTGACCTGGCGCGCGCGGCTGGAGGATCACATCGGCGCCTTCACGGTCGAGCCGTTGCGCAGCCGGATGGCGGCGGTGATGGGCGACAGGTTGGCGCTGGCGGGGTTGAACGCGGTCGTGGCGCTGCTGCAGTTCGCGCTGCCCGAACGCGAGGCCCATGAAAGCCTGTACCGGCACAGTCAGAACTTACTGGATTTGCTGGGAGATTCCGATCTCTGGCCGTTGGCATATCTGCGGTGGGAACAGGTTTTGCTTGAGGATCTGGGCTATGGGCTGGACTTGTCGCGCTGCGCTGTAACGGGGGTCGAAGAGGGGTTGGCCTATGTCTCGCCGCGCACGGGACGGGCGGTTTCAAGGGCTGGGGCGGGTGACTGGGCCGACCGTTTGCTGCCCTTGCCCGCCTGCCTTCTGGGACAGGGTGAGGGCACGGATTCCGAGATCGTCGAGGCGTTGCGGGTGACGGGTCATTTCCTGACGCATCACCTTGCGCACGAGTTGGGCAACAAGCCGTTGCCGGAGGCGCGGCAGCGGTTCGTGGATGCGCTGGCGCGGCGTTCGCTGCGTTAACCGCGCGACCGGGGCGCGATACTGCGCGGTTCTTGCCCGAAGGTTACCAAAACCTGCGCGGTTTCCGCCCCGAACCGCGCGTTTCCTGACGAAAGCTTAACCGCAAATGGGCCGGAATGACCCCTATGCGGGCCGGATCGCCCGGATTTTCGAAGAACCGCGCGGTCCTGGGCGAAAATCGCGCGGCCGTTAGGATTTGAGTGGGGCGATTGCTTATCGGGTCTTGCGACCCTCCGCGCGGCGGCCGGGCGTCGCGAAGAGGGCCAGCCCGATGAGCGCCTAGCGCAGCGCCAGCACCAGATCGACGAGCGTGCCCATCGGGTCGCCCGTCACCTTTTTCGGCAAGCCGTTGGCGGCGGCCAGGATCAGCTGCGCGATCTCGCGGTTCGACACCCCGATCCGGTCGAGCAGGGCCGCGATCACCTGCATGCGTTCTGCATCGACCGAAGCGATCGCCTGGGCCGCGCCCTTGTGCGAGGCGGCCCAGGCGCGCATCGCGGGTTCGGCGCGGGCGAAGGGGTCGCGCGGGGCGGGGGCCGCGATCTGCTGGGCCATGCCGCGCAAGGCGGCGGTGTGCGTGTCGGCCTCTTCCGCGGCGTCGAACAGGGCGCTGTTGGCCCCGCCCGTCCAATGCGCGATCAGGTCGGCGTGAAAGGCGGGCACATCCGCGAAATGCCAGTAGAACGATCCCTTGGTCGTATCCAGGGCACGGGCCAGCGGTTCGGCCTTGAGCGCGTCGGGGCCGTCCTTGGCAAGGGCGGCCAGCCCGGCGTCGAGCCAGTCGGATTTCCTGAGACGTGATGATCTGGCCATGGCTGCGCGCCCCGCGATCCCGGTTTCGGGGTCACGCATACTGTGCCGGGCGTCAAAGGTCCAATTCAATCACGCCGCCCGGTTCGGCGGCGCGCGATTTGCACAAAATCATCGCATCCTTGCGCTGCGCTGCGGACAGAACGAAATCGCGATGTTCCACCGCGCCCGACAGCACGCCGCATTTGCAGACGCCGCATAGCCCGTCGGAGCATTTCACGTCGACATGAATGCCGGCCTCGGCCAGTGCGTCGGTGGCTGATTGGTCGGCGGCCACGTCGATCTGACGCCCGTCGTTCAAACGCAGGATGAAGGGGTGGTTTTCGTATTCGGGCTCTTCTGGGACCGAGAAATATTCCAGGTGGCGGGCGTCCTCGGGAAAGCCCGCTTCGGTCGCCGCGTCGATCACCGCGTCCATGTAGCGGTCGGGCCCGCAGGTATAGACGTGCCAGCCGGGGCGATAGTCCGCCAGGATCGCGGACAGGTCGGCGCGTGTGCCTTCGTCGCTGAAATGCAGGTGCACGCGGTCGGCCCATGGGGCGTTTGCCAGCGTGTCGAGATAGCCCGCCGCCGCGCGGCTGGCGCAGGAATAGTGCAGCGCGAAATCCCGCCCCAGCGCATGCAGGCGGTGGGCGAAGGCGATCATCGGGGTGACGCCGATTCCGCCGCCCATCAGGAACGTCTTTTCCGCGTCCTCGATCAGGCCGAAATGGTTGATCGGTTTCGAAATAAACACCCGCCGCCCCGGCGTGAAGATGCGGTGCAGCATGGCCGAGCCGCCGCGGCCCGCATCCTCGCGCAGGACGCCGATTTCATAGCGGCCGCGGTCGGACGGATCGCCCGACATCGAATATTGCCGCAGGTATTCGGGCGTCACCAGCACGTCGAGATGCGCGCCCGCCGTCCATTCCGGCAGAGGCGCGCCGTCGGGGGCGGTGAAGGTGTAGCGGGTGATGTCGGGCGTCATCCGGTCGGCTTCGGCGACCGTCACCTTCACCACGGGCGCGTCGCCCGGCACGGTGTAGCGGTGGATGTGGCCGGTTTCGCCGCGCGCGGATTTCGCGCGGTAGGCGTCGGCGCCGATCATCGCCTGGTAAGCCTTGATCCCGGCCTCGCGGTCCATGGGGAAAGGGTAGGGCCACGGCCAGGGCGCAAGCGGGGCGGGGTAGACGGCCAGCGTCTGATCCTCGTACCGCAGGTCGAGACCCCTTTGCAGGTCGCGCCGGTTCACCGGGGCTGCCGGCGCGCCGTAGCTGCCATCGGGCTGCAATTCGATGTCCCACCACCATTTCTTGGTATCGTTGAGCCCGCCATTGCCCACCGCATCGTCGAGTTTCGCCAGCAGCGGCGCGGTGCCGGGCAGGTTCATCGCGGCCCAGCGGAACGGGGCCTCGGCGAACAGCCCTTCGAGGTTCCAGGGGCAGGTTTTCATGCAGCGGCCGCACATCGACCCGCCTTCGGTGGTGATACGGTAGGTGGCGCAGCGCTGGCTGTCGGATTTCCAGATCTCGTAGCCGTTGAACATCAGTTTCGGCCCGGCGGTGATCGCGCCCGAGGGGCATTCGCGGGCGCATTTGTTGCATGCCTCGCAGAACCGTTGCAGGCCGAAATCTATCGGCTTGTCATGGGTTATCGGCATGTCGGTGGTGACGGCGCCGGACTTCAGGCGCGGTCCGAGGAAGGGGTTCAGGATCACCTCGCCGATGCGGCTGACCTCACCCAGGCCGGACAGGAGCAGAAGCGGAGGTTGCAGCACCTCGCCGTCCATCACGCTGTGGGACTTGGCCGAAAAACCCAGGTTGCGGATCTGCTGGGCGATGACGGTGCCGAGGATCGAAAAGCGCAGGTAGGCGCGCATGGATTGCGCGACCGATATCCAGTCGTCGCCGCTGGCGCCTTCCATGGTTTCATAGCCCTGGTCGACGATCATGCTGATGGCCTGGTCGTGGGGCGGGTCGATCGGGTCGCCAAGCGCGTCGTGGGAATACCAGGCCCAGTCGGGGCAGCGCGACAGGCCCACCGCATCGAGCCCGAGGAAATAGCTGGCCGCCTTGAGGTTGGCGGCATTGCGCGCCGGATCGGATTGGGCGGGCGTGGGGCCGGGCGCGCCGTCCTGCAGCAGGACGAAGGCCCCCAGCGCGCGGCGCTGTGCCAGCGAGGGCGCCTGCCTGCGGACATAGAGCCCGCCGCCCGCACCCTTTTGCATCTTGTCGCCCATGTCGCCGAATTGCGCGCGGGCGAACATGTCGGTGCGCTTGGGCACGCGGGCGACGTTGGGTTCGTCGATATAGGTGGTGGGGCTGTCCACGCGTTTGAGCGTTTCGAACGGGTGGGGGCCGGCGGCGAAATCCCGTTTGGCATAGGGGTCGGCGGTGCGGCCGGTTTTCGCGGTGTGGCCGGTGCCGAATTGCCAGCCGGGGCCTTGCATCCAGTACCAGGGTTGTCCGCGCATCGGCGCAAGCGGCCGGTCGGCGGCAAGGTCCATGTCGGTGGTGACGACGGCAAGGCCATAGCGGTGGCCGAGCCAGGGCGCGGCCAGATCGGCATCGGCCAGCCCGGCGGCCACGGCCAGCCGGTTCAGGCAGACATCGCTGGCCGCGCCGGAATGCGCGCGGGCGTCCCAGCCGAGGACGCGGATATAGTTTGCCAGCACCGTCGCGGTTTCGGCGGCGCGCAGGCAGGCACGCTGGGCCTGGGCGTCCATGATCCAGTCGCTGCCCGGCTCGTCCGCGCGGGGATCGCGCGGCCAGGCATAGAGAAGCACCAGCGCATGGGTATGGTGCGTGATGGGCGCGGGTGGGGTTTCGACGCTTTCGCGCAGTTCCGCCATGATCTGGTCGATGCCCGCGGCCAGCGTCTTGGTCTGTTCGGTACGCAGGCGGTCGATCAGGCGGGGGATGCCGCTGTTTTCGACGGGCCGGTCAAGCCAGGCGGCACCGGGGATGCGCGCCACGCCTGCCATGTCTGCATCGCAGAAATAGGCGAAGGATTTGAGGTGATTGGTGCGCTCGGCGGGATCGGCGGGGATGTCCGAGCGCGCGGGGTTGGCGGTGCCGTTGCGCAGCACGTCCAGCATGGCCTGCGGCTCGCGCATGGCGTTCACGAGGCTGGCGGGGTCATCTGGACGGTCGAACCCCACGGGCGCGGCGTGTGGCACAAGCGCAAGGTCGGGCAGCGACCCGCGGCGCAGCCGTTCGAGCGGGTAAGGCCCGAGATGCATGGGCCGGTTCTGCGTGGAGAAAATGCGCATGACCCCTCCGTCAGATCAGGCGCCGAGATTGATGCGCGGGGCCTGCAGGGTCAAGCAGGCCCCGGTTGAAAGTCACTTCACGACCTGCGGCAGGCGCATGGCGGGGGGCGTGTTGCGGCTGCGCTCCGAGCGCACGATGCCGTCGATGATCGTCATGCCGACGCCGGGCAGGTTGCCCAGTTGCACCGATTCAAGGATGTGCTTGCCCGGCGCGTGCTGGGCTTGGTCCATCAGCACGAAATCGGCCGCGCGCCCCTTTTCGATCAGCCCGCAATCCAGCTCGCGCCGCCGCGCGGTGTTGCCGTTGGCAAAGCAGAACGCAACTTCGGCCGGGATGTTACCGAGCGCCGAGAGCATCGCGACCATGCGCAGGATGCCCAAAGGCTGCACACCAGATCCGGCGGGGCCGTCGGTGCCGAGGATCAGCTGATCCATCTTGTTCAGCTCGCGCGCGGTGTTGAGTGTCAGCAGGGCCGCACGTTCGTTGCCGTTATGGACGATTTCCAGCGCCGCCTTGCAGTTTTCGCAGATGCAGACGATCTGGTCGTCGGGCAGCGCGGAATGCCCGCCATTGATATGGCCCACGACGTCGGTGCCGGTTTCAAGCACCATGTCGGCGTCGATCAGGCCCGAGCCGGGGATCGAAGGGCCGCCGGTGTGGATGGTCGATTGCATCCCGTATTTGCGCGCCCAGCCAATCATCTTGTTGGCTGTCTTGCCGTCCTTGACGGTGCCCAGCCCGACCTCGCCGATGAGCCGCACGCCGGCGGCGGCCATTTCCTTGAAGTCCTCTTCTTCAAGCCCCTGCTGGAGCAGCGGCGCGCCGGCGTGAACCTTCATGCCCGAGGGGCGGAGGTTGTCGTACCAGCGCTGCGCCGCGATCGCCATCGCCTTGGTGCCGATGGGATCGTTGGGCCGTCCCGGCATGTGCACCTCGCCGGCCGATATCATCGTGGTCACGCCGCCATGCAGGGTGGAATCGATCCAGTGAAGCTGCTGCTGGCGCGGGGTGTAATCGCCCACGACGGGGTGGACGTGACTGTCGATCAGCCCCGGGGCGAGCGTGACGCCATTGGCATCGACCACCGTATCGGCGCCGCTGGTATCGAGATCGGCCTCTTTTCCCCATTCGGAAATCCGGCCGTCCAACGCGATCAGGCAATCGGCGTCGAAAATCGGTTCTTCCATCTTGCCCGATAGCATCAGGCCGATATTGCGGATGACAAGTTTCTTCGGCGCGTCTGACATGGCCGGTGACTCCCTGGTTCATTTCATTTGAACGCTAACAGAATTGGCAAAGCGATCAAGACGGTGCCTTTGCATTTGCAGCATGCACGAAAGGGTTTGACAGAATCCCCCGCGGGGCGCTTTCTTGTTCGTGTGCAAATGAAATCACGCGGGGGTCGCATGGGGTTTCACCGACCTGACAGGATCGAAGACGCTTTGGCGGCACTGGGCGCCGGGGCGTCGGTTATCGCGGGAGGCACCGATTGGTACCCGTCGCGCGGGGACGGGCCGGTGCCGCAGGATGTGCTGGACGTGACGCGCCTGCCCGGTTTCCGCGGGATCGAGCAGGACGGCGCGGGCTGGCGCATCGGCGCCGCCGCCACCTGGACCGAGATCGTTCGGGCGCCGCTGCCGCGCGGGTTCGACGGGCTGAAGCGCGCGGCGCGGCAGGTCGGTTCGATCCAGATTCAGAACGCGGGGACGGTCGGCGGCAATATCTGCAACGCCTCGCCCGCCGCTGACGGGATGCCGCCGTTGCTGACACTGGACGCCGAGGTCGAGCTGGTCGGCCCCGAGGGCGTCCGGCAGATGCCGCTCGATCGGTTCGTGACGGGCGTGCGCCAGACCGACCTGCGGCCGGGCGAATTGCTGCGTGCGATCCATATCCCCGATCCGTTGTCGGCGGGTGCGGCCTTTGAAAAGCTGGGGTCGCGGAAATACCTCGTGATTTCTATCGCGATGGTCGCGGCCTGTATGCGGATGGAGGCGGGCCGGGTGGCGGACGCCCGCGTGGCGGTCGGTGCCTGTTCGCCCGTGGCGCGGCGGATGCCCGCGCTGGAACGCGCGCTTGTCGGGGCTGAAGAGGGCGATGTCGCCCAGATCGTGACGCCGGACCTGCTGGAGGGGCTGGCGCCGATTTCCGATGTGCGCGGCAGCGCCGATTACAGGATGGACGCGGTGGCGGCGCTGATCGCGCGCGCCCTCGAGACAGCGGCGGAGGAGCCATGATGGACAAGCCCAACGCAATCACGCGCACGGGGTTCACCCTGAACGGCCGCGCGGTGTCGGTCGATGCCGATCCCGGCGAGCGTCTGTCGCAATCGCTCCGTGAACGGTTGGATGCGCGGGACGTCAAGATCGGCTGCAACGCGGGCGATTGCGGGGCCTGCACCGTGCTGGTGGATGGCGCGCCGGTCTGTGCCTGCCTGATGCCCACGGCGCAGGCCGAAGGCGTGCAGGTCGAAACCGTGAAGGGAGTGGTCGCCAGCGATGAAGGCCAGCGGCTTGTGCAGGCGTTCCAGGCGCACCAGGCGGCGCAATGCGGGATCTGCACGCCGGGCATGATGGTGTCTGCGGTGGCGCTCTTGCGCGCGCAGGCCCGGCCCGGCGTGGCCGAGATCGAGGATGCGCTGGGCGGCGTTCTGTGCCGCTGCACCGGGTATCGCAAGATCGTTGACGCGGTCGCTGCGGCGGGGCTGGGGGATGTCACGCCCGCGCCCGCCAGCGGGGCGGTCGGCACGCCGCTGATGCGGCTTGACGGGCAACCCAAGGTCGATGGTCGCGAACGGTTCGGCGATGACGTGGCGCCGGAGGGGGCGCTGGTCTTGCGGGTGATCCGCAGCCCGCATTTCCATGCGCGATTCACGCTTGGCGATCTGGACGGGTTCCGCGCCGCGCACCCCTGGGTGCGTCTGGTGCTGACGGCGGCGGATGTTCCGGGGCGCAACAATTATGGCGTGATCCCCGGCTTTGAGGACCAGGCCGTTTTCGGTGAAGGTTATGTCCGGTTCCGTGGTGAGGCGGTGGCGGCGATTGTTGGTCCTGCAGATGAGATGGCGCGGTTCGACCCGGCGGAATTTCCCGTGACATGGGAGGACTTGCCGCCCGTCCTGACGGTGGACGAAGCGATGGCCGAAGGTGCGCCGCAACTGCACGAGGGGCATGCGCAGAACGTGATGACCGGGGGTTTCGTCAAGCATGGCGAGGCCGAGGCGGCGCTGGCGCGCGCCGATGTGGTCGTCGAGGGGGATTTCGCGACCTCGTTCGTGGAGCATGCCTATATCGAGCCCGAGGCCGGTTTCGCAGAGATGGTGGACGGGCGGCTGCACATGCATGCCTGCACGCAGGCCCCGGTGATGGATCAGGAGATGCTGGCCGGTGCGCTGGCGATGCCGATGGATCGTATCCGCATCGTGCCGACGGCGACGGGCGGCGGGTTCGGTTCCAAGCTGGACGTTTCGGTGCAGCCCTACCTGGCGCTGGCCGCGCTGAAGCTGGGACAGCCTGTGCGCATGGCCTATAGCCGGATCGAGTCGATGCAATCCACCACCAAGCGGCATCCCGCGCAGATCAGCCTGGCGGTGGGCGCGACGCGGGATGGCGTGATTTCGGGGATGCGGTTCGAGGGGCTGTTCAACACAGGGGCCTATGCAAGCTGGGGGCCGACCGTGGCGAACCGGGTGCCGATCCATGCCTCGGGGCCGTACCGGGTGCGCGATTACCTGGCGCGGGCGCAGGGGATTTACACCAACGGACCGCCCGCCGGGGCGTTTCGCGGCTTCGGCGTGCCGCAATCCGCGATCGCGGCCGAGCTGCTGCTGGACGAGCTGGCGGAAAAGCTGGGCATGGATGCGCTGGAGTTCCGGCTGAAGAACGCGCTGACGAACGGCGAGCCTACGGTCTGCGGGCAGGTTTTCGAAAAGGGGGTCGGGATCGGCGCCTGCCTCGAGGCGCTGCGCCCGCATTGGCAGGCGCTGGGTGCCGAGTGCGCCGCGTTCAACAGGAACGGCGGTGTGCTGCGGCGCGGGGTCGGGATCGGTGCGGGCTGGTATGGCTGCGGCAACACCTCGTTGCCCAACCCGTCGACGATCAAGGCGGGGCTGCGCGCGGATGGCACGGTGGTGCTGCACCAGGGCGCGGCGGATATCGGGCAGGGATCGAACACGGTCATCACGCAGATATTCGCGCAGGCGCTGGGCGTCGATCCGGCCGGCATCCGGTTGGTCGGCGGCGATACGGACGTGACGCCCGATGCCGGCAAGACCTCGGCCAGCCGGCAGACATTCGTGACCGGCAATGCCGCGCGCCTGGCGGGGCTGGCGCTGCGCCGGCAGGTGCTGGCGCTGGTCAACGCGCCCGAGGACGCGGTGTTGCGGCTGGGCGAGGGCGCTTGTGTCGAGGATGGTGGCGGGCGTCATGCGCTGCGGCTGGAGCAGATGGACCAGGACGGCGAAGGCTATGTTCTGCGGGTGGCCGAAACCTATGATCCACCGACCGAGCCGCTGGACGAAAACGGGCAGGGCGTGCCCTATGCGCAGTTCGGCTATGCCGCGCATCTGGCGATGGTCGAGGTGGACACCGCGCTGGGCACCACGCGTGTGCTGCGGCTGGTGGCTGCGCATGACGTGGGCCAGGCGATCAACCCGCTGCTGGTCGAGGGCCAGGTGCAGGGCGGCGTTGCGCAAGGGTTGGGCATGGCCTTGATGGAAGAGTTCCTGCCGGGAAGGACCGAGAACCTGCACGATTACCTGATCCCGACATTCGGTGACGTGCCGCCCATCGACACGCTGATCATCGAGGAAGAGGACGCCCACGGCCCCTATGGCGCCAAGGGGCTGGGGGAACATGCGCTGATCCCCACCGCGCCCGCGATCCTGAACGCGATCACGCGGGCCACCGGTGCGCGGCTCCGGCAGGTGCCGGTCACGCCTGCACGGCTGCGCGCGGCGTTGAAGGCGGCTGGCCATGGCTGAGGTTTTTCCTGCAGGGCCGGCGCTGCCGCGCGCCCCGCATTACACTACAGGAGGTGGCGATGCCTGACGATACGGCCCGCACCAAACCCGAAAAGATCCGCTGCGATGCCTGCCCGGTGATGTGCTACATCGCCGATGGCAAGGCCGGGGCCTGCGACCGATATGCCAATCACGGGGGCGAGCTTGTGCGGCTCGATCCGCTGACGGTGATCCAGTCGGGCGCGCAGGCGGTGGCCTTTCTGCATGATGACGCGCAGGCGCAGGACTGGGACGGCGACGTGATCCAGGGCGACCGCACCTTCGTGACCGCGGTGGGTGCCGGCACGACCTATCCCGATTACAAGCCGGCCCCTTTCATCGTCAGCCAGGATGTCGACGGGGTGGACATGGTCACTGTCGTGACCGAGGGGATTTTCAGCTATTGCGGCGTCAAGGTGAAGATCGACACCGACCGCCATATCGGCCACGAACGTGCCGTCGTGCGCGTGGACGGCGAGGCGATCGGCCATGTGATGACGTCGGAATACGGGTCGAAAATGCTGTCGCTGGGGGGTGTCGAGCACCTGACCGGCGGGTCAAAGAAAGAAGGCCGCGTGACTTGCGACGCGCTTTTGCAGCTTTGCAACCGCGAGGCCGTGACGATGACGATCGACGGCGGTGCCGAGCTGGTGGTGCAGGCGGGCCAGCCGCCGGTCATAAACGGCCAGCCCGAAAAACTGATGCGTGTCGGCTGCGGGTCGGCGACGATCGGAATGTTCGCCAAGCAATGGGAGCCGCATGTCGACGAGGTGATCGTGGTCGATGACCACATCACCGGCGTGCTGACCGAGCACGAGGCCGGCAAGCAGTTGGGGATGCGCCCCTCGGGGATCAAGATCAACGGGCGGCGGTCCACGCCGGGGCGGTATTTCCAGGTGGCCGAGCCCGGCACCGGCTGGGGCGGCACGGACGTCGAAGACCCGCTGACCATCCTGCGCCCGGCCGATCCCAAGCTGGCCTGGCCGGGGCTGCGGCTGCTGATGGTGTCGACGACCGGCGAGCAATGGGCCTATTTCACGCTGGACGACGATCTGTGCCCGGAACCCGCCGAGATCACCCCGCCGCTGTTGCAAAGCTGCGAGCGGATCGCCGAGAATTGCGAACCGTCGCTGTGTTCGGTGCTGTTCATGGGCGGCGCGGGCGGCAGCCTGCGGGCCGGTGTCACGGAAAATCCGGTGCGGCTGACCCATTCGGTCAAGGATGCGCTGACCTATGTCAGTTGCGGCGGGGCCGAGGCCTATGTCTGGCCGGGCGGCGGGATCACCTTCATGGCGGATGTGATGGAGATGCCGACGAATTCCTTCGGCTATGTTCCCACGCCGGCGCTGGTCGCGCCGATCGAGTTCACGCTGCGGGCCGATGATTATGCCGCGCTGGGGGGGCATGTGGACCACGTGAAACCGGTGGACCAGGTGCTGAACCCCGACATTCGCAAGGTGCTGCCCACGGGCGGTCCCGATCCGCACACGCGCCAGCATCACCGCTGGAGCCATGCCAGGAAGGGCCGGTCGTGACCGGGCCGGTGGCCGCGATGCTGCCGGGGGACCGGCTGCATCTGCAGCACGGGCCGATCGACCTTGTGATCGGGGCCGATGGTGACTGGCAGGCGGCCTATCGTGCGGCCTGGGTGCGGTTCCAGACCGTGTTGTCCGAACTGGTCGAGGAATTGCCGCTGCTGCGCCGCGCAACGGGTATGCGGCCGGGCGGCCGCGTTGCGCGCCGCATGCATGCAGCGTGCCTGCCCCATGCGGAGCGGTGCTTTGTCACGCCGATGGCCGCTGTCGCCGGGTCGGTCGCCGACGAGGTGCTGGCCGCGATGGTGGCAGCTGTGCCCTTGACGCGGGCCTATGTGAACAACGGCGGCGACATCGCGCTGCATCTGGCCGAAGGGGCGCGGTTCGCGGTCGGCATGGCAGGGCTGGACGGTACGGGGCTGGGCGAGGTCGGGATCGACGCGCACAGCCCGGTGCGTGGCATCGCCACCAGCGGGGCGGGCGGGCGCAGCCTGTCGCTGGGCATCGCCGACAGCGTGACGGTCCTGGCCCGCGATGCGGCGCGGGCGGATGTGGCGGCGACGCTGATCGCGAACGCGGTGGATTTGCCGGGCCATCCGGCAATCCTGCGCCAGCCGGCGCAGGAGGTGCGGCCCGACAGCGACCTCGGACTGCGGCCCGTGACCACACATGTAGGCGCGCTGGCGGCGGCGGATGTGGCGCGCGCGCTGGACGCCGGTGTTGCGGTGGCGCGCGGGATGCGCGAGCGTGGGCTGATCGAAGGGGCGGCCCTGATGCTGCAGGGGCAGGCGCGGCAGGTCGATGCCGGGGCCGGCGCAAGGAAAATCGAAAGGACATATGCAGATGCCTGACGTCGAGATACGCAAGATCGCGACCTCGCTGGAGGAGATCCATCACGAGGGCGGGCCACGGGCCGAAAAGCCTTATCGCCGGGCGGCCATCGTCGCGGTGATCAAGAATCCGTATGCGGGGCAGTATCACGCCGATATCCAGCCCTTCATGGAGGATCTGAAACCGCTGGGGCTGATGATGGCGCAGCGGCTGGTCGAGATGCTGGGCGGCGATCCGTCGGTGGTCGAAGGCTATGGCAAGGGTGCGATCATCGGCCTTGGCGGCGAGATCGAGCACGGCGCGCTGTGGCATGCGCCGGGCGGCTATGCGATGCGCGAGGTTCTGGGCGGGTCCAAGGCGATCGTGCCGTCGACCAAGAAGGTGGGAGGGCCGGGTACGCGGCTCGACGTGCCGGTGACGCATACCGAGGCGAGTTACGTGCGCAGCCATTTCGACAGTATCGAGGTCGGCCTGAACGACGCGCCGCGCGCGAACGAAATGGCGGTCGTGCTGGTGATGACGACCGGCGCGCGGGTGCATAACCGCGCCGGGGGGCTGGCGGCAGAAGACATCAAGGGAGAGGACGGTCTGAGATGAAAGCCGATATTCGCAAGCTGGCGGTCTGGGTCGAGGAAACACACACCGAGATCGGAAAGAAGATCCTGCCGCCCACGCGCAAGGCCGTGGCGGTGGCCGTCATCCGCAATCCCTTTGCCGGGGAATACCACGAGGATCTGACCGAGCTGATGGAGATCGGCGCGGAACTTGGCGGCCTTCTGGGCGACAAGGCGGTGGCGGCGCTGGGCATCGAGCCGTCGCAGGCCGAAAGCTATGGCAAGGCGGCGATGGTTGGCGAGAACGGCGAGTTGGAACATGCCGCCGCGATCCTGCACCCCAAGTTGGGCGCGCCGTTGCGCAAGGCGGTCGAAAAGGGGGCGGCGCTGGTGCCGTCGTCGAAAAAGATGGGTGGACCGGGGCAGGATCTGGACGTGCCGCTGGGCCACAAGGACGCGGCCTATGTGCGCAGTCATTTCGACGGGGTCGAGGTGCGGATGAACGACGCGCCGCGCGCCAACGAGATCATGGTCGCCGTGGCCGTCACCGACAGCGGGCGTCCGCTGCCGCGCGTGGGCGGGCTGACCCACGAAGAGGCCGAGGGAAAGGACGGGTTGCGTTGATGCGGAAGGGCGGCTCTGCCTAGAGCTTGTCCAGAAGCGTCAGCAGTCTGTCCAGTTCGCGTGGTGTAAGATTCGCGGCGGTGGCGCGGGAAATCTCGGTCGCGGTATGGATCGCGCTGTCGGCAAAGCGGCGGCCTTCGTCCGTGAGCGAAATTACCAGGCGCCGCATGTCTGTCGGGCTTTTGGCGCTGTCGACCAGTTTCTTGACCTTGAGCCGGTCGACCACGCCCTTGGTGGTGGCCGCATCCAGCCCGACCATCCGGCCCAGTTGGTTTTGCGAGATCGGACCGGATTCGCGCAGGCGGGCCAGAATGGCGAATTGTGTCGGAGTTACCTCTGGCATCATGCGGGCGAACAGTTCAAGATGCTTCTGGTTGGCCAACCGGAGCTTGAATCCGATCTGGTCCTCGAGTCGATAGTCTTGATGAGTTTGCGCGTCCATGGTGTCTACATCGCTCAATTTCTTTCCACTCTTTCACGAACTGGCCCGGTCGTCCAACATTTGCGCGAATAGTGTCGTAAAAATTGTTTGACAACTAACAATATGATGGTGCCCAATCGGGACAAGGTGCCGCAGGGCGCGAAAGGCTATGGGGGGATGTTCGGATGAGCTTCGTCAGAAATGCCTGGTATGTTGCGGGGTGGTCGCGGGATTTCGGCGACGACCTCAAACCGGTCACCATCACCGGGCAGAACATGGTGATGTTTCGCGCATCGACCGGCCGGGTTGTCGCGCTGGAAGACCGCTGCCCGCACAAGCTGCTGCCGCTGTCCAAGGGCAAGCGCATCGGCGACACGGTGCAGTGCGGCTATCACGGGATGACCTTTGACTGCTCGGGCAAATGCGTGCGCGTTCCGGGGCAGGACAACCTGCCGCGCAGCGCCTATGTCGATGCTTTTGCCGTCGAAGAGCGCAACGGAATCGTCTGGGTCTGGATGGGCGAGGCGGACAAGGCCGATCCGTCGAAAATCTTTCACATGGACGAATTCGACGACCCCGACTGGTACGCCCATCATGGCGGCGCGCTGCACATAAAGGCGCATTACCTGAACGTCGCGGAAAACCTGGTCGATCCCGCGCATGTCAGTTTCGTGCATCCCACCACGCTGGGCAGCGCCGCGTCAGAGGATGTGCCGGTGCATGTTTCGACCAGCGGCGACGTGATCGCGGCCTGGCGCTGGATCAGGAACGCCCCGCCGGTCGGGTTCTTCCAGAAATTCGGGGGGTTTGCCGGGAATGTGGACCGCTGGCATTACTACTATCTGCACATGCCTTCGACGGCGGTCATCGATTTCGGCAGCGTCGATGCCGGGCTGAACCTGCCCGAGGACGCCCGCGACCAGGGCGTGCGCATATTCGCGTTGCATTTCGTCACCCCGGTGACGGAGGATTACACCATCGATCACTGGATGCACCTGCGCAACACGGCGCAGGGCGACGAAGAGGCCAGCGCCCAGATGGACGCGATGTTCCGCATCGCCTTCGAGGAAGACAAGGAGGTACTGGAAGCCATACACGAGGAAGAGCAGCGGCCGCAGAAACGCAAGCCGATCAGGATCGCGATAGACAAGGCGCCGAACGTTTATCGCAAGCGTATCCGCGACCTGATCGAATCAGAGGCGACCGAGTATCTAGGAGAGCCGGAAAGGCCGACATTCGTCCAGCTCGACTGAGGCTGGGCGCGGGACCAACGGAGAGGAAACAGCATGAAACGCAAGACATTTCTAAAAGGCCTGATGGGTGCAGCTGCCCTGGCGGCCTTGCCGATCACGGCGGTGGCGCAAGAGGCCATCAAGATCGGCGAGATCAACCACTACAAGCGGATGGCGGCATTCGCCGAACCCTACAAGAAGGGGATCGAGCTGGCGCTGGAGCAGGTGAACGGCGCCGGCGGCGTGATGGGCCGCCCGATTGAGTTCATCTTTCGCGACGACCAGGGCGAACCCGGCGAAGCGGTGAAGATCGCCGAAGAACTGATGACGCGCGACGGCGCGGTGATGCTGACCGGCACGATCCTGTCGAATGTGGGCCTGGCGATTTCGTCGCTGGCGGCGCAGAAGGGGTATGTCTATCTCGCGTCGGAACCGCTGGCGGACAGCATCGTCTGGGCATCCGGCAATCCCTATACCTTCCGGCTGCGCAGCTCGACCTACATGCAGGCGGCGATGCTGGCCGAAGAGGCGGCCAAGACCGACGCCAAGACCTTTGCGACGATCGCGCCCAACTATGCCTATGGCAAGGATGCGGTCGCGGCGTTCAAGGAAAACCTGCTGAAGCTGAAGCCCGATGCGGAATTCGTGGCCGAGCAGTGGCCGGCGCTGTTCAAGATCGACGCCGGTGCCGAGGTGCAGGCGATCGAGCGGGCCAAACCCGACGCGATCTACAACGTCACCTTCGGCCCCGACCTTGCAAAGCTTGTGCGCGAAGGCACCGACCGCGGCCTGTTCGACGGGCGTCAGGTGTTCGGCCTGCTTTCGGGCGAGCCGGAGTACCTGGACCCGCTGGGTGAAGAAGCGCCCGAGGGTTGGATCGTGACCGGCTATCCCTGGTACGACCTCAACGATGGCCCCGGCGGCGAATTCGTGGCCGCCTATCAGGAGCGCTGGGGCGATTACCCGCGCCTCGGGTCGATCGTGGGATACATGACCGTTCAGTCCATCGCCGCCGCGCTGGAAAAGGCGGGCAGCACGGAAACGGATGCAATCCGGGCCGCGTTCGACGACCTGAGCCTCGACACCCCGATGGGTCCGATCACCTACCGCGCGATCGACCACCAGTCGACGATGGGGGCCTATGTGGGCACCATCGCGCTGCGTGACGGCAAAGGCGTCATGGTGGATTGGGAATACAAGGACGGGGCGAACTACCTGCCGTCCGACGAAGAGGTCAAGGCGCTGCGCCCCGCGGAGTAAGCCCCAACCCTTCCCGCCGCGCGTGGTGCAAGCCCGCGCGGCGGGGCACTCATACTCAAAACGGAACAGGGATGTAGATGGGCCTTTTCATCGCTCAGCTATTGACGGGTCTTGCCAATGCCGGGGCGCTTTTCATGGTCGCCTCGGGGCTTAGCCTGATCTTTGGCGTGACCCGCATCGTCAATTTCGCGCATGGCAGTTTCTACATGCTGGGCGCCTATATCGGCTACACGCTGATGCAGGTGCTGCCCGGCGCCGTGGGGTTCTGGGGGGCCATCCTGTTGGCGGGCATCGCCGTCGGCCTGATCGGCATGCTGGTGGAAATCCTGGTGCTGCGGCCCGTCTACCGCGCGCCCGAGCTGTTCCAACTGGTCGCCACCTTCGGCGTCATCCTGGTGGTGCAGGATCTGGCGCTGATGATCTGGGGGCCGGACGACCTGCTGGGGCCACGCGCGCCGGGCCTCAAGGGTGTCGTGCGCATCATGGGCGAGCCCATTCCGAAATACGATATTGCGCTGTTGGTGATCACGCCTTTCGTGGCGCTGGGCCTGTGGTACCTGATCACGAAAACCCGCGTCGGCATCCTGGTGCGCGCGGCCACGCAGGACCGCGAGATGGTGGGCGCGCTGGGCGTGAACCAGGCGTGGCTTTTCACCGGCGTCTTCGCGCTGGGCTGCGGGCTGGCCGGCCTGGGCGGCGCGCTGCAACTGCCCAAGGGCGGGGCCGACCTGCTAATGGATTTCAACATCCTGACGGCCGTTTTCGTCGTGGTGGTGATCGGCGGCATGGGGTCTTTGCCGGGGGCTTACCTTGCGGCGGTGATCATTTCGGTTCTCAACGTGTTCGGCGTGACCTACCTGCCGCAATCGACGCTGGTTCTGATGTTCGTCGTGATGGTTCTGGTGCTGATGATCCGGCCCTACGGCCTGTTCGGGCGCGAAGAAGTCGCGGGAGAGCATGGCCAGGTCGGTGAGCCCGAGCGCCCGATCAAGCCTGCCGGCCTTCAGGTGCGGCTGCTGGTGGGCGCGGGCGTCGCGGCCCTGGCGTCGCTGCCATTGATCGGGTCGAACTTTACCCAGGTTCTGGCGACCGACATCCTGATTTTCTGCCTGTTCGCGGCGTCGCTGCATTTCCTTCTCGGGCTGGGCGGGTTGGTCAGCTTTGGCCACGCGGCCTATTTCGGCGGCGGGGCCTATGTTTCGGCCCTGCTGATGATGCATGTGAACACGCCGATGGAGCTGGCGTTCATGCTGGCGCCGATCGGGGCGGGGATGGCGGCGCTGATCATCGGCTGGGTCTGCCTGCGTCTGACCGGCGTCTATTTCGCGATGCTGACGCTGGCCTTTGCGCAGCTTCTGTGGAGCCTGGTGTTCCAGTGGGGCGAGTTCACGGGCGGCGATGACGGTATCCTGGGCATCTGGCCCGCCGACTGGCTGAGCGGGACGACCACGTATTACTATTTCGCGCTGGTTCTGAGCGTGGGCGGCATCCTGTTCCTGCGCCATGTCGCGCATTCGCCCTTTGGCTATGCGTTGCGCGCGGCGCGCGACAGCGAACGGCAGGCCGAGGCGACGGGGATCAACACCCGGCGCGTGCGGATGCTCGCCTTTGCCTTTGCGGGGATGATGGCGGGTCTGGCCGGCGGGCTGTTCGTGTTCTCGAAGGGCTCGGTCTTTCCCAACGAGTTGGAGATCGCGCGCAGTTTCGACGCGCTGATCGTGGTCTTCCTGGGCGGGGTCAAGACGCTGTCGGGTGGCATTGTCGGCGGGGCCTTCTTCAAGGGGGTCGAGGACGTGCTGACGCGGTATGAATACTGGCGCCTGGCGATGGGTCTGCTGATCATCTTCGTGGTGATCGTGGCGCCCGACGGCATCGTCGGCACGTTGCGCAAGGCGGCAGAGCGGTTCGGCCTGTCGCGCAAGGCGGAGGACGAGGCATGAGCGTGGTTCTTGAAACCCGGGGTCTGACCAAATCCTTTGGCGGGATTGTCGCGGTGAACGACGTGTCGTTTCAGTTGCACAAGGGCGAGCTTCTGGCGCTGATCGGGCCCAACGGGGCGGGTAAAAGCACCTGTTTCAACATGCTGATGGGCCAGTTGAAGCCGACCCGAGGCAGCGTGTTCCTGATGGGGGACGACATCACCGGGAAATCCCCGCGCGAAATCTGGCGGCGGGGCGTCGGGCGCACGTTCCAGATCACGGCGACCTATGCGTCGATGACGGTGATCGAGAACGTGCAGATGGCGCTGATCTCGCATAATCGGCAGGTGTTCAAGGCGCTGCCCTTTGCGCACAGGATGCACCGTGACCGCGCGATGGATCTGCTCGCCATGGTCGGCATGGAGGGGCAGGCCGAACGGCATTGCGCCGTGCTGGCCTATGGCGACCTCAAGCGGTTGGAACTGGCGATCGCGCTCGCGCATGAGCCGACGCTGTTGCTGATGGACGAACCGACGGCCGGGATGGCCCCGCGCGAACGTATCGCGCTGATGCAGCTTACGGCGGATATCGTGCGCGATCGGGGGGTGAGCGTGCTGTTCACCGAACATGACATGGACGTGGTTTTCGCCCACGCGCACCGGATCATGGTGCTGAACAGGGGCGAGCTGATCGCCGATGGCAGCGTCGAGCAGATCCGCAACGACCCGCGCGTGCAGGAGGTGTATCTGGGCGGCGGGACCGTGTTCAAATCCGAAGACGAGGCAGAAGATGCTTGAACTGAGCGCGGTCAATTCCTTTTACGGCAAGGCCCATGTGCTGAACGACCTGAGTTTCACGGTCGCGCGGGGACAGGTCGTGGCATTGCTGGGGCGCAACGGTGCGGGCAAGACCACGACGATGAAATCCATCATGCAGCTGGTCACGCCGCGATCGGGAAAGGTGACGTTCCAGGGCCGGGATATCACCGGATTGGCAACCCACAAGGTTGCCAAGCTGGGGTTGGGTTACGTGCCCGAAGAGCGGCGCATCTTCACCGACCTGACGGTTCTGGAGAACCTCGAAGTGGGACGCCAGCCAGCCCGCGACGGCAGCTATACCTGGACGACCGAGATGTTGTTCGACCTGTTTCCGAACCTTGCGGAACGGCGCGGCAACCGCGGCAAGGCGCTGTCGGGTGGTGAGCAGCAGATGCTGACCATCGCGCGCACGCTGATGGGTAACCCGTCCTTCGTGCTGCTGGACGAGCCGAGCGAGGGCATCGCCCCGGTCATCGTCGAACAGATGGCGCGCGTCATCATCCAGTTGAAGCAAGAGGGGCTGACGGTGCTTTTGTCCGAGCAGAACCTGCATTTCGCCCGTGCGGTGGCGGACATGGCCGTGATCATCGAGGGCGGGACGCAGAAATTCACCGGCACGCTGCAAGAGCTGAACGATCACCCCGAAATCCGCGACGCCTATCTTTCGGTCTGAGCAATCGGGCCTATCGCTGCCGTGCGCCTTTGGGTAGAAAGGGGTTTCGTGCAGGGAAGAACCGGGACGGAACCATGATCCGCATCATCGCTTTGGCCGCACTTTGCCTTGGGGTTTTCGTGCAGCCGGGCATCGCAGGCGACAGGCAGCTTATCGGCCGGGGCGGGGTGATCGTGAACGATTCCTTCGGGGATGTCCGGGATCGCTGGCGTACCGGGTCTGCCGTGGGCAGCCGCGTCTGGGGGCCGGAGTGGACAGGGCGTGCGCCCGAAGGGTTCGGGCGCTTGCTGGAGTTGCGCTTTGGCGGGCAGATCATCGCGCCGGCCAGTATCCGCAATCCCGATGCGCGCGACCGGCCATATGCCGGGGCCTTGTTCGGTGGGCTGCATACGCATTTCAGCCGGGGTGAAACGGATTTCGCGCTGGGTGCCGATCTGGTGATGACCGGGCCGCAGACGGGTCTGGATGACTTTCAGGACGCATTGCATGACCTGGCCGGTATTTCGCAAACCTCGGACTCTGTGCGCGCCACGCAGATCGAAAACGGGTTCTATCCCACGCTTGTCTTCGAGGCGGGGCGCGATCTGCGCCTGTCACCGGGGGCCACGCTGCGTCCCTTCGTCGAGGCGCGCGCGGGCGACGAAACGCTGCTGCGCGTCGGCGGCGACCTGACGCTGGGCACCATCGGTCAGGGGGAGTTGTGGGTGCGCGACGGTGTGACCGGGCATCGCTACCGCACGGTGCGCCGGCCCTTTTCCGGCTTTGCCTTCGTGCTGGGTGCGGATATTGCGCATGTCGCCGACAGCGCCTACCTGCCGGAAGATCGCGGCTACACCCTGACCGACACACGCACGCGTCTGCGGATGGGTCTGCATTACGAGGGCCGCAGGGCGCAGGTCTTCTACGGGCTGACCTACCTTGGCAAGGAATTCGAAAACCAGCCCGAAGGTCAGTTGACGGGGGCGATCAGCCTGAACTTCCGGTTCTGATCGCGCGGCCCGGCGTGGCGCATCAACAACAACATCTAATGCTCTGAGAACAAAACGCTTTGCGCGGTCCGCCGTGTCTGTTAGCGTCGGCGACAATAATAAACCGAGGCAGACATACAGGCAGAGCATGAGAACGGGCTTTGGGGGCACGTTCGTCATCTCCTGGTCGCAAACTGAAGTTGACGGTCTTGAGGCCGCACCGATTGAATCCTTGAGTGTCGGTGCCGCCTGGGCCTGGCGCGGGGATGCGGTACGGGTCGACGGACCACAGGAATTGTTGCGGCTTGAAAAGGCGGATGGCGACGAGAACGTCCGGCGGCGCGCCGCGCGCATGGTGCGGCGGCTGGTCGGAGCGGCAATCAGCGGCGAACGCGACCTGTCGCGCATCGACACACCCGAGCAGGTCGGAGACTGCTCGATCGTGGTGACCGATGGCGCGCAGACCTATACCATGACGGTGATCGAGGTCGGCCCCGGCGCCCAGCCTCTTTTGATGTTCCTCGACGCGCTGCCCCCGCGCAACAGCGACCTGTGGGTGGTGCATCATTCGCTGGACAATCTGATGGCGCAAAACCCGATGGGTCCGTCGAGCGGCGGGGTCATCTGTTTCACGCCCGGCACCCGGATTTCCACGCCCGAAGGTCCGCGCCTTGTCGAAGAGCTGCGCGAGGGCGACAAGATCCAGACCCGCGACAACGGCCCGCAAGAGGTGCTTTGGATCGGCAGCCGCCACATGACTGGCGCGCGGCTGTTCGCGATGCCCAAGCTGCGGCCGATCCGGTTCCGCGCAGGTGCGCTTGGGGTTGAACGCCCGGACCAGGAACTTGTCGTATCGCCCGAGCACCGGATGCTGTTGCGCGGACGCGCGGCGCGGGCGCTGTTCAACACGCCCGAGGTTCTGGTCGCGGCGCGCGACCTGGTGAATGGCTCGACCATCGCGGTGGACACGGCGCTCAAGCAGGTGACCTATATCCACCTGCTGCTGTCCCGGCACGAGGTGATCTGGGCCAATGGCGTGCAAAGCGAAAGCTTTCACCCCGCGAATGCTGCCCTGTCGACGCTGGGCGACGGGGATCGTGCGCGTCTTCTGGCGATGTATCCCGAACTGGAATACGATGCGACGACCTATGGCAGTTATGCGCGGCGTAACCTGAACGCATCCGAGGCGGCGATCCTGCAGCACGAGGCGGCGTGAGCGGGCGCATTTGCGTGTTGACTCTGGGCTTGGCGGGCGTATAAGCGCGGCTTCATTGGTGTTGGTGGCCCCCGCAAGGGGATGCCTGTCGGGTCGCAAGGCCAGAGGACAACGCCCTTCGACAATTGACCACGAAGGAGACCAGCCGTGACCAAACGCACGTCTGCCAAGTACAAAATCGACCGCCGGATGGGCGAAAACATCTGGGGCCGTCCGAAATCCCCCGTCAACCGCCGTGAATACGGCCCCGGCCAGCACGGCCAGCGCCGCAAGGGCAAACTGTCGGATTTCGGCATCCAGCTGCGCGCCAAGCAGAAGCTGAAGGGCTACTACGGCGACCTGACCGAAAAGCAGTTCCGCCGCATCTTCCGCGAAGCCGAGCGTCAGCGCGGTGACACCGGTGAGCTGCTGGTCGGCCTGCTGGAGCGCCGCCTGGACGCGGTTGTCTATCGCGCCAAGTTCGTTCCGACGATCTTTGCCGCGCGTCAGTTCGTGAACCACGGCCATGTCCTGGTGAACGGCAAGCGCGTGAACATCCCCTCGTACCGTGTGAAAGAGGGTGATGTGATCGAAGTACGCGAGAAATCCAAGCAGATGGCCGCCATCCTGGAAGCCGTGCAACTGGCCGAGCGTGACGTGCCCGATTACATCGACGCCGATCACTCGAAGATGACCGCCACCTTCGTGCGCACCCCGGGTCTGAGCGACGTGCCCTACCCGGTGATGATGGAACCGAACCTGGTCATCGAATTCTACGCGCAGAACTGATCTGCGCCATACCCTGCATTTCAGGAAAACCCGCCCGGCCCGGCCGCGGCGGGTTTTCTTTTTTGCAAGGTCTGCTTGCATCGGCGCAACATCACGCCGCGGCCGGGCGTTTCATTCTTTCCTTGCGCAGGCACCATCGCTAAAGACGGGGCGAGGAGTGCTGCCATGACCAAGATCACCCCCCAGCCAGGCATACTGGATATCGCGCCCTATGTGGGCGGGGCGAGCCATGTCGAGGGCGTTTCAGACGTTGTCAAGCTGAGTTCGAACGAAAACCCGTTCGGCCCGTCCGAAGCGACGGTCGAGGCGTTCCGCCGTGCCGGGTTCGAATTGCACCGCTATCCTTCGACCGATCACGCGGCGCTGCGTGCCGCCATCGGCGCGGTGCACGATCTGGACCCCGCGCAAATCATCTGCGGGGTTGGCAGCGACGAGATCCTGCATCTTCTGTGCCAGGCTTATGCCGGGCCGGGCGACGAGGTGATCCATACCGAGCACGGCTTTGCGATCTACCGGATCGGGGCGCTTGCAGCGGGGGCCACGCCTGTCGAGGTGCCCGAGAAGAACCGCGTCACGGATGTCGATGCGATCCTGGCGGCCTGCACCAAGCGCACGAAGCTGGTGTTCATCGCTAACCCCAACAACCCGACCGGCACGATGATCGGCGCGGACGAGGTGCAGCGCCTCGCCGATGGCATTCCCGAAACCGCGCTTCTGGTGCTGGATGGTGCCTATGCGGAATATGTCGACGGGTTCGATGGCGGCGCGTCGTTGGTGACGGGGCGCGACAACGTCGTGATGACGCGGACCTTCTCCAAGATTTACGGCCTTGGCGGTCTGCGCGTGGGGTGGGGGTATGCCCCTGCGCATGTGATCGACGTGCTGAACCGCATCCGCGGGCCCTTCAACCTGTCGACGCCGGCGCTGGCGGCGGCCGAGGCCGCGGTCAAGGACCAGGCCTGGGTCGATAAATGCCGGTCCGACAACACGCGGTTGCGGGCCTGGCTGGCCGAGGTTCTGGCGGGGCACGGCGTGCAGAGCGACCCCAGCGAAACGAACTTCATCCTGGCGCGGTTCGCCGATGCCGAAGAGGCGGCCGCCTGCAACGAATACCTGAAATCGCAGGGCCTGATCGTGCGTCCGGTCGCCAGCTACAACCTGCCCGAATACCTGCGCATCACCGTTGGCGACGAAGCGTCCTGCCGGCGGGTTGCGCATGCGATTGGTCAGTTCATGGGGGGGGCGGCGTGAGCGTGATCTATCCCCGCGTCGCCCTGATCGGGCTGGGCCTGATCGCCGGATCGATGTCGCTGGCGATGCGCCGCCGCGGGTTGGCGGGCGAGGTGACGGGTTATGCCCGCAGCGACGCCACGCGCGAAACCGCGCGGCGGATCGGGCTGGTCGACCGGGTCTGCGACAGCGCGGCCGAGGCTGTTGCGGATGCCGATCTTGTCGTCCTGTGCGTGCCGGTCGGTGCCATGGGCGCGGTGGCCGAGGAAATAGCGCCGCACCTCAAACCCGGCTGCACCCTGTCCGATGTCGGATCGGTCAAGCGCGCGGTGATCGACGCGGTCGGCCCGCATGTGCCCGAAGGTGTCGATTTCATCCCCGCGCATCCGCTGGCCGGGACCGAGCATTCCGGCCCTGAATCCGGCTTTGCCACACTGTTCGATAATCGCTGGTGCCTGCTGGTGCCCGAAGGCGACGTGCGCCCTGAGGCGCTGGATCGCCTGCGCGCGTTGTGGGAAGGCATGGGCGCGCATGTCGACGAGATGGAGGCCGACCACCACGATCTGGTGCTGGCCGTTACCAGCCATGCCCCCCACCTGATCGCCTACACGATGGTCGGCGTGGCCGACGATCTGCGCCGTGTGACCGATAGCGAGGTCATCAAGTACTCGGCCGCGGGCTTTCGTGATTTCACCCGGATCGCGGCCAGCGATCCGACGATGTGGCGCGACGTGTTCCTGTCGAACAAGGATGCCACGCTGGAAATCCTCGGCCGCTTCACCGAAGAGCTGTTTGCGCTGCAGCGCGCGATCCGCACCGGGGATGGCGAGCATCTTTTCGACTATTTCACCCGCACCCGCGCGATCCGGCGTGGCATCATCGAAGCGGGGCAGGATACCGACGCACCGGATTTCGGCCGCGCGGCAAAGGGCGCATGAGGGCGGCGGCCCTTGTGCTGGTCCTGTCGCTTGGCGGGGCGGCTCTGGCCGATGCACCATCGCAGTCCCTGCGGCCGATTGCCCGCGCGGGAGTTGTGGACATCGCGCCCCCGGCCGTGGCTCAGGGTGGATTGCGGGGGCTGTTCCGCTCGCTTCGTCCGCAGCCGCGCAGTGCCCGCGTCGAAGGGCAGGCGCGTGCCACGCGGGCTGCGTTGCAGCGCGGGGCGGTTTGTGGCGACCCGGATTTGCAGGGCGAGGCCGTCGGCCCGGTGTCCGGCCAGATGCGCGGCTGCGGGATAGATCAGGCCGTGCGTCTGAAAAGCGTCGCGGGCGTGCGGCTGTCGACACCGGCCAAGATGGATTGCGGAACGGCAAAGGCGCTGAAGACCTGGGTCGAGCGCGGCATGCGCCCCGCCGTCGGCAGCCATGGGGGCGGTGTCGACAGTATCCGGGTGATGGCCAGCTATGCCTGCCGCACGCGCAACAGCCAGAAAGGCACGCGCATATCCGAGCATGGCAAGGGCCGCGCCGTCGATATCGGCGGGTTCGCCCTGCGCAACGGCACCGAGATCAGCGTGTTGCAGGATTGGGGTCGTGGCCGCGAGGGCAGGATCTTGCGAAAGATGCACCGCAGTGCCTGCGGACCTTTCGGCACGGCCCTGGGCCCCGAGGCAAACCGCTTTCACCGCGATCATTTCCATTTCGATACCGCGCGGTACCGAAGCGGAAGCTACTGCAAGTAACCGTTTATCGCAGCTTCAGGATCGGGGCCGGGCCGATGGGTACGGGCCCGAGAAAGACCCTGCCGCCACGGAATTCCAGCGGGATGTCGATCGTCTGGCTGTTGCCGGACAATTGCGCGATCATCGCAAGGCCGGTTTCCAGCTGATCGGCCAACCCGCCGGGCAATTGCCCCGAGGCGCGCGCCATCTTCAGGATGTCGCGCCAGTTTCGCGCCTTGACCGTCATTTCGCCCGTAGGCCGGCCCGTCGCGTCGATATCGACCGCGCCGGCCACCGCCAATTCCAGGTCGCCCCAGCGGGCCTCGGCCAGCTTGACGGTGATCTGCGTGGGTTGGGGGCGGGCGGTCTCGATGGCGCGGCGGTCCCAGGGGCGGTCGAAGCTGGCCCGGATATCGGCGCGGAACGCGTTGAGCGTTTGCGGCAGTTGCCCCGTCGTGTCGATGCGCAGCCGCGCCTTTCGAGCGGGTGCAAGATTGTCGGCGGCCCAGCCCAGGTGATAGGTGGCCTCGCTGCCTTCGACCCTTTCGACGGCAAGCCGCAGGGCGGTCATGGCCGTGGTTTCCCCGGCCTCGTCCGTGATCGACAGCGTGTCGGCGACAAGGTTCGCCCGTTCAAGCGGCAGGGTCGTATCCGCACCGACCACCGCGCTTGCCTGCATTTCGGCGCTCGTTATCGCGTATTTCTGCACCGGTGTGGCCAGGATGTGTTCGCGTGGCCAGATGGCGATCACATGGTTGGGCCGATAGCTGAGAGCAAAGAGCTGAAAGAACGGGGCCTCCCATGCCCAGCCGGTTTCGGGATCGGCCAGCCGGATGTCGGTGAACGTGGTGTCGAACCGGTTGGGAAATCCCTGCACCGTTATAGCGGCGCTGTCGGCCACCCAGCCTTCGGCGCGGCGGGCATCGAGCCAGGCGGCAAAACCGGATTTCACACCGCTTGCACCGATCCACCAATAACCGGCCCACAAACCGGCAGCGACAAGGATCACGACGAGAAGGCGTTTCATCGGCTGGCCCTTTTCCTTTCTCTTGCCGTGGTGTTTACAGGGGCCGGAAAGGAAGGGCCAGACAGATGACGATGTGGGTGTTCGGATATGGATCGCTGCTGTGGAACCCCGGGTTCGAGGTGGCAGACAGCGTACTGGCGCGGTTGCCGGACTATCACCGCAGTTTCTGCATGCGCTCGATCCATCATCGCGGCACGGTCGAGGTGCCGGGGCTGGTGCTGGCGCTGGACGAATGGCCCGGTGCGTCCTGCCTTGGGTTGGCGCTGGCGGTGCGTAAAGGGCACGAGGAAGCCACGCTGGCCTATTTGCGGGAACGTGAGCTTGTATCGTCGGCCTATCTGGAAAAGACGCTGAAGCTGGAACTGACGGATGGCCGGAGCGTCCAGGCGGTGACCTATGTGATCGACCCCGTTCACGACCAGTATTGCGGCGGCATGCCGCTGGAAGAGCAGGCCGGGATCATCGCGCGCGCCGTTGGCGGGCGCGGCCCGAACACCGAGTATCTGCACAATACCGTTGCCCATTTACGCGCGCTTGGCATCGACGATGCCGATCTGGAATGGCTGGATGAACGGGTGCGGGCGATCTGTGGATAAATCCTTGGCTTGCCCGGTGTGACGCTCTAGGATCGCGCAAAGAAACGAGTGTCAGGAGCTGTCCTTATGGACCAGCCGGACCGAGAGGCCGAGCCGCAGTTTACCAAACCCGTCCGTCAGATCCTTCTGATGGTGCTTGTGTTGTTGCTGACGGCCGGGGTGGTCGCCCTGGCGCTGCCGACAATCCTGCCGATTTTCGATGCGAACCCGTATCTCAACGGGTTCATCGGTTTCGTGTTCCTGCTGGGGATCGTGGCCTGTTTCTACCAGGTGGCGCAGTTGTTCAATTCCGTGCGCTGGATCGGCGATTTCGCAAGCGGGGCGGATTCGGGCCGGCCGCCCGTGCTGCTGGCGCCGCTGGCCACCTTGCTGCGCACCCGCGGGCAGCGGATGCAGATCGCGGCGACATCGACACGGTCGATCCTCGACTCCGTCAGCACGCGGATCGACGAGGATCGCGAAATCACGCGCTATATCGTCAACCTGTTGATCTTTCTGGGCCTTCTAGGCACGTTTTACGGCCTTGCGACCACGGTGCCCGCGCTGGTGGACACGATCCGCGGGCTGGCCCCGGAAGAAGGCGAAGAAGGGGTCGAGGTATTCGGCCGCCTGATGAGCGGGCTGGACGCGCAGTTGTCGGGCATGGGGGTTGCGTTCGGCTCGTCCCTGCTGGGGCTGGCGGGATCGCTGGTCGTCGGCCTGCTGGAGCTGTTCGCAGGCCACGGTCAGAACCGTTTCTACCGCGAGCTGGAGGAATGGCTGAGCTCGATCACGCGGCTTGGATTTGGCGGCGAAGGCGAGGGTGGCGGCGATCATGGAGCGATGGCGCAGATGGTCGATCACATGGCCGAACAGATGGAGGCGCTGCGCGCGCTGCACGCCGAAGGCGAAGCCGGGCGGCGCGAGCTGGACGGCCAGCTTGGCCTGCTTGTCGGCTCGGTCGAGCGTCTGACCGACCGGCTGGCCGGGGCAGGGCAGTTGCACGACGCACTCAGCCGGCTTGCCGACAGCCAGGAACAGCTTGTCGCCACGATGGCCGAAACCGGCGGTGGTGACGGGATGGACGCCGAAAGCCGGATGCGCCTGCGGTCGATCGATGTGCAACTGTTGCGCATCCTGGAGGAGTTGAGTGCGGGCCGGCAGGAAACCATGACCGAGTTGCGCACCGAACTGGCCAGCCTGACGCGTGCCGTGCAGGATGCGAAACCGCGCGTTCCGCGCCGGGTGAAGCTGGCCGAAAGCGCAAGGATCGACACGGACCCGGAGCAGGAGGGCTGATCCATGGCCCTGTCGCGCCGCACCGGGCAAAGGTTCCAGGGGTCGATCTGGCCGGGTTTCGTGGATGCCGTGACCGGGCTGCTGATGGTCCTCGTGTTCGTTCTGACGATTTTCATGGTCGTGCAATACGTGCTGCGCGAAACGATCACCGGGCAGGACAAGCGGCTGGATGCCCTGTCGTCCGAGATCGCGGCGCTTGCGCAGGCTTTGGGCATGGAGCGGCAGCGCAACGAGGATCTGACCGCGCAGGTGGGCGAACTGGGCGCCACGCTGAACGCAGCACAGGCCGAGGCCGAACAGCAATCCGCGCTCATCGCGGCACTTCGCGCGGATCTGGGTCAGCGTGAGGCGGAACTTTCGGCGGCGCAAACCCGCATCACCGATTTCGAGGCTCAGGTCGCCGCCCTGATCGCGCAGCGTGACACCGCTTTGGGCGAGGTCGCAACGCTGGAAGGTGAAAAGGCCGAACTGCTGACCGAGCAGGAGGCGCTGAACGCAGCGCTGGCGCAGGCGCGCGACGAACTGGATGCCGGGGCCGAGGCCGCGCGTCTGGCCGCGGCCCGGCGCGAGGCACTGGAGGCGTTGATCGAAGACCTGCGCCGCCAGAATGCGGAAACCCAGGATCTGGCGGCCGGGTTGTCGGCGCAGGTGGACGATCTGCAACAGGCGCTGACCGACGAAGAAGCCGCCCGGCTTGCCGAGGCCGAGGCCGCGGCGGCCCTGCGCAAGCGGCTGGAAGAGGCCGATACCGAGCTGACCGCGATGACTCTGGCGCTGGAGGAAGAACGCCGCCGTGCCGAGGAAACTCTGACGTTGCTGGCTGCAGCCGACGCAGCCAAGGAGGATCTGAACACACGGTTGGCGCGGGCACTGCTGGCGCGCGACGAGGCACAGGCGGCGCTGAGCTCGACCGAAGAGGATGCAGCGGCATTGCAAGCGCGCCTGGACGAAATGCAGGCCACGCAGGATCGCGACGAAGCGGCATTGCGCGCCGAGTTGGAGCGGGCGCTTGCCGCCAAGCTGGCCGCGGAAACCCGCGCGCAAGATGCCGAGGCGGAATTGGCGCAGACCGAGGACGAGGTGCAGCAACGCCTGGCCGAGGCGCTGGCCGCCGAAGAGCGCACACAGGAAGCGTTGAGCGATGCCGAAGAACGCGCGGCCCTGCTGGCGCAGGCCCGGCGCGAGCTTGAAACGGCGCAGGGCGAAAGCACCGAGGCGCAGCGGCAGCAGGCGCTCCTGAACCAGCAGGTCGCCGCATTGCGCACGCAACTGGGCGAGCTGCGCGCACTTCTGGACGATTACAAGGATCGCGATGCCGCCGCGCGGGTTCAGATCGAAACATTGGGGTCCGACCTGAACGCGGCCCTTGCGCGGGCCGCGGCCGAGGAACGCCGCCGCCGGCAACTGGAAGAGGACGAGCGCAAGCGGCTCGAGGCCGAGAAAGCCGATCTGGAACGGTATCGCAGTGAATTCTTTGGCCGGTTGCGCGAAATCCTGGGCAATCAGGAGGGTGTGCGGATCGAAGGCGACCGGTTCGTGTTCTCGTCCGAGGTGTTGTTCGACGCGGGCAGCGCAGATCTGAGCGCCGATGGTGAGCGCGAAATCGCGAAGGTGGCCGATATCCTGCGCAATGTGGCCGACGATATCCCCGCCGGGATCGACTGGATCATCCGGGTGGACGGGCACACGGATGATGTGCCGGTGCGCCCCGGCGCGGCCTTTGCCGACAACTGGGAACTGAGCCAGGCCCGCGCACTGTCGGTGGTGCGTTACATGATCGACGCGCTTGGCATCCCGCCTGACAGGCTGGCCGCGAACGGTTTTGGGCAATACCAGCCGGTCAATCCGGACGACACGCCCGAGGCGCGCGCGCAGAACCGCCGGATCGAGTTGAAGCTGACCGAAAGATAGCGCGGTTCACTCGCCGATGCGGACTTCGGTGGTCACGCTGTCGATCGTTGTGCCATCGCGCAGCAGTGTTGCCGTGCCAAGATACGTCCCCTTGGGCAGCGTTGCGGCGAGTCGCTTGCCCGCGGCGCGAAAGAGTTGCGCCTTGGGGGCGTCGATCACCGCATCATGGGCAAAGAAATCGGAGCCGTCCGGCGCGGCGATGCCGAACCGCATCACGTCGCCTGCCTGCGCGCCAAAGGCATAGGCCCACAGAACCAGCGCGCCGATATCGTCCGGCATCTGTGGATGATGCGCCGCGCCATCCTTGATCGCACCATAGTCGGGTACGCGCCGCGCGAAGCCGGCACCGAGCAGCCCGCCGGGGGCATAGTCCGGTGGGGTCTGCCAAAGGGTGTCGTCGTCCGGGGCTCCGCACGCGATCCGGCCGTCCGGGTCGAACGGGTCGATCACCTCGCCATCCTTGCGCACCGACAGGTGCAGATGGGGAAATTGCGTGCGGCCGGAAAACCCGATCTGCCCCAGAACCGTGCCCAAGGCCACGCGCTGTCCTGTCTCGACCGTGATCGAGCCTTGTTTCATATGGCAGTATTGCGTCTGCCAGCCGTTCCCGTGGTCGATCACCACGCCGTTGCCGCATTCCTTTCCTACAAAGGCGTCCGACCAGCCGGTATCGGGCATGCCGTCGCGCCGGCCCTTTACCGTGCCGGGGGCCGCGGCCAGAACATCCACACCCGCGCGCATCGCGGCGAAGGAGGGCAGGCCGAAATCGGTGCCCTTGTGGCCATCGTAGCTGAGCGGCCCGCAGGTGAAATCCTGCGCACCCGGCCCGGGATCGTGATCGACGAATTGCTGGATGAAACAGGTTTCGCCCAGCGTGCAGTCGATGGGCAGCGACAGGGGTAAATCGCGAGCGGCGGCCGAAGTGGCCGCCGCTGCGAATGTCAGTGCCAAAAGCTGCGCTGTGCGCATCAATCCGCGGTCAGAAGCGGTGGCTTGTTGCCCGAAAGGCGCGGGTTGTCCGGGCCTTCGATGCGCAGGTCGATTTCGCCGTTCCTGACGCCGACCTTGACCACGCCGCCTTTGGCCAGCTTGCCGAAAAGCAGCTCTTCGGCCAGCGGCTTCTTGATGTATTCCTGGATCACGCGGCCCAGCGGGCGGGCGCCCATCTTGTCGTCGTAACCCTTGTCGGCCAGCCATTCGGCGGCCGGTTTGGTCAGTTCGATGGTCACGTTGCGATCCATCAACTGCGCCTCGAGCTGGAGGACGAATTTCTCGACCACTTGCAGGATCACGTCCTTCGGCAGCGGCTGGAAGCTGATGACGGCATCCAGACGGTTGCGGAATTCCGGCGTGAATGTGCGTTCGATCGCGGCGGTGTCTTCACCCTCTCGGCGGTCGCGGCCGAAACCGATGGCGGCCTTGGCCTGTTCCGTTGCGCCGGCGTTCGACGTCATGATCAGGATCACGTTGCGGAAATCCACCTTGCGGCCGTTGTGGTCGGTCAGGGTGCCGTGATCCATCACCTGCAGCAGGATGTTGAACACGTCCGGGTGTGCCTTTTCGATTTCGTCCAGCAGCAGCACGCAATGCGGGTGCTGATCGACGCCATCGGTCAGCAGCCCGCCCTGGTCGAAGCCGACATAGCCCGGAGGCGCGCCGATCAGGCGGCTGACGGCGTGTTTCTCCATGTATTCCGACATGTCGAACCGCAGCATTTCCACGCCCAGCGTGTCGGCAAGCTGCTTGGCGACCTCGGTCTTGCCGACGCCCGTAGGCCCGGCGAACAGGTAGTTGCCGATGGGCTTTTCGGGTTCCCGCAGGCCTGCGCGCGCCAGTTTGATCGCGCTGGACAGCGCCTCGATCGCGGCGTCCTGGCCAAAGACCACGCGCTTGAGCGTTGCCTCCAGATCCTTGAGAACCTCGGCATCGTCCTTGGACACGTTCTTTGGCGGGATGCGGGCGATCTTGGCCACCACGGCCTCGATCTCCTTGGCGCCGATGGTCTTGCGGCGTTTGCTTTCGGCCACAAGATGCTGCGCTGCGCCAGCTTCGTCGATCACGTCGATCGCCTTGTCGGGCAGCTTGCGGTCGTTGATGTAGCGCGCCGAAAGTTCGACCGCCGTCTTGATCGCATCGGCCGTGTATTTGACGCCATGGTGCTCTTCGAAATAGGGCTTGAGGCCCTTGAGGATCTTGATTGCGTCCTCGACCGACGGTTCGTTCACGTCGATTTTCTGGAACCGGCGGCTGAGCGCGCGGTCCTTTTCGAAATGCTGGCGGAATTCCTTGTAAGTGGTCGAGCCCATGCAGCGCAGCTTGCCGCCCTGCAGCGCGGGTTTCAGCAGGTTCGAGGCATCCATCGCCCCGCCCGATGTCGCACCTGCGCCGATCACAGTATGGATTTCGTCGATGAACAGAACCGCGTCGGGGTGGTTTTCCAGCTCCGAGACAACGGCCTTGAGCCGCTCTTCGAAATCGCCGCGATAGCGTGTGCCCGCCAGTAGGGCGCCCATGTCGAGGCTGAAGATGGTGGTGCGCGCCAGCACGTCGGGCGTTTCGCCCTGCACGATCTTGCGCGCCAGACCTTCGGCGATGGCGGTTTTGCCGACGCCCGGATCGCCCACCAGAAGTGGGTTGTTCTTGCGGCGGCGGCACAGAACCTGAATGCAGCGTTCGACCTCGTGGCTGCGGCCGATCAGCGGATCGACGTCGCCGGTGCGCGCCTTTTCGTTCAGGTCCACGCAATATTTGGCCAGCGCCGATTCACCTTCGGTGACCTTGTCGGAAGAGGTGTTGACCTCTTCGGCCTCGGGCGTGGTCGATCCCGAAACCGGGCGGCTTTCGCCATAGGCAGGGTCTTTGGCCACGCCGTGGGCGATGAAATTCACCGCGTCATAGCGTGTCATGTCCTGTTGTTGCAGGAAGTAGGCGGCGTTGGATTCACGTTCGGCAAAGATGGCGACCAGCACGTTGGCCCCGGTTACCTCGGTCCGTCCCGAGCTTTGGACGTGGATCGCGGCGCGTTGGATCACGCGCTGGAAAGCGGCTGTCGGCACGGCCTCGGAGCCGTCGATGTCGGTCACCAGGTTCACCAGTTCCTCGTCGATGAATTCGACCAGCGTCTGGCGCAGTTCCTCGGTATCGACCGAGCACGCCTTCATCACGCGCGATGCGTCCGGCTCGTCCACAAGGGCGAGCAGCAGGTGTTCAAGCGTTGCGAATTCGTGGCGGCGAGCATTGGCCAGCGCCAGCGCCGCGTGGATTGCCTGTTCGAGCGTGTTCGAGAATGAAGGCACGATACGTGCTCCTGTTTTGTTTGATCGATCGGTCTGCTCTGCAGTCCGACCATTGCCTCGATACTTTAAAGTTTGGTCGATATCGGCCGCGCTTCAAGTTTTTTCTGGACACCGGCGATCACAATTCTTGTCCGAACGCCGGAGCCGCTCACGGTTTGGTCTTTCAGAATGCGTCCTTGCGGCGGCGCACTTCAGCGAAAACCTGGGCCGGGTCCGCACCCGGCATGCCGACACCAGCCTGCACACCTGGCTGGTCGGCCCGCAGAAACGGGTTGGTCGCCAGTTCCACGGAGAGAAGAGAGGGCACCGTCGGCATTCCCTTGGCGCGCGCCTCTTCGATACGGTCGACCCTAGAAATAAGATCGGGATTGTCCGGTTCAATGGTCATCGCGAAACGCGCGTTCGCGGCGGTGTATTCATGACCTGAGCAGATCAGCGTTTCGGGCGGCAGCGCGGCCAGTTTCTCCAGGCTTTCGTGCATCTGGTCGAACGTGCCTTCGAACACCCGGCCACACCCCAGAGCCATCAGGGAATCGGCGGTGAACGCCACATGGCTTTCCGGGAAGTGAAACGCGATATGTCCGATCGTGTGGCCCGACACGTCGATCACATGGCCCGTTTCGCCACCGATCTGCACGGTGTCACCCTCGCTTACGGCGATGTCCAGCGGCGGCAGGCGCTGCGCATCCGCGGACGCCCCGACAACCTTGGCAGGATAGGCGGCCAGAACGGCGTCGATGCCCTGCACATGATCGAGATGGTGGTGCGTGATCAGGATGTGGGTCAGCTGCCAGCCCCGCCGGTCCAGCTCGGCCAGGATGGGTGCCGCTTCGGGCACGTCGACCAGCGCGGTGTCGCCCGTCGCCTTGTCATGTGCCAGAAAGGCATAGTTGTCGCTCAGGCAGGGGATGGTGACGATCTCAAGGGGCATGGCGTTTCATCCTTTGCTTGATATGGTGTGGCCAACAGACTGACGGATCGGGAACCGGCCTGCAATGCATCTTGATGTGCAGGATCTGCGCAATTTCTACTATCGCAGCGCCTTGGGGCGGGCTGCGCAGAAATCCGTGCGTGATGCAGTGCTGGAGCTTTGGCCCGAAGCGCAGGGCCAGACGGTTGTCGGTTTCGGCTTTGCCGTGCCGCTGCTCAGGCCCTACCTGGCGGACGCGCGTCGCGTGATCGGGTTGATGCCGGGGCCGCAAGGGGTGATGCCGTGGCCGGCCGGAATGCCGAATGTCAGTGTGCTTTGCGAAGAAACGCTCTGGCCGATCGAAACGGGGCACGCTGACAAGCTGATCCTTCTTCACGGGCTGGAAACCAGCGAGAACCCCACCGCGCTGCTGGATGAATGCTGCCGGGTTCTCGGCCCGGGCGGCAAGGCGTTGTTCATCGTGCCGAACCGGGCGGGGCTGTGGTCGCGCTCGGACCGCACACCGTTTGGGTATGGCCGGCCCTACACGCTCAGCCAGCTCGAAGCGCAGCTGCGCAAACACCACTTCTTGCCCGAGAGGCATGTCACGACCCTGTTCCAGCCACCCAGCCATCGCAGGTTCTGGCGCAAGACGGCGCAGTTCTGGGAACGCAGCGGACGGCGCCTGCCGTTCGTGATGGCGGGCGGTGTTCTGATCGTCGAGGCGACCAAGCGCGTACATGCGCCGACTGGTGGCCTGAAAGAGGCGGTGCGGCGCCCGCTCGAGGTTCTGGACGGGTTGGGCAAGCCTGTCGCCGGCCGCAATTCGATACGCTAGGCGACCCGATCCGGGGTGATAGCGGTAACGCTGCGGGGCAAAGCGTCGCACAGGAATCGCAAAACCGCGCGCAAGTGCATAAAAAAGTTGCCCAAGAAATGCGCACAAAGGGTCGCACTTGGGTTAACTCTTTGAAAACATGTGGTATCCAATCGTATACGAAAGATTTATAGCAGGTTGCTAGGTCAGGATTGCTCTGCTACACCCCTGCCGAATTTCCGTGACTAGATAACAGTCAGGCTGTGCAAACACCCCCGGGGCCGCAAGGCCATTCCAAACCGGGGCCAGAATATCGGAAGGGTGGACGTGTCCGAACCAGCTTCGATTTCCTCAGGCATCGCATCGCGCTATGCCACGGCCGTTTTTGAACTGGCCAAAGAAGACAAATCCGTCGCCAAGATCGAATCCGACCTGGATGCGCTGGACGCCGCGCTGACCGACAGTGCAGATTTCCGCGACCTGATCGCATCGCCGATGTACACGCGCGAACAGCAGGGCAACGCGATCACGGCGCTGTCCAAGAAAATGGATTTGACCCCAGTCATGACCAACGTGCTGGGGCTTATGGCGCAAAAGCGGCGCCTGTTCGTGCTGCCGCAGCTGGTCGCGACGCTGCGCGCCCAGATCGCCGAAGACAAAGGCGAAGTGACCGCGGATGTCGTAAGCGCCAAGGCCCTGACCAAGGGCCAGGCCGACAAGCTTGCCAAGACGCTGAAAGAGCGTGTGGGCAAAGATGTAAAGATCAACGCGACCGTCGATGAAAGCCTCATCGGTGGTCTTATCGTAAAAGTGGGTTCGAAGATGATCGACACCTCGATCGCTTCGAAACTGAACTCCCTCCAGAACGCAATGAAAGAGGTCGGATAAATGGGTATCCAAGCGGCAGAGATTTCTGCGATCCTTAAGGACCAGATCAAGAACTTCGGGCAAGAAGCCGAGGTGGCCGAGGTTGGCCGGGTGCTGTCGGTTGGCGACGGTATTGCCCGTGTTTACGGTCTGGACAACGTCCAGGCGGGCGAAATGGTCGAATTCCCCGGTGGCATTCAGGGCATGGCCCTGAACCTCGAAACCGACAACGTCGGCGTCGTGATCTTCGGTTCCGACCGTGACATCAAGGAAGGCGACACCGTCAAGCGCACCAACTCGATCGTGGACGTGCCCGCCGGTGACGGCCTGCTGGGCCGCGTTGTCGACGGTCTGGGCAACCCGCTGGACGGCAAGGGCCCGATCAAGGCAGCCGAGCGCCGCGTTGCCGACGTCAAGGCACCGGGCATCATCCCGCGTAAATCGGTGCACGAGCCGATGGCGACCGGCCTGAAAGCCGTTGACGCCATGATCCCGATCGGCCGCGGCCAGCGCGAGCTGATCATCGGCGACCGTCAGACCGGCAAGACCGCAGTCGCGCTCGACACCATCCTGAACCAGAAGGCGTATAACGACGCCGCAGGCGACGACGAAAGCAAAAAGCTCTACTGCGTCTACGTGGCTGTCGGCCAGAAGCGTTCGACCGTTGCTCAGCTGGTGAAGAAACTGGAAGAGAGCGGCGCGATCGATTACTCGATCGTCGTGGCCGCCACCGCGTCGGACCCCGCACCGATGCAGTTCCTGGCACCGTACGCCGCAACCGCGATGGCGGAATACTTCCGCGACAATGGCCGTCACGCCCTGATCATCTACGATGACCTTTCCAAGCAGGCCGTGGCCTATCGCCAGATGTCGCTGCTGCTGCGCCGCCCGCCGGGCCGCGAAGCTTACCCGGGCGACGTTTTCTACCTGCACTCCCGCCTGCTGGAACGTTCGGCCAAGCTGAACGAAGACAACGGTGCCGGCTCGCTGACCGCGCTGCCGATCATCGAAACCCAGGGCGGCGACGTGTCGGCCTTTATTCCGACCAACGTGATCTCGATCACCGACGGCCAGATCTTCCTGGAAACGGAACTGTTCTACCAGGGCATCCGCCCCGCCGTGAACACCGGTCTGTCGGTGAGCCGCGTGGGTTCGTCGGCCCAGACCAACGCCATGAAATCGGTCGCCGGTCCGGTGAAACTGTCGCTGGCCCAGTACCGTGAAATGGCGGCCTTCGCCCAGTTCGGTTCCGACCTCGACGCCGCGACCCAGCAGCTGCTGAACCGTGGTGCGCGCCTGACCGAGCTGATGAAGCAGCCGCAGTATTCGCCGCTGACCAACGCGGAAATCGTCTGCGTGATCTATGCCGGTACGAACGGCTACCTCGACAAGGTCGCCGTGCGCGACGTCGGCCGGTTCGAACATGGCCTGCTGCAGCATCTGCGCGGCAAGCACCAGGATCTGCTGGACTGGATCACCACCGAAGATCCCAAGATCAAGGGTGAGGCCGAGGACAAGATCAAGGCTGCGCTGGACGAATACGCCGCCGATTTCTCGTAAGGAGACGAGGCTATGCCAAGTCTTAAGGACCTGAAAAACCGGATCGAGTCGGTCAAATCGACCCGCAAGATCACCAAGGCCATGCAGATGGTGGCCGCCGCGAAGCTGCGGCGGGCACAGGATGCGGCCGAGGCGGCCCGCCCCTATGCCGAGCGGTTCAATGCCGTGATGGCGGGGCTGGCGGCGTCGGTCGGGGATTCCGACAGCGCGCCCAAGCTGCTGACCGGTACCGGCAAGGACGATGTTCACATGCTGGTCGTGATGACGGCGGAACGCGGGCTGTGCGGGGGCTTCAACGCCAACATCGCAAAGCTGGCAAAGCAGCACGCGGACAAGCTCAAGGCCGAAGGCAAGACGGTCAAGATCCTGACCGTCGGCAAGAAGGGCCGTGACAACATGAAGCGTGACTACGGCGACCTGTTCGTCGGTCACATCGATATGTCCGAAGTCAAGCGCGTGGGCTATTCCGATGCGCAGGGCATCGCGCGCGACATCCTCGCCCGTTTCGACGATGGCGAATTCGACGTTGCCACGATCTTCTACTCGGAGTTCGTCAACGTCGTCAGCCAGATCCCGACAGCGCAGCAGATCATTCCTGCCGCTTTCGAGGCGAAGGACGACGAGGCCGGCGTATCGACGCTTTACGATTACGAGCCCGACGAAGAGGCCATCCTGGCCGACCTGCTGCCGCGCGGTGTCGCGACGCAAATCTTCTCGGCACTTCTGGAAAACGGCGCGTCCGAGCAGGGCGCACGGATGTCGGCCATGGATAACGCAACGCGTAACGCGGGTGATATGATCGAAAAGCTGACGATCGAATACAACCGCTCGCGCCAGGCCGTGATCACCAACGAGCTTATTGAAATCATCTCGGGCGCCGAGGCGCTCTAAGAGGACGGAGACGAATAGATGGCAAATGCAAAAGGCAAAGTCACGCAGGTGATCGGTGCCGTCGTGGACGTGCAGTTCGACGACACCCTGCCGGAAATCCTCAACGCGCTGGAAACCGATAACAACGGCAAGCGCCTGGTTCTGGAGGTCGCGCAGCACCTTGGTGAAAACACCGTGCGCACGATCGCCATGGACGCCACCGAAGGTCTGGTGCGCGGTCAGGAAGTCAAGGACACCGGCGGACCGATCTCGGTTCCGGTGGGCCCCGCTACGCTGGGCCGCATCCTGAACGTGATCGGCGAACCGGTGGACGAAGGTGAGCCGCTGAAAGTGGAAGAGCGCCGCGCGATCCACCAGCCCGCACCCGAATTCAGCGAACAGTCGACCGAATCCGAAGTTCTGGAAACCGGCATCAAGGTGATCGACCTGCTGGCCCCTTACGCCAAAGGCGGCAAGATCGGCCTGTTCGGCGGCGCCGGCGTTGGCAAGACGGTTCTGATCATGGAGCTGATCAACAACATCGCCAAGGTGCACTCGGGCTATTCGGTGTTCGCCGGTGTGGGTGAACGGACCCGCGAAGGCAACGACCTGTATCACGAGATGATCGAATCGAACGTGATCAAGCCCGACAACCTCGAAGAGTCGCAGGTTGCGCTTGTTTACGGCCAGATGAACGAGCCTCCGGGCGCACGTGCCCGTGTTGCCCTGACCGGTCTGACGCTGGCCGAGCAGTTCCGCGACGCATCGGGTACGGACGTTCTGTTCTTCGTCGACAACATCTTCCGCTTCACGCAGGCAGGTTCCGAGGTGTCGGCACTTTTGGGCCGTATCCCTTCGGCCGTGGGTTACCAGCCGACGCTGGCCACCGACATGGGCGCGATGCAGGAACGCATCACCTCGACCAAGTCGGGCTCGATCACCTCGATCCAGGCCGTGTACGTGCCCGCCGACGACCTTACCGACCCGGCGCCTGCCACGACCTTTGCCCACCTCGACGCAACCACCGTTCTGTCGCGTGCGATCTCGGAACTGGGTATCTACCCGGCCGTGGACCCGCTCGACTCGACCTCGCGTCTGCTTGACCCGGCGATCGTCGGCGAAGAGCACTACCAGGTGGCACGTGACGTGCAGGGCATCCTGCAGCGTTACAAGTCGCTTCAGGACATCATCGCAATTCTCGGCATGGACGAACTGAGCGAAGAGGACAAGCTGACCGTGGCCCGTGCCCGGAAGATCCAGCGCTTCCTTTCGCAGCCTTTCGACGTGGCAAAAGTGTTCACCGGCTCGGACGGTGTGCAGGTGCCGCTCGAAGATACGATCAGCTCGTTCAAGGCGGTTGTCGCCGGTGAATACGACCACCTGCCCGAAGGGGCCTTCTACATGGTGGGCGGCATCGACGAAGTGATCGCCAAGGCCGAAAAGATGGCTGCCGACGCGGCCTAAGGAGGGCCAATCATGGCAGATACGATGCAATTCGACCTCGTCAGCCCGGAGCGCAGCCTTGCTTCGCTCCAGGTGGCGTCGGTTCAGATCCCGGGTGCGGATGGCGACCTGACGGCGATGAAAGACCACGCGCCGCTGATCACCACCCTGCGTCCCGGCGTGCTGACGGTGCAGGGGCCGGAAGGGGAAGCCAATTACGTTGTGACCGGCGGATTCGCCGAAATCAGCGGTGATGGCACAACCGTCCTGGCCGAGCGTGCCGTACCCTTCGGGGATATGACCGAAGAGGTCTATCACGACATGGTCCGCAGCGCACACGAGGCGCACGCGAAAGCGCGCGATACATTCCAGAACGAGCCGGGCCCCGTCGATGATGCGGCCAAGCTCCTGGCCGACATGGTTGCCATGGGTGGCCATATCGGACTGACACCGCCGAACTTCTGATCGGTCGTGAACTGATGAAAAGGCCCCTGCACTGCCGGGGCCTTTTTCTTTTCCACTCCAAAGTTTTGCCGAATTCGTTCAGTATCCGGTCCGCGTGTAAAAGAGCTTCGACTTCATGAAAAAACTTGCCAGCCACAGGATCGGCATCGACCAGGGCGACAACGTCCTGTTCTCGGATTACGAGGACGGGGGAGAGATGTGGACCGGCGAAGGCCCGCGTGAACGCCGCAAACTGGTCCGCTTCAGCGATGCCTTCCGTTCCGTTCCAGCCGTCCATTGCGCGCTGAGCATGTGGGATGTGGATCATGCCCACAACGTCCGTGCCGATGTCAGCGCCGAGAACGTGACTCTGGAAGGGTTCGACCTGGTTTTCAGAACCTGGGGCGACACCCGTGTTGCGCGTGCCCGCGTTGGATGGTTGGCGATCGGCGAAGTTTCCGATGACGACGATTGGGACTTGTACTAGGGGCGTTCCAGGCGCGGCATTGCGTGGTGGGGCCGGCGTGGGCTAACCTATGACGTTCCTGCCGAACCAGACCCGAGCGTTCATGCCCCAGACCCGGTTTGCTTCCGATGCCGTTTCATCCGCATTTGCCGGTTTCGCCCAGCCTGCGCGCGCACATCTGTTGCGCTTGCGCGAAATGATCCTTGAAACCGCGTCGGACACGCCGGCTGCCGGACGTATCGAAGAGACATTGAAATGGGGACAACCCGCATATCTCACGCCTGAAACAAGATCAGGTTCGACACTCCGGCTTGGCGTTCCGAAAACCGGGGGATACGCGATCTATGCCCATTGCCAGACCAGCTTGATTTCGGATTTCCGAATGCTGTTCCCCGATGACTTTGCCTACGACGGAAACCGCGCAGTTCTGTTCGACGCAGAAACTGCGCCGGACCTCGACAAGCTTCGGCTGCTCGTCAGCCGGGCGCTGACGTATCACCTTCGGTGACGGCGATCAAAGGATGCCTTCGTAGATCGGGGCCAGCGTTTCGTTTTCGAAAAGCGACGACACGCTGGTACCGTGCCAGATGTTCAGGATTGCCTGGGCAAACATCGGGGCCGTGGGCAGAATCCGAATATTCGGGGCGGCCTTGACCGCGTCGGTCGGTTCGATCGAATCCGAAATCACCAGGGATTTCATCACCGAATTGGTGATCCTCTCAACCGCGGGCCCGGACAGAACGCCATGCGTGATGTAGCTGTGAACCTCGGTCGCGCCATGCTCCATCAGCACTTCGGCCGCTTTGCACAGCGTGCCGGCGGTGTCGCAGATGTCATCGACGATGATGCATTTCTTGCCGGACACGTTGCCGATCACGGTCATTTCCGCGATTTCACCGGGCTTTTCGCGGCGTTTGTCCACGATGGCCAGCGGTGCGTTGATCCGCTTGGCCAGTTCCCTTGCGCGTGCCACGCCCCCGACATCGGGGCTGACGACCATCACGTCGCCAAGGCTGTCCTTGAACTGGTGCAGTATATCCAGCGCAAAGATGGGCGAGGCATACAGGTTGTCCACCGGGATATCGAAAAAGCCCTGGATCTGCGCGGCATGCAGATCCATCGTCAGAACCCGCTCGATCCCGGCCTCGACCATCATGTTGGCGACCAGCTTGGCCGAAATCGGGGTGCGGGCCTTGGTGCGGCGGTCCTGGCGGGCATAGCCGAAATAGGGCACCACTGCCGTGATCCGCGCCGCCGAAGACCGGCGCAGCGCATCCGAGATGATCAGCAGTTCCATCAGGTTGTCGTTGGCGGGGTTCGATGTCGACTGGATGATGAACATGTCCTCGCCGCGGACGTTCTCGTAGACCTCGACAAAGATCTCCTGATCGTTGAACCGCTCGACCCTGGCATCCACCAGTTTCTGCGACATGCCGCGATGCATCGACATGCGACGGGTTATGGCATTGGCCAGCGGCATGTTGGCGTTACCGGAAATCAGCTTGGGTTCGGTGATGGTGGGCATGGCAGCGGTTCCAGGAGGTGGTCATTTTGACAGATTCGTGACGTTGACACTGCCTACCATCTGAATACGGTCGGGCAAACCTATGCATTCAGGGAAGCGCGCAAATGGCCCATATCGACTACTTTTTTTCCACCCTGTCGCCCTATTGCTATCTGGCAGGCACACGGTTGGAGGAAATCGCCGCCCGCCATGGCGCGACGATCACCTACAAACCCTTCGATCTGATCGCGGCATTCCCGCGCACCGGTGGTCTGCCCGTCGATCAGCGCCACCCGTCGCGCACGGCCTATCGCGCGCAGGAATTGCCGCGCCAGGCGAAAAAGCGGGGTATGCCGCTGAACTTTCGGCCCGCGCACTTTCCGACGAATGCCGCGCCCTCGTCCTATGCGATCATTGCCGCGCAGGCAGCCGGGGGCGGCGATCTTGGCGCGCTGGTGCATGGCATCCTGCGGGCCGTCTGGGTCGAAGATCGCGACATCGCCCAGGATGACGTGATCCGCGATTGCCTGACGGCGGCGGGCTTCGATCCCGCACTGGCGGACAAGGGGCTGCTGGCCGGGGCCGAAACCTATGCCGCGAACCTTGAAGAGGCGGTCAGCCGGGGCGTGTTCGGCGCACCTTTCTACATCACCGACGACGGGCAGATGTTCTGGGGACAGGACAGGCTGGACGATCTCGACGCATATCTTGCGGGTGAACTCTGATGCCCGTCGACAAGCGCGGCGGCGTCGATACGCATTGGGTGCGGATGGGCAGCGGCAAGCGCAAGGCGCTGCTCCTGCATTGTTCGCTGGGGCACGCCGGCGGCTGGCAGGGCATGGCGCGCGCGCTGGACGACATGCTGGACATGGTTGCGTTCGACCTGCCCAGCCACGGGCGCAGCGCCGAATGGGACGGCGTCAGCGACCTGCAATCCCAATCGATGGACATGGCGCTGGATTTCCTTGATCCGCACCAGCCGATGGACCTGATCGGGCACAGTTTCGGCGGCACAATCGCACTGCGCATCGCGGCGGAACGCCCTGAACTGGTGCGTAGCCTGGTTCTGATCGAACCGGTGTTCTTTGCAATCGCCATGCATGACCGCCCCGACCTGAAAGAGGCGCATGAACAGGATCTCGGTGCCTATTACCGCGCGATGGATGCCGACAACCTCGAAGAGGCAACCCGGATCTTTACCGGGTTCTGGGGGGACGGCCGCGCATGGGATACGATCCCCGAGCCGCAGCGCGCCTCGATGATCAAACGTATCAGGCTGGTTCATGCCGGGCATCCGCAGATCTATGGCGACAAGGCTGGGCTCTTGGCCAGTGGCGCGTTGGAAAAGATCAGCCAGCCGACGCTGTTGATCGAAGGGGCGGAGTCACCCCGTTACATCGCCGCGATCAACGATGGGCTGATGGCGCGCCTGCGCCGGGCCGAACGTGCGGTGATAGACGGGGCAGGGCACATGGTGCCGATCACCCACCCGCAAGAGGTAGCCGCGCAGGTGCGCGGCTTCCTTGAAACCGTTCCCGAAGAGCAGCCGACGCTGCCCTGACGGTCAGCCCTTTGCCAAGGCCACGAACTGGTCGATCTGCGCGGCGCTGATCGACCAGTCGGTCACCATCCTGCATGGCAGCAACTCGTTCGGATCGCCCGCATCCGCGTCGCCCGCCAGCAGGTAATAGACCGCGCCGCCATCCTGCAGGCGCTTGTGGACCGCGCGTGGCATGTCGGCGTAAATCATGTTGGCCTGGGGATCGTGCAGCAACGCGACGCCTGAAACGCCGGCCAGACCGTCGGCCAGCCGCCGGCAATTCGCATTCGCCGCGCGCGCGCTTTTCAGCCACAGATCGTCCGTCAGATAGGCCTCCATCTGTGCGGAAAGATAGCGGTGCTTGGAAAACAGATGCGCGCCGCGCTTGCGCCGCAGCTCGAATTCCCACGACCTTTCGGGGTTGAAGAAGATCACGGCCTCGACGCCGGGGCATCCGTTCTTGGTCCCGCCAAAGCTGACTGCGTCGATGCCGGCCTTCCAGGTCATTTCGGCCGGCGTGCAGCCAAGCGCCACAAGCGCATTGGCAAAGCGGGCGCCGTCCAGATGGCATTGCAGGCCGAACTCACGCGCGACGGAGGTCAGCGCCGACAGCTCTTGCAGGCTGTATATCCGGCCACGCTCGGTCACCTGCGTGATCGACACCGGCCCTCGCTGCGGCCCGTGTACGCCGCGCGTTTCCTCGGCCTCGATGGCGGCACGCAGGCTGTCGGCGGTCATCTTGTCGCTGTCACCCACCAGCGTCAGTTTGGCGCCGCCGGAATAGAACTCGGGCGCATTGCACTCGTCCTCGTGGATATGGGCCACGGGCGAACAGAACACCGTCTGGAAAGGCTGGCACATGTTGGCCAATGCCAGCGAATTGGCAGCCGTGCCCGTCGCGACCAGGTAAACCGCCGCATCCGGCGCTTCAAAGATTTCGCGGATACGGGCGCGCACACGATCCATGATCGCATCGGCGCCATAGGGCAGGGCAAAGCCCTGGTTGGCATCCATCAGCGCCTGCATCACCTGCGGATGCGCGGGCCCTGCGTTGTCAGAAGCGAAAAACATCAGGTCGGCTCCTCGATTATGTGGTCTTCCCAGTCGTCATCGTCGACTTCGAATTCGGGCACGGTACGGCCCTGCATCGACACGCCCGCACGGTGGACACTGTCGGGGTCGCCCGAAATCAGCGGGTGCCAGTCGAACAGCGGGCGGCCCTGCCAAAGCAGTTTATAGGCGCAGGTTTCCGGCATCCAGTACAGGTTGCGGTCCATGTTCTGCGGTTTCAACACGATACATTCCGGCACGAACTGGTGGCGTATCTCGTACTGGCTGCAGCGGCAGGTCGCATCGTCGAACAAGCGGCAGGCCACGTTGGTCAGCGCCACTTCGGCGGTGTCCTCGTCTTCGAGCTTGTTCATGCAGCATTTGCCGCAGCCGTCGCACAGGGCTTCCCACTCGGCCCGCGTCATGCGTTCCAGCGGTACGGTTTCCCAGAACCGGGGGCGGAGGTTGGACGCGGTCATACAGCCGCCAGGATGGTGCGGGCGCGTTGGCAATCCGCGTCCATCTGCGCGATCAACCCGTCGAGGCCGTCGAACTTTTCTTCCGGCCGGAGATATTCCACCAGCCCGATCGACAATTCGGCGCCGTACAGATCGCCGGAAAAATCGAAGATGAACGTTTCCAGGTTCGGGCGTTCGCCGTTGAACATCGGCCGCACCCCGATCGAGGCCGCACCGTGATAGCTGCCCCGGTGCGGGCCATCCAGCACATCGACCAGCACCGCATAGACGCCGAAACGCGGCGGGTGCAGGTTGTCGATCGACATGTTGGCGGTGGGATAGCCAAGGTGCCGCCCCCGCTGCTCGCCGCCGATCACCTCGCCCTCGATCCGGTGCCAATGGCCCAGCATGGCCGCCGCGTCGCGCGGGCGGCCTTCGCTTAGTGCGTTGCGGATCGCGGTCGAGGACACCTCGCCGCCTTCACCCTCAATCAGCGTGGCGATCGTGACACCGAACCCCAAGTCACGGCCGAACCGTTGCAGGTCAGAGGCATTGCCGGCACGGCCCTTGCCGAAACAGAAATCGGCGCCCACCACGACATGACGCAGGCCAAGGCCGCGATGAATGACGTCGCGGGCGAATTCCTCGGGGCTCAGCCCGGCCAGCGCGGCGTTGAAATTCAGCTCATAAAGCCGCTCGACCCCCAACTTTTCCAGCCGGTGGGCGCGCGCCTCGCGGCCCATCAGGCGAAAGGGCGGGGCGTCGGGCGCGAAATACTGGCGGGGGTGCGGCTCGAACGTCATCACGCCCAGTGGCGCGCCGATATCGGCACCCGCGCGCCGCGCCAGGTCGATCACCGACTGGTGGCCCAGATGCACGCCGTCGAAATTCCCGATCGCTGCGCTTGCGCCCCGGTCTTTCTCGGCCACGAAAGTGTAATCGCGGATGATACGCATGCGCGCAGGGTTAGCCCCCCCTGCGATCAGGCGCAAGCGCGTTGGGGCTCTTCTTTCGCCGCGTCCTTTGTCAGGATTGATGCGGCCCGCGCATCTCGGCCAGGGCCAGGCGAATCCGGCGCCAGTTCTCGGCTTCGGCGGTGTTGCCTTTCGCCTCGTTCTCGCGCATGCGCTGTGCGGCTTCGGCTATGGCTTTCGATCCACGTGCCTGCATCAGCGCGCGGGCATATTGTGTCGTCTGGATTGCGTCCATCGTGATGTGCCTCCCTTTGACAGCCCCGCCTGGTGCGCGGGGCTGCAAGGGTGTGCGCATACGCGCGCCAAATCAACAAAGCGGCGCTGAAGGCCGCGATTTCGGCGGCTGTCCGCTAGCGCAGGCAGAGATACAGCCGCTCGATGGCATAGCTGTACTGCCCGGTCGGCAGATTGCGCGTGCTGGTGTATTCCGCCCGCTTCTTGTGCCCTTTCGAGCAAATCCGGGCCGCTTCGGTATCTGCCTTCTTGAACGCCGCGGTTCGGACTTCCGGGGTTGCGAACTCCAACAGGTTACCGTTGAGCTGGATACTGACGCTGTCGCCATTGTACTGAGACACTGCGGGGTTGATGTTGTCCACCGTGACACCGCACGCGGCGACACCTGCAAAACATACCACTGAAAATAAAATGTTTTTCATTTCACTCACTCACTTCACTGATCACCACCGGGTGATTGCCAGCGAAGGAGAGAGTCGTCAACCTGAAAGTGATTGCCGGCGCATCGTTGCCCGTGTTAGTCGAATTTGCCTGTCGGCGCCAGAACGGTCGCTTCGCCGATCAGCACCTTTTTTCCGTCGACAAGGCAGCGGGTTTCCAACTGCACACGGCGCTTGGCATAGTCGATACCGATCACTTCGACCTCGGCTACAACCGTATCGCCGGGGCGGACGGGGGCCAGGAATTTCAGCGACTGCCCCATATAGACAGTGCCGTGACCGGGCAGTTGTTCGCCGATCACCGCCGAGATCAGCCCGGCCGTCAGCATGCCATGCGCGATACGTCCCTCGAAAATCGTGTCGCGGGCATAATCGTCGTCCAGGTGCACCGGGTTCCGGTCGGTCGAGACCTGCGCGAACATCTCGATATCCTCGTCGGTGACGGTTTTGCGCAGGTGGCGCACCATCCCCATTTCGATTTCCTCGATCGTGATCGTTCCGCGCGGCAGGTTGTCCAACATCCGACCCTCCGTCTGGCCGTTAAGGTAATTTTTGGACGGTTTTGCGCCCATGTTGGCAACTTTATTGCTTTGCAGCCGCAGAAAATCAAGCGCAAAATGCGTCAGCGCAACTGTCCAATTGCATAGGTCGGATTGGACATTTCCTTTTCGATATAAGCCTTTAGGGCCTCAGGGTCGGGTTGATGCGACGTTTTGGTTTCGGCGCGCGCCAAGCCGCCGGAAATGAAAAGGGAATCGATATCCTCGCCCATCGCGCCCTGGATGTCGGTCGCGATGCCGTCACCGATCGCCAGAATCGCCGTATCGCGTATGTCCCGCCCCAGCGCGGCCAGCCGGCGGCGCGCAAGATCATAGATCGGCGGGTGCGGCTTGCCGAAATAGAGGCTCTCGCCGCCCATCTCGGTATAGAGCCGTGCAAGCGCGCCGGCACACCATTCGCGCTCTTCCCCCCGATCCACGACGATATCGGGGTTTGCGCAAAGCAGCTTCAACCCTTTCTGCTTTGCATAAAGAAACTGGGGCCGGTTCACGTCCGGGTCGGCCATCGGGTCGAACGGGCCGCAGCAAACGATCCCTTCGGCCTCTTCCAGATCGACAAGTTGCACGTCAACCGGGTTTTCGATGATGGACAGCGGCTCGAAGAATTCGGCATCGCGCTCCCACTCGCCCATGAACCACAGTTTCCGGCCGACCGCGCCGCGAAACATGGCCGAGCGCGCGCTGTCGCCGCTGGTGGCGATGGTGTCCCAGGCGTCTTCGGGGACGCCGAACTTGCGCAGCTGCACCTCGACACCCTTGCGCGGCTTGGGCGAATTCGTGACCAGCACGACGATACCACCCTTTTCGCGATACTCCTGCAACGCGGCGACCGCCGACGGGATCGCCCGCACCCCGTCATGCACGCAGCCCCAAAGATCGACGAACAGCGCGTCATAAAGATGCGAGATGTCGGAAAGGGCTTCGATGATCTTTGGCATTGGGGCACCTGTCGCTAGTCGTTCAGCCCCGGTATGACCGAGACAGGCAGGCTTTTCCACCGGGAAAACCCGTTTACCGCGCCTCGGCCAGCAAGGCGTCCAGGTCCAGCCGGGCGTTCGTCATCTCAAGCTCGCCCGCGGCGTCGCGCGGCCAGTCTTCGGGCGCGCGGTCGCGGTAGATTTCGATCCCGTTTCCGTCCGGGTCGCGGAAATAGATCGCTTCGGACACGCCGTGATCGGCGGCGCCCTCCAGTTCCACACCGGCCTCCAGCGCGCGCTTCAGCGCCATCCCGAGCGATGCACGGTCGGGGTACAGAAACGCGACGTGATACAGCCCGGTATGCCCGGCTGCGGGCGGTGTGCCCCCAAGGCTTTCCCAGGTGTTCAGGCCGATATGATGGTGATAGCCGCCTGCCGACAGAAAGGCTGCGTGCCTGCCATAGCGTTGCTGCAGTTCGAACCCCATCACGTCACGATAGAACCCGATTGCACGGTCCAGATCTGCGACTTTCAGATGCACGTGTCCGATGCGGGTTTCCGGGTGGGTCACATATGCCATTTCCGTTTTCTCCTTGGTCGGACCGGAAAGTAGGCAGTCGGCGCCGCGCATGAAACACCCTGATGCGCACCGATGGTGTGCGAAACGAAAAACGCCGTCCCCACGGGGACGGCGCATTTCGGTTTTCAAGGGGCGTGTGACCCGGTCAGACCTTCAGGTTCGGAATGATCTGCTTTTTGCGGCTCATGATGCCGGGCAGTACCACGGTGTCGCCCGAAACCGTCGCGCCAAAGCTTTTCTCGGCCACGGATTTCACCAGATCGTTGGGCACCAGCAGCGTGGCTTCCTCGTTCAGGATGTCGACGACAAACAGCAGCACCTGGTCGGCGCCGTCTTCCTTGGCCACGTCCACCATCGACGCCATCAGGCTGTCTTTGCGGTCCAGCACCAGCTTGGGTGCGGTGGTTTCCAGAACGCTGACGCGGAAATCCTTGCCGCCTACGGTGTATTCCTTGCTGTCCATGCGCAGCAGTTCGGCGTCCGAGAACGCGGAAACGTCCGATTTCGCCTCGAACATCTCGGAGGCATAGGCGGAAATGTCGATGCCAAGGTCGGCGGCCAGTTTTTCCACCACGGCGCGGTCATGATCGGTGGTGGTGGGGCTGCGGAATTCCAGCGTGTCCGACAGGATGCACGACAGCATCATGCCCTTGACCCTCTCGGGCATCTTGGCGGCATCGTCGCCCATCAGGTCGTACATGATGGTGGCGGTGCAGGCCAGCGGGCGCACGGTGATGTCGATCGGACCCTTGGTTTCCAGCCCGCCCACCAACTTGTGGTGGTCGATGATCGCGGTCACGTCCAGATCGTTGACGTTGCCGGGCAGTTCGGCGGGGTTGTTGGTGTCGACGATCACGACGGAGGTGCCGTCGGCGATCTCGGTCACGATGCGCGGCTTGGGGCAGTCCCAACGGTTCAGGACGAATGCCGCCTCGGTGTTGGGCTCACCCAGCAGGACGGCCTCGGCGGGGGTGTTCTTCACCTCGTTGAGGTACCAGGCCCAGATGATCGGCGAGCCGGTGGAATCGGTATCGGGGGATTTGTGCCCGAAAACTAGTGTGGTCATGGGATGCCTCGTTCGAATGCGCATTTTCGCGCGCCTTATAGGGGTGTGTCGCGGGCTTGTCACCTGCTGCGTTGCAGCATCGCGCGGGTGGCATGGCGGAATTGCACCATGCGGTTTGGCGCGCTAGGAATTTTTCATGGCACGAGTGGCGGAAACCGATCTCTATGCGCCCGTCAAGGCGTTCCTCGAGGCGCAGGGATTCGAGGTCAAGGCCGAGGTCGCGGGCATCGACGTGATGGCCTGCGGGGGCGACGGCACGCCGCCCGTCATCGTCGAATTGAAAGCCGGGTTTTCGCTGGCCCTGTTGCACCAGGCCTGCGAAAGGCTGGCGCTTTCGGACCACGTCTATGTGTGCGTGCCGCGGCAGACGGGCCGGGCCAGTTGGAAGGCGTTGAAGGCGAATGTCCGGCTATGCCGGCGGCTGGGGATCGGTGTGATGACGGTGCGTCTTCGCGACGGGCTGGTCGAGGTTCATGCCGATCCGGGGCCCTATGCGCCGCGCAAGGCGCCGCGCAAGACCGCGCGGTTGTTGCGCGATTTCGCGCGGTTGCGGGGCGATCCCAATACCGGCGGGACACGCGGTCAGGTGATGACGCCCTACCGGCAGGACGCGGTGACGATCGCCACCCACCTGTCTGTATCCGGGGCCAGCAAGGGGGCGGACGTCGCGGGCGCCACGGGCGTGCCCAACGCCACGCGGGTGATGGCCGACAATCATTATGGCTGGTTTGTCCGCATACGGACCGGGATTTACGACCTGACCGACGACGGCCGCGCGGCGATCACGGATCGAACGCCAGCGCAGTGATTTCGAAACCTTCCTGTTCCAGCAGGTAAAGAACGCCGTTCCGGCCGGGAAAATGCGCCGCACCCGCCGCGATGAACACAGTCCGGCCCGGTGTTTCCTTCAGCAGCAGGTCGACCCAAGCGCGGTTGCGCCTGGTCAGAAGCAGCTCTTCGAAGCGGTCGAATTCCTCTGCCGCCGCATCGCCGCCGTCCTGCACGGACAAAAAGCGCGAGAATTCCCAGACAAGGGCGACCTCGCCCGACAGATACCGCTGCAGAAGGGTGTATTGCAGGTCGTCGGCCTGGTCTGCGAACGGGAAGGACAGGCGCAGCATTTCGATCTGTTCGTCCATGTCATAGGCGTCTGTCAGCGTCATGACGGTGCGCCAATCCTCGAGCGACAGGTCAGGCACATCGTTGTCGGCCGCGATCCTGGCGAGCGTGATGTCGATCCCTTCCGAGTTCAGCGCGCCGTTGCGCGCCTGGCACGGACCGATGCCCAGCATCATGGAGCCCCAGATCGGTTTCATCTTGGCCGCCATGAACACGGGAAATCCGCGCGCCTCCATCTGGGTCTTGAAAACCTGCCAGTCCTCGTCGCCCAGAAGATCGGGCAGGGTCGGGCCTTGGGTGATGAACATGAGGCTCGGATCGGACCCGAAGGCCGATTGCGCAAGCGCCTTGTCGGCGCGGTTCATTTCGAAATAGGCCCGGTCGGCGGCCGCGATATGCGGTGTCAGGGCGGCGGCCTGGGCTGCGGTCATTTCATGGCGGATATGATAGGTGCCGAACATGACGATCCGCGTGTCGCCGCGTTCGGCCTGCCAGAACAGGCCTTGTGCATAAGGTATCTCGGAAACCGCCGCGTCGATCGCCGCGCGCTGATCGGCGGGCAATTCGGCAACCAGGTCGGTGCCTTCGCAAACGGCAAGTGCCGAAGTCGCAAAGCCGAAGAAGACAAGAAACCCAACAACCAGACGCATCGCAAATCCTTTCGGTTTTCCGCAGGCTAGGCTGCCGCCGCGCCAGTATCAATTCGATGAAAAAATTTTGATCGCGGATGTTGACTCGGATTTTTGTTGTCCCTAGCTATGCGCCGTTAGCACTCGGCAAGAGTGAGTGCTAACGGTCCTTCGGGGAGCGAGGGGCCTTTAGGGAGAAACTTTGAGCCAAGGAGCCTCAGAGATGGCATTTACACCGCTTCATGACCGCGTGCTTGTTCGCCGCGTGGAGAGCGAAGAGAAAACCGCCGGCGGCCTGATCATTCCCGACAGCGCCAAGGAAAAGCCTGCGGAAGGCATTGTCGTGGCGGTTGGCGCTGGCGCCAAGGACGACGACGGCGATCGTATCGCAATGGACGTCAAGGAAGGTGACAAGATCCTGTTCGGCAAGTGGTCGGGCACCGAGGTCACCATCGACGGCCAGGAAATGCTGATCATGAAGGAAAGCGACATCATGGGGATCATCGCCTGAGGCCGTGTGCCACAGGACGATTGAGACCTGACCGCTTTTCCCGACAACAATTCAAGTTCAGGAGAGACTGATATGTCTGCCAAGGACGTCAAGTTCAACACAGATGCCCGCAACCGTATGCTGAAAGGCGTCAACATCCTTGCCGATGCTGTCAAGGTGACCCTCGGCCCGAAAGGCCGCAACGTGGTTCTGGACAAATCGTTCGGCGCCCCCCGCATCACCAAGGACGGTGTGTCGGTTGCCAAGGAAATCGAACTGGAAGACAAGTTCGAAAACATGGGCGCGCAAATGGTGAAAGAAGTCGCCAGCCGCACCAATGACGAAGCCGGCGACGGCACCACGACCGCGACGGTTCTGGCCCAGGCCATCGTCAAGGAAGGCATGAAGGCGGTTGCCGCCGGCATGAACCCGATGGACCTCAAGCGTGGTATTGACCTGGCGACCTCGAAAGTGGTCGAGCAGATCAAGAACGCTGCCCGCCCTGTCGACAACTCGGACGAAGTGGCGCAGGTCGGCACGATCTCGGCCAACGGCGAAGCTGAAATCGGCCGCCAGATCGCTGACGCGATGCAGAAAGTCGGCAACGAAGGCGTCATCACGGTGGAAGAGAACAAGGGTCTCGAAACCGAAACCGACGTCGTCGAAGGCATGCAGTTCGACCGTGGTTACCTGTCGCCCTATTTCGTGACCAACCCCGACAAGATGATTGCAGAGCTCGAAGACTGCATGATCCTGCTGCACGAGAAGAAACTGTCTTCGCTGCAGCCGATGGTTCCGCTGCTGGAATCGGTGATCCAGTCGCAAAAGCCGCTGCTGATCATCGCCGAGGATGTGGAAGGCGAAGCGCTGGCAACCCTCGTGGTCAACAAGCTGCGCGGCGGTCTGAAGATTGCTGCCGTCAAGGCGCCGGGCTTTGGTGACCGCCGCAAGGCCATGCTGCAGGACATCGCGATCCTGACCGGTGGCCAGGTCATCAGCGAAGACCTGGGCATGAAGCTGGAATCCGTCACCATGGACATGCTTGGCACCGCCAAGAAGGTCTCCATCACCAAGGATGAGACCACCATCGTCGATGGCGCAGGCGAAAAGGCCGAGATCGAGGCACGCGTATCGCAGATCCGCACCCAGATCGAAGAAACCACCAGCGACTACGACCGTGAAAAGCTGCAGGAACGCGTGGCCAAGCTGGCCGGCGGTGTTGCCGTGATCCGCGTCGGCGGCATGACCGAAGTCGAAGTGAAAGAGCGCAAGGACCGTGTCGATGACGCGCTGAACGCAACCCGCGCGGCCGTTCAGGAAGGCATCGTTGTGGGTGGCGGTGTCGCCCTGGTCCAGGGCGCGAAGTCGCTTGAAGGTGTCGAGGGTGCGAACCCCGACCAGAATGCCGGTATCGCCATCGTGCGCCGTGCACTGGAAGCGCCGCTGCGCCAGATCGCGGAAAACGCCGGTGTCGACGGTTCGGTCGTCGCAGGCAAGATCCGCGAAAGCGAAGACCTCAAGTTCGGCTACAACGCCCAGACCGATGAATATGGCGACATGTTCAAGTTCGGCGTGATCGACCCCGCAAAGGTCGTGCGCACCGCGCTGGAAGACGCCGCATCGGTTGCCGGTCTGCTGATCACCACCGAAGCGATGGTCGCCGACAAGCCGCAGAAAGAAGGCGCAGGCGCCGGTGGCGGCATGCCCGACATGGGCGGCATGGGCGGCATGATGTAATCATCCGCACGTTTCGTGAAAACGGATTGGGGTCGTCCTGTCGGGCGGCCCCTTTTCTTTGTCCGCCGAACCTGCAAGGACGGGGCAAACGCCAAAACGAAGACCATCCCATGCTGCGCCTTGCCGCCCTGACCGTTCTTACGATGCTGGCCTTTGCCGCCAATTCGCTGCTCAATCGCGAGGCGCTGGCCGATGGCCAGACCGGGCCGGCGGCGTTCGCGATGATCCGCGTGGTTTCGGGCGCGCTGTGCCTCTGGGTGTTGGTGCGGTTGCGTTCGGGCCCGGTTCGCCCGGCGCTGCGCCCCTTGGGGGTTCTGAGCCTTGCGCTGTACGTCCTGGGTTTTTCGTTCGCCTATGTCACGCTGCAGGCGGGCGTCGGTGCGCTGATCCTGTTCGGTGGTGTGCAGGTGACGATGTTCGCGGGTGCCGTTGCCGGGGGCGAACGCGTGGCGTGGACGCGCTGGGCCGGGGCGGCGGTGGCCTTTGCCGGGCTGGTGTGGCTGATGTGGCCCGGCGCCCAGGCGACACCGCCCGTGGCGGGCGCGGCGCTGATGGTGGCGGCCGCGCTGGGTTGGGGCGTCTATTCGCTGCTTGGCCGGGGTGTGCCGGACCCCCTGGCCGCCACGGCGTCGAATTTCGTTTTCGCGGCACCGCTCGCTGTGCTGGTTTTTGCGGCCGTCCCGGATGGTGCAACGATGCAGGGCGCGTTGCTGGCGGTCTTGTCCGGTGCGGTGACATCCGGCCTGGGTTATGCGCTGTGGTACACGATCCTGCCCCGGCTTTCCGCGACGTTGGCGGCTGTCGCGCAATTGAGCGTGCCGGTGATCGCCACGGCGGGAGGCGTTGCGCTGCTGGGCGAAGAACTGAGCGCCCGGTTCGTCATCGCGACCTTGCTGGTTCTGGGCGGTATCGGCCTGTCGCTTGTGCGGCCGCGTCAGCGGACGATCGGCTCCAACGGGTCGTAAAGCAGCCCCTCGCCCCAGGCGACACCCGGCAGGCTGTCCGGCTTGAACCGGATCGCGCCCATATCGTCACGGGAAAAGAACCGCCGTTCGGTCACGATGCCTTCGGGGTCTTTCCAGTCGCTGCTCAGGGTACCCGACGTGATCGAACAGCGGAAATAGACGTCGACCTGGTGAAAACTGCCCGTTGGGTCGTGGAACTCGTTGACCAGGCAGGGATCGCCGACGCTGACGCGCAGCCCGGTTTCCTCGTGCACCTCGCGCGCCAGGTTGTCGGGCAGCGATGCGCCGCGTTCGACCCCGCCGCCTGGCGCACACCACAGATCGGATTTTCCGCCGGGCCAGGCATTTACCAGAAGAAGCCGGTTTTCATGCAGTATCAGGGCGCGCACGGCGATGCGGGGGTTTGTCATGTCCGGGCCTTTCTCGTGAACGCCCTTTTGTAGGCAGGGCTTTGCGTCTATCTCAAGGGCATGAAACGCCTTGCAATCGTCCTTTCGCTTCTGTTGCCCGCGCCCGCCTTCGCGGATTGCGTGGTTCTGCTGCACGGGCTGGCCCGAACGCAGGCGTCTTTCCTGCTTATGGAAGAAGCGTTGGAGCGGCGCGGCTATCGCGTGGTGCGGCCGGGATACCCGTCGACCGAGGAAACGATTTCCAACCTTGCGGTCAACGTCCTGCCCGATGCGATGGCTGCCTGCGGGGATGAACGGGTGCACATCGTCACCCATTCCATGGGCGGTATCCTCACGCGGTACTGGCTGGTCGGGCACCGCCCCGACAGTCTGGGTCGCGTGGTTATGCTGTCGCCGCCGAACCAGGGTTCGGAAATCGTGGATGCGTTGGGCCAGATCGAGGCATTCGGCTGGTTCAACGGACCTGCCGGCCAGCAATTGCGGACCGACGACCGGGGGCTGCCAGCGCATCTGCCGCCGGTCGATTTCGAACTGGGGATCATCGCGGGCGACCGGTCGCTGAATCCGTTCTTTTCCGCGATGATCGAGGGACCGGACGACGGCAAGGTGTCGGTCGCATCCACTCGGGTCAGCGGCATGGCAGATCACATCGTTCTGCCGGTGACGCATACCTTCATGATGAACAGCCCGCTGGTGATCGCGCAGGTGATGCAGTTTCTCGAACTGGGACGGTTCGATCATGACATGACACTGGCCCAGGCGGTCGAGATGCTGGCGGAACGGGAATGATGCAGGCGGAATTCACACTCGAAGGCGCGCAGGTTTTGCGCGACGGGCAGCTTGCCATTGGTGATATCGCGGTCGCGCGCGGTGTGTTGTCGGATGATCCGGCCGGTCCGCGTGTCGCCCTGCCGGGCTGCACCGTCCTGCCGGGTATCGTCGATAGTCACGGCGACGGGTTCGAACGGCATATGGCCCCGCGCCGGGGGGCTGTGACCGACCTGACGGTTGGCCTTGCCGGGGTCGAGGCCGAGCTTGCCGCGAACGGGATCACCACCGCGATGCTGGCCCAATTCTGGAGCTGGGAGGGCGGCATGCGCGGGCCGGAATTCGCCTTGCGCGTCCTCGAGGCGGTCGAGCGTTACCAGCCCGTCGGCACGGATATCCGGGTGCAGTTGCGGCTGGAGATGCATCTTCTGGACGATTACGACGCGATGGAGCAGGCGGTGGACCGTTTCGGCATCGTCCAGGTGGTGTTCAACGACCATCTTCCGCATGATGCCCTTGCGCGGGGCAAGCGCCCGCCGCGCCTGACCGGGCAGGCGCTGAAATCCGGCCGCAACCCCGAGGCGCACCTGGCCATGATGCAGGACTTGTACGACAGGCGCGCCGATGTGCCCGCCGCGGTCGAGGCGCTGGCCGCGCGGCTGGCGGCGCGCGGCGTGATGTTGGGCAGCCATGACGACCCGGACGCCGAAACCCGGCAGTTGTGGCGCAGTCGGGGCGTCGCACTGTCGGAATTTCCCGAAACGCATGAGGCCGCGCTGGCCGCGCGTTCGGGCGGTGACGGGATCATCCTTGGCTCGCCCAACGTGATGCGCGGGGGCAGTCATGCCGGAAAGGTATCCGCGCGCGACATGGTGGCGGCGGGGCTGTGCGACGCGCTGGCATCTGATTACTTTTATCCCGCGCCGCTCAAGGCTGCGCAGATACTGGCCGATGAAATCGGCCTGCCCGCGGCATGGACCCTGGTGTCCGACGGGCCCGCGCGCTTGCTGGGGTTGGCCGACCGTGGCCGCATCGCGGCGGGCCTGCGGGCGGATTTGGTGGTGCTGGACCCTGATGGCCGCGTCTGTCTTACCGTGGCGGGTGGGTGCGTCACCTATGCCAGCGGTATCGGCGCCGCGGCACTGATCGGGGCACGTATTTGACACGCATCAAGGCGACTCGGCCCTGCCATTGATCATCCTTGCGCTGTTTTCCAGTTCGACACAGGAGGCTTTGGTATGGTTGAGAAAACGCAATCCGGCGGCCTCTGGCCCGCCCTCTACGATCCGTTCCGCCAGATGGGCCACAAGCTGGCGGAATGGCTTTCGCCCGCGTCCGACGCATCGACGGACGGCAGCACCTACCGGATATCCATGGAATTGCCCGGCGTTTCCGAGGACGACATCGACCTGTCGGTTCATGACGGCGTGGTGACCATCAAGGGCGAAAAGACCAACACGCGCGAGGAAAAGGGCGACACCTGGTATTTCAGTGAGCGCCAGTACGGCAGCTTCAGCCGGACGTTCCGGTTGCCCGCCGACGCCGATGACACAAAGGTTCAGGCGCATTTGAAGGACGGGGTGCTGACCATATCCGTCGGCAAGACAAGCCCCGAACCCACAAAGGCGACCAAGGTCAGAATCAACCGGGCCTGACGGCGCCCGCCCGGCGCGTCAGTCCCCGACCCAGGTGATCACCTCTTCGGGGCTGGCGCGTTCGGTGCGGAAACCGTTGGCCGGGTGATCGGGGTCGGCATATCCCAGCGATATGCCGCAAAGGACCAGGCGGTTGTCGGGTATCTTCAGTTCCCGCCGCACGGTCGGCGCGTAGGCGGCGATGGCCGCCTGTGGGATCGTCGCGATGCCAAGGGCCTGAGCGGCAAGCGTGAACGCCGCGACGAACCCGCCGCAATCCATCGCACCATATGCGCCAAGATCGGCCTCGGAGGTGATGATCGCCACATGCGGTGCACCGAAGAAACGGTAGTTTTCCAGCATCTGCCGGGTGCGCGCGTCGCGATCCTCGCGCGCGATGCCCACGGCGTCATAAAGCTGGAAGCCGCAGGTGCGGCGGCGATCCTGATAGACGCCCGTATATCGCAGGGGCCATTCCAGGTCGGGCTTGGGCGACTCGGTTTCGACGGCCTGCAGCAGGGCGTTGCTGAACCTTTCGGTGGCCTTGGGGTGGGTGATCGTGACCTGCCAGGGCTGCGCATTGCACCAGCTGGGCACGCGCTGCGCGGTTTCGACGATCTGTTCGATCACATCATGCGGCACGGCATCGGGGCGAAAGGCGCGGCAGCTGTGGCGTTCGGTCAAAATTGCTTGCAGCGTCTGGTGGCGGTCCGTCATGTTTCGGTCTTTCCTTTGTCCGGCATCGGCCAGGTGTCCGACAGGCGATAGCCGCCGGGCCATGGGTCGGCGGGGTCCAGCATGTATTGATGTGTGCCGGTGATCCAGCCCCGTCCGCTGATTTCGGGCACCACGGCAGGGTGCGTATCGACCTTGCTCAAGGCTGCGATCCTTCCGGTGAATTCCGATCCGATGATCGAGCGGGCAACGTAAGTGTCGCCCTGTTCCATCCGGTCGGCGGCATGCAGCAGCGCAATGCGCGCGGATACGCCCGTCCCGGTTGGCGAACGGTCGATCTTGCCGGGGCGGATGGCGACGGCGTGCCGTGCAGTCAGAACACCGCCTTCGCGCTGCGGATCGGTGGCGAACAGGCAAAACGATACATGCCGCCAGTCGGGCAGGGCGGGGTGATCGAACCCAAGCTGATCGGTCGCCGCATCGCTGATCCGGGTGCCCAGCTCGGCGAGGTGACGTGCGTTTTCCGGTGCGACTTCGAGATCCAGGCCGGCAGGGTCGACGACCACGAAACTGTCGCCGCCGAATGCCGTATCGACAGTGATCGCACCCAGGCCGGGCACGTCGATCTGCACGCCGCGTTGCGCGGCGAAGGCGGGCAGGTTCCGAACATGAATGCGCTGCGCCTTGCCATCGCGGCACTCGGCGCGCACCCGCACCAGCCCGCCCGGCGCCTCGAGCGTCAGGTGGGTTTCGGGTTCCGTCATCGGAACGAGGCCCGAATCCAGCAGTACGGTCGCGACACAGATCGAGTTCGACCCGGACATCGGTGGTGTGTCTTCGGGTTCCATGATGATGAAGGCCGCGTCCGCCTCGGGGGATTTCGGTGGAACCAGCAGGTTTACATGGCGAAAGACGCCCCCGCGCGGTTCGTTCAGGACGAAGCGGCGGAGGGTATCGTCCTGCGCGATCCATCGGGATTGTTCCCAGATCGTGCCCCCGGGCGGCGGCGCGACACCGCCGACGATGACGTCGCCAACCTCGCCTTCGGCATGGGCGGAAACGACGTGTATCATGCGTGTGCTGCGCATCAGAAACCTTCCTGGTTCAGGGCGACGACATATCCCACACCGGCCGCAACGATCAGGCCCAGAACCACGGCGATGGCGATTTTCCATGCCGACCATGGGCGTTCGCCCTGCACGCGACCGGTGCGTCCGTTGACGACGAAACGATAGGTGCGGCCGCGATACTTGTAGGCGGCCAGCCAGACCGGCAGCAGGATATGCTTGAATGTCACGTCGCTGACATCTGTCGCTATGTCATGGATGCGCTGCCTGTCGCCGCCGATATCGAAGCGCACGTCGCGTTCGATCACGCGGTGCATGATCTGGCGCGCCTCGCCATAGCCTTCTTCGACATCGACGGTATAGCCCTCGGCCCGGAACCCGGCCAGGTATTCGGGCTGGTAGGGTTCGAGAGCGGCCAGATCCCAAGGTTCCAGAGCGTCTGTGAACCGCTTTGGCAGCGACCGCGACGCCAGCACCAGCACGTCGTCGAAAAACCGCTGCACCCGGCCCGATGCCGGTGCCCAGCGGATCTTCATCACCCGTTGCGCCTGGCGCTTGCCGTTTACCGTGACATGCCGGGTTTCATAATAGATCGTGCCGCGTTCCCCGCGATAACGGCTGCGGGTCTGGGCGTCGAACGTCCAGTAGGGCACATAGATGCCGTCCATGCGCCGGCCCTTGCGGGCGTATTGCTGCAGACCGTTCGGCGCGAACCACAGCCGGCCCAGCCAGTCGGTCATCGCCTTGCGCGCGGCCTCTTCGGTCAGGGCGAAGGGCAGAACGCCGCGCGGTTTGATGTGGCGGTGGGTTCCGGTATCGGTCACCACGGGCGTGGCGCAGAACGGGCATTCGGTGGCATGGGTCGCGCCGGTGAATTCGACCTGGGCGGCGCAGTTCGGGCAGGTGGTGACGCGGGTTTCCTCGATCTCCTGCGCGGGCAGCTGGTCGCGGATCGCGCGTTCGAAATCCAGTTCGCGTATGCCGCCATGCCACGGCCCCTGATCGGTGATCGGGGCGGTGTTTCCGCAATGATCGCAGACCAGTTGTCCCGCCTGCGGATCGAAGCGCAGGTCGGCCCCGCATTGATCGCAGGGAAAGCGGTGTTCCTGGGATATGGCCGGGGCGGTTTCGGTCATGACCTCAAAGGTATTTGTGCAGGGCGCGCGGGGTGATGATGCGCAGCGCGTTGTCGCGCAGCGCGGTATGGCGCCACAGGTGATAGATCGCATGAAGCGACGCCGCCGAAAAGAGCACCATCTGCGCAAGCGATCCGGTGACGCCCGGTGTGGCATGGCCCAGGGCCTCGGCCCCCACGATCAATGCGCAGGCTGCCATCAGCCAGTACATCGCGCGGTGCAGCCACGGATGTGCGCGGCGGACGATTCCGGTCAGTTTCGGCCCCGGTTTCGTCATCAGCCCGAACACGAGCCCGATTGCGGCAAAGCACAGGCAGGCGACAATGAACCCCCAGGTGAGCCAGGCAAAACGTTCACCGTCCGACATCATGAGGATCAGCAACAGCGTCACCAGCCAATGCAGCAGGATCGTCGCGCGCCGCCGTGTCACGCCGTCAGGCCCCTGGCGGGGGCGGAGGCGGCAGGATGGTGAACAGTTGTGCCAGTTCCTGCACGTCTTCGGCGCGCAGCCAGCCGTCCTGTCCCGGTGTCCAGACATAGGTGTCGCGCGACAGCTCGCCCGTGCTGGCCATCTTGCCCATCGAGGCTTTCGAGAACGGCCCCTTTGTCTCGCCGTTCACGGCGATGTGCCAGACATGTTCGACAGGCGGGGGCGGCGGTGCCGCGGGCGCCTGCGCAGGTGCCGCGCCCCAGGGGCCCGACTGCGCCATCTGGTTGGCCATCGCCATGCCCATCCCCATGCCAAGCCCCGCGCCCATTCCGGCACCGGCCTCGCCGCCGCGGGCCATCGCCTCGGCCGCGGAATACTGGGTAAACTTGGCCAGATCGCCCACCAGCCCCATGCTGGTGCGCTTATCAAGCGCCTGTTCCACGGCGGGCGGCAGGCTGATGTTCTCGATGTAGAACTCGGGGATCGTCAGGCCGTATTCCGCGACCTTCTGGGAAATCTCGCCTGCCACCAGCTTGCCCAGTTCGCGTGTGTTCGCAGCCATGTCCAGCACCGGGATGCCCGAACCGGCAATGGTGCGCGAAAACTCCTGCACGATGATGTTGCGGATCTGGTAGCTGATCTCGTCCATCGTGAATTCGCCGTCGGTGCCGACGATCTCGACCAGGAATTTCGCCGGGTCCGTCACCTTGACCGAATAGGTGCCGAAGGCGCGCAGGCGCACGGGACCGAATTCGGGGTCGCGGCACATGATCGGGTTCTTGGTGCCCCATTTCAGGTCGGTGAACCGTGTGGTGTTGACGAAATAGATCTCTGACTTGAACGGAGATTTGAACCCGTGATCCCAATGCTGAAGCGTCGTCAGGATCGGCATGTTGTTGGTTTCCAGCATGTACAGGCCGGGCGTGAAGACATCGGCCAACTGGCCTTCGTGCACGAAGACGGCGGCCTGTCCTTCGCGCACGGTCAGCTTGGCGCCGTACTTGATCTCATGGCCTTCGCGTTCGAACCGCCAGACCATCGTGTCGCGGCTGTCGTCCGTCCAATGGATGACGTCGATGAATTCGCCGGTCAGGAAATCGAGAATACCCATGGTTTTTGTCCTTTCATGCCAGCCGCCGGAAGGCGGGCCAGTATTACGATGGCCCTCCGGCCAGTTCGCGCGCACGCGCGGAATAGATCGGGCGCGCCTCTTCCGGGGTCATGCCGGGACGCAGGCGCGGATCGTAGAGCATTTTCAGAAGCAGTTCGTCATGGGTGGTCAGCAGGGCGAACTCGTCGTCATCGTTGAAGATCGACGGACGCGCCTGCGGGCTGTCATTCGCCAGGCCCAGGCCCTGGGCCACTTCCTCGTGAACGCAGGAGCGCCGCAGAAGATCTGGATGTTCGGCGCGGACGATAGCTATCGCCTTGCGGTAGACATGATCGTCCCGCGAGTCGGAAAACGCGATCACCAGACAATGGATCGAGCGCGGGATCGAGCGGATGATATTCAATGAATTGGGGTTGATGTTCGGCACAAGGGCCTTGATCCGGGGAATGGCGGCGGCGCGGTCGTCTTCGCTCAGGACCATGACGTGAAAATTGCCGGTCGGACCGGTCGAAATCGGATGGCCGGTCACGCGGGCCAGGCGGGCGGCATAACGATCGATCACCGCGCGATCCTTTGCGCGCTGCGCCTTTGGAACGCTGGCGCCAAATTCGACCGTCAGGCGAACCGGCGTTTCCCATCGCCTCAACTGACCGGGCGTGTTGCGCGCGGTGCGCAACCCTTGGCCGCGTTCGTATTCGTCGAAAAAGGCCAGGCGTTCGAAATTTCGGATCAGCATCTCGGCGTCGAAGGGCGTATCCGGCCCGCCCCCATCGGTGCGCAAAAGGCCCTGCGCCAAAAGATCCGCCTGAACGCGCGCGTAATAGGTCGCAAGCGCGGTGCTTGCCGCCGAAGGCGCGCCGGCTTGTTCGTCGGTTTGGGACGGGCGTTGATCGGGGCGAGGTTCGGGCCGGACGGAATCGCGCGGCGCCATGCCGTCGCACCCGGCCAGGGCGACAGCCCCCGCCAGCATCAGGATGGATAGAATGCGCTGCCGCACGGCGGGATCAGGCCCCGGGCACCGCAGTGCCGGCATTGTCGCCGACACCGTCGCGGCGCGCCTTTGCCGATGCCAGCGTATCGCGCAGTTCGGCTTCCATCTTTTTCAGCTCCTCTTCGGCCTTGGCGCGGCGCGCCTTGCCTTCGTCTGCGATCTGCAGGCTTTCCTCGATCGTGCCGATCAGGTCGGCGTTGGCCTGCTTCACGGCTTCGATGTCGAAAACGCCGCGTTCCATTTCCTCGCGGATCATCTTGTTGCTTTCACGCAGGTTGCGGGCGTTGGCCGTCAGCAATTCGTTCGTCAGGTCGTTGGCGTCGCGCACGGCGGCGGCAGCCTCGGCAGAGCGCTGGATCGTGACCGCCTGGGCAAGCTGGGTTTCCCAAAGCGGCACGGTGTTGACCAGGGTCGAGTTGATCTTGGTCACAAGGCTCTTGTCGTTTTCCTGCACCAGTCGGATCGAGGGCAGGGACTGCATCGTGACCTGCCGCGTCAGTTTCAGGTCGTGAACCCGGCGTTCCAGGTCGTCGCGCGCGGCGCGCAGGTCGCGCAGTTCCTGGGCCTTCATCACCTGGTCGTTTTCCGGGGCAGCCTGAACCTCGGCTTCCTTGGTGGGGATGATCGAGCCGTCCAGTTCTTTCAGCTTGGCCTCGCCCGCCGCGATGTAGAGCGCCAGTTCGTCGTAAAAGGCGAGCGTCTTTTCATACAGCATGTCGAGCGACTTGATGTCTTTCAGCAGCGTATGCTCGTGCTTGAGCAGATCGTCGGTGATGCGGTCGATCTGGCCCTGAACCTGTTCGAAGCGCGCGGTGAACTTGGCGAAAGGTGCCGCGCGGCCCAAAAGCTTTTCCCACCATGTGCGTTCGCGGCGCACATCCAGCTCGCTGACCGAGAATCCGCGGATCGTAGTGACGATGCCGCGCAGGCTGTCGCCTGCCGGGCCAACGTCCTTGTTGCGCACACCCTGCAGCATGGATTGGCTGATTTCCTGCAACTCGGCCTGCGCAGCCGACCCGAAGGACACGATGGAATTGGTGTCGCCCATGTCGATCTCGTCCATGCGCTTGCGGATTTCCGTGCCAACGGGCGCGTCCGCCTCTTCGAGCGAGATGACAGCGCCGGCCTCTCCCGGTTCGGGCAGAATGACGGCATTCACCTCTTCCACCATCGCCAGCGCATCTTGCGCCTTCTTCTGAATTTCGGTCGACATGGTCGGATCCCCCTTACCAGGTTACGCGCGCTTATTCTGTCCGTACGCCTTCACGCTGCAAACGGTCGCGCAGTACTTCGATTTCGATTGTCAGGTCGCTGTGATCGTCCAACAGCAATTTCCGCGTCTTGGCGCCGAACTGTTGTTCCAGATCGGTCAGTAGTGACAGGTAGTCGGATTTCGCCTGCGCGCTTTGGCTGCGCGCGTATATGTCGGCGAACTTGACCGTCGCATCGCGCGCGCCCATCAGATAGACGCCCATGAACTTGCGCGCCGCCGTCAGATCGCGCGGGTCGTTTTCGACGGTGCGCAGCATGTCGCGCACCGTTGTCTGGAATTGGGCAACCCGATCGGCCACGCCCCGGTCGCCCGCGCGCCGCACGGCGTCCGTCATTGCGGCCAGGTGCTTTTCCGCCTCTTCCACGGCGCGCGCCACGCGATCGGTCTGGAACTGGTCGATGCCCTCCATGCCCTTGTCCGACACCGGATCCAGCCCGAAGGACAGGCCGTGCAGCACCGCCCCCAGGACCGCGAAAATCATGGCCTCGACGGCGCCGAAGCCCACGAACCCGACCACGCCAAGCCCGGCCCCGGTCAGAACCGAGCCCAGCAGCTTGCGCGGCAGCGCGGGCCGGCGTGCGACCTTGCGGGCTTCGTATGCCTCTTGTGCCAGTACGCCTTCGCGGGTCAGCCACGCGGCGAGAATCAGCAACCCAAGCGCAACGAGGTATTCGGCCATCTGAACCGGGCCGGCACTGAACGCGCGCCAGATCAGCAAGAGCGGAAGAAAGAACAACAGGTTCACGCGGGCGCCTGCCCGCGCGCGCGCCGCGCCCCGGTAGTTGCCGGGCGCGGCCGGGTCGCCGCCCGGGCTGTGCTTGCCGCCAAAGCGTTGAGCCATCTCTTACGCGCCTCCTGCGAGGGACGCGTAGAGGAACAGGATGACCAGCAGAAAATACGACAGTTTCTGCAACCCCGACCCGGACATAAGCCCCCCTTTTTCGGCTTTAACCTGTGGAAAAGGTAGGGGATCGAACGCGTGCTTGCTAGGGGGAAGATCGACTTTGGCGTGTCACCGGCGGGGTTTGTCGCGCCGTGTTGCCGGGCGGGCTGCGCGCTGCGGCTGTTTCGCGGGGCCGCGGGGCTGTCTGCGTACCATTTTCGCTTTTGGCGTGTCGCCCATGTCCTCGGCGCTGAGGCCAAGCTGATCGCGCAATATCTTGCGGCGCACCTCTTCCACGGCACCACGCGCCAGGTTGCCCAGCTGGAATGGCCCGTAGGAGATGCGAATCAGGCGGTTCACGCTCAGGTCCACGGCCTCCATCGCACGGCGGATTTCGCGGTTCTTGCCTTCGCGCAGGCCCACGGTCAGCCAGGCATTCGCGCCTTGCTGGCGGTCCAGCGTGACATCCATCGGCTGAAACGCTTCGCCGTCGATGGTGATGCCCTTGCGCAGCGGTTCGAGCATGCGGTCATCGACCTTGCCCTTGACGCGCACCCGGTAGCGTCGAAGCCAGCCGGTCGAGGGCAGCTCCAGCTTGCGCTTGATTTCACCGTCGTTTGTCAGCAGCAGCAGACCCTCGGAATTCAGGTCGAGCCGCCCCACGCTCATCACGCGGGGCAAATCCTTTGGCAGGGCGTCGAAAATCGTCTCGCGGCCCTGTTCGTCACGGGTGGTCGTCACCAGCCCGGTCGGTTTGTGATACAGCCACAGCCGGGGCGGTTCGGGTGCCGTCAACGGTTCGCCATCGACGGTGATGCGGTCGCGCGCGGTCACGTTCAGCGCGGGGCTGTCGATCTTCTTGCCGTTGACGGTCACGCGTCCGGCCTCGATCAGGCGTTCGGCCTCGCGGCGGCTGGCGCGTCCGGCGCGGGCAATGACCTTGGCGATGCGGTCGCCGGATTTGGGTGTGTCTGTCATGGGCGGTATATGCCGCAAAGCGTGGGCTTGCGAAAGCGCCGTTTGCGGGGCATGTGCATGGGATGGAATTCGTCAGCTACATGCAGACAGCCCTGGACGAGGCGCGCGCCGCCGCCGGTCGCGGCGAGGTGCCTGTGGGCGCCGTGATCGTATCGCCCGCCGGTGAAATCGTCGCACGCGCCGGAAACCGCACGCGCGAATTGAACGATCCCACCGCCCATGCCGAGGTTCTCGCCATCCGTTCGGCTTGCGAAAAACTGGGGCAGGAGCGGCTGACCGGTCATGATCTTTACGTCACGCTGGAGCCATGCCCGATGTGCGCGGCAGCGATCTCTTTCGCGCGGATCCGACGGCTTTACTATGGTGCGGGCGATCCGAAATCGGGCGGGGTGGCACATGGCGCGCGGGTTTTCGCACATCCGCAATGCCACCATGCGCCCGAAATCTATGACGGTATCGGCAGCGCCGAAGCCGAGGCGCTGCTGAAAGAGTTTTTCGCCGAACGGCGCGACTGACCGGCCCGCGGGTTCAGAAGCTCATCGGCTTCATCACCTCGGCCTCGATCACGTTCACACCGGGCAGTGCCGCCTTCATCGCATCCGCCGATTGTTCGAGCAGCGGGAAGGTCTTGTAGTGGCACGGGATCACCGTCTTGAAGTCGAAGAAGGTTTTCGCGGCATAGGCCGCGCGCTTCATATCCATCGTGAAATGCCCGCCCGAGGCCAGGATGCCGATATCGGGTTTGTGCAGGTCGTTGAAGATCTTCATGTCGGCCATGACGTCGGTGTCGCCGGACAGATAGATCGTGTGACCGTCGCCTTCGATCATGTAGCCGCATTCCGTGCCGACGACTTTTGGCCCCTGGTCGGTCGCCATCGAGGTCGAGTGAATCGCATGCACCATCGTCACCTTTGGGCCACCCAGGTCCACGGTGCCGCCCTTGTTAAAGCCGATGGTTTCGATGTGCTCGTGCTCTTGCCAGTGGGCCATCAGGTCATACTGGCCGACCACCGGCACCTTCAGTTTGCGTGCCAGCGGCAGCGCATCGACGATGTGGTCGAAATGCGCGTGCGTCAGCAGGATATGCGTCGCGCCGTCGATCGCGGCGTCGTGCTGATCCTCGGGCAGCACGGGGTTTCCCGTCAGCCAAGGGTCGATCAGCAGGGTCTGCCCCGCGATTTCGATACGGAACGAGCCGTGTCCAAGCCATGTGATCTGCATATCTTTCCCTCCCTCGGATTGTCCGCATTGCTCCGCATGGCAGGGTAGCATGGCGGGCGCGGCTGAAAAGGGGGATTGAACCGTGCATGTCGCAACGTATCTGGAAACGGGAGGGGTGGCATGGACTGGACACGACAGATCGACAGCTATTGCGAACGGCTGGGCCCCGACTACTGGGCCGAGCCGGTCAATGCGCTGACCAACCTGGCCTTCGTTCTGGCCGCCGCGCTTTTGTGGCCACGGGTGCGGGGGCTGCCACTGGCGCGGGCGCTTTGCGTCGTGCTGGCCTCGATCGGTGTGGGATCGTGGCTGTTTCACACCCATGCCACGGCCTTGGCCGCGCTGGCCGATGTGCTGCCGATCCTTGGCTACATCCTGCTATACATCTTCGCGGCAAACCGCGCCTATTGGGGTCTGAGGCCTTGGGCCGCGCTGGGACTGACGGCACTGTTCGTGCCCTACGCGGCGGTGACTGTGCCTGTATTCCAGACGATACCGGGCCTCGGATCGTCCGCGGCCTATGCGCCGGTGCCGCTGCTGATCCTGATCTACGCGCTGCTGCTGCGGCGACGGCAGCCGCAGGTCGCCCGCGGCCTGGGGATCGGGGTGGGTGTCCTGGTTGCCTCGCTCTTCTTTCGCACGGTTGATGAAACGGTGTGCAGTGCCATCCCGTTCGGCACGCATTTCATGTGGCATATCCTCAATGCCGTGATGCTGGGCTGGATGATCGAGGTTTATCGCCGTCACATGCTTGCGGGTCAGGCGGCACGGCGCTAAACGCGTGTGGACCGCAAAAACGGAGATCACTCATGTCGATCGACCTCGAAACAGCCGCCAAGGTGGCCAAGCTTGCCAGGATCAAGGTGGAAGAGGACGCGCTGGCGGCGCTGGCCTCGGAATTCAACACCATTCTCGGCTTCATCGAGCAGTTGAACGAAGTGGATGTGGACGGCATCGAGCCGATGACCAGCGTCACGCCGCAACGCCTGAAACGGCGCGAGGACGTGGTGACCGATGGCAACATGCAGGACAAGATCCTGTCCAACGCACCCGATGCCCGCGAGGGCTTCTTTGCCGTGCCCAAGGTGGTGGAGTAAGACCATGACCGACCTGAACCGCCTGACCCTGTCCGAGGCGCGCGACCGCCTGCGCGCAAAGGAAACGACAAGCGTCGAGTTGACCGAGGCCTGCCTGAGCGCGATCGACGCCGCGGACGCGCTGGGCGCCTTCGTGCACAAGACCCCCGAGATCGCGCTTGAGCGTGCCCGCGCCGCCGACGAACGCCTGGCGCAGGGCGATGCGCCCGCGATGTGCGGCCTGCCCATCGGTATCAAGGACTTGTTCTGCACCAAGGGTGTCGACAGCCAGGCGGCCAGCCGCATCCTGGAAGGGTTCAAACCCGAATACGAATCCACCGTAAGCCAGAAACTGCAGGACGCCGGCGCGGTCATGTTGGGCAAGCTGAACATGGACGAATTCGCCATGGGCTCGTCCAACGAAACCTCGTGCTACGGCAATGCGGTCAACCCGTGGCGCCGCGGCAATGACGACACCGCGCTGACGCCGGGCGGCTCGTCCGGCGGCTCGGCTTCGGCCGTGGCGGCCGACCTGTGCCTCGCGGCGACCGGCACCGATACCGGCGGTTCGATCCGTCAGCCTGCGGCCTTTACCGGCATCGTGGGGATCAAGCCGACATACGGGCGTTGTTCGCGCTGGGGCATCGTCGCCTTTGCCAGCTCGCTCGATCAGGCGGGGCCGATGACGAAAACCGTCCGCGATGCCGCGATCATGCTGGAAACCATGTGCGGGCACGATGCCAAGGATTCGACCAGTGCGGACATTCCCGTGCCGGATTTCGAATCGATGCTGACCGGTGACATCAAGGGCAAGGTCATCGGCATTCCGCGCGAATACCGCATGGACGGGATGCCCGAAGAGATCGAAATGCTCTGGGCCGACGGCACTGCCATGCTGCGCGACGCGGGCGCGGAAATCCGCGACATCACGCTGCCGCACACGAAATACGCGCTGCCCGCCTATTACGTGATCGCCCCGGCCGAGGCGTCCTCGAACCTCGCACGCTATGACGGTGTGCGCTACGGCCACCGCGCCAAGCTGGCGCAGGGGGACGGCATCACCGAGATGTATGAAAAAACCCGCGCCGAAGGCTTCGGTCACGAGGTTCAGCGCCGCGTCATGGTCGGCACCTACGTGCTGTCGGCGGGCTTTTACGACGCCTATTACAACCGCGCCCGCAAGGTGCGGACCCTGATCAAGCGCGACTTCGAACAGGTGTTCGCCGATGGCATCGACGCGATCCTGACGCCGGCCACGCCTTCGGCGGCCTTCGGTCTTGGCGAAATGAATGATGCCGATCCGGTGCAGATGTATCTGAACGACGTCTTCACGGTGACGGTGAACCTGGCCGGGCTTCCGGGTATTTCGGTGCCCGCGGGTCTTGATGCCAAGGGTCTGCCGCTGGGGCTGCAATTGATCGGCCGTCCGTGGGAAGAGGGCGATCTGCTGAACACCGCCTATGCGCTGGAGCGCGCGGCGGGTTTTGTGGCAAAACCCGATAAATGGTGGTAAGCCGCCTGAAAACATAATCAGGCAGGATGCAGATCATGCGTGTCTTTCTTTGCTGTGCAGCGTTTCTTGGGCTTGTCGCCTGTGCGCCCGCCGTGCCCGACAGCGGGCAGGGCGTGGGGTTTCGCGACTACGATGAATACCAGCGCGAGCAGGCTGAACGTGACTCGATGCTGACGGGAACCGCGATTCCGCCGGCAGGTGTCATTTCCGATGAAACGGCCGGAACCGGGCGCACCCTGCCGCAAGGGCAGGCGCAATCGGTGTCCGTAGCCCCGCAGAACGAGGCCGAGCGGCTGGCCGCGGAAACGGCCGCAGCGCTCAATTCCGGCGTCGCGCCGGTCGAGGCAAGCCCATCGAACCCTCCGCCCGAAGCGGTCAATTCGGCAGGCATCAGCCAGGAAAACAACTTCGACAACGTTTCGAGCCTCCGCACAATTGAAAGCGACGCACAGCGCATCGCCCAGAACCGTGCGCAATACCAGGTGATCCAGCCCGAGGCGTTGCCGTCGCGTGCCGGTGCGGCGGGGCCGAATATCGTGGATTTCGCGCTGCGCACCACCAATCCCAAGGGCGCGGCGCTTTACCGGCGCAGCAACCTGTCTGGCCAGAGCCGGTATCAGCGCAATTGCGCCAAGTACCCATCGCCTGACCGCGCGCAAGAGGATTTTCTTTCCAGGGGCGGCCCTGAGCGCGACCGGCTGGGACTGGACCCCGATGGCGACGGTTTCGCTTGCGAATGGGATCCGGCACCGTTCCGCAAGGTGCGCGGGGGCTGATCGCGCACTTGGACGTGATCCGGCATCCCTCGCCGAATTTCGGGCCGCGGCGCGATGGCGCCCGGCCTGACATGATCGTTCTGCACTACACGGCGATGGACGGGGCGCAGGCCGCGCTTGGGCGGCTTTGCGATACCCAGTCCGAGGTTTCCGCGCATTACCTGATCGGTTCCGACGGCACGGTCTGGCACTTGGTCGACGAGGACATGCGCGCATGGCATGCCGGTGCCGGGCAATGGGGGGACGTGACCGACGTCAACTCGCGCTCGATCGGGATCGAGCTGGACAATCTGGGGACGCACCCGTTTTCCGAGGCGCAGATGCGCGCGCTTGAGGCGTTGCTTGAGGATGTGATGGCACGATGGTCGATCCCGGCCGAGCGCGTGATCGGACATTCGGACATGGCACCGGATCGCAAGCAGGATCCCGGCCCGCGGTTCGACTGGCGGCGTCTGGCTGTCCAGGGTTTGGCGGTTTGGCCCGCTGCGCAACCGCGCGGTTCCGAGGAAAAACCGCGCGATTTCTGGACCGAGGCGCATTTGCGCGACTTTGCCGACGCGCTGCGCAGGTTCGGCTATCCGGTGCCGCCCAGCGGCCTGGCGCCGCTGGTGATGCTGGATGCCTTCCGCGGGCGGTTCGCCGGGCTGCGCGATGGGCCCGCCATTCTGGCGGCCGCGCAGGATCTGGCCGCCCGCTTTCCCGTTGACCGCGACGGGCCCAACACATAACTGGGCAGGTGCGCGGAGGGCCGGATGACCGCGGGGGTGCGAACCCACGAGGAAAGTCCGGACTCCACAAGACGATGGTGCCGGGTAACGCCCGGGCAGGGAAACCTGACGGAAAGCGCCACAGAAAACAGACTACCCCGGCTTGTCCGGGGAAAAGGTGAAACGGTGGGGTAAGAGCCCACCGGGGGGCTGGCAACAGCCCCCGCACGGCAAGCCCCACCAGGAGCAATGCCGAATAGGATCCCCGCGCGGGCTGATCGGGCAACCGATATCGCTGCAGGGCATGTCTTGGCCCAGGGGATCGGGTAGGCAGCTGGAGGGGCACCGGCAACGGTGCCCTTAGATGAATGGTCATCCAGAGGGGGCAACCCCTTGGACAGAATCCGGCTTACAGGCCCTCCGCGCATATTTTTCCTTGTTGACCGCCGTCAAATGACTGTTGCGGACGATGTGCTATGATGCACGCGAACAACCGGAGGGATCGCAATGAGTTTCGTCAAGACGCTGGCCACGCTGGCCGTGGGCTTTGCCGCTGCGCGCGGCGTGCAGAAGGTCAAGGAAATGGGTGGCATGGATGGCCTGAAAGATGCCATGCGCAAGGCTGGTGAGCCGGGCGGAATGGCCGACCAGATGGGCGACATGGCAAAGAAGATGGGCCTGCCCGTTGATCAGGACCAGATGCGCGGGTTGTTTGCGCGGTTCGGTGGGCAGGCGGCCGACGCGACCGAGGCGACGGAGCAGGGGCTTGGCAATCTGATGGGGGCCATGACCAGCGCGGCAGGCGTCGGGGCCAAGGGCATGGGCGAGATGATGGAATCCCTCACCAAGGGAACCGCCATCGGCGCCACGACCGAGGAAAACGCCCGGCTGATGATCCGCGCGATGATCCAGGCCGCGAAATCAGACGGAGAGATCGACGCCGAGGAACGCAAGATCATTCTCGACCACCTGAGCGACGCCAGCGAAGACGAGATCGCCTTTGTCGAGGCGGCGCTCGATGCGCCGGTCGATCCGATGGCGCTGGCGCGCGATACCGGCGACACTATGCGGGCACAGGTCTATTCGGCCGCGCTGATGGCGATTGCCGTCGATACCGACGCGGAACGGACCTATCTGCGGGGTCTGGCACAGGCCCTTCAACTGGATGACGACACCGTCGCCGACCTGCATAAGACGATGGGCCGGCCACCGCTTTGACGCGCCGCCGGGTTTTTGTTCCGGGCATCGGGTTTGGCTGTTGACTCTTGGCCCGCCGCAGGTAAAAGGCGGGCTTCAAGAGATTTCACGGGCGGCACTCCGCCCTGTGCAGGAGAGCGACAATGGCGAAGCCGACCACTATCAAGATCCGCCTGAACTCGACCGCGGGCACCGGCCACTTTTACGTGACCAAGAAAAACGCACGCACCATGACCGAGAAGATGACCGTACGCAAATACGACCCGGTCGCGCGCAAGCATGTCGAGTACAAGGAAGGCAAGATCAAGTAAGATCGCCTGACACCGGACAAGACGAAACGCCGCGCGGCCCATGGCCAGCGCGGCGTTTTTTCGTGCCGAAACCCCAAAGGCATACGCGCTGGCCCGCCCCCCGATCTACTAGGAAAGCCAGCCACATGCCCGATCACATGCCCCCCGAAATCCGTTTGTCCTGTCCCGGTGACAGGGATGCGGTCGATGCGCTTTTGGCGCGGTCCTACCCTGCGCTTATGGCGGCGGATTACCCGCCCGACCTGCTGGCAGAGGCGCTGCCGATCATCGCCCGCGCGCAGCCCGATCTGCTGGCCAGCGGCAGCTATTTCGTGGCCGAGCAGGCCGATCGTGTCGTCGCGGCAGGGGGATGGACGCGTGGCACCCGCGGGCCCGATCGTATCGGCCATGTGCGCCATGTGGCGACCGACCCCGCCTGTCTGCGCCGCGGTGTCGGGCGGGCATTGATGGGGGCCGTCATGCGCGATGCGGCAGGGCGTGGCATCACGGACCTGCATTGCCACAGTTCCCTGACGGCAGAGCCGTTCTATCGTGCGCTTGGCTTTACCCGCGTGGCCGAGGTGATGGTGCGCCTGCCGGGCGAGGTGCTGTTCCCTTCGATCCACATGTACGCGCGGCTAGGCGTATGAAAAAAGGGCCGGTCAGATGACCGGCCCTTCGCATGACTGTATCTCGGCGCTGTTTATTCGCGGTTGCCCAGCAGTTGCAGCAGCATCATGAACATGTTGATGAAGTCCAGATACAGACGCAGCGCGCCCATGATCGCGGACTTGCCAAGCCACTCGCTGTCGCCGTGATGGGCGTGGGCGAGATACTCGTTCTTGATGTCCTGCGTGTCATACGCGGTCAGGCCGGCAAAGATCAGCACACCCAGGATCGAGATCGCGAACATGATCGCGGGCGAGCCAAGGAAGATGTTGATGATCGATGCCACGATCAGGCCGATGACGCCCATGATAAGGAAGCTGCCCCAGCCCGAGATGTCCTTCTTGGTGGTGTAGCCCCAGAGCGACAGGCCGGCAAAGGCGATCGAGGTGATTAGGAACACCTGCATGATCGAATGGCCGGTGAACACCAGGAAGATCGAGCTGATCGACAGGCCCATCAGCACCGCGAAGACGTAGAATGCCAGTTGTACGCCGGCGGCCGACAGACGGTTCACCGCCGCCCCGAAGCCGAAGAAGACAAAGGCCAGCGGTGCGAACATGATCACCCATTTCAGCGGCGACATGTAGATCGCCTGACCGAAGCCGGTCAGGTACTGGCCTTCGCGGATCATCGCTGTGGCCGCGGACGGATCGGTTGTCACGGCCAGCCCGGCGATTGCCCAGGCAGCAAGAAATGTGATGAACGTGCCCACGGACATGGTGCCGTAGACCTTGTTCATGTGGGCGCGGAGCCCTTCGTCAATCTGGGCGGCGCTTACGCCGGCCGCCGTCCGGATTGTGTTGTATTCAGCCATTAAAGCCTCCGATGCGAAACCCTGTGGTCCGGGAATACGGACCTTGTCGCAAATATCGGTAAGGCCTTTCATCGTTTCAAGGGTTTTGCGCGTCAATTATGACTTTTCTTGTCACCTTTGGCCGCGCGGTGCTGCCGACCAGTGCGCAGGGGCATCCCAGAACGGGCGCTGCGCCTCGGTTTCGGCCTCGGAACGGCTCAGACCGATATCTTCCAACGCGGCATCGTCGAGGCGGGCAAGGGCCCGGCGCTGACGTGCCAGGGCGAACAGGTCCGCGATCCGCGGCCGGTGGGCGTGGTGCATGGGCAAAAAGCGCGACAGCGCATGGGACAGGGCGATCATATCTTTTCCTTTCGCGATGGTTCGGGTTTGTTTCATCAAACTTGTTGAACATCTATGATCCGTCGTGCTATTTGTGAAACGAATGTTTTTGACGGTAACCATCAGGGATTGTGATATGAGAAATCTGGACGTCACCACGCTTCGGTCTTTCGTTGCGGTGGCCGAACTGGGCGGTGTGACCCGCGCGGCGACGCATCTGAACCTGACGCAATCGGCTGTGTCCATGCAGCTCAAGCGGCTGGAAGAGTTGTTGGCGCTCAATCTGTTCGACCGGAGCGGGCGGCGGATCGCGCTGACGCTGAATGGCGAACAGTTGCTGTCCTATGCCAAGCGCATGGTGCATCTGAACGACGAGGTGATGATGCGCCTGACCGATCAGGCCTTTGAGGGCGAGGTCATCCTGGGCGCACCCCATGACATCGTCTATCCCACGATTCCGCAGGTGCTTAAGGCTTACAACGCCGCTTTTCCACGGGTGAAGATCACGCTTCGGTCATCGAGCACCGTCAAGCTGCACGAGGCGCTGGACCGGGGGGAGGTCGATCTGATCCTGACCACCGAAAGTGCGCTGCGTCCGGGTGGTGAAACATTGACCGAAGTGCCCTTGCGCTGGGTCGGGGCGCGTGGGGGGCAGCTTTGGCGTCAGCGCCCGATGCGGCTTGCATTCTGCAAGCATTGCGCATTCCGCCCAATCGCCGTGCGTGCCCTGGAAGAAACCGGTATCGACTGGGAAATGACTGTCGACTCGGACGATGACCGGTCGATCGAGGCGCTGATAAGCGCAGACCTGAGCATCGGCGCCCTGTTGGAAGACAGCATTCCCCCCCACCAGGAGGCGATCCCGCATGGCAGCGGCCTGCCGGATCTGGGCACCCAACAGATCAACCTTTACGCCCCCACGGCGGATGGCGGCGGGATGATCGACGAATTGCGCAAGGTGCTGCGCAGCGCCTTTGCTGGCAAGCCTGCAGACCTGCGCCTTACGGCGTGATCACGACCTTGCCGGTGGATTTCCGGCTGCGCAGCAGCTCCAGCCCCTCGCGGGCACGCTCCAGCGGCAGGATGTGGCTGACATGGGGTTTCAGCCGGCCGTCCTGATACCATCCCAGCAATGTGCGCAGGCTGCCGGTCACGGCTTCGGGGCGGAATTTCAGGTATCCGCCCCAGTAGACGCCCAGTACGCTCAGGTTCTTGACCAGCAGGTGGTTGGCCGGAATCTGGGGCACATCGCCACTTGCAAAGCCGATGGGCAGCAGGCGGGCCTCGGGGTTGCAGGCGCGGAAAGCGGCCTGCCATTGTTCGCCGCCGACCGGATCATAGACCACATCGGCGCCGCCCAGCGCCTTGACGCGGTCACGGATGTCTTCGGTTTTTGCGTCGATCAGGTGGTCGGCCCCGGCCTGCCTTGCAATCTCCAGCTTGTCCTGCCCGCGGGCGCAGGCGATCACGGTTGCGCCCATGAGCTTGCCGATTTCGACAGCCGTCAGACCCACGCCGCCCGCCGCGCCCAGCACAAGCAGGGTTTCGCCCGGCTGCATCCGCGCCCGGTGGTCAAGGGCAAGATGGCTGGTGCCATAGGCGATCTGGAACGCGGCGGCATCCTCGGCGGACATCGCGTCAGGCAATGGAACGGCGCGGTCAGCGGGAAAGCAGCCGTATTCGGCCAGACCGCCCTGGCCCCCGAAGACGGCGACGCGCGTTCCGGCAACCGGTCCGGCCACGCCCGGACCCAACGCATCGACGACCCCGGCGACCTCCATTCCAAGGACAAAAGGCGCCTGCGGCGTATCCTGATACTTGCCTTGCTCCAGGAGAAGATCGGCGAAGTTCAGCCCGCAAGCCTCGATCTTCACGCGGATCTCGCCTGCGCCGGGTTCCGGCGTGGGACAATTGGTCAGGGCAGCGGCTTGCCCTGCGCTGAGTACCTGAAAAGCGCGCATTTTTTTCTCCGTTCGGCGTTCGCGGCAAGATGCGCGGCGGACTTTGCGGTGTCAAACCCGGGCGTGCGGTTCAATCACCCCAAAATTGAGTCTCAAAGGTATAGGATCACGCATTTGGGGTGAAAAAACGTTGTTGGCGATGCCAATATGCGTCATTCTCGACGTGGGGTGAGAGACGGCGATGGCCGGGCATGCGATTATTTCTGCGCAGTCGGGGCATCTGTCTTTCCGAGACACTAATTCGATGGAGTTTGAACATGGCACATCCTGTAGATGTCCACGTGGGTAAGCGCATTCGTCAGCGCCGCTGGCTGGTCGGTATGACCCAGCAGCAACTGGCAGAAAGCGTCGGGATCAAGTTTCAGCAGATCCAGAAGTACGAAACCGGTGCAAACCGGGTCAGCGCATCAAGGCTTTGGGATATTGCCGAGGCGCTGGATGTCGATGTAAGCTTTTTCTTCGAAGGGCTGAATTCAGCGTCGCAGGATGCGAATACACCGCAGGACATGCCGCAGGATTTGCTGGGTGACAAGGAAGCGATGGACCTTGTCCGGTCCTATTACGCCATTCCCGAAAACCAGCGTCGGCGCCTGTTCGAACTGGCACGGGTGTTGTCCGACGTGGCTTGAGGCACGCAGCGCGCTGCGCTAGGGCTGCATCAACAGCCCGGAGCGCAGCGCATGCAACAAGATCGAGACATCATTGAAACCGCCCACGCGATGGCAGATGCCGCCCGCCGGGCGGTTTTGCCGTTCTTCAGGGCGCCCGACCTGAGCACCGACAACAAGGATGCCGGCGGTTTCGACCCGGTGACCGAGGGCGATCGCGCAACCGAGGCCGCAATGCGCGCGGTTCTGGCCGAGCGCCGCCCGCAGGATGCCATTGTGGGTGAAGAGTTTGCCGACAAATCCGGCAGCAGCGACGTCACCTGGGTGATCGACCCGATCGACGGCACGCGCGGTTTCATGTCGGGCACACCGACCTGGGGGGTGTTGATCGCGGCCGCGCGCGGCGGTGTGCCGGTGTTCGGTATCGTCGACCAGCCCTATATCGGCGAACGCTTCTGGGGCGGGCTGGGTCAGGCCGGGATGACAGGGCCGCAGGGCGCGCGCCCGCTGGCCGTGCGCGGCGACCGCCCGCTGCACGAGGCGATCCTGTTCACGACCTTTCCAGAGGTCGGCACGCCCGAAGAACGCAACGCTTTCGGGGCCGTGGCAGACGCCGTGCAACTGACCCGGTATGGCATGGATTGCTATGCCTACGCCCTGCTGGCGGCCGGCCAGATCGACCTTGTGATCGAGGCGGGATTGTCGAACTACGATATCCAGGCCCCCATGGCCGTAATCGAGGCCGCGGGCGGGATCGTCACCGACTGGCAGGGTGGGCCCGCACAGGATGGCGGGCGCGTCATCGCCGCTGCGGGCCGGATGCAGCACAAGGCCGCGCTGGAAATACTGGAACGCCACGCCTCTTGATCGGATCAGGCGTGCGGGGCTAAGAAAAACGGCGCGCTTCTTGCCCCTTTCCGGCGCGCCCCGAATTGCCAGAGGGGGTCCGACTGGCATGAAAGGGGGCTGAGAATGGCAGAATTCCTTATCAAATCCGCGCAGACGATCCTGACGATGGATGATGCGCGCCGCGAGGTTGCGCAGGCCGACATCCTGGTGCGGGATGGCGTGATCGTGGAGATCGGTGCAGGTCTGGGGACATCCGGTGAAACCGTGGATGCCTCGGGTTGCGTAGTGACACCCGGCCTGGTGAACACCCATCATCACCTTTACCAGACGCTCACCCGCGCGGTTCCCGGTGGACAGGACGCGCTGCTGTTCGGCTGGTTGCAGACGCTCTATCCGATCTGGGCGCGTTTCGGCCCGGAAGAGATGTTCACAAGCGCGCAGGTCGGGCTGGCCGAACTGGCGCTGTCGGGCTGCACGCTGACGTCGGATCACCTGTATCTTTTCCCCAATGGCGCGCGGCTGGACGACACGATCGCGGCGGCGCAGGAAATCGGGTTGCGGTTTCACCCGACGCGCGGCGCGATGAGCATCGGCGAAAGCGATGGCGGCCTGCCGCCGGACAGCCTGGTCGAGCGCGAGGCCGCGATCCTCGAAGATTGCATTCGCGTGGCCGATGCTTTTCACGACCCGTCCGAGGGCGCGATGGTGCGCGTGGGTTTCGCACCCTGTTCGCCGTTTTCCGTCAGCCGCGATCTGATGCGCGACGCGGCGCTTCTGGCGCGCGACAAGGGCGTGATGCTGCATACCCATCTGGCCGAAAACGACGAGGATATCGCCTATTCCGAGGCCAATTTCGGCTGCCGCCCGGGGCAATACGCGGAAGAACTGGGTTGGACGGGGCCGGATGTGTGGCATGCCCATTGCGTGAAACTGGACACGGCCGAGATCGATCTTTTCGCTCGCAGCCGAACGGGCGTTGCGCATTGCCCGTGTTCCAATTGCCGCCTTGGATCAGGCATCGCTCCGGTGCGTGCCATGCGTGATGCCGGGGTGCCGGTGGGGCTGGGTGTCGACGGGTCGGCAAGCAACGATGCGGGCAACATCATGCTCGAGGCGCGGCAGGCCATGCTGTTGCAGCGGGTCGCACGGGGCGCGGACGCGATGAGCGCGCGCGAGGCGCTGGAGATCGCAACCCGCGGCGGCGCCGATGTGCTGGGCCGCCCCGATTGCGGGCGGCTTGCGCCCGGAAAACGCGCCGATATCGCGATCTGGGACGTCAGCGGCATCGAAAGCGCCGGAAGCTGGGATCCCGCGGCGCTGTTGCTGGCCGGGCCCACGCGCGTCAGGCACCTGTTTGTCGAAGGGCGTCAGATCGTGCGCGACGGGCATGTCACGACGATCGACCTGCCGCGCGTCATCGAACGGCAGAACGCCTTGGCCCGCGCGCTGGCCGGGTGATTTCCCGGGGGAACCTTCCCCCCAAATATCACCGTGTGGGTACGGGTGTTTCGCCGCGGTAGTCATAGAAGCCGCGCTGGGTCTTGCGGCCCAGCCACCCGGCCTCGACATACTTGGTCAGCAGGGGGCAGGGGCGGTATTTCGTATCCGCCAGCCCGTCGTGCAGGACGTTCATGATTGCAAGGCAGGTATCGAGCCCGATGAAATCCGCCAGTTCCAGCGGCCCCATCGGGTGGTTCGCGCCCAGCTTCATCGCTTCGTCGATTGACTTCACGTTGCCGACGCCCTCATACAGCGTATAGACCGCCTCGTTGATCATGGGCATCAGGATGCGGTTCACGATGAAGGCGGGGAAATCCTCGGCGCTGGATGCGGTTTTTCCGATCTTTTCGACAACTGCCAAACAGGCCTCATAGGTTTCCTGATCCGTCGCGATGCCCCGGATCAATTCCACGAGCTGCATCACCGGAACCGGGTTCATGAAATGGAACCCCATGAATTTCTCAGGGCGGTCCGTGCGGCTGGCCAGCCGTGTGATCGAGATCGACGACGTGTTCGACGTCAGGATCGTGTGCGGCTTGAGATGCGGCAGCAGGTCTTCGAAGATCGCCTGCTTTACCGTTTCGCGTTCTGTCGCGGCCTCGATGATCAGGTCGGACGGGCCAAGATCGGTCAGCGTCAGCGTTGTCTTGATGCGCGCCATCGCGGCATCCTTTTTGTCCTGGCTGATCTTGTCGCGGCTGACCTGACGTTCGAGGTTCTTGTCGATTGTCGCAAGCGCCGCATCCAGTGCGTCCTGGCTGATATCGGTCATCAGCACGTCATATCCCGCCAGCGCCATGACATGGGCAATCCCGTTGCCCATCTGCCCGGCCCCCACGACGCCGATGGTCTGAATTTCCATGCGCTGTCTCCCGTCTGATCGCCCTGCACAATAGCCATGCGGGCGCGTCCGCTGCAAGGCCGCGATGACCTGTCCAATGCTTTGAAATCTGTCCGTTTAACCGATTGGCAATTGTTCAGGCCGAATCTGGACTCGGGTGAGACTTAACAATTGGTGGGAGCCATGACATTTCAACGAAAGGGGCCGCCGGGCCTCGACTACAAACCGTGCCGTTACGGCACGTCGCGCCTGACGTTCCGCGGGCCCGCGCGATTGCTTCGCGGCAAGTACGTCGCGTTTCTGGGCTCGACCGAGACATACGGCAAGTACATCCCCGAACCGTATCCTGCGCTTGTCGAACAAGAACTCGGTGTGACCTGCGTCAACCTTGGCTGCGTGAACGCGGGGCACGATGTGTACTTGCACGATCCTTATGTGATGGAACTGGCCGGGCAGGCGCGGGTGCGGGTGTTGCAGATCGGCGGCGCGCACAACATGTCGAACCGGTTTTATACCGTGCATCCGCGACGCAATGACCGATTCCTGAAATCGTCGCGTCTTATGCGGCAGATATTCGGCGATGTGGATTTTACCGATTTCACGTTCACGCGCCACATGCTGGAAAGCCTTTGCCGTTTCGCACCGGACCGGTTCGCGATGTTGCGCGAAGAACTGCAGGCGGCCTGGGTCGCGCGCACACGGCTGCTGGTTCAGCGTCTGGGCGGGCCTGTGGTGCTGTTGTGGTTCGCCCCACACCGGATGCCAGGCGGGCCGGAGGCAGAAACGATAGGGGCCGATCCGTTGTTCATCGAACGCTGGATGGTCGATGCCCTGCGCGACGACGTGGCCGAGATCGTCGATGCCACGATCAGCGCATCGGCGCAGGCCGCCGGTTTGCAGGGGATGGTCGTGCCGCCCGGCGAAGAAGCGGTTGCCGCGGCGATGCCTGGTGCGGTGGCGCATGCCGAAGCGGCCGGGCCGCTTTTGCCTGCTCTGCGTGGGCGACTGTAATACGAAAAAGGCCCGCCTGGGATGGAGGGCCTTTGTTTTTGATCGTCGGGTGCCGGATCAGAGCTTTTCGATCAGCTCGGGCACGGCTTCGAACAGGTCGGCGACCAGGCCGTAATCGGCCACCTGGAAGATCGGAGCCTCTTCGTCCTTGTTGATCGCGACGATGATCTTGCTGTCCTTCATGCCCGCAAGGTGCTGGATCGCACCCGAAATGCCGACGGCAATATACAGGTCAGGCGCGACCACCTTGCCGGTCTGGCCAACCTGCCAGTCGTTCGGTGCAAAGCCCGAGTCGACGGCGGCGCGGGATGCGCCAACGGCGGCGCCCAGCTTGTCGGCCAGTTTCTCGATCAGCGCGAAATCGTCTTCCGAGCCGACGCCACGGCCGCCCGAAACCACGATACCGGCCGAGGTCAGTTCGGGACGGTCGCTTTCGGCGACCTTGTCTTCGACCCATTCCGACAGGCCCGAAGCGGAGGCCCCGCCCACGGTTTCCACAGCGGCCGAGCCACCGGTGCCGGCCGCGTCGAAGCTGGCGGTGCGGAAGGACACGACCTTCTTCGCGTCGCCCGATTTCACCGTCTGGATCGCGTTACCTGCATAGATCGGGCGCTCGAACGTGTCGGCATCGACCACGCCCGAGACGTCGGTCAGCATCATCACGTCCAGCAGCGCGGCCACGCGGGGCAGCACGTTCTTGGCGTCGGTGGTGGCGGGCGCCACGATGTGATCGTAATCGCCTGCCAGCGACACGATCAGGTCGGCGGTCGATTCCGCCAGGCGATGACCCAGCGCGGGGTCTTCGGCGACCAGCACCTTGGCCACGCCATCAATTGTCGCGGCTTCTTTCGCGGCGTCGGCGGCGGATGCGCCGGCGCACAGAACCGTCACGTCGCCCAGGGCCTTGGACGCGGTGACCGCCTTTGCGGTCGCGTCCATCGACAGTTCACCATTGTTGACTTCGGCAAGAAGAAGAACAGCCATCACACCGCCCCCTTTTCCTTGAGTTTCGCAACCAGCTCGTCGACCGAGCCAACCATTTCACCGGCGGCGCGTTCGGCCGGCTCGGACGTCTTGACCACGGTCAGGCGCGGGGTGACATCGACGCCGTAATCGGCGGCGGTCTTTTCATCCAGCGGCTTTTTCTTGGCCTTCATGATGTTGGGCAGCGACGCATAGCGCGGTTCGTTCAGGCGCAGGTCGACGGAAACGACGGTCGGCATCTTGACCTTGATGGTCTGCAGGCCGCCATCGACCTCGCGGGTGACGACGGCGCTGTCGCCATCGATGCCCACTTCCGAGGCAAAGGTCGCCTGGCTCCAACCGAGGATCGCCGACAGCATCTGGCCGGTGGCATTCATGTCGTTGTCGATCGCCTGCTTGCCGCAGAGAACCAGACCGGGCTGTTCCTCTTCCACGACCTTGGCAAGGATCTTGGCCACTGCCAGCGGCTCGATATCCTGGTGCACGTCATCCGCTGCGACGACCAGGATCGCGCGGTCGGCGCCCATGGCCAGTGCGGTGCGCAGGGTTTCCTGCGCCTGTTTGACGCCGATGGATACCGCGACGACCTCTTCGGCTTTTCCCGCCTCTTTCAGGCGGATCGCCTCTTCAACGGCGATTTCGTCGAACGGGTTCATCGACATCTTAACGTTGGCGAGATCGACACCGCTGCCATCCGCCTTGACGCGGACCTTCACGTTGTAGTCGATCACGCGTTTCACAGGCACGAGTACCTTCATTGGCGTGGTCTCCCTTACAATTGCGACGAGCCGCGCGGGCGACTCCTCCATAAGTTCTCCCGCGCTTGATATATTCTTGCGCGCGGGGGAAACAGGGCAAAATCGTCACGTTGGCGCGCTGCGACGTCGCGTTCTGCGGATTTTCGTCGCGAAACCGCCATGTGTCAGCGATTGGCGCCGGGCACCCAAAGAACGTCGTCCTTGCCGTCATTGTTCGCGATGCGCGCGGCGACAAAGAACCAGTCGCTCAGGCGGTTCAGGTACTTGACCGCGTCGGGATTGACGGATTCGACGGTCGCCAGTTCCACCGCAAGCCGCTCTGCGCGACGTGCCACAGTGCGGCAGACATGCAATTGCGCGGCCAGTGCCGAACCGCCGGGCAGGATAAAGCTGCGCAATGGTTCCAGCTTGGCGTTCATAGCGTCGATTTCCGATTCAAGCCGCGTGACCTGCTCGGGCGCCATACGCAGAGGCGGATATTCGCGCTCGGCATCCTTGTGCATGTCGGGGGTGCACATGTCGGCGCCGAGATCGAAAAGATCGTTCTGGATGCGCGCTAATGCGGCGTCCATCTCGGCCGGCGCCTCGAGGCGGGCAACGCCGACGAACGAGTTCAATTCATCCGACGTGCCGTAGGTGGTGACACGCAGGGCATGCTTGGCGACCCGAGCGCCGTTGCCCAATGCGGTTTCGCCATGATCACCCGTCTTTGTGTAGATCTTGTTCAGTACGACCATCTGTTCAGTTTCCTCCGCCACGCAGCCAGACGAACAGCAGGATCAGCACGACGGCGACGAATTGCGCGACGATCCGCAGCTTCATCATCTTGTTGGATTGTTTCGCGGCCTCCATCGTGCCCTTGCCGAAATTCGAAATGCCGAGCACGAGAATGACAACCACGGCAAGGCAGGCCGCGGCGACGACGTAGAAAAGCGGATCATCTGCCATATCGCTGTTTGTCCCTCTTAGGTTTGTCTGCCCCATGTAGGGGTTGGTCCGAAAAAAGCGAACCGGAAATTCACCCTTTGGCGAGAATCCAGTCAAGCGCCCGTGTCGGAAGGATGCGCCGCAGGACAGCCATGATATAGGTCGGCGTGGTCACGAAGTAGCGCGGGCGCGGGTTTTTCGATTCCAGCGCATGGATCAGCTTTTTCGTTACCGCCGAAGCGGGCAATTCGAACGTGTCCTTGCCACGGGATTCGTAAAGCCGTTTCAGCAGTTTCTCGCGGTACTGCTCGGCGCGGGGGCTGTTTTTCCAGTCGATCCAGCGTTCGAAATGCGGGATCGAATTTATGCGGATCTTGGATGTCACCGGCCCCGGTTCGATCAGAACGACGTGAATCGGGGTGTCGCGCATCTCGATGCGTAGCGTGTCCGTCAGACCCTCGAGCGCAAACTTGGTGCTGTTGTAGGCCGCGCGCCAGGGCATCACGACCAGCCCGAGCACCGACGAGCAATTGATGATCCGCCCATGCCCCTGCGCACGCATAACCGGGATCACGCGGGTCGTCAGGTCATGCCAGCCGAAAACGTTGGTTTCGAAAATCTCGCGCAGGGCCTCGCGCGGCAGATCCTCGGCGGCACCGGGGCAGGCGTAGGCGCCGTTGTTGAACAGTGCGTCCAACGTCCCGCCCGTGGCCGCCAGAACGGTGTCCAGCGCGGCCGCGATACTTTCGGGGTCGGCGTAATCCAGTCGAACGGCATCAAAGCCTTCGCTGGCCAGCCGGTCGACATCGGCCTGCTGCCGGCAGGCCGCGAAGACGCGCCACCCATGGTCGCGAAGCCCGTGCGCCGCGTCATAGCCGATGCCGGAGGAACATCCGGTGATGAGAATGGATCTGGTCATGCGCGCGATTTCTGTCGAAAACCGCGCGGTTTGGCAATCAGTCAACTGCGGCAGTCACCAGCGCGTCGGACATCCAGCCGATCCGCCCGGTTTCGAGAACCCTTAGTTTCAGCCAGCCCTCGCCCGGATCGCTGAGCACTTCGACGGTTTCGCCGAGGCGCAGCTTTGTGACGACATCGTATCTGGTGCCCGGCCCCATGCGCATGTTGACCACGCTTGCGCTGATGGTGCGGATATCGCCTGACCGGGTTTTGATATTCCCGTTCTCTGACAATGACGCCTTGACGACCGGGCTGGCCGGCGGTTCCGCGATATCGACCCTTTCCACCGCCGGGGCAATTCCCGCGGGCGCACCGAGGACCGGATTTGCAGGCGTGACGATTGGCAGGCTGGTCAGGTCGACCGCAGCGCGTGAAACCGAGGGAGCTTGGGCGTCAGGGTCGGATGGCGCGGTCGCGATGTCGCCCTGCTGCACATGCAGCGCGCTGAACACCCGGTAGGCTTCGGCCTGCAGCGACCCTGCGCGCGGCTCATAGTCAGCCCCCCCGCTGAGTTCGTAAAAACCCCAGCCAAGAAAGGCAAAAGTCACAATCAGAAAACGCCACATGACGAACCCCCAGAACGCAGCACCACACCGGCGGCAATAATCCGCCTATACGTGTTATACACGATTCGCCCTGAACCATTAGGGGTATTTCCCGCGCAATTTCCCCAATGCCCGCTTTACGAGGAATCGCGCGCCGTCTATCAGCATGGATATGAGCGATGTGAACAACGATCCCGAGGGCGGTCCGCCCAGCATTTCCGAGCCGCTGCGCCGCGCGATCGGCGAACGGTATCTGACCTATGCGCTGAGCACGATCATGCACCGCGCTCTGCCGGATGCGCGCGACGGGCTGAAGCCGGTGCATCGCCGCATCCTTTACGCGATGAGCCGTCTGCGTTTGTCGCCGACGGGCAAGTTTCTGAAATCGGCCAAGATCAGTGGCGACACGATGGGCGATTTTCACCCTCACGGGGATGCAGCGATCTATGACGCGATGGCACGTCTCGCCCAGGATTTCGCGGTGCGCTATCCGCTGGTCGACGGGCAGGGCAATTTCGGCAACATCGACGGGGACAACCCCGCCGCCAGCCGATACACCGAAGCCCGGATGACCATCATGGCCGAGGCGCTGCTGGAAGGGCTCGATGAAAATGCTGTCGATTTCCGCCCCAACTATGACGGTCGCCTGACGGAACCCACGGTTCTTCCCGCCGCCTATCCGAACCTTCTGGCGAACGGGTCGTCCGGCATTGCCGTCGGCATGGCCACGAATATCCCGCCGCACAATATCGACGAGCTGATCGCCGCGTGCCTTCATTTGATCAAGGCACCCGATGCGCGGGACGAAACACTGCTGCAATACGTGCCTGGCCCCGACTTTCCGACAGGGGGCATCATCGTCGAGCCGCCCGAGAACATTGCCGAAGCGTATCGTACAGGGCGCGGGGCCTTCCGCCTTCGCAGCAAGTGGGAGACCGAGGATCTGGGGCGCGGCCAATGGCAGATCGTGGTTACGGAAATTCCCTACCAGGTCCAGAAATCCAAGCTGATCGAAAAGATCGCGGAACTGATCCAGACCAAGAAGGTTCCGATCCTGGCCGATGTTCGCGACGAAAGTGCCGATGATATCCGCATCGTTCTGGAACCGCGTTCCAAGAACGTGGACCCCGAAGTGCTGATGGGGATGCTGTTCCGCAATTCCGACCTGGAAACGCGGTTCAGCCTGAACATGAACGTGCTGATCGACGGCGTGACGCCCAAGGTCTGCTCGCTCAAAGAGGTGTTGCGCGCCTTCCTCGATCACCGGCGCGAAGTCTTGATGCGCCGTGCCGCGCACCGCCTGGCCAAGATCGACCACCGGCTCGAGGTTCTCGAAGGGTTGATGGTGGCGTTCCTGAACCTCGACCGGGTGATCGACATCATCCGCTATGACGAGGATCCGAAGGCCGCGCTGATGTACGAGGACTGGTCCGTCGGACATCAGGCGACGATCCGGCGCGCGACCTCGGAGGCGGATTACGTTTCGCCGCTGCTTGGGGTGGATCGCGCGTCGCTGACGCTGGTCGCCGATCCCACGGCGGATCTGCCTGAGGTTCTGGCCGAAGAGGGCGAAACCCAGGGCGGTGTTCCGCACCGTTTCGACGGGCGGGAAGAGGGCCTTTCGGATATTCAGGCCGAAGCGATCCTGAACATGCGTCTGCGGTCGTTGCGCCGCCTGGAAGAGCTGGAGCTGCGGTCCGAGCAGGACAAGCTTATGGCGGAACGCGCCGACATCATGGATCTGCTGGAAGACGACCACTTGCAATGGGCGCGTGTCGCGGACGAATTGCGCGAGGTGCGCAAGAAATTCGGTGCCAAGTCCGAAGGGGGCGCGCGCCGGACCCAGTTCGCCGAGGCCGGCGAGGTCGAAGAGGTGCCGCTGGAGGCGATGATCGACCGCGAGCCGATCACCGTCGTTTGCAGCCAGATGGGCTGGATCCGGGCGATGACGGGCCATATCGACCTGGGCCGCGAGTTGAAGTTCAAGGACGGTGACGGACCACGGTTCATCTTTCATGCGGAAACCACCGACCGGCTGCTTGTGTTCGGCTCGAACGGGCGGTTCTACACGTTGCAGGCGGCGAACCTGCCGGGCGGGCGTGGCATGGGTGAACCGGTGCGCCTGATGGTGGACCTGCCGAACGAAGCCGAAATCATCGACCTGTTCATTCATAAACCGGGCCGCAAACTATTGGTCGCCTCGAGCGCGGGCGACGGTTTCCTCGTGCCCGAGGACGAGGTCGTGGCACAGACGCGCAGCGGAAAACAGGTGCTGAACGTCAAGGGCGATGTGCGCGCGCGCGTGTGCAAGCCCGCGGAAGGCGACAGCGTGGCCGTGGTGGGCGAGAACCGCAAGGTGCTGATCTTCGATATCGACGAGCTTCCCGAAATGACGCGTGGCAAGGGTGTCCGTCTGCAGAAATACAAGGACGGCGGGTTGTCCGACGCGCGGACCTTCCTGCGCGAAGAGGGGTTGAGCTGGCTTGACCCGGCCGGCCGGACACGGACCGAAACCGAGCTTGCGGAATGGGTCGGAAAGCGCGCCGGCGCGGGCCGGATGGCGCCGCGAGGGTTCCCGCGCGACAACAAATTCACCTGATGGTTGCCACATCCGCGTCAAATTCTTGCGTAATTTGTCGCTCTCGAGAATTGAGAGAGGACATGTGATGAGTGAAATCCGGTATGCCGACGGCCGCTACTCGGGAAAATCCGGGTCGATTTTCGGCCTGTCTCTGACGGTTGCGATCCTGACGCTGTTCACGTTCGGGATTTACCGTTTCTGGGGCAAGACGCGGATCCGGCGTTATATCTGGTCGTCGGCCGAACTTGACGGCGACCGGTTCGAATACACCGGCACCGGGCTGGAGAAGTTCTTGGGTTTCCTGATGGCGGTGGTGTTTCTGGCGATCTACCTGGGGATCGTGCAGATGCTGCTGACCTTTGTCGGTCTGAACTTGCTGACCGAGCCGGAAACCGAGGCCGAGATGGTCGCCCAGGCGCTGGCCTTCAACCTGACGTTCCTGTCGCTCGTGCCGTTGCTGCTGTTCGCGGTGTACCGTGCGCGGCGCTACAAGCTGGCGCGCACGCGGTGGCGGGGCATCCGTTTCGGCATGGACAAGGGCGCCTGGGGGTATGCATTTCGGGCGATCGGTCATTACCTTCTGACCATTCTGACGCTGGGTATCCTGTTGCCGCGCCAGACCTTTCACCTCGAGAAATACATGACAGACCGGATGTGGTTCGGTGACACCCAATTCGAACAGGGGGGGCGCTGGCAGGATCTTTATGGTGCGATGAAGCATGTCTTCATCGGGCTCGCGGTCATCTTCCTGGGGATCGCGGTCGGGATTGCGTTCCAGATGGAATTGCTGCTCGTCGTCTTGCCGGTGGTCGGGTATTTCTGGCTGATGATCGGGTTCATACACTACCGCGTTCAAAGCTTTGCCTACCTGACGACGACAAAGGCACTGGGCGGCCAGATCGCGTTCGATGCGCGGCCGCAGACCTCGACCGTCATCATGACCTACATCATCGGTGGGATCGTGATCAGCGTAGTTGTCGGGATCGTCACCGCGCTGCTGGGAACTCTGGCGGTCGTATCGCTTGGCGACATGAGCGGCGGTGCGCCGTCCTTTGGCGTGATGGCGTTGCTTGGTGTCGGCTATGTCGGGATCATCCTGGGCGTCGGCGCGGCGAGTACCGCGCTGATCGTGCAGCCGATCATCGCGCACTACGTCGACACCTTTACGGCGATCAACATCGACGCGGCCAACGTGATCCGTCAGCGGGTTGCGGACAAGGGCGCCGATGCCGAAGGCTTTGCCGATGCACTGGATATCGGCGGCGCGATCTGAACCGATGAAGGGGCAGGGCATCTTTTTCGACGGCGAAACGGCCGGCCGGCATCACGTCGATGTCGGCCTGTCGCCCGACAGACAGGCCCTGGTGATATCGTCCGACACGTTGCCCGCGCCGTTGCGATGGCCGCTGCCGGACCTGCGGGCCCTGTCGGATCACGCGCAGGACAAGCATCTTGTGCTGACCCGCCATATGCCCACCGATGACGAAGCCCCGCGCGACCCGGCCCGACTTGTGCTGCGCGATCCGGTGCTGGTGGACTGGTTGCTGACGTCGCGCCCGTCCTTGCGTAAAAGCGATCTGCACCCCGGTACGGGGCGGCATATCCTGCGCAATGCGGTCCTGGCGGTGGGGGCCGTGGCGCTGATCCTGCTGGTGATCCTTCCGGCGCTTGCGGGCACCCTTGCCCGGCTGATCCCGTTGGAAACGGAGATGCGGTTCGGCCGTGCGGTGACGGCGCAGATGGAACGGTTCCTGGGCGCATCGGAAAACGGCGCGCTGGATTGCGATGCACCGGCGGGCCGGGCCGCCCTGGACAAGATGGTGCAGCGGCTGACCGATGGGCGGGACATCGGCTATGACCTGAACGTTCGCGTGTTCGACCATCCGATGCTGAACGCCTTTGCCGCGCCGGGCGGTCATGTGGTGCTGGTGCGCGGCCTGATCGACGAGGCCGAAACGCCCGACGCCGTGGCGGCCGTTCTTGCGCATGAGATCGGGCATGTCGTCAGCCGCGATGCCACGCGCAACGCGCTGCGCGTGGCGGGATCGGCCGGTATCCTGTCGCTGATCCTGGGGGACGTGGCCGGTGGCGCGGTTCTGGTGGCGGTTGCGGACCAGATGCTGAACAGTGCCTATTCCCGCGAGGCCGAGCGAAACGCCGATGCCTATGCGCTTCAGATGCTGAACGACGCGGGCATCAGCTCGGACGGGTTCGGGGATTTCTTTGACCGGCTCGCCAGGGAAGAGGGCGGTTTTGCGCTGCCGGAATACCTGTCGACCCACCCTCTCAGCGCCGAACGCGCCGCGAAGGCGCGCGACAACGCCGCAGGGCAGGACGCGACCGCGCCGGTTCTGTCGGAGGCAGAATGGCAGGCGCTCAGGCAGATTTGCGATTGATGCCGTCCGCCGGTTCGGCCATCAGCCACACCCCGCCCTCGGGGCGCAGCGTCAGGATCATGACCGGCTTCGGCTCTTTCCCCGGTACGGGCGTGAAACGATGGCGCGACAGCAGCGTGGCCAGGATGACGACCGCCTCTTGCAGGGCGAAGGACGCGCCGATGCAGATGCGCGGCCCGTCGCCGAACGGCAGATAGGCGTAGCGCTCGATCGCTTTGCGGTCCGCAAAACGGTCGGGCCGGAAGGCATCGGCATCCTGCCACAGCAGGTGATTGCGGTGCAGCGCATAGATCGGGATCATCACCGTGTCGCCGGGGCGGACTTCGCGCCCGCAGAGCGTGTCATGCTTTTGCGCTGTGCGGCTGATGATGCCCGCGGGCGGATAAAGGCGCAGCGCCTCGTCCACGATCTGGCGGATATAGGGCAGGTTCGGCACGTCCGCGCCGGTGGCCGCGCGGTCGCCCAGAACGGCGCGCGCCTCGGCCCTTGCGCGGTCCTGCACCTCCTGATCGAAGGCGCACAGGTAAAGCGACCAGGCCAGCGTCAGGGCCGTCGTTTCGTGCCCGGCGACGATGAAGGTCAGCAGGTTGTCGCGCAACTCGCCCGTGTCCATACGGCGCTTTGTTTCCGGGTCTTCGCCGTCCAGCAACAGGTCAAGCAGGTCCGGCACATCGTCATGCGGGGCATCGCGCCGCGCGTCGATCGCGGTGTCGGCGACCGATTTCATCTCGCGCAGGGCCGCGCCCGACATGATGCGGCCGGGCCTTGGCACCCAGTCGGGAAAGCCCAGCACGTCGAACAGGCTGATCTTACCGGCCTCGGCGATATAGGCGTCGATGGCACGATGCACGGCATCGCGGTCAAACCCGCCATCGCCCGAGAACGTCACATCCGATATCACGTCGAAGGTGGCACGCACCATTTCGTCGGCCATGTTGACCGCGCGCGGACCGGCCCCCGACACGCGGCCGCTGGCCGCCTCGGCGGCACGGGTCATGATCGGGCCAAGGTTCATCACGTTGCGATGCGAAAACACGGGGGCGGCGGCACGCCTTTGCCAGCGCCAATGCGCCCCTTCCGCGATAAAGAGCGATTCACCGATGGCCGGGCGCAGCAGGTTCTTGGTGACGTCGGATTTCGGATAATCGTCCAGCCGTTCCAGCAGGATGCGCCGGATCGCGTCAGGGTCCATCACCATATGCCAGCGCTTGCCGGTCTTGCCCGACACCATCGGTTGGCGGGTGGCGATCTCGGGGATGATCGACAACACGTTCTGCCGGGCGGCATTGAGGCTTTTCAAGATACCCCACGGCTCGGTCACGAGGGGCACGCGCACAGGATGGGTGGCTTGCTGCATGGGCTGGAAACCTCCTGCCGCTCAATCTAGGCCGTGCCGGGGCGACAGACAAATGCCTCAGTCAGATTGCACCGGCGCAAAGGCTGGGCTATTCGGGAAAGGCAGCACTTTGCCTGGGGGACAATTCCTGATGATCAGACTACTTGCGCTTATTGCGGGGCTTTTCGCGCTGACCGCCTGCACCAGTACCAATGATCTTAGGAACCCCCCGGTCGATCTTGGGGATTTCCGGCTCAGCCATCGGGTGGTTGTTGCGCCGAACCTGACCAAGGGACCGATGTCGCGCGAGGCGACGGTCGAGGAATGGGAAGCGGCGATGCTGGGCGCCATTGGCGAAAGGTTCGACCGTTACGACGGTGACAAGCTTTATCACTTCGGTATTTCGGTCGAAGGTTACGTGCTGGCGCAGCCCGGCATCCCGATCGTTCTGAACCCCAAGTCGATCCTGATTTTCAACGTCACTGTCTGGGACGATGCCGCCGGCAAGAAGCTGAACGAAGAACCCGAACAGATCACCGTGTTCGAAAGCCTGTCGGGCGAGACATTGCTGAGTTCCGGGCTGACCCAGTCCAAGGAACAGCAGTTGCAGAATCTCAGCCGTAACGCGGCCAAGCAGATCCAGAATTACCTTGTGCGGATGAAGCGCGAAAAGGGCTGGTTCGGCGGGGCCAATGGCGAGACCGGCGAGGATGCGACGGCCGAAACGGCGGAACTGGCTGTCGAAGACGCGGCTGCACCGCCCGCGGAATAGGTTTCGCATCCATAGGCGCTTGATTTTCCCTGCCTAAGCAAATAAATGGCGCGCGGAGTATGAACCGGGCCAGGCCGGCCCCCCAACCCGCGAGGCGTCCACAGGATGGCAAAGGAAAAGTTTGAACGCAGCAAACCGCACGTGAACATCGGCACGATTGGTCACGTTGACCACGGCAAGACGACGCTGACGGCGGCGAT
>NZ_FNEB01000021.1 GCF_900100005.1 Lutimaribacter saemankumensis
GGCGCCATACCAGCCTCTGTAATCCTACCGCTGAGTAGCAGGAACAGCATGAGCAAGAGCGCAGCAGTCGGAACGATGTGCAGCCAAAAATGAATGCTTGCGAGTTTGCTTTGTCCCATGTCCGGAAAAGTCCGATAAGCCAAGGCAAACACCATGGGAAGAACGAAGCCAAGTAAATTGAGATGCGCGTGAAGAGGCGCAAAATCGTGTCGGCCGCTCGCTCCCATATGGATGCCGAATGCGATACCGACCACTAGAAAACACGTACCCACAAGCATGAAATTGCGTGAAACGTTCATTGGTCCCTCCCAAGCGGCTCTATCGTCCGTCACGTAGATCATTTTCTATTGTATCATGAACCGTATAGCTCAGGGCGAAAAAAGCGCTTCACCAATGGGTTAAGCTGCACGACTGCCAAAGCAGGCATAGCGACACACGTCAAAGGAACTCGAGCGCACGCCTTATGAGCGTCGTCACACTGCAATTCGCCTACCCTTCCGGGCACGCGGCCGATTCTTGCTGCGGGAGTTTATGTTCGGGTTTTGCAAACCTGAATGCGAATTCCACAATTCATGGAAAGCCATAAACTGCGTGCCGGGGGCAACTCTCACATCAGCTACTATTATTTCATGAATACAGCCGCAGGTACCGGCGTCTACAGTGAGCTCCAATCTCTTACTTTGGCCAAACTCCAGTCTGAACCGGCATGAAGCCAGGTTAAAAATCCACTCGCCTTCAAGCTGTGTGCCAGGCCCACTATTTGGACGGAGCTGCCATTCGCCTCTCTCGGCACCTTTCTGATACTTGTTCCACTATGACGTGCCCCGAGCCAGGAACTCCATCGTTGACGACATTATTTCGTCCCAAGCAGGTGTCGACTTCAGGAATATATGGTTGTTGCTTTCAACTAACCTGAACTCGGCATTTGGTATCCGTGATGCAAGAAGCTGACCTTGCGAAATGGGGTGAAGCGCGTCTCCACTGGCATGAATGACCAATGTCGGTGCCTGAACAATGGAAAGGCAGTCGGCGACATCGAACTGGTCGATCGTCAGGCGAACGCGAGCGGCCATCTCCGGTGTGGCAGAAGCAACCTGGCTTTCCACCAGGCTTGCTTTCTCTTCGCGTGATGCGTCAGGGCAAAACATTGAAATGAAAGCCGACATGAAGGCACTGTCAGGTTGCCCCCACCCCATCTTTACAAGCGTCATAAGAGCTTCTGCTTCATCGCGTGAGTAGTTGTCATCACGGACCAAACGGCCCTGAGCAAAGCCTCCGCAGAGCACAAGACGGCTGACCCTTTCGGGATGAGACGCCGCAAAATGGACCGAAATCGGCACACCCTGCGAGGTTGCGAAAATCGGGAACCTGTCCAGCCCGGCCGCATCTGCCACTGCTAGAAGATCGTTTGAATAGGCCTCGATCGACAATTCGTCGACACGAGTTTGCGACAGTCCCGTGCCACGCTGGTCATAGCGAACCAGAGTATAGTTCTCGCTGAACGTCTCCAATGCGGGTCGGTAGACCGGGCTTTGCCAATCCTTTTCAAGATGTGTCAGAAAGTGTCCGGCACGCATCAGGGGCGCTCCAGATCCGGAAACCGCATAGGCAATCTGTATGCCGTCCGGCGAGGTGGCGTAACGAACGGTCTGGGTTATTTCGGAGTTAGCCGATTTTGAATCGTTCGGACCATTAGATACATCAGCGACCATCTCAAACCCGCGCCGCGAGACGGTTCGGATCACGCGCTGATCCTTTCCGTTGTCGCCGGTTGCGGTGCGCGCGGCATTGATACGTGCGCTGATCGTGGCGTCGGACACGATGCGGCCATTCCAGACGACGTCGATCAGTTCATCCTTGCTCACAACCTGTCCAGCGCGCTCGGCCAGAAGGTGCAGAAGGTCGAATACCTGGGGTTCGATAGGTATCGTTTCACCATCGCGCAGGAAGGTTCGGCTCGCCGTGTTCAGCTCACAGTTTGCAAAGAAATAACGCATTTTCCGGCCGATCCCCGCACGTTTGGTTTCAGGATCAACGGTTTCTTCAGGCAAATCAAGGAAATCACAAAGCCTTCTAAAGCGCTTCTTCAAGCGCGGGTTGCCGATGTGGGGCAAGTTGAATGCATCGAACAACAAGGAGACATGCAATGACCACTCAGCCCGAATATCAGACCACGACCACCGGCGCGATCGACTATGCAAGCTATGACCGCCGCGCCCGCGAAATCCGCAGCCAGGACGCCTGGAGCATGATCAGGGCGATCGGACGGGCCGTGAAGATCGCCGCAGACTTGATCAAGCGGCGTACATCCACCGAAGTCACCGAGTTTGAAAAGGTTCCCGGCCGCATGCCGATGCGGAGCCCCAAAGCGCGCCGTGCGTCCCCGACGCGTTCCCCGGCAAAAGCTGAGCCCATGCGCCGCTAAGCTTGATGCCGTTCAACCAAGGAAAGGCCCCGCCCCGTCGGCGGGGTTTTCTGTTTTCATCCGGGAAGACAATCAAGCGAAGTTTGCCAGCCTACTTCTTGCCCTTTGCCTGAAACAGCTGCGTGCGGGACGATGCTGCCTTCACATCTTGGACAAACGACCGCGGTTCTTCGCGAAGTCTTCGTGGATCAGGGCCTGGACGGCTTCCCATTCTTGAAACAGCACGAGTTGCCCGGCATCGGGGAAAAACCGGACATCGTAACCCGCGATCTGCTCGGCCTCGTGTTTGATGCGCAAATGAGGTGCGATGCCGTCCCTTTCGCCCAGGATGCAATGGAGCCTCACCTTTCCGGCCACTTCCTCGATCACGTCCCGCCAGTCCTTCGTTGCCAGGAAGCCATCCTTGATAAAAGCTTCGCCCCCTTGCGCGATCGCGTGGGTCAACCCGTCCGCCATCATGTCGAAACATCCGACCTCGTGGCAGTAATCAAGGTCTACTGGGGACGCCCCGAGATGCCGTTGCATCATGCGATGCGCCCCGAGGAAATCCACCGACGCAATGGCGGCGCGCGTGAGGAACCGTAATGCTGTACGGGATTTCTGATAGCTGCGGGCAAAGGCGCGGGACATCGTGCCCATCCCATCGATCAGGTCATCGCTGACAATGCCACTATACCCAGCATTCAGAACGCCAATGCATTTTTCCGGAAACCTGTTGGCGAAGTTGATCGCGATACCGAACCCGGACAGGTTCCCGATTACGAAAGCGGCAGGGACGGAAAGAACGTCGAGAAATGCATAGAGGTCGCGGCAGGATTGCCGCACGAATTCCCAATCCGTTGCCGGAATACTGTCGGACTTTCCAAATCCCGGACGCGAGGGCGCAATGATCCTTAGCCCGCTCTGGCGTGCAGCGGTCTTTACATGATGCGGCAGATCTGGACCACCCATCATGCCGTGCAAGTAGAGCACCGGGAGGCCGTCCATATCGCCGAACTGACGAAACTGGAGCATACGACCGCTTGGAAGAATGACCCGCGAGAACACGGCTTCCGGCCGCGCGTCCGAAGGAACAAAGGCCTGCGCAACCAGCTTGAGACTTTGGAACTGGCTCAGAACGAACACGCTGGACCTGACAAGGTCGTTCTGGTTCCGGCTTCCGGTTTTCTCCAGGAGGGCCCGGATTTGTGCGCGGATTGTGTTGACCGAAACCCCTTTCTGCAGAGCGATCTCGTCGGCCTTCCTGCCCTTCGCCAATTGCGCCAGCACATCAGCTTCCGCCGCAGTCAGGTTGTATTTGTCGCGGATGGCGCCCCATGCGACATTCGTCTCCGACACCTCGTTGAAGACGACGAGATACTGCTTTCCGGGGATGGTGTCGTCATAAAACCCCTGTGGCAGTTCGGTGATAACCGCAGCACCAGCCCCATCAGGTTCTGCGAGATCGGGAACAAAGGCCACGGTCTGGCCAACTTCCCAATTGCGGATTTGTTCCCTGATGGCCTCGCCGAAAGTGGGACCTCTAACTTCGTTGACTGCAGCAAAGCCATCGAACTCTTCGTTCTTGTAAAGAATATTGAGCGCGGCATCGCAAATGAATGCCGGCATGGAAAACCCGTCGAGAATGCGCTTGGCGCGATCATGGTCGCGTTGCACCCGACCGATGTGATCGAAGATCTGAAGCGCCTGGTTGAAATGCCCGACAAGTGCGGCGTCTTCGGTATCCTGGTCTTTCGAGACGATGCGGGACGTCAGGCATTTTTCCCACAGCATGATCAGCTCATGGAACTTTTCGGGCTGAGCCACGGTCGCATAGGTCAGCTGGACGACCTCGCCAAAGAGGTCATCCGTATCGACCTTGGATTTGTTGCGGCCTGGCTCCGTCTCCATAAGACTTCCGCGCGTTGCATCCCACCGTGGGACATGGCCACTGTTTACGCCTTTCGAACCTTCGGTCCGTTCATCTTACCTCAGAAAAGATGCCAGGCGCTATCAATCTTGATAATGTCACCGATCCCAGCGCGCGTATCCTGCCGCTTATTCGTTTTCGCAATCAAGGTTCAGGCCATCTGGTCTTTGCCGAGGACAGAAGCGCAGCTGGGCGTCTCTCATGTCGCAATTCCGATCGGAAGATTTTCACCTGGGGGCCATTTTATGCGTAGGCCCCCTTTTATGGGCAGGCAACTTTGTCATTGGCCGCTCGTTGCACGATGTGCTCGAGCCGTTTCAGCTCAACTTCCTGCGATGGGCCGTCGCGGGGGTGTTCCTGTTCCCCGTTGCCTTAAGACACCGGCGGCAAATCACGGCAGCATGGGCAACTCATACTAAGCAACTCCTGGTGCTCGCTATCCTCTCGATCGCCTTGTTCAACTGGCTGGTTTACACGGGTCTGCAATATGCATCAGCTTCGACTGCCGGCGTTACATTTTCGTTGTCAGCCGTTTTCATAGTCTTCATCGCATGGATCTGGCGTGGCGCTCCGCTAACGGCGCGCGATCTCATCGGTGCAGCCATCGCTCTTGTGGGAGCGGCCATCGTGATCTTCGATGACCTCCAGCAAATAGCCACAGCTTCACATCTTGCAGGACCGGCCATGCTTCTTGGCGCATCGATCACCTGGTCGGTTTTTACTGTTTGTCTGAAACGCTGGAGCATCCCCCTCGCCCCGCAGGCTTGTTTGGCCGCAACCGTCTTGTCCGGTCTTGCCGTGATGACACCGGTGGCGCTGATAACTGGGATGCCCGCGCCTGATCTCGTGCTTCGAGCGGACGTTCTTTTCGGCACATTATACCTTGGTGTTGGCGCATCCATTGTCGCATTTTGCGCGTGGCAGTCAGGCGTTGCCAGGGCGGGCGCTGCGCGCGCCGGAATCTTCCTCCACCTCGTGCCGGTCTTCTCGATTTGCCTTGGCTTCGTTTTTCTGGACGAGGCCTTGACCCTTCCCAAGCTGCTTGGAACTGGCGTGGTGCTGCTGGGCATCCTGTTCAGTCGGATGCGCTCACGAAAAACAGAACGTGGTCATGCAGGCTGAACTTCCATGCAACGAGACGTAATTCGAAAACTATTTGATTTGGAACGCATATTTTATTGCCCGCCCGCGCACAAAAAATGGCCCCCGCTCAAGGCGAAACAGGGGCCCAGGGGAGGTTTCCGTTCGCTCAGAGATCGCCGTCGTAGGCCTGGGCGTCGCTGATCTTGTAGCTCCAGGCAAGGCCGGCGTTGCGCCATCCATTCTTGACGCGCTCGCCCTTGTGCGGTCCTTCCTTGGCCTTGTCGCCTTCATAGCCGTCAATGAGCGAATAGACGTTGCGATAGCCCATCTTGTACAGCAGGTCGGCCGCCCGCGCGCTGCGCGATCCCGAACGGCACATCAGGACGATCGGCGTGTCTGGCGTTATCCCTGCAGCTTGTGCATAGCTTTCGAAGTCGCTGGGGAAATCCGGGTTCAGCTCCAGCTTGTAAGTGCCTTTAGCCGCGTCATATTCGGGCATCATCGGCATGACCATGTAGGGAATGTGCTTGTTGGCCCGGACGGGCAGCCCCAGGAACGACACCTCGGCGCGGCTTCGGATGTCGATCAGGCGCACATCGGGGTTTTCGAGCATCCCGCCGACCTCGGCGGATGTGACGTAGAGGCCCGCCTGGGTGCGTTTGTTTTCGGGGATGCTGTCCGCGAAAGCGGCGCTGGCCAAGAATGCGGCCGCAACAAGGGCTAAAACCGGTTTCATTTCACTATCCTCCTGCTTTTTACGTAGGAAAGGACGCCGGTTTATGACGCGGCATCTCCAGAAGAGGGTAAATCGGAGAAAATTCCGCACATCATCAAAGTTGATAATGCACGTTGGATTGTGGAGACCCTGAAACGGTCACAGCATCAGGTTAAACGAATGTAGACATTGAGCGCATAGCAGTCTTTCGATGGGGCTCGGCCAATGTCTGCAGTGCGGACTAAGCTGCCATTCGCTTCAGTGCTGGATGAGGACATCAGGATGATGCTGTTGCGCACCGCGCTCAAGTTGAATGCCAGGCTCTAGAACGAGCCAAACAGTTTGAACGGCGTCGCATGTGGCTATTCCCAGACCATAGCGTCCTTACCAAACCATTCCTTGTTCAGGGTATTCAGAGTACCGTCCTTCGACATGTCATAGATCAGGTCTTCGAGTGCAAAACGCAGATCGACACTCTCGGAACGCAGCGCCATCGTCAGTCCCGGGCGTAGATGGCGCCCAGGGTTCAAAACTTCCAAGCGCCCCTCGGCTGCATCGACCAATGGAGCAAGAACGTCGTACTCACCAAAAGCGATTTCCGCACCACCTTTCACCACCTCCTGGAGTGCCTCTTCAAGCGTTGGGAAATAGATGATGTTGTATCCGCTCGCGGCATGCCAGACTTCTATCGCAGGGTCGAGAATTGCGGCCACGGTCTTAACGTTGCCGAATGGTACGAACCCAGGCAAGCCAACAATGGCGAAGGGATCGGGATACAGGTATGCAGCGGTCTTTTCGATACCGTCCCCCAACGCTTCGGTCATCGGTATTGCCGCCAAAATTACGTCAATCTTTTTCGTCTGTAGCGCTGGAACGAGTTCCTCTCGCCCCATAGTTTTCCAGTCACAATCAAATTTACCGCGCCGACAAAGAAGCTCACCAAAAGCTTTATCAAAGCTTTGAAGGGCCGAAGGGTCGACCGTGTAATCTCCCGCTTCGTAAGCATCGGCAGTTCCAATGACGATACCTTGTGCGAATGCTTGCACAGGGAATGCCAAAAGGCACGAAAGTGCGATCACATAGGTTTTCATAGATCTACCTCGTTAGCTAAGAAAAAAGGCTGAACTATTTCTCAACAAAATTTCTACCGACTTCGCACGACCATCACGCTGATTCAGATCAATCGCTGTGTAGATTGTGCTCTTACTGGCCAATCATCGTTACTTTGTGCTTGAGCATTGGCTTACTGGGCTTCTGCTCAGGGCTCTAAGTGACCGTTTCCTGCACTGGCCTATAATGACTGCTGTGCGGGACAAAGTCAGCTTTCGCTACCCCTGCGCCAATGACCGCTCTTTCGCCGCATACAAAATGAATGTTCTAAAATGAGTGTCGGACCGTCGCACCATATGCCCAATGCCAATTAGTCCAGACGAAGCTCCATTTGCATAAGCTGGCGAATTGACCGCCCACATCTATACTCTTTTGAAAGCCCATGAATGGCGCAGCAGCCTGTCCCGGACATCTTCATGTGGGGGAGGCGAAAGGTCCCCTAACATGATCAGTTTCAAAACCTGCCAGCAGGGCGTGAGGTTCGCGCTATTCTTTTCCGATATGTTGTTTCGCAACAGAAAGTATCTTGCTGAGGTTCCTAGAAGCGACTCTTCAAGATCATCTTCGACTTTGTGCAAAACAAATCCGCGGTAGACGATATCGCGGACTTCGGGAGTGTCTAAGACCCACGTGCAATACGCCTCGCCCACAGAGACGGGCAGAATCCTAGCATCTTTTGCTATTGGCGCCGCTTTCGAAAGAACCAGATATTCCTGGAACCATGGCCAGGCCTGGTAATCGGTAAAATTTGTCGTGGTCTCATAAGACAGCTTCGTCATCTCAACTGATCCGTCTTCTATGCCATTACACTTGCATATAAGAGAAAAAGACAACTATGCACTCCGCAGCATCGGCCAACAAGGGCTCGTAACCGCCTTTCGCTGCGCACAGATTGAACGGCAGTAGTGCGGACAGAGCTGCCTATTGCAAATGCAGCAAGATTAAATTTGCCTGCTCGAACTTTTCTCGGAATGGGTCACGGTGCTCCAGCGCATTTTCCCCGAATTGCACAGTGAACCCAACCAATCGAACCAAAATTTAAACCGGCTGTTCACTGCGGAGGCTTCAATGGCACCATCTTCATGACATTGTAAGTTCTTGGCCGCCTGTCAGCTTGATGTTTAGCGCGGTGTTGCCGTTCGACGGAATGCCCAATGCGCTATGATTGCAAGCAGCATCATGGCGAAGCCCATTGTGAAGGCCACATTCACATCGCCTAGATGATCAGCAAAGCCCCCCGCCAATGCCGGAGCTAACATCATCTGCAGGTAGTAGATGGAATAGAAGACACCTGTCCCGAACGCGCGCGTTTCGGGTGAAAGGATAAGACCGGGCATCGCGACCACTGGCCCAGGTGCCAATCCAGCCAGCAAGCCACCCAAGATAAGTGCCGCCAACACGAAGCTATCCGGCAGATAGAGTACGGCAGGAAAAACCAACATTCCGCCAACTAGGCTTACAAAAATCACCAAGTTTGCCCGGCCAGTTCGATCCGCCACCCAACCTCCAATCGGGATCGCTACAGTGGCTGTAAGTATGTAGACACTGATCGCGGAACTCGCGGCAGCAATGGGTATTCCACGTTCTCCGAGAACGAGGGCGCCAAAGCCGAAAATCATTGCGAATGCTGTATTATAAAGGCCCCATAGCAGTGCCGCGAATGCCAATGGCGTCCACGGCAACGCAGTGATCGTGATACGTGCATCGTTTGGCTTTGCGCCTTCCGGAGCCCTGTAGACGACGGTGAAGGCCAGAAGTGCCAATACCGTGGAGATCGTTAGCGCTGTCCAAGCATACTGCAAATCGGTACTAGCAGCCAAAGCTGGAAGAGTGAGGAGACCGAGGGCAATCCCGATTGGCCAAGAGCTTATAAAGATCGCCAGCGCCGTTGAAACATTTCGTCCCGCGAACCAGTCGATAACCATTTTGGTCATCAAAACGTTAATGACAACGCCGCCTATTCCGGAAATGATCCGACCCGCCAATGCCCACGCAAGAGTTGGCGCATACGCAAGTATAATTGTACCGATGACCATTAAAGCCAGGCTGGCGACAACTGTCCGCTTATCGCCAAACCATGTCGCCACGGCGCCGCCCGCAACCGCGACAATGATTCCGGGACCGAGGTAGAGACCAATTAGAAGGCCGATATCCGTCAACGTAATCGCAAGGCTCTCCATGATAAATGGAGATAAAGCCGCGACAGATTGGAATTGGAACGCCATCACCGCTCGGGCGAAGAAGAGCACGAACAGGATCAACCATCGCATCGGCATAGGAGAGTTCCCCCGAGACAACGATGCGACGAAGTGCTGTCCGCATCATGCCGAACTCACGGTAGTTGCATTATCAAAGAGCTGGCAAGCATTTTGACTTTATGCGCAGTTAAGTCTCAGCGCACTGGCTTCGACTAGAGGTTCAGAGCCTTCGTTCGCCGCAATCAGGTCTAATGGCCGAACTGCGAACTTTTCGGCCGCCTGTTTCGGCTGTGAATGCCGTCACGCGCTTGCGGAAGTCTCGCGCAGGGCCACCGTGGCGGCGTAGAGTTCCGAAACGTAGGGATCTTCAACCCCGAGGACTTCCAGACCTTGGTACACGTTGAGCAGGTAGTCGAAATTGTCGCCAAGGAATCCGGAAGCGTGGGCGATCATGCTGGCCTGCTCATCAAACGGAATTCCGGGTTTGATGTCCTCATGATCGCGATTAGCCACAAATGCCAAACCCTTTATCGGCCCAGCCACGGTGTCGAGGTCCAACAGCACAGGGCGATAGACAGGAAGAAGCATTTCACGCCGGAACAGGACGTAGGTCTCGTGTTCCAGTTTTTCCTGCGGAATACAAAAAGCGAGGCCCTTACAGATGCCGCCCTCGTCTATGGCCAGCATCAAACCGGGCGTTTCCTTCGACCCCCGGCCGCCATCGTCCCACATGCAGAAGCTGCGCTGGTATCCGGCGCAGCAGGCTTGGCGTACCTCGTCGAACTCGATTGCCGGATCCCACATCAGAGATCCGTAAGCAAAGACCCAGAGGTCCCGGCTGCTGTTCTCGTTGAGCCACTGTCGCCAGTCCGCATCGCGGACTTCGCAGGGCGTGCGCCAATCAGATGGAAACCCTGATTGGGCCGCGTGGGCATCTATCGCGCTCATATCAAGATCACGGAAGAACGACGCCGCCGCCGGTTTGATCTTGCCGCGCAACTCGGGATGATGGCGAAACGGATCATGACTGTTCAAGTTTTCACTCCGCCGGGGCGTTTCAGGTCGGCAAGACTTGATTACAGTGTCGAAGCCGGTCGACCTTCTGTCAATAGCGGCAGATGGGCTCTCAACGGCCGTTCGCGGCGGATGGGATAAATGAGCACTCCGCGGACAAAACCGTCGTTCAGAATTGACCCGCCGATCAGAACGACTAACCGGTTAGACATGCTGAAGAAGTGGCTTCAGCGGTGCACCATGTAGTTTTCGCAAGAACCGAGCTGCTAAAGGGCAGCTCGGCGTTGCTCGACTTGCGCGCCTTTCGCAACCTCGGCAAAGCTGCTTCGCATCAGCCACTTTGTCAAAGTCCTTTCCATCAGGTCATGACCTGTCAGGGAAATGCGCCCACTGTCGATTTCCCTTTCGAAGGTCGAGTGTCCCATCCACGCGGACGTTAGCGCGCGCAGTTCGCATACAACGAAAAGATCGACGTCGAATTTCGGATCGGTGTAGCAAAGGTCGGTTTCTTCGCCGGGTTTGGCCACCAACCAGTAATTGGCGGTTTCGTTCGGCGGATCGTTGAGAATGAATTGAATCACGCATTTCGGCTTAGGCAATTGAAGCCGGTCGATCTTTCCACGGATTTTCCACATCAGTAGACGCGCGTCCAAGGCTTGCAGCGACACTTC
>NZ_FNEB01000019.1 GCF_900100005.1 Lutimaribacter saemankumensis
GCACGCAGCTGCTGCACACGCCGCCGACGGATCTCAGATGCAAACATCGGGCCAAACCGGTTCCACCAGAACCGGATGGTCTCGTGGCTGACGTCAATGCCTCGCTCGTGCAGCAGGTCCTCGACATTGCGGAGTGATAACGGGAAACGCACGTAGAGCATCACCGCCAGGCGGATGATCTCAGGGCTGGTTTTAAAGTACTTGAAGGGAGAGCTTTTGGTCATCTCGAGAGGCTACGCAACCGCCCTGCCCGGCTCAAGCCACGTTCCTCTGACATGACCGCCCAGAGCGGGTCACGCCACGCCGGTGTAGACAAGGCCGGCCGCATGATCCGGCGGATCGTCGTCGCCCTAAGTCCGGGCAATCGGCACAACCCGATCGGCGATAGGGGCAGGCCACGCTTTCGCGGGGGCCGTGGTTCATGCGCAGGACCTGCGAAACTGATGCACCAAACCTTTGAAACTGCTAACCTGCCAAAGTGAATTCCTTTTGGCTGAGGGCTGGAGCAGGAGCGAACACGCATGTGTGGCAAGGATCTTCGTGAATGAAGCAGCGCGACACCGACATCGGTCACATCGTGCGGCTGGGCGGCGGGATCGCCGACATCCGGTTCGAGCGGGCGTTGCCGGCGATCACGACGCGACTGGTCACGCTGACGGACCCCGAGATCGTCATCGAGGTTGCGGGACTGCCGGGCGAAGGGCTCGCGCGCGGACTGGTGATGAACCCCTCGCCTGAGCTGCGCATCGGTCTGGCGGTGCGGGATACCGGCGGACCCATCGACGTGCCGGTGGGCGAAGAGCTTCTGGGCCGCATGTTCAACGTCTTCGGCGACACGATCGACGAGGGTCCTTCCCTGCCCGACCTGCCCCGCCGCCCGATCCTGCGCGCCCCCGTGCCGCTGGCCGCGCGGCGCGTCGAGGGTGCCATCTTCGAGACGGGCATCAAGGCAATCGACCTGCTGAGCCCGCTGGAACGCGGCGGCAAGGCCGGGCTTTTCGGCGGCGCGGGAGTGGGCAAGACCGTGCTGATCACCGAGATGATCCACAACATGGTCGCCGAATACGATGGCGTCAGCCTGTTCTGCGGCATCGGTGAGCGATCCCGAGAGGCCGAGGAACTCTACCGCGAGATGGGCGAAGCGGGCGTGCTGGAGAACACCGTGATGATGTTCGGCCAGATGAACGAAAGCCCCGGCGTGCGCTTTCGCGTGGGCCACGCGGCGCTGACGATGGCCGAGTATTTCCGCGACGACCTGCGCCGCAACGTGCTGGTGCTGATCGACAACATCTTCCGCTTCGTGCAAGCGGGATCGGAGGTATCGGGCCTTCTGGGCCGAATCCCCAGCCGGGTGGGATACCAGCCGACGCTGGGCACGGAACTGGCCGATCTCGAGGAGCGTATCTGTTCCACCGACCGGGGCACCATGACCTCGATCCAGGCGGTCTATGTGCCGGCCGACGACTTCACCGATCCCGCCGCCACGCATACATTTGCGCATCTGTCGGCCTCGATCGTGCTGTCGCGCAAAAAGGCGTCCGAGGGGCTTTACCCGGCCATCGACCCGCTGAAATCCTTCTCGCGGATGCTGACGCCCGGCACTGTCAGCCCGCGCCATTACAGGGTCGCGCGGGCAGTGCGCAGCACCCTGGCGGAATACGAGGATCTCAAGGACATCATCGCGATGCTGGGCCTCGAGGAGTTGTCCGAACGCGACCGCGCCACGGTGCGGCAGGCGCGCCAGCTCGAACGTTTCCTGACCCAGCCCTTCTTTTCCACCGAGGCGATGACGGGCAACAAGGGTCGCTTCGTGCCGCTCGACGAGACCATCGACAGTTGCGCGCGCATCCTTGCCGGAGAGTTCGCGGACCGCGACGAGGGCGATTTCTACATGATCGGCGCCATCGACGACCTCGACGAACCGGCGGAGACCCCCGATGCGGCTTGAGGTCATCACGCCCATGGCGGTCTGCGTGGACCGGCCCGTGCGTCGTATCGTGGCGGAGGGCCCGGACGGTTGCTTCGGGCTGTTGCCCGGCCACATCGATTTCGTCAGCGCGCTGGTGCCGGGCATCCTGCTCTACGAGACCGAGGACAGCGCGGAACGCTTCGTCGCCGTCAACTCCGGGACGTTGGTCAAATGCGGCGCGGAGGTGCGGGTGGCGGTGCGCGGTGCGGTCGAGGGCGACGACCTGGGCGCGTTGCGCGCGCGCGTCGAGGCCGAGTTCCGCAAGCACGACGAGGAAGAGCGCGACGCGCGCGCGGCGCTGGCACGGCTGGAAGCGGGCATGGTCCGCCGGTTTCGCGACCTGGGGGCGAGCTTGCCATGAGCACGGACCACGACAGCGAAACGGACACCATCGCGCGCAAGGCCCGGCAGATGGAAGAGGCCCGCAAGCGCCGGCGGGAAAGCGTGTGGTACGGGCTCGGCATGTTCGGGCTGGTGGGCTGGTCCGTCGCGGTGCCCGTCGTCGCGGGCATCGCTCTGGGGGTCTGGATCGACGGCAAATCGCCGGGGGAGGTCTCCTGGACACTGACCCTGCTTCTGGCGGGCGCCGTTCTGGGCGCCTTCAATGCGTGGTACTGGGTGCAACGGGAGGGACGCGATGACTGATTCTGGCCGGCAGCCGCTTCGGAGGGCGCGATGACCCTGTCCATCCTGTCCCTGTTCCTTGCCGCACTGGCGGGAGGCGCACTTGGTGCGGTCTATCTCTGCCTGCTCTGGGTCGCCGTGCGGTCCCTGCCGCAGGATCGCGGCGGCGTGCTGGTCTTCATCTCGCTTGGCCTTGCGCGGTTGGCGCTGCTCCTGGGCGCGCTGGCGGCAGCGGCCGCGCTCGGCCTCCGGATCGAGGGCATCGCCGTGGCGGTCGCCGGCTTCATCGCCATGCGTCTAGCCGCGACCCGCTGGCTGGGGACTCCAACACCGGGGGGCGCGCCATGGAAATAAGTCCCGACGCTTGGGTGCTTTACGAATGGCGGGGTCTGCGCCTCAACGCCACGATCGTCTTCACATGGGCGGTGATGGCGCTTCTGGTCATCGGGTCGTGGGTCGTGACGTCGCGGCTCACCGCGGAGGAAACCGTCTCGCGCTGGCAGGCGGCGCTCGAGGTCATCGTCACGACCATCCGGGACCAGATCGCCGAGATCGGCGCCGACGATCCCGGCCGCTACCTGCCCTTCATCGGCACGCTGTTCCTGTTCATCGCCACGGCCAACATCCTTTCGATGGTGCCGGGCTACCAGCCGCCCACCGGATCGCTTTCGACCACGGCAGCGCTGGCGATATGCGTGCTGATCGCGGTCCCGCTCTTTTCCATCAGCAAGCGCGGGATCGGCGCCTACCTGCGCGGCTACATCCAGCCCACACCGCTGATGCTGCCCTTCAACATCGTCAGCGAGGTCTCTCGCACCATTGCGCTGGCGGTGCGCCTTTACGGCAACGTGATGAGCGGAACGGTGATCGTCGGCATCCTGATTTCCGTGGCGCCGTTTTTCTTTCCGGTCGTGATGCAGGTCCTGGGCCTGCTGACCGGGCTGATCCAGGCCTACATCTTCGCCATCCTTGCGATGGTCTACATCGGATCGGCCAGCCGCAGCCGCAGCGGCGCCAGCGATCCCTCCCCCAATGACACAGGAGACTGAGCATGGAAGCAGCAACCCTGATCGCCGTGGTGTCGATCTTCACCGCCGGGCTCACCATCGCCATCGGCTCGATCGGCCCGGCGCTGGCTGAGGGGCGCGCCGCCAGCCAGGCGCTTCAAGCCATCGCGCAGCAGCCGGACGCCGCGAACACCATCACGCGGACGCTGTTCGTCAGCCTTGCCATGATCGAATCCACGGCGATCTACTGCTTCGTGGTGGCTATGATCCTGATCTTCGCCAATCCGTTCGCCAATTTCGCCGCCGAAGCCGCTTCGCAAGCCGCCGGGGGCTGACTCCATGGAGATCGACTGGCTGACCGTCGCGGCGCAGATCATCAACTTCCTGGTCCTCGTCTGGCTGTTGCAACGCTTCCTTTACCGCCCGATCACGGATGCGATGGCCCGGCGCGAGGAACGGATTGCAACCCGGCTGGCAGAGGCGAAGGACGCACGTGCGAAGGTCGAGGCCGAGGCGGAGCAGTTGCGCGAAAAGCAGGAAAAGCTGGAGGCCAGCCGGGAAGAGGTGCTGCGCGAGGTCCGCGAGGAAGCAAACGACATGCGCAAGGAGATGGAAAACGACCTGCGCGAGGAGATGGAGGCCCGGCGCAAGACCTGGGAGGACCACCTCGAGGAGGCGCGGGACGATTTCGCCGCCAGATTGCGGCAGCGCGCCGGCCATCAGGTGATCGATATCGTGCGCCGGGTGCTCAAGGATTACGCGGGCAGCGACCTCGCCGGCCAGGTGGCGGGCACCTTCGTGGACCGTCTGGCCAACCTCGACGACGAGGCGCGCGGCAAGCTGAAGGCCGCGGTCGGGCGCTCGGATGGCCCCGTTAGGGTAGAGAGCAGCGTTCCGCTCAAGCCGGCCGCGCGCAGCCAGATCACGCGCGCGATCCATGAACACATAGTCCCGGACATTGAGGTGGAGTACGGCGAAAATGACGACCTTCTGCTCGGCCTACGCCTGATGGCGGGCGAGCAGACCGTCGAATGGAGCGCCTCCCGCTTTCTAGGCCGACTCGAGACGACGCTCGACGAGGTCATCGAAGGCAGTGGCCGACGCAGCACGGAGCGCCGGCCAGACAGCGCGGAAAGCAATTGATGGCCCACCAGACCAGTTTCGATGACCTTCAAGACGACATCTTCGCGCCGCTCGAGGAGGCGCTTGCGCAGCTCGCCCCGGCCCTCGAGATGGCCGAGATCGCCCATGTCCTGTCGGTTGGCAACGGCGTGGCCGAGGTCGCGGGCTTCACCGATCTGCGGGCCGACGAACTCCTGACCTTCGTAGGCGGCGTCATGGGCATCGCCTCTAGCCTCAGGGTCGATCGTGCCGGCGTGATCGTGCTGGGGGCGACGGACACCCTGCGCCCTGGCGACCCGGTGCGGCGCACCGGTCGGGTGGTCGACGTGCCCGTCGGTCAAGGTCTGGTCGGGCGGGTGGTGGACGGCCTTGGCCGACCGCTGGACGGTGGCGATGTTATCGACGCAGCCGAACGCCTGCCGATTGAGCAGCCGGCTCCCCCCATCATGCACCGCGGCCCCGTTCAGGTGCCCTTACAGACCGGGATCAAGGCCGTCGATGCCGCCATCCCCATCGGGCGTGGCCAGCGCGAACTGATCCTCGGCGACCGGCAGACCGGCAAGACCGCCATCGCGGTCGACGCGATCCTGAACCAGAAAGACACCGGCGTCCTGTCGATCTACTGCGCCATCGGCCAGCGCGCATCGGCGGTGGCCCGCGTGATCCAGAGCCTGCGCGAAGGCGGCGCGATGGAGCGCACGATCTTGGTAGTGGCCAGCGGCGAGGACGCGCCGGGGCTGCAATTCGTGGCGCCCTATGCCGCGACCTCGATGGCCGAGCATTTCATGGCCGAAGGCCGCGACGTGCTGATCGTCTACGACGACCTGACCCGCCATGCCCGCGCCTACCGCGAGTTGTCGCTGCTGTTGCGCCGCCCGCCGGGCCGCGAAGCCTATCCCGGCGATATCTTCTACATTCACTCCCGCCTGCTTGAACGCGCGACGCAACTGCGCGAGGAACAGGGTGGCGGCTCGCTCACCGCCCTTCCCGTGGTCGAGACACAGGCGCAGAACATCTCGGCCTATATCCCGACCAACCTAATCTCGATCACCGACGGGCAGATCTACCTCTCGCCCTCGCTCTTCGAAAAGGGCCATCTGCCCGCCATCGATATCGGCACTTCGGTCAGCCGTGTGGGCGGCAAGGTGCAGCTGCCCGCCTTCCGCGCCGTGGCGGGCAACCTGCGCCTGATGTATGCGCAATTCGAGGAGCTGGAGACTTTCGCCCGCTTCGGCACGCAGCTCGATGCCGAGACGCGCCGCAAGCTCACCCGCGGCCTGCGCGTGCGCGAGGTTCTGAAACAACGCGAGCACGACCAGCTCGACGCGCCTGAACAGATCGCGGCGCTTCTGGCGGCGACGGAAGGCCTTTACGACGAAATCGACCCTGACGACGTGGCCGAGGCGGAGAAAACCGTCCGCAAGGCCGTGCGGGAGGAGGCAGGCGACATCCGCGACCGGATCGCCGCGGGTGAGAAACTGAAGGACGCGGACCGCGAGAAGCTGATCAGCGTCATGTGCGATGCGCTTTCGGGCGCGCAGACGGAGGGCGGCGATGGAGACGCTTGAAAGCCTGTCCGACGCGCTGGACACTACGGGCGACATCCAGGCGATCATGCGCACGATGAAGGCGCTGTCCTCTGTCAGCATCCGGCAATACGAACAGGCCGAGGCCGCCTTGGCCGACTATGCCCGCACGGTGGAACTGGGGCTGATGGCGATGCTGCGGCAGCGGCGGTTCGTGGGCCTGCCCCTGACCGGCAGCGACCGTGCCGCGGGGACCATAGCGCTGATCGTGATCGGCTCGGACCGCGGGCTGTGCGGCAGCTATAACGACAAGATCGCGCGATTTGCCCGCTCCCGCATGGCGGACGCGCCTGTGGAACTGGGCGTCATCGGGGCCCGCGTCGCGGCCCGGTTCGAAGCGGACGGCAAACCGCTGGCCTTCGCCCGGACCCTGCCCGGTTCGGTCGAGGGCCTCGCGCGGCTTGTGCAGACCATCATCGTAGAGATCGACCGTTGGAGGCAGGCGCAGGGCGTCGGGCAGGTCTGGCTGCTGCACAACCGCCGGGAAGGCCGCGCTACGGCGAAGCCACGGGCGCATCACCTCCTGCCCCTGCCGGACAGCTACCTGCGCAAGCTGTCGGAGGCAGACTGGCCCGGCCCGTCCCTGCCGCTCACCCGGATGGATCCCGACCGGCTGATGTCATGGCTGGTGCAGCAGCGGCTCTTCGTGGTGATCTACCGCGCGCTGGCCGAGGCGCTCGCCAGCGAACATGCCTCCCGCCTTGCAGCTATGCAGGCGGCCGAGCGCAACATCGAGGAAAGGCGCGACGACCTGCAGCAGCTTTACCGCCAACGCCGCCAGGAGACGATCACGCGCGAGCTTCTGGATGTCGTCTCAGGTTTCGAGGCGGTCAGCACAGCGGATTGATGGCGTGCGGCCGGACTCTGGCGGACATTCCGGCCCTTCTCCGCGAGGCATCCGCCCCGAGCGGTGCTGTCAGACGAATTCGAAGGTGCTGTCAGACTGGTGCTGTCAGACTAATTCGCACTCGTCTCTGGCAGGACAGTGACGCTGCCCCTTATGCTGCGCAGAGACTACGCCACTCGGCAAGAGCAGCGGTTCGGTTCTGCTTGAAGTGGTCCCGTTTGGAGAGGCTGCGATCCTGGTTGAAGTGGTTGAAGACGGAGGAATGGACGGACACGAATTTCTGTAGACTTCACATTCTCCGGAAGCGCTGCATCGCCCTTTCTCGTCGTCGGAAGGGAAGGTGTGAGTTCTCAACGCGGTTATTTAGCCAACGACCACAGGCTTGCCGATCCTCGCACCCCATGTCGCGAAGCGCCGCTTTATAAGACGGAAACCGATCGGTTACCAACACGTCCGGCTGACCGTAGCGCCGCATCAATTTTCTCAACATTTTCAATGCGGCGCTTTTGTTTCTTCGCTTTGTGACGACGCTCTCAAGCACCTCGCCTTCGTGATCGACGGCTCGCCAAAGATAATGCCGCTCACCGTTGATCTTCACGAAAACCTCGTCGACATGCCATCGCCATGGCGAGAATGCGCGCAGCTGCTGCACACGCCGCCGACGGATCTCAGATGCAAACATCGGGCCAAACCGGTTCCACCAGAACCGGATGGTTTCATGGCTGACGTCGATGCCGCGCTCGTGCAGCAGGTCTTCGACGTTTCGAAGTGACAGCGGGAAACGCACGTAGAGCATCACCGCCAGGCGGATGATCTCAGGGCTGGTTTTGAAATACTTAAAAGGCGAGCGCTTGGTCATCTCGAAAGGCTACGCAAGACCCCTGCCCGCCTCAAGCCATGTTCCTCTGACAATGCCCGCTTAGGGCTCTAAGCCGCCGTTCGCTGCGGTGCGCATAGGCAACAGCTCCTACGGCTCCTTCGGCTACTGATCTACCAGACTTAGTCTGCCCAAAAAACCGAGGAACCCTCCGTATCTGAAATAGGAAGCAACTACGGAGGATGACCTCATGAAGACCCTAGCAGCGCTCGGCGTTCTCGCCGGGGGGGGTCTTTTGCAGCCCACACCGAAGGCTGTCGCATCGACCTTGCTCTGGCTCGCGTCACGGACCCACCCCGCAATCTCAGCCCTCGTTCTGGTGCTGATGGTGTCTGCGTGGAGGATCAATGATGACGATTGAGCCAGGAAGCATTGTCACTATCATGGCCTTCGATGACGTACCCGAGCATCAGTTCCGCGTGGACGAGGTGTTCGAGGACGGTGTCGGTGGCATCGTCCTGACAGGACCGCTGGCGGGGGAATACGCTAGTCAAGCGATCTTGAAGAATTGAACAGTGCCTATGAGATCGCTGAAGTCTGCTTTGGGCTCAGAGCCGACATTCGCGACGAACGGTTCTAAAGGCTTGCGTTGCGCCACGTCCATGCGGTCATGGATTGCAACGAAAGGCGCAGGTCCAAAAACCCGGCTTTCAGAATGAGCATAGCAGAACACCGGCGCGCCCCGTCACGGACCGCGGATCACGCCGGAGATTTCAGAAGTCCGGGGATTTCAGAACCCGGTCTTCCAGCGACCTGCCGCGCCCGACACCGACAGCGCCCGAGACATCGCGGCCACCGCGGAAATACGCGCCGCCCTTTCCCTTGCTGCCGCTTGCGTGATCTTCGCCATGATCATCGGTATGTTCGTCATCCGTGTGATCATCGGTGTGCTCGTCACCGTGGTCATCGCCATGATCGTCACCGTGGTCATCTTCACCGCTATGCGGATCCTCGGGCCGGCCCCGCTGCGCGCCGCCGTGCCCGCCTGCGCCTCTGCCGCCGCCAGTGCCGTGACTGGATTCCTCTTCATCGGTATGCTGCGCAAAAACCGGTCCACCGCCCAAAACCGCAAGCACGCCGCCCAGAAAAAGGCGCCGATCGAGTGATTCAAAAGACATCGTGATCATCCTTTCCGAGAGATCGATGGGGCGGCGGTATCCGCCGCCCCATGCAAGGCCGATCATTCCAGCGCTTCAGGCACCGCGTACTCGTGGATGAACTCGATCACCATGCGGGCATCGTCGGCCGCCAGCGTATAGGCGTCGAGCGACCCGGATGCCGAGGCATCCACGCCGTCGCCGTTCTCATCACCGAAGACCGCGTCATAGACATCCAGGGTTTCAGGTTTGAACGATCCATCTTCCTGTTCCACCAGCACGGTCACCATGACCCCGTCATACGTGTCCGAACGGTCATAAGAGAACGTCGAATAGTCGACGACCGAGTATGTGACATCACCGACGGTGGTCGTGTTGATGCCCAGGAACGCGTCGATATATGCGATCTCGTCGGACGTGAACTCACCCGACTTGTCCGTGGCTGCCGCCAGGAACGCGGCCGAGGCTTCGAGATCGGCCAGGGTGTATGTTCCATCCACCATGAAATCGAACTCGGTTCCCGGCAGATCGGTGACGCCCGGAATGGTCCCCTGCGTCAGCAGCGCAACGTAGATCGCAAGGTTTTCAAGCGGCGAGTCAATCGTCTTTGCCTCGCCATCGACGGTCAGCACCAGGCGGCCCGCTGCATCGACGGTCAGATCCGTCGCGCTGTTCAGCAAGGTGATGACTTCGTCCGCGCGTGTCTGCAGAACCTTGGACGGTGCGCGGCCAACGTTCAGGCGGCCAAGCTCGACTTCCATTGTGGCTGTTTCGTCGACCGGCTTGCCTTCTTCATCCAGCGGGATGGGATCGCCATTCTCGTCGATGGGCTGGACCCAGCCTTCGGCTGTCAGGATAGGCACACCATTGGAATCGCGCAGGATTACCCAAAGGTCACCAAAAAGGTCACCCTTGGTGGAACCGGCGCTCGCGGGCCGTCCGCCACCTGCACCGTCCTTGCCGCCGGGCTGACCCGCCCATGTCGGCTTGTCCGAGTCGTCATCGCCTTCATCGGCGCTGTCGACCGGGTCGCTGTCCATTCCGGTGATGTCACGGAAAATGCCGCCCAGGCCCTTGCTGCCCCCGGCACCTTTGCCCATCTGGCCGCCCTGACCCTGACCCTGGCCTTGACCGCCAGCACCCGATTGTGCGCCCTGCGCCTGCTTGCCATTGCCTTGCTGGGCAAAAACAGGGTCGGCCGCGAATGTCACGGTTGCAAGGGCAGCAACAGCGCAGCCCATCGCAAGTACTCTTTTCAACGAAGATTTACGGGTAATTTGTACTGACATCACGTTTCCTCCTCATGGAAAGTCTGAAACCTCAAACGCCCGAAACGGGCTGTATTGCTCGGTTCATTACGGAGGTAAGCACGAAGAACACATTCCGAAATTGATTTATATCAACCAATCCAACAGCTATCTGAAATTGCTTGTTTCTTTTTTTCAAAATTCAATAGATGGTTTCAGAACTTTCGGCTAAACCCGACGCTGAACATCCGTTCGCTGGTATCGAACTGATCGACGCCGGCGCCATAATCGACCGAACTCGCATCATAGTCGGTCTGCGTATATTCCAGTCTGACGGTCGATTTTTCGCCAACCGCGAATTCCACGCCAGCGCCGATTCGCACACCGTCCAGCGTTTCGTTGCGGTCCACTACGGCGCTGCCATAGGTGTAATTCACGTCGAATTGCGACCGGACCAACCCGGCCCGCCCATAGATCAGCACGGTGTCGTTGAGCGCATAACCGACGCGCAAAGCGGCCCCCAGCGTACCGGTCTTTTTCATCGAATAGATGCGGCCTTCCGGGCTCCGTTCGATGTTCCAGTCGGCACCCGAGACTTCGGCCAGAACTTCGCCGCCGATGTAAAAGCCGTTCGTCACGACGCCGTACCCGGCAAACCCGCCACCGGTAAAGCCCTGCCCGCCGCGCGTTGCGTCAAGCGTGAAGGCCGGGTTCGCCGGATTGCCGGGGATACGGAGGCCGGAGTTGTCGCTTTGCAACGTGCCGTGCCCGATGCTTGCGCCCGCATAGAAGCCGGAAAAGTCCGTCTTGGGGCGATTTTCGAACGGCATATCGGTCTTGCCGAAATCGTAAACCAGCCCAAAGCGTGCAACGCTTTCGATATTGGCGAAATTGTCATCCGACCCGGACCCGAGCGGGGCACCCAGGGGATAGTCATCATAGGCGCGCAGCTGGTATTCGACGCGGCCGGCAAATCCGTTGCCCAGCGGAATTTCGGCACCGACGCCAAACAAAAGCCCCGTTTCACGCTCGGAGATGGCGACCGGCGCGCCGCTGCCCCTTTGATAGGTGCTGTCGAACTCGGCCGACACGACACCGAAACGGCTATAGAGCAGATTGCCGCCCACCGTGCGCAGGCCCATCACCCCACTCAGGGCAAAGGCATTGCCCCGTTCGACCGAAAAGTCGCGGTTCGCCAGATGCGTCCACGACGCATCGCTGAACTCCGCCTCAAGTTCCGCCCCCAGAACCAGCGATCCGTATTGGTTGCGATAGCCCGCGAAAACTCCGCCCGTCGCTCCGTGATCGCCAAAGTCGGCCGTCAGGTTGCCACCTGACCCGCGCGGCCCGTCCACCTTGGTCTGCAGCGCCGTATCGCCAAGCTGCACACCCGCATAAAAGCCGCCCCCGCTGGACGTCGCCAGGTCTGCGGTGTCGGCGTCAAAACGTGGTTCAAGAACGGTGCCAAGGCTCAGCGTGATCCGGTGCTCGTCGAACTCCGCACCGGCAACGTCGGATTGCCGCTGGCGGAAGTCGTAGTTCGTGTCGAGATAGAGCCTGGGGTTCAGATAGTATCGAAGCGAAACGCCGGTCTCCAACAGAACGTCGTTGCGCTCGAACCCCTGGTAATCGTTTCGCGTCAGAAAACCATACGCGGCAAGCGACATGTCCGCCGAAACCCGGTGCCGCAGTCGCAGCCCTGCCGAGGTCGAGATGTAACCGGACGCGCCCGCAAGCGTTGTCTCTTCGATGTTGCGATCGACGATGGCCTCCAGCGTCGTCCGCTCGCCCAGCGGCATGGACAGATCGACGCCGATATCGACGGCCGTCGTGGTATCGAACCGCGCATCGTCATAGTCCAGCGACATCAGACCGAACAGCACCTCGCCCCGCATCGGGCCGACCGCACCGGTATAACCCAAGGCCACCTGATACCCCTTCGAGCTGCGCTCGAACCCGGTGCCCTGGTTGTCGAACTGCTGATCGTAGTCCCTGCGATCATAGATGCCCTGAAAGAAATACTCGCCCGTCGGCGTGCGCCCGACACCGATCCGCCCACCCAATTCAAGTTGGCGGCGGTCACGGTCGTCATTGTCGATAACACTACCCAGCGACGTCGGTGTGTCCTCATAGTCGATGTCGCGAACATTCAGGCCCAGGCGAAAACTGCGATCCGAAACCGCACCACCCAAACCGATATACCCGCTGGTTTCACGCAGCTCGGTCGGGCGGCTGCCATTGACCTCATCGGGCGAGTCGCGGCCCTCGTGATCCAGCGCCAGATCCAGTCCGCCAAATGCGAACAGCCGTTCAGAGATACGGTACTGTGCCTCGGCTCCGAGAAAGAAATCCTCGTAATCCTCACTGGGATTGTCGGCGAAACGCCCGATCTCCGCGCTTGCTTCGACGTTCAGCCTGAAATCTTCCAGGCGATAGGACAGCCCCACCCAAGGCGCAACGACGGTCACGAAATCCGAACGCCGGTCATTTGCCGTCAGGAATACATTGTCGGTGTACTCGCCGGACACGGTGACGCCCGCATCGAATTGAACCGCGGATTGGTCTTGCGTCGAAACCGACGGCGACGCGGCATCCTGCGCGCTCAGCGCACCCGATGTGAAAACCAAAATGCTTGCCGCTGAAAGACTGCCCGCAATACGCTTTTTTCCAGAGTACATCGTGCTCTCCGCCGATTATTCGCCCACCAGAAACCAGTACACCGCTTATTCCAATTTCTTTTTTTATATGAAACTTTCTTTGGGTGAAACTTGACCGCAGTTTTCGACAATTAACCGTGCAGTACGTGTTGCAAAAATGCGGTATCGGCCCGTGCTAGGGTCTGGACTCATTGAGTTTCAAAGCCAGTAGATGACGATGGCCGCGAGAGCGATGGCTGACAGGAAGACCTTTGGGCACCTGTCGTAACG
>NZ_FNEB01000036.1 GCF_900100005.1 Lutimaribacter saemankumensis
AAACAGAACCGAACCGCTGCTCTGGCCGAGTGGCGCGATCTCTGCGCGGCAAAAGCGGCAGCCTCACTGTCCTTGCAGAGACGAGTTCGAATTAGTCTGACAGCACCGCCACCGACATGGTCTTGTCATATCAAATCGGTTTGCTAGGCTACCTGAGCTTGTTTCTTCTGCTTGGCGCCGCTGTGAAAGGGCTTTTCCTTTACAAAAGAACTTTTTGCATCCTCAACACGTGAGAGGGTGGGGACGTTTGGGAAGATGCATGTAATCTGACATCACCCTGAGGACAAAGGACAGCCCGTGACCAGGATTTTCACCACCGAGCGCGAATTGCGGTTTGGCGATTGCGACATTTCGGGAACGGCCTATTTCCCTTCCTATCTCGATATCCTCAACGGCGTGAACGAAGAGTTCTGGGCCCATATGGGGTTTCCGTGGCATCATATCATATGGAAGGAACGCTGGGGCACTCCGACGGTTCACCTGAGCTGTGATTTTTCCAAACCGTCGTTCTTTGGTGAAACCCTGCGGTTCGATGTCGGGGTCATCCGCGTGGGCGGATCCTCCGTCACGGTCCGCCACAAGATCAGTTGCGGCTCGGAAGAACGCTGGAAATCGACCCAGGTCCTTGCGGCCAGTGATCTGGACAAGCACACCTCGATCAAATGGCCGGAGGCAATGCGCCAGGCGCTGATGGACCGTCTGACGACACCCGAAGAACTGGGATTCTGAACACCTACATCTGGCTGGGCAGAAACAGCGCGATCCCCGGGATGGTCATGTCAGAGGCAATAGGCTTGAGGCGGGCAGGGAGGCTTTCGTAGCCTCTCGAGATGACCAAACGCTCGCCTTTCAAGTATTTCAAAACCAGCCCCGAGATAATTCGCCTGGCAGTGATGCTCTATGTCCGGTTTCCGCTGTCACTCAGAAATGTCGAAGACCTGCTGCACGAACGCGGCATTGATGTCAGCCATGACACCATCCGGTTCTGGTGGAACCGGCTCGGGTCGGTGTTTGTGTCTGAGATCCGCGGGCGACGTGTTCAGCAGCTACGCGCCTTTTCCCGATGGCAGTGGCATGTGGACGAGGTATTCGTGAAGATCAACGGCGAGCGGCACTACCTCTGGCGAGCTGTCGATCATGAAGGCGAGGTGCTTGAGAGCGTCGTTACGAAGCGAAGAAACAAGCGTTCTGCATTGAAAATGCTCAGGAAATTAATGCGGCGATATGGCCAGCCAGAGGTGTTGGTCACGGATCGGTTTGCTTCATAAAAAGCGCCGCTTCGCGACATGGGGTGCGAGGATCGGCAAGCTTGCGGTCGTTGGCTGAACAACCGGGTGGAGAGCGCACACCTTCCATTCCGACGACGAGAACGAGCCATGCAGCGCTTCCGAAGAATGCGAAGTGTGCAGAAATTCGCCTCCGTGCACTCTTCCGTCTTCAATCACTTCAACCAGGATCGCAGCCTCTCCAAACGGGACCGCTCCAAACAGAACCGAACCGCCGCTCTGGCCGAGTGGCGCGATCTCTGCGCGGCAAAAGCGGCAGCCTCACTGTCCTTGCAGAGACGAGTTCGAAATAGTCTGACAACACCCAAGTTTGGCCAATTGGTCCGACGGCAGAGGTGGTAAGTCTGCACTCGCCCCTACTATTCCTGAATCGACTCCAGGTAATAGACGAGCGACAAAATACGACCTCGTGCGACCATTTCTGAAGTCTCTCCACGCTCGCTGGTTGCGGAGGCTTGAAAGCGATCACCCCAGACGGGCATGTCGTTTCCGTGCGCAGGTATCAGATTTCGCCTGTCGATCATAAAAACCGCATACTCGAACGGAAACTTTCC
>NZ_FNEB01000037.1 GCF_900100005.1 Lutimaribacter saemankumensis
ATCACGCATTTCGGCTTAGGCAATTGAAGCCGGTCGATCTTTCCACGGATTTTCCACATCAGCAAACGCGCGTCCAAGGCTTGCAGCGACACTTCGCAATCGATGTTGCGGTGCGCCCATTCTCCCAGCCCACGGATCAGCGGCTCGAGCTCATCGGCAAGAGGGGTCGTCAGATACTCGGCATGACCGGGTCCGTTCCCACGTCGAACGACAAGACCGTTGGCTTCCATCTCTTTCAGGCGCTTCGACAAAAGTCCGGGCGACATCCCTGGCACGCCCCGCTGGATTTCGTTGAAGCGGGTTGAGCCGGACCACATTTCGCACAGCAAAAGCATGGTCCAGCGCGGCTCCAACAGGCTGGCCGCCATCGCGACCGGGCAGAACTTCGGATAGTTTGACTCTGACATTGCGGCACCTCCGCCTGAAGCAAAGCATTTCGCACCCGCACACGCCTACTTCAGAAACTATAGCGGATTTACTGCATTTGCAGAACTGGTTTGCCATGGGCGACCGGTGCCAGCCTCGTTTCACCAGCAACTGGAAACAACGGAGGTAAACAATGCCACTGGTGGATATCGAAGTAATCGAAGGCGTTTTCGACGATGAGCAGAAGGCGAAAATGATCGAAAAGGTGACCGATGCGATGGTCGAGGTCGAAGGCGAAAACATGCGCCCCGTGACCTGGGTCCGGGTCAAGGAAGTGCGCAGCGGTCAATGGGGCATCGGGGGCAACACACCCAGCGCCGATGACATCAAGGCGATGGCGGCAGGATGAAACAGCGTTTTGGCCGGACCGCCTGCCCGGCGGTTCGGTCAAAGCTTGGCCTTGCATCACCCAATGGAGACGAAGAGATGGACAGGGATACCCACGCCCGAGAGGCGCAACTGCGCGCGATCTCGATCTACACCCAACGCCCGGAACGTGCCCAGGTCGTTCACCGCGGATCGGCCGCGGTTCGGGACGGCCTGAGCTGCACCTACGAGCAGGACGGTCACCGCCTGACCCTCGACATGCCGAATGCAATTGGCGGCAGCGACGAGGGGCCGACACCCGGCTATTTCGCGCGCGCCGCGATCTGCGGATGCCTTGCTATCGGGATCAAGATGACGGCGGCACGCGAGGGCCTTCAACTTCATGAGGTGAACGTCGGCATCGAACAGGACTGGGACAATCGTGGCATTTTGGCCATGGATAGCGTCAGCCCAGTTCCAAGCGAAACGCTCATCGCCATCGAAATCACAAGTCCGGAACCCGAAGCCACGATCAGAGGCATGGTCACGCGCGCGCTTGGCACCGATCCGTGGTTTCTGGCCTACCGCGATGCGCAGCCTGTCAGCACAGCGGTTTCGATCGTCGAGGATGTGACGTGATGGATGCCCGGCTTCAACTTCGCGTCCAGCGCTATGGATGGGATGCGGCTTGCCCACATTACCACGTGGGCTGGTCGGATCAGCTCCGCCCGGCCCACGACCG
>NZ_FNEB01000014.1 GCF_900100005.1 Lutimaribacter saemankumensis
TCGCTCCGATCGCCATGGAAGACGGTCTGCGCTTCGCCATCCGCGAAGGCGGCCGCACCGTCGGCGCCGGCGTCGTCTCGAAAATCATCGAGTAATCCGGTCCCAACCGGAAACACGGAAAAGGCCGCTGGTGACAGCGGCCTTTTTCTTTTGTCCGCGACCGCGCGCAGGGATGACAGATTCCGTATCCCTTTGCACACAACGCCCGGTTTTCCGGCATACGATTGTATTCGCGCAAAGTATGAGCGGATTATCGCGTTGCAGGCGGGGTTGCTGCGCGTGCGAAAGGATCGCGTTTTTTCGATATGTTTTCAATGCACCACGGTCCAGGTGCAGGTGCAGCATGGCGGTTCGGTATATCACGGTATACAGCTAAGTCATTAAAAATACTTGATTTTTTGTTGCGCTGCGGGGCTTTTGGAGGGTGACTTCCAAGGGAGGAGCGCAATGGACCAGATCAATGTGAAGGCCTGGGAAGGCCGCAGCCGCACCGAGCAGGGTGGCGTGACGCCCCTGATGGCCGCGCAAATTCATGCGACGCTTGGATCGCCGCGCAACCGCTCTCCGAAATCCGGCGATGCACTGCCTCCGCTCTGGCATTGGTGCGCCTTCCCGCCGACGGCCCCGATGGCCGAACTGGGGCGTGACGGCCACCCGGCAACCGGTGGCTTCCTGCCCAAGCTGCGCCTCGATCGCCGGATGTGGGCCGGCGGCAGCCTGAACTTCTATGCGCCCTTGCGCGTCGGCGAAGTGATGGAGCGGCGCTCGTCGATCCGGTCCGTGGTGGAAAAGGACGGCAAGGCCGGGCCGATGGTGTTCGTCACCGTCGATCATGCGATCTATGGTGAGCGCGGCCTTGCGGTCGAAGAACGCCAGGACATCGTCTATCTCGCGATCCCCGACAGCTACACGCCGCCGAAAAAGCTGCCGGTGCCGGACAAGCCGGTTCTGCACAACGTGGTGCCGATGTCGGAAACCCTGTTGTTCCGCTATTCCGCCGTCACTTTCAATGCGCATCGCATCCACTATGACCTGGCCTATGCGCAGGAGGTCGAGCACTACCCCGGCCTTGTCGTGCACGGACCGTTGCAGGCGACGCTGCTGATGCAGGCGGCCTGCGATCACATGGGGCGCCGCCCGGTGCAGTTCGACTTTCGCGGTGTGCATCCGATGTTCCATGGCGAGGCGCTCGACATCATGGCGGTCGAGGACGAGGACGGCAGCCTGAGCCTGTGCACCGGGCAGAACGGCCATCAGGGCATGCAGGCCACGGCCATCTGGGAGGGCACGGTATGACCCAGCTTCTCAAGGGGATGCGCGTGGTCGAGGGATCGGCCTTTGTCGCGGTGCCGCTGGCGGGCATGACGCTGGCGCAGATGGGGGCCGAGGTCATCCGCTTCGATCGCATTGGCGGCGGGCTGGACGCCAACCGCCTGCCTGTCGCGCCTTCGGGGCAAAGCCTGTTCTGGGCTGGCCTGAACAAGGGCAAGAAATCCATTGCCGTCGACATGAAATCCGCCGAGGGACGCGAGTTGGTGACGCGGATCGTCACCGCCCCTGGCGAGGATGCGGGCTTGTTCCTGACAAACCTGCGGGTGCGCGGATGGATGGATTACGAAACGCTCAGCCAGTTCCGGGACGATCTGATCATGGTCACCCTGACAGGCGACCGCCACGGCCGCCCGCAAGTGGACTATACCGTCAATCCCGCGCTTGGCATCCCCGACATCACCGGTCCCGAAGGCCACGCCGACCCGGTGGCCAACGCCCTGCCGGCGTGGGATTGCATTGCAGGCAATATGTGTGTCTCGGCCCTGCTGGCAGCCGAACGGCACCGGTTGCGGCATGGAAACGGACAGGACGTGGAAATCGCGCTCAAGGACGTGGCGGCGGCGATGCTGGGCAATCTCGGGATGATCGGCGATGCCGTCCTTAACGAAGAACAACGGGGCAAATCCGGCAATGCGCTTTATGGCGCATACGGGCAGGATTTCCTTTGTGCCGACGGCAAGCGCGTGATGGTGATCGGGCTGACCGAACGGCAGTGGAAGGGGCTGGTCAGCGCAACCGGAACGACCGACGCGATGGCGCGTCTGGCCGCCCGCAAGGGGCGCGACCTGATGGACGAAGCCGTGCGCTGGGAACTGCGCCACGAGATCACCGACATCCTGCGCCCGTTCTTTGCCACGCGCCGGGTCGACGATTTCGCGGTGGATTTTAACAAGGCTGGCCTGACCTGGTCACAGTTCCGCACAGTGAAAGAGGCCGTGGCCGAAGACCCGGACCTGTCGATGGACAACCCGATCTTCTCGATGCTGGACCAGCCGGGATTGGGGCGGTTCCCGGTGCCGGGCACCCCGATGAACTTTTCGGCTGCACCCCGCACTGAACCGCAGCCTGCGCCCGCGCTCGGGATGCATACCGAAGAAATCCTGGGCGATGTCGTGGGGATGTGCGACACCGAGATCGCGCGGCTTTTCGACAAGGGTGTGGTTCAAAGTCCCCGGTTTGCTGCACCGCTTGCAGCGGAATAGATGCTTGGCCGGCGCGGATAGTTGAACGGCTAAACGGCCTCTGCTAGCGTTTTCGCAACGAAAACGGGGCAAAACCCCGCGCAAACGGTTCACAGAGGCGACCGGCAGATGAGCAACCCGTATTCCTCGCTTGGGTCCGAGGCTTTTTGGCGTCCGGCAGTGGCCGAGGCCGGAGCGCATGGCCTGACTGGTCTTTGGAACCCGAAATTCCGCATTCGCCCCCGCGACCGGATCGTGACCGCCGGAAGCTGTTTCGCCCAGCATATCGGCCGCGCGCTCGGCGCGCGTGGGTATCAGTGGCACGATGCGGAACCCGCGCCCCCCTTCATGACGGACGAGGATGCGCGGCGGTTCAACTATGGCATATTCAGTTTTCGCACCGGGAACATCTATACGCCCAAGATGCTGTTGCAGTGGCTGCAACTGGCCTTTGGCACGGGTGAGGTGCCGGACGAGGTTTGGGAACAGGACGGACGTTTCTACGACCCGTTGCGCCCCGTGATCGAACCGGACGGGTTTGCAAGCGAAAAGGAACTGCGCACCGCGCGCGAGGCGACGCTGGCCGCGCTGCGGGATGCCGTGCGCAGCGCCGATATCTTCGTCTTTACGCTGGGCCTGACGGAAAGTTGGGAAAACGCCGAAACCGGCCTGCAATACGCGCTGTGCCCCGGCACGGTAAAGGGGGCCGCCTTCGATCCGGACCGCCATGTGTTCCGCAATGGCGGGTTCCGCGCGCTCTACAAGGAACTGCAACAGGCAATGCGCCTGATGCGGGCCGAGAATGCCGGGCTAAAGGTTCTGCTGACCGTGTCGCCGGTGCCGTTGACGGCCACCGCATCGGGGCAGCATGTTCTGACAGCCACCACCTATTCCAAGTCGGTGCTGCGCGCGATCGCCGGCCAGATGGTCACCGAACTGAAATTTGTCGATTATTTCCCGTCCTACGAAATCATCACGCACCCGGTTTTCCGTGGCATGTTCTTTGCACCCAACATGCGCAGCGTTGAAAAGGCCGGGGTGGATACCGTGATGACACATTTCTTTGCCGATCAGGCCCGCGTTTTCGGTGCGCCCAAGATGCCAAAGCGCAAGAAAGCGGCGGCCAAGCCCGCGCGCGTTGACGAACTCGCATGCGAAGAGGAGCTTTTAGGTGCCTTCGCGAAGTAAACGGCTCTGCGTTTTCGGCGACAGCCATATCGGCAGTCTGCGCAAGGCGCTGGATGCGGGGCTTATCAAGCCTGCGGGTTTCGATATCGAGTTCTGGGGCGCCACGGGCCCGCAATTTCGCCAGATCGACATAATCGACGGCGTTGTGCGTCCCACCAGCCCGCAAGCGGCGGAAATGGTCGCCCAGGTCAACGGGCAGGGCCGCGAGGCGCTGGCGCCGGGGGATTTCGATATCTACCTGTTCTTCGGCGCACGTTTGCGGATGGCCGATTTCATGCCGCCCTACCTGCAACGGTTGCGCGATCCGCAGAACGGCATAAGCGCGGCGGTGCTGCAAGCGGGCGCCAGGGGGTTTCTTGCCGACAGGCGCATGGCCAGGATCGCACGCAATTTCGGCGCCTCGGGCAAGTCGCGTGTTTTCTTTGCGCCCGCCCCGCTCTGGACGTGGGGCGTGCAGGGCAATGCCGCCGCGCAGAAGCTGGCCGATGACTATCCCCTTGCGGCCGATGCCGGAAAACCCGATCGCGCTGCGATCTGGTCGGCGTTCGAGCAGATACTCGAACCCGATGGCGTGACGCTTCTGCGCCAGCCCGAAGAGACGATCATCAGGGGTATCTTCACCGATCCGAAATACGCCGTCGAAGGCGCGCAGGACAGCGGCGATATCGGTCATAAATCGGCCGAATACGCTGCGCTTGTGTTCAAGTCATTCCTGAAGGCCGCGAAATAGAGACGCTGCGGAAAAGGTGCGAAAATCGCCCTTGATTTCGGACAGGCGGCATCGTATCCGTCACCCCGGCCTAGGGGTATAGCTCAGCTGGTAGAGCGACGGTCTCCAAAACCGTAGGTCGCGGGTTCGAGCCCTGCTGCCCCTGCCAATCCTTCCTTCCGATCTTTGCGTGATGCGAAAGGCGTGCTTTTCGACGCTTGGCGCCGCCAATGAAAAAGGCCCGCCGGTTGGGCGGGCCTTTCGGGGTTCTTGGCGAACCGATTATTGCGGGATGTCGCCTTCGATACCTTCGACGTAGAAGTTCATGCCCAGCAGGGTGCCGTCGTCGGCCACTTCGCCATCCGCCAGCCATGCGCTGCCGTCCTGCTTGTTCAGCGGGCCGGTGAAGGGGTGGTATTCACCCTTCGCGATGGCGTCTTTCAGTGCCAGCGCCTCGGCCTTCACGTCGGCGGGAACCGCATCCGAGATCTCGCCGATGCCGACCATGCCGGGGGCGATCCCGTCCCAGGTGTCGGTCGATTCCCATGTGCCGTCGATAACCGCCTGGGTGCGCGCGATGTAGTAGGGCGCCCAGTTGTCGATGATCGAGCTGACTCGCGGCATCGGCGCGTATTCACCCATGTCCGATGCCTGGCCAAAGGTGATGACGTTGCCGGCGGCTTGTGCGGCAGCCTGCGGCGCGGTCGAGTCGGTGTGCTGCAGAACCACGTCGGCGCCTTGTTCGATCAGCACCTTGGCGGCGTCCGCTTCTTTTGCGGGGTCGAACCAGGTGTAGGCCCAGACGATCTTGAACTGGACATCCGGGTTGGCCTTGCGGGCGTGGATAAAGGCCGAGTTGATGCCGCGAATGACCTCGGGGATCGGGTAGGATCCGATATAGCCCACGATGTTCGACTTGGTCATCTTGCCGGCGATATGGCCCTGGATGGCGCGGCCTTCATAGAAACGGGCCGAGTAGGTCGACACGTTGTCCGCGCGCTTGTAGCCGGTGGCATGTTCGAATTTCACGTTCGGGAATTTCTGCGCCACGTTGATCGTCGGGTCCATGTAGCCGAACGAAGTCGTAAAGATCAGGTCGGCACCTTCCAGCGCCATCTGGGTCATCACGCGCTCGGCGTCCGGGCCTTCGGGCACGGATTCGACAAAGACGGTTTCGACCTTGTCGCCGAAATGCTCTTCCACGGCCAGGCGGCCCTGGTTGTGTTCATAGGTCCATCCGCCGTCGCCGACCGGGCCGACATAGACAAAACCGACCTTGGTCTTGTCCTGCGCCATGGCCGTGGTGGCCAGGCCCAGTGCTACGGCAGCTGTTGCCAGAAGCTTGGTGAATTGCATGTAAGGTTCCCCCTAGTGGTTGGTGTTTTGGCCTCATTGCGAGGCATGGAAAGACCGGCCGAGAGAAGCAGGCGCGCTGCTTTTATCAGCCGACATGATGACGAGCACGAGGATCGTGATCAGATAGGGCGACATTGCCAAGTATTCGACGGGAATGGCAACACCGGCGGCTTGCAGGTTCAACTGTATGACGGTGACCCCGCCGAAAAGATAGGCACCCAGCATCACGCGCCAGGGCTTCCAGCTTGCGAAGACGACCAGCGCCAGCGCGATCCAGCCGATACCCGCCGTCATCCCCTCGGTCCACTGCGGAACGCGGATCAGGCTGATATAGGCCCCGCCAAGGCCTGCGCAGGCGCCGCCGAACATGATGGCCAGGATGCGGATGCGCACCACCTTGTAGCCAAGCGCATGGGCCGCGTCGTGGTTTTCGCCCACCGCCCGCAGAACCAGGCCGGCGCGCGTGTTCTTGAGCACCCACCAGACCGCGACGACCAGCGCGATCCCGAAATAGACGACGATATCGTGGCGGAACAGGATCGGCCCCAGCACCGGGATATCGGACAGAAGCGGAATTTCCAGCCGCGGAAAGGGTGGGGGCTTGATCCCCTGGTACCCCTGTCCGATCAGCGCCGACAGACCCAGCCCGAACAGCGTCAGGGAAAGGCCCGATGCGACCTGGTTTGCCAGCGCGAACTGGGTGAGTATCGCAAACAGCAGCGACAGTGCCGCCCCACCGGCCGCGGCGGCGAACAGGCCCAGGATCGGCGATCCCGTGTTCACCGCGATGGCAAAGCCGCAGATCGCGCCGGTGATCATCATCCCCTCGACCCCAAGGTTCAGAACGCCCGCCTTTTCCACCACCAATTCGCCCGTGGCGGCCAGCAGCAGCGGCGTTGCCATGACCATCAGAGAGGCCAGCAGCAGGATCGGGTTGATCGAGCTGAAATCCATCTTACGCCACCTCTCGTTTCGTCCAGCGGATGCGGTAATTCGTGGTCACGTCGACCGCCAGAAGGAAAAACAGCAACATCCCCTGGAACACCTGGATCGCCGCGGCAGGCAGCCCCAGTTTGGATTGCGCGATCTCGCCCCCGATATAGGTCAGCGCCATCAGCGCCCCGGCCAGTAGGATGCCCACCGGGTGCAACCGGCCAAGAAAGGCGACGATGATAGCGGTAAACCCGTAGCCCACGTTGAAATCGATGCTGACCTGCCCCGACGGGCCGGAAACTTCGAACAATCCGGCCATTCCCGCCAGCGCCCCGGCCGTACCAAGGCAGAACAGGATCAGCCGCGCGGGGTTCACCCCGGCGAACCGCGCGGCCTTGGGGGACTCGCCGGTCAGGCGGATGTGAAAGCCCAGAATGTGACGGTTGAGCAGTATGTAGGTCAGGATCACGGCGATGAACGCAGCGACAACGCCCCAATGCATGCTCGTCCCTGCGATCAGCTCGGCATTATGCGCGCTGGGATATTGCTGCAGGTTACGGCTGCCCGGAAAGCCGAAGCCTTCGGGGTTTTTCAAAAGCCCCAGCGACATCGAGGCGAGCAATTGCTCGGCCACGTAGACCAGCATGAGCGAGACGAGGATTTCGTTCGTACCGAACCGCACCTTCAGCAATGCCGGAATCATCGCCCAGGCCCAACCGCCAAGCGCGCCTGCCAGGACCATAAGCGGAAAGATGAACCACGCCTCCAGCGGGTAAAAGGCCAGGGCCACGCCGGCCCCGCACAATGCGCCGATGATGTACTGCCCTTCGGCCCCGATGTTCCAGATCCCCGCCTTGAACCCCAGGCTCAGCCCGATGGCGATCAGAACCAGCGGCGCGCCCTTCACCAACAGCTGCGGGCGGTAGTAAAAGGCGAATTCGGAAAACAGCGGCTCCCAGAAAATCGTGCGGATCGACAGGATCGGATCCTTGCCCAGAAAGGCAAACAGCGCCGCGCCTGCCAGCATCGTCAACAACACCGCCACAAGCGGCGTCAGGTACGTCCACATACGCGACGGCTGCGGGCGCTTTTCCAGTTTCAGCATCCCACGGCCCTCCCGTTTCCGCCTGTTTGCAGGTCACACATGGGCCACCTCCATCCCGTGCGCGCCGCCCATCATCAGGCCGATCTCGTCCACGCTCAGATCCTGGGCCGGGCGGATATCGCTCAGACGGCCTTCGTTCAGTGCGCCGAAGCGGTCGCTGATCTCCATCAGTTCGTCCAGATCCTGGCTGATCACAAGCACCGCGGTGCCCTGGCCCGCAAGATCCAGCAGCGCCTGTCGGATCGCGGCCGCGGCACTGGCATCCACGCCCCATGTGGGCTGGTTCACCACCAGCACTTCGGGGCGCTGCATGACCTCGCGGCCGATCACGAATTTCTGCAGGTTGCCGCCCGACAGCGCGCGTGCGGCGGTGCCGGGGCCGGGGGTGCGCACGTCGAAGCGGGCGATCACGGCTTCGGCAAAGTCGCGCGCCTTGCCCCATTTCAGGAACCCGTTGGACACCAGCCCCTCGCGCTGGGCGCCGGTCAGGGCGGCGTTTTCCGTCAGGCTCATGTCCGGGGCGGCGGCGTGGCCCAGGCGTTCCTCGGGTGCGGTCAGCAGGCCAAGCTGCCGCCTTGCATTGGGCCCGAGCCGGCCGATGGGTTGCCCTTTCAGCTTGATCGAGTCCGGGTCCGATCGCAGTTCGCCGGAAAGCGCTGCCAGCAATTCGTCCTGCCCGTTGCCCGCCACGCCGCCCAGCCCCAGGATTTCGCCCGCGCGTAAGGTGAGGTGCAGGTTCCTGAGCGACGTGCCGAACTCCGACGGGCTCTTGACCGACAAGCCGGTGATATCCAGCGCCACGTCGCCCAACTCGCGCGGGGCGCGCTCGGGTGCCTGAAAGGCGCTGCCGACCATCATTTCCGCCATTTCGCGGGCGGTGGTTTCGGCCGGTACGCAGGTGCCCACATTCTTGCCCAGCCGCAGGATCGTGGCCTGGTCGCACAACGCGCGGATCTCTTCCAGCTTGTGGCTGATATACAGGATCGCCACGCCTTCGGCCGTCAGCTTGCGCAGGGTCTGGAACAGGATCTCGACCTCTTGCGGGGTCAACACGCTGGTGGGTTCGTCCATGATCAAAAGGCGCGGATCCTGCAGAAGGCAGCGAATGATCTCGACCCGCTGCCGCTCGCCCGCGCTCAGATCGCCCACCGTGCGGTAAGGGTCGATCGGCAGGCCGTAGGTTTCGCTGACCTCGCGGATGCGCGCGGCCAGGTCGCGCATCGCCGGCGGGTTTTCCATGCCAAGGGCGATGTTCTCTGCCACGTTCAGCGCGTCGAACAGCGAAAAATGCTGGAACACCATCGCAACGCCTGCAGCGCGCGCCGCGCGCGGTTCGCTCGGCGTGTAAGGCGCGCCGCGCAGGGTCATCGTGCCGCTGTCAGGCTTCACCAGGCCATAGATCATCTTGACCAGGGTGGATTTCCCGGCGCCGTTTTCCCCAAGAAGGGCGTGAACCTCGCCCTCGTGAATGGTGAAGGACACGTTGTCGTTGGCAACGACACCCGGATAGGCCTTTGTCAGGCCCTCGATGGTCAAAAGAGTTTCCGTCACCCCGTTGCCGTCCTTTCGCTTCCGCGGTCTTGGCGCCGCGCTTTTCCAACTATCCCCGCTGCCACCCCGATGGCAATGGCCTGCGGGTGTTTGCCAAGGCCCGGATCGCCGATCGGGCAGGCGATGCGCGCGATTTGGGCAGGCGCGTGGCCGAGCTCGGCCAACCGCTTGCGAAACCGGGTCCATTTCGTTTTCGACCCGATCAGACCGGCACTGGCAAAGCCGTTTCGAAGGGCGGCGTCACACAGCGCCAGGTCAAGCGCGTGGCTGTAGGTCAGGATCAGGTGATGCGCATCGGCCGGGGCATGTGCCATCAGCCGTGCAGGATCGGTGGCGGGGACAACCTCGATCCCGGCGGGAATGCTGCCGGGAAACCGCGCCTGATCGGTATCGACCCAGGTGATCGCGATCTCGGGCAGGGGGGCCAGCACATCGGCAATGGCACGGCCCACATGGCCGGCGCCCCATATCCAGACCGGAACCGTCGGGCGCAAGACAGGCTCGATCATCCAGCCATCCAGCAATTGCGGCGCCGGCTGCGCGCCCCGTGCCCGCGCGCGGTCCAGCACACGCCGCACCGAAAGAGGTATCTCTGCCGGCGCATCGACCGGGCGCAGAACGAGCCCGTCCTTCATCTTGCCGGAAATACTCTCGGGGGGGGCGGCGCAGCCGCGGGGGGCAGACAGCCCCCCTTCCCAGGCATCCAGCCGCGCGGCGTCGAACACCTCGCGCAGCAGCGTCACGGACCCGCCGCAGCACTGCCCCAGGTCCGGCCCCAGCGCATGGTGGCTCAACCTGTCCTGGCTTGTGGCCAGCGCCGCGCGGGCGTCTCGCGCCGCCGCGTATTCCAGCGCACCGCCGCCTATGGTGCCGGATTGGCCCTCGGCCCAGACCAGCATCGCGGCGCCCACCTCGCGGGGGGAAGACCCTGCGACCCGCGCGATCACAACACGGGCGACCTTGCCGTGGGCCGCAACCGCGGTGCGGAGCTGTGAAAGATCAAAGCTCACCGCGCATCCTCCGTATTGCGTGCAGGACACGCTCGGGTGTTGCGGGTGCATCCAGCGCGGGATAGCCCGTGCCACATGCCGCCACTGCGTCCGACAGCGCCATCAGCGCCGAGATGCCCAGCATGAAGGGCGGCTCACCCACCGCCTTGGAGCGATAGATCGTCGCCGCCGGGTTTGGCTGATTCCACAAATCGACATTGAACAACGGCGGCGTGTCGGATGCGGCAGGGATCTTGTAGGTCGACGGCGCGTGGGTGCGCAGCCGGCCCTTGTCGTCCCAGACCAGCTCTTCCATCGTCAGCCAGCCCGCGCCCTGCACATACCCGCCTTCGATCTGGCCGATATCCAGTGCCGGGTTCAGGCTGGCGCCCGCGTCGTGCAGGATGTCGGTGCGCAGGATGCGGTATTCGCCGCTCAGCGTGTCGACCGCCACCTCGGTAATGGCCGCGCCATGCGCGAAATAGAAAAACGGCCGGCCCCGGCCCCGTGCGCGGTCCCATGACAGGTCCGGCGTCTTGTAGAACCCGGTGGCCGACAGGCTGACACGGGCGAAATACGCGCTTTGCACCGCTTCGGCAAAGCTCAGATCGGTCGCGCCCACATGCACCCGGCCGTCTTCGAACCGTACCGAGCCGGGCGATGCCTGGTGCGTTTCGGCCAAATGCGCGGCGATCCGGTCGCGGATCGTTTCGCAGGCGGCAAGAGCGGCCATGCCGTTCAGGTCCGATCCGCTGGATGCGGCGGTGGCCGAGGTGTTCGGCACCTTGGCGGTGTCGGTCGCGGTGATGCGCACGGCGTCCATCGATACGCCAAAGGCGCTGGCGGCGACCTGGGCGACCTTCTGGTTCAGGCCCTGGCCCATCTCGGTGCCGCCGTGGTTCAGATGGATCGACCCGTCCTGGTAGACATGGACCAGCGCGCCCGCCTGGTTCAGGTGCGTCAGGGTAAAAGATATGCCGAACTTGACCGGGGTCAGCGCGATGCCGCGTTTCAGGATGGGGTTGGCGGCGTTCCAGTCTCGCACCGCCTGCCGCCGCGCCGCGTAATCGGCGCGCCCGGCCAGCGCATCGGTCATCTCATGCAGCAGGAAATCGGTCACTTCCATGCCGTAGGGCGTGATGTTGCGGGCGTCTGCAATTGCCGGCGAATGTGGCCCCGCATAGCGGTGCCCGGTGCCCGGCCCGCGCGGCGTGGCGGGGGCATAGTAATTCACCCGCCGCACCTCCAGAGGATCGCGGCCCAGCTCGTGGGCGATATGGTCCATCACCCGCTCGATCCCGACCATGCCCTGCGGTCCGCCAAATCCGCGAAAGGCGGTGGCGCTCTGGGTGTTCGTGCGCAGCCGGTGGCTTTCGATCCGCACCGCAGGCAGGAAATACGCGTTGTCGGCATGCAGCATGGCACGGTCCGCCACGGGCAGGGTCAGATCCTGCGCCCATCCGCCCCGCGTCATCTGCGTGAAGGCCACACCGGTCAACCGGCCGTCGCCGTCGAACCCCGCGCTGTAATCGATACGGAAATCGTGGCGTTTGCCCGTGATCACCATGTCGTCGTCGCGGTCATAGCGCATCTTGCAGGGCCGGCCCGTGGCGTGCGCGGCCACGGCACATGCCACGGCCAGAGCGTTGCCCTGGCTTTCCTTGCCGCCGAACCCTCCGCCCATACGGCGCGTTTCGATGCGCACCTTGTGCATGGGCACGCCCAATGCCTCGGCCACCTTGTGCTGGATTTCGGTCGGGTGCTGGGTCGAGCTGTGGACCAGCATGTCCCCGTCTTCGCCCGGCAGGGCCAGCGCGGCCTGGCTTTCAAGATAGAAATGCTCCTGCCCGCCCATCTCGATACGGCCTTCGATGCGGTGCGGGGCGGTGGTGAGCGCGGCCTCCACATCGCCGCGCGCCCATGTGATCGGCCCGCCTTCGAAATAGCTGTTCGCAGCCATTGCATCTTCGATCGTCAGCAACGGCGCGGCCTCGTCATAGGTGATCCGCCCCAGCCTTGCGGCGCGCCGGGCCGCGTGGTGGCTGTCTGCGACGACGACAAAGATCGGCTGGCCCACGTAATGCACGCTGCCATCGCTCAATAGCGGCTCGTCATGGATCGAGGGCGAGACATCGTTGGCAAAGGGCAGGTCATCCGCGGTGATAACCGTGACCACACCGGGGGCAGCACGCACCGCCGACAGGTCCATCGCCGTGATGCGCCCGGCGGCGATTGAACTGAGGCCGAAACACAGGTGCAGCGTGCCGGACGGCACGGGGATGTCATCGACATACCGCGCCTGGCCCGTCACGTGCAGCGGCGCGGAATCGTGGGGCAGGGGTTTTGCGACGCTCATGCCTGCACCCTCCGCACATCGGTTTCGGCGCCTGACAGGTCATGAAAATACCGCATCAGCAGGTTGCGGGCCGTTGTCAGGCGGTAATCGGCACTTGCGCGCATGTCGGAAAGCGGCGTGAAATCCTGCGCCCAGGCATCCTGCGCGGCATGGATCGTCGCTTCGCTCCAGGGCTGGCCGGTCAGGGCCTGCTCGACCTGGGTCGCGCGCTTCGGCGTTCCGGCCATGCCGCCGAACGCGATGCGCGCCGTTTGCACGGTGCCGTCCGCGACCTCGATGTTGAAGCAGCCCAGCAGCGCCGAGATGTCCTGGTCGAAGCGTTTCGAGATCTTGTAGCAGCGCAGCGCAGGCGCGTGTTCGGGCAGGCTGACCGCCTCGACGAACTCGCCCGGCGCGCGGTCCTGTTTGCCATAATCGACAAAGAAATCCTCGACCGGCATATCGCGCCTTGCATCGCCCCGGCGCAGATGCAGAACGGCCCCCAGCGCGATCAGCGCCGGCGGGTTGTCCCCGATGGGCGAGCCGTTGGCGATATTGCCCCCGATCGTCGCCGCCGCGCGCACCTGGGCGGATCCATAGCGCCGGATCATGCCCGCATAGGACGGGTGATGTGCCTCCATCAGCGACAGCACACGGTCCATAGTGACGCCCGCGCCAATGCGCAGCATGCCATCCGCCCGTTCGATCCGCTGCAGGTCGGCACACCGGTTCAGAAAGATCGCCGGGCCGATGTCGCGCATCTGTTTCGTCACCCAGAGCCCGACATCCGTCGCACCCGCGATCAGCGTTGCGTCCGGGGTGTCGGCATATAGCCGGGCCAGGTCGTCGGCGGTTTCGGGCTGGAAGGCCTGCGGGGGCGCCACCTGCGCCAGAACGCCGGCATCGTCGCGCAGGTGATCCGGCACGGGCGCGTCCTCGGCCGCGCGCGCGGCGCGCAGGATGGGGACATAACCGGTGCAACGGCACAGGTTGCCCGCAAGGGCGGTTTCGTGGTCGGTCTCGCCGTTCAGGTGGTTGACGGCCATCGAGGCAATAAAGCCGGGCGTGCAGAACCCGCACTGGCTGCCATGGTGGTCCACCATCGCCCGTTGCACGGGGTGCAGGCCGCCATCGGGTGCGGCGATCCCTTCGACGGTGCGCAGCGCCTTGCCCTGCAGTTGCGGCAGGAACAGGATGCAGGCATTCAGCGCGCGGGCGCCTTGCGCATCGGTCACCATCACCGTGCATGCGCCGCAATCGCCTTCGTTGCAGCCCTCTTTCGTGGCGGTCAGGCCGCGCGTTTCGCGCAGCCAGTCAAGCGCGGTCATCGTCGGGTCGACGTCGCGCAACTCCACTCTCTCTCCGTTCAGAAGAAAGGTGATATCCATGGGGTGTTAACCTGCCGCCTTACCAGATTTGCCCCGGCTTTTACCGGGGTGCGCGCCCTCGATGCGGCGTAGAAAGCACGCGAATTCCCTGTTGTGGAACCAAGGCTAGGCAAGGCAGGGCGCGCTTGGCAAGAAAAAACGCGCATCGAGGGCGCAGCTTTGCGCCCATTGGTCAGATTCCGGTCTTTTCGCGGGGCACGACCCCACATATTGTGTCGGCATGAGCACCTCTCCGCGATTCATTCATCTCAGGGTCCACACCGAATATTCGCTGCTGGAAGGCGCCGTGCGGCTGAAAAAGCTGCCCGGTCTGTGCGAAGACATGCAGATGCCCGCCGTGGCGGTCACGGATACCAACTCGATGTTTTGCGCGCTGGAGTTTTCCGTCACCGCCAGCGGCGCGGGCATCCAGCCGATTGTCGGCTGCCAGGTCGACCTTACCTATGATGAGCCGCAGCCGGGCCAGCGCCCCAAACCGCCCGCCGGCGTGGTGCTGCTGGCGCAGAACGAAACCGGTTATGAAAACCTGATGCGTCTGTCCACCTGCCTTTATGTGGGCAAGGGTGGCGAAGACCCACAGGTGTCGCTGGAACAACTGGCCGAGTTTTCCGACGGGCTGATCTGCCTGTCAGGTGGGCCGAACGGCCCGGTGGGGATGCTGCTGCAGGAAGGGGCGCGCGACCGTGCCGAGGTGTTGATGCAGCGGCTGGCCGCGATCTATCCCGACCGGCTCTATGTCGAATTGCAACGCCACCCCGAAGAGGGGGGGCTTCCGCAGGCTGAACAGAAAACCGAACGCGGTTTCGTGGAGATGGCCTATGCGATGAACCTGCCGCTGGTGGCGACGAACGATGTCTATTTTCCCAAACCCGACATGTACGAGGCGCATGACGCGCTGATCTGCATCGCCGAAGGCGCCTATGTCGATCAGTCCGAACCGCGCCGCCGCCTGACGCCGCAGCATTATTTCAAGTCGCAGCAGGAGATGGTCACGCTTTTCGCCGACTTGCCCGAAGCGATCGACAACACCGTCGAAATCGCGCGCCGCTGTGCCTACAAGGCCGAAAAGCGCGATCCGATCCTGCCGAAATTCGCCGATGACGAGGTTGAGGAACTGCGCCGCCAGGCAAAAGAGGGGCTGGAGGCGCGGCTCAAGGTCATCCCGCATGCCGCGCCAGTGGAGGAATACGAAAAGCGCCTGGAATTCGAACTGGGCATCATCGAGGGCATGGGCTTTCCGGGTTATTTTCTGATCGTGGCCGACTTCATCAAATGGGCCAAGGAACAGGGCATTCCCGTGGGCCCCGGCCGGGGCTCGGGCGCGGGTAGCCTTGTGGCCTACGCGCTGACGATCACCGACCTTGATCCGCTGCGCTACAGCCTGCTGTTCGAACGCTTTCTGAACCCCGAGCGGGTCAGCATGCCCGACTTCGACATCGACTTCTGCATGGACCGCCGCGAAGAGGTGATCCGCTACGTCCAGGAAAAATACGGCCGCGACAAGGTGGGGCAGATCATCACCTTCGGCGCGCTTTTGTCCAAGGCGGCGGTGCGCGATATCGGGCGGGTTCTGCAAATGCCATATGGCCAGGTCGACCGGCTGTCGAAGCTGATCCCCGTCGAAGGGGTCAAGCCGGTGTCGATCGCCGAGGCGCTGAAGCAGGAGGAACGCCTGCGCCAGGAAGCCCGCAACGAAGAGGTCGTGGACCGCCTGCTCAATTACGGCATGCAGGTCGAGGGGCTGTTGCGCAACGCCTCGACCCACGCGGCCGGCGTGGTCATCGGCGACCGCCCGCTGGACCGTCTGGTCCCGCTCTACCAGGATCCGCGCTCGGACATGCCGGCCACGCAGTTCAACATGAAATGGGTGGAACAGGCCGGGCTGGTGAAGTTCGACTTTCTCGGTCTGAAAACGCTGACCGTCGTGCAGAACGCGGTCGATCTGATCCGCCGGGGTGGGCGGCACCTGCATATCGCGGCGGACGGCACGCAGCTTTACGACCCGCCAGAAGAGGCCGTCGACGATATCGGCGCCATCCCTCTGGATGACGAGGCGACCTACAAGCTTTACGCCAGTGCGAAAACAGTTGCGGTGTTCCAGGTGGAAAGCTCGGGCATGATGGATGCGCTGCGCCGCATGAAACCCACCTGCATCGAGGACATCGTGGCTCTTGTCGCGCTCTATCGTCCGGGTCCGATGGAAAACATCCCCACCTATTGCGAGGTCAAGAACGGGCTCAAGGAGCGCGCCTCGATCCATCCGCTGATCGACCACATCCTCGAGGAAACCCAGGGCATCATCGTCTACCAGGAACAGGTGATGCAGATCGCGCAGGAGATGGCCGGCTACAGCCTTGGCGGCGCGGACCTGCTGCGCCGCGCGATGGGCAAGAAGATCAAGGAGGCGATGGACGCCGAACGCCCGAAATTCGAGGCCGGCGCCGCGGCCAACGGGGTCGAAAAGAAAAAGGCGACCGAGGTTTTCGACCTGCTGGAGAAATTCGCCAACTACGGTTTCAACAAGTCGCACGCCGCGGCCTATGCGGTGGTCAGCTACCAGACTGCGTGGCTCAAGGCGAACCACCCGGTCGAATTCATGGCCGGTGTGATGAACTGCGATATTCACCTCACCGACAAGCTGGCGATCTACGCCGAAGAGGTGCGGCGCGGGCTGGATATCGAAATCGTGCCGCCTTGCGTGAACCGTAGCCTCGAAACCTTCGACGTGCAGGACGGGCGGCTGGTCTATGCGCTGGGCGCGCTCAAGAACGTGGGGCTCGAGGCGATGCGCCTGATCACCGCGGCGCGCGGCGACAAGCCCTTTGCGACGCTGTTCGATTTCGCCCGCCGGGTCGACCTGAAACGCATCGGCAAGCGGCCGCTGGAAATGCTGGCGCGCTCGGGCGCGTTCGACCAGCTCGATCCCAACAGGCGGCGTGTCTTTGACAGCCTCGATGCACTGGTCGGCTATTCCGCCGCCATCCATGAGCAGAAAAGCTCCAGCCAGGTGTCGCTGTTCGGCGAGGCGGGCGACGACCTGCCCGAACCGCGCCTGTCCCCTGCCGAAGACTGGCTGCCGGTCGACCGCCTGGCCGAGGAACACAAGGCCATCGGGTTCTACCTGTCTGGTCATCCGCTTGACGACTACCTGCCCGCGCTCAAGCGCAAGAACGTTCTCACGCTCGAAGAGCTTCAGAAAAAGGCCGAACGCGAAGGCGCGGCAATCGCCAAGGTCGGTGTTCTGGTGTCGGGCCTGCAGGAACGCAAATCGGGCAGGGGCACGCGGTTTTTCCGCATGAACATCTCGGACCCGACCGGCCAGGTCGCGGGCATGGTGATGTTCTGCGACGATTTCGAAGCGACCCGCCAGGTGTTCGAGCAGACCAACCAGGTGGTGATGACGCTCGAGGCGCGGTTCAACGAAGGGCAGTTCGATCCGATGGGCCGATCCGTCGCGCCCATGGACGGGATCGTGGCTGATGCCGGCGCGGCAGGTCTGCGTATATTCGTGGATGACCCCGCCGCCATCGTGCAAGTCGACAACGTGCTTTCTCGGGCGGCCGAAACCGTGCGTGGCGTGGGCAGGGGACCGATCCATTTCTGCCTGCTGAACCCGGACCTGCCCGGCGAGGTCGAGATCGACACCGGCGTCGAATACCCGGTCAATCCGCAGATCAAGGGTGCGATCAGGTCGCTTGCCGGGGTGCTCGAAGTGCAGGAAGTCTAGGCCTGTTTCGGCTGGCCGGATAAGGGTCGCTGGACGCGAACCGCCTGTCTGCGCTATCAACCCGGACAACGAGACGGGGAGAAATTCGATTTGAAGCCGACCATCGTCCTCTGTGCGGCGGTGCTTGCCCTGGCAGGCTGCGCCAATCCGTTCGACCGCGTCGCGCGCCTGTCCGAGGTCGAACTGGCCGAGGCGCCCGCGACGGTCGAAATGGCGGAACCGGCCTCCGAGGCCGAGGCGGAAACACAGGGCGGTCTGTTCGCGCGGCTGTTGCGGCCCCGGACGACCGCACCCCGGCCGACGCCCGATGACGTTTCGGGGTCCGAGACCGAAGCCGATACTGCCGATCCCGCCAAAGAGGCCACGCCGCGCCGCAGCGGCCTGCTGGCTTTTCTCCGTCCCGCCGACGCCGCCGAGGAGCGGAAAGGCGAACCGTCCCCCGAAACAGGGCTGTCAGAGACCGCCGCGACCGAAACGGCCACAGACGGCACGCCATCGGAAACCGCAGCGCAGCCCGTGCAGCGCCGGGGGCTGTTCGGGCTGTTCGCCAATGCCGGGCGCGATGATGCGGACGAAGGTGTCGAGGTCGCCTCGCTCGATCCCAATGCCCCGGATGGCCGCCTCGCGACCCCGGGGGTGCAGTTGCCATACGGTATTGTCGCGCGAGCCTGCGACATCCCCCGCCGCCAGATGGGCCGTGAGGTGGCGAAATACCCCGAAAGCCACCCTGTATATCGCCTCTTCGACAGCGATCCGGGCAACACGGCCCCGCATACGTTCTTTCTGACCGGTTTTCCCGATGGCTGTGCGCGCCAGTTCACCGGCGCGCTGGCGTTGTTCGGCAGCCCGGCGATGCATGAACAGCTGCGTTATGGTGCGCCAGCCAAGTCACTGCCTTACAGCGACACCGACAAGGCCTATGAAAAGATCAAGCGCACAGTCTGCGGGGTTGGCAGAAACAAACCCTGCGGGTCGCGTGTGTCGCGGCTGGAACGGGACACCGCGTTCATCTCGGTCTACGAGCATTTCGGAGACAGCCCACGCTGGGCCACCATCCTGGTCCATGATGGCCGGGTCGTAGCACGGGACGTGAAATCAGGCGGTTAGAGTCAGACGCGCCATCAGTAATGCGGCGGGCGCTCGTCGCCCAGCACGATGCCACCGGTGCCTTCGGCCTCGCGGGCGGCTTCACGCTCCATCAACATGGCGACGCGACGGGTCAGGCGGTCGATCTCGGCCTGCTGGCTTGCAACCGTGTCCGACAGGTCGTCGACTGTGCGGATCAGGTGGGCGAGCTTCTCTTCCAGATGTTCCATAATGGTCTCCGTCTGCGGTGCGGAACGGGACGTTACCATGGCGGTGCCGCGCGGGGAATGGCAGAGTGTCTGCAAAAATGAGGAGGGGATCATGACGGTGACAATGGAACGTCTGGACCGGGTGCTGGTGGTCAGTATCGACCGGCCCGCACAGCGCAATGCGGTCGATCCCGACACGGCCCGCGCACTCTATCGCGCCTTTCTCGATTTCGAGGCGGATGACGGTCTGGACGTGGCCATCCTGACCGGCACCGGAGGCGCGTTCTGCGCCGGTTTCGACCTGAAGACTGCCGCCGACGGGCGTGCGGATGAATGGCTGCAAGGTCTTGATATTCCTAATGATTGGAGCGATCCCGCCGGTCAGCCGATGCCGGGGCCGATGGGGCCGTCGCGGCTGATGCTGTCCAAGCCCGTCATCGCCGCGATCGAAGGGCACGCGGTGGCGGGTGGGTTGGAATTGGCGGCTTGGTGCGACATGCGGGTGGCGTCGAGCAGCGCGGTTTTCGGCGTGTTCTGCCGGCGCTGGGGGGTGCCGCTGATCGATGGCGGCACGGTGCGGCTGCCGCGTATCCTGGGGCAGGGGCGGGCCAATGACCTGATCCTGACGGGCCGGCCCGTCGGCGCGTCCGAGGCGCAGGCGATGGGGCTGGCCGACCGGGTGACGGAGCCGGGTAAAGCCTTGGAAAACGCCATTATTCTGGCGCGCAGCCTGACGCGGTTCCCGCAAGCCTGCATGCGCGCGGACCATCTTTCGGCGCGCATGCCGGGGGCGGAACTGGCCGAGGCGTTGCGGCGCGAATGGCGGTCTGCCGCTGCCTTCAAATCCGAAGGGCAGGCGGGGGCGGCGCGGTTTTCGCAGGGGCGCGGACGCGGTGGGGACTTCGACGAAATCTGAGCCGTGCGGCGCGTTAACCGCGCGATCCCGCCCGAAAAGCGCGCGGTTTGGGGTAAATTGATACCGCCATTCGCGCGGTTCCGACGGTAAACCGCGCGGTTTCCGGCAGGGCCAGCGCCCGGTCCGGCCGAAAGCGGTCCTGGTTTGGGGTGTCATGTTACCACTGCCGCGAAAACCGTGCGGTTTGGCCCCGAAACCGCGCGGTCGTTAACCCGGTGACGGCATGCGCCGTTGCCGCCCGGATCGCTTGCCCTTTCAGGGGGGGTGCGCTAGACGCGGGCCGAGTTTCCGACGCAAGGACAACGCCCATGGCGAAGCAGAAGAAAGCCCCCCGTCCCAAGGCCGAAACGCCGAAGGGATTCCGTGACTATTTCGGGCACGAGGTAACCACCCGTGCCGAGATGCTGCGCACGATTGCCGGGGTCTATCATCGCTACGGGTTCGACGCCCTGGAATCGAGCGCGGTCGAGACGGTCGAGGCGCTGGGCAAGTTCCTGCCCGACGTGGATCGCCCGAACGAGGGCGTGTTCGCCTGGCAGGAGGACGAGGGCGATTGGCTGGCGCTGCGTTATGACCTGACCGCGCCGCTGGCACGCGTCTATGCACAGCACCGCAATGACCTGCCCACGCCCTACCGCCGCTATGCGATGGGACCGGTCTGGCGCAACGAAAAGCCGGGGCCGGGGCGGTATCGCCAGTTCTATCAATGCGATGCGGATACGGTTGGCAGCGGCTCGGTCGCCGCCGATGCGGAAATCTGCGCGATGCTGGCCGACACGCTGCAAGAGGTGGGCATTCCGCGCGGCGATTACGTGGTGCGGGTGAACAACCGCAAGGTTCTGAACGGGGTGCTGGAGGCGATTGGGCTTAGCGATGACTTGCTATTGAATACACGTCCAATGACCGTAAATCAGGCAGCAGAAGCACTATATTCGGAGATGGTGCGTCGCAACATTGAAAGCATTTCAAAGCTAGATGTGCTGCGCCAAATCGATAAGTTCGACAAAGTTGGCGAAGATGGCGTTATGCAACTTCTTACCGAAGGCCGCGAAGACGCATCAGGCGCATTTATTGAGGGCGTAGGGCTTACGGAGTCCTCGGCCGCAAGAGTAATAAAGTTCCTTACGGCAAAAGCAGAGACACCCGCGGAAACGTTAACCAACCTGCGCAGCGCGATTGGCGAAAGCGTCATTGGTGCCGAAGGTGTGGACGAGCTGGAACAGATCGCCGACCTCCTGGCGGCCCAGGGCTATGGCCCCGACCGGATCGTGATCGACCCGTCGGTGGTGCGTGGCCTCGGCTATTACACCGGGCCGGTGTTCGAGGCCGAGCTGACCTTTGAAATCTTCGACGAGAAGGGCCGCAAGCGGCAGTTCGGCTCGGTCGCGGGCGGTGGGCGCTATGACGATCTGGTCAAGCGCTTTACGGGGCAGGCGGTGCCGGCGACCGGCGTGTCCATCGGGGTCGACCGGCTGCTGGCGGCGCTGCGCGAGAAGGGCCGGATCGAGGCGCGCGAGGTCGGGCCGGTTGTCGTGACGGTGATGGATCGCGACCGGATGGCCGATTACCAGGCGATGGTCGGTGAGTTGCGGCAGGCTGGTATCCGCGCCGAAGTCTATCTCGGGAATCCCAAGAATTTCGGCAACCAGTTGAAATATGCCGACCGGCGGCATTCGCCCGTCGCGGTGATCGAGGGCGGCGACGAAAAGGCCAATGGCGTGGTGCAGATCAAGGATTTGATCCTGGGTGCGCAGATCGCCGAGACCGCGACGCTGGAGGAATGGAAGGACCGGCCCAGCCAGTTCGAGGTGCCGCGCGATCAGCTGGTCGCCAAGGTGCGTGAAATCCTGGACGCGCACGGGCTATGACCCCGCTGGCATCCGAAACCCGCGAGGCGGCCCGCCTGCGCGAGATGTTCACGCAGGCCGGTGCGGTGCCGGTGGAATGTTCGATCCTGCAACCGGCGGACACGTTGCTGGACCTCTATGGCGAGGATATCCGCGGGCGCGCCTATGTGACATCCGACGCGCTGCGCGGCGAGCAGATGCTGCGCCCGGATTTCACCGTGCCGGTGGTGCAGATGCACATGGAGCACGGGGCCGAGCCTGCGCGCTATACCTATGCCGGGCCGGTCTTTCGCCGGCAGGAGGACGATGCCACGCGCGCCAGCGAATATGCGCAGGTGGGATACGAGGTTTTCGACGGCTCGAACCTGGCGGCGGCGGATGCCGAGGTGTTCGCGCTGATCGCCGAGGCGCTGGACGGCGCGCCGCTGCGCGCGGCGACGGGCGATATCGGCATTCTGAAGGCCGCGGTCGGTGCGTTGAACACGACCGGACGGCGCAAGGCCGCGTTGATGCGCCATATCTGGCGGCCGCGCCGGTTTCGTGCGCTGATCGACCGTTTTGCGGGCCGCACGCCGGTGCCGCCCGCGCGGGCCGCTTTGCTGGCGGCGGCGGACCCGTTCGCCGATTGCGCGCCGATGATCGGGCTGCGCACCCGGCGCGAGATCGCCGCGCGGATCAATGCGCTGCACGAGGATGCCGCCGCCCCGCCGATACCGGAAAACGAGGTGGCGCTGATCGACACGATCCTGTCGGTGCGCGAAACGCTGCCCTATGCGCTGGAGCGTTTGCGCGACATCGCGGTGGACATGCCGGTGATCGCGCCCGCGGTCGAGCAGCTTGCGGCGCGGATGGCGGCGTTGCGGGCGCGGGGCGTGGATGTGGACGGCCTGGATTTCGAGGCGAGCTATGGCCGGACCAACATGGAATATTACGACGGGTTCGTGTTCGGCTTTTACGCCGAAACCCGGCCCGACCTGCCGCCCGTCGCGACCGGCGGGCGCTATGACGCGCTGACGCGGGTTCTGGGGCAGGGCGACGCCATCCCGGCGGTGGGGGGTGTGATCCGGCCCGGTCTGCTGCTCGAGCTTGGGAGGCAGGCATGACGATCAAGCTGGGTGTGCCGTCCAAGGGGCGGCTGATGGAAAAGACCTTCGACTGGTTCGGGACGCGCGGGATCGTGCTGTCCCGTTCCGGCTCGGACCGGGAATATGCCGGGGCGGTCGAAGGGATCGACGGGGTCGAGCTGGTGCTTTTGTCGGCGGGCGAGATCCCGCGCGAGCTGGCGGCGGGGCGGATTCATCTGGGCGTGACGGGCACCGACCTGGTGCGCGAAAAGCTGGGTGGCTGGGAGCAGAAGGTCGAAGAGCTGGCGGGGCTGGGGTTCGGCCATGCGGATCTGGTGATCGCGGTGCCGGCGGCCTGGGTGGATGTCGATACGCTGGACGATCTGGATGCGGCGGCGGCGGCGTTCCGGGCGGCGCACGGTTTCCGGCTGCGGATCGCCACCAAGTATCACCGGCTGGTGCGGGAATTCCTGCGCGATCACGGGGTGGCCGATTACCAGCTGGTCGACAGCCAGGGCGCGACCGAAGGCACGGTGAAGAACGAAACCGCCGAGGCGGTGGCCGATATCACTTCGACCGGGGATACGCTGCGGGCGAACCACCTGAAGGTTCTGTCCGACGGGCTGGTGCTGCAGAGCGAGGCCACGCTGTTCCGGGCGCGCGGCGCCGGGGTGACGGATGGCGAACGCGAGGTTCTGGCGGGGTTGTCCCGGCAGCTTGCGCTGGATTGAAAAAGGCCACCGCGCGGTGACGCGCGATGGCCCGAGGTAAGCCGGGGCTGTTGCCGCGATCAGAAGCGGAACGTGCCGCGCAGCTGAACCGTGGTGGCGTCGACATCGATGCCGGAGCTGTTGAAATCATCGAACTTGTGGTACAGGGCTTCGCCGCCGACCGAGAAGTTGTCGCTAACCATGTGCTCGTAGCCGACACCGACGAAGTAGCCGTTGTCGTTGCCCAGCGTATCCGTTTCAGCGCGGGCGAGACCGGCCGACGCGTATGCGAGGCCATTGCCGATCTTGTAGCCGCCACGCAGTTTGAGGCGTGCCACGTTTTCCAGCGTGGTGGCGCCGCCGACGTCGATGCTGGCGAAGTCGTAGTCCAGACCGCCGCCGAGCACGTAGCTGCCGAAGTCGTAGTCGTAACCGGCGACAAGACCGCCGATCCCGCCGTCGCCGCTGACGCCGGCGTTGGTGTCTACATCGCCATAACCGATCTGTCCGCCGACATATCCACCGGTCCAGTCGACGCCCATCGGGACGGCCTGCTGCATCGGTTCGACGGCCGGCGCGGGTGCGGGTGCATCCATGTTGCCGGCAAAAGCGGGCGCTGCGGTGAGCGCGGTTGCGGTGGCGAGTGCTGTCATTGTGTTGCGCATCGTTCCATCCTTTCGTTTTTCCTGGCTCCGGTCGCGGGTTTTGCGCACCGGGCGTTTCGCGGGTCAGGAATTCACTGCCCGTCTGCGTGACATATGTGATTTGCAGACGATACAACCCTTGGTCCGGTAACGCGTATTCACGGGATCGCGATAAGCGAAGAAGCGCGCGTTTTCCGGCGTGCCGGGCGGTGTTTTCGGCGGTATTCCGCGCCTTTGTCCGTGGCTCGACCGTGTGCCTGTCATGTGGCAGGATCGTGCCGGTGAAAAAGGAGAAGCGCGATGTTGCGTTGTTGGATGGCCGTGGGCCTGATGCTGGCCGGTCCCGCGATGGCGGACCCGTTCCGCGTGACGGGCGTTGCCGCGGACGATTTCCTGAACGTGCGGGCCGGACCGTCGACCCGCTTTGAGGTGGTGGCGCAATTGCCGAACGGGTCCGGCGGGTTGAGCAAGGAGGTCTGCGCCCTGGTCAAGCCCGCGCCCGACGCCGCCAACCGCGCCGATCTGCCGGAATGGTGCGCGATATCGCAGGGCGGCGCGATTCTGGGCTGGGTCAATGCGCGCTACCTGTCGCCGGATTCGGGCGCGCCCGCAGACCTGCCGTTGATGCGGGGCTTCAGGGGGGATGACGATCCGTGCCGCCTGGTCGGTGAAAGCGCGGCGACGGTGAATTACCTCGATCATACGCGCTGGCTGGTGGGGTGTCCTGCGGGCAGCGCGGGCCTTGCCGAGATCCTGGAAGAGTTCGGTGGCGACGAGGTCGACCGGATCGGCGGATATGTCCTGATTTCGGTGCCGGGGGCCGAATGATACGCAGAAGCGCGACCGGGGTCAGATGACCCCGATGTCGGCCAACGCGCCCGCCAGCGCGGGTGGCAATGCGTCCTCGTTCTGGCGGTTTTGCGGCAGGTCGGGCGGGGCGTCCGCGGGTTTGAGGTAGCGCCAGCCCTGGAATGCGCGTTTCGGCGCGGTCATGGTGCGCACCAGCGTCGGGTCGAGGACAAGCGCGCAGCGGCGGATGCCGTCGCCGCGGTCGACCTCGTCCATGCGCAGGATGCGCTGCCGGCACTGGATCAGCCCCTTGATGACCCAGTAGATCGATCCGCCGTCGAGAATTTCGGCCTCGCGCTTGGGCCACATGCGGGTGACGTGGCGCGGCAGGCCGTCTTCGAAACGCTGGCGGAACTGATCCTGCCAAGCCTCGAGGCTGTCCACGCTTTCCGTTCCGGCGCTGAGCTTTACCAGGTGCATCGACTTATCCACAGATTCCCCCACAAGCGACGCTGTATATGGTAGCCTGTGCAAATTCAGCTTCAACCAGTTGTGCAAATCGCGTCTTTCAGGCATTCTGGGTGCCTTCCATCGCAAACGCCGACGAGGATTCGCGCCATGACCCGTTTCGCCGCCCCGATTGCCGAACAAATCTGGGACATGAAATACCGTTTCAAACAGGCCGATGGTGCCCCGATCGACCGCACGGTCGAAGATAGCTGGCGGCGCATCGCGCGGTCGCTGGCGGCGGTGGAAAAAGACCCGTCGAAATGGGAGGACCGGTTCTTTCACGCGCTGGAGGATTTCAAATACCTTCCTGCGGGACGGATCACGGCGGGCGCCGGCACGGGCCGGGACGTGACGCTGTTCAACTGTTTCGTCATGGGCACGATCCCCGACAGCATGGGCGGGATATTCGACATGCTGAAAGAGGCCGCGCTGACCATGCAGCAGGGCGGCGGGATCGGGTATGATTTCAGCACCATCCGGCCGCGCGGGGCCGCGGTGCACGGGGTGGCGGCGGATGCGTCGGGGCCGCTGTCGTTCATGGATGTGTGGGATGCGATGTGCCGCACGATCATGTCGGCGGGGTCGCGCCGGGGCGCGATGATGGCGACGATGCGCTGCGACCACCCGGATATCGAGGATTTCATCACCGCCAAGTCGGATTCGGCACGGTTGCGCATGTTCAACCTGTCGGTGCTGGTGACGGACGCCTTCATGGAGGCGGTCAAGGCGGACGGCCCGTGGGAGCTGACGTTTGGCGGCAAGGTCTATCACACCCTCGAGGCGCGCGACCTTTGGAACAAGATCATGCGCGCGACCTATGACTATGCCGAGCCGGGGGTGATCTTCATCGACCGGATCAACGAGGCCAACAACCTGAGCTATTGCGAAACGATCTCGGCCACCAACCCGTGCGGCGAGCAACCGCTGCCGCCCTATGGCGCGTGCCTGCTGGGGTCGATCAACCTGGCGCGGCTGGTGGACCGCCCGTTCGAGGAAGGCGCCGAGATCGACGGTGCGCAGCTCGACGAGCTGGTGGCGACCGCCGTGCGGATGATGGACAACGTAGTGGACGCGTCGAAGTTTCCGCTGGAGGCGCAGGCGCAGGAAGCGCAGGCCAAGCGCCGGATCGGCCTGGGCGTGACCGGGCTGGCCGACGCGCTGCTGATGGTGGGGCTGCGCTATGGCAGCGACGCGGCGGCGGAGAAATGCGAGGAATGGCTGAAGCGCATTGCGCGCGCGGCCTATCTGGCGAGCGTGGAGCTGGCCAGGGAAAAGGGGGCGTTCCCGCTGTTCGACGCCGAGAAATACCTGGCGTCCGGCACGATGCAGATGATGGACGAGGACGTGCGCGCGGCGATCGCCGAGCATGGGATCCGCAACGCCCTGCTGACCTCGATCGCGCCGACCGGCACGATCAGCCTTTATGCCGGCAACGTGAGCTCGGGGATCGAGCCGGTCTTTGCCTACAGCTATACCCGCAAGGTTCTGCAGAAGGACGGCAGCCGCACCGAGGAAGAGGTGGTGGATTATGCCGTGCAGATGTGGCGCGAGAAATTCGGTGATGCCGAACTGCCGGATTATTTCGTGAACGCGCAGACGCTGGCGCCTCTCGACCACGTCAAGATGCAGGCGGCGGCGCAGAAATGGGTGGACTCGTCGATCTCCAAGACGATCAACTGCCCCGAGGATATCGATTTCGACGCGTTCAAGGACGTCTACCTGCAGGCCTATGAAACCGGCTGCAAGGGCTGCACGACCTATCGCCCCAACGATGTCACGGGCAGCGTCCTGAGCGTGAGCGAGGGCAGCGAAAAGGCGCCCGAGGCCGATCAGGGCGCCGACGTGATCTATATGTCCGAGCCGCTGGACCGCCCGCAGGCGCTGGAGGGGTCGACCTACAAACTGAAATGGCCCGACAGCGAGCACGCGATCTACCTGACGGTGAACGACATCATCATCAACGGCCACCGCCGCCCGTTCGAGGTGTTCATCAACTCGAAGAACATGGAGCATTTCGCCTGGACCGTGGCGCTGACGCGGATGATCTCGGCGGTGTTCCGGCGGGGCGGGGACGTGTCCTTTGTCGTCGAGGAACTGAAGGCGGTGTTCGATCCGCGCGGCGGGGCCTGGCAGAACGGCAAGTACATTCCGTCGATCCTGGCCGCGATCGGCGGCGTGCTGGAGCGTCACATGATCTCGATCGGGTTCCTCGAAGGCGAGGGGATGGGCCTGAAATCGGACCCGCAGGCCCAGGTCGTGAACATGGAGGGCAATCGCGGCAAGGCCTGCCCGAGCTGCGGACAGTACGAAATGCGCATGGTCGAGGGCTGCATGACCTGCATGAGCTGTGGCCACAGCAAGTGCGGTTGAGCGTCGCGCCCACGGCAGAGTGCATATCCGCGCGGCGTGTGGCATCATCGGGCTGATGGTGACCGGCATCCTGTCCGTAGGGCCGGTCGCGGCCTGTGTGGAAAGGTGTTTGCATGGCGGCCACTCTCAAGTTCCTTCGTACGTTGCATTCGTGGCTGGGCCTGATTGCATTGCCCTGGGTCATCCTGTTCGGGTTCACGGGCTTCTACCTTAACCATGGTCAGGCGATCCGGTCGGTCCTGCCGCTGGTCAGCTACGAAGACGTCGGAGACCGGTTCGCGACGCTCCCCTCCCCCCCTGACCGAGGAGCAAGCGTCAGGCATCGCACAGCGATATTGGCCGGACAGCCCGATGACGAGCGTGAGCGAGGTCGTCTATCACGGCCATGACGCCATTCGGTTCGAGCGCGAGGCCGGGCAGATCATCGTCGCGGTCAATACCGGGCATTACTACGTGAAGTCGCGGCTGAAGAATCTGCACTACGCCCCGGACGGCACGTTGGTCGGGCGCAAGATATACTGGAACTACGTGTTCGGGGTGTTCCACCGCACCGGCTGGCTGGGCTGGAGCCTGGGCACGATCCTGGCCGACATCACGTCGCTTGCGCTGATCGTCTTCGGCTTGAGCGGGATGGCTCTGTGGTACCTGCCCAAGCACAAGAGGTTCAAACGCCGCCTGGGCAAATGGATGGCCTGAAGGGCTGACTGCAAGAACGCCGGTCGAACGGGTTCTGTCACAGGCTCTGCGGTTTCGCGTCGGGCCCGCTGCGGAACAGTGTCTTTGGAAAGTGGTGCCCGGGGGCGGAATCGAACCACCGACACGAGGATTTTCAATCCCAAGCTTGAAAAGTGGTGTCAGGACGCGGCCTGCAGGCTTAACGAAATCCAATACCGAGAAATGTCGTTGGCCGACGAATAACCACCCAAAAAAACTTCCAATGATTTCACGTCTCTTCTTTGACAATTTGGATCGTCCTGGTCGGGAAGGCGAAGCTCACCCCGACCTGCTTCGCCAAATCCACAATGTCTGCAATGAGGGCAGAGCGCACCGCCACCTGATCGTCGTAGTTGGAGACGAATACAAAACACCGGCACTCGATCTCAATGGCGGACTCTCCAAAGTCCTTTAGCCCCACATAGCAGTCTTTGGCATCAGCGCTTGGTTGCCGCAAAATCATGGCGCGCAGTTCTTCGATGAACTGATCCAATTTCTGGCGCGGGGTGTCGTAGGTCAAACCAATCGAGAGGTCGATACGACGGCGTACGCGCAATCCCCAGTTCACGATGACCTGATCGCTCAACTGGGCGTTTGGGATGATCATCACAGTGTCGTCGAGCCGCTTTAGCCGCGTGGAGCGTATGCCAACAGTCTCGACCGTTGCGAGTTGACCGTGAGTCTCGATCAGATCGCCACGCCGGAAGGGCCGGTCGGTGAGGAGAAGTATCCCGCCGAGTACGTTCGACACCGTCTCGCGTGCTGCAAATGCCAGGGCGAGGCCACCAACACCCAAACCCGCCAGAACGCCCTCGTAAGGAAGATCGACGATTTCTGCGAGCAGAAGCAAACCTACCGTAATCAAGGTCAGTTTGATGATGCCGATCGCCATCGCGGTTACGATCTCATCGGCATAACCTACTGTAGACGCAGCCCTGCGCTGAAAGAAGGTTCCTATCATGCCGGTCGCGAGGACTGCGAACCAGGTCGCACCTATGACCGCCGCTACAGAGACGAGCGTGTGCAGCGCGGCGAGCGGCGTCTCAATGATCCCAATTATGCTGAAGCCCCAAACAAGTACCAGACTGCCGAGGGTCAGCCTTGCCGCCTGAACCAGGCCTTTGCTTTGAAGAGCAGGTGCATCGGCTGCGTCATCGTCGGCTTCGGCCCGTGTCTTTGGTGCCAGAAGACCGAGAAGTGCAGCCAAAACGGAGGCAGCCACAACCATCAGCAGGATCGCCAGCCATTGCCAGTTCTCTATCACCACAGCGCGGTTTAGTAGGGCTGGGGACGTATCCCGGATGCGCTCTCGCAGAGAGAAGAACTGTGTCAGCGGTTGGCTCGGCGGGATGCCTTCGGCCATTGGAAGGCTTTGCATAGCCGAATAGAGCGCAGGCAAGTTGCGCAGTGTTTCTGCATCCAAAGCCCATCGGTCGGGCGCATCTTCGTCCTCCGCCGGCATCCGCGCGATCACAATGTCCCCAACAGGATGCGCATAGTGGACATAGGGCGTTGTCCGATTTGGATTGTTGGGAATCTCCTGAAGGAAGACAAAACCGGCGCGGTCGAGGACGTTCTTCAGATAGTCCGCCAACAATGGTCCTTCCGCACTGTGCAGGTGGTCAGGCAGCATGGACAGGTCCAGCGTCGACAAAACCGCTTCCCGTCCCGCCCCGTCCCAATCATGAATCCCGAACAGGAACCTTTGCATGACGCCGCGCGGGGAATTCTCCATGGCGGTCTTGGCTGCAGCCACGTTGGGCTCACCAAGCGCGTTGAGATAGCGCCTGAGGGCAGCTGAAAGAGTTTCCGCGTCCTCTACAAGTAGTCGCCAACCGCCGTCACCAGCTCGCACGAATCGCAAATCGTAGGACGCCTCGGTTCCATCAAGCGCGATAGTGAACGCGGCAATGTCGGCTTCGGGACGCGCTGGCGCATCGTAAACCCGGAAGGTCGACAGATCGATGATATCCCAAAGCAGCGCTTGGCGATGGCGCAGCGTGTTCGCCGGGGCTTCGCCTCCTTCGAACTCGAGAAGAGTCCGGGCAAAGCGCAGAGCGTCCACATCTCCGCCGATCAGGAAATCACTCACAGATGCGACAATCGATTGGAGCGTCTCCCGTGGAGATGCATCGCCAGTAATCAGGCGCTCACCTGCCCCGTCTGATCGGCGTCCGTTCCACCACTCTCCAGTGTCGAAGCGTCCTGTGAAACTCCCGCCATCGTCCGAGATTGCAAAGATTAGCTGCCCGCTGACCTGATCCTCAAACCAACGGCCACGCAAGATTTGCCCGTCGACCTGCCCCTCAATAAGACCGCTGCCAGGCTCATAAGTGCCGGTCACGGAGCTGCCTTCCTGCTGCAGCTCGACTACCGCCGCCCCGTCACGCCAGAACGTGTCCCAGCGACCCGACCAGTCGGGGGAGGACTGTGCGAGCACTGCGCTCGCAGATATCGTAACAAAGATACATGCTAGGAAGAGATAAAACGAAAGGCAAAGAGTCTTAAGAGGCTTTGCCGGATTACCCGCCTCTTTCACAAAGAACAAAGCAGCGAGAAAGCGGAGCATGCGTTTCCTCTTCAGGAAGTGGGTCAGTATCTTTTCCGATTTCGATGTAATCTATCTCGAATAACCTGCCCCTCAAGCGTTGAGCTGTCCGGCTGCAGTCAATATCGCCGTGCGGCGGAAATTTCAGTCTTTCCGACTGACAACCTCCACCGCACGACTTCCACTTTCAGTACTCCGCTGAACTGATCGAGACGAGAGCAACGCCGAAATAGATCAATTTGCGGCAGCCTTTAGCGATTCCATCACCTCCGCACATTCAGCAGCTCCACCGACGACTGACGTGCCCTCGGGCAGCCCGTCAGTGCCGGCCAGTTCCTGCGCAGCCCGCATGAGAAGCTGATCGACCTGTTCGGCCGTCACGAGGCCCTCGGCCTGCGCTGCCTGCACCGTCGAGCAGATGCCAGCGCTGAGCCCTGTGCCAATCCCGATCCCGGCAGCCGTGCCCCCGATGAGCGATCCCCCGACGACCGCACCCCCGACTGCACCGACAACCAGTCCGATGAGTCCAACGATTACCTTATTCATAGAGTTCTTCCTTCTGTTTCAGTTTTTATGGGAGGTATGGCCCGTCGCGCGCTCCAGTGCACGGGCCACGGTCGTGAGCTTCAGTTCCGCATCGACATCGGACGCGTCGTGGAGCCGTCGCTATAGGCGATGCACTGCCACGGCGCGCGCTGCGGTCCGACACCCACCAACACCTCCGTGCCGGCTTGTGAGAAGGAGGAACCAAGCAGAACGACATCGGGATTGTTCGTCTCGATGGTCACGGCACGCAGACACGCCTGCTCTTGCACAGACACGGCCGGGGGCGAGTTTGGAGGAGATGTTGCCGCCGCGCTCAGGTAGCGGCCAGCGACCCAGCCGCGTTCGCGCATGTCCGTTATCATCTCGATCTCGCACCACCGCGTATTTCCCGCGCGTTGGCAGCCGATCACGTTGACTGGGTCACCATTGGCCAATGCACCCACGATTGGGTTCCCGGTACCCGGCCCGCTTCGTACGTTCAAGACGTCGTCCGAAGGCACGCCGGCAACACGCATCACGTTTTCGGAATCTACTGCAGGGCGGGTGGATGCCGACGGGGCAGCAGCCTCGCGCAGGTACTGGCTGGCTGCCCAGCCGGTCACACCTCCGCCCACCTGGCTGACCTGGCACCAAACGCGGCCTTCACTGCGCCGACATCCCATATTGCGAACGACGGTGCCGTTCAGCAGCCCCATCACCACTTGGGCGTTCGTGGAGGGCGCCGCGCGGACGTTGAGACTCTGTGACACGCCGAAGACCTCCCAGAAGTCAGGGCCCCCGGAGAGGCCGTCAGCGAAATCCTGACTCGGTGCTGCGCCCCCAATTCTAACGTTCAGCGTATAATTTGTGCTCTCGTTGCGGCGTGCCGCGTTCCGATTGATGAACACCTGCACCCTATAGTCACCATTGCTCGGCAGGACTCCGTCAAACCTCAGCCCATTCGTCGCCGCGACGTACATCGCAGCGCCTTGGCCAGGACGATTGCCTGGAGCGAAGATGTTGAAATAGGTCGACGGGTTCGACGGGAACATCTCGACGACCATGCGTTGCCCAGCACGTGCGCCAAGTAGGTATTCGACGCTTTCGTAGCCTGTCAGGCTCGCATTGATGGTCGTGCCGCTCTGTCCGGCCGGAAATTGAATCCTCTCGACGATAGCCTGCTGAGCAGCCGCTATCTGGACACATGCAAGAGTGAACGCGCATGCAAATAATTGAATTAGCTTCATGTTTCTCACCCAAAGTTGCGCATTTTTCTCGGGAGCACCGCAGTCGATCGGCACCAAAGCAAACGCTTCCGCATCAGTCGTGTTCAGGCCCCTTTACAGGGTGCCTTCGTTCGTTATCGACATAATGCCCGCCGTGGTCCCGTCCTGATATGCGATGCAGTTCCAAGTTCCTGTTCCTCCAACCAGCAGGATCACCTCGGTGCCTGCTTCTGAGAACGTGGAGCTCTGAACCACCACATCCGTGTTACCCGTCACGCCACGAACGTCGCGCACGCAGGCGGCACGGGCCTGCGCATCCGGAGCATTGGCGGCGTTCAGGTCCGACGCACCAATGTCGGTCATGTCGATACAGCCTGACAGTCCAGAGACCGCGAATGCGGACGCCACAATCATGAACTTGGCTCTCATATGTCATCTCTTCCTTGTCATGTTCGATATGTTCAGGAGCCAGCACATACCGAGGGGAAACGAACAGTCGAACGTCGCGGTAAAGCTGTTGACGACCCCGCGAATGCATACGCGCAGCCGCAGTTAACAGCTTCCCGCGTCCTGATCGTTACATCAGAGTCTCACAATTCAGATTTGACGACCGGTCGCGCGCGGACCTAGCCCGTCGTTCGCGCGATGGCTTTGAGAGACCATCGCAAGGTGTCTTCGAGATCATTGGGATCGTTAACCGGCGCCAAGTCCGGGACCAATGTGCTGGGGATCAGCTTGCTGGCCTCGCTGGGTCTCACCCCGAAACGGTTCTGGAATGCGTCACTGAAATGCGCCGTAGAGCTGAAGCCCATCTCGGAGGCCAGTTCGCTCACATGGCCGCGCCGTTGCGGCTGACCAGCCAAGGCATCGTGGGCGCGGTCCAGCTTTACTCCCAATCTGAAACGTCCAAGCCCACCGTCATCCGCGAAGGCTCGGAAAACGCTGGCGCGCGACACTCCGAAGTCCCTCGCCACCGATTCCGCCGACACGTCTTGTGATATAGGGGTTTCCAAAGCAAAACGGCGCATGGCAGTGATGGTCGCCGCCCTTACGTCGGCCCTTCGACTCACACCCAGAGCGCCATTCAGTGCAGCCTCAAGGGCAGCCAAAAGGCCCGCATTGTCGGCGTCGCCTTTCTCCAGAGACGCGTAATACGCCTTGATCGAATAATTCAAAATGCGGCCTGCTGGAGTTGTGCCTTTGATCGTGCGTGCGATCGGGTGCTCTGACGGGCGATAACCGATAAGTGCGTGGGGTATGATCAGCGTCTTTTGGCTATGCCTGGCATAGCGGGCGCTCCAGGGGCGTGATTGGTCAATGAAATGAACATCGCCCGGGCGCAAAAGATAGTGTCCGGGCCCCGACGCCTCCTGGATTTCGGCATGACCGGCTTCATAAACCCGGACTTTGACATAGGGCGCTCTGCCCCTGCCACGTGTTGCGGCCACAGCGTCAATGCGGTGCGCGCTAGCTGAAAATTGGCTAGCAACAATGTCATCCAGCACCCAAAGTTTGGACTTTAGGTCCAACCCGTTGCCGTTAGGCACACGGCCGACCCGATAGGAAGCAGGCGACACTTGCTGCCAATAGTCGTGCTGCATATCTGCGGGCGCTCCGCGGAGGTCGAGACTTATCAGCATGTCTTCAGTACTTCCCGCAGATGTCAGTTCCAGCAAGATGTGTCAGCGCAAGAAATATCCGGCGGATTTCGGGTATCAGCATTCCCCAAAAGATTCGAGCTCCCCGCATAGCTCGATTTAGGATTGTCCAGGCACCCGTCCAGCGCCGAAGACTTGCCCCCAACGTGGCCATAATCTGCAGTGCCATAGAATTGGGACGAGGTCTTCGTTGCGTCCCGCTGCTTTAAGATGCAGGCAGCTTTAACGCTCTCACTTCCTACGACATGAGATGTTGGACCAATCCTGATAGGACAGCGGCGCAGAAGACTGTGTGGGAAAACCGTGTTCGAGTTACTGTGGGGCAAAGGCTGTGTTCCACTTGCTGTGGCCAACACATTGATTCCAAACACTGTGTTCAACACAGCTTTTCAGCACGCCAAGCGCTTCTTCAACGCACGGCAAAACTGTGCGATGAGTGTGTAACGCATGAAGTGAAAACTGTGCGATGGCTAGTTAATTGATTTTGCTTTGAAAAGTGGTGCCCGGGGGCGGAATCGAACCACCGACACGAGGATTTTCAATCCACTGCTCTACCCCTGAGCTACCCGGGCACGGGTGCAGCGACGCTGCGGGTGGCGGTCTAATAGGCGAGTGCGCGCGGGCTGTCCAGAGCGGAAATGGAAAAAATGGCGGCGCGCGCACGCGTATCGGATTCGGCCGCTCTTGCGGCGAATCCCGTGGCCGCCATCGCCGTTTCAGGGGCGCGGGGCGGCGGTTGATTCCGAATCCGTGCATCCGGCGGCAGTGACGCCGCCGAAGATCGGCCAGGGCCGGGTCGGCATGTCCGCAAATCCAGTGCCGGCGATGCCTGTTTTTCAGTGCTTTTGAGGCCGGCAGCAGAAAAAACGCCGAGAGCCCGAAAAAAGCTCTTGCGCTTGTCCGGCGCATTGCCTAGATAGCCCCTCACCGACAGCGACACACGATCGCCGCCGGGGCGCGGAACCGCCCGACACAGGGTAGCAAAGCGGAAATATACAGAGGCAGTAACGGGCGGGCGCGCCGACGAGTTAGGGCGCAACCGGTTGTTGTTTTGTCTCACGCTGTTTGACATTGTTATGATACTGAAGAGATATGCGGGCGGTTTGGTCTGTTTTTCGACGGATTGGATGTCTGTATATCGCGTCTCTAGGTTT
>NZ_FNEB01000001.1 GCF_900100005.1 Lutimaribacter saemankumensis
TGACCAAGCTGTCGCGCGTGCCGACATCCCAATTCGGGCAAGCTGCCTGTGCCGGGCCAAAGCTGCCTGAAAATTGGACGAAGGCGTCCCTAGCCTTCATACCTAGGTCCGCTTTGGGCTCCTAGCTGCCGTTCGCCGCGGTATGTGCCAACGTCTTCTTTGCGGACAAACCGGACATAGAGCATCACCGCCAGGCGGATGATTTCGGGATCGGTTTTGAAGTACTTGAAAGGCGAGCGCTTGGTCATCCTTAGAGGCTACGAAAGCCCCCTGCCTGCCTCAAGCCAAGTTAATCTGACAAGACCATCCTAGCGTAATAAGAAGGCAATAGTTCAAAACGTGTCGATGGTCATCTACCCTGTGCGCCCCTGCGCAGCCATTCATGGACGAAAGCGAGCTTGCGCTGCGCTGCATGAGACACAAAGAATGGATATATATCGTCTAAACCCATGGAGCGATTGACGTGGTTGATCCCCATGACGACCGATACCGCGACCCGTATCAGTGTTGTGGCATCAGGCTCTGAATAAGCGTCCCAGCCTGGATAGGGAATGTCCGGTGACGAAAACCCTGACGACACGAAACTGTCTGTTATGTCGGTAAGATGCAGCAGATGTGCCGCTGTCTCGGCCCAATCCTCATGCGGGTGCGCAGAGGCATAGGCTGTCAGGTAGCTTTGGCTCCAATCCGCGGGCGGACCATTTCTATAGTGACGTTGCAAGGCTGCCGAATAATCTTCGCGCTCGTCCCCGAACTCGACGCGAAATGCATCCAGGAAATCCGCACGTAGGCTAAGACGCCACCAAAGCATGTGGGCGATTTCATGGCGCATGTGACCAATCATTGTCCGGTACGGTTCTTCCAGCGCCTGGCGCCGTGTGGTGCTGAGCACCGGATCGGCCTCAGCCACGCTGATAGTGACCACACCGTCGACATGGCCCATCGCAACCGGGGTTGGTCCGTCAGCAAGCATGTGAAATACAGGGGGCGCGCCGGGATCTTCGGGACGGAACCAATGCCAGCGGCCCAGATTGTCCAGCGTCCAGCGTTTCGCCGCCTCGGTGAACGCCCAATTGTTCAGCGCATTGGCGGCAGCATGATCCGGCGATACCGCGGTCATGGCGCATGATCTGCAAAGCGCCCCCTCCTCGGGTGCAATCCAATTGCAGCCGATCAGGGCACGGTTCGCGCAGAACGGCGGAGTCGGGATAAACGCACGGGCCTGCGGGTCATAGCCCACCTGCGTGCCATCCGCCGTCGTTAGGTTATGAAACCAAAGCGATCCGAAACCGACCGGGTTAGAAAAAACATACATGTAGGGTGCTCTCCAGACGTGTTCTCGATCACCTCGGATCGTCAGGCTGAAATCTCACGATCAAGTTTGCAACGGGTATCGACCCGCTTTCTGCACGTTTTTCACCGGCTTGGAAACCGTTTGGCCGCCTCAGACTTCGGTAATTGCGGGCGCGGAGCACCAATGCCCGGATCGGGTCGCTTTCATTGGCGCATATCGGCATAAAGCGCGCGACGTCGTTACCCCGACACGCGGCCAGTAAGGGCGGCGCTCTACGCCTGTCCGATACGCCTTGTGCACGCGATGCGGGCGCATGACCTTAAACTAGTTTGATATGCTAATAAATATGCCTTGACTCTTACGCTATCAGACGTCCTTCAGCAGGCCCCGGAAAATCAGGCCAGCCAGATAGTAAAGCATTATAATTTTTATTTTTTATTGCGAAAAATGATTTTGGAAAAGGATGCCTACACCCATCCTTCAGATGCCAGGCATTGGAAATTCGCGGAAAAAATGTTAGATTTTCTTAACGAAATATCAGAGCGCCGTGGCCAACCCAACCGATGGGTCGCGCGCTACAGCATAGAAATTGGAGGGCACGACATCTCTAGATCGACGAAATTCTCGACACTGAAAGACACGCTTGAAATGCCGGCACCAAAGGATGTTTCGGGCTGGGTCGATACCAATCTGGACTCGGTGCGCGGGACGGAAACGCCTAAAGACCCCAGTAAGGGTTATGTAGCGCTGCTGGGGTGGAGCATCAACGCCATCAAAGCGGCACAGAATTTCGACCGCCGCTATATTGTAGTAGCGCCGGATTGGGCCGCGGACTTTTGCGAAGCGAACAACATTCCTTTCATGCCGTGGGATTTTTCGCGACTAAACGACAGGTCGTTCGAGATTGCCCGCCGTCTGAAAGATGACGGTGTCGATGTTGCGATTCCACTTTTCGAAGAGACGGTTGAATGGGCCGGCGCGATCAACGCCGTTCTGATGGATCAACCGCGCATGTATGGCCAATCTATTCTGTTCCGCGACAAAGCCTTGATGAAGCGGCGCGCCCAGTTGGGTGGTATCCGCGTCGGCATTTTCGAAGAAGCCTACGAAAAGGACGACATCGTGCGCTTTATGAAACGCGTGAACCAAACCCTGCTGAAACTCGACGGCGACCCGGATGACCCGATCCATGTCAAGGCTTTCGACAAGGCTGGTTGCCTCGGGCACCGCATGATCAGAGACATCGAGGATATCGATAAAATTCCGGACGAAGAGTATCCCCTGTTGATGGAAAGCCATCTCGATGGGTGGGAATTCGCGGTCGAAGCATGGATCCACGATGGAGAAATCAAGTTTCTAAACATATCGGAATATGTGACGCTCGGTTACTCCGTCTTCGTGCCCGCCACGAAAGAGCTGGAGCAATGGCGTGAGGCAATCACACAGCAAATTGAAAAACTGATCAAAACGTTCGATATCAAGTTCGGCCAGATTCACCCGGAATATTTCCTGACATCCGATGGTGAAATGTACTTTGGCGAGGTCGCCTATCGCCCACCGGGTTTCAAGGCATTCGAACTGATCGAAAAAGCTTACGGTTTCAATGCTTACCAAGCCTCCATTCTGGTCTTTGACCCCAAGAGTACCAAGCAAGAAGTTGAGGCCTTTTTTCCCCGCGAGGTCGATGACGCCAAAGGCTATGCTGGTTGTTTTGGCGTATATCCGCGCCGTCGCGTGGTCAGCAAACTAGAGATGCCTGAGGAAACGGTTGGGCATCCATACTTCGACACACATGAACTGGTCGAACCCGCGCAAGAGACGGTTCCCGAAAGATCCGCTTTCGGCACCCATTGGGGGCTCGTGTTCTTTGTTGGTGACGATCCGATTAAGATGCGAGATCTGCTCAAAGCGCAGGAGGATTTGGATTTTTACGTGTAAAGCAGCGTGATCAAACGTTCGCGTCCGGTGTGTCTTCTACCAACCTCAATCGATCGACGGCCGTTTAGATGTTCGCATAGTTTAAGGCCAAAAAATCGATTTTCTTCAGTGTCCTGAGTGTCTTGGAGGCTTTGTCAGAGGAACTTGGCTTGAGGCGGGCAGGGGGCTTTCGTAGCCTTTGACGATGACCAAGCGCTCGCCTTTCAAGTATTTCAAAACCAGCCCCGAGATCATCCGCCTGGCGGTAATGCTCTATGTCCGGTTTCCGCTATCGCTGAGAAACGTCGAAGATCTGCTCCACGAACGCGGCATCGACGTCAGCCATGAAACCATCCGGTTCTGGTGGAACAGGTTCGGCCCGATGTTTGCGTCGGAGATCCGGCGGCGGCGTGTTCAGCAGCTACGCGCTTTTTCGCCATGGCAATGGCACGTGGACGAGGTTTTCGTGAAGATCAACGGTGAGCGGCACTACCTCTGGCGAGCTGTCGATCATGAAGGCGAGGTGCTGGAAAGCGTCGTCACCAAGCGAAGAAACAAGCGCGCTGCATTGAAAATGCTCAGGAAATTAATGCGGCGATATGGCCAGCCAGAGGTGTTGGTCACGGATCGGTTTGCTTCATAAAAAGCGCCGCTTCGCGACATGGGGTGCGAGGATCGGCAAGCTTGCGGTCGTTGGCTGAACAACCGCGTTGAGAATTCACACCTTCCATTCCGACGACGAGAGCGCGCGATGCAGCGCTTTCGGCGAATGCGAAGTTTGCAGAAATTCGTCGCCGACCATTCCTCCGTCTTCAACCACTTCAACCAGGATCGCAGCCTCTCCAAACGGGGCCACTCCAAACAGAACCGAACCGCTGCTCTGGCCGAGTGGCGCGCTCTCTGCGCGGCAAAAGCGGCAGCCTCACTGTCCTTGCAGAGACGAGTTCGAAATAGTCTGACAGCACCCGCAGAGCGGTGTTTGGTTGGAAGAGCTTGAACGAAGCGGCGGCATGGCATGTCAGCCTTGCCGCCGCTGGTCCGTCAGCTCTTGGAGCGGGCCGCAGCCAACTGTGAGCGTCCGACACGGCGCTTGAATGCGACCAGACACAGCATCGCCACACCCAACTCCAGGACAAGCGCGGCGAGGATGCCGGTTGACGGCAGCCCCTCGATCGCGAGCCCAATCAAACGTCCCGCCGGAAACGCGAGAAAGACGGTCAAGGACGCGGCTTTCGATACCGCTGCCATTGCTGGCCGCAAGATGCCCATAAGCATCAGAAGGCCGAATGCCGCGAGACCCGCGGCCGGTGCGCGCAGTTCGCTGAGAAGACTGGCGTTGCCGTCGAGCGTAATGCCATAGCTGGCGTAGAAGGCGTGCGGGGCGGCCAGAATGGCGGCACCGATGCCGAAAGCCGTCAGCCCGGAGATGCCTAGCGCGATCTTTTCCAAGGTTGTCAGTGACATGGGGTTTCCTTTCATGAAGTCAGACCGCCATCAGGCGGCAACGGACCAGGCTCCGGCGGTTGCGGCGGCAGACGCGAAAACCGTAAAGTCGCGCGGTTTCCGGCCAAGAGCACGCTCGACACCATCGGTCGTTTGCGCGTTGCGCCCGTCCAGCGTTTCCCGCGCGATGGCCGTGAAGACATCGGCGACGAAGTCATCGGCGGACTCCGCGAGATTGGCGTGGAAGTCTTCGAAGGTGATGGGAACATGCAGGATGGGGCGCCCAACGCTTTGTGTCAGGACGTCGGCCATTTCGGCGAATGTCATCAATCGCGGTCCCGTCACCTCGTAGGTTTCGCCGGTATGGCCGGCGGTGGTCAGCGACGCGACGACGACGTCTGCAATATCGTCGATGTCGATAATCGGTTCGGCGATGTCTCCTCCGGGCATGGGCAGGATGCCGGCCAGGATCGGATCGCGCAGGTAGCCTTCGCTAAAGTTCTGTGCGAACCAGGCGGCGCGAACGATCGTGAACGGAATGCCGGACGCGCGGACGACCTCTTCGCCGAGGCGCGCGTGATGCTCTCCGCGTCCCGAAAGCAGCACGATGTGCCGCAATCCGCTTGCCGCGGCGACCCTGGTGAAGGCCTGGAGCTTTTCCACGGCGCCCGGAAAGGCGAGATCGGGAAAATAGGTGACATATGCCTTCGCGACGCCGCTCAGGGCGGGGGCCCAGGTGGACGGGTCTTCCCAGTCGAAGGGAATGTCGGAACGCCGCGCGCCGCGGCGGACGGCAAAGCCCTTTTCTTCAAGCTTTCTTGCAACGCGGGAGCCGGTCTTGCCGGTGGCGCCGACGACGAGGATGGGTTGGTCTTTCATGGTCTGTCTCCTTGCTAGAGTTCGATGACCACGGGATAGCCGCCCAGATCCGCGCAAATATTGACCGGAGCCGCCAAGGTTTTGACCCAGCCCGCCAGGCGGGCGCGGTGACACGCGGTCACGGCCCGGCTATGATCACGCCATGCGCGTCTTTGCATCAGTCAGAACACTGCGGCCATGGGCTATGTAACCTCGCTTTTCGCGCGGAAGATGGTGGCGGCCGTGGGCGCCGCCATCGATCCCAAAGAGGCCCTTGCCGGGGTCGGCATCGATCATGATGCGCCGTGGGATCCGAAGGTCATGATCGCGGCCGAAGACTACTACGACCTGCTGGAAAAGATGGCCCGGACGATCGACATGACCGATCTGCCCGTGCATGTCGGCGCCTCCATGAGATGCGACGACTACGGGGCCCTGGGCCTTGCCTGGAAGGCCGCGCCCAATCTGATGGCGTCCTGTTCACGGATCGAACGATATGCGCGGATCTGGACTGGCGTCGTGACCTATGAACTCAGGCCGGATCCAAGGGGCGTTCTTTTCGTCCTGCACCGGCCGGGCGAACGGCGGCTTGGAATGCGCCTGTCGAACGAGGCGACTTTGGCGAGCGCGGTTTCGATATCGCGGCAGGTCTGCCCGGTTCCGTTTTCTCCTATCGAAGTTTTCGTCCAACACAAGGAACCGAGGTCAAAGGCATTCCACGAGGCTTGGTTCGGGTGCCCTGTCACGTTCGATGCGAAACTCGACGCGGTTTTGATTTCGCACGAAGCGATGACGCGGCCCAACATCCTCGGGGATGAAGGGATCTCGCGCTACCTGATATCCCATCTGGACGAGGAACTCGCCGAAGTTCCAACCTCGCCGCCGATCGTCGGGCAGGCGAAAGACTTGATCGCCCGTGGTCTTAGCGAAGGCACACCGCGGATGGCGGACATTGCCAAGGGTCTTGGGTTGAGCGTCCGATCCTTTCACCGTCGATTGTCGGAACACGGATTGACCTTTCAGGCGCTCACCGAGCAAACGCGGCGCGAGCTTGCCGAGGGTCTTCTCAGGGACGAGCGGTATTCTCTGGCCGAAGTCGCCTTCCTGACCGGCTTCTCCGAGCAAAGCTCCTTTACGCGTGCGTTCAAGCGGTGGATCGGAACGACCCCGGCAATCTATCGCAAGGCGCAAATGTGATCTTTTCCGCCGCCTCGTTTGGGCAGCTTGAGGGGCTTTCAATCCTGCCTTCTCGCACCCGGTTAATGCGCAGTCTGGCCCGCAGGGGGGGGCAGGGTCAGTCTACAGACTGAATCCTCCCGAAAGTACCCCGCGGCGGCTTAGCGAGCCAAAGCCGAAGATCCGACCCCTTCGAAGGATGCTGCGCCCAACTGGCCGAGCGCGCGGACGAGTTCGAGCTTTAGGATGTCCATGGCGCGTTGACCACCGGGCGTACCGCCGGCACCGACCCCATAGGCGAAGGCCCTACCGGCGAAAACGAAATCCGCGCCCAATGCCTTGGCGCGCAGAACGTCGGCACCGCGGCGGACGCCGCTGTCGATGGCGATACCGATCTTTCCGGTAACGGCATCCGCGATGGCTGGCAGGGCTTCGATCGTTGGCGGACCGAAAGCCACCTGGCGGCCGCCATGGTTGGACACGACGATCCCGTCACATCCCATATCGGCACATGACACGGCGTCTTGCGGGTGAAGGATACCCTTCACCAGAAGCTTGCCTTTCCACCGGTCCCGCAATCGTTCCAGAGCGTCCCAGGTAAAGCCGGGTGTGATCAGCGTTTTCTGCACATCCGCATAAGACGTGGCGCTTTGCAGCAGGTCGGCGTAATTTGCGACGTTCGGTTTGCCGTGGCGCAAGGTTTCCAGCGACCAGCGCGGGTTCAGCGCAAGGTGCAGAAGAACCTCGGGTGTGATGCGGAACGGGACAGCCAGTTGGTTGCGAATGTCGCGATCACGCTTCCCTGCGGCAGGCACATCGGCGGTGACGACCATCGTGTCGTATCCCGCCGCCTCAGCCCGCGCGATCAATCCTTCGGTTACGGTGTCATCGCTGGAAACATATAGCTGGAACCAGCCATTGCCGTCTGCGGCCTCGGCCAACTCTTCCAGGGTCGTGGAGGCTGCGGAACTGGCGACATACGGAACGTTCTCTTTCGCGCAGAGCCTGGCGAGCGTCAGGTCGGCATTCGGCCAGAATGCATTGAGCATCCCGATCGGGGCCATGCCGAAAGGCAGGTCATAGGTCTTTCCGAACAGCCGCGCGCGCGTGTCTATGGCCGACACATCCACCATGTAGCGCGGCGTTAACTCCACCTCCTGGAATGCCTGGCTGTTGCGCCGCATGTTGCGCTCGTTTTCGGCTCCGCCGTCGACAAGGTCGAAGGCGAAGCGGGGAATCCTGCGCCTGGCCATCAGACGCAGATCGTCGATCGAGGCTGCGCGTTCCAGTCGCATCAGATCGACCAGCCGCCATCCACGGCAAAGGCTTGCCCCGTAGTGAATGCCGACAGATCGCCCGCAAGATAACAGACCATTTCGGCGATTTCCTCGGGCTTGCCGAGTCGCCCCATGGGCTGGCGGTCCTTGAAAGCGGCCAACGCCTTGTCGAAATCGCCGGTGGCCTTCAGCCGATCCTCGAGCGAGGGGCTTTGCACCGTACCGGGGCAGATCGCGTTGCAGCGGATGCCGGCAGTCACGTAATCTGCGGCGATGGCCTTGGTCATGCCGATGATCGCCGCCTTGGATGCGCCATAGGCAAAGCGCCGCGGCGCGCCCTTTTCACTGGAAACGATCGAAGCGATGTTGACGATAGACCCGTTCCCCTGTTCCAGCATTCCCGGCAGGGCGGCTTTCGTGACACGGAAAAGCGCCTTGGCGTTCAGGTCGAACGACCTGTCCCATGCATCGTCGTCACAATCGAGGATCGTGCCGTCATGCACCCAGCCCGCGCAATTCACCAGGATTTGCAGCGGCGGCAAGGATGTGATCAGCGCATCGACCGCGTCTGCGTCCAGCACGTCAAGGCGTTGCGCAGAGATCCCATCCACCTGTGCGGCAAGGGTCTCGACCGCGGCGCCGTCGATATCGGTTGCCACGACAGCGGCCCCGCGCGCGGCCAGCGCCTCGGCGGATGCGCGACCTATTCCATTCGCGGCTGCCGTGACGAAGGCGGTTTTTCCTGCAAGTGTTTGTTCCATGATCTTTCTCTACTATCGGGCCAGCCAACCGCCATCGACCGTCACGACGCTGCCGTGGCAGTAGGTGGCGGCATCCGAGGCTAGGAAAACGGCGGCGCCGGCGATTTCGGATGGTTCAGCGAAACGTCCTGCCGGGATGCGGTCCAGCAAGGCTTTGGATCGTTCGGGGTCGTCGCGCAGGGCCTGCGTGTTGTCCGTTGCGGTGTAACCCGGGGCCAGGGCGTTGACGTTGATCCCCAGAGGGGCCCATTCGTTGCACAATGCCCGCGTCAGTCCGATAACGGCGTGCTTGCTGGAGGCATAGGCCGGTACGCGCAGCCCGCCTTGCGACCCGAGCACCGATGCCACGATGATGATCTTGCCCGCGTTCTGCGCGATCATCCTGCGCCCGGCGGCCTGGGACAGCAGCCAGACGCTGTCCAGGTTCACCGACAGCACGCGCCGCCAGTCTTCAAGTGGCATTTCGGCCGAGTCCTCGCGATGTATGATCCCGGCGTTGTTCACCAGAATGTCGAGACCACCAAGCGCATCGACCGCAAAGCCGATCACCTCTTCCGCAGCGGCCTCGTCCATGGAGGTGAAGTCCGCCTTGATCGCGGCAGCGTTGCGCCCCATGGCTCGGATTTCGTCCAGCACCTGTTGAGGCGCGTGACTGCGATAGGTCAGGGCCACATCGGCGCCGGCTGCGGCAAGTCCAAGGGCGATACCCTTGCCGATCCCGGTTGCGCCGCCTGTGACCAGTGCCTTGCGGCCGTTCAGATCGAATGGATCGCTCATCGTTCAGTACCGGTTCGCGATGGGAAGTTCTTCGGCCGGGAAAAGGGATATGACCTCGCAACCCGTTTCGGTTACGACGACTTCCTCCTCGATCCGCGCGGCCGAATAGCCGTCGGCGGCGGGGCAGTAGGTCTCCAACGCGAAGACCATGCCGGTCTGAATCTCCATCGGGTGGTCAAGCGACACCGCACGGCTGATGATCGGACGTTCGTGTAGAGCCAGCCCAAGCCCATGGCCGAATTGAAGGCCGAATGCCGCATCCTCGTTGGGAAAGCCGAACTCCTCCGCCTTTGGCCAGGCCTGTGCCACGACATCCGTCGTCACGCCGGGCCGGATAAGGTCGATCGACGCATCTATCCATTCGCGGGCCTTCACATAGGCGTCGTTCTGCGCCGAGGTCGCCTTGCCGATGTTGAAGGTCCGGTAATAGCAGGTGCGATACCCCTGATATGACTGGAGAATATCAAAGAACGCCTGGTCGCCGGGGCGGAACAACCGGTCGGTGAAGTTGTGCGGATGCGGGTTGCAACGTTCGCCCGAAATGGCGTTGATTGCCTCGACATCGTCCGACCCCATCTCATAGAGCATCTTGTTTGAGAGGGCGACGATGTCGTTCTCACGCACGCCCGGTTTCAGCTCTTCATAGATCATGTGGTAGACGCCATCGACCATGCTGGCCGCCTGGGTCAGCAACTGGATTTCGTCCCAGTTCTTGATTTCGCGTGCCGCCAGCATGATCTGCTGGCCGTCGACCACCTCGAGACCTTCTTCCCGCAGGGCGTGGAACATCGCGGTTTCGGCATAATCGACGCCGACGGGCATGTCGCCCATACCCGCGTCGCGGATCAGCCCAGCGATCTGCTTTGCGTATTTCTTCATCAGGCCGAATTCGGGCGGAATCGTTCCGCGCATACCGACCACGCCGGCCAGGCAATGGCTGGGCTCCAGCCAGTCGGAATACATCTGGTGGTGCACCGCGGCGGAACCGAAATCCCAGACGTAGGGGCTGTCATCCCCGGTCAGCAGGCAGAAACGGCACATCTTGTCCCGTTCCCATTCTCCGATCTTCGTGGCCGAGACATAGCGGATGTTGTTCACGTCGAACAAAAGCAGCGTGCCTGCGTTGGAGTTCTGCAGGGCCTGACGCGTCCGCGCCAGGCGATAGCGGCGCAGGCGGTCGTGGTCGATACGGCGCTCGAAATCGACCGAGGTGTGTCCCCAGGCGGGCAGGCGGTCACGCCATTCCCAGTTGGGCTCCAGATCCTGCGGTGTAAGCATGTTGGGCATGAGTGCGCGTGACATGAAGGGCTCCTTTCGGGTGCCGTGAATGACGCCCGGTTTCTGAGTGGTAATTGATGGAAATCAAGTGGTTACTGGATGCACCAGCCGCCATCGATATGGATCATCTGGCCTGTCATGTAGTCGCTGTCGTCGCTGGCCAGGAAGGACGCGGTTCCGGTTATGTCTTCGGGATAGCTGACCCGCTTGATCTGCAGCGCGTCGCGGACGATGTCGTCATAGGCTTGGCCTTCACGCTCTTTGAATCCGATATCGACAAGATCCTTGTCCAGTTGTTCCCACAAGGGGGTGACGACCACACCTGGCGCATATCCGTTGACGGTGATGTTGTGTTCGGCCAGGCCGATTGCGCCGCAATGGGTCAGGGCCAGGCAGCCGTATTTCGACGTGCAGTAGACCGTCACATCGACGAGGGGCTTGCGCGACGCGATGCTGCCTACGTTGATCAGCTTGTAGGGATGGTTCTCCATCGGGCCCTGCGCGATCATCTGCCTGGCCGTTTCCTGCATGCCCAGCCACATCGCCTTGGTGTTAACGTTCATGATCATGTCCCAGTTGTCTTCATCGATATCCATGAAGAACCGGGGCTTGTTCAGGCCCGCGTTGAACAGCCCTACGTTGATCGACCCGAAAGCTTCGACCGTGGCCGCGACGGCGGCGGCGTTGTCTTCGCGCTTGGTCACGTCCATCTTGACGGCGATCGCCTTGCCGTTGCCGGCGGAATTGATCTTGTCGGCCACTTTCTGCGCTTCGTCCCCATCGAGATCTCCGATACAGACATTGGCGCCCTGCGCGGCAAAGGCCTCGGCATTGGCGGCCCCCATGCCGCGGGCGGCACCGGTTATCAGGATGTTCTTGCCTTTAAGGCGATTGGGGTCCATGGGCTCTCCTCCTAAAGTCACTATGTCCCGTTTTTGTCTATCAGCGCGTCTGCCTGGGTTTGTGCATTGCGCAATGCCTCGCGGGGGGATTTGATACCTCGCAGCATGTCGTGGAATTCTTCGCCGCAAATGCGGATGATCGGCACGATCTCGGGCACGGGCGGGCGCGGCCAGAACTGAAGCTCGTCGTGCCATGACATGGCGTCTATCGCTTCGAAGATTTGCGAGGTCTGACGCACCTCGGGGTCGGCTCCGACAGAATAGCGCGGGTTGGTGCGGCTGCCGTTCTGGACATAGAGTTTCTGTGCCTCGGGCGAGGTAAAGACCGTCAATGCCTCGACTGCGGCGGGCACGCGCTCGGGCGCCAGGTTTGCCGGTATGCCCATCACGTAACCGCCCACCGGCGCAATCGGGTTGGCGCCGGGCCCGTGGGGGTGGGGCAGGTAGCCGGTCTGCCCACGGGCGGGCGAGTTCTCGTCCAGCTCGAAATACGGGGCCAGCAGCGTGTAGCCGTACGCCATCGCGATATTGCCCGCCGCATAGGGGCGGACACGCTCGTACCACGACATCGAAAGGATGCCGGGCGGCGAGTAATTCAACATTTCCAGCAGGAACTCAGCGGCCCGCAAGCCGGCCTCGGTGTCGATCGTGGGGCGGTAATCTCCTTGTGCCAGATCGTCGGTGTCGAACCCGCCGGCGATTTCGGCAAGGTCCAGGACGGGCTGACCGAAATCCGCCATCGTCATCAAAACCGTGTGCCCCAAGGCCGTTCCGCGCGCAGCGTTCCAGGCGATGCCGTAGCGGCCCTGCCGCGGGTCATGAAGGACGCGCGCGGCTTCCAGCAGGGCATCTGTGGTTCCGGGCGGCTCAAGCCCGGCCTCGGCAAAGAGGTCGCGGCGATAAAACAGCAATTCCGGCGTGGTCTGGGCCGGCACGCCGTATGCGCGCCCACCCCAATGTGCAGCCTTCCAGCCGGCGGTGTGGAAATCCGCAGGATCGAGCCGCGCGAGGTCCATCACCTGATCAAGCGGCATCAGCACGTTCTTTTCGGCGAACTCTCCGATCCAGGGCAGATCGACGGCGATGATATCGTAGCGGCTGGCGGACCGTTCTGCATTCCGCAGCGCTTCTTCGCGCAGTCGGTCGATCGAAAAGGCACGTTGACTGATCTGGGTGCCAATGACCTGTTCGAATTGGCATTTCAGATTTTCCATAACCATGAAGGTCGGGTCGCCATGCACCAGGACACGGATGCCGCCGGGGACTTTCAGTGGCTGGCTGCGCACACGCAGCGGGGGAATGGACTGAGCAGCGGCGTAGCTTCCGCCGAAATAGTAGTCCTTGGTGTCCTGCGCGCGCTTGCGCCCGCCAAAGCGGGCTTCGGTCATGCGGCGCACACGGCCTGAAAGCTGCATCCACTGATCCAGCAACCTGTCGCTGGGGTGCATGGAAAAGCTCTTGCCGGATTTGGTGCGCGGGCGCTGTTCGATCAGGCCGGCCTCGATCATCTCTTTCATGCGGCGATTGGCGGTGGCGTAGGGCACGCGACTGGCATCTATCAGCGACGTCGGGGTCACTGTCTTCGCCTCGAAATGGCCAAGCAGCAAATGCAAAGCCATGCGCAGATGTGCATTCGGCGCGATGATATCCAGCGCATCTTCAAGCTCGTCGCTCAGGTCTTCGAGGAAGGACAGAACCTCGAGCGACTCGGTCTTCGTCTGCGGCGAGACCGGGCTGGCGTGATCATGTGTCCTTCGAACGTTCATTTGCCTTGCGGGCCTCTTCCGGTGCTGCGCCTGACCCGACGGTTCGGGTTTATTCGGATCAGATGATTTGAACTCACTCACGCGCTTTCCCTTTCAAAATGTCCAAAATGAAGCTCCACCGTACCGGGAAATGAATCCATTACGGATATAAAATTATCCAAAATGGATAATGTTGTTGCATTTTGAAAAGGTGGAAAACGGCAGTCTTAGGAACATCATTCGCAGTGACGGATGATGGCTGGCGTCCGGGAGGGACGCTCGGGAGAGATAACATGCCGGCAACGACCGGGAGGAGATTCACAATGAAGATTCGCACTGCTCTTGCAGCAACCACGGCAATCCTGCTGGCTGGTGTTGCATCCGCTGAAACCATGAAGATCGGCATCACGCAAAACAACGTCGGCGTGGACAGCTACCAGACCACCTATGAAAAAGCGTTCATTGCCGCCGCGGACGCCAACGACGCGGTGGAAACCGTCGTTCTGGATGCCGGTGGGGACGTCGCGCGCCAGATCGCGCAAATGGAAGACCTGATCCAACAGGAAGTCGATGCCATCATCATCTGGCCGACCAACGGCGAAGCCGTGATCCCGGCGGTCCGCAAGGCGCACAAGGCCGGTATCCCGGTCATCGTCACCAACTCGAACATCGCCGAGCAAGGCTTTGATTTCGTGAAGTCGTTTTCTGGCCCGGACAACATCACCCAAGGTGCGCGCTCGGCAGAAATCATGTGCGACAAGTTCAAGGACATGGGTATCGAAAACGAAGCAAAGGTCGTGCACATCACCGGTCAGCCTGGATACACCACCGCCATCGAGCGTGCGAAGGGTTTTGAGGATCGTCTGCCCGAGGTCTGTCCCGACGTGACGATCATCGACACCCAGCCGGGCGACTGGAACCGCGAAAAGTCACAGCAGGTGATGGAAGCGTTCCTGGTAAAGTACGACGATATCGACGGCGTCTATGCCGGTGATGACAACATGGGCGTGGGTGCTTTGAACGCCGCCAAGGCCGCAGGTCGCGATGGCATCATCTTCGTGGGCGCCACGAATTTTGCAGTCGGCTACGAGGCGATGGCGGCAGGCGAGTACTGGGGCTCGATTTACCAGTCGCCGGTCGATGACGCCGAGGCCGCGCTGCAGACGGCTATCGATATCCTGTCGGGCAAGGACGTACCCTTCCTGAACTACTTCGATACTCCCAAGATCACCCAGGACAATATGGGTGATTTCACGAAGCCGGTGTTCTGATACCGTCTTGTGCAGTGCGGGGCGCGGCAAGAAACGCGCCCCGCAACCCACCCAAAATGTTTCGTTCAGGAGGGACACGCAAATGGGACGTGTGTCTGATCGTGTCTGCATTGTGACAGGCGCCGCGCAGGGTATTGGCCGCGCAATTGGTGAGGCGCTTCTCGATGAAGGGGCGATGGTCTGCTTCGCGGATATCAATGGTCAGAAGGTAGCCGAGGTCGCAGAAGCCAATCGCAGCCGCCTTAATGGCCGGGCGGGCAACGTGACCGCCCATGTTGTCGATGTGACCGACCGCGAACAGGTACGTGCCATGATCGCCCACACGGTCGAAACTTTCGGGCGGCTTGATGTCAAATTCAACAACGCCGGAGTGAACAAGCCCATGAACTTCATGGACGTCACCGAGGCGAACTGGAATTTCATAATGGGTATCAACGGGTTGGGGTGCATGATTGGCATGCAGGAAGCAGCCCGCCAGATGATTGCGCAGGGCGGTGGGGGCAAGATCGTCAACACGGCCTCGGTCGCCAGCCGCCAGGGATTTGACAACGTCGCTCCGTATTGCGCATCGAAATGGGCTGTTGTCTCGTTGACCCAATCCGGGGCGCGCGACCTGGCGAGGCACAACATCACCGTCACCGGGTTCGCTCCGGGTGTGGTCGCCACCGAAATGTGGGAGCAGGTCGATCGGGATCTCATGGAGATCGGCGCTGCCGATCGTCCGGGCCAAGCGATGGAGGAGTTCTCGGCAGAGATTCTGAAGGGCCGTGTGGCCACCCCGGCCGACATTACCGGGACCACAACGTTCCTCGCCTCTGCCGAAAGCGATTACATGACGGGGCAAATCGTTATGATCGACGGGGGGATGACACTCGTTTGACAGGCCCGCGTCGGCGGCAAGCGCCGGTGCCGGATATCGCAGACAGCGCTAACGACCCGAGGGAGGGGGAAGATGGCAGCACTCAGCAAAGCGCAGATCGGGCCGATCCTGGCGAAGCAGGGCATCCTGATCGCCTTCGCGGTCTTCATGATCGCCTTTACCATTGCCAGTCCGAAATTTCTTAGTGTTGACAACGTGTTCAGCGTGGTGCGGTCCTCGGCAATCCTCGGGGTCATGGCCCTAGGCGTCACCTTCGTGGTGATCAGTGGCAATCTGGATTTGTCCGTCGGCTCAATGATGTCCTTTTCCACCATCGTGGTGCTGGACCTGCATGACAAGATCGGCCCTTTTCTGGCGATCCCTGCCATGTTCGCCATGACGCTTGCACTGGGGGCGATCATCGGTTTCCTCGTAGGATACTTGAGGCTCAATTCCCTGATCGTCACGCTTGGCATGCTTTCGGCCATACACGGCCTGACGCTGACCTATTCAGGCGGGCAGAACATGGATATCGCTGACAAGGAAGGTACGTGGTTCAGCGTTTTCGGGCAGGGCACCGCGTTGGGCATTCCGGTGCCGATCCTGATATTCGCAGCGCTTGCTGCGTTTCTTGGCCTCGTTCTGGGCAAGACCGCGTTCGGCCGCAAGATCTATGCGGTGGGCGGAAACGACACGGCGGCGACCTTTTCGGGCGTGCGCCGGGCGCGGACCGTGTTCAATTGCTACCTGATCTCGGCGGCATGTGTCGCCACCGCCGGCCTGATCCAGGCAAGCCGTAGTCTCGGTTCGCAGAACACCGTGGGGCAGGGGCTGGAGCTTGAGGTTCTGGCGGCTGTCATTCTTGGGGGGGCATCGCTTCTGGGTGGGTCCGGCACGATCTTCAAGACCGTGATCGGTGTGCTGATCCTGGGCTTCATCCAGAACGGCCTGCTGCTTTTGGGGCTGCAATTCTACGTCCAGTTCGTGGTGACCTGGGTCATCATCATCCTTGCTGTCTGGCTCGATATCGCGGCCAAGCGCGGCAAGCTCTGGTCGCCGATTGCGTAGGGGAGAACGTATCATGCAACCGGGTGCACTGGCCAAGGCGCTGAAAAGCGGGGCCATCTGGGGCTTTATCCTGCTCGAGCTGATTTTCTTCAGCGTGGCAGGAGAGTTCCTGTCGCTTTCCGACAAGGCGTTCATGGACTGGGAAAACATGCTGCTTCTGCTGAAGCAATCGGCCCCGATCGGTATCATCGCGATGGGCATGACAATCGTCATGGTGAACGGCAATATCGACCTGAGTGTCGGCGCCACGTTCGCCATCGCGGCCATCGTTCTTCTGGACAGCATGACATGGCCAATCTTTGCCGGCCTTGGTGACTGGGTGATCCCGGTGGCCTGGCTTCTGGCCCTGATGGCCGGCGCCCTGCTGGGGGCTCTCAACGGTCTGATCGTGTGGAAAACGGGCGTCGATGCGTTCATCGTGACGCTCGGATCGATGCTTGGCTATCGCGGCATCGTCTTCATGTTCAATGGTGAGAATCCCACAAGTCATCTCAACTGGACATTGGTGGACTTCGCCGAAGCGCAATTCCTCGGGCTGCACACCGCCACATGGTTCCTGCTGGGCGTGACATTTGCGATCTGGTTCCTGATGACCCGGACGGTGCATGGCCGCAATGCCTATGCCATCGGCGACAACCGCGAGGCGGCCGTCAACGCGGGCATCCGTGTGGGGCCGCACATGATGGTGAACTTTGCGATCATCGGGTTTCTTGCCGCGCTTTCGGCTGTGGTCTTCTACTCGGAAAGCGGGTCGGTGAACCCCAACGACGGACAGCTTTACGAATTGTGGGTGATCACCGCAGTGGTGCTTGGCGGCACCAAGATCACCGGGGGCGCGGGCAATGTCATCGGCACCTTCGGCGGCGTTGTCGCGATCCAGCTTTTGCGCAAGGGGCTTGGGCATATCGGGGCCGACACGTCGACGGTGAACCTGGTGATCGGCTTGATCCTGATCGCGGTGCTGTTCCTCGACAAGCAGCTCAATGTCAAAGGCAAAGAGGAGCTTAAGATATGACCCATCCGGTTCTTCGACTTGAAAACATCGTCAAGACATTCCCCGGTGTGCGGGCATTGGACGGAGTATCTTTCTCGGTCTTGCCCGGAGAGGTCCACGCGCTGATGGGGGAAAATGGCGCTGGCAAATCGACCTTGATGAAGGTGCTCGGGGGGATCTACCAACCCGACAGCGGCAACATCCTCATGGGTGAGGACAAGGCCGTCATGTCCGGCCCGCTGGACGCCAAGTCCAAGGGTATCGTTTTCATCCACCAGGAGCTTAGCCTGGCCGAGGAATTGTCGGTCGCCGAAAACATCTATCTTGGCGAACTGCCGCGCAAATCCCTGGGACGGGTCGACTGGGCCAAGCTGTCCGAGCAGACCAATGCGATCCTCGAAAAGTTGAATGTCGGCTTCGACGCCAAGACCCGTGTCGGGGATCTTTCGATTGCCAACCAGCAAATGGTGGAAATCGCCCGTGCTTTGACGGTGAACGCCAAGGCAGTCATCTTCGATGAGCCGACGGCGTCACTTACCGATGCGGAGAAGGTTGTGCTGTTCGACGTGATCTCGGATCTGAAAAATGAGGGCGTCGGGATCATCTACATCTCGCACCGGATGGAAGAGATCTTCAAGATCACCGATCGGATCACGGTGCTGCGTGACGGGCAGTACCAGGGAACGGTCAACACCGCCGAGACGGACGAGGAAGCCGTCACGCAACTGATGATCGGTCGCAAGCTCGATCTGACCCGCAACGCATCGCACCACGAATTGGGCGATGTGGCCCTGGAGGTCCGCGGGTTAAGTTGCGGCAAGCTTTACCAGGATGTCAGTTTCGAACTGCGCCGCGGCGAGGTGTTGGGCTTTTACGGTCTGGTCGGAGCCGGCCGCACCGAGATCGCCGAGACACTTTTCGGCCTGCGCGATCCGTCGGCCGGGCAGATACTGCTGGACGGGGAAGAGGTGCGCATCCATTCACCGGCCGATGCGATTGCAAAGGGTATTTCGCTGGTGCCCGAAGACCGAAAGGGGCAGGGGCTTGTGCTGGAAATGAACTGCCGGGACAACATGACCCTGCCGCAGGTCGACGATCTCAAGGCCGGGCCATTCGTGGCCGAGGGCGCAGAAGTCGCGATATTCGACCAGTACCGCGACCAGTTGGACATTCGCACGCCCGGCTGGAAGCAAAAGGCCGGCAACCTGTCAGGCGGCAACCAGCAGAAGATCGTGATCGGCAAATGGCTGTCTATGCATCCCAATGTCCTGATCGTCGACGAACCCACGCGCGGCATCGACGTCGGCTCGAAATCCGAGATTCACAAGCTGTTGCGCAAGCTGGCGGCGCAGGGATACGCGGTGATCGTCATCTCTTCGGAGATGCCCGAAGTCCTCCATGTGTCCGACCGGATCATTGCGATGTATTCGGGCCGGATCATGCGGACCTTCACCTCGGATGAAGTGAACGAAGACAACCTCATTCAGGCCATTTCGGGTCTGGGAAGCAACGAGGCCGCATGATGTGCGTTGCCATTGCGCCAGCAAGGCCCGTATTCGAATGCCTGATCGCGCAAGCGGTGAAAAGGCTGCAAACACCCTGCAAAACCGATCCCCTTGGACGGCGCGGCTTTTGAATTGCCGCGTGGAGTCAACCTGATCTATAGCGAAAGGACAAAGAAATGAAACTGCTGCGTTTCGGACCTCACGGTGCCGAAAAACCGGGACTTTTGGATGACATGGGGCGGGTTCGCGACCTTTCGGCGATCGTGCCGGATATCGGCGGCGATACGCTGCTACCCGAAAGCCTTGCGGCGCTCAGGGAACTGGATATCGAAAGCCTGCCCATCATCGACGGCAAGCCGCAGGATGACTTGCGGCTCGGCCCTTGCGTGGGCGGTATCGGCAAGTTCGTCTGCATCGGCCTGAACTACGCCGATCATGCAGAAGAGGCCGGAATGCCGATCCCGGAAGAGCCGATCATCTTCAACAAGTGGACCTCGGCCGTCGTCGGACCCAACGATGACATCCAGATACCCCGAGGTTCGGTCAAAACCGACTGGGAGGTGGAACTGGGCGTCGTGATTGGCAAACCCGGAGTTTATATCGACGAGGCCGACGCCATGGCCCATGTGGCAGGGTATTGCGTGGTCAACGATGTGTCCGAACGCGAGTTCCAGTTGGAACGCGCGGGGACTTGGGACAAGGGCAAGGGGTGCGACACGTTCGGCCCGACCGGACCTTGGCTCGTGACCCCGGACGAGGTGGAGAATGTCGACGATCTCGATATGTGGCTTGATGTGGATGGCGAGCGGATGCAGAGCGGCTCCACGGCGACACTCATCTTCAAGATACCCGAGCTGATTTCGTATTGCAGCCGTTTCATGAGCCTTCAGTCCGGTGACGTGATCTCGACCGGAACGCCGCCAGGTGTGGGCATGGGGCATAGCCCGATCAGATACCTGGCAGGCGGCGAGGTCGTGACGCTTGGCATCGCGGGCCTTGGGGAACAGCGCTCTTTCGTCCGGCCGTCGGCGTCCATCGCATGATCGGTGACGCGGGTCGCGCCAGCGGCCCGCGTCAATCGGGATGTACGTTTTGCAGCTTGCAGGTGGTGGCAAGGCCGAGGACCGTCCAATTTACATCCAGAAGAACCTTTTTCGCGCTCAACCACTTCTGCTGCAATTTGTAGGCTTGGTATTCCCAACTTGCCCGGCAGCCATGTCCTGCCGCGGCCTGGCGGTGATGAACAAGTTCATGCAGCAAGACGGAAACGTCTTCGGTGTCCGTCGCACTCCACGGGCGGAACAGCGTTATTTTCCTTCCGCTCTTGTCGTAAAGCCCACGGGTGCGCGTGCCGACAGCCATCCGAGATATTAAGCGTTCGTCATCCGCGTCAGACCTGTCCGCAAGGACTATCGTCGGTGCGGTTGGCGCTCTTTGCAGATTTGAGTTCCGGTCAAGCCAGGCTTCGAGTTTCTCGACAAGTTCCCGCTGCGGTTGGGCCGCGACTGGCGCCGGGAAGAGAAATACTGTAGTAATAACAAGTGCGGTTGTGACAGCGGCCGCAAGTTGCGAGGTCTGCATGGCTTGCTCCTCGATTGCTTCGATCCCTGGAGATCAGGCTAGCGGCACGAGGTGGCGCGAAACAAAAGATCAATTTTCACGAGGAGATGAAAAAATTTCATCCACTCGAAAAAGAAATCTCCCGCCATTCACGGCGGTAAAGGCATTCGAGGCCGCCGCGCGGCACGCGAGTTTCAAGCTGGCCGCCAGGGAATTGTGCCTGTCGCCCTCTGCTGTCTCTCATCAGATCCGCGCTCTTGAGACCTACCTCGCAACAATGCTTTTTCGTCGCGAAGGCGGTCGGGTCTCTCTTACGAAAACGGGCCGTGCCTATGCAGGGCGCCTGACGGATTTGCTCGATAATCTTGCCGACACGACGGAAAAGGCGAGGGGCGGCAACTCGCAAGAGCTCAGGATACTCTCAACGCCCGGATTCGCTGCCCGCTGGCTTGTGCCCCGGCTTTCGCGCTTTTCACATGCGCATGCAATCAAGCTCCGGGTGGCGGATGCCGCGCCTTCGACGGATTTTGCTTCCAACGATGCCGATGTCGTTGTGCAGTGGCGCGATCAGTCCGCACCCGGCCTTGAAGTGATGCCGTTTCTGGAATCCGCCCGATACCCGATGGCGGCCCCGGATTTCGTGAAGGAGAAACGCCTGAGCGAACCGAGCGACCTGTTGACGGTACCTTTGTTGCGCGATCAGACGGATGATCTGTGGTCTGCCTGGTTCAGGAAGCTGGGCATAGATGCGGATGCCGATGCCATGATTGATGGGCCGGCCTATCCGAATTGCGAATATGCGACGTCGGCGGCTGAAGCGGGGCTTGGGGTGACACTTGGATACGAAGCCGTGTTGCGTGACACGCTGGATGAAGGGCGGCTTATCAAGCTTTTCGAAGTCGGGACCACCCCATTCAGCATCTACGGTCTGGCCTGCGAAACGGGCCGCAAGGACGAGCCCTTGATACGTGGTTTTCTGGAATGGGCGTTGAGTGAATCCCTATCCGACAACACCTGCCCGATAAGACACTGATACAGCCGAGCGGCCAAGCCATGGACTGCCCCTCGTGATGGTTCCCCGGGGGCGGATGACCAAAGAATACAGATCTGCCTAACGCTCGGGCCGGGGCGATGCGATTTGGAAATGCTTTCGTATCGCGTCTGACCGCAGCAGATAAGTCGAGAGCCCGATATAAAGGGCGAACTCGGCGAGCATGATCATCACACCGGTCGTGCCTCCTCCAAACGCCCCGAAATCCATTGTTTCAATGAAGCAGATGGTAGCCAACACCGCATACATGGTGATCGTGGCGTGACGCGTATGTGGCCAGCGCTTCAGATAGCCGAAAACAAAGATCGATCCCGTCAGCGAGATTGCGAGGAAGTGTATGAACTGAAGTCCGGCAGGAAAGTTGCTGTCTTGCAACCCGAGATGCCAGGCTGGAAACGCATACTCGAACAGCCCCCAAAGCCCCCAGCACAGCAAGCCGGCTGACAAAACGAAAAGACCCTTGGGAAGAAAACGGTCAAGCGTGTCCAGGGCCGCACCTCTCAAAGCGTTTGCTGCCGCGTCAGGAGCCGAACGCACATCGTGGTCATGGGCCCTCGGGAACAGTTTATAGTCGGAAGATGCCGCTTGAAACCACGTGAAAGTCGGGTTCCCGAAAAGATGCGCGTGTCCGCGTTTTTTCCGAGTGTTTGGTTTCAATCAGCCACGCGATGCCCCGTATCCCGTGCGCGGGGCAGGGCGAGCGTGGCTTTCAAACCCGGTTCGGCATTGTCGAGCAACAGCATCCCGCCCGCGGCTTGCGCGATCTCTGACGCAATGGACAGACCAAGCCCTGTGCCGGCTTCATCCGCCCGGACATGGCGGCGCATCAGTGCTTCGCGCTTTGTCTCGGGTATGCCGGGTCCGTCGTCCGCGACGCTCAAAAGAAGCCGCGCGCCGTCCTCCCTGGCCGAAAGAACGACCCGCCCGCGCGCATGGCGGGCGGCGTTTTCCAATAGCGCGCCCATCGCCTCGGCCAGGTCGGCATCATCAAGAGCGACCGCAAGCCCCGGCGAAATCGATTGCCGCCAATCCAGGTCTTCCCCATCCGGTGTCCGGCGCAGAACCGCGATCAGGCGGTCGGCGACCAGGGCGGGATCTGCGCGGGCATCCAGCGCGCGGGCCGCGCTGCGGGCGCGCACAAGTTCGCGGTCGACCGTCCGGCGCATGGCGCGGGCCGTGTCCTCGATCCCTTCGGCCTGTTCGGCGGCGCCTTCGCGGCGCAAACGTGCGGCTTCTCCCATAAGGGCTTGCAGCGGCGTCTTGAGCCCGTGCGCCAGATCCGCTGCGCGGGCGCGGGCGCGCTCGGTTTCCGCGTCCCGGGCTGCCAGAAGGTCGTCGATTTCGGTCGCCACCGGGCGTAGCTCTACCGGCCAGTCGTCGCCCATTCGTGTGGCCCGGCCGGTACGCAGGGCGGCGATCCGCGCGCCGAGCGCCCGCAGCGGGCGCAGGCCCACGGTCAATTGCGCCCAGCCTGCTGCAATCAGCGCCATGGCCAGCAAGCCGAGGTAAGGTGCCAGATCGGCCATGAAATCGCGGCGGGCCTCGATCAACTCCGAGGCGGTCATCCCGACCGCTGCCCGCACAGCCCCTCCGCCGAGCCGCGCCGGCAACGTGATTGAACGTTCCAGGACAAGCAGGTCTTTATCGTCGGGGCCTGGCAACCAGTGCACATGCACCGCGCCGTCGCCCAGCGTGTCGACGGGCAGATCGAGCACGGTATCCCACAGCGAGCGGGACCGCTGGATGCTCCCCGCTTCCTCGATCTGCCAGTAGAGCCCGCCATAGGGTTGGGTAAAGCGCGGGTCGGCGGGTGGCCGGGTCAGTTCCAACCCCTGCGGCCCACGCTCCAGGCCGGCAAGAACCTGGTCGAGCTGCACGCTCATCTCGGCCACGGCTCGGCGTTCGACATGCGCTGCAAAGAGTTGTGCGAGACCCAGTGCCGCAAGTCCCATTGCCACGAAGATGGCGATGGCGCCTGCCAGGGCCAATCGCAGGCGCAGGCTCATGTCGCCTCCAGGAAGTAGCCGAAGCCGCGCCGCGTTCCGATGATGCCGGCCCCGAGCTTTCGACGCAGGCGCGCGATCACGGCTTCGAGCGCATTCGCCTCGCGGGCATCATCGTCCCCATACAGGTGTTCCAGCAATTCGCTCGGTGGGACGGGTCGGTCCCGATGCAGCATGAGATAGGCCAAAAGACGATACTCCAGCGCCGTGACCTGCACTTGAACGCCTCGTATCGCGACACCCATCCGGTTGGTGTCGAGGCTCAGGTCTCCGGCCTCCTGGAACGCCGCGGCGTGGCCACCGGTTCGGCGGACAAGCGCGCGGGCCCGTGCGATCAGCTCTTCCATGCGAAAGGGTTTCGGAAGGTAATCGTCGGCGCCGGCTTCGATGCCCTCGACCCGCTCCTGCCAGGTGCCGCGCGCGGTCAGCACCAGTACCGGCATTGTCCTGCCGTTCGCCCGCCATCGCTTGAGCACTGCCAGACCGTCGAGCGATGGCAGCCCCAGATCAAGCACGACGAGATCGTAATCTTCCGTATCCCCGAGAAACCATGCATCCTCGCCATCGCCCGTCACCTCGACGCGGAACCCCGCCGCCGTCAGGGCGGACTGCAGGTCACCGGCGATGCGGGGATCGTCTTCGACAGCGAGCGCGCGCATTTCAGTCGTCGTCCTCCTCGCGTTCGACGTCCAGCACCGCACCCGACGCCGCATCGATTTCCATCTCGTAAAGGTGCCCCTCGGGTGACACCAGTTCCAGCTCGTACACCCATCGGCCGTCGTCGCGTTCGAGGTCGATCTCGATCACACGGCCCGGCCGTACCTGGGTCGCGGCCTCAAGGATGGCCGACAGCGGCAGGATTTCACCGGCCTCGAGCGCATGGCGGGCGCGGTCGTGGTCGTCGCGATCCGCCAGGACGGGTGCGGCAAGCAGCGACAGGACGAGTATCAGGATGCGGTGTGTCATGGCGTCACTCTCTACCTTCGGCAACCTGACAGCAAGCTGACACAGCGGGTCAGGCCGGTGTCAGGCGAGTCGGTGCAGAAGGGGGCATCGGCGGCCATGACGGCTGCCACGGCAAAAGGAGAAACACCATGAAACGCACCATCCTCTTTACAGCATCGCTTGCAGCCGCCGTCGGGCTTTTCGCGCTCGGGGCCAATGCGCAGCAGCAGGGCGCACAGGCGCAGCAACAACAGCAGCGCATGAGTGTCGCTCAGATCGCCACCATGCTCGAAGAGCAGGGCTATACCGTAGTCGAGGTCGAGCTGGAACGCGGCCGGTACGATGTGGAAATGATCGACAGCAAGGGCATGCGTGTCGAGGCGTATCTTGATCCAGCCACGGGCGCCGTTCTGCCCTATCGCGACGACGATGACGATTACCGCAACAAGCGCGACGACGACGACCGTGGCGAACGGGACGACGATTGATGGCGGACCGTTCGGAAACGGGCATGGTTCGGGTCTGGGATCCCCTGATCCGGGTCGGCCACTGGGTGCTGGTGGTGGCGTTTGCCACCGCCTACCTTAGCGAGGGAGAGCCGCAATGGCTGCATAGCTATGCCGGTTATGCCATCGCGGTGACGGTGGCCGTCCGCATCCTGTGGGGTTTTGTCGGACCGCGCCGCGCCCGGTTTACGGATTTCGTCACAGGTCCGGGTCGCGTTCTGCAATACCTGCGGGATCTGGTCTCCGGCCGTGCGGAACGGCATCTGGGGCACAGCCCGGCGGGCGGGGCGATGACCGTGGCGCTCTTGTTCGCGCTGGCGCTTACGGCTTTGTCGGGAATGGCCACCCTGGCCGTCGAGGAAGGCCAGGGCCCCCTGGCCGGAATAGTCACGGCGCAGTCCCTGCCGGCTTGGGCGATGGAAGAGGACGACGACCACGATGAATACGGCGAGCAAGGCGAAGGCGGTGAAGCGTTCGAGGAAATCCACGAATTTGCGGCAAACGCGACATTGCTGCTGATCGTCCTGCATCTGCTCGGCGTGCTCTGGGCCAGCCGCGTGCATGGCGAGAACCTCGCCCGTGCCATGATCAGCGGGCGCAAGCGAAGCACAGAATAATCCAATGCCGCCGGGTTCGGAATGTGGACCCGGCGGCGCAGTGGAAAGTTCCATCCAACCCGCGCAGGCCAAGGCAGGTTAGCGGATAATTGCCGCGCAGGTTGGACCGGGCATGACGCTTTGATCGCTTGCCCGAATGTCACCCGTTCGCGGCGCCTATCTAGGGAAATGGGGCCGGTCGGTGTTGTAGTGTTCGGACAGGTAATCGAGGATTTTCTCGCGATCGTCGTCCGGGATCGGCTGCATTCCCTGTTTTTCGACCATCCATTTCAGCAAGTCGTTCCAACCCTTTCGGGTCTGCCCTTGCTGCGCCACAAGCATTTCCGAATGGCAGCCTGCACAGTAGGAATACGTTATGTCAGCCCCTTTGGCGGGGTAGAGCGCGCCAACATCCCCGACATCCGCCGCGGCTTCGGTGTCGTCATGCCCATCTTCGGCGGCGGTGACGGCAAACGGGAAGGCGGCGGCCAGGGCCGCCACCAAAATCCTTGTTTTCCAACGCATGTCGATCACGCCACCTTGGCCTGAACGGCGACCTTGTGGAATGAGTTGTTGAGATATCCCTTGGGATTCCACTTGATCGCAAAGGGTTGCATCACTCCTTCGCTGTCCGTCGCGCGGGCCCAGATCTCGAAATACCCGGACTGCGGCAACGATACGGTCGTGCGCCAATTCTGCCATGCCCCTGCATTGACCGGGTCGTCCAGTTCGGCCCGCTGCCAGCTTTCCCCGTAGTCTGAGGAAACCTCCATTTTCTGCACGGTACGATCTCCGGCCCATGCGTGGCCGCGCACCTCGAATTCCGAGCCGACATCGGCCCCGTCCTGCGGATGCGTGATCAACGACTTCACCGGCATCGCGTGGATGGTTTCGAAATCTTCAAGCGGGACATCGGTTCCGGGCGCGACCGGGTAACTTGGCACGCTGTAAGACGGCGCGGCCATCTTGGTACCGTCATGCTTGTGGTCCAGCAGTTCGATCCGCGTGAGCCATTTCTGCGAACACGAACCCGGCCACCCCGGAACGACCAGCCGCAGAGGTGCGCCATTCAGCCGATGCAAGGGTTCGCCGTTCATCTCGAAGGCGATCAGCACATTGTCGGTCATCGCCTTTTCAATCGGCAGGCCGCGTGAAAGTGGCGATTTCTCGGGGTCGCCCGAAAGATGCGCATCAGCCCCGTAATGGCCGGTATAAACCACGCTGTCCTGTACGCCGGCTGCCTCCAGCACGTCACGCAACATGACACCCGTCCATTCGGAGCAGGCGACGGCGCCATATGTCCATTGGTTGCCCGACGCCGGCGGATCGAAGAACCCGCGGCCGTTGCCGCCGCACTCCAACGTCAGCGCCATAGTCACCACCTCGAACTGGTCACGAAGATCGTCGATGCTCATTTTCATCGGTTGGTCGACTAGGCCGTCGACCGTCAGCATCCAGCCTTCGGCGGATGTGTCGTCGGGAACGATCCCGTTGTTGCGCACGAAGTGCCGCGCCTTCGGCGTGATCGCGTCGTCCAGCAGATGTGCGGGCGTTTGCGCATTGACAGGTCTGTCGTTCAGCAAATCCAGCCCATCCTTGCCGTCGAGGGCGCCGCCCTGCGCCAGCGAGCGCGTCGCCGTCATCTGGAGAGGCAGTCCAACACCCAGAACGCCCCCCGCTAGCCCAAGTCCGCTGATGCCAAGAAAGCCGCGGCGTTTCATGTCTTGAGGAAGCTCCTCGTTCGCATTGCTTTCGTCATGTTTCATCTTTCGGTTCTCCTCCCAGTAAATGAAAAAGGTCTTTGAAAACGGGCTACGCGTTACCTTTGAAAAATACCCGTGCCGGCAGACCGGCCCTTGGACCGTTCCACCCTTCAAGACGCTGTCGGGCTGTGCCGACCAGCGTTCGCTATGTGTTTTTCTTTCCGTGCCTTTCCGGCCCGAACGCCTTCGTGCGTGGCGCGGGCGTCGTGTGTCTGGTCGTAGATTGGAAAGCGTGTCGCAGACCGATGCTGTGATTATCGTCGCGGAATTTTCGCGTTACCGAATGTGCCATCGCGATGGCAATGCCGGGAACATTCGCGAAGAATTGCACAAAGGCTTCAAGCGCCGCAGAACTGTCGGCGAGGGCGCCAATGCCCGTTATGGGCCTCGAGTCGCTCATGCACGCACCATGGGCCTCGAGTCGCTCATGCACGCACCGTAACAACCCGGGAACCGCGGATCAAATCCGGGCAGGGGTTACGGCGCGTTCACGCCGATTGCCGTCTGTCCATTCCGGTGGCGCATTCAGGGCAGGGCGGCCAACCGATCACACCGAAAGACGGTAATCACCGCCGTTCCATGCGCGTCACCAAGCCTTTCCGATCCAATAGGCGACGGCCCGCATTTCTTCTTTACGCGACGCTCCGAAGATGTCGTTCTGGTGGCATGTTCGACGAACTCGCACTTGCCATCCTCCTTTTGCTCGGCGGTGGCGCGGCAATGGTCATTCTGGTCGTTGGTCTGCAAATGACAGCTCTCGCCGATAGGATCGCAGACCGCACGGGCCTTGGGGAAGCGGTGGTCGGCGGTGTGCTGCTCGGAGCTGCGACCTCGTTTTCCGGTACGGCCGTATCCTTCACGGCGGCCTTGGACGGGCGGGCATCGCTTGCCTTTTCGAACGGCATTGGTGGCATCGCGGCGCAGACCGCTTTCCTTGCCATTGCCGATATCGTCTATCGCCGCGCCAATCTGGAACATGCGGCGGCAGAGCTTGCCAACGTTTTTCAATGTGGTGTGCTTCTGGTGCTTCTTGCGATCCCGATTGCGGCTGTCACCGCGCCCGAAATTGCGGTTTTCGGGGTTCATCCCGCTTCGTTCCTGTTGGTTGTCGTCTATGCCTTCGGTGTCGCCGCGACCGCCCGCATCCGCGAAAAACCGATGTGGCATCCGGTACAAACCGATGAGACCCGCGCCGACGAACCCGAAGACGGTGACACGCCGGACAATCCTGCACGCTGGCTGATCCTCGGGTTCCTGTTTCTGATGGCGGTTCTGGGCGCGGCGGGCTGGGTCATCAGCCAGGTCGGCGCGCAACTTGTCGACCGGCTGGAAATATCGGCGTCGCTTGTCGGTGCGCTTGTCACGGCGGTCATCACCTCGTTGCCCGAACTCGTCACGACGATTGCCGCCATCCGTCGCGGCGCACTTCAACTCGCCATAGGCGGCATTATCGGCGGCAACACGTTCGATACTTTGTTTCTGACCATCTCTGACATCGGGTATCGGGATGGCTCGATCTATCATGCGGTCGGACCTCAGGATCTGTTCTGGCTCGCGACCGGGATGCTGATGACGACGATCCTGATGCTGGGCCTTATCTTCCGTCAGAAGAAGGGCCCCGGCAGCATAGGGCTGGAAAGCGTCGTGCTGCTATGTATCTACGCGCTTGCAATCGCGGTGCAGGCGGTCTCGGCAAGTTCCTGAAGCGGAAATTGCCACCCGCAGGGGGGGCGCATCGAAAACGGCGCGCAAGCCGGCCTGCGGATCATCCTGCACGCAAATTCAGCCCTGGCCGCCAAGCCGCATCATCAGCGCCGCCAGCAGCCGTCCCCTTTCAGCAAGGCTCGCCACTTCGATATGTTCGGTCAAAGTATGCAGGCCCTTGCCGCGCACCCCCAGTGAGTCGAGCGTCGGGATACCCATGGCGCCGGTGAAATTGCCGTCCGAGCCGCCGCCGGCACTGCCCGCTGTCAGGTCGAACCCGAGATCGCGCGCGATATCCTTGGCAATGTCATACATCGCCATCGTGCCGGACTGATCGGGTGCCCAGACCGGACGCGTGACGCCGCGTGTGATGCGGAACTCGACGCCGTTTTCGTCGCCGGCCAACGCCATCATCCGCGCGACGCCGCGGTCAAGGTCTTCCTGCGTCTTGGCCATGCTCAACGCTTCGGCCTTGCACAGCGATGACACGCAATTCACCCATTCCCCGCCACGGATGACACCTACGGAAAAGGTGCAATCCTCGCCCGTCATCGCTTCGATTTCCAGAAGCTTCCGCGCCATCATGGCAATCGCGCTGCGCCCCTCGGACAGGCGCGCACCAGCATGGCTGGGCTGCCCTTCGGCGATCAGGTTGAAGCGCGCGATCGCATAGCGTCCAATGACAGCGCCACCATCGTCGCGCGCGGGCTCGGGCACAAGCACGTATTTGTGGCGCGCGGCTTCGGCCTCGATCAACTCACGGGTCGACGGGGTGCCAACCTCTTCGTCGGGCGTGAACAGAACCGTCACGGGCAGCGGCGTTTCCAGACCGGCGCGCTGCAACTGCCGCAGTGCCTCGACGGCGGCGTAGTTGCCGCCTTTCATGTCCATGATGCCGGGGCCAAAGCAGATATCGCCCTCGCGCCGGAAAGGCAGCTTGGACAGCGTGCCAACGGGGTGGACCGTATCCATGTGGCCGAGGATCAGGATACCCGGCGCGCCCTGCCTTGGGTGGGGAAAGCGCGCACGCAAAGACCCACCAAAACCCATCCTGCCGGGGATGCGCTCGATCTCGGCCATCTGGGCCAGGTCATGGGCGGCGAGGTCCATCATCCGGTCCACCGCCGCGGCGTCGTGCGTTGGGCTTTCGCATTCGATCCACGGGCGCAGCCCGGACAGCATGTCGTCGGCGTCGAAAGGCAGCTTGAGTGGGTCCATCCCTTTACATCCTCTTTGCGGGTTTCATTTCCAGCATATGCAGAAACCACCCTTCGGTGACACACACAATCGACACAAAGCGCTGGGCAATCCGTCAAGCCCGCTGCCAATCGACAGGGTTTCGGAAAGCGGTGCGGATTCCAACCGGGGGGCGGGCCTGCTATTCCAACGGCCGAACAGGGCGGCACGGAAATGAGGGGGACGGCTTTGGACATAGTGGTCATCGGGGCAGGCTTATCGGGGCTGACGGCGGCCACTGTCCTTCGTGAGGCGGGCGCCGATGTCCTGCTGATTGAAGCAGGCGCCGGGATCGGTGGTCGCATCCGCGCCCATCGTGACCCCGAAACCAATGCGCCCCTTGCCGATCTGGGCCCGACCTGGGTCTGGCCCAAATATCAGCCCGTCGCCCGGAAATGGATCGAGCGGCTGCAACTGCAGACTTTCCAGCAATTCAACGATGGCGATGCCGTGATCGAAGGATACGGGCCCGGACCCATCCGGCAACCTTTGCCCGGCCAGGACGGGATGGTGCGCATCGTGGGTGGACCGACTGCGTTCGTCGATGCGATGTATCAAAGACTTGATCCATCGAGGATACGCAGATCGGCGCCTGTCGCCGGCATTGCCCCTGACGGTCCCAGGCAGATCGCCGTCCGGCTTGCCTCAGGCGATGTGGTGCGGGCCGGGCAGGTCGTCCTGTGTATCCCGCTTCGCGTGGCGGCCGAAACGCTTGACATGCCGTGGGCGCCGCCTGCGCTGCTGGACGTGATGAAGCGGACGCCGACATGGATGAGTTCGCACGCCAAGGCGGTTGCCATATACGATCGGCCATTCTGGAGAGAGCACGGGCTTTCGGGGCGTATCGCCAGCCGCACAGGCCCGCTGGTCGAGGCGCATGATCATTCAGGGCCGGATGGTGCGCCCGCTGCGATATTCGGCTTCGTTGGATTGCCGACGGACCAGCGGCAGAATGACCCCGAAACGCTAAGACAGGCCATCCTTGCGCAGCTGGTCAGGTGTTTCGGTCCTGCCGCCGCCGCGCCGAAGGCTCTGGTGGTGCAGGACTGGTCGACCGATCGACACATTGCGACCGATCTCGACATTTCGGGTCCGGCGCACCATCCCGATGTCGGACCGGAAGTTCTGAGGCAGTCCTTTCTCGATGGGCGTGTGCGTTTTGCCGTGTCGGAAACGTCCGAGATCAGCCCCGGCCTTATCGAAGGCGCTTTGGCTGCAGGGGAACGAGCGGCAAGGGACATGATCGATGCGCAGATATGATCGGAGGATGCGATGGCCGGAAAATCACTTGCGGGACGCATACGGGCTTTCCTTGCTTTTGCGCTTTTGTCGGGCCAGTTGCTTGGCATTCCCATGGCGGCAAAGGCCGACGATATGATGATCGAAACCTTCGACATGCAGCCGGAAACCCGTTGGCGTTTTTTCACCGATGGTGTGATGGGCGGCGCGTCGTCCGGGCAGGTGGTTTTCCTTGGCGAGACGGGTCAGACCTACGCCCGCATGACCGGCGAGGTCAGTACAGCCAATAATGGCGGTTTCATCCAGATGCGGATGGACCTGACCCACCCCGCGCCCAAAGGCTCCAGCGGTGTACGACTTGTCGCGCGCGGCAATGACCAGAGATACTTCGTGCATCTGCGCACGGGCGGCACCATGCTGCCGTGGCAGTATTATCAGGCGGGTTTTGCGGTGACAGGTGAGTGGACGGAAATCCGCCTGCCATTCGACAGCTTCAAGGCATCCGGCCGCCTGCTTCGCCCGACGCCCAGACCGGCCGGCCTGAAATCAGTCGCGGTTGTCGCTTTTGGCCGGGACCACGAGGCCTTGATCGATATTCGCGAAATCGGCTTTTACTGAGGGCCAAGGGCGACTTGAGCCCCCTTGGCTCATCGGGTTCCGGTTTGAAGGTTCGATGCCGCCACGAAGCCCTGCAGCACCTCGGCCGCGATTGCAAAGGATCTGATGCGCGCAGCATGGTCGTGGATCATGCCCGTCACGATCAATTCGTCGGGTTTGTAACGTTCCACGAGGCCCGCAAGCTCGCGTTCTATCGTGCTGGCGCTGCCTGTTGCCGAGCAGGCAAGCGCCTGCTGCACCTGTGCCATCACTGGCCCGGGAATTTCCGACGAAAGATCCGAGACGGGGTACGGCAGCTTGCCGGGACGGCCCGTCCGCAGGCGCGCGAAAGACAGGATTTGCGAGGACCGCAGGTACCATGCCTCTTCGTCCGTTTCCGCCGCGCAAACCCCGGCAGCCATCATGAAATAGGGCCTTGCCAACCATTTGGACGGCTGGAATGTCGATCTGTAGATTGCGATAGCCTCCTCCAGCATCTGGGGGGCGAAATGCGATGCGAACGCGTAAGGAAGCCCAAGATATGCCGCAAGCTGCGCACCATACAGGCTGGAGCCGAGTATCCAGACCGGAACATGGGTGCCCTGGCCGGGGATGGCACGAATAGGCGCGTCATCCGCCGCCTCGTCGAAATAGCCCAGCAGTTCAACGACATCCTGTGGAAAGTTGTCATTGGCCTCCTTGTTGCGTCTTAGCGCATAGGCGGTTGCGCCGTCCGTGCCCGGCGCGCGCCCAAGCCCCAGATCGATACGCCCCGGATAGAGCGTTGCAAGCGTGCCGAACTGTTCGGCAATGACAAGCGGCGAATGGTTCGGCAGCATTATGCCTCCGGCGCCGACGCGGATGGTCCGGGTCGCCGCGGCGACCGCTCCGATGACGACCGAGGTTGCGGCGCTTGCGATGCCGGGCATGTTGTGATGCTCGGCCAGCCAGTAACGGTGATACCCGTTTGCCTCGGCATGGCGCGCCAGGTCGATCGTGTTGCGCAGTGCATCGTTGGCGGTCTGGCCTTCCGCGACAGGGGAAAGGTCAAGCAAGGAGAAATGATGCAAGTTTGCGTCCTCTTTGGCTGGTGGCGTCTTTGTAGGCGGCGGGCCCATCTTTCAGAGAGCCTAGCAGGAGTCTGCGAGCGGTAAAACGTGCCTTCTTCTTGTCCTTCCCGGTGTCGATGGAAGATAAGCAACCACCAAAGAAAGCGCGGAATACTTCAGATGCCGGCTTCCAACCCCGCCGTGTCTTTCCATTCGCTTTCGTCGATCCCGAAGCGGCGTATCCGTGAATATAGCGTGGTCGGCCTGATCCCCAAAAGATCGGCTGCGCCGCCCGGGCCGGACACCTTGCCCCCGGTTTCGCGCAGACAGCTTATAAGGTTGTCGCGGATCATGGTTTCCATTTCGGCCTCTGATCGGATGGGCATTGCGGCCCGTCGCGCCCCCGGTTGCGCGGTGCCGAGTTCAAGAATGATCTTGCCGCCGCCCGACACGATCGCGGCACGTTCCACGACGTTGCGCAATTCGCGGACATTCCCTGGCCAGGGGTAGTCCATCATCTGCTGCACTGCGCGCTCGGTGATGGTGGGGCGGGTAAGGTTCAGCCGACGGCAGGTGATATCAAGCAGATGCGACGCAAGCAGGGGAATGTCTTCGGTGCGCTCTCTCAGCGGCGCGCAGGCGATCGGAAAGACATTGAGAAAGAAAAGCAGATCCTCGCGCAGCTTGCCCGATTTGACCGTGCGTTCCGGGCTGTCGGTCATTGCCGCGATCACATGAAGGTCAAGCGCCTTGGCGCGTGTGTCGCCAAGTCGCGTAACGGTGCCGGTCTGAAGCGTCTGGAGCAGCCGTCCCTGCGTTTCGAGCGGTAGTTCCGACACGTCATCCAGAAAAAGCGTGCCGCCATGCGCCAGTTCCAGTTTGCCCGGCTTGTCGCGGGTCGATCCGGGATATGCTCCGCGCACCTGTCCGAACAGTTCGGCTTCCACTTCCTCGGCCGAAACGGCGCCGCATTTGAACGTGATCATGGCCCTGCGCGATCGCGGGCTGGCCTTGTGAATGGCATTGGCAACCAGCGCTTTTCCGGTACCGGTTTCGCCGGTGACAAGAACGGTTGCGTCGGTCGGCGCCACAAGGTCGATCCGGCTGCGGATCTGCTTGATCGCGGCGGATGTGCCGACAATGTCGTGGTGTGCCCGCTCGGATGTGATGGCCTCTTGCAGATAGGCGTTCTCTTGTTCGAGCTGGTCGCGGAGCGAGGCCACCTCCTGCAGCGCCTCGTGCAGTTTTCGTTCGTTTTCCTTTCGTTCGGAAATGTCGCGGAAAATCACCACGGCGCCGACCAGCACCTGCTGATCGTAGATCGGGGTCGAGACATATTCGACGCGGATGGGCTTGCCGTCCTTGCGCCAAAACACCTCGTCGTCGATGCGGTTGATCTTTTCGAACCTGAACGACTGGTAAATCTTGCATTCGTGGGCCGGGTAGATGTCGCCGTTCAGGTGATGGTGGTGAATGAGCCCGTGAATGTTTCGGCCCAGAAGGTCTTCGGCCGTCCATCCCAGCATCTCGCGGGCCGCGCGATTGACGAAGGTCGTTTTTCCCTCGGCGTTGACGCCATAAATTCCTTCGCCAGCCGCGTTCAGGATCAGCTGGTTTTCGCGCTCAAGCTCGGCAAAGAAGCGTTCAGCGCGTTTCCACTCCGTCAGGCCGCTGCGATACATCTGCGCGGTTTCAACAAGCGCCGTGCGCTTTTCGAAATCGTCCAGGTCCGTCAGCAGCAGCAATACCCGCGCCGGTGGGTCCGGCAGCGGCCGGGCGCGAATTTCGCAACGAAGCTCTCGCTTGTCGGTCGAAAACAGAGCCACATCGCGTGTCCAGCTTTCGCCGCGATGATCGACCTCTTCCATGAACACGATGAAGCGCGGCAATGACGTGCCTGCGAAATCCGAAAACCGCACAGGCGCCGGCGTATCGGGCGCACCCGACAAGAGAGCGGCCGCCCCGCAGTTCCAGGCAACGACCTGATCGGTTGCTGTGTCAAGAACAAGGGCAGGCTCGGGCAATGCCGCGAGAAAGGAATCAATCTGTTCGATCGTCTGTGGCATGAAGGCAAGCTTAGAAAGGTTTCCGACCAGGCCCTAACGAAATTTCGTAAATCACGAAAAATCGTAAAATTTTTACTTTCAAATCATAGCGTAATAATCTGATTTATAAATATTTTTTAAAGCTGCCTAAAATTTGGTCGCCACTTTCCAGGCAGGCGTTTCCTTGGAACGATGAGGGCAAGAAACCTCGAAAGGAAAGCCGATGACGATCAAAACCCTGGGAAATCCGTTCTCTGAAAAAACCGATCTGCGCCACGGGGCGGATTGTGGTTGTGATAGCTGCCTTGCCGGTCACGGTCATGACAAGAACCACGCAGAGCCGGCAGAGATGTCGTCCGAGCAGATGCTGGAACGCGCAGTCGAAAGTGCGGTGGTGCGCTCCATGTTCGGTCAGAACGATGTCAGCCGCCGTTCTTTCATGGGGATGCTTGGGGGGACGACCTTTGCCGCTGCTCTTGCGTCGGTCTTTCCGCTGGACAAGGCCAAAGCCGCCATACTCGACGAGCTTGGCCCGCCCGAGAAAACCGACCTGAACATCGGGTTTGTACCGATCACCTGCGCAACGCCGATCATCATGGCGCAGCCGATGGGCTTTTACGAACGCTACGGCTTGAACGCCCAGGTCATCAAGACAGCCGGATGGGCCGTGGCGCGCGACAAATCGCTGTCGGGTGAATACGACGCCAGCCACATGCTGACGCCCATGCCGCTGGCGATGACGCTTGGCGCGGGTTCTGTCGCGACGCCCTACATCATGCCGGCAGTCGAAAACATCAACGGACAGGCGATCGTTCTGTCGAACGAGCATCTCGACAAGCGCGACCCGGCACAGTGGAAGGGCTTTACCTTCGGCGTGCCGTTCGAATACTCGATGCACAACTTCCTGCTGCGCTATTATGTTGCGGAATATGGCCTCGACCCCGACGTAGACATCCAGATCCGCGTGGTTCCGCCGCCCGAGATGGTCGCCAACCTGCGCGCCGGGAACCTTGACGGCTATCTTTCGCCCGACCCGTTCAATCAGCGTGCTGTCTGGGAAGGCATCGGGTTTATCCACACATTGACGAAGGACATCTGGGAAGGGCACCCCTGCTGTGCATTCGCCGCGCCGCTGTCCTTTGCCGAAGAGCTGCCCAACACTTATGGCGCGCTTTTGAAATCGATCATCGACGCCACGCAATACGCGTCGAACCCCGACAATCGCAAGGAAATCTCCGAAGCGATTGCGCCGACCAACTACCTCAACCAGCCCGTGCCCGTGATCGAGCAGGTTCTGACGGGCACCTATGCCGACGGTCTGGGTAACGTGCAGCGCGTGCCCGACCGGATCGATTTCGATCCGTTCCCCTGGCATTCGATGGGGGTCTGGATCCTGACCCAGATGAAGCGTTGGGGCTATATCGAAGGCGACGTCGATTACAAGGCAGTGGCCGAGCAGGTCTATCTTGCCGCCGATGCCAAGAAGGTCATGAACGATCTTGGCTATGACGCGCCGGATGTCACCTACAAGTCGCACACGATCATGGGCAAGACCTTCGATCCGGCCGACCCCGAGGGATATGTCTCCAGCTTTGCAATCGGCCGGGGTTGACCGATGTTCGACAATCTTACAGTCAACCAACGTGCTGCGCTTTTATCCGTGGCGATGCTGGTGGTGGGCCTCCTGATATGGGAGGCCGCCATCCCCGCCCAGAAGGCGGCTGGAGAGCTCACCGAATACGAGCGCCTCACAGGTGGGGGCGCGCCCAAGGCCGGCGTTCCGCCGCCCAGTGACGTCTTGACCAAGGCCTGGGAGCAACTGTCGAACCCGTTCTATGACGCCGGTCCGAATGACAAGGGGATCGGCATCCAGATCGGATATTCGATCTACCGGGTTCTTACGGGGTATTTCATGGCCGCCTTGGTTGCCATCCCCCTGGGGTTCCTGATCGGGATGAGCCAGGTCGCCTACAAGGCGTTCAATCCGTTCATCCAGGTTCTGCGGCCGATTTCCCCGCTTGCTTGGATGCCGCTTGCGCTGTTCGTGATCCAGGACAGCGAGGCTTCGGCGATTTTCGTCATCTTCATCTGTTCCATCTGGCCGATGCTGATCAACACCGCATTCGGGGTCGCAGGCGTCCGGCAGGACTGGGTTAATGTGGCGCGCACTCATGAACTGGGGGCATTCCGCACCGCCTTTACCGTCATTTTGCCGGCCGCCGCGCCGACGATCATCACCGGTATGCGGATTTCGATCGGGATCGCCTGGCTGGTGATCGTGGCGGCCGAGATGCTCGTCGGGGGAACCGGGATCGGATACTACGTCTGGAACGAGTGGAACAACCTCGACCTGACATCGGTGATCTTCTCCATCCTCATGATTGGTGTGGTGGGCATGCTGCTGGACTCGGCCTTCGGGTTCCTGCAGCGCGCCGTCGCCTACGCGGAATAAGGGAGTAGCGTCATGTCCAAACCGTTTCTCAGCATCGAAAGACTGACCCAGAAATTCCCCGACGGGCAGGGGGGCACCCTGACCGTTTTCGAAAACGCGACCTTCGGCATCGAGAAAGGAGAGTTCGTCTGCATCCTCGGCCATTCCGGCTGCGGCAAGTCGACGATCATGAACATCCTCGCCGGCCTTGCGGAACCGACATCGGGCGTGGTCAAGATGGACGGCTACGAGGTTTCGGGCCCGTCGCTGGACCGGGGCGTCGTGTTCCAGAACTACTCGCTCCTGCCCTGGCTGTCTGCGTTGAAGAACGTGACTTTCGGCGTGAAGGCGCGTGAACCCGGCTGGTCCAAGGCCAAGGTCGAGGAACACGCGCGGCAGTATCTGGCCATGGTCGGTCTCGAGGGCGATGTCGTCTATCGCAAGCCAAGCCAGCTTTCAGGGGGTATGCGCCAGCGCGTTTCGATCGCCCGTGCGTTTGCCAATCACCCCAAGCTTTTGCTGCTCGACGAACCGTTCGGGGCGCTGGACGCGTTGACGCGCGGCACCATCCAGGACGAGCTTCTGAAAATCTGGAGCGGAACCGGCCAGACGGTGTTCATGATCACCCACGACATCGACGAGGCCATTCTGCTCGCGGATCGGATCCTGCTGATGACGAATGGCCCCTTCGCCCGCGTGGCCGAGTCGGTCGAGATCACCATTCCCCGCCCGCGCAGCCGAACCGAGATCGTGGAACATCCCAATTACTATGCGATCCGCAACCACCTGGTGCAGTTCCTTGGGCAGCGTTCCAAAGAGCTTGCCGGCCAGAAATCCGACAGCACCGAACTGCGCCCGGACACCGTCAGGATCGACCATACCGACGCCGAAGCGGTCGAGAACCCGGAAACCAGCCCGCGGCTGCGCGCTGTCAACGAATGATGGCGCGCAGCCAAAGCGGTGCGTGACACACACCAACGCCGGCGATTACGGCCAAGACCCGAAAAGGAGAAGCACAATGAAAGACAACTTCGAGGTTCCATCGATGATGACCAAGGACGACGTGACGATGATGATACTCTCGGCCAAGAAACAGGCCGGGCTGACATGGGAAGAAATCGCCGAGCGCATCGGCATGTCGCCGGTCTGGACCCACTCGGCATGCATGGGCATGAACGGCTTTCCCAAGGACAAGGCGGAGGCGCTGGTTTCCGTGATGGGGCTGCCCCAGGAAGCGGTGAGCGTTCTCGAAGAGCCGCCCACCAAGGTGTGGGAACAAAGCGTGCCGACCGATCCCTGCATCTATCGCCTGTACGAGATCGTGGGCGTCTACGGGCCGACCATCAAGGCCCTGATCGAAGAGAAATTCGGCACGGGCATCATGTCGGCGATCGATTTCGACATGCAGGTTGTGCGCGTCCCGCACCCCAAGGGCGACCGGGTTAAAATCGAAATGTCGGGCAAATACCTGGCCTATAACTCCTGGTGAGCGTGGCTTTGAGTAGGCACTGAAACAAGAGTGCGCAGGAACTGACCGAAATTGCAGGCTTTCGCATTCGCGGAAGCCTGTTTTCGCTTCCCGGGCGACCTGCGGTCAGGGCCGACACTGCTGCGGTGAAAAAGCATCGTATCTGACGTTCCCTCCGCCGCCACATTTCCGCCGCAAAATGCGGCCGTTCAGAATGCCAGAGCGAGGGATTTCCCCTCGATACACATCTAGATTGCAGGCTATTTCCACGTTGGAAAAGCGGAGCAATTGAACAAGTGTCTGTTCTGGCGTGATTTTTCGCTCATGACTTCAGCCTGGCCTTTGCAATTGCAGAAACAGTCCGTTTTGAGTTTTGCCCTTTCTGTGTGCCATATTTTTGCCGCAAACTGTAACGTGCGGAATTTTTTGAAAGCTGGCATTATGAAAACGGATTATATCGCTGTGGTCCGGACCAGATTTGAACCGGAATCCTATTATCTCGCCTTGGCTCGAAAGCGGCGGCTTGCCGCGCTCGAGGCGATCAAACGGCGCAAGACCGATACTCTGGATGGTGGGCGCGCATCTGAGGGGCGAACCAAGATGCGTCTCCAACCCGTGGTGAAACTTGGATCTTTGGAAAAACTGCCACGGACACACGCGTAATGCCACGAACGTTGTCGCATTACTGCGCGCTGACCGACATCCAGCCGGATGACATCAACACCTACGAAAGGCCGCTGGCACAGAACCCCGAACTCGCCATGCAGGCGCTTGAGGCCGTTGCGTCATGGCAGCGTGTCGAACAATCCATGGTCCATCTCTATGCGTTCCTGTTGAAGGGAAACGACCACCGCGCCGCCGCGTCCTTCATGGCGCTCAAGGGGATCGACGCGCAAAGCTCTCTTCTCTTGGCGGCCGCGAAAGATGCCATTCCGGGTAAGCGGTTGCTCAACTTCATGAAGCTGTTGAATGTCACGCGGAAATCCAAACTAAGGCGGGACCGGCTTGTCGATTGGTCTTGGGCCCATTCAGAGGCGCTGCCCGACGCATTGCTGCTTTGCAAGCCGACAATCGATGGCGTCGAAACCGAGAACTTCGACGACATTTACGTTTACCACGAAGACGATTTCCGACAGATCATCGCGGACAGTGCCCGTCTGGCCAAGCTTTTCAAAGAGTACATTCGCATCGCCCTTGTCGAAGGGGATGCGTCAGAGGCAAACGAATGGTTGTTCTCGTGGCTGGACAGGGCCTGAGTGCCCGTTGAACGGTGTTTCGCGAAATCAGCGCCTTGGCGCCGCAGATCAGAGCCCTTCGACAAGGATCAGGTCGGTGTCCGATATCTTTTCCCTCACAGACCGTGCCAGCGAATACGCCTCGGACTCGTAGAACGCGCGCGCTGTATCGATGCTTTCGAATTCGATGACGATCGCGAGCCCCTCCGCGCCTCCTTCGCGATGATCGGGGGACGGGTTCCTGACCAGAACCTTTCCGTTATGCGCTTTGATCGCAGCGCCGGAAAGCTGCTTGAACTCTTCGAATGCGTCTTTGTCGTGAACGCGAATATGAGCGATAAGATAACCTTTTGGCATTTTCGTTGCTCCCGGATGTCAATTTGTTCAAGGTTCGGGGTCTTCCTCCCTTGCATTGCGCGCCCATAATGCACGAGAACCCCATTTCGCCAAACCGTGGCCAATCATGAGGGAACAACCGGGAAAGCAGCGACGCCGATGAAGCTCGATATCCATGTCTCACTCGCCTATCTGCTCGGAGCGCAGAGAACGGCGCTGCTTGCCTTGGAGGCAGCAAGGACAGATGGGCAGAACGTCCTCGAAGATCATCTTCATATCGCAGATGCCGAGGTTTCGTCCCTCGAAGGCGAATGGGGCGTGGGGCGGCGAAGCTGGATAAGCCTTCGCGAAAAGACAATGCGCCTTAACTACCGCGCGACCGTCAGCGTAACGAGAAACCCGACATCCCTGTCTGGCCTTTCGCAGGCGGATGTGACCGAATTGTCATCCGAACTGGTCACGTTCCTGCGCCCATCGCGCTATTGCCAGTCCGATCTGCTGGAACGTTTCGCGGCTGATCACTTTGGCCATCTGACGGGTGGCGCAAAGATCGCTGCTATTCTTGAATGGATAGAGGCCGGCATGACCTATGACCCTTTCCATTCCACGGCTGAGACAACCGCGATGGAAACGTTTGCCGCGCAGAGAGGCGTATGCCGTGATTATGCGCACCTGCTGTGCGCATTGGCGCGCGCGTCCCATATTCCGGCGCGGTATGTTTCGGGCTATGGGCTGTCGGTCGACCCGCCGGATTTTCACGCCGTGGTTCAGGTGTGGCTGGAAAACGCGTGGCATATGGTCGATCCTACCGGGATGTGCCGCCCGGACGAGATCGCAATGATCGCCGTGGGCCGGGACGCAGCCGATGTTCCTTTCATGGAAACCCCGGATGAAGCCAGGTTTCTAGAACAGAATGTCCGGGTTACGGTCGGATAGAATACCGTGCAGGGGGGATTTGGATATGCCGGGAAGTGACAAGGTCATCATCACATGCGCAGTCACCGGGGCCATTCACACGCCTTCGATGACGCCTTATCTGCCGATCACGGCGGATGAGATCGCGGCAGCGGCGATCGGGGCGGCCGAGGCCGGGGCCGCGATCATTCACCTGCATGCCCGTGATCCGCTGACCGGAAAGCCCGATCAATCCCCCGAAGCCTTCGCGCCTTTCCTGCCGAGGATCAAACAGGCGACGAATGCCGTCGTGAACATCACCACCGGTGGCTCGCCCTACATGACTGTCGCGGAACGTGCCGCACCGGCCGCGAAATACCAGCCCGAGGTCGCATCGCTGAACATGGGGTCGATGAATTTCGGTTTCTTCCCGCTTCTTGCGAAATACAAGGAGTTCAAGCACGACTGGGAAAGGGATCACCTCGAAGGTTCGCGCGATCTCGTCTTCCGCAATTCGTTCCAGGATATCGAGTATGTTCTGGAAACCTGTTACGGCAACGGCACCCGGTTCGAGTTCGAGTGCTACGACATCTCGCATCTCTACAACCTCGCGCATTTCGCGGATCGGGGTTTGGTAAAGCCGCCATTCTTCATTCAATCGGTTTTCGGCCTGCTGGGCGGCATCGGCACGCACCCCGAAGACGTTATGCACATGAAGCGCACCGCCGACCGTCTGTTCGGCAAGGATTTCCGGTGGTCGGTGCTGGGCGCAGGCAAGGATCAGTTCCGCGTCGCCACGCAGGCTTTGTCCATGGGGGGCAATATCCGGGTCGGTCTGGAAGACAGCATATGGATCGCGCGCGGCGAACTTGCATCCTCGAACGCGCAGCAGGTCGAAAAGGCCCGCCGTCTGGTCGAAGGTCTTGGGCTGGAGGTCGCCACCCCGGACGAGGCGCGCGAAATGCTGGCGCTCAAGGGCGGGGATCAGGTCAACTTCTGAAGACGGCCGAAAACCGTCGACCCATTCCGGGTTTCGCAGGCAAGGTTGCTGAACCGGGCATAATTGAACGCGCAGATTTGCGGCTTCACGGCCGTTTCAGCCGCCCGGTTTCGATATCCGCGCGCTCGGCAAGGCTTTCGATGCTGTCGTGGAGCAATTGAATCGTGTAGCCCGGATTGTGCACCCAAGCGCCGCCATCCTTGGCAACCACCTGGTAGTTATAGGCCGCCATCAGCAGCCGGGGCGTCCAGGTCACGTATCGGTTTGGAAAACCCGCTTCCTCCGCCGCGATCTGTCCGTCACCATCGCTGTCATTGAAGAAATACGGATAGCTGACGGCGGAGTATCCGATAGGTTGCCCGACAATCTCATGCGCATAGACAGCGATGGCTTTACCCAAAAGGGCGTGCAAGCCTTGAATTTCGCTCCGAATGCCTGAACTGGTCGATCCGTCCCCATCGAAATCGGCGTGGCGCGTGCGGATCTGCCGGATATCGGATGTTCCCTGGTGGCAGGCCATGCAGCTCTCGGTTTCCACCCGGGTCGTGTGCGGATCGTGGCAAGCAACGCATGTTCCCGCGCTCGGGACATGAGAGAAACGCCCGGCGTAATTGCGGCCCGGATATTGAAACCCGCCACGTGCTTCGGCGCCATGCATAACCGCCGCCGCGATACCGTAATGGACATTGATAAACCCGAGATCGGGGTTCACCGTGTCCATTTCGGTGCCATTCGTGGCCGAACGCACTGCATCTGTCGACGCGCGCCCCTGGTGGCAGACGGTGCAGGTGGCCGAACTGCCAAGCCCACCGATGGTAACCCCGGACGGAAACGGCACGGCATCGAGCACGGTTGCCTCGGACACGTGGCACGAGGCACAGCCAATAACGGTGTTGATGGTACCTGGATGCTCGACGGAAAGGGGGGCGGTCCCGTCGGCGCCCAGCCAATCCAGCATCCCCGTTTCAGAGTGGCAGGCCGCGCATGCCTCGGGAACTTTCCCTTCGGTGTTCCAATGCGTGAACGAAGGCGACTGGTAATCGCCATGCGGCCCGGAAAGCCAGGCTTCGGTTACAGCGGACAGGTTGAATTCTTCTGCAGACACGGGCGATGCGACGACCAACAGCGCGGCTGACATCAGATGAAAGAGGGTAGCGGCTGACCTCATGGCGGTCTCTCCTGTCCGTGATCCCCGAAATTATCCCGCAGATTCGATTGAAATCCTTAATCGAGATCAAGGACGCCCGGCGCGGCACGAGGCTGACTCGCATGGGCAAGCGAAGGAGTGGCCACATGCCAGATATCGGGACCGATCAGGGAGCACGGGGTGCAAGGCCGTCGCCACATCTGCCCCCGGTCGCCGTTGCGGGCCTCTATCTTGCCGTTTGCCTTGCGCCGCTGGTGCTGGCCTATTTGCAAAGCGTTGCTCCGATGGTTGCCTGGGGCATGGCTGCCGCGGGGCTTGGTCTTGTCGGGCTTGCTGCGATGACGGCGCAGTTCGTGACGTCCGGGCGATTCCAGATCATATCCGGTGGGTTGGGGATCGATCGCGTCATGGCCTTCCACAAGACGGCCGCATGGTGGGTCTTTCTGGTCGCGCTGATCCATCCGGTGATCTACATCGTGCCCACCTATATTGCCGATCCCGCGTTGGCGATCGAACGGCTTTGGGCCTATTACACGTTGCCGCATTATCGTAGCGGTGTGATCGCGCTGTTTGCGCTGGGTCTTCTCGTGTCCGTCGCGGCGCTCCACAGGCACCTGCCACTGCCCTACGAACTTTGGCGCGCGACGCATATCGTGCTGGCACTCGTTGCGACCGGTGCGGGGCTGCATCACGCCTTGACGGTCGGCCGTTTCAGTGCGTCGGCCTCCCTGTCCGGTTTCTGGTGGGTGATGGGGGCGTTGGTCGCCGGTGTGGTTCTTATCCTTTACGGGTGGCGCTGGGCGCGGCTGCATACGCGTCAGTGGCGCCTTGCCTCGGTCACGAAGGTTGCCGACCGGTTGTGGGAACTTGATATCCAACCGGTGCCGGGCACCCGGCCACTTGTCTACCGGGCCGGCCAGTTTGTCTGGCTGACAGAAGGTACAAGGCGCTTTCCGTTGTTCGACCATCCGTTTTCCATCGCCGACAGCCCCGCGCGCCAGGGTCTGAGCCTGATCGTCAAGGAGGCCGGCGATTTCACGAACCGCATCGGGACGCTTGCGAAAGGAACTCCCATCGGAATCGACGGCCCATATGGCAATTTCACTTTGAAAGGGCGCGGAGGGGATGCCGTGCTGCTGATTGCCGGGGGCGTCGGGATTGCGCCGGTCATGGGGATTCTGCGTGACCTCGTGGCGCGGGGGCACAGCCGACCCGTCCGGTTGGCCTATGCAGCCGGGATGCCCCGGAACTTTGCCTGTCTTGACGAAATCGGCGCAGCCGCATCGAAACTCGACCTTACGACCCTGCTGTTGAGCGAGACCGATGCAACTGACTGGACGAGTGAAATCGGGCTGCTCGACCGGGCCAGGCTTTCTGACCTGCTGCGCGGGCTTAACCCGAAGCAAACGGTCGCGATGATCTGCGGCCCGGGGCCGATGGTGACGGCCGTTGCGGACGATCTGATCGACCTCGGGTTGCCTGCCGACCGGATAATGTACGAACGTTTCGACTATTCCGAAGGCGCGTCGCGCCTCGACAGGCGCATGCGCCGGCGCTTTCTCGGTCTTGCCGCCGGCCTCGGTCTGGGTGTCGCGGCCTTCGTTGCGGTGCAGGCTTGAAACCGCTGTCCGGGTGAATCACTGCCGACCGAACGTCGCAAGGAAGAGCACCTGCAGGGCACTTGATGCAAATCAAGGCAAATGGACCTGTTCCGTCTAGCATTGCGTGGTCCTGAACGCTGCTGCCGGTCCGGTCGCAGGAATGCCCGGCACCAGGCCCGGGAACGCGGCACAAGCCATGCGGATCGGTTACTTCGCGAGGCAAGGGGGAGGTGGAAATGAAACGCATCCTTTCACTCCTGTTCATCGCATCCTTGTCGATGAGCCAACCGGCGCGGGCAGATCTCAGACTGGCAAGCGCCGGCATCTGGGAGCCGGGACAAGACCGCAATATCGTTGCCGCCGGCGCGTGGGAGATCGAGATACCCGCCGCGTTGCATTCCGACGTGTTCACGGGGGCAGGGGTTTATCATGCGACCGTTGTCGACCCGCTGCACACGGTCGTGTTCGCCGTGGCGCGCAGTTTCGCGCTGAATTGGCGGCCGGACGGTGACGTGCGGCCCGAGCCCACACCCGACGAAAAGCGTATGGAGTTGGCGCAATTGACCGAGCTTGGGATTGCCTATCAGTCCCAGAGCCTTTTGCGCGGCAATTCAGACCGCATTTCGGGCGTTTCGATCCGGCGGCTTTCACCTGCCGAGTTGCCGGTCGCCAGCTTTTGCGGGGGGCACGCCTGGACGGCCACCGATACCGGTGTCGAAGGTCAGGACGGGAGACCCTTTACCCTGCGCGGACGCACGGTTTTCTGCTTCGATTATGTCGATAGCGGGCAGGCACCGATTGATTTCGTCGAGGTGCATTTAAGCGAACGGTATTGCGGCAGTGCCGGCCACGTTCCGCTGGTCGGATTCGACCCCATGGCGACCGCGATCTTCCGGTCCATGCGTTATACCCGCGGGCCCGCACATCGACCGCCGCAAGAGCAGCCAGGCGCATCCCGCATCGGACACGGCGTCGGGCTGATCGGGCAAGGGTTCGTGCCGCCATGGAACGCAACTCCCGATCCCGTGGACTATTGCAGAGGGTAGGGACCGACGGTCCAGGCCCGGACATCCACGCCTTGCGCAGGCCCGGCGATGCCGAACTCAAAGGCGGCAACGCAGCTTTCGCTGTCTTGTCCGGCGCGAACGATAGTGCATGATACGCCTGTGACCGATTGGCCGGGGCGCTTCGCGTCCGGGCACCGCCCCGACACGAAGCAGCCCGTTCCCGAGCCACGTTGCAGGTGGTTTTATGGACAGGCGCTTTCGGTCCGGCATGAGAACGGGATGCGAAAAATGATCCTTTTGACAGGATTTCAAAGTTACGCCGGGCGCAGCGCGAACCCCTCGGAAGAGGTCGCGCGGATACTGAACGGCACGCGCGTCGGCGAAATGGACGTTCACGGGGTCGGCCTTCCGGTGGATTTTCACGAGATGCGCCAAAGCTTGCCTGCGCTGATCGACGAGCTGAAACCCCGGATCGTGGTTTCGATGGGGCTTTGGCCGGGCGAGCCGATGATCCGCCTGGAACGGGTCGCGGCAAACTGGTCCTGGTTCGAGCTTCCCGACAATGCCGGACACCGGCAGAATGGCAAGGTGATCCAAGACGGCCCCGACGGATATCTGACGACCTTGCCGTGCGATGAGATGCAGGCCGCTATTCGCGGGGCAGGGCTGCCATGCAGGCAATCCGGCAGCGCGGGAACCTATCTTTGCAACGCGACGGCCTATGTTGCGCTCGATCATTGTTCGAAACACCATCCCGCAACGATCGCGGGGTTCGTGCATCTGCCATACCTTCCTGCACAGGTGGCCGAATTGCTGGACCAGGTTGCCGCGGAATCGGTACTCGAGCTGCATCAGCGCGCCGATCTGGCGTCGATGGCGCTGGACGACATGGTGCGCGCGATGCGCATCGCGCTGGAAGTCGCGCAGGCGCATTCCGCCTGAAGGCGCGGGCTGTCGCGCATGCCTCAGCGCGTCGTCCTTTCGACCTGGCGGCGCGTTGGCACACGCGGGTTCGGCGCACAATATTTTGGCATCTCTGGCGTAAATGACCCGTTTTCGCGGGCATTATCGTTGGTGCACATGCGAATTTACCGATCAAGTCCGTTGACAGATTTTCGAGTCGGCGCTTACGCTGGGTAAAGATAAAAACTTGGCGGCCCCCTGGTGGTGACCGGACCAAGAAAAGGAAGTGCAGATCAATGCGTTTCTTTTCTAGAACAGGGGAGTCGGTGAGATGACGGTGTTTATTACTGTGATCGTTCTGCTGGTCGTCGCGGTTCTGATCATACTTTTCCTGAATCGCTATTACCGGAAAGCCACGCGTGAAATCAGCCTGGTTAGGACCGGTGCGGGCGGCCAGCGCGTCGTTCTTGACGGTGGCTGCATTGCATTGCCCTTCCTGCACAAGGTGTCCGAGGTCAACATGCGCACCACCAAGCTCGAGATCGAGCGGTTGGGGCCGAAATCCATCATCACCAAGGATCGTCTGCGCGTGGATGTCGGCGCAGAATTCTACGTGCGGGTCCGCGCGACGAACGAAGGCGTGGCCACGGCTGCACAGGCGCTGGCAGGCAAATCGTTCCGCTCGGCCGACCTGGCCGAAACACTCGAAGGCAAGCTGGTCGATGCCATGCTTTCCGTCGCCGCGCGCTATACGATGGACGAATTGCAGGACAACAGGGCCGGTTACGCCCGCGAGGTTTCGGAAATCCTGACCGAGAACCTCGCTCAGAACGGTCTCTTGCTTGAATCTGTCTCGCTCACGCGGATCGACCAGACCCCGTTCCATGCGCTTGATGAAAACAACGCCTTCAACGCGCTGGGGATGCGGCGCCTGGCCGAAATCATCGCAGTGAACAAGAAGGAACGCGCCGTGATCGAGGCTGATGCGGACGTTGCCGTGCGCCAAAGCCAGCTGGACGCCACCAAGCGCAAGTTGACCATCTCGCGCGAGGAAGAAGAGGCGATGATAACCCAGCAGCGCGAGATCGAGATCGCGCGATCACGGTCGATGGCGGAAACCGCCGAAGAGCAGGCCGCGTCCGAAAAGCGGCGCGAGGCGGCACGGATCGCCCGCGAACGAGAAGTGCGCCTGACCGAGATCGAGAAAGAGCGCGAACTGCGCGAGCAAAGTCTTGCCGCCGAGCTTGCCACCGCGTTGGCCAAGACCGAAAACGCCGTGCGGCTGGCCGCCAAGCGTGTGGAAGAGGCCCATGCCGAGGCCGAAGCCATCGCAGCAACCGCAGCTGGCGCAGAAGCCGAGGAAAAGGTCCGCACGATCCGCGAACAGGCCAAGGCCGACCGCGAAAAGGCGCTTGCCCTGATCCGTGCGGCCGAGCAGGCCGAGGTCGACGACACCCGCGTCCGCTCCGAGGTGGAATCGATGCTCGCTATGGCCGAGGCCGAGGCAAAGGCCATGCTGGAACGCGCCGAGGCCCAGAAGGCCCGCCTGATGGCCGAGGCCAAGGGCCGCGCCGCCGTCATCGAGGCCGAGAACGCGCAAAGTGCGGAACTCATGGCGATGAAGCTCGACGAGGCACGTATCAAGACCCTGCCAGAGGTCGTCGAACGCATGCTCAAGCCCGCGGAAAAGATCGAAAGCATCCGCATCAACCACATCACGGGCATGGGCCGTGGCGGCGGGTCCGGCGGCGATGGCGCCGATGGCGGGGACGGGGGCACGGTGAACCAGCTGGTCGATGGCGTTCTGTCCATGGCACTGCAACTGCCCGCGGTTCAGCGGCTGGGCGAAGAGGTCGGGATGAATATCGGCAACGGTGTTCGCGGCGTGACCTCTCAGCTTGACCAGCGCAGCAGCGGGACGACGAAATCAGAAGAAACAGGCGGCAAAACGTCTGAAACCAAGGACTGATGCGGCCGAAAGGCAAAATGCCAACCGCATCCGTCACCATTCCAACAGGAGAGACTGTCATGACTTTTTCGCGTAGGAGCTTTCTTGCCGGATCCTCGGCGCTGGCCCTGTCATCCGCGCCGATCATCGGCCGGGCACAGGGAAGCGACAAGATCATCTTTGCCTCGATCCTCGACCTTTCGGGGGGGCTGGATATCTACGGCGCACCGATGGCCGAAACCACCAAGATGGCCATCGACGACATCAACGCCGCCGGGGGGCTGCTCGGGCGCGAGGTAGAGCTGAAACTCTACGACGCCCAGTCGACTATCCAGTTCTACACGCAATATGCCACGCAGGCCGCGGCGGGCGACCGCGCGCATACCGTGCATGCCGGCATCACCTCGGCCAGCCGCGAGGCAATCCGCCCGACGCTGTCGCGGTTCCAGACGCTGTATTTCTACAACGTCCAGTACGAAGGCGGCGTGTGCGACTTCAACAACTTCTGCACCGGTTCGACGCCGGCACAGACGGTGGCAAAGGTCGTGCCCTACGCAATGAACAAGTGGGGAAAGAAGGTCTATATCGTGGCGGCCGACTATAACTACGGTCAGATCACGGCGCAGTGGATGCAGCGTTTCGTCAAGGAAAACGGCGGCGAGACACTGGATGTCGAGTTTTTCCCGCTGGACGTCACGAACTTTGGCCCGACGATCAACAAGATCCAGACCGCCAAGCCGGATTTCGTGATTTCGGCGCTTGTCGGCGGCGCGCATGTGTCGTTCTACCGCCAGTATGCGGCGGCGGGCATGAACAAGGAAATCCCGATCGCCTCGACCACCTTCGGCGTCGGCAACGAGCAAACGCTGATCTCGGCCGAAGAAGGCGATGGCATCCTTGCCTCGTACGGGTATTTCGAAGGGGCGGACAACGCCACCAATACCGAATTCCTCTCCCGTCTCGAGGCGCGTCTTGGTGCCGACCGTCCGGTCATGAACGAACTGGCGGTGCGGTCCTACGAAGGCGCGATGCTGTGGGCCGAAGCGGTCAAGATGGCCGGCACCCCCGATCGCGGCCCGGTGATCGAGGCGCTGCGTTCCGGCCTGACCTACAACGGTCCGTCCGGCGCGGTGACGATCGATCCCAAGACGAACCACTGCAACATGAACGTCTATATCGGCGAGCTGAAGGACCAGAAATGGAACATCGTCGAATCCTACGCGGATCAGCCGCCGGCGGATACGCAGCTGGTCTGTGACCTGGTGGCCAACCCCAACCAGTCGACCTTCATGTTCGAAAACGGTCTCGCCGCGGCCGGGATCGAGTAACGCCCTTGCGGGTCCGGCCTTCGGGCCGGACCCATCTGACTTGGAGCCTGCGCGTGGATCTTGTCGTCGCCGTCCTTTTTCAGCTGACCTATGTCATCGCCAACCTGGCGCTGATCAGCCTCGGGCTTGCCATCATCTTCGGGATGATGCGGGTCATCAACCTTGCCCATGGCGAGTTCCTGATGCTGGGCGGGTATACCGTCGTCGTCGCCACGAACCTTGGCGTCAACATCTGGGTGTCGATGCTGATACTGGCCCCGCTGGTGGTCGGTATCATCGGCGTGATCGTTGAACGCGTTCTGATCCGCTGGCTCTATGGCCGGATGGTCGACACGCTGCTGGCAACATGGGGGCTGTCGCTGTTGCTGGTCGGGATCGTCACCTCGATCTTCGGGGCCTCGACCGCCACAACCGTGTCGCCGCCGCTGGGAGCCGTGCGGATCGGCGACTACTCGGCCTCGGGCTACGAGCTTTTCCTTATCGTCATCACCGCCATTCTGCTTTTCGCCGTCTGGCTGACACTGCGCTTCACCAAGCTGGGGCTGCTGGCGCGGGGCACGATGCAGAACGCGGAAATGGCCTCGTCCCTGGGGGTGTCGACCAGCCGGATCTACATGATCACCTTCGGCCTGGGCGCCGCTGTTTCAGGGCTTGCCGGCGGTCTGCTGGCGCCGATGACGGGCGTTCTGCCGACGATCGGTGCGACCTATATCGCCAAGGCCTTTATCACCGTCATTTCCGGCGGTGCCGCAATCCTGGCGGGGACCACCGCGGGATCGGTGCTGCTGGGCGGCATCAACGGGATATTTTCCTTCATCGCGGGGTCGACCTTTGGTGAAATCGCGCTGCTTCTGGCGGCAATCGTTCTTCTCCGCCTGATGCCGCGCGGCATTACAGGCCGCTTCTTTCGGAAATCGCTATGAGCAGCAGCATGCTTCGCCAGATGCGCCCGACGCTGGTTTATGCCGTGCTTGGCATCCTGTTCATGTTCGTGGCGCCGCAGGTGCTGCAGCTTTTCACGATCATCAACCTGACAACCGCGATCGCGCTGGCGATCCTTGCTCTCAGCCTGGCGTTGATCTGGGGATATGGCGGAATCCTGTGTTTCGGGCAGGTCGCGTTCTTCGGTCTTGGCGCCTATGTCTACACGATTTCCGCGATAAATTTCGGCGGCTCGACGTGGGCGATCCTGCTGGCGATCCTGATCACCGCGGCTTTCGCGGCTGCGCTGGGATATTTCATTTTCTTCGGGCGCGTGTCCGACGTGTATCTGGGCGTGATCACCCTGACCGTCACGCTGATCTTCTTTTCGCTGATCCGGCGCACCTCCGGGCCTGAGTACAAGATCGGCAATGCGCTGCTGGGCGGGTTCAACGGGGTGTCTTCACCGCCCATAAACCTGCCATGGGATACGCGCACCTTCCTGTTCCCCGAGCAGGTTTTCTATGTCGCGATGGCCGCGCTGATCCTGTGCTACGTCTTTGTCGGGTGGCTTGTGAACACCAAGTTCGGCCGTGTCTGCGTATCGATCCGCGAGAACGAGCTGCGCGCCGAACTGCTCGGCTATGACATCCGGCTCTACAAGCTGGGTATCTTCACCATCGGGGCAGGGATCGCCGCAATCGGTGGGGTCATGTTCTGCAACGGCGTGGGGCGGATCACGCCTGACGTGTTCAACCTCTATAACGCGGCGCTGACGATCATCTGGGTGATCGTGGGCGGGCGCGGCACGCTGATCGGGCCGATCGGCGCGACCTTCGCGCTGTTCTACCTGACCTCGGCGCTGGGTGGGCAAACCGTGCTGAACAACAACCTCGTTCTTGGGGTTATCCTGATCATCTTCGTGCTGCTGGTGCCCAAGGGCGTCGCGCCGACGGTGGTCGACTGGTTCGGCGCGCGCCGCAGGAAAAAGCCCGGGCGCGTCCGCCGCCGCCGCCGTGGTAACCGCACGGAGGGCGCGCAATGACACGTCAACGTGGTGAGGTCGTCGTCGAAACCCGGGATCTTTGCATGCATTTCGGTGGCGTGCGCGCCGTCGATCAGGTGGATTTTTCGCTCTTCGACAAGGAATTGCGCTGCCTGATCGGGCCGAACGGCGCTGGCAAATCCACCTTTTTCAAATGCCTGACTGGCCAGCTGACGCCGACATCCGGCGAGGTGATCATCCGCGGCCAGCCGATGACCGGGGCCGAGCCGTTCGAAGTGGCCAGCCTGGGCGTCGGGATCAAGACGCAGGTGCCGAACGTCTTTGACGGATTGACCGCCGAGGAAAACATATGGCTCGCCGCGCGGCGCTGGCATGGCGACGCACGATCCCGCAGCCTGACGGCCGAAACGATCGAACGTCTGAAGCTGGGTGACATACGGCGCACCCTTGTCGGGCAGTTGGCACACGGGCAGCGCCAGTGGGTCGAACTTGGCATGGTCGTCGCGGCCGAACCCTGGCTTGTCCTACTCGATGAACCCGCCGCCGGCATGACCCATGAAGAAACCTACAGAACCGTCGAGCTGATCGAAGAGATCAACAAGACCTCGGCCCTGATCGTGGTCGAGCATGACATGCAGTTCATCCGCATGATCTCGCGCACGGTCACATTGTTTCACGAAGGGCGCATCCTGATGCAGGACACGATGGAGGCGATATCCGCCGACCCCCGCGCGCGCGAAGTCTATCTGGGGCACCGGGCATGAGCGCGCTGTTGAAAGTTTCCGGTCTCAGGGCGGGCTATGGCCGGGTGCCGGTTCTGCACGGGGTCGACCTGTCGGTCGAGGACGGCGAGATCCTCGGCATCCTGGGCCATAACGGCATGGGCAAGTCCACGCTGCTCAAGGCGCTTATGGGCATCATTCCCGCCAAGGGCGGCAGCATGATGTTCGACGGGCAGGACATCGGGCGGCTTCGGTCCTCGGGGCGGGCACAGCTTGGCATCGGTTACGTGCCGCAGGGCAGGGGGATCTTTCCCAACCTCAGCGTTCGCGACAACCTGCGCATGGGCATCGCCGCGCATGACATGGACGAGGACGAGGCGATAGACCGCGTGCTTGCCGACTTTCCCCGCCTGGAACGCCTGATGGATCGCGAAGGCGGCGCGCTTTCGGGGGGCGAACAACAATTGCTGGCGCTTGCCCGCTGCCTTGTGTCCGACCCGGACATGATCCTGCTGGACGAACCGACGGAGGGCATCCAGCCGTCGATCATCGACGAGATCATCGACCTTCTGAAGGAACTGAACCGCCGCGAAGGGTTGAGCATCGTCCTGGTCGAACAGAGCCTCGATTTCATCACGGCCCTGTCCGACCGCATCCTGCTGATCCAGAAGGGCAAGATCATGGGCGAGGTGTCGGGCTCGGAAGCCGCCGATCCTGCCCTGATCGAAGAATTCACCGGCCTTGGCGCAGGCGGCGGGAAAACCGCAATGCCTGCCTCCGGCGCTCTGGACGCACTCAAAAGAGATGCATCCGCTGCGCCTGCTGCCCCATCTCACAGTCCCGCCGTGCGGCACGCGTTGCCCTCGGCCACGCCGCACAAGGCCGCTGCTCCGGCCCCGTTGCAAGAAAGGATGTCCTACATGACCGTCCAACGCCCCACACACGCGCAGATGAAGGAAATCGTCGCCGAACTGGGCATGCACATGTCGGATGCGCGTATCCAGGAGTTCCTGGACGTGATGCAGGGCACGCTCGATGCCTACGACATCGTCGACTCTCTGCCCGATTACCTTCCGCCGGTCCTTTATCCGCGCACCTCGGGCCACCGGCCCACGCCGGACGAAAACCCGATGAACGCCTGGTACGTCAAGACCGAGATCAAGGGCGCGCCGCGAGGGCCGCTGCTGGGTCGGACCGTCGCTCTCAAAGACAACGTGTGCCTGGCCGGCGTTCCGATGATGAACGGGGCCTCCACGCTCAAGGGCTATACGCCCGATATCGACGCCACCATCGTCACCCGCCTTCTGGATGCAGGCGCGACGATCGTCGGCAAGGCGCATTGCGAATATTTCTGCCTGTCGGGCGGCAGCCACACCAACGCCACCGGCGCCGTGCACAACCCGCACAAGCAGGGGTATTCGGCGGGCGGTTCGTCCTCGGGGTCGGGGGCGCTGGTGGGGGCGGGGCTGGTCGACATGGCCATCGGCGGCGACCAGGGCGGGTCGATCCGCATGCCCGCGTCCTTCTGCGGGGTCTACGGGATGAAGCCGACCCACGGTCTGGTGCCCTATTCGGGGATCATGCCAATCGAAAACACCATCGACCACGCCGGGCCGATGACCCAGACGGTGATGGACAATGCCCTGATGCTCGAGGTGATCGCGGGCGCGGACGGGCTGGACCCGCGCCAGTACGATGTGCGCACCGACCGATACACCGCCTCGGTCAATCGTGGCGCTTCGGGGCTGCGGATCGGCGTGGTCAAGGAGGGCTTTGGCCACGAACAATCCGAGGCCGATGTCGATGCCAAGGTCCGTGCCGGTGCCGAGCTGTTCCGCAAGCTGGGCGCGACGGTCGATGACATCTCGATCCCGTGGCACCTCCATGGCCCCGCGATCTGGACGCCAATCGGGCTGGAAGGGCTGACCAACCAGATGATGATCGGCAACGGTTTTGGCACCGGATGGGAAGGGCTCTATACAACGTCGCTGCTGGATTATCACTCGAACTGGCGGTCGCGCGCGGACGAGCTGTCGGACACGCTGAAAATCTCGATGTTCGTGGGGCAGTATCACCTCAAGCACACGCGCGGGCGCTATTATGCAAAGGCGCAGAACCTCGCGCGGCAACTGCGCGAGGAATACAACAAGGTGCTGGCCTCCTACGACCTGTTGCTGATGCCGACCACGCCGATGAAGGCCACCCCGCTGCCGCCGCCCGACAGCTCGCTTGCGCTCTGGACGCAGCGCGCGTTCGAGATGCTGCCCAACACCGCGCCGTTCGACGTGACCGGGCACCCGGCAATGTCAATCCCCTGCGGGATGTCGGATGGCTTGCCGGTCGGGTTGCAACTGATCGGCCGCCGCTACGAGGAAAGCACGATATACCGCGCGGCGGGCGCGTTTGAACAAGCCGGCGACTGGCGCCAGATGTAAGACCGGGAAAGGACCGCATGCCCATGTCGGCACGGGTTTCATCGCAGCCGGGTATACGCCCGGCAAACGGCCTGTCCCATGTGGCGGGATCGACCGAACGCCCCTTGGTCGACGCTACGATCCCCGCCTTTCTGGCCGAGGTCGTCCGGCGTCACGGCGACCGCACTGCGGCCGTTTTCCGCCAGACAGGCGACCGCTGGAGCTATGCCGAATTCGCCCGGCTGGTCGACCGGTTGGCCGCGGGGCTTTTGTCGATCGGCATCTACAAGGGGGACCGGGTGGGCATATGGTCGCCCAACCGCCCCGAATGGCTGCTGGCGCAATTCGCGACCGCGCGGATCGGCGCGATCCTTGTGAACATCAACCCGGCCTACCGCACCTCGGAGCTGGAATATGCGCTGAACAAGGCAGGCGTGTCCTGCCTGATCGTCGCGCCGCAGTTCAAGACTTCGGACTACATGGCCATGCTGGCCGAGCTTGCCCCGGAAATGGCAAGCGGCCCGCCCGAGCGGCTGAATATCGCCAGACTGCCGTCGCTGCGCAGCGTGGTGCAGCTGGGGCCGAACCCGCGCGCAGGCGCGATGTCGTTCGACGCGGTGATGGCGCGGGGCGGGCGCACGATGCGGGCGCGGCTCGATGCCATCGGCGCGGGTCTGCGCCCGGACGACGCGATCAACATCCAGTTCACCAGTGGCACCACGGGCGCGCCCAAGGGCGCGACGCTCAGCCACAAGAACATTGTCAACAACGCGATCTCCACCGCCCGTGCGATGCGGCTGCGCCCGGGCGAGGGGCTGTGCATTCCCGTGCCTTTCTATCACTGTTTCGGCATGGTCCTGGGCAATCTGGCGGCCTGCGCTTATGGCGCAACGATGGTGATCCCCGGCGAGGCCTTCGACGCCCGCGACACGCTGGCCGCCATAGACGCCGAAGGCTGCGCCGCCGTGCATGGGGTGCCGACGATGTTCCAGGCCATGCTGGATCACCCGGAGTTCGACCGGTTCGACATGCGCAGCCTGCGCACCGGCATCATGGCGGGCGCGCCATGCCCCGAGCCGCTGATGCGCCGCGTCATGACCCAGATGCATTGCCGCCAGATCACCATCGGCTACGGCATGACGGAAACCAGCCCGATCTCGTTCCAGTCGGCGGTGGACGACCCTATCGACCGGCGCGTATCCACCGTGGGGCGCATCCAGCCCCACGCCGAATGCAAGGTGGTGGATGAAGAGGGGCGCACGGTTCCTATCGGCCAGCAGGGTGAATTGCTGACGCGCGGCTATCTGGTGATGAAGGGCTACTGGAACGACCCCGAACGCACGGCCGAGGCAATCCAGGGCGGCTGGATGCATACCGGCGATCTCGCCACCATCGACGCCGACGGCTATTGCCGGATCACGGGCCGGTCCAAGGATATGCTGATCCGGGGCGGGGAAAACATCTATCCCGCCGAAATCGAAGAGTTCCTGTCAGGCCATCCCGACATCGCGCAGGCGCAGGTTTTCGGGCTGCCCGATCCGAAATACGGGGAAGAGGTCGCCGCCTGGATCATACTGCGTCCCGGCGCGGCCATGACCGAAGACGCCCTGCGCGACTGGTGCCGGGGCAAGATCGCCCATTACAAGATCCCGCGACATGTCCGGTTTGTTGCCGAGATGCCGATGACCGTCACCGGAAAACCGCAGAAATTCGTGATGCGCGACCAGATGACAAAAGAGCTTGGCCTGACGGGCTGAGCCGCCGCAAAGGAGCAGCCGATGTTCACCCTTACCGCGATCCTGCGCGCCAAGCCCGGTCACGAGGACAAGGTGAAAGCCGCGCTGTTGAAGGTCGGCGCTTTCGCGCGCGAACAGGAGCCGGACACGGCCGGTTTCTTTGTCTCGCAATCGGCCGAAGATGCACGCGTTTTCGTCACGCATGAACGCTTCGCCGATCAGGCCGCGATGGACCGCCACAACCAAGGCGCCGGATCGAAGGGGTTCTTCGCCGAGGCGGGCGATCTTTTGGACGGCCCGGTCACCGTGGTAACCGGCCCCGAGATTTTCGAAAAGTGACCTCTTAAAGCTGCACGCCCTTCGTCAGCGCCCCGTCGATCACAAGGTTCGTGCCGCTGGTAAAGCTGGATGCAGGCGAGGCCAGGAAAACGACGCCGCGGGCGATTTCCTCGGGGCGGGCCATGCGGCCCATCGGGTTCATCGCCAGCGCCCCCTTGAACAGGTCGGGGTTGTTCTGTTCGATCGACTGCCAGATGCCGCCCTCGAAATAGGTGTTTCCGGGCGACACGGTGTTGGCGCGGATGCCCATCGGTGCCAGCTTCATCGCCAGACCCTGCGCGTAATGCACCAGCGCCGCCTTGAACGCGCCATAGGCCGGTCCGGTGAAATCGACCTCGCGCCCCGAAACGGACGAGATCAGCGTGATCGACGCCGCGCTGGATTTCTCCAACCAGGGCATCGCCGCATTCACCAGGCGGACGGAATGCATCATGTCCGTCTCGAACCCCGATTTCCATGCGGCCTCGTCATCGGCCACGGCCAGCGCCGAGACATTGCCGACCACCATGTCGATCCCGCCAAGGGCGGCCGCGCTGTCCTGCACCCAGGATTTCAGCGCATGCGCGTTCGACACGTCCACCGCGCGGCCGAAGACCGGAACGCCCTTTGTCTTGAGCTGCTCAACCGTTTCGGTGACGCCCGTGGCGTCGCGCGCGCAAACCGATACCGCAGCACCTTCTTCCGCGAAAATCCGGGCGCAATGCAGCCCGATCCCCTTGGTGCCGCCCGTGACCAGAACACGCAGTCCGTTCAATCCCAGATCCATGCCGAATCTCCTTGTCTCGTGTCCCGATCTGTTAGCCGAGGTATGTCTTGAGCATCGAAGCGCCCAGCGAATATTTCGGGTCCACCATGTTTCCGACGCGCATCTTGCCGGCCTGCGTGGCCAGGAAATAGGCCTCGGATTCCTCAAACCCGTAGTCGTCGACCATCCAGCGGATCAGATCGCGATAGGCCATGCGCGCGGCGTCTTCCATCGGGCGGGCAGATCCCACCGACATGATGAAATCCTCGGTTTCCAGCCGAACGCCCGGGATCGCCCAATCCTTGATCACGTCGATCTGCACGGTCACGGTGGCCGGTATTTCCACCGCAACGCCGCAAAGCTCGCCATCGCCCTGCCGTCCGTGGCAATCGCCGATGTAGAAAAACGCTTCGTCGCGCTGCACCGGGAAATAGATCACCGCACCCGGTGCCACGTCAGGCAGGTCCATGTTGCCGCCATAGAAATCGGGCACCAGCGACGAGATCGCCTCGATCTCGGGGCTGACGCCCATCGTGCCGACGAAGGGTTCGTAGGGCAGGGTGATCCTGTCCGAGAATTTCACGCCATCGGGCGTCACTTCCATCTTCTTGACGCGTTCGGCGATCGGCGCGTTCAGATGCGTCAGGCCCGTGGCCACCAGCCCGCCGAAATCGGGGATCAGCGCGGTGGTGCCCGCAGGCTGCGGCCCCCTTGGCAGCAGGCTGTGGATATAGACCGCCAAGACATCGCCCTTCTTCGCGCCCTTTACGGCAATGGGGCCGTTTTGCGGGTTCACGAAGGGCATGTTCAGCACTTTCGACGGCAGGTCATCCTCGGTCTTGACCGCACCGCCAAAGGCATCGAGCGTTTCGACCGCGATCACGTCGCCCGGGTCAATGGTCAGCACCGGGTCGGCATATGGCCCGTAAACGTAATGGTAGGCACCTTGCGCGTCTTCGCTGAGGTGATGGTGCGCGCCGGCATTGGCCTTTGCCACACCGCGTTGCCCCATCACGGAGGATGCAAGCCAGGTCATCGTGAACCCCCTGTCTGAATGATGTGAATGGATGATATACCGCAATCGGCAAAAGGCCAGCGTGGCTTGTGCTCCGATGGCCCGATGGCGCAGCGAAACCATTCATCAGACGCGGTGAAGGGTGCGTAATGCGGTCAGGCCGCGTGCTTGCGCGCCTGCGCGCAATGGGCCGCGATCTGCGAGCGTGTGGTCAGCCACAGCGACGGGTCGGCCTTGCAAAGCGCGGCGATCTCGTCGATCGCCCAGGCGGCCGCCGGACGGCCATAGCAATGGCCATGGGCAAAGATGTCCAGGATGATCGTTTCGGGCGGTTGCCGCCTGATCCCGTCCAGCGATTCGCGGAACATTTCGACGAACTGGCCGGGGGTGCGGCCAAAGCGCATCGCGTGCGGAAGGTCGTTGAATTCGACCGACATTGGGATCGCGAGTATCTCGGCCTCTCCGAACCGTTGCAGATAGGGCAGATCGGCGTCGATCACGTCCCCATGCCAGGCATAACCCTCTTCGGCGAACATGCGCTGGATGTCCGGCCCGGATGTCACGCGCGGGCTTATCCACCCCTTGGGCCTGTGCCCCGTCGCGCCCTCGATCAGAGAGGTGCTGCGGCGGATCGAATGTCTTGCTTCTTCCGCTGTCAGCGTCGGAAAAACCATGTCCTGTGCCATGCCATGGGCGACGATCTCATGCCCCCGCGCGGAAAACTGGCGCAACTGCGCGGGATGTGTTTCGGCAACCCGCCCCGACGTCATCAGCGTCGCGGCAATCCCCCGGCGTTCCAGGATGTCCACCAGGCGCGGAATTCCGTGGGTCGCGTTATACTGCCCATAGCTGTCCGCATTGGGGTCGAACAGCCCGTCGCGCAGCACGTTGCCCATCGGGCCCACGCCGGAGGTCACGCCCGGAGACCACATTTCGTAGGCGAGATTGAAGACCACGGCGATCCGGCGATCATCGGGCCAGGTCAGGTCCGGTGACAGGTGTTGTATCTCGAACGCCTCTTTGGCCATGCGCAGTCCTTCGCAGTGTGTGGATTCAGATGTGGAAACCCGGGTTTCGAACAGTCTAAGGCGCACATCTGGCTGAGGGAACTTCATTCCTTTCACACGATGCTGCACCATTTTCACGTCGCATCATGCACCACGTGCATGTTATGATGCGGTTTATGCACTGTTTGCATTACACATCCTGTGTGTAGGCTTCGCCCATATGTTCGGGTGTCGGCAGTTTCCGGCCCCGGGCACGCATCAAAGGGAGGACACCTGATGACCATGAAGTTTACCCGCAGGCTGTTTGGCGCATTGCTGACAACGGCTGCTTTGACCGGTGCCGCACATGCCGCCGAAATCGAGCTCAAGCTCGCGTGGCTGACAGCGGACAGCCCCACGGACCCCTACGCAATCACCGCGCATGCGTTCAAGAAGGAGCTCGAAGCCGCGCTTCCGGGGCGTGTCGAAGTGCAGCTTTTCCCGAACCGCCAGCTTGGCGACGACAAGGAGATCCTCGAAGGTCTGCAATTCGGCACGATCGACATGGGCGTGATCACCAACGCCGTGGTTGCGAACCTCGAACCGACCTACCAGCTTGTCGACCTTCCGTTCCTGTTCGGCAGCGCGGGACAGGCGCACGAGGTGCTTGACGGTCCGGTCGGGCAGGAACTGGCCGCCAACCTGCGCGATGACGGGGTCGTATCCCTCGGTGCGGCCGAAGGCGGGTTCCGCAACATGATCAACAACACCCGTCCCGTGCGCAAACCCGAAGACGTGGAAGGCGTGAAGTACCGGACCATGCAGAACCCCGTGTTCATCGAGATGTTCTCGGCGCTGGGTGGCAGCCCGGTGCCGATGGCCTGGGGCGAGGTTTTCACCGCCATGCAGCAGGGCACCGTGGACGGGCTGGAAATTCCAGCATCGGTGGTCAATTCAAACAACTATGCCGAGGTGACGAAGTATCTCAGCTTTACGCGCCACACCTATTCCGCGATCCATCTTCTGATGTCCGAACGCAGCTTCGACCGGCTGCCCGAAGACGTGCAGCAGGCCGTGCTTGACGCGGGTCATGCCGCCATCGCCGAACAGCGGCAGGCCGTCGCCGCAGCCGAAGCCGACGTGGTCGCCGCGCTCAAGGACAAGGGCATGCAGATCAACGAGATCGATGATGTGGGCGCGTTCCGTGCCAAGGTCGGGCCGGTTTACGAGCGGTTCGAACCGACGATCGGCACCGAGCTGCTTGATCGCGCGCTTCAGGCCGTGTCGTCCAACTGATCGCCGGAGCTTGGTCTTGCGACAGGTCGTGTCCCTGATCACCACCACAAGCCGCGTGTTGTCGCGGCTTGTGGCCTATTTCTGCGTCGGGCTGATCTACCTGATCCTCGGGCTGTTGGTGACACAGGTTCTGATGCGCTATTTTCTTGGCGCGCCGCCCAGCTGGACCGAGGAACTGGCGATCATTCTGTTCGCCTGGCTGGTGCTGCTCTACGCGACAGTCGGCCTGTACGAAGGATTTCACGTCGCGATCGAGTCGATCCCCGCCCGGTTCGAACGCCTGCACCGATGGGCTGACCGGTGGGTCGCGGCGCTGACGATCCTGTTCGGCTGGATCACCCTCACGTCCGGTATCGCCTATGTGGACCGCACGGTCGGCCAGAAGACCGCCGCGCTGCAGATACCCATCGAGGTGCTGTATCTCTGCGTACCGGTCAGCGGGGCGCTCTTTATCCTGCATGGGGTTTCGCGCCTGATCGGCCCGGCCGAACCGGCCCCGGAAGAGGCCACCTCATGAGTGCAACCCTTTTCGTTCTGGCGCTGGGTTTGCCCCTGATGCTGCTGTTGCGGGTGCCCTTGGCCTTTGCGATCGGCCTGGCCACGATCGGGGCGCTTTGGACTGCGGACATCGACATGATGATCTTTGCCCAACGGATGGTTTCGGGTACGCAATCCTTTTCGCTGCTTGCGATACCGTTCTTCATCCTGGCGGGCGACCTGATGACGGCAGGCGGCATTTCGCGCCGGCTGGTGGGGTTTGCGGATGTGCTGGTGCGTCACCGCACCGGGGGGCTTGGCATGGTCGCGGTGCTGGCCGCGGCCTTTTTCGCCGCGCTTTCGGGCTCGGCCCCGGCGACCACGGCGGCCATCGGCGCGATCATGATCCCCGAAATGGAACGGCGCGGGTATTCGCGGCCCTTCGCGACCGCGCTGGCCGTGGCAGGCGGCATCATCGGGCCGATGCTCCCGCCGTCGATCCCGATGGTTGTCTGGGGTGTCATGTCCGAAACCTCGATCAGCCAGCTTTTCCTTGCGGGTGTCATGCCCGGCATCCTGCTTGCGCTGGGGCTGATGGCGCTGTGCTGGCATCACGCCCGCAAGCATGAAATCGCACCGCAGCCCAAGGCGAGCCGTCAAGAGATCTGGGCTGCGTTCAACTCGGCCAAATGGGCCCTGTGCGGCCCTGTGATCGTGCTGGGCGGAATATATGGCGGCATCGTCACCCCGACGGAGGCGGCGATCGTCGCGGCCGTTTTCGCGCTAGTCCTCGGCTTCGGTGTCTACCGGGAACTATCGTTTTCCAACATCGTGCCCGTCACCTTGGGCGCGCTCAAGACGATGACCATCGTCATGTTCATCATCGCGCTGGCCAACGGCTTTGGCTGGGTGATGGCTTTTGAACGCATTCCCGGACAGGTGACCCAGTCGCTAGAACGCTTCGCGGATACGCCCGTTCTCTACCTGTTGATGATCAATCTCATGCTTCTGGTGATCGGGTGCGTGATGGACAACCTTGCAGCAATGATCATCCTGGCGTCGTTCCTTGTGCCCATCGGTGAACAACTGGGCATGGACCCGGTACAGTTCGGGGCAATGGTGGCGATCAATTTCACCATCGGCATGGCCACGCCGCCTTTCGGATACACGATCTTTGTCGGCGCCGCGATCAGCGGGCTGAAGATCGGCCAGATCGCAAGGCCGCTCTTGCCGATGCTGGGTGTGATGATCGCCGTGTTGCTTCTGGTGGCCTTCGTGCCGCCTGTCACCCTGTCCATCGTCGATCTGCTGAGGTGACGCCATGGTGAACCTGCGCAATTTCGACCTCAACCTTCTGGTCATATTCCGCGCGATCATGAACCGCGGTTCGATCGCGGGGGCCGCGGACGAGGTCGGATTGTCACCTTCCGCGGTCAGCCATGCATTGGCCCGGCTGCGCGTGATGCTGAATGACGAGCTGTTCTTTCGTACCGCCGACGGGGTCAGCCCGACCGAGCGCGCCCGAGAACTCAACGCCGATATCGAGCGCGGCCTTGGCTTCATCTCGACCGCGATTTCGCTGCAGCACCATTTCGTCCCCGCCAAGGCCGAACGCGTTTTCACAATGCAGGTGGCTGACTACGTTTCAGGTTTCCTCCTGCCGCGTCTTGCCGAACGGCTGCAGGTCGAAGCACCGGGTATCTCGATTGAAATCCTGCCCTTTTCGATTTCTCCCGAAAGCGTCTGGGACCGCGTCGACATGCAGGTGCGGCTGACACCCGGCCGCCTGCAGCCCGAGATGGTTCGTTCGCAGCGTCTGTTGGCGGATGAGATCGTCGTGCTGATGCGCCGCGACCATCCCCGCGCCAATGTTCCCATGACAGCCGAGCTTTATGCCGAGCTTCCCCACGTGAAACTGTCGCAATCGGCCACGGGTACCACCGTGATCGAAGATGCGCTGGCTGCGCGCGGACTGAAGCGGCATATGGCGATGACTGTGGCAAGCTGGTTCGAAATCCCCGATATCGTCGCCAATTCCGACCTGATCGCCATCGCGCCCAAGCGGTTGTTTTCGCTCGATCCCCGGCTGAGCAAGCTTTGCTGGGTGCCGCTACCGCTCGAAGAGGTGGTGTTTTCCTTCGATCTTTGCTGGGATCTCAGGACAGAACGGGAGCCGGGCCAGAAATGGCTGCGCAAGCTGATCTCGGACGTCTTCGAAGAAGTGCGCGCGTGACAGGCAATGTCGTCGTGGCGCTATCGCCCGCATGGATCATGGGGTCGCTTCCACAGTTTAGACCGGCGGTTTTTCCACGCAGTTAAAGCCTTCCCAAAGACGGCTGCTCAATGGTCCTGAAGCCGTGTTCCGCTGAAAGCGCCGGTTTGTGCGGCAAGGAACCGCCCCGGATAGGTAAGCCGCAGTCTTTGCCACGTTGCCTGCGGGCGCACCAATGCCACAGCGATTGCATCACCGCAAAAAACACCGCTGAACCCGGGTGCTTGCGCTTTGGTCGCGGCCGGATGTTTCTGCCAGCTTATCGTCCCTTGACCTGGACGGTAAAACTGCGCCGTGCGCGATCCGGTGGTTTCGGGAACGGTCCGGCCCCTCGCACAAGCCGAAGCGCCGCCTGATCCAGTGCGGCGGACCCGGAGCTTTGGGCCACGGACACCGAGGCAACGCCGCCATTTCCGCCGATGGTAAAGGCGATCATGGCCGACCCGCGCGCATTGACACGCGGCTTGCCCGCCCGTGAAAGCTGACGCATGACCAAACCTGCATAATTGCTGGCCGCCGCGTTCCCTGCCGTGCGCTGCCTCCCCGTATCGCCGCTTTGGCTGGCGGTTGCGGTCTGTTTTCCGCTGGCTTCGCCTGCGCGGGCGTTGGTGGGGGCATTGCCCGCGTTGGATTGCGCTCGTTGCCTGGGCTGATTTGGCTTCGGTTCCCGGTCCTTCGCCATGGCGCTACTGCGCGGCTTCGGCCGCACCGAACGGTCGATTGCGGCGCTTGCGGGGTCTGTGCCCGTCAGCCTTGATGTGGAACGGTCCGGTTTGGCGACGGCTTGCGACGCTTCAGCCGACAGCGGCGCGGGCTTCGGCGCAGGGCGGCTTGCGATGTCTGGCGACAATGCCGCCAGCGTTTCGGCGGGTCGGCGCTCGGCGGCAGGCTCTGCCATGCTGTCCAAGGCCCTTTGGCGGTCGGGCTTTTCCGGTGACGCTTCGGCAGGTTGCCGAACCGTTGCCGTTTGGGGTGGTGCCGTGTTCAGCGCGGTTGCAGGCGGTTCTGCGGCCAATGTGCCTGCGGCCATATCCTGGAACGCGGTCCCAAGGCGCAGCTCGGCCGTTCCCGATGCGCCCTCAAGCGTCACCGGCACGGGTCCGGCCAGAGAGAAAGCCGCAGCGCCATGGACCGCGACGGCCAATGCGAGCGCGGCCAGTTTCGCGGGTGCGGGCGATCGCGTCATTGCAGCCCCCGTTCGGTGACGATGACCACGGTTCCGGCACCTGCCTCGCGCAGCGTCCGGCCCAGGGTCACAAGCTGATGCGCTGGCAGATCGCGATCAGGAACGATCCGAACGCGCGACCGGGCCTCATGCGGCAAGGTATCGAAGAACGCGATGGCCGACCCGACAGGCGCACCCATATGGCTCATGCGGCCATCGGGATGGATAACCAGCGCATCGGATGGGGCGGTTGCCTCGATCCCGTCGGTTCGAACCAGCGCCAGTTTCCCGTCCAGCGGAGCAGCCAGTGTTCCGACCACCATGAAGAAGACCAGCATCAGGAAAACGATGTTGATCAGCGCGATGGTGGGCTCACGCTCGGTCCGGGTACATTTGCGGGTCATGCGGCCCCCAGCACAGTCGCCGTCAGCCGAGGAACCTGGCGCAGAACCGCCAGAAGGTCGGTCAGCCTTTGCGCCGTCACATCGTTGCCGGCAGAGATCAGCACGGCCAGCGGTTCTGCACCGGACCTGAACGGGTCAAGAGCGCCTGGCAGGTCGGCCAGCGAAAGCTGTGTTCCGTTCAGCCGCAGCGTATCCTCGGCAAGAGACACGAACACGGGCGGTTCCGTCCCCGTCGCACCGCCTGCGTTCGCCGCGACCAATTCGACTTCGGCAAAACGCGTGAAGGTCGAGGAAAGCATGAAAAACAACAGCAACAGAAAGATGACATCGATCAGCGATGTCATGGACAGCCTGCGCCGGTATCTTGGTCTACGCATGAACGGGCGCCGCCGTCGCCTTGGTCGCGTGACGGACACCTGCCGGGGCAAGGATCGTCCTCAGGGTTTTCTGCGCCAGCACGCGGTCCGCATCCATGCGCGCCTCGAACCAGCTCAGCGCGAGCGCGGTGGGCATGGCCACGGCCAGTCCCGCAGCCGTCGTCAGCAACGCGACCCAGATGCCCCCGGCCAGTATCGACGGGTCCACCTGCGTCCCGGCATCCTGCAAGGCGCGGAACGCCGAGATCATGCCCAGAACCGTCCCGAAAAGACCAAGCAGCGGGGCCAATTGCGCGACCGAGTCGAGCAGCCGGAATCCGCTTTCCAACTCGGCGAAACGGGCTTCGGCTTCTGCTTCCAGTCGGGCGGCATCGGTTTGGCCATTGGCGGCCATGACCGCGACCGGTCCAAGATAGCTGCGGCAACGTGCAAGATGTTCGCGCGCCGCCGCCCGGTCACCGGCGTCCCACTCGGCGATTGCCGCCTGCAGCGTGGAATGCCGGCCGACACCGGCGACCATGAACTGCCAAAGCTTGTAAAGGATCACGGCCATGACCAGGATCGACAATACGCCGAGTATCAGAACGACTGGCCCGCCCAGTTCGGCAATGTGATGGATGGTCTCCGTAAGGCGAGCGATCATCCCTGCACCTCCAGCTTCGTGCGGCTGCGAAGACGCAGTCCCGTGGTGCATGCGTCGACCGGTACGCCGGCCCCGGCGCATGTTTCCGCACCGTTGATCAGCAACCGCCCGAGCCCTGCACAATCCTGCCCCGGCACTACAAATTGCCGGACGCGCGGCCGTCCGGCCGGGAGGGTGCCGAAATCGAAAAGCGTCAGCAAGGCCACCCGACCGTCCGTGTCGAACAGCACCGCCTCGTAGACCGCTTGCGTTATGTCCGCGTCATGTCCGTTCTGAATCAGAAAGCTCAAACGGCACGACCCCTCGACCGCATCGACAGCGTTGAGCTCGATCGCGACATGCGGGCTGTCCGCGGCCTCAGCGGTTGCATGACCCGGTAGAATGCAGGCAACGGTCAGAAGGACCGAAAGAATTCCCGAAAATTTGTGCATGGCTCCAGCCTGTGAAGTTCCAAAAGGACATCTGGCTGGGGCGACGCCCCTCGCTGGAGTGAGTGCGGCTTACCATTTCGTCCTTTCCGGTTCAATACCTTATTGAAAGAGTCGGAATACAGGGGGATCATTTCATTTCGTCAGGATCAGCTTGCCCGCTCGGGTTATTCGCAACGTGTAGGTCTGGCCGTCCAGAACGATCTCGGCCTTGATGCCGTTGACGACCAGATCGCGCGCGTCATACCGCGCTGTGCCATCAGCGCCTGAAGTCTGGCTTGGTTTCGGTTGGTCCTGCATCGCCGTTTCCTTGGGGGTTTGCGCTGCCGTCAGGGCGATGCCGCATGCGGCAGGATATACGGATCGCCGGCCGGGGGAGGTGTGGAGACACGCAACGAGCAGCCATAGGCGCGCGAAAGTATCTTGTCGGTCAGAACGTCGGCCGTGCGTCCGAAGGACAGGCATTGGCCTTTCGACAAAACCGCCAAACGGTCCGCATAGAGCGCGGTCAGGTTCAGGTCGTGCATGACGGCAATCACGCCACCGCCCGTCCGCGCAAAGCTCCGCGCGATGTCCATGACTTGCAACTGATGCGCGATATCGAGGCTCGAGACAGGCTCGTCCAGCAGCAGCCAGCGCGGCTGCCCGTCTTCGACCGGTTCCCAGACCTGCGCCAGCACACGGGCCAGCATCACCCGCTGCGCCTCGCCGCCGGACAATTCCTGAAACCGCCGGTCGGCATGGTGCGCCAGGCCGACACGTTCAAGCGCCCTGATCGGCACGTCGGGCCGGTCGCCTGCGGTGCCGGCCTGCAGGCCAAGGCGCACGACCTCGATCACCGAGAACGGAAAGGCCAGCCGTGATGTCTGCGGCAGCACTGCGCGTTGCGCGGCCAACTCCCATGCTTTTGCCGTGGCGATGTCGCTGCCGTTCAGGATCACCCGGCCACGATAGGGCAGGGACGCCGTCATGGCGCCCAGCAGGGTCGACTTGCCCGACCCGTTCGGGCCCACGATCGCGGTGACCTCACCTGCTGCGGCATGCAGGCTGACGCCGCTCAGGGCCTCATGGCGGCCGTGAACCACGCGTATGTCTTCGGCGATAAGGGTCATAGCTCCACCAGCCCCCGGCGTTTCAAGAGAATCCACAGGAACACCGGCGCGCCAAGAACGGCGGTCACGATGCCGATGGGCAATTCGGCAGGTGCGATGACGACACGCGCCAAGAGATCGGCCAGCACCAGCAGGGTGGCCCCCAACAAGGCGGCGTTCACCAAAAGCGCACGATGGTCCGGCCCCGATGCCAGCCGCAGCAGATGCGGGACGACGATCCCGATGAACCCGATCCCACCCGAAACCGCGACCGCAGCGCCGGTTGCCGCAGCGACCGCCAGGATGGCCAGCGCTTTCATCCTTTGCACGTCGATGCCGATATGGGCGGCTGTCGCCTCGCCAAGGGCCAGCCCGTTCAGTCCGCGGCCCAGCGTCGCCGCCACGCCGACGGCGATAACGATCATCGGTCCGGCGGCCACGACCTTGGCCCAGCTTGCCCCTGCAAGCGATCCCAGGCCCCAGAATGTCAGATCGCGCAATTGCCGGTCGTCGGCGATGTAGACAAGGACGCCCGACAGCGCACCAGCCAGTGCGCCGAGGGCGATCCCCGCAAGCAGCATCGTCGCGACGGATGTGCGCCCATGCCGCGTCGCAACGCGGTAAAGCAAGATCGTCGATCCCCAGCCGCCAAGGAACGCCGCGAACGGGACGAGGTGGTTGCCCGTCAGCGCGGTCAGCGATGCCGGCAAGACCCCGCCCAATACGATCGCCAGTATCGCCCCAAGGCCCGCACCCGCACCGACACCGACAATGCCGGGATCGGCCAGCGGGTTGCGGAACAGCCCCTGCATCGCTGCGCCGGACACCGCGAGCGCCGCGCCGACCAGAACGCCCAGAACCAGGCGGGGCAGGCGGATATCGAACAGAACGACCCGCTCGATCCCGTCCGGCAGTTTCCCTTGGGCAAGCTTGCCCAGAACGGACGACAGGGTCACATCCGTCGCCCCGACCTCGAGGCTTGCAACGCAGGCCACCACCAGAACCGCGGCCAGAACCGGATGCAACAGGCGGGCGCATGACAACCTGTCCCGCGGTCGCGCGTGTGTGTCGCTCAGCATCGCCATATGTCAGGCCCCATCGCCATAGAGTGCCGCGTTCAGCCGTTCGATGGCCTCGGCGGTGCGTGGGCCGAAACCCAGCATCAGCAAACCGTCCATGCGGATCACCGCGCGCGATTGCGCCGCCGGCGTCAGTTTGATCGAGGGCATGGAAAACAGGGTATCATCGGCGATTGCGTGATCCCCGTCCCGGTCCATCATCAGGATCACGTCCGGGGCGTCCAGGCCAACGGCCTCGTCCGTGATCTGCTTGTATCCCTGGTATCCGGTGACCGCGTTGATGCCGCCTGACAGGCGGATCAGCGCATCCGCCGCCGTTCCCGTGCCGCTGGCGTTGATCTTGCCGCCCTCGGTCGAGATCACGAACATGACACGTTTCTTTTCCGTCTCGGGGCGGTCCGCGTCGGCGGTTGCGCGGCGCAGATCATGCTCGACCTCGCGTGCAAGGTCCGCAGCCCTTTGTGGCACCCCCAGAGCATCGCCCACCACTGCGATCTTGCGCAGAATGCCCTCGACCGTCGCGCCGTCCGGTACGGTGACGAAATCGACATCCGCCGCGCGGATGACCTCGATCGCCTCAGGCGGGCCGGCACCTTCCTCCGACAGGATCAGCGCCGGCCCGACCGACAGCACGCCTTCGGGGGACAGCGCGCGCACATAGCCGACATCCGGCAGATCCCGCACGCTGGGCGGATAGCTCGACGTGCTGTCGCGCCCAAGCAGGCGGTGCCCCTGGTCCAGCGCCACGACGATCTCGGTGACCGCGCCGCCCAGAGACAGGACATCGGCGGTCTCGCTGCCGATACGGGGCGAAGAACTGGCCTGCGCGGCATAAGTCGTCACAGCCAGAAGGGCGGCCAGCCACAACTGGGCAAACAGGGAAAACCCGTTCCGGGGTGTCGAAGGACGTTTCATTCGGCGACCTCCATCACGCTGTCCAGGCTGTCCACGATACGCCCCCATTCCGGGCGCGAGTCGCGGCCTTCCTTGCCGACGCCAAAGACCTGAAAGATCAGGCCACCCTCGGCATCGAAAGCCTCGACCGACACTGCCGGCCCCCGCTGGGTGGGCTTTTCGACAGCCCAGAGTTCGGCCACCTTGTCGCGCCGCAGATGCAGGTTGAACCGCGGGTCCATCACGTTCTGCCATGGCCCCATCGGGACAAGGTCACGAACAGGGCCGCTATGGATCTGGATGCAGCCGCGATTGCCGACGAAAATCATGACCTCGATTTCCGCATCGCGCACCTTTTGCAGCATCGTGTCTGCCTCGGTCGGGGCCAGCTGGCGCACGAAAGGCGCGCCGGCGATCCGGTAGGCGCCAAGCCTGTTCATTTTCAGCCTGGAACACAGCCGCAGGAACTGGTGGGTGTCGGTAAGCTTCATCCACGCATCGCGCAGCTGTTCCGCTTTTTCGGGCCGCGATCTTGCGGGCTCTGTCGCGATGCGCGGCGCAACGTCCTGCCTGTCGCTCTGGTCGTCCAGGGCCAGATCCGCCACCGCCTGCGCCCAGGCGGTGTGGTCGGATGTGTCCCGCAGGTGGATCTTATGAACCGCATCGCCCGCCGCGTCGAATACCTGCAGCGACCGCCGCAGGCCGTGGCCGGTTTCGGATTCGACGGCAAATGCATGGACCCAATGCGCCGGAAAGAGTCTCAGGTCGATCTCGTCGGTCAGCGTCATCGCGGCGTGTTCGCCGGGGTGATAGTTGCCATAAACCCCGACCTTTTCGTGCACGCAGGCATCGACGCGCGTCAATGCCATGACTTCGCCAAGCCTTTCGGCGGCCGGAATCAACCGGTCGGGATGGGCCACGATACGTGTGGCGCCGCGCCCGACTTGAGCTGCGACCAGTTGCGCCTCGGATATGCCGATCTTGTCGGCCAGATCGCGGGCGCGAAGCTTCGGATGGTCCTGTGCGGCCGCGCGAATCCGTTCCGGGCCGGGATGAGATAGGTCAGACATGTGCCACCTGTGCGTTGAATCTGCGGTTCGGTGGCTGCGTCCCCCATGTCAGGAGCGTGGCTGCGTTATTTAACTTGACTGTTTTAGTAAGTTTATAATACCCCTGCAACCCGCTGCGATCAAAAACATCGCATGTTAAGCAAATAGCCGCGCCAGCCTGTCGCAAGCCCCGGCATTGGACACATAGGAAGGCGCTCATGCTGAAAACGACACTACGCGGGACGACCGCGCTGATCTGCCTGTCACTGGCGATGCCGGCGGCAGCGCAGGACTCACCATCTTTCGATGACCCGGGCTATCTCGGCACGCTGGTCCTGACCGGTGGCAAACGCGACCTCAGCTTTGGCACGGCCCTGCCGCGCACCGTGGTCGAGGCCGAAGAGATCGAGGATCGGCAAGCCAGCACGGTGGCCCAGCTGATCGACTCCGTTCCCGGTGTGACGCTGGTCAACGGAACGACGCCGCAAGGGTCCGGGATAAATATCCGCGGCTTCGGCGCGAACACCACCTATGGCTCGGATCAGAAGATCGCGGTTCAGGTCGATGGTGCCAGCGTCGGCTCGGAAGAGCTGTACCGGATCGGCACGCAACTGTTCACCGACCCGCTGCTTTACCGCGAGGTCGAGGTTCTGCGCGGCACCATCGGCAGCTTTGCATACGGGTCGGGCATCGTCGGCGGTGTCGTGAAACTGGAAACCAGGAATGCGTCGGATTTCACCGGCGGCCTTCCCGGTTTCGGCGGTTCCCAGACGTTTGAATACGGGTCGAACGGCAATGCCTGGGTCACTTCGACAAACCTTGCATGGATGCCGGCAGACGGGGCCGAGTTCCTGTTGAACTATTCGCTCAGGGATCAGGGGGATCTTGCGGCGGGGGATGGAACGATCATCGGCAACAGCGCTTTTCGCACGCCATCCTATCTTGCCAAGGGGCGGTTCACCTTCGGGCAGGACAACGCGCATACGCTGAGCTTTGGACATTCGCGCACGGTCGCGGACGACAGGGATGTCCCCTATGACCAGTTCGAAACGACAGCAGGCAGCTTTGGCCGTGTCGACCGGGTGACCGACACCCGCCAGACAACGTTGGAATACGGTTACAACCCGGCAAGCGACCTGATCGACCTGCGCGCCACCCTGTCCTATGCCGACCAGTCCATCGATACGACCTATATCGACGGAAGCTCGCCGTTCCAGATGGGCGCGCCGGTCACGGTGTTTTGCGCCAATCCGTTCTTCGGGGTGATTTGCGCGGACAACCGGTACGAAACCACCAAGCTTACCGTATCGAACCGCGCGGTCTTTACCACTGGCGGGATCGGTCATGACATGCTGGCAGGGGTGGAATTCATGCGCAGGGTGCGCCTCGATGCGCCGAGCGCACCGGGCGGGCAGGACCGCCGCTTTGCCGCTTTCGTGGTCAACGAGATGGCCATGGGGCCTGTCACGCTGACGCCGGCCATCAGATATGAAAGCTCGGACTTGCAAAGCGCGGTGCCCCTGGCTGGTGTGCCCGACAGCTATGCGTCTGATGCCCTAATGGGCGGGGTTTCCCTGGCGTACGATTTCGGCAACGGTCTGTCGGTATTCGGCAGCGCCGCCTACACCGAAGGTCTGCCCATCATCGACGACCTGAGCGCAAGCGCGGTGTCGCAGGCCCGGCTGGGCATGTCCGAAAAATCCCACACATTCGAAATCGGCGTCGAATACACCGGGATGGACGTGTTCGCGCCGGGGGACAACCTTACCATCCGGGGCAACGCGTATCGGACGCGGCTGTGGGACATCACCAGCTACACGGTGTCGGGGTCGACGGCGACGGATCTGGACAAGGTCGAGTCACACGGGTTCGAGCTTGAGGCGTCATATGGCATGGCAAGCGGCGTCTATGTCGATCTGGCCGGCCATGTCGGGAACGGAACCGAATTCAACCCCGATGGCAGCACGGTGGTTTGGCGCAACAGCGCCGCAGACCGCATTCAGATGACGCTGGGCAAAAAATGGGGCGACGACTTCGATCTGAGCTGGGAGGTCGTTCATGCCGCCGACAGGCGCGATGCGCTGGGGGATGCTCTGCCCGACAGCACGATCCACAACCTGCGCGCCAGCTGGCGTCCCGGGCAAGGCTGGCTGGATGGCAGCGAAGTGCGTTTGGGCATCGAGAACCTGTTCGACCAGGACTATGTCGGGCATCTGTCCTCATCCAGCCGCAAGGCCCCGGGACGAACGGTCAAACTGTCACTGACGAAATCGTTCTGAAGCTTCTGGCCGGGGCAGGGCGCCCCGGCCTTCTTTCGCATGATCGGCACGGGCATTTCCGCGGTTGAGGGGGCGTCATTCAACGGGCGCCGGCACCCTCTGTTGCGGCATTCGCATCAGTCAGTTCAATCAGTCGTGATTGGCGATGTTTGGGCCGTTTCCAGAAGCTGTGCAATCTGTTCATACTTTGTTAACGCAATGTCTATATTTGGCGCCGCGTCTGCGGAAAAATCAATATATTGTGCATGCGACCTCCCAAAATCGCCACACTTGCCATCATTTTGCCCCAGTTTCCACCAAATGCGGCAACTTTGTGTTTGGAAAGCGGTGAGAAATGTCCCACGTTCAGCATCGTGGTGGGGGCCTAACCGTGCAGACGGAAAGGCCAAAAAATGATTGCAAGATCGAAAAACATCCTCTCGGTGGCAGTGTGCTCACTGGCGGTGGTTCCGGTTCTTTCTTCGCCAGCTCTGGCCAAGCGCTGCACAGCCTGGACGGCAGTGTTCGCGTCTTCGACCGAAGAGCTGTGCGAATGTGACCGTCTGTCCATCGGCTTTATTGCACAAATCCAGAAACGTGCGGATTTCGGGCGGATTCTGGAGGAAACACAGCAGTCGTGCTCTGGGCTTACAGTGGCACTGACCGAAGTGACGACATTCTCGACATCTGCTGCAGCTACAGGCGGTGGGGCCGTCGGAGGGTACGGTTACGCCGATGGCGTGGCCGGTGAAGGCGGTCCCGGAGATGGTGGTCCCGGCGGGAATGGCCCCGGTGACGATGGACCCGGTGACGATGGTCCCGGCGATGGCGGCCCTGGTGAAGGTGGCCCCGGTGATGGCGGCCCTGGCGATGGTGGCCCCGGTGACGGTGGCCCCGGCGATGGTGGCCCCGGTGATGGTGGCCCTGGCGATGGTGGTCCCGGCGATGGTGGCCCCGGTGAAGGCGGTCCCGGTGACGGCGGTCCTGGCGGCCCCGGATCGGGCGGCCCTGGTGCCGGGATTACAAACTAGAATTATCCGGCCTTTTGCGGGGCGCGTATCCGCAAAAGGCCGACCAAGGGTGTCGCCCCGGCACCCAACCCCATGTCGGGGAAACCGGGGACGACGACAGGAGTTGAATTATGAAAACGTCCATTCTGACCTGCGCATTCCTGGTGTCCACGGCGGTTGCATCCAACGCCGCGACATTTACCGGCTCTGCTCAGGGTGCCTGGACATCGGTCGATGGCACCTTTGGCTACGCCACATCCACCGCAAGTGACAGCGCGACCGTTACCTGGGGTGTCGAGTGGGTATCCACCGTCCCCGAAACCACGACGGCGATCGCCGAGTATGTCAACCAGACCGCGCCCGACAGCAACTACATGAAGTTCTCGTACGGATCGGGCTGGTCGAGCTCTGCTGGCGATATCTTTTCGCTTGGAACACTCGAATACGAGAACGGCACAAGCTATGCCACAAGCCACGATTTCGAAGGGGCGAGCCTTACGATCGATGTCGGCCTTTCCGATCCGTCGTTTGGCGGTCTTCTGTCGTTCGAGTATGCCTTTGACGTGCTGACGACCACGAATAACGGTGTGTCCGTGCCGGACGATGCCGATACGCTGGTGGCAAAGCAGGCACCGTCTGCGAAATACTTCACCGTCGGCGGGCAGCGTTACATGCTCGAGATTCTTGGCTTGTCCACGGATGGCGGAAGCACTTTCGCAAACGAGTTCACCGTCTACGAGGCCTGGCAGGGCGGCCAATGGCACGATGTGGATCCGGCCCGCGCAGATGTCTATGCGCGGATCACTCCTGCTGTCGTCCCGGTTCCTGCATCTTTGCCGCTGTTGCTCGGTGCGGTGGGTGCGGTTGGTTACCTGTCACGCCGCAAGCGCAAGGCGGCCTGACGCGACCCCGTTGCCGGGGCATGGTCCAAATGATGCGAAAGCCGGTGGTTCCGACCACCGGCTTTTTTATGCGCGGAAGCCGCCGACCCATTGATCGGGGCGGTCAGGGTTCTGCATCCTGAGAAAGACATAGCCGGACGAGCGCCAGCCCACGACCTTGTCGGTCAGGTTGTCCAGAAGAAGATCGCCCTTGGGCGAGCGGTAGACCAGAACGGCATGGGGAACGCGCCGACGATCGAGCACCGTCGCCAAGAGCAGCCGGCGCGGATCAACGCCAAGCCGCACGAGTTCACGCTTTTTCAGCAGGGCGAAATCCTCGCAATCGCCGCCGGCCCTTGTCGGCAACGACCAAAGCTCGGATCGGCTGTATTGCTTTTCGTCGGACAATGCGGGCGTGGTGGTGTTCACACGCCGATTGACATCTCGGACGATGGCCATCTCGGCCTCGGATCCCAGCCTGCGGGTGCTTTGTTTGGCACAGGCCCAGGCATAGGTCTGGCAGATCTTTTGCGCCCCGCTTGGGGCAGGCATCGCCATCCCTGCCTGCAAATAGGCATCGGCTGCCGACGCGCCTTGCGGCGCGATCAGGAAGAGTGCAACAAAAAAGGCCGTCAAATGCCGGCCTGCCGAAGTCGCTGAAATGCGGAAAAATTCAGTGTATTCCTTCATCACCTTGCCCATCCTCAGCCGGGAAGTCCCCAGTTCTTCGTCCTTGTGAATGGAGCATAGCGACGATCATGTCAGAATGTCGACAAAGACCGTTCATTTTGTGGACTACCCGCTGATCCGGGGACAATTCTTGTGCCGGCATCGCGGTCGTTTTACGCCCCGGCTGTTCGATGCCCAGGAAGGTGGTAAGCCGATCTGACCAAGTTGGAAGGTTGGGACGCCTTGCCGGACCTCGCCGACAGGGCAGAACGACCTGATCGGACGCTGCGAATAATCAAAAAACAAACGGTTTCAGAGGGGTTATGCCTTCGGCGGTCAGCGCGGCATGATTGACTGCGTAAACAAAAATGCCGGGATCGGCAAAATTTTCTTACCAATTCCGGCAAATCGCGTTAGCCTTGCAGCGGACGGTGTGCCCGGCTCTCAGGATTCCGGGATTTATCGTCAAACTTGGGAGGAAAATCATGAGCAATAAGATCACCACGCGCCGTGGCGCGTTGCGTGCCTTTGCCGGTGCAGGTGCTGCAACCCTTGCGGCGCCCAGCCTTGCGACGGCACAAGGTCAGACCACGACCTGGAAAATCCAGACCAGCTGGCCCGGCGGCGCCGGCCTTCAGATATTCAAGGACTGGTGTGCCACCATCGTCGAAAAAACCGGTGGTGAGTTGGCGTTCCAACCGTTCGGTGCAAACGACGTCGTGGGCGATTTCCAACTTTACGACGCGGTGAAAAACGGCGTTCTGGAGGCGGTGAACCCGTTCACCATTTACGCCCAGGGCATCATTCCGGCGGCGACGTTCCTTACCTCGATCCCGCTGGGTCTGCGTAACCCGCATGAATTCGACGTGTTCTACTATGGTCTCGGCGGTATCGACATCGCGCGCGAACTTTACGCGGCGCAGGGTCTGCATTTCGTCGGCCCGGTGCATCACGGCCCGAACATCATCCACTCGAAAGTGCCGATCCGGTCGATCGACGACTTCGCAGGCCGCAAGATGCGCCTTCCCGGCGGCATGGTGGCCGAAGTCTTCACCGCCATCGGTGCAGAAACCACGGTTCTGCCCGGCTCGGAAATCTTCCCGGCGCTGGAAAAGGGCACGATCGACGTGGCCGACTACGTGGGTCCGGCGGTGAACTATGCGCTCGGCTTCAGCCAGGTGACCGATTACATCGTCATGGGCCCTCCGGGTTTCATGTCGCTGTACCAGCCGGTCGACATCATGGACATCACCGTGGGCAAGGCCGCGTGGGACGCGCTCAGCCCCCAGATGCAGCAGTTCGTCGAGATGGAAACTCACGTCTATTCCGACATGCACCATGCTGCCATTCAGGCCGCCGACCAGGAAGCCTGGACCAAGTTCGAAGCCGATGGCACCGAGGTCACGCGTCTTACCCAGGACGATGTGGAACTGATGACCGAGGTCGCCGTGCCGATCTGGTTCGATTACGCAAACCGCGACCCGCAGGCTGCGCGCGTGTTCAAGATCCAGCTCGACTACATGATGTCCGGTTCTTTGGGCTACGTGGATCCGGCGCTCACGCAGGGCCTGGAACTCAAACTCTGAGTTGACTGGCGCCTGACACGCATCCCGCCCGGCGCCCATGCGCCGGGCGGCTTTCTTCAAACCCCAATGAACGAGGACCGCAATGCCGGGTCTCAGCTTTACGCTGCCGCACTGGCTGTACTGGGTCGGACTGATTGTCTTTCCGATCGTCGCGATGGTGCTTTCGCGCCGTCCACAGCCCGAGGAAAAACGCTATACCCTGCCGCTGGCCTACATGATCGCCGTCACTGGCGGGATCATCGGCCTGCATCGCTTTTACCTGAAAAGCATGTGGGGGCTGGCCTTCATCCCGATCTTCCTTTTCGTGCTGTTCGCCAACAGCCAGACCCACGACGCCCGGACCATCCTTTCGGACTACGCCAACCAGATACGCGTGGCCGAACGGACGCTCGAACGCGAAGAAACCCGCGTCGCCGAAGCACGCGCCGGGCTGACCGAGCTTCAACAAGCCTTTGACGAGGCCGAAGAGGGCAGTTTCGCGAAACGGGGCGCCGAGCGCCGCCTGCAGCGTGCGCAGGACACGATCTCCAAAGGCGAAGAGCGCCTGAACGAAGCGCGCCAGACCGTGACCGATATCGGACCGCTGCGTGATGAGGCAGCACAGACACGCGCCTTCTGGGACAACGCGGCCGGCTATGCGTTCTACCTGATCCTTGCGCTTGTCCTGCTGGACCTCGTTCTTTTGCCTGGCCTTGTGAAAAAGGCGAACGCCGCGTTGCCTGCAAAAGAGGAAATCACCGAGGCCGAGCGCGCCCTGAGGGCCGCCGAAGCCGATGAAGGCCCGAAACACGACAGCGAATACGCCGAGAACTGGATCGATCGCTTGTCGCTGTTCTGCGGTGAATTCGTGGCCTACTGGGCGGTGATCGCGGTCTTTGTCTACTATTACGAGGTGATCGCGCGCTATGTCTTCGGCAGCCCGACGAACTGGGCGCATGAGGCGATGTACCTGATGTTCGGGATGCAGTACCTGATCGCGGGCGCCTATGCGATGCTGACCGAAAGCCATGTGCGCGTCGACATTTTCTATTCGCCGCTGACACGCAAGAACAAGGCGTGGGTCGATCTTCTGACCTCGATCTTCTTCTTTATCTTCGCGGGCACCCTGCTGGTGACGTCCTGGATTTTCGCCATGGACGCAATCGCCGTTCCGTCCGGCAACTCGGTCCTATCCGACTGGGCGCGCGGCCAGATCGGCTTTGGCGAGATGATCGCCGGCTTCGGTATGAACCAGTGGACCGATCCGAACATCCGCTGGGGCGAAATCAGCTTCAACGAATGGGAAGTTCCGCTTTGGCCGATGAAATGGGTGATGGTCATGGGCGGCGTCCTGCTGGTTCTGCAGGGCATATCGAAACTGTCGAAAGACATCCGTGAAATCGCGCGGGGGAACTGAGGCATGGGTATCGAAATCGGAATCGAGTGGCTGACACTCATCATGTTCGGCTCGCTGCTGGCCTTGCTCATGGCGGGGCTTCCGCTTGCCTTTGTCACCGGCGGTCTGGCCTGCGTCTTCCTGTTCATCCTGGGCGACGCGCAGGCGCTGAACATCGTGCCCAGCCGGATTTTCCCGCTGATGACCAACTATCAGCTATCGGCGATCCCGCTATTCATCTTCATGGCGGCGATGCTGGAAAGGGCCGGTATCATCAACGACATGTTCGACGTGATCTACAAGGTCATGGGCGGGCTGAAAGGCGGGCTGGCGGCGGCGACGATCATCGCATCGACGATCCTTGCCGCGATGGTCGGCGTGATCGGCGCGGCGGTGGTGACGATGGGCATCATCGCGCTGCCCGCAATGCTCAAGCGGCAATACGACCCCAAGATCGCAATGGGCTCGATCATGGCTGGCGGCACGTTGGGCATCCTGATCCCGCCGTCGATCCTTGCGATCATCTACGCGGTGGTGGCCGAACAGTCGGTGGGTGAGCTGTTCATCGGCGCGGTCATTCCCGGCCTTCTTCTGTCGGGCATGTACATCGCCTATGTGGTGATCCGGTCCTACATCAACCCCGCGCTGGGGCCGGCCATTCCGGTCGAAGAGCGCGTCAGCAGCGCCGAAAAGCTGCGCCTGATCAGCAAGATGGCCGCGCCGATCACGCTGGTCGTGGTGGTGCTGGGCATCATCTTTTCCGGCGTGGCCACCCCGGTCGAGGCGGCGGGCATCGGCACCTTCGGGGCCTTCATCGTGGCCGCCATCCACCGCAAGCTGGACTGGCCCACCGTGCGCGAGGCCTGCACAACCACGCTCAAGGCCAGCGCGATGGTGATCTGGATCATGTTCGGTGCGACGATCTTTGTCGGGCTCTACGTTCTCGAGGGTGGTCAGCAATTCGTGCAGGATGCGCTGGCGGCAACGGGGCTTGGCCCCTGGGGCATCCTGATCCTGATGCAGATTCTGCTGGTGATCCTGGGCATGTTCCTGGACTGGGTGGGCATCCTGCTGCTCTGCGTGCCGATCTTCGTTCCGATCATCAAGGCGTTGGGGGCGGCGGCCTTCGGGCTCGACAGCCCCGAAGATCTGGTTCTGTGGTTCGGGGTTCTCTACCTCGTGAACATGCAGATGTCGTTCCTGTCGCCGCCTTTCGGCTATGCGCTGTTCTACCTGCGCGGCGTGGCGCCGGACGACATCCCGATGACGGATATCTTCAAGTCCGCACTGCCGTTCCTGGCGTTGCAGATCACCGGGCTGGTGCTTTGTATGCTCTTCCCGCAGATCATCACTTGGTTGCCGAGACTGGTCTACGGCTAAGGCCCGAACGCCGCCTTTCGGTGGCCTGAACAGGGGCGCTGGGGTGTCGCGCAAAGCGTGACCGCCAGCGCCCTTTTTCTTTGCCGGCACGGGCGATGGCGCGTGCGCGGGCAGGGCGGGCATGACCGCCCGCGGCAGTTTTTTCCTTTCCCATGTGACGCGCGACACAGCGCGGCAGGCGGTGCGCCGGCCAGACTTGTCCTGCGTCGGGCAATCGGCGTCCCCACGGCCCTTGCGGTCATTCACCTGCGATCAGGACGGCCGGGCGTGGCGGGTTGTTTCGGAAAGGAAGGACAAACAGATGCTTGATAAACAGACTTTTACCGGCGCGCTGTCTGAACAGATCGCCACGACCAACAACTGGGACACCGTCTTCGCGCTGGATTTCGATGCGGTCAATGCCGGCATCCTTGCGCAGGGCCGGTTCCCTGACACGTTCGACCATCAACAAAGCTCGGGCCCCGATACGGCGCGCATCTTCGGAACTTTCACCGCATGGGAGCTTGTAGGCGGGTCGGGGCACATCCTGGAAATGCGCCTGTCCATCGGCCAATTCACTTTCCAGATGACCGGCGAGGCCGACAAATCCCACACCGATGCGTGGTGCACGATCCAGATGGATCTGCACACCGACGTAGGTGCAGAAGGTTCGGGGATCGGCGGTGGCACGCCCGTATCTTTCCGCACCCGCAAACCTGCCGACCTGCTGGCCAATGCAGGGGATTACGGTGTCGTCGTCACGGATTTCGGCTGGCCCGGCTCGGAAAGCGATCCGCAGCTGGTCAGCGATTGCCGCATTCTGATGGCCAGCTATTTCAGCGAGGCCAGCACGCAGGCCGCATTCGACCACACCTTTGCGACCGTGAACCTCAACAGCCGGCTGGAAAGCAAGTCCGGCGACTTTTCCTGGATTGCGCCGACCGACACGTCCTATGGCGTGATCGACAACGGTGCGGGCGGCGGCGGCACCTTTGCCGTTTTGTGCATGATCGAAGGCAACGCGCCGCCGGATCATCACATGGTCAGCCCCGCGATCATCGGGGACCGGCGCGCGGGTTTCCTGCTGAACAAGCCGGTTTTTCTGAAGCACATGATCAAGCCGGGGATCGCCGCGATGTTCGGGCGCGATCCCGATGACATGCAGTTCTTCGATGACAACTTCATCATCGAAAGCGATGCGATTAACAACAAGCAGGAACTGGTGCTGAACGATTTCACCGTTCAGCAGTCCGAGAACAATCCCGACAGCGTGACCGCCCGCATCCCGAAGCGAAGCTTCAGCATCACGCTGCTCGATACCCGTCTGGTGGTGAACATCAACGGTCTGCACCACCCCTACTACAAGATGATCGATTACCTCTACGAGGCGCATCACTACTACACGATCCAGACCCAGGCCGAGTTCGACCCCGCCACCCGGCAGTTCGGGTTGGCCCCCTACGAGGCCGAAGACGGTGAACCGATCGTGTCCTACCGTGCGGCGCTGGAAAAGTCCGGCTTCGGCAAGGCCATCGACATCGCACTTCTGGTGGCCGACATCGCCGCTGTCGTCGGCACGCTTTTCAAAGGCATCCAGGTCGTGCGCGGCGTCGAGGCCGTGGCCGACACCACCGAAGGCGCGCGGGCGATCTTGGGCTCGCAACGCCTGGGTACTGTCGTCAACACCCTGCAGGGGTTTCTTGCGCGTCCGGTGGTCGGGCTGGCGTTTTCCGTCGCCGTCGGCGCCGGCGGCATCGCGGTCGGGCTTATCAAGGACAAGTGGGAAAACGACCGCGAGGAAGATCCCGAAAACATCAAGCCCGACATGCAGGACTTTGCCCAACAGGTGATGGCCCCGATCGTCTGGCCGGATGGTGCCGGGCTGTCGGTCGAGGATGTCGCCTTCAACGGTGGATTCCACATCACCGGCACCCCGAATTTCGAACAGGAGTGAAGGCCATGAAGGATTTTCCGATAACCCTGGCCACGGCAACGCAGTACCGGGCCGACACGGGTGGATGGGACGCGGTCAATTGCGTCCGTATCACCGAGATCAACGATGCGATCCGCAACGCGGGCACATCGCCCGGCCGAATGGAAATTAGTCCCGACGAAAACAGTCATGTCCAGGGCGATTTCGACAGCTGGCGCGTATCGCCGGGTGGGGACGGCCCGTTGATCAACCTGGAAATACCGATGCGTGACGTCACCGTAGAACGCGGCGACAGGCGGGCCACGCTCGATCAGATCGTGATCGAGATCCAGGTCCGCATGGAGTTGATCCCGTCGGGACGGAACGCACCGCAGGACGGCATCGTGGAAAAGCTGCTCGTCATTGCCAAGCGCCCCAGCCCCTTGCTTTTGGGGGCGGACGGATCGCAGCGTGCGGCCACGCTGGTCGGGCATACCGGCCTCGATGACCTGGGGTTGCGGCTGAAAAGCACGTTGCTCAGCGGGATCGAGACCTGGATGAACGACAATCTCGACAATTTCACCCATGTCTTCGCTGCGGTGAATGTCAGCGAACGCATGAGCGAGGAAACCGAGGGCGAGGCCTTTGCCTGGCTCAAGCCGACGGATGTGTCCTATGCGTTCGGCGCAAGCGGCACAGACCCGGACGCCAGCGTTCTCGCGATCCTGTGCCAGACCGAGGGGCGTAGTCCCAAGGGCCTGGTTCATCAGGCCGATCCCGGACTGATCCCCGAAGGCTGCGATGCCGGTGTCGTAATCTCGCGGTCCCGCTTTCTGCGCAACATGGTGGGCAAATCCCTTCCCAAAGCGTTCAAGGGGCTGGCGGACAAGGATATCCGCTACAAGGAAAAGGACACCGGACTGCACCTTGCCAAACCGGTCAAGGCACAGCGGGTCGAACATGACGGCAAGTCATACGATCCGGTCATTCACCAGCTCGACGTGTCGCTGCGCGACACCGAGATGGAACTGAAAAGCCTGACCAAGACCGAGGTGTCGCCGGGGATATTTTCGGTGTGCAGCGCCACGGCCGCATATGCGTTCGGGCTGACGACGCGTTCGGACGGGGCCAAGACGATCGGCTTTGTCGAAACCCGTCCGATCAAGACCGTCGAAAGCACCGAAAAGACCAAGGAAGTGACGATCATCGACACGATCCTGACCATCCTCGGCGTGATCGGCGGGCTTGTGATCACCTTCGTATCCTTCGGTACCGCCAGCGTCGCCTATTACGTGGTGCTCGGAATTGTCCTTGGCTCATTGGCCGGGACCATCTCGATCAAGCTGATCGAGATGACGAAGGAGGGCGATGCGCCCCCGATCGATCTGCTGATGGCCAATGCCACCGGTGCCGTGCGCTGGTCCACCGGGCGCACGTTCGATCCGACATTCGCCGCGCTGAACAACGGGCTGCAGATCGGTGGCCGCTTCATCAAGGCCGACACCGGTCTTCTGGGGGCTGCACCCGATGCCGGGCCGCTCTTCCATGGCGCGTTCCAGAACGAATTTGCAGACATCATGAAGGAAAGGAAAGACCAATGAACCTCGATGGATGGGATACCTGCTCGATCGTTTCGGTCGACCTTGTGAACCAGGCGCTTGCAAAGGCCGGGGACCGCACGATCCGAACGTTTTCCTACACCGAAGACGACCTGGAAATCAGCGGCTCATTCGGTGCATGGGCACTTGCGCCGGGCGGGTCGCTGCGGCTGGTATCGGTCAAGATGCCGATCGCCGGCGGCGTGATCCGCGCAAGGGGCGAGGGCGAGACCGACATATCCGGTATCGTTCTGACCGCCCAGATGAAGCTTGGCCTTATCGGCGGCGACACGCCCGACACCCGGAACCTGGCTTTCGACACGTCCTTAGGCGAAGGCGAAGGCAGCGCCGAGCCGATCAAGATCGTCGAAATCGACGACCCCTCGGGACGGCTGGCGCGGTTCGACCTCGACATGGTCAAGGAGGCGCTGACCGCCTGCCTGTCGAAACACGCAGCCGATGCCAGTTTCGTTTTCGCGTCGGTCGATGCGCGCAGCACCGCCCAGGCCGCCGGGCTGGCCTGTCCGGGCAATGACTGGGGCTTTGTCGATCCCGGCGACGGGCGGCACTACCTGGCCATACTCGGCTCGCTGGATGCCAAGCGGCCCGATGGGCCGATCCGCATCGACCCGGAGCTGATCACACCGGCGGCACCGGCATATTTCGCGGTGTCGCAGCGGCTTTTCATTTTGCGGGCGCTGTTGCCGATCCTGCAATCTTCGTTCCGGCCGCGCACGAGTTTCGCGATCAAGGGCGATGCCGTCGTCTCGACCAAGGCGATTGGGCTGGGCCACAAGAAGGTCGCGCTGTTCGATGTCGCCCCGGTTCTGCGGCAGGTCAGCATAAAGCCGGTCAAGGGCGCGCTGGCCGTGCATGCGGTGGCTCATGCCGACCTGCCGCTCAGCACGCGGCTGGATCTGACGGTCGATATGAAACTGCCGTTCCACCACGACCCCAAGACCGGTTCGATGTCGTTCAAGCCCGGCAAGCCGGTGGTCCGCCACAAGCTGAACAAGAGCGGCATCATCGGCAACACGCTGGGCCTGATCATCGAATTGATCGTGGCGCTGGCCCGCGATCCGATCCTGAAATCCGTGGCGCAGATCGCCAACGGCATGCAGGCGGTCAACAACCCCACGACCAAGCCCGTGGTGTGGAACGGTGTGCGCGATTTCCACGCGGCGCAGGCCCGCTGGGACAACGGGCTGTGGCTTGCCGATACCCGTGCGGTCGAACCGCCCGCACCGGTCCCCGCGGATAGGGAGAAGACAAATGAACCTGCATAGCGCGATGCTGATCGCCCTTGCGTCGGCGGCCTTTTTCGAGGCCGCCGCGTATCTCAAGCACCGCAATGGCGCACGAAGCATCGGCGCCCTGCTTCTGCTGGGGGCGCTGGCGGTGGTGGTCTGGCTGTGGATACCCGAACCCGCACCGGACAGGGCGGTGTTCGGCGCAGCCGAACAGGGCTTTCCGGTGATGGTTGCCGTGGCGGCGATGCTGATCTCGATCAGCCTGGGGATCGTGGCGCGCTATGTCTTCGATGCCGAGCGCGATTTCGACATGTTCGCGCTTCTGTGCCCACTGGTCGTCGCACCGCTGTTGCTGTTGCCGCTGATCGGCACGCTCGACAACGGTGAACTCCAGCCGCTGCAACTGGTCAGCCTGTCGATCCTGTCGTTCCAGAACGGCCTCTTCTGGCAAAAGGTTCTGGCCAGCCTGAAGCTTGGCGAGAAATCAACCCTTCCGGTAAGCGAATTGACAGAACGCAACCACGACTCTAGCGTGAAAGGATAATTCAAATGCATATTCATCGATCGGACATTGCCATGCGACTAAAGCCATTGATCATGGGGCTTGCGTTCGCGGCCGGGCCTGGCCAGGCCTCGACGCTGTTCCAGGTGGACGGAGACCGAAGCAGCACCGCACCGATTGGCAGCGGAGCCCCCGACAAGGGCGCGGCGCAAACATTCGAAGTCGCCCAGACCATCGAGAACGTGGGGTTTGCCGTCGATCTCACATGCTTTTCCTGCGAGGGCGAACTGTGGCTGATATCGGGCCGCATGAGCCCGACGGCCACGATCTTCCAGCAGGTTGCCAGTGCAAGCTACTCTGGCTGGTCCGGGGCGCAATCGGCGCTGTCCGGCCTGACACTTGTGCCCGACACCTATACGTTGATCCTGACCATGACCACGGGCAACGGCGGGTGGCAGGGAACGACGGCCCCCACGATCACGGGCAATGTGATCGCGGCGGAAAGCGGATACAGCGTGCTGAGCAGCATCGATCCGAATTTCGTGCCATGGTCTTCGACCCGTCCCGTTTCCGGCGCGACACTGAAATTCACTGTGACCGGAAATGTCGTCGGCGGCACGATTCCGTTGCCGGCATCGCTGCCGCTACTCTTTGCGGCCATCGCGGGGCTTGGACTGGTCAGGCGGGGCAGGGTGCGCGCGGCCTAGCCGTCGGCGATCCGTGCAAGGCGCGCGCGATCCAGCAGGACGAGCGCGCCGTCGCCCTGGCCGAGAATGCCCTGATCAGTCCATGTCTTGACGTAGCGGTTGACATTCTCGCGCGCCAGACCGCTGAATTCCCCAATCTCGGATTGCGAGAACCGCTGCGTCAGCACCAGCGCGTCGCCATCCGGTGCGCCCCACTTGTCGAAAAGGCGCAGCAGCGCCATGGCCAGTCTCGGACCACCTTCCACGACCGAGCGTGTCACGAACATTTCGGACGCGTTGCGCACTTTCCGGCAGAGTTCGGCGATCACGGCGCGCGCAATATCGGGGCGTTCCGCGACAAAGCTCATGATGTTCGCGCGGGACAGCACCAGCCCCGACACGTCGCCGACCGCCACCACCGAGGCCGGCCGCGGCCCGCCATCCAGCGCGGCGATCTCGCCCAGCACCTCGCCCGGGCCCATCTGGGCGATCACCGATTTCCGCCCCGAGGCCGACATGACCGACACCTCGGCACGGCCTTCGGTGATCAGGATGACGTCAAGCCCGGGTTCGCCTTCGACGAAAATGGATTGTCCGGCACTGAACGTTTTTGTCCGGGCCTGCGCGAACCTGTCCCGGTGGTCCGCGGGGGTCATCGCGGACAGCAGGATACTGGTCGAGGCGTCAGGTATCTGGAATGTCACGCGCGGCATTAAACGGCTGGTTGTGTGCGCAGTCAAGCAATCGCGCAAACGTCGCACGTAGACAGCTGCGATCATGTTAACGTAAGGTTAACTTGCCTGCGTATTTTTCGCTTGAAAGGTGTTATTGTGAAAAGTCATTCCCGGCTCGAAGCCCGCCTCGGTGCCATCGTCAAGGACGTTCAGGACCGGTTCGACCAACCGACAACGCGGCCCCTGTCCCCCGATGCCTGGTTTCTGGGTGGGCACGCGGAAAACGAGGCGCTTCTTCGGGCGCTCCTTTCCGAGGTGATCGACGGTCATGTCAGCAACCGCCGCGCCTATGCCCGGGACGATCCCGATTTTCTCTACGAGGACGATTACGACAGCGAAGAGTTCGCCAGGACGAAAGACCTGCTGCTGCAAAACCTGCGCGGGCTGAACGACAAGCTCAAGGGGTCGATCCCGGTCGCCAGCTATCGCAACCAGTCGCACATGTATTGGGATGTCACATTGCCTGGCGTCGCCGGTTACATCGCGGGCATGTTGCACAACCAGAACCAGGCCGCCGCCGAAGGCTCGCCTGTGACGACGGCCCTGGAATACGCCGTGGGTCAGCAGCTTTGCGATATGCTGGGCTATGATGTGACGGGCGCGACAAAGCCCTGGGGCCACATCACCGTGGGCGGCACGATCGCCAATGTCGAGGCGGTGTGGGCCGCGCGCAACCTGCGTTTTCAGGCCGTGGCCCTTGCCCATGCGCTGCGGGTCGATCCGGCATTCGCCGATGCCGCGAACATCACGCTGCGCACCGCCGACGGGCGCCGGGAGCGCATGGCGTCGCTTTCGGATTGGGATCTGCTGAACATCCCCGTCGATGACGCGCTGGATCTGCCGCAAAGGTTCACCCGGACCTGCGGCATCCCCGAACAGGCGGTCAAGGCCGCGCTCGACCGCTTTTCGGTCCAGCAGATGGGCTTGCTCGATTTCTATCGCACGATGCTGCCCGAAACGCCTGCGCCCGCGATGATCGTTCCGGCAACGGCCCATTATTCCTGGCCGCGGGGGGCCGGGATATCCGGCCTTGGCATCCGGCACATGCTGCCCGTTGCCGTTGACCTCGATGGTCGGATGGACATGGTGGCGCTGCGCCATGTGCTGGATAATTGCCTTTCCGAAAAGCGCCCGGTGGTCATGGTCGTGGCTGTCATCGGTTCGACCCGTGAAAGTGCGGTGGACCCGATCGGCGAGATTGCCGACATCCGCGACGAATACCGCGAGATGGGCCTGGATTTCGTGATCCATGCCGACGCGGCCTGGGGCGGGTATTTCCGGTCGATGGTCAAGCCGCCCAAGTTTCTTGGGGCCGACAGCCCGCAATCGCGGCTCAGCGACTATGTCGAGCATCAGTTCGCCGCCTTGCCCAGGGCCGACAGCATCACAGTCGATCCGCACAAGGCGGGGTTCATTCCGTATCCGGCAGGGGCGCTCTGTTACCGCAACGGGGCGATGCCCGGTCTGATCACCGTCGTCGCCGATGTCGTCTATCACGGCGGCTCGGCCATGACGATGGGGGCCTGCGCGCTGGCCGGCTCCAGCCCCGGCGCGTCGACCACGGCCGTGTACCTGTCGCACCTGTGCATTCCGCCGGACAAAAGCGGATATGGCAAGCTGCTGGGGCGCTGTGTGCACAACGCCAAACGGTTTTATGCGGCGCTGGTCACGATGGCGCGGGCGGACGATCCGTTCGTCATAGTGCCGTTCAAACGCATCCCCGCCGAAGCCGCGGGCAAGACGGCCGTCGAACAGCGCGAGGAACTTGCGCTGATCGAGGAACGGATCGTCGGGCTGAGCGAGGAAGTGCTGAAGGAACAGCTTGACCACGACCCCGATCTTGCCGCGCTTTTCGAGGCGCTCGGGCCGGACCTCACGGTCATCAACTATGCGTTCAACTTCCGCACGGCGGATGGGCTGAATACCGATCCGGCCCTGATGAACGAGCTGAACCTCGCGATCTTCCGGGCGTGTTCCATCGAAGAGAACGAAACCTACGAAGTGCCCCGCCAAGAGCTGATTCTGACCCAGGCCGCCTTTGATCCAGAGGTCTACGGCCAGGAGTTCTGCAACATCTTCGCACGCCGCCTTGGCGTCGATCCGCAAGACGGAGTTCCGGTGGATTACCTCATTTCCACGATGCAGAACGCGTGGATCACCAACACATCGGTCGGCAACTTCATCCCCGAACTGATCGACGCACTGCGCGGGATCGTCACGCGCGAGGTGCAGGCGCTTGTCCACCGGCACGGCCTGCCGCCCCTGCAAGAAAAGAAAGGCTGACCATGGTTACCCTGAACGCGTTCGAGGCGCATATGCCCGATCCCGATGTGCGCAACATCCCGCATCAGCACGCCTTTCTGCTGGTGGGCGACAAGACCTTTTTCGCCGTGCACCAGACGCAATTTCATTGCGAGCTGCACAAGTACCAGCTGATCTTCAAGATCACGCTGAACGGCAAGGACGATGAACTGCGCCACCTGCGCAAGACATACCCGCGCGAGGCGCTGTTCTTTTGCAATGGGGACGACAAGGAAAGCTGCTGGTTCTCGATCCCTGAAATCGGCAGCGGTGATCGCACCACGTTGCGTGGCAATATCTTCGTCGGACTGCGCCGCCCGCCCGAAAAGCCGAAAAAGGATTTCTTTCCCTGGTCGCTCGACCGGGCGCGTCCGGCCATCGCCGATGTCACCGTTACGGTCGAGCGCGTGGTTCTGTTCCGGCCCTTCGTGCATCACGAAAGCCTGCCGGATTTCGCGACCTTCTTTGTCTGGGGCGAAGGCGGCGAGGCACATATCACCAACAAGCAGATTGCCGTCATGGACAGCTCGCCCTTCGAAGACCGTGCCTTCGGCCCCGGCGTGGATTTCCTGGCGTCGCTTGCCGCTCTTCCGTCGGAAGAAGGCGCGCCTCCGCGCGCGCCCGCCGACTGGTTGCAGGACACGATCCTCAAGGCCGGGGCGGTGGTCACGATCCCGTCGATCCGCATCCGCGATGCGGAAACCGGCGCCATCACGATCCCGCCCGACCCTTGGGTAACCGAGGGCGAGGTTTACGGCGCGCTCTATCGCGGGGTCACGCCGGCGCGGCCGATCATGATGGGGCCTGTCTTCATGTATTGCACTGCGGTGATCAATTCACCCGGCCGTATCCCGAACCTGCCGCCGGATGCACATGACATCTGGGGGATCTACGAAATGCCCAAGAAATATTGGGGGTCCGCGCCATGACCCAAACCGCCTTTGAACCCGAAGACGGCAATACCGAGCTTTGGGCGCAGATCTTTGGCCCCGGCGGCCATCCGGCACTGACCAGTATGCACAAGATGTATCGCTGGCTGCCGGCGGCACCGCGGTGCCGGCTTTGCCGGGTGCCCTTCGGCAGTGTCGGCGGGTGGATCATGGGGCGGCGCGGCAAAGCGCCCTGCAAGCGCAACCCGTATTACTGCTCGGCCTGCGATGCCTTCATAGAAGGCAACCCCGGCGGTGCCGAGGTCGAAATGTCGGTGCTTTACGTCGATCTCCGCAATTCCGTCAGGGCGGCCTACGAATCCCCCAGCTCGGACGTGGCGCGCCGGATCAACAGGTTTCTCAAGACCGCAACCGACATCATCACGCGGCATGACGGGTTCATCATGGCGTTCTATGGCGACTGCGTCGTGGCCGTCTGGCCGCCCGGGTTCGTCGGGCCGGATCACGCGGCCAAGGCGACGAATGCCGCGCGGGCGCTGTCGCGCGCTTTCGATGCCGGCACGCATATCCCCGCCGGCACCGGCGTGCATACCGGCCCGGTCTATATCTGCACCGTTGCCGCCGGCGCGGGCACGTTTCGCGATGTTTCCATTTTTGGCCATACGGTCAACGTCACGGCCCGGCTTGCCTCGGTTGCGCAGGCGGGTCAGGCACTGGCCTCGGCGGATGCGGCGGGCGGCCTTGCGGGTGAGGCGCGGCCCCTGCGCCTGAAGGGGATGCAGGATCCGGTGCCGGCTGTCGCGCTTTGATCGCTGGGCTGCGGGTGCCTGCGATCAATCGCCGGACAGCGGACGCTGCAGCAAAGCGGCCAGCGCGCCCGCCAGCAACAGCATTGCCGCCGCAAGCAGGCTGACGCCGATATTGCCGAACAGATCGCCGATGAACCCCGCGCCATAGGGGCCAAGCGTCTGTGCCAGCGCGAAGACGACGGTGAAGACGCTGATCGCACGCCCCCAGGACTCCGGTGGTAGGTTTTGCCGCGAAAAGCTGGTGACGGCTCCGGGTGCCATGAAAACCGAAAGCCCGAACACGATGGCCGAGATCACAAGCACCCCATTGCTGGGCACTAGGACGGGCAGGGCAGACCCCAAGGCGATGCATCCCAGGATCATCGCCAGCGGAAGGCCCGAGGCATGGCGCGCCAATACCGGGCGCCAGACCAGCGGAGACAGCGATATGCAGCCCCCCAGGATGACCCATGTCAACGCGATGAACCCGGCACTGGCCTGCTGCTCGGTCATCCATGCGGACAGGAACGTGAGGTAGACGATGTATCCCAGGCCGAACCCGGCATAGCCCGCAAGCTCTGGCAGCATGCGCAGCCATGGCACCGGGGCAGGGGTGACCGCTGCCGATTTCGGGACGCGCAGTTGCAGCGCCGCCCAAATCCCCAGCGGCAGGAAACACAGGCTGGCCGTGCCGATCCCGACCCATCCCATCGGCCAGGCGCCGGGCCCCCAGGCATCCAGCATCAGCGGCAGCGCGGCGCCGGCAAGCACGATCCCCAACCCGCCGCCTGAGCCGTAAAGGATGGCGATGGCCAGCGCGTTGCGCCGGGGATCGCCCCGGAACAGGCCGGCCGTCAGCGTCCCCGCAGTCGAAAACGACATCGCCCCGAATATTCCCGCCAGGATGCGCCACAGCGTCTGCCACCACAGCTCGGCGTTCAGACCCGTCGCCAGCAGCGCCAGCGTGGTCGTCACGAAACCGAAATTGAACAGCATCACGGGCGAGATCCTGCGGATAAGGATCATCGTCAGCACCGCACCCACGATATATCCCAACGCGTTGGCCGTGTTCAGCCAACCCGCCTGCGCATAGTTCCAGCCCATTTCCGATTTCATCGCCGGCAGCATCAACCCATAGGCAAACCGCGCGAACCCGTTGGTCACGGTCAGCCCGAGGGCGAGGCCGGTCAGCACCAGCCAGGGGCGGGAAGGTCCGTCGCTCATCGGGCGCAGGGATCAGACATCGTTGCCAGCCCCGCCCGGCGTATCCGCCAGAAGCGCCCGCGCCGCATCGACGCTGATATCGCCCGCCGCGACGATCGCGCGGGCCACCCGGTCGATATCCGCGCCGCTTGCCCCCGCCGTGATCGCGATGTTGCGGGCATGCAGCGCCATATGCCCGCGCTGGATGCCCTCGGTCGCCAGCGCGCGGATGGCCGCCATGTTCTGCGCCAGCCCCACAGCGGCGGTCACTTGCGCCAGTTCGCTGGCCGATTGCACCTTCATCAGGCGCAATGCGGCCTGCGCGGCCGGATGCGTTTTCGTGGCCCCGCCGACAAGCCCCAGCGCCATCGGCAATTCGATCGTGCCCACCAGCCGGCCATCGCCCGCCAGTTCCCACCGCGTGAGCGAGGTGTAGCGCCCCGAGCGCGCGGCGAAGGCATGGGCGCCGGCCTCGATCGCGCGCCAGTCGTTGCCGGTGGCGATCACAACGGGGTCGATCCCGTTCATGATCCCCTTGTTATGCGTGGCGGCGCGGTAGGGGTCGACGATAGCCAGCGCGGAGGCCTCGACCATGCCGCGCGCGACCTCGGCGCCTTCCAGCGTGTCGGTCGAAAGGGTATCCGGGCGCAGTTCCACCCGCGCGCGCGCCAGACGCAGATCGGCAAGGTTCGACAGGATGCGCAGCCGCACCTTGCCGCCGGTTATCTTTTCGACCTCTGGGGCCAGCATCTCGGCCATGGTGTTGACCGTGTTGGCGCCCATCGCATCGCGCACGTCGACGATCAGGTGCAGCACCACCATCGGTCCGGCGGGTGTGTCGTCGAAGACATGAACCTCGATATCCTTGCAGCCGCCGCCCAGCCCGATCAGCACCTTGTCACGGGAATTGGCCAGCGCGATCAGCGCCTCGGCGTTCTGCAGGATTCGGTGGCGCGCACCGGCCGTGTCGCCAACGCCCAGCACCTGGATCTGCGCACGCATCACGGGCCGGTCGCTGCTTGCCTGAAAGCCGCCGTTGTCACGGGCGATCCGCGCCATGTAGGACGCAGCCGCCACGACGGACGGTTCCTCGACCGCCATCGGCACAAGGTAGTCACGCCCGTTCACGGTGAAATTCGTGGCGACCCCCATGGGAAGTTCGAACTTGCCGATGACGTTTTCGATCATCCCGTCGGCCAGCGCCGGGGGCAGAACGTCGCGCCCGGAAAGAACGCGGGCGTCGTCATTGGACAGAGCCGCCTCGGCAGACACGGCTTGCAGGCGCTCTTCGGGCGTCATGCTGCGCATGTTCGGGATGCGCGAATTGGGTGCGCGGCTGGTGTCTTCGGTCATCGGCTCCTCCCACTGATGGAACAATGGTTAGGGGCATAAAACCGGTTTGTCAGCACCTGCGAGTCGTTACCCTGCGGCGTCGGCCCGCGACACCTCGACCAGCGCGGTATGCGCGCTGCAGCCTTGCCCCAGCCGCGAGGTGCCCTTGTCGCGGGTCAGAACGTTCGGGTTGCCATGCGGGTCGATATTGCTGCCCGGATCGCCATACCATGCGCCCGTGGGCAGGGCGACGACACCCGGCGTGATTCCGTCCGACACCAATGCACGGGCACGGGCCGCGCCGCGCGCGTTGAACACGCGCACCAGATCGCCATCCGCAATGCCGCGCGCGACCGCATCGTCGGGGTGGATCACGACCCGCTCGGGCCTTGCGCCCGGCTGATCGGCCAGCGCACTTTCCAACTGGCTGTGCAGCTTGTCCCCGGGTTGCGGCGACACCAGGTGAAGCGGCGCTTGGGGCGTGGCCGTGCCCAGCCATTCCGTCGGCGGCAGCCACACCGGATGCCCCGGGCAATCGTCGTATCCGAACCCGTCGATCCTGTCCGAGAATATCTCGATCCGGCCCGAAGGCGTACCCAGGGCCGCGTCGTCGGGGTTTTCGCGGAAGGGCGCAAACAATGTGCGGTTTGGGGTATTGTCGCGGATCGGCAGGCGCACCCAGTTCTGGTGCTTCAACCCTTCGAAATCCGGCACCTCGACGCCGGCTTCGGCGGCCAGTCTGCGGTAGTCCTCGTACAGGCGCGGAATCCACTCTTGCGCTGTCAGCCCGCCGGTAAAGGTCTCACCGGCATCCATCCGCTCGGCCAGCGCCGCGAAGATCGCGTAATCGTCGCGCGCTTCGCCCACGGGTGGGATAAGCTGCGGCATGTGGAACAGGTAATCGTCCATGTTCGAACGCCCGATATCCTCGCGCTCGTATGGGGTGGTCGCCGGAAAGACGATATCCGCGCGTTTGGCGGTGGCAGTCCACCACGGCTCGTTCACGATCACGCATTCGGGCTGCTGCCAGGCTTCGTGCAGGGCGTTCAGATCCTGGTGGTGGTGATAAGGGTTGCCCCCCGCCCAATAGATCAGGCGGATATCGGGATAGGTCTCGCGCCGGCCGTTGAAATCGTAGGGCTGGCCGGGATGGCGCAGCATATCGCCGATCCGCGCGACCGGGATCACCTTTTTCACCGGGTTTTCGAACTGGGAAAATGTCATCCCGCGCAACCCGATCAGCGATTTCCCGACACCGCCGATTGCGCCATAGCCATAGCCGACGCCGCCGCCCGGCAATCCGATCTGTCCCAGCATCGCGGCCAGCACTGCAGACATCCAATAGGGCTGTTCGCCATGCTCGGCGCGCTGCAGCGACCAGGCCACCGTGATCAGTGTGCGGGTCGCGGCCATGCGCCGGGCCAGCTCGCGTATCGTGCCGGCCGGCACACCGCAGATCGGCGCGGCCCAGTCCGGGCTCTTGGGTTGGCCGTCGGTTTCGCCCATCAGGTAGGGGCGGAACCGTTCGAACCCGGTTGTGCAGCGGTCGATAAAGTCGTGATCGGTCAGCCCCTCGCTTTCCAGCACATGGGCCAGCGCCAGCATCAGTGCCGTGTCCGACCCGGGGCGTACCGGTAGCCATTCGCAGCCTTCGGGCGCATCCACCCTCTGCGGCGCGATGTTGACGCAACGCATGCCCTTGGCGGCGAACCGGTCGAACCATGTGGCGGTTTCATGCTCGGTGATGCCGCCCATGCTGACCTGTGCGTTCTTGGGGTTGATCCCGCCGAACATGACCAGCGTGTCGGTATGCTCGTTGATCGTGTGCCAGCCGTCCTGATGCTCGTAGAGCAGCTTCAGGAAATCGACGCCGAACACATGCGGCATGATCGCTTGCGCGCAACCAGTCGAATAGCTGCCGAAGGATGCGACATAGCCGCCTATGCTGTTGAGAAACCGGTGCACCTGGCTTTGGGCATGGTGGAACCGCCCGGCCGAACTCCAGCCATAGGAGCCGCCGAAAATCGCCTCGTTGCCATAGGCCTTGCGCACCCGGTCGAGTTCCTTCGCGGCGATGTCCAGCGCCTCGTCCCAGGGCAGTTCGACGAACGCGTCCGAGCCGCGCCCCGTGCGGTCGCGCGACGTCAGCCACCCGCGCCTGACCGAAGGGCGGGCCACCCGCGTATGATGATAGACCGCCTGTGGGATGATGTCGGGGATACGCGGCGGGTTGGGGTCGTGCGCAAAGGGGCGCGTCGCCACGATCCGCCCGTTCTCGACATCGACCTCGAACGCCCCCCAGTGGCTCGAGGTCACTTTCGTTTCAATGCCGCTGCCATCTGCCATCGGATCCCCCGCGCGTGCTGATCATTCCGCTGTTGTCGGTCAGAAGCCTATGCCGATCAACGGCGAAAATCCATCTGCACGCCATACAGGCGTTGCCACGACCGTTTACGCCACGTCCGGTCGCCGCGCACCGGATTTCGCACCTGAATCTGTTGAAGGTGCGACAAACTTGACTAAACTAGTCATCATCGCGCCGGGCAAACGCCCGGAAAAAAACAGGGAGTTAATCATGAAAAAGACTGCATTTCTGGCAGCCGCTTTGCTGGCTGGCACCGCAATCGGTGCATCTGCCGAAACGCTGCGTTGGGCGCGGGCGGGCGACTCGCTCACCCTCGATCCACATGCACAGAACGAAGGGCCGACGCATACGCTGGCCCATCAGATGTACGAACCGCTGATCATCCGTGACATGACCGGTGCCTTCCAGGCCGCACTTGCAACCGACTGGGCCCCGAAAGAGGGCGATCCCAACGTATGGGTGTTCAACCTGCGCCAGGGCGTTACCTTCCATGACGGTGCTGATTTCACCGCCGAAGACGTGGTGTTCTCGATCAACCGTGCAAAGTCCGAAAACTCGGACATGAAGGAACTTCTGAACTCGATCACCGAGGTACGCGCTGTCGACGATCATACGGTCGAATTCGTCACCGACGGCCCGAACCCGATTCTGCCGTCGAACCTGACCAACCTGTTCATGATGGACAAGGGCTGGGCCGAGGCGAACGGCGCGGTCGACGTGCAGGACGTGGAGGGCGGGGAAAAGACCTTTGCCACCACCAACACCAACGGTACCGGCCCCTACCAGCTGGTCAGCCGCGAACCCGACGTGAAGACGGTTCTGTCGCTGAACGAGAACTACTGGGGCAAGGACCAGTTCCCGCTGGACGTGACCGAAATCGTCTACACCCCGATCCAGAACGCCGCGACCCGCGTTGCCGCGCTGCTGTCGGGTGAGGTTGATTTCATCCAGGACGTCCCCGTGCAGGATCTGGGCCGCGTGGCGGATACCGCCGGCCTCGTGGTCAAGACCGCGCCTCAAAACCGCGTCATCTTTTTCGGGATGAACCAGGGCGCCGACGACATCGCCAACGACAATGTCGAAGGCAAGAACCCGCTGGCTGACGTGCGCGTGCGCCAGGCCATGTCGATGGCGATCAACCGCGATGCGATCAAGCAGGTCGTGATGCGAGGCCAGAGCCAGCCTGCCGGCATGATCGCACCGCCCTTCGTGAACGGCTGGACCGAGGCGATGGATAGCGCGTCCAAGACCGATATCGACGCCGCCAAGGCGCTGATGTCGGATGCCGGATACGGCGACGGGTTCTCGATCCAGCTGGACTGCCCGAACGATCGCTACATCAACGACGAAGCGATCTGCCAGGCCGCCGTCGGCATGCTGGCGCAGATCGGCGTCACCGTGAACCTGGATGCCAAGCCCAAGGCGCAGCATTTCCCGCTGATCACCAACAACCAGACGGATTTCTACATGCTGGGCTGGGGTGTTCCGACTTATGACTCGGAATACATCTTCAACTTCCTCGTCCACACCCGCGGCAGCGACCGTGGCAGCTGGAACGGCACCGGCTTTTCGAACCCCGAAGTCGACCAGATGATCCAGTCGCTGGCGTCCGAAACCGATCTGGACAAGCGTAACGCGACGATCCAGTCGATCTGGGACGTGGTCCAGGCCGAACAGCTTTACATCCCCATCCACCACCAGGTGCTGAACTGGGGCATGAAGGAAAGCGTCGGCATCGAGGTCAGCCCCGAGGACGACCCCAAGTTCAAGTTCTTCAACCTGAACTAAGCTGAACCCGGGCGGGCCTTGGCCCCGCCCGCATCGGCCGCGCCCGCACCCAGCGGGCGCGGCTTTCCGCTTTGAACGGAGCGTTCGATGCTCGCATACATCATCCGCCGCGTCTTTCAGTCGGTGCTGGTTCTACTTGTCGTGGGGCTTGTCGCCTTCGCGATGTTCCGCTTTGTCGGCGATCCCGTCGACAACATGCTGGGGCAGGAGCGTACACAGGCCGACATCGAACGCCTGCGCGAACAGCTTGGGCTCGACCAGCCATTCATCGTGCAATACTGGCGCTTTCTGGAACAGGCTGCACAGGGCAATTTCGGGCTCAGCTACCGCCAGGGCCGCCCGGTTGCAGAAATCCTGATCGAACGTCTGCCCGCCACGCTTGAACTCGCCTTCGTTTCGGGGCTTCTGGCGCTTTTCGGCGGCATCGCGCTCGGCATTTTCACCGCCATCCGAAGGCGGGGTGTGTCGGCCAACGTGATCATGACCGTCTCGCTGATCGGGGTGTCGCTGCCGACCTTCCTTATCGGCATCCTTCTGATCTATGTCTTTTCCGTCGAACTTGGCTGGCTGCCCAGTTTCGGGCGCGGCGAGGTCACGCGCATCGGCGGCTGGACCACCGGATTCCTGACCGAAAGCGGGCTCAAGGCGCTGATCCTGCCGGCGATCACGCTCGGGCTTTACCAGATGACGCTGATCATGCGCCTGGTGCGCACCGAAATGCTCGAAGTGCTGCGGATGGATTACATCCGCTTTGCCCGTGCCCGTGGCATCCGAGAGAAGTCGATCAATTTCCGCCACGCATTGAAGAACACGCTCGTTCCGGTCATCACCATCACCGGCCTTCAACTGGGCAGCATCATCGCCTTCGCCATCATCACTGAAACGGTGTTCCAGTGGCCGGGGGTGGGGCTGCTGTTCATCAATGCGATCCAGTTCGTCGATATCCCGGTCATGGCCGCGTATCTGATGATGATCTCGGTGATGTTCGTGGGCATCAACCTGATCGTCGACATGCTCTATTTCGCGATCGACCCGCGTCTGCGCGTCGACCGCACGGCAGGGGGGCACTGACATGGCCGATATCCAATCCGAAATCCGTCCCTCGCGCCTGCGCCGCGCATGGGACAGCGACCTGGCCTGGTCGTTCCGCCATGCGCCGGTGGCCGTTGTGTCGGCCGTCGTTGTGCTGATCCTGATCGCCGGCGCGCTGCTGGCACCGCTGATCGCGCCGCATGATCCGTTCAACCCCGCCACGCTGAACCTGATGAACGGCTTTACCCCGCCGGGCCAGGCCAACCAGTTCACCGGCGATCTGTTCCTGCTGGGCACCGACGACCAGGGGCGTGACGTGTTTTCGACCATCCTCTACGGGATGCGCATCTCGCTTTTCGTGGGCTTTTCCGCCGTCCTTCTGGCGATGGTCCTGGGCGTGATCCTGGGGCTGCTTGCGGGATACGTGGGCGGCTGGACCGAAACCATCATCATGCGTGTGGCCGACGTGCAGCTCACCTTTCCGGCGATCCTGGTCGCGATGCTGATCTTCGGCATCGCCAAGGGCATCACCCCGCCGGAATACCGCGACCAGATGGCGATCTGGGTGCTGATCCTCGCGATCGGGCTGAGCGACTGGGTGCAGTTCGCGCGCGTCGTGCGCGGCGCGACGCTGGTCGAAAAGAACAAGGAATACGTCCAGGCCGCGCGGCTGATCGGGCGCTCGCCCTTCGCCATCATGCTGCGCCACATCCTGCCCAACGTGCTGAACCCGGTGCTTGTGATCGCGACGATCAGCCTGGCACTTGCGATCATCGCCGAGGCGACGCTGTCGTTTCTCGGGGTGGGCGCGCCGCCGACCAAGCCCTCGCTGGGCACGCTGATCCGCATCGGGCAGGAGTTCATGTTCTCCGGCGAGTGGTGGATCCTGTTCTTCCCCGCCGCAACCCTTCTGGCGCTGGCGCTGTCGATCAACCTGCTGGGCGACTGGCTGCGCGACGCCTTGAACCCGAGGCTCAGATGACAGACACACCTGTTCTTTCCGTCCGCAACCTCGTCGTGGAAATCCCCACGCGACACGGTGTCCTGCGCCCGGTGGACAATGTCAGCTATGACATCCGCGCCGGCGAAATCCTGGGCGTCGTGGGCGAATCCGGCGCCGGCAAATCCATGACGGGCAATGCCGTCGTGGGCCTGCTGGACCGTCCCGCACGCATCACATCGGGGGAAATCCTGCTGTCGGGCCAGCCCATCCACACCCTCAAGGGCGAGGCACTGCGCCGCCTGCGCGGCAAGAAGATGGGCATGATCTTTCAGGATCCGCTGACCTCTCTCAACCCGCTGCTGACGGTGGGCGACCAGCTGACCGAAACGATCCTCGAACATCTGGGTGTCAGCCAGCAACAGGCCCGCGAACGCGCCGTTGCCGCGCTCGAAGAGGTCGGCATTCCTGCCGCGCGGTCGCGTATCGACAGCTACCCGCACGAGTTTTCCGGCGGCATGCGGCAGCGCGTAGTGATCGCTTTGGCGCTCTGCGCCGAACCCGACCTGATCATCGCGGACGAACCGACCACCGCGCTCGACGTGTCGGTGCAGGCGCAGATCGTGGCGCTGCTCAAGCGGTTGTGCCGCGAACGCGGCGTGGCGGTGATGCTGGTCACCCATGACATGGGCGTGATCGCCGAGGCCGCCGACCGCGTGGCGGTCATGTATGCCGGGCGCCTGGCCGAGCTTGGCCCCGTGCGCGAGGTTCTGACCGAGGCGCGCCACCCCTATACATCGGGGCTGATGGCCTCGACCCCGCTGGCCAGCCAGGGCCACGAACGGCTGCGCCAGATCCCCGGCGCCATGCCGCGTCTGGGCAACCTGCCGGATGGCTGCGCGTTCCATCCGCGCTGCGAATTCGCACAGGATCGCTGCCGCCAGAACCCGGGCCCGACACTCGATACCTGCGATGGGCGGGCGGCCTGCTGGTTCCCGCTGGGCGCGGACAGAAAACAGGAGGTGGGCGCATGAGCGCTTTGATCAAGGTCGATCACCTGACCCGCATCTTTGACGTGTCCAAGCCCTGGCTCAACCGCGTGATCGAACGCCTGCCCAAGGCGCTGCTGACCGCCGTGTCGGACGTGAGCTTCGAGATCGAGGAAAACAGCGTCTACGCACTCGTGGGGGAATCCGGGTCGGGCAAATCCACCATCGGCAAGATTGTCGTGGGGCTGGTGCCGCCCAGCAAGGGCGCGGTCGAGGTCGAGGGCGTGGACCTTGCCACCGAAACCGACGCGGCCAAGGTCGAGGCGGTGCGCGCCGACATCCAGATGATTTTCCAGGATCCCTATGCCTCGCTCAATCCGCGCTGGCGGGTGCGGGACATCATCGCCGAACCGGTGGCCGCCAAGGGTGGCGACACCAAGGGCCTTGCGGAAAGGCTGCTGGAACAGGTCGGCCTTTCGGCTAAGGACGCCGACAAGTACCCGCATGAGTTTTCCGGCGGTCAGCGACAGCGCATCTGTATCGCCCGGGCTCTGGCCTCGGGGCCCAAGATCATCGTGTGCGACGAACCGACATCGGCGCTGGACGTGTCGGTGCAGGCGCAGGTGCTGAACCTGATGTCCGACCTGCGCGAAGAGCTGGGGCTGACCTATCTCTTCATCAGCCACGACCTGACGGTCGTTCATCACATGGCCGACAAGATCGGGGTTCTCTACCTCGGCCGCCTGGTCGAAGAGGCGCCGCGCGACACGCTGTTCGACGATCCCAAGCATCCCTATACGCGGATGCTGTTCGACGCCGCGCCGCGCATGGATGCCTTCGGCCGCGAGGTCGAGCCGCCAAAGGGCGAAATCCCCGATGCGATCAACCCACCCACCGGCTGCGCCTTTCACCCGCGCTGTCCGCTGGCGGTGGAGCGGTGCAGCCGCGAACGCCCGGAAATGCGCCAGATCGGACAGACGAGGGTCGCCTGCCACCTGGCGGAATAGGACGGAACAGGCGCGCCTAGGCGGGCGCGCCGGCCATCTCCTGCATCGCGTCGAGGAACCGCGCGACCTCGTCCACGCTATTGTAATGCGCAAGCGACACGCGCACGCAATCGGGTTGGCCCAGCGGTGCCAGGATGTTGCCGGAATAGTGATCCGCCTTGCGGATATGCACCCGCACGCCGCGCGCCTCGAGGCCGGTCACGATGTCGGCCGACGTCATCCCGTCCAGCCAAAAGCTCACCAGCCCTTCGCGCGCCGGGTTGTCCACGCCGCCGATGACGTGAACGCCGGGCAGGGTGGTCAGCCCCGCGTGGTTGCCTGTGCCGTGCAGCATCGCCTCTGTCAGCGCGTGTTCGTGATCGTGGATCGCGGCCGCCGCGGCCTCGATCCGGGCGCGCGGGGCGATTTCGTCGCTCACCTCGCCGCCCAGCCAGTCGAGATAGGCCACCACGTCCGACAGCGTGGCATAGGCACCGGTATCGCGCGTGCCCAGTTCCCAGTTCTCCTTCGGGCCGCCGATCAGCGCCTCGTGGGGCAGGGCGGTCAGCCGGTCCGAAACCCAGGCCACGCCATAGCCATGCCGCGAAAACATCTTGTAGGGTGAGATCGCATAGCCATCGACCCCGGCCTCCGTCAAGTCGATATGCCCGTGGGCCGCATGCTGGATGCCGTCGACGATGATCAGGCATCCGGGCGCGACCTTGCGAATTTCGGCCGCGATCCCCGCGACATCCACGCCCATGCCGGTCACCGGGCTGGTATGGATGATCGTGGCCACGGCCAGATCGGGGCGCAGATGCGGGCGGTAGTCATCGGCCGTCACCGTCCCGGTCGCGTCGTCATGGGGCACCGCGATGTAATCGCGCCCCGACAGGCCGGCCCAGTGCTGCGCCGCACTGCGCGAGGCGGGGTGTTCCAGCGTCGATCCGATCACCGGGCCGGGGCCTGCGCCACTGCAGGCGTTGCGGATCATCCGGTACAGCATTTCGGTGCCGCTTTCGCCCAGGATCACTTGTCCGCCCGGCGCGTTCAGCAACAGCGCCATGTCGGCGCGCGCCTTGGCGATGACCTCCATCAAGTGCTTGCTCATGGCGTTGGTCCGGCCCTGGTTGTCCGGGATCGCGGCGAACCGGGCCGACGTGTCGACCACGGAATTGAGCGTCAGCGCCCCACCCGCGTTTTCAAAGAAGATCCGTGGCCCCGTCAGCGGGCATTCATCGACATGGGCAAAACGCGCGCGGATGGCGCCAAGCAGGTCAGGGGCGAACATGAAACAGGCCTTTCGATTCTCGTTTGCGCGCACAGTGGCGCGAGATGCAGGGCGGCGCAATCACCCGCGTCGGCACGGAAATTCCCCGCAATGGTGCCGCACTTGCGCCAAAAACGCCGCAATTCGCCTGCAGCGTCAGACCCGGAAACAAGAAAAGGAGTGTCCCATGGGTGAGAGCATGGATGACGCCCCCCGCCACGCGCGGCTGTTCGAATTGCTGCGGCAGGGTGACCTGGCCGCGCGGGCGCGGTTGCGCATCGCGCGGCGTGACGGCGGGGTCGAGGCTTCGTCGATCGGGGCGGGCTGGTCCCCCGAGGTGCTGGCGGCGACGCTGTCGGCGGCCTGAACGCGGCTCAGCCCCCGAACTCAGCCCCGGAACCCGGTGGCCACCACGAATTTTTCCGAACTGTCGGCCCGGCTTGCGGGCGGTTTGACATTCGCGACCTTGGCGAATTTCTGTTTCAGCAGCTTTTGCAGGTCGCCCTCGGCGCCGCCAGCCAGCACCTTGGCCACGAATGTGCCACCCTCTTCCAGCACGTCGAAGGCGAAATAGGCCGCCGCCTCGCACAGCGCCATGATGCGCAGATGGTCCGTCTGCTTGTGCCCCGAGGACGCGGCGGCCATGTCCGACATCACCACGTCGGCCTTGCCGCCCAGCCATTCCTTGACCTTGTCGTCGGCATCCTCATCCAGGAAATCGAGCTGGTGGATTTCGGCGCCGGCGATCGGTTCGACCTCCTGCAGGTCGATGCCGATGATGCGCCCCTGCGCCTTGCCGGATTTTTCACCCAGCGCATTTATGCGCGGCACGGCGACCTGGATCCAGCCGCCCGGCGCACAACCCAGATCGACCACGCGCGCGCCCGGCACGAGAAAGCGGAACTTGTCGTCCAGCTCCATGATCTTGAAGGCCGCGCGCCCGCGATAGCCTTCCTTGCGGGCCCGCGCGACATAGGGGTCGTTCAACTGCCGCTGCAGCCAGCGGGTCGAGCTCAGCTTGCGCCCGCGCGCCGTCTTGACCTTGACCTTGAGGTCGCGCTGCCCGCGCCCGGATGTGTTCTTGCCGGTCGGTTTCTTCGCCATCGTCCCTGCCGTTTCCTAGAAAGGTCCGTCTTCCAATACGCCGTCCGCGCTCATCTGCGCGTAAAGCAGCCCCTCGCGCAGCCCGCGGTCCGCCACGCTCAGCCGGTCGGTCGGCCAGCAGCGCAGCAGCGCCTGCAGGATCGCCGCGCCCGACATGATCAGTGCGTGCCGGTCCTGCCCAATGCGCGGGTCGCGGCGGCGCCCTTCGGGGCCAAGCGCCAGGTAGTCGCGGATCACCAGGTCGATCTGGTCGCTGGTCATGCGCAGCCCGTCCACCTTGGTCCGGTCATAGCGCTTCAGCCCAAGATGCGAGGCCGCCACCGTCGTGACCGTGCCCGACGTGCCGACGATCTGGAACCCGTCGCGGGTCTGCTCGTCCTTGTAGGGGGCGAACTCGGCCAGGTTCTCTTCGAAGAACCAGCTCATGAGGGCGAACCGCGCGGCATCGTCCTCTACGTCGTTGAACTGGTCGCGCAGCGTGGCCACGCCAAGCGGCACGCTGATCCAGTCCACCACCTTGGCCGCGGGAAACGGGCTGTCGGTGGGGTGAAACCCGGCATGCAGCCGCATGATCGCGCGCGGACGTTCGCGATGCGGGACAGAACTGATGTCGATCCACACCAGCTCGGTCGAGCCGCCGCCGATATCGACCACCAGCAATTGTTCGGTCTTGGTGCTGACCAGCGGCGCGCAGGAAATCACCGCCAGCCGCGCCTCTTCCTCGGGCTGGATGATTTCCAGCTTCAGCCCGGTTTCGCGCTGCACATGGCGGATGAAATCGGCCGCGTTCTTGGCGCGACGGCAGGCTTCGGTCGCGACAAGACGCATCCGGCGCACCCTGTGGCGCTTCAACTTTTGCTGACAGATGCGCAACGCCTGAACCGTGCGCCGCATCGACGCCCGGCTCAGCCGACCGGTCTGTTCCAGCCCGGCGCCCAGTTGCACCGATTTGGAAAAACTGTCGACAACGTGGAACTGACTGCCCTTGGGCTGGGCGATCAGCATCCGGCAACTGTTGGTGCCAAGATCCAGCGCGGCATAGAGCTCGGCCGGATCCGGCGGTTTCGGCGCGGGGGTTGCAACCGGTTTCGGGAACGCGCCCGCACCTTTGGGACGCTTGGGCGCCATGATTTCACGCCCTCCATTTCGAGTTGCTTTCAAACTAGTGACTTGCCGCGTCCCGCGCAAGCTCTGCCATGCGGGACTCATAAAGATGTTGGTGATTTTGACGATGCCCCGCTGTGGTCAGTCATGGGGTGCCGCTGCTATGTCCAAATGGTCGCAGAGTGCGGCGGGAATGTCGAAAACCGCCCTCTTGTCGCAAACGCGCTGTCCTACAAGCGGATCACGGTAACAGGGGAATCAAGCAATGCCCGATGTCACGATCGTTTACTGGCGGGATATCCCGGCGCAGGTCATCGTCGGCAAGGGGCGTCGCGGTGCCAAGAAACCCTTGCCCGAACGGTTCGAACAGGCCATCGACCGCGCCGCCATGAAAGTGGGCGCAGCGGATACCGATGCCTACCTGGCCGAATGGCGCAAGGCACCCCCGTACACCGTCGAAGGCGATCCCGCTGAGATCGCCGAGGCCGAGGCCGCGCGCCTTGAGGCCGAGTTTGATCAGGACCGCATCAAGGCCCTGATCGCGAACGATGGTTGGGCATGAACCCCAAGGGCGTGTGGGAGGCCATGATGGCTCTGCTGAATTTCAAGAAACGCGATGACAGCGTCAAAACCGTCAACCCCGAGGTCGAAGCCTTCTTGCAGGGCTATTCGATCGAGGTGATGCCGCGCACCGCCGAAAAGGTCGAAGATTTCCGCGAAATCCTGCCCGAAGGCACACGCGTCTACATCGCCCATATCGAGGGCACCCCCATCGCCGACATGGTCGCGACCGCGAAACGGCTGAACGCCGAAGGCTACAAGGTGATGCCGCACTTCCCGGCTCGCATCATCAAGGACGCGGCCATGCTGGAAAACTGGATTGCCATGTATCAGGGCGAGGCCGATGTGAAACAGGCGCTGCTGCTGGCGGGCGGCGTGGCCCAGCCGCATGGCGATTTCCACTGCTCGATGCAGTTGATGGAAACCGGCCTGTTCGACAAGGCCGGGTTCGAACGCCTGCACGTCGCGGGCCATCCCGAAGGCAACCGTGACATCGACCCCGATGGCGGCGACGCCGCCGTGATGGACGCTCTGCGCTGGAAACAGGCGTTTTCCGAACGCAGCGACGCGAAGATGGCGCTTGCCACGCAGTTCGCCTTTGACGCCGATCCGATCATCGCCTGGGCAGACCGCCTGGCCGCCGAAGGCATCGAGCTGCCGATCCATATCGGCATTGCCGGTCCGGCCAAACTGCAGACGCTGATCAAGTTCGCCATCGCTTGCGGCGTGGGCCCCTCGCTCAAGGTTCTGCAAAAGCGCGCGATGGATGTCTCCAAGCTGCTTCTGCCCTACGAACCGAACGACGTGATCGCGAAACTGGCCGCCCACAAGGCCGCCAATCCCGATTTCAACATCGAGCATGTCCACTTCTTCCCGCTGGGCGGCATCAAGACCAACGCCCAATGGGCCATCGACAATGGCGGCACCGCAGCCGTGCCCGCCGCACAAACCCAAGGATAACCGCATATGACCCGCACCATCGTTGAGTCGAAAACCAAGACCGCCATTATCGGCTTCGATCAGCCCTTTTGCGTGATTGGTGAACGCATCAACCCGACTGGCCGCAAGAAATTGGCCGCCGAGCTTGAAGCGGGCGATTTTTCGACCGTGGAAAGGGATGCCGTGGCACAGGTTGCCGCAGGCGCGACGGTTCTCGATATCAACGCCGGCGTGGTCTACAACTCCAACCCCAACCCGAACGAGACCGAACCGCCCCTGATGACCAAGATCGTCGAACTGGTGCAGGGGCTGGTAGACGTGCCTCTGTGCATCGACAGCTCGGTTCCCGGCGCGCTCGAGGCCGGGCTTGCCGCAGCCGAAGGCCGCCCGCTGCTGAACTCGGTCACCGGCGAGGAAGAGCGGCTCGAGGCGATCCTGCCGCTCGTCAAGAAATACAACGTTCCCGTGGTCGCGATCTCGAATGACGACACCGGCATTTCCGAAGATCCCGACGTGCGTTTCGCCGTGGCCAAGAAGATCGTCGAACGCGCCGCCGATTTCGGCATCCCCGCGCATGACATCGTGGTCGATCCGCTGGTGATGCCGATCGGCGCGATGGCGACGGCGGGCCACCAGGTCTTTACCCTGGTGCGCCGCCTGCGCGAAGAGCTGGGCGTCAACACCACTTGCGGCGCGTCAAACATCTCGTTCGGTCTGCCCAACCGTCATGGCATCAACAACGCCTTCCTGCCGATGGCGATGGGCGCGGGCATGACCAGCGCCATCATGAACCCCTGCGCATTGCCCGTCGGCGCGGCCAAGATCGCCGAAAAGCGCGCCGAAGTCGAAGCGGCGGGGATCATCCTGCCTGCGGACATGGACGACGAAACCTTCTGCCAGCTTTTCGGGCTTGGCAGCACCCAGTTCCGCCCCGGCAAGGAAATGGAGGCCATCCGCGCCGCCAACCTGCTGACCAACAACGACCCGCATGGCGGGGACTGGATCCGCTTCAACAAGGCACCGGGTGAAGATGCAGCCGGAGGCCGCGGAGGCCGCCGCGCCGGGGGCCGCCGCCGCCGCGCCTGATTTGCCACAACTGCGACGAGGCGGCCCCGGCAATGCGCGGGGCCGCTTTGCATTTGGCGCGCGGTGTGATCTTTATCCGCGCATGTACCTGATCGGAGATATCGGCGGCACCTCGGTGCGCCTTGCGCTGGCGCAGGCGGGACAGATCCTGCCGGATACGCTGTGGCGTGCGCCCGCAGGAACCGAAGATTTCCGCGCGATCCTGGCGCAATACCGCGCGGTTTACGCATCTGGCGACATCGAAGGGGTGGCGATCGCGGCGGCGGGTGCGCCGCGCGATGGTCTTTTGCCTCTCACCAACCGCGCGATGGTTCTCGACCCCGAAGAGATCCGCGCCGAGCTGGGGCAGGTGCCCGTGACGCTGTTCAACGACATGGTCGGGCAGGGCTATGGCCTGTCGCGGCTCGGCCCTGACGGGCTGCGTCATCTGGCGGGGCCGCAAACGGGGCAGGGCGCGCGCCTTGTCGTCAATATCGGAACCGGTCTGAACGCCTGCGTGGTGCATGAAGGCCCCGCGGGCACGTTCGTGCCACCCTCCGAGGCGGGCAACGTCACGCTGCCCCAGGTGACCGACAGCCTCCGCGCGCTTGCCGGGCTCCATGGCGGCGAGGTCGTGGCCGAAGACGTGATTTCCGGGCGCGCCCTGCCGTGGCTGGCGAAAGTGCTTGCGGAAAGAGACAACCAGCAGGGGGCCGATGCCCTGGCCCATGCGGCCGTTCAGCGGGTCATCGCGGATGCGCTTGCCGCATATATGCGCGACATGGTGCTGTGCCACATGGCGACCGGCGGCATCTTCCTGACCGGTGGCGTGTCGATGGCGCTGGCCGATGTGCTGGACTGGACCGAAGTCCACGCCGCCATGGTGGGCGGCAGGGCGTATGCCGATCTGCTTGCACGGGTTCCGGTCACGCTGGTGACCGACCCCCATGTTGCGCTGCGGGGCTGCGCCGCGATTGCCGGGGCGCAGACCTGACCGCCGCGAATGGCGGTTAGACCAGTTGCAGATCGCGCGCCAGCATGGCCGCATGTGTGCGGTTACGCGCCTGCAATTTGCGGCAAATGGTTTTCACATGCAGCTTGATCGTGACTTCCTGAATGCTCAGGTCGCGGGCGATTTCCTTGTTCGATTTGCCTTCCATCACGCCGCGCAGGACGTCCATCTCGCGCGGGGTGATGTGGATCGGTCCAAGCCCCTTCTGTTCGGCATCCAGGAAATCCTGCGGCCGGTACACATGCCCGGCGATCATGTGACGCACCGCGCTGATCATCGTGTCCGGGTCTATCGACTTGGGCAGGAAGCCGCGCGCGCCTGCCGAAAGGGCGCGGCGCGCGACCTCGGGCGGGGCGGTGCCCGACAGGATTGCGACGGGGTGCGGGGCGTTGGCCTCGATCGCCTTGGCCAGGCCCGCGGGCAGGCTCATTCCCGGCATCGTGTAATCCAGCAGCACAAGGTCGAACCCGCCCTTGTCGGCAATGGCCTTGAGCGCCTCTTCCAGCGTCGCGGCCTCGACCACGTCATAGCCTGTCGCGTCGTGCAGGTAGCTTACCAATGCCGCACGCACGAGTTCGTGGTCATCCGCGATCAGAACCGTCGCCATGCCCGTCCTTTCCCTGCCATCATACGGCCCCCTACACCTTAGCATAGGTATCTGGACGAACGCCGCAACACTCTAGAGTATCCGTAATGCAGATTAGTTTTTGGGCGACAATGGGTTCTGTGGCGATGGTGCGTGAAAACCGGTCTCTTTTCATGGTGGCTTGTGCCGCGCTTCATCTTTTGGCGGGCACGGCCCAGGGCATGGCCGACTGCCACATGCCCCCGCCACAGGGGCGGCCGCTTTTGGAGATTCACATGGGCTTGGCCCAGGCCGAACAGGCCAAGGTGCGCGAGGTGATGCTCGACGACGCCATGCTTCGTGCGCTTCCGGCCGAGGATTTTTCGACCACGACGATCTGGACCGACGGTGTGCAGCATTTCCGCGGGGTGCGGCTGCTAACGCTGGTGCGCTGCCTTGGCATCGAAAACGGGCTTTTGACGCTGACCGCAAAGAACGAATACCTGATCGAAATTCCCGTCGAGGACTTGCGCCCCGACGGGGCGCTGGTGGCCTATGAACGCAACGGCAAGCCAATGGCCACACGGGACAAGGGCCCGCTCTGGCTGGTGTATCCTTACGACTCGCACACCGACTTTCAAACTGAAACGATCTACGCGCAAAGCATCTGGCAACTGGACCGTATCGAGGTGACGCCGTAATCTGCCTTCGGAGGCCATGATGCCGAATTTCGTGAAAAGGCTTTGGCGCTGGCGGTACGATTGGCTGCCCATTACCGTTTTGCTGACCGGTATCGGTCTGTTGATGGTGATCGGGGCCAGCATCGCCTGGCGCGGCACACAGGAAATGCGGACGCTCGCCAGCAGCCGCAGCGACAACCTGGTCTGGACGGTGACGCAGACCGAGGTTGAATTCCTACAGCTCGAAAACGCCGTCCAGATGCAGATGCTGGAAGGCACGGGGACGGCAGCCGATCTGCGCGAAGTGTTCGATGTGTTCTACAGCCGGCTGGCGACACTGCGCGTGTCACCGCTTTACCAGGAACACATTTCGGCAGCCGGTGAGATCGACCGCCTCGAACGGTTCTCCGCGCGCATCGACTCGTTGTTGCCGCTGATCGATTCCGACGATTACATCCTGCTGGATTCTGCGCCTCAGCTTCTTGCCGCGCTCGAAGAGTCGCGCGGGGAACTGCGTGCCCTTGCATCGCGCGTGACGCAAACCGTGGCAGAGCGGCACGAAGCCATGCGCACCGACATCTTCAAGGCGCTCCGCAACCTTGCCTATGTCGTGGTGGCGCTTCTCGTACTGATGGCCGCGCTCAGCCTGCTGGTCTGGCGTCTGGTCAGGTCCATCCGGTCCCGCGCACGCGAGTTGCGCCAGACCACGACACGGCTTTCGACGATCGTCACGACTTCGCGCGATGCGATCGTGGTCACCGATGGCGACGACCGGATCACCGAGTTCAACGCCGCCGCCGAATCCCTGTTCGGCCTTACCCGCGCCGAGGCGTTGGGGCAGCCGATCACGCGTTTGTGCGAGCCCTCGGAACTGGATGGCCAGACGCGGCGCCAGCGCGTCACCGGGTTCCGGTGCGAGGGGGGCGAATTGCCGCTCGAGGCATCGCTGGGCTCCGAGGAAACGCCTTTCGGCTGCGTGCGGGTCTACGTCTTCCGTGACATCACCCATCGTCTTGCCATCGAAGAGGATCTGCGCCAGAGCCGCGATCAGGCACTGGCCGGCGAGCGGGCGAAGGCGCGTTTCCTTGCCGTGATGAGCCACGAGATGCGCACGCCGCTGAACGGGATCATCGGGGTGATCGACCTGCTGCGCGACGAGCTGGATACCCCGCGGCTTCGCCAGTACCTGGAAATCCTCGAAAGCTCGGGCGAAACGCTGCTGTCGCATATCAACGACGTTCTCGATATCGCGGAACTCGAGGCCGTGCAGGTGACGCTGTCCCAGCAGGTCGTCGATCTGGACGCGCTCAGCCATTCCATCATGCGCGGCTTCGAGCCCGCGGCAAGGGCGCGCAACATCCGGCTGGAGCGGATCGTGCACCTGCCTGGTTCGCGTCTGGTGCGCGGTGACAGGGCACGGCTGCGCCAGATCATGAACAATCTGGTCGACAATGCGATCAAACATACGACGTCCGGCACGGTGGCGCTTGAACTGACGGGCACGGGGCATGATGGCGATCCGCTGGTCGAAATCCAGGTCTCGGACACCGGCACGGGCATCGCGCCGACCGACCGCACGCGCATATTCGAGGATTTCGTGCGCATCGAACGTCAGGACGGGATTGATCCGGGGGGCACCGGCCTCGGGCTCGGGATCACCCGCCGTCTGGCCGAGGCGATGGGCGGCGAGATCGGCGTTGAAAGCGAACCGGGCGAGGGCAGCCTTTTCTGGGTCCGCCTGCCGCTGCCGGCGCTGGCCGCCGACACCGACCCCGACGCGCAAGGCGAAGAGCTGTTCGTCGCAAGCCAGGTCGCACCGATGCGTGTGCTGGTGGTCGAGGATAACCCAGTCAACCGCTTCATCCTGCGCGAAATGCTGGAAAAGGACGGCCATCTCGTCGACGAAGCGGCGAATGGCAACGACGGACTTGGCCTGGCCGAAAAACGCCAGTTCGACCTGATCCTGATGGATATCGCGATGCCGGGAATGGACGGGGCAGCGGCGACGCGGAAAATAAGGGCCGGGCAGGGGCCGAATGCCAAGACCCGGATCGTGGCCTTCACCGCGCATGTCCAGGCCGCCGAAAGCCCCAGGACACTCGAGGCCGGGTTCGACCAAGTGCTGACCAAACCTGTGACATGGCCGATGCTGCGCGCGGTGCTGCGCGGGCAGGTACCTGCCGCGCCTGTGCCCGGCGCATCCGATCCGCTGATCGACGCCGCGGTGCTTGCGGCCCTTTCGGTCGCCCTCGGCCCGGAAAAGCGCGCCGCGCTCTTGAGGGATTTCCGAACGCTGGGCGAAGAGCTGCTGCAGAGGCTCGATGCGGGCGACACCGCGCCCGATGTGCTGCGCGACAAGGTCCACTGGCTGGCAGGCTCTGCCGCGATCCTTGGGGCGCGGCGGCTGCACACGGCGCTGTCCGACATGGAGACCGCCATCGATTCCGGCCAGGTCAGCCCGGCCCCGGAAGGGCTGGAGCCCCTGTTCCGCGCCACGCTCGCGGCACTGGATGCCGAGTTCACACCAGCGCAGCTTGCCTCGGAATAGCGTGGGTTCCGGGGATCGAGGAGCAAGGTGCTGCTGGTAGAAAGCGTGAATGTCTCTGCAAATGGTGGGCCGACGCCTCAAACCGATTGGCGACCTGCAGACGTTTCGCCGGACCTGCCAAAGTCGATGACAAAGGAAAGCCTAGACGCGGCGCGCAATGGCATCTTTTTGGCCTTCGGCGTGCTGCCGGGCCGGTAAGCTGGCCAAAAGCGATCCGGCAAGTCGGCGAGTGTCGCAATAAACCCCGACAGAGCGCTGCCCTCTGCCTTTCTGGTAACTCCGGAGGGCGCGGCGCAGGGCCAGATTGCTTACCACGGCGAGGCTGGTCGGGCTGGGGTGGCATCCAACGCCCCGGCCCATCGCTTTGCCCAACCGGGTGACGTGCCTGAAAGTTTGCCCGTTATGAGTACTTCAGCGAAAAAGCCCTGTCGCACAAACCCACTTGTACTACTTCAACTGATTTCCCAAACGATGCCCTAATCTTTTCCCGGGTTTCTGAGGCAACATTTGTGCCGATGTAAATTCGATTGACTGCCAGCGATGGAACCGCTTGGTAGGTGCGAGCATTTGATCCCTTGGTGTCAACCAACCGAAACTCTTGTTCATAGCTCCACTCAGCGGGCTTTGTGAGCGCAAGCTTCGTGACAGTCTCTCCGAGATCTTGCGGTGTTATTAACTCTTTCGCGCGCCCACCGGTGCCAGCGCCCGCTCGTTTTAACAACTCAATCGTAGAAACGACCGGCCTTTCCTCTGAGTAAGTTACCGGTACCAGTCTGAGCCTTCCTTGTAGCATCGACTCCGGATCGACCTTGTATTCCAAACAAACGCCATTGTGACTGTTAGCGTAATGCGCCCAGAACAACGGAGAGGACCACCCCAGAGTGAAGCTCGTAACTGACGTCCAATTTCTTGAGTCTTCAAGTATTGCCTTTGCCTTTGAGATAAGGAACTTCGCATACTCCGCTGAGTATCCGCTGTTTTTCTCGGCATTCACGGCAAGGTCGAATCCAGACAAGCCATTTTCTTTTGCAAGTTCATAAGCATTTCCGCCTGTAATGGTCGTCCCCTTGCCAAAGGTCCGCTCCCATTTTTTTAGATATTCTTGGACCTGAGCCACACTATCTTCTTTGTATACAGGCCGTGCCTCAAAAGGGTCATTGAGGTTAGCGACAGGGGAGAAGAATATTTTGTTCTCTAATACCGCCTTTTCTATAGCATCCCAAAAATGCGGGGCGTCTGCGCTAATAAACTTGTGAACGGTCCTTGGCGGATCGTATTGCAAGCCTTCGACGAGCCATTCAAAACCTTCATCCACGCGCCACTCCTCTCATTGCCGCGAAAGAGACTTCTACTTTATCAATGATGCCTAGCGAACTTGGATCAAGTACTTGATTCAACCCTTAACTAAGAGTCGCTGGCTGCAAAACCGGCGTCCTCTGGTGCACGCAAAAGGAAAGCTATTGATGAGGTGTTCCCCGCGCGAGAAGCTGCAGCAAACTCTTCGCCTAGTAAGACATTTAAGATGGCATGCTGGAAGGCTTGTAGGCGCCTTCACCTTGAGTTTCTTTCAAAACAATCGCTTGCCGGAATAAGTGGCGGAGAGACAGGGATTCGAACCCTGGGTGGGCTTGCACCCACAACGGTTTTCGAGACCGCCCCGTTCGACCACTCCGGCACCTCTCCGCGGGGGTCTGGTGGGTGCGTTTAATCGGCTTTGCGGCGGGGTTCAAGGGGCGTTTTGACATTGCTTGCGAATTCAAATGGCTTACCCTTGTCCTCATGGCTCGAACCTGTGACGGACGCCCCATGACACCAAGCTTTCTTTCGCGTATGCCCGCCTTCATCATGGCCCTTCTGCTGGCGGTGTCGGCGTTTGCCTTGCCCCTGCGCGCGGCGGACCGCGACCGGATCGAGGCATTCCTGACGACCACCGGCTTTGACGTGGCGCTCGACTCCATCGCGCTGTCGGCCGAAAGCGCGCCCCGCATGCTGGGACGCGAGGCCGGGGATTTCGGCGCGCAATGGACGCAGTTGGCCGACCGGATATTCGACACCGGCACGATGCATGACATGGCGGTCGCCATCCTGCAGGAAACGCTGGATCAGGACGACCTGATGCATGCGGTCGATTTCTACGCCAGCGACCTTGGGCAACGGCTGGTCGCGGCGGAAAATGCCTCGCACATGATGCCGGACGATGCCGGCAAGCTGGAGCAGGGCAAGGAGATCTTTGCCGCGCTCGTCGCCGAAGGCAGCCCGCGCGTCGCCTATTTCCAGCGCATGAACGACGCGATCAGCAGCGACGACAGCGCCGTGCGCGCGATCGAGGAAATCCAGGTCCGGTTCCTGATGGCGGCGTCGGTGGCCGGGGTGCTGGACCGGCCGCTGGACGAAGACGCCCTGCGCGCCGTTCTGGCCGACGGGCGCGACGAATTGCGGGTGGAGCTGCGTGCCAATTCTCTGGCCAGCGCCGCCTTTACCTATCGCGACTTTTCCGACGAAGACCTGCGGCTTTATACCGAGGCGCTTGAACATCCGCAGATGCGCCGGGTCTATGAGCTGCTCAATGCCGTCCAGCACGAGATCATGGCAAACCGGTTCGAAGTTCTGGCCGTCGCGATGGCCGACCTGACACCGGGGCAGGAGCTTTGATGCCCCGTATCGCCCTGTTTCGATTGCTGGCCCTGGTGGTGCTGCTCGTGCTGCCGATGCGCGAGTCGGCCGCCGAAATCGACCGTCTGTTCGCGGCCATGCAACTGGATCGTCTGATCGACGTGATGCGCGACGAGGGGCTGGCCTATGGCGACAGCCTGGCCCGCGACATGTTGCAGGGCGACGAAGGGCCCGGCTGGCGTGCGCTGGTCGAACGCATCTACGATACCGGCAAAATGCGCACCGTCGTGCGCGCGCATTTCACCGCCGCGTTCGGTGATGTCGACCCTGCGCCGCTTGTCGCGTTCTTCGAAAGCGAGGCGGGCCGGGCCCTGGTCGAGGCCGAAATCGAAACCCGCCGCGCGTTCATGTCGCCCGGCATCGAAGAGGCCGCGCGCGCGCTGTGGCGCGAGGCGGACAAATCCACGAACCGCCGGCGCCTGATCGCCGATTACGTCGATATCAACGACCTGATCGAATACAATGTCGCCGGCACCATGAACGCGAATTACCTGTTCTTCGCCGGCCTGGTCCAGGGCGGCGCCATCGACATGACCGAAGACGACATCCTGGCCGATGTCTGGGGGCAGGAGGCCGAAACCCGCGCGGATACGCGCGAATGGCTGTTTTCCTACCTGACCATGGCCTATGACGACCTGCCGGTCGAAACGCTGGCGGCCTATATCGCCCTGTCGCGCAGCGATGCGGGCCGCGCGCTCAACCGGGCGCTTTTCGCGGGGTTCGACAGCATGTACGGCGATCTTTCGCTGTCGATGGGGCTTGCCGTGGCCAGCCGCATGGCATCGGGCGAAGAGTTGTGACCACGCCCCGCGATTGCCCTTGACTTGCACATCCCGATAAGGGAAAAGCGCGCATCCGGGCAGGGGCGACTCTGCCCGGCAATCGTTTGATATTGCCCGAAAGGGCACGCTGTCCGCGGCGGCATTTATGCCAAGAACGCCCGCAAGGGGGCCCCAGGACGCGGCAATGAAAGGAACAAACCGATGTTTGCGGTTATGAAAACCGGTGGCAAACAGTACAAGGTCCAGTCGGGCGACGTGCTGCGCGTTGAAAAACTGGCCGCCGATGCTGGAGAAACCGTCCAGTTCAATGAAATTCTGATGCTTGGTGGCGACAAGACCGTTGTCGGCGCTCCGCTGGTCAACGGCGCGGCCGTGCAGGCCGAGGTGATCGACCAGGTCAAGGGTGACAAGGTTATCAACTTCGTCCGTCGCCGCCGTAAGCATTCGTCCAAGCGCACCGTCGGTCACCGCCAGAAGCTGACCCTGCTGCGGATCACCGAGATCCTGGCATCGGGCGCGGACAAGACCGGCGTCAAGGCCGCTATCGGTGCAGGCTCGGTCGCAGGCGTTGCCGCCGCTGCCGCGGCCCCGAAGAAAGCCGCAGCCAAGAAGGCGGACAAGCCTGCCGCGAAAGCTGCTGCAACTGGCGCTGACGACCTGAAAAAGCTGTCGGGCGTCGGCCCCGCGCTGGAAAAGAAACTGAACGAGGCAGGGGTCACCACCTTTGCCCAGATCGCAGCCTGGACCGAAGAGGACGTGGCAGCGATGGACGAGAAACTGTCGTTCAAGGGCCGGATCGAGCGCGAAGGCTGGATCGATCAGGCCAAGGAACTGGCTGGGAAATAAGGAGACCAACCCATGGCACACAAAAAAGCAGGCGGTTCGTCCCGTAACGGTCGCGACTCAGCCGGTCGCCGCCTCGGCATCAAGAAATTCGGTGGTCAGGAAGTGATCCCCGGCAACATCATCGCACGTCAGCGCGGCAACAAGTGGTGGCCGGGCGAAGGCGTGGGCCAAGGCAAGGACCACACCATTTTCGCAACCTCCGAAGGCCGTGTGAAATTCCACAAGGGCCTGAAGGGCCGCACGTTCATTTCCGTTCTCCCGGAAGTGGAGGCCGCAGAGTAAGCCGACCTTAACGGTTAAATCAGTAAGGGGATCGGCGAACGGGCCGATCCCCTTTTTCGTTGCAGGAGGCAAGCGACCGATGGGCGTTGCCGTGATGAATTTTCTGGTCTTCGGTGCCAGCCAGGTCGGCACACCGGGGCCCGCCAACATGGCGCTGATGGCGACCGGCGCGCGCTTTGGCTTGCGCGCGGCGCTGCCATTCGTGGCTGGCGTCGCACTGGGAAAGCAGATCATCATCTGGCCCATCGGCTTTGGCCTGATGGAGGTCGCGGTGCGCTACCCATGGGCGTTCACGGCGCTGAAATGGGCCTCGCTCGTCTATATCTGCTGGCTGGCCTGGAAGGTCGCGAACCTGCGCCTTTCCCCGGGTGCCGAGGCGGAAAAAGCCCCCGGTTTCCTGGCCGGACTGGCCGTTCATCCGCTCAACCCCAAGGCCTGGGCGATGATCGTGACGGGATTTACCAATTTCGTGACACCGGGCACACCAACCTTGCAGGCCACGGCAACGATCGCCATCTGCCTGTTATCGTTGCAGATTATCCTGCACCCGATCTGGACCTTCGCAGGCGACCGGATTGCACACACGGTCGCGGGCACGCCTGCGGAACGTTACCTTATGTGGACGCTTGCGGCGCTGACCGTCGCGTCCGTCCTTCTCGTGCTTTTCGGAGGAGAAAGCGCATGAATGTCGAGTTTAGTCCAAACCAGCCCCGGATCGAGGCCGATGGATTCGTGCTGCGCCCGCTGCGCATTTCGGATGCGGGTCTTATCTCGCTCTATGCCGGGGATTCGCGCGTGGCCTGCATGACGCGGTCGATCCCGCACCCGCTGCCGCCCGGCGCCGCCGAGGCGATGATCGCGCGGGCGCAGGCGCCGGACCGGACCGAAGATATCTGGGCGATGGATTCCAGCGCCGCTGGCGGAACCGAGGTGATGGGCCTGATGGGGCTGGAACGGCTGGACCGCGCACAAAGCCAGGTGTCGTTCTGGGTCGCGCCCGCGTTCTGGAACACCGGCGTCGCGTCGGCGGCGCTTGGGGCGATGCTGGTCTCCAATCCCCATGCAGCGCAGACGATGTTCGCCGAGGTCTTCCAGGACAACCCGGCCTCGGCACGGGTGCTGACAAACGCCGGTTTCGCCTATCTGGGCGACGCCGAAAACTTCTCGGTCGCACGGGGGGCGAAGGTGCCCACCTGGACCTATACACGAAAACTCAGTTGAGCAGGGCATGGCCTTTGCGATAGACGCCGATCACGAAGGAGTGGTCCATGAAGTTCCTCGATCTCGCAAAGGTCTATATCCGCTCAGGCGCAGGCGGGAACGGCTGCGTGTCGTTCCGGCGGGAAAAGTACATCGAATTCGGCGGACCCGATGGCGGTGACGGCGGCGATGGCGGCTCGGTCTGGGTCGAGGCCGTGGATGGCCTCAACACGCTGATCGACTTCCGCTATCAGCAGCATTTCTTTGCCGACAACGGCCGCCCCGGCATGGGGCGTCAGCGCACAGGCGCGGATGGCAAGGACATCGTTCTGCGCGTGCCGGTCGGCACCGAAATCCTCGACGAAGACCAGGAAACCCTGATCGCGGACCTGACCGAGGTGGGCGAGCGCGTGCTGCTGGCAAAGGGTGGCAATGGTGGTTGGGGCAACCTGCATTTCAAGACGTCGACCAACCAGGCCCCGCGCCGCGCCAATCCGGGCCAGGAAGGCGTCGAACGCACGTTGTGGCTGCGGCTCAAGCTGATTGCCGATGTGGGCCTTGTCGGGCTGCCCAACGCGGGCAAATCGACCTTCCTGGCCGCCACGTCGAACGCACGGCCCAAGGTGGCCGATTATCCCTTTACCACCCTGCATCCCAATCTGGGCGTCGTTGGTATCGACGGGGTGGAATTCGTCGTCGCGGACATTCCCGGCCTGATCGAAGGCGCCAGCGAAGGCCGTGGCCTGGGCGACCTGTTCCTGGGCCATGTCGAACGCTGCGCGGTGCTGCTGCACCTTGTCGATGGCAGCTCGGGCACTCTGGTCGAGGATTACCAGACCATCCTGGACGAACTGGCCGCCTATGGTGGCGGCCTTGCGGAAAAACCGCGCGTGACCGTCTTGAACAAGATCGACACGCTTGATGACGAGGAGCGCGCCTTCCTGCGCGACGAATTGCAGGCCGCAGGCGCACGCGACGTGATGCTTATGTCGGGCGTGTCGGGCGAGGGTGTCGATGACGTGCTTCGCGCGCTGCGTGCCCATATCGACGCGGGCCGCCTGCGTGAAAAACCCGCCGAAGAGGACGCGCCTTGGCAACCCTGACCGACGCCCGCCGCATCGTGATAAAAATCGGTTCGGCCCTGCTGGTCGACCGGGCCACAGGCAGCCTGCGCGCCGAATGGCTGCATGCGCTGGCGCTGGATGTGGTGTGGTTGAAATCGCTTGGCGCCGATGTCGTGCTTGTGTCGTCCGGGTCGATCGCGCTGGGGCGGGGTGTGCTGGGGCTGACCTCCCGCGACCTGCCGCTTGAACAAAGCCAGGCCGCCGCCGCGGTGGGTCAGATCCGCCTGGCGCGCGCCTACGAAGAGGCGCTGGCCCCGCACGGTCTGACCACGGCGCAGGTTCTGGTCACGCTCGAAGACAGCGCCGACCGCCGCCGGTACCTGAACAGCCGCGCGACGATGGAAACCCTTCTGTCGCTGGGCGTCATCCCGATCGTCAATGAAAACGACACCGTGGCGACGGATGAAATCCGCTATGGCGACAATGACCGGCTGGCCGCGCAGGTCGCCGTCACGGTGGAGGCCGATCAACTGATCCTGCTGTCGGATGTCGACGGGTTTTACTCTGCCAACCCCCAGACCGATCCGGCCGCCCGCCGTTTCGACGTGATCGACACCATCACCCCCGAGATCGAGGCAATGGCCGGCGAAGGCGTGTCGGGCCTGTCCAAGGGCGGCATGGTGACCAAGTTGATGGCGGCCAAGATGGCGACGGCCGCAGGCTGCGCCATGGCGATCACCGAAGGGTCGGTCACGCGCCCGCTGACGGCGCTTGAAAACGGCGCCAACGCCACCTGGTTCCGCCCGCAAGGCGACCCGCAGGCCGCCCGCAAGCGCTGGATCGCGGCGATGAAGCCGCGCGGCCAGATCACGGTCGATGCAGGAGCCGCGCGCGCCCTGGCCCAAGGCAAAAGCCTGTTGCCCGCGGGTGTCGCGCAGGTGACGGGCGCGTTTGGCCGCGGCGATCCGGTCGCGATCTGCGATGCCTCGGGGCGCAAGCTGGGCCAGGGGCTGAGCCGCTACACCGCCGCCGAAGCGGTCGCGATCAAGGGCCTGCGCTCGGACGCGATCGAGCCGGTTCTTGGCTATCCGGCCCGCGCCGCTTTGATTCATCGCGACGATATGGCACTTTAACGCGCCGCAACCGCCACGCCGCAAACAGACGCCAGATACAAGGGCAGACGCCATGAAAGACCTTGAAAACATCCCCGCCCTGATGGCCGAGATCGGCCAGCGCGCCCGCGCGGCGGCAGCCGAACTGGCCTTTGCCAGCGCCGACGCAAAGCGCAACGCCCTGATGGCCGCCGCCGATGCGGTCTGGGAAAACCGTGCCGACATCATCGCCGCCAATGGCCGCGACATGGATTATGGCCGCGAAAAGGGGCTGTCGGACGCGATGATGGACCGCCTGATGCTGGACGAGGGGCGGGTTTCCGGCATTTGCGACGCGCTGCGCTCGGTCGCGGCGCAGGACGATCCCGTCGGCGCTGTTCTGGCCGAATGGGACATGCCCAGCGGGCTGCATATCCGCCGCGTGCGCACCCCCCTGGGTGTCGTCGGCGTGATCTATGAAAGCCGCCCCAACGTGACGGCGGATGCCGGCGCGCTCTGCCTCAAGGCCGGCAATGCGGTGATCCTGCGGGGGGGCTCTGAAAGCTTTCACTCCTCCGGCGCGATCCATGCCTGCCTCGTGCAGGGGCTGCGCGCCGCGGGCCTTCCCGAAGACGCCATTCAGCGCGTTCCCACCCGCGACCGCGCGGCGGTGGCCGAAATGCTGACGATGACCGACTATATCGACGTGATCGTGCCGCGTGGCGGCAAGGGGCTGGTGGGGCTTGTCCAGCGCGAGGCGCGCGTGCCTGTCTTTGCCCATCTCGAAGGCATCGTGCACGTCTATATCGACAAATCCGCAGACCCGGAAAAGGCGCTGCGCGTAGTGATGAACGCCAAGACACGCCGCACGGGGATCTGCGGCGCGGCCGAATGCCTGCTGATCCACCGCGACATCGCTGATGGCCTGGGCGCCGATCTGAGCCGCGCGTTGATGGAGGCGGGTGTCCGCGTCCACGCGGGCGAGGGGCTGCCGGGAACCGACCTCGCCACCGACGACGACTGGGGCCGCGAATACCTGGATATGGATATCGCCGCCAAGATCGTCGATGACGTGGATGGCGCGATCGACCATATCCGCCGCTACAGTTCGCACCACACCGAATGCATCATCGCCGAAGATCCTGCTGCCGTCGCGCGGTTCTTTGAACGCATCGACAGCGCGATCCTGATGCACAACGCCTCGACCCAGTTCGCCGATGGCGGTGAATTCGGCATGGGGGCCGAAATCGGGATCGCAACGGGCAAGATGCACGCCCGCGGCCCGGTGGGTGCGGCGCAGCTGACCAGCTTCAAGTATCTTGTCGAAGGCGACGGAACGACCCGCGCCTGACCGGATCAGAACCGGATCGTGATTTCCTCGGGCCCGATGCGGGTGCGGGGACGCGTTCCGCATTCCTCAAGAAGCAGCGGCAGCAAAGCGAATTGCACCTCGGACGGCGCGACATCCGCGCCGGGCCGATTGAGCGCCTCCCACAGCTTTTCGTCGATCAGCAGTTTTTTCGAGCGTCCGGCGATCTGCCATGACGCACCATCGTGGCTGGCCGTGATCGAACCGCCAAAGGGCAGGGCGGTTTCCAGGCACATGATCGCGAGGAACGCCAACCGCGCATCCCGGCGTGCCACGTCGCCGTCGGGCTGCCAGCGCAATTCCTGCCGCCCTGCGCCTTCGAGGCCGGACAGGATGCCCCGTATCTCGGACGCGGCGACGGACTGCCCGGCATCCGCCGCGCCAAAGGCCACGCGGAAAAACCGGATACGCGCCTGCGCGTTGGCAAGGCTGTCATGGACCAGCGCCATTTCCGGGCCGGACTGGCCATCCATCTCCATCAGTTCCAATCCGTTTCCGATGGCGCCGACGGGGCTGATCAGGTCATGGCAGATACGCGACCCTACCAAGGCGGCCAGTTGCGCACTATGTTTCGGCAAATCGAACCCCCCGCAAAAGGTATGGGCCATGGACGACCTCAATGGATTTCTTGAACCGGGAATGCTTGTCCGGCACCCACAATGCCCGGAATGGGGTGTGGGGCAGGTGCAGTCACGGATCGGCACACGCATAACCGTAAACTTTCCGGACACGGGCAAGGTGGTCATCGACGGGGCCCGGATCGCTCTCGAACCCGTCTTTGATGACTGAACCGGGTTAACAAAGGGTTAGCGCGGACCGCCATCAGCGCGGATTCCCGGTTCATGTTGCCTTTGGGCGCGCTCTTGCCCTAAACACGCGCAGGTTTTTCCGCAGGATCCGCATATCACATGCCGCTTACGCATGATCCCATCTTCACCGTCCGGCTGGCCGAAAGCGAGGCAGACCTGCGTGCCGCGCAACGTCTGCGCTATGATGTGTTCGTGGACGAACTGGGCGGCGGCGGTGCGATGGTGGACCACGAAAACCGCCTAGAGAGGGACCGCTTCGACCCCTTTTTCGACCATCTGATCCTGCGCGACGAAGCGCGGGATGCCGGCGATCGGGTGGTGGGCGTTTACCGCCTGCTGCGCGGCGATCAGGCCGGACGGATCGGCCAGTTCTATTCCGAGGACGAATACGATCTTTCGGTGCTGAAATCGTCGGGACGCCGGTTGCTGGAGCTTGGGCGGTCGTGCCTCCATCGCGATTACCGCGGCGGCATGGCGATGTTTCATCTCTGGAATAGCCTTGCCACGTATGTGGCTGACCATAAAGTGGAAATTCTTTTCGGCGTCGCCTCGTTCCACGGCACCGATCCCGATGCGCTTGCAGCGCCGCTGTCGCTGTTGCATCACGGGCATCTGGCCCCGCCTGACCTGCGCGTGCGCGCGCGGCCCGATCATTTCGCCGCGATGGACCGGATCGCCGCCGACGCGCTGGACCGCAAGGCCGCGGTGCTGGAAATCCCCGCCCTGATCAAGGCGTACCTGCGTCTTGGCGGCTTCGTGGGCGAAGGCGCGTGGATCGACCGTGCGTTCAACACGACCGATGTCTGCCTGATCCTCGACACCGCGAGGATGAGCGACCGGCAGCGGGCGATCTATACCAGGGGCACGGGTGGATGATGCCCGAATGGGACATGCCGCCGGAGCCGGCGCACGAACGGATACCGGTCATGGGCTGGGTCAGGGTCTTTCTGCGCGGTCTGGCGCTGATCGCCGTGATCGGCGTGTGCCTGGGGCTGATGTTCGTCGGCCATTACCTGATCGAGCGGCCATTCTATGGTAAGAAACGGCCGCTAACCCCTTATCTTACCGTGTTTGTTTGCCGATCCGCCTTTATCATCCTCGGCATGAAATACAGCCGCAGGGGGGCGCGGATGGATCAGCGGGGGGCGGTGGTGGCGAACCATTCCTCGTGGCTGGATATCTTCACGCTGAACGCGGGCAAACGGATCTATTTCGTCTCCAAGGCCGAGGTGGCGGGCTGGCCGGGGATCGGCACGTTGGCCAAGGCGACCGGCACGGTGTTCATCAACCGCGACCGCCGCGATGCGCGCAAACAGCAGGACATCTTCGAGGATCGTCTGCTGGCGGGCCACAAGCTGCTGTTTTTCCCTGAAGGCACCTCCACTGACGGGATGGTGGTTTTGCCTTTTAAAACAACGCTTTTCCAGGCGTTCTTTTCGGATCATCTGCGCCACGAAATGCACATCCAGCCTTGCACCGTTGTCTACCGCGCGCCTGAAGGGGCCGATCCGCGGTTTTACGGATGGTGGGGCGATATGGAGTTCGGGCCGCATCTTCTGAAGGTGCTGGCAGCCCCGAAACAAGGCGCGGTCGAAGTGATTTATCACGAACCTGTGCGGGTGGATGACTTTCCAAACCGCAAGTCGCTGGCGGCCCATCTGGAGGATGCAGTCAGGGCCGGAATGCCGCCCGAAAGGCGTTAATCCGCGCGGTTCGAGGCCGAAACCGCGCAGTTCCTGACAAATGACGACCGGAAATCGCGCGGTTTGACGGAGATACCGCGCTGATTTTGCCGTCGGCGCAGGGGATTTTCTGCCGTCCCGTCGCGATTTTACGTAGTCCCGGGCAAAACCGCGCGATTGTTAACGGAAACCGCGCGGGCGGATCAGCCCATCGCCGCCTTGAGTGCGGCCAGTTCCGACGCCGGATCGCCGGCGCCCCAGATCTCGGACCCGATGGCGAAGAAATCGGTCACCGGGGCAAGGTCGCGGATGATCTCGGGTGTCAGGCCGCCTTCGGCCACGACCGGCAGTTCGATCATCAGCGACCACCATTCGAACATTTCGCGGTCGGCCAGCGTGCCGTCGCCCAGGCTGGCGCCGGACAGCGGGCCGAAGCTGACGTAATCGGCGCCGGCTTCGCCCGCGTTCATGCCGTCATGGCGCGATGCGCCGCAGAACGCGCCGACGATGGCGTCCTCGCCCAGTTCCTTGCGCGCCTTGCGCACGTTGCGCGCGCCGTCGGGCAGGTGGACCCCATCGAGGCCCAGACGTTCGACCATCAGGATATGGCTGTCGATCACCAGCGCCACGTCGCGGGCATGGGTGACCTCGCGCAGGGCGTCGGCCGCACGCGCGATGCGATCCTCGTCGCGGGTGGCGAGGCTGAGGCGCACGCACGCCACATCATGGCTGTCCAGCACCCCGGCCAGCGCGTCGGGAAACCGGCTGAGTTCGAATTCGGGCGGGGTGACGAGGTAGATTTGCGGCTGCTCGGCTTGGGCCATGATGCGCTCCTGCACTTGGTCTGGCCCCTATAGCGCGGAAAAGGCCTGTGCGCCAAGGGGGTTAGGCCCAAGATGCCCGGCCTGCGCGCCGGCGGGGTCTTTTCACCCGCCCGGCTTTCCCCTAACACGGCGCGTGACCCGAAACGGAGCGACCCATGCCAACAGATCGACAGCAGCCGGCCTTTGTCCTCGTGCGCCCGCAGATGGGCGAGAATATCGGGGGCGCGGCGCGGGCGATGTGGAATTTCGGACTGGACCGGATGCGCGTCGTGGCCCCGCGCGACGGCTGGCCCAACCAGCGGGCCGTGGCCATGGCGAGCGGCGCGGGCCGCCTGCTGGATGAGGCGATGCTGTGTGCCGACCTGCCCGAGGCTTTGGCCGACCGCACCTACACCTATGCCACCACGGCGCGCCCGCGGGGGCTGACCAAGCCGGTGTTCAGCCCCGAGGCCGCGATGAAGGATGCCGCCGCGCGCATCGCCGCGGGCGAAAAGGTGGCGGTGATTTTCGGCCCCGAACGCGCGGGCCTGGAAAACGAGGACATCGCCCAGGCCAACGCGATCATCTCGGTTCCCGTGAACCCCGAATTTCCGTCGCTGAACCTGGCGCAATGCGTGTTGCTGACGGGCTATGAATGGCGCCGCCAGGTGGCCGAGACCGCCCATGAAAGCGACGATATGGGCCGCACCGAATGGGCCACCGGGCTGGAAGTGGAAAAGCTGGCCGCACATTACGAGGAACGCCTGCAGGAGGCCGGGTTCTTTTTCCCCGAGGCAAAGGCCGAGGGCATGAAGACGAACCTGCGCAATCTGTGGTCGCGGATGCGCATGACCCGCGCAGATGTGCAGATGCTCCACGGTATCATGCGTCAAATGGTGCGCTGGAAAGAGCGCGGATAACCCGTATCTGACTGGACGGCGCGGGGCGCGCGTCTTACCTTTCGCGCAAGTCATTCGGAGGCAGGGAATGAGCGGAAAACGCAGCATTTTCGAAGAGGTTGAAAGCCGCGAGGCGGTGGCCGAACCGCAGGGCGGGTTCATCGACAAGGCAGGACGGCGCGGGGCGCGCGGGGCAATTCGGGTCTGGCTGATGCTCTTGTTCGCGCTGGTCATGGTGATGATCGCCGTGGGTGGGCTGACGCGACTGACCGACAGCGGATTGTCGATCACCGAATGGGCGCCGATCCGGGGCGCGATCCCGCCGATGACCGAGGCCCATTGGATGGCCGAGTTCGAGAAATACAAGGCCATCCCGGAATTCCAGATCCAGAACCAGTGGATGGAACTGCACGATTTCAAGGTAATCTACTGGTGGGAATGGGGCCATCGCCAGCTTGGCCGCGTGATCGGCCTGGTCTGGGCGCTGGGGTTCCTTGGCTTTCTCGTGACCCGCAAGATCCCCGCCGGCTGGACGGGGCGGCTTTTTTTCCTGGGCGTGCTGGGTGGCCTGCAGGGGGCGATCGGCTGGTGGATGGTGTCGTCCGGTCTGACCGGGTCGATGACCGATGTGGCCAGCTACCGGCTGGCGACGCATCTGGGGCTGGCCTTCGTGATCCTGGGGTTCATCGCCTGGTACGTGTTCCTGCTGGGCCGCGAAGAGCGCGAGCTGATGCAGGCGCGGCGTCTGAAAGAGGGCAAGCTTTGGGGGATGTCGACGGGCTGGCTGCATTTCGCGTTCCTGCAAATCCTGCTGGGCGCTCTGGTCGCCGGGATCGACGCCGGGCGCAGCTATACCGACTGGCCGCTGATGGGCGGGCAGATCATCCCGCCCGATCCGTTCCTGTTCGAACCGGCCTGGCGCAATTTCTTTGAAAATCCGGGGCTGGTGCAATTCATCCACCGGGTGACAGGTTACCTGCTGCTGGCGTTTGCGGTGGTGGTCTGGCTGCGCGGCCGCAAGAGCGCGCATGGCGTCACGCGCACCGCCTTTACCGCCGCGTTCATCGCGCTGGTGGCGCAGGTGGTGCTGGGCATTTTCACCGTGATCACCGGCGCACCGTGGCAGGTGGCGATCGTGCACCAGGTGCTGGCCGTCATCGTCTGGGTGCTGATCCTGCGGGCGCGGTTCCTGTCGGGCTATCCCGTCGCACAATCCATTCGGGGGTAAGCAGGTATGAGTGCCTTTGACGATCTGATGGCGCATGAGCGCCAGACCCAGGCCCTTTCCCAGGTCGCCGGCCGGCTGGGCTGGGACCAGGAAACCGTGATGCCGCGCGGGGCGGGCGCACAGCGGGCCGAAGAGATGGCCGCCGTGGCCGCCATCCTGCACGAGCGCCGCACCAGCCCTGCCGTGGGCGACTGGCTGGCCGCGATCGACGATGCCGCGCTGGATGCGGTGGGGCAGGCGCAGATGCGCCATATCCGCCGCGACTACGCCCGTGCGACGCGCCTGCCTGCCGCGCTTGCGGCCGAGATCGCACGTACCCGGAGCCTCGCCCATCAACGCTGGGCCGAGGCGCGCGGGGCCGAGGACGTGGCCCATTTCCTGCCGATGCTGGAGCGGATGATCGAGCTGAAGCGGCAGGAAGGCGCGGCGCTGGCCGATGGCGGCGATCCCTATGACGCGCTGTTGCAGGATTACGAACCGGGCGCGACCGCCGCCGGGCTGGAGGCGATGTTCGGCGCGCTGCGCCCGCGGCTTGTGGCGCTTCGGGCGGCCTGTCTGGAAAAGCCCGCCCCGGAGGCGCTGAGCGGCGATTATGACGAATCCGCGCAGATGCGCCTGTCGCGGGTGCTGGCGAAGACATTCGGCTATGACATGGCGCGCGGGCGCGTGGACAAGGCGGTGCATCCGTTCAGTTCAGGCTCGGGCGACGATGTGCGCATTACCACGCGCACCAATCCTGCCGACCCGTTCAACTGCTTCTACTCCACCATCCACGAGGTCGGTCACGCCGCCTATGAGCAGGGGATCGACCCGGCCTATGGGCTGACGCCGTTGGGGCAGGGCGTGTCGATGGGCGTGCATGAAAGCCAGTCGCGCATCTACGAAAACCAGCTTGGACGGTCGCGTGCGTTCACCGGCTGGCTGTATGAGCGGATGCGCGAGGCGTTCGGCGATCTGGGGCTGGCGGGGCCGGATGCGTTCTATGCCGCCGTCAACGCGCTGAAACCCGGCTATATCCGCACCGAGGCCGACGAGGTGCAGTATAACCTGCATGTCCTGCTGCGGTTCGACCTTGAGCGCGACCTGATCGCCGGAAAGCTGGAGGCGGCGGACCTTGAAGAGGCGTGGAACGCCCGGTTCGAGGCCGATTTCGGCTATGCGGTGGACAAGCCGTCGAATGGCTGCCTGCAGGATGTGCATTGGTCCGAGGGGCTGTTCGGCTATTTCCCGACCTACACGCTGGGCAATGTCTATGCCGGTTGCCTGATGCAGGCGCTCCGCGCGGCCGTGCCCGATTGGGAGGCGCAACTGGCCGAGGGCGATCTGTCGGGCGTGACCGGGTGGCTGCGCGAGAACGTGCAGCGACACGGCGGGCTTTACGAGCCGCGCGAGGTGATAACGCGGGCTTGCGGACAAGAGCCGAGCGAGGGACCGTTGCTGGAGTATCTCGAGGCGAAATTCGGCGCGCTTTACGGGGTATAAGATCAGGCATTGGCCGCGCCTTTGCCTGACCATTGCCTGCTCTTGGAACCTCGAAAGCGGTTTCGAAGGCGTGCGACGCCCGGGCTGCTCTGCGGCTGTTCCGGGCGGGTAGACTGCACCGAGTGGTTTATTCCTCGGTGCCGCCTTCGGCTTCGCCCTCGTCCTCGTCGCCCTGATCGGCGATCCATGCGACGGAAACCACCTCTTCGCCCTTGCCGGTGTTGAATACCTTGACGCCGCCGGCACTGCGCGAGCGGAAGGAAATCCCCTCGACAGGCACGCGGATCGACTGGCCCTTGGATGTGGCGAGCATGATCTGGTCGTCCAGTTCCACCGGGAAGGACGCCACGAGCGGGCCGCCCCGCATCGCCTTGTCCATCGCGGCGACGCCCATGCCGCCACGCCCGCGCACGGGGTAGTCGTGGCTGGAGGACAGCTTGCCGGTGCCGCCGGCGCTGATCGTGAGGATCAGGTTTTCGGCAGCCGACATTTCGGCATAGCGGTCGGCGCTCAGTTCGCCCGCCACGGCGACATCGTCGTCATCCGTTTCCGCATCGTCCGTCAGCCCGGCCACCGCGCGGCGCATCTTGAGATAGGCGGCGCGTTCCTCGGCCGTGGCCTCGAAATGCCGGATCACCGACATCGACACCACCTTGTCGTCGCCCGACAGGCGGATGCCGCGCACACCGGTGGAATCGCGGCCCTTGAAGACCCGCACCTCGGTGGTGGGGAAGCGGATCGCGCGGCCGGAATCGGTGACGAGCATCACGTCATCGTCTTCCGAGCAGATGCGCGCATTCACCATTTCCACGCCCTCGGGCAGTTTCATCGCGATCTTGCCGTTGGATTTGACGTTGGTGAAATCGGACAGCGCGTTGCGCCGCACATCACCGGCGGTGGTGGCAAAAAAGATCTGCAGATCCTGCCATTCGTCCTCGGGGCGGTCGACGGGCATGATGGCCGCGATGGACACGCCGGGCTGGATCGGCAGGATGTTGACGATGGCCTTGCCCTTGGAGGTCCGCCCGCCCAGCGGCAGCCGCCAGGTTTTCAGCTTGTAGACCATGCCGTCGGTCGTGAAGACGAGCAGTTGGGTATGCGTGTTGGCGACAAAGAGGTTGGTCACCACGTCGTCGTCTTTGAGAGCGCCGCCCGAAAGGCCCTTGCCACCGCGTTTCTGCGCGCGGAAATCGGCCAGCGGCGTGCGCTTGATATAGCCGCCCTGGGTGATCGTGACGACCATGTCTTCGCGTTCGATCAGGTCCTCGTCGTCCATGTCGCCCGACCAGTCGACGATTTCGGTCCGGCGGGGGACGGCGAACTGGTCTTTCACGTCGCGCAGTTCATCGGCGATGATGCCCATGATCCGTTCACGCGAGCCCAGGATTTCCAGGTATTCCTTGATCTTGCCGGCCAGCTCTTCGAGCTCGTCGGTGACTTCCTTGACGCCGAGTTGCGTCAGGCGCTGGAGCCGCAGGTCGAGGATCGCGCGGGCCTGCGCCTCGGACAGGTTGTAGGTGCCGTCCTCGTTCGCGGTATGGGTCGGATCGTCGATCAGCGCGATATAGGGCAGGATGTCCTGCGCGGGCCAGCGGCGGGTCATCAGCTTTTCGCGGGCTTCGGCGGCATCGGCCGAGGCGCGGATCGTGGCCACGACCTCGTCCACGTTGCTGACGGCGACGGCCAGGCCACACAGGATGTGGCTGCGTTCGCGGGCCTTGCGCAGGTCATAGGCGGTGCGGCGGGCGACCACCTCTTCGCGGAAGGAAATGAACGAGGTCAGGAACCGCCGCAGCGTCAGCGTTTCGGGGCGGCCGCCATTGAGCGCCAGCATGTTGCAGCCGAAATAGGTCTGCATCGGGGTGAAGCGGAACAGCTGGTTCAGCACCACGTCAGGGGTGGCGTCGCGCTTCAGTTCGACCACCACGCGCACACCGTCGCGGTCGGATTCGTCCTGCACATGGGCGATGCCGTCGATCTTTTTCTCGCGCACCTGTTCGGCGATCTTTTCGATCATCGTCGACTTGTTCACCTGGTAGGGGATTTCGTCGATGATGATGGCGTAGCGGTCCTTTCGGATCTCTTCCACGCGGGTCTTGGAGCGGATGATGACGCTGCCGCGCCCTTCGAGATAAGCCTTGCGCGCGCCCGACCGGCCCAGAAGGATGCCGCCGGTGGGGAAATCGGGGCCGGGGATGTATTCGATCAGCTGTTCCGAGCTGAGATCGGGGTCGTCGATCAGCGCAAGCGTGGCATCCACCACCTCACCCAGGTTGTGGGGCGGGATGTTGGTGGCCATGCCGACGGCAATGCCGCCCGCGCCGTTGACCAGCATGTTGGGAAAGCGCGCGGGCAGGACGGTCGGCTCGCGGTCCTTGCCGTCGTAGTTGTCCTGGAAGTCCACGGTCTCCTTCTCGATATCCGCAAGAAGGGAGGCGGCGGGCTTGTCCATGCGCACCTCGGTGTAGCGCATGGCGGCGGGGCTATCGCCGTCCATCGAGCCGAAGTTGCCCTGGCCGTCGAGCAACGGCAGCGACATCGAGAAATCCTGCGCCATGCGCACCAGAGCGTCGTAGATCGCACTGTCGCCATGGGGGTGGTATTTGCCCATCACGTCGCCCACGGGCCGGGCCGATTTGCGATAGGACTTGTCATGCGTGTTGCCGCTTTCGTGCATCGCGTAAAGGATGCGGCGGTGCACCGGTTTCAGCCCGTCGCGCAGATCGGGAATCGCACGGCTGACGATCACCGACATCGCATAGTCGAGATAGGACGATTTCAGTTCGTCCGTGATCGAGATCGTGGGGCCATCATACGCGGGGCGTTCGGGGCCTTTTTCTTCATCGTTTTCAGGGGTTTCCGGCGTGTCGTTCACGTGCTCTGCCCGTTCTTTTCTGGCGCTCTACATATAGTTGCCACAACTATATCAGAGCCACGATATGGGGTGCAATCAAAGACCGCCCACTATATTGGCAGCCAGCGTTGGCGACTGATAACATACTGTTTTTGTTGAAAATTAAATTTGATCGGGCATGATTTTTCCATAACAACAGTTTTTCGAGGTTGAGGATGGAAAACAGGGAAACCGAATTGCTGCTCAAGGGCTATGGCCTGACCACGGCGGAATTCTTTTACCACATGCCCGATTACGCGCATGTGCTGAACACTTTCATCTGGCAGGACTACGACCTGGCCCCGGATCATCCGCGGCTCTTCAAGTTCATCGAATTCTGGCAGGACGAGATCGAGGGCCCGCTTCATTCGGTGCGCTTTACCCACCGCAAGATGATCGCACCCGGCGAGTGGCGCAACGTGGTGGGGGAGTTCACGCTGCATTGAGGCTGGAAAGGACCGGCACCAAAAAAACCGGCGACGGGATGCGTCGCCGGAGATTGGCCCGGGCGGGGGGAGTGGGCCACCCGGGGTCTTTGTCTCGCGTCAGGGGATGATGCGGGTGTATTTCACGCCTTCCAGCGTGGCGCCCAGCAGCAACCCTGCCTGGCCGAAGATCACCGCCAGCACAGGGGCTGTCGAAGTGGTGGTCTCGGCGCGGATGTTGTCGCCCTTGTCGTTGAAGACATATTCGATATCGGCGCCCGCGGCCCAGCCCGAGGAGCGCCGGAAGCGCATCAGCGCCTCGTCGGTCATGAAGAACAGGACATGGGCGTATTGCTGCGCCCCGATCTGGAGCCCGAAGCTGCCCTTGGTGGCCGAGTAGTAATCGACCGTCGATCCACCCACGCGCAGTGCGCCGCGGCCATAGCCCGCGCCGATGCCGAGGCCGGCCTCGGTCACCAGCGGCATGACAAGCTGGCCGGTCGACTTTTGCGCGATGTCGCGCGTGGCCGGGTAGGAGCTGAAGAGATAGTTCAGCGTCGAGTCGACGCGCGCGTCGATCGTCGCGGGGCCGGTGCTGCCGATGCCGTTGCCGCAAGCGGCGGTCGCACCCGCACCGGCAAGGGCTGCCAGCGTGAAACTGCGTCGGGTAAAATTCGTCATGGCGGTGCCTGTATTCTGGTTGTTGATTTTACGAACTGCTCTGCCGGCTTGGGACGCCGGTCTGGCGCTGAGTATAGGGGTAGATGGGACGTCTGTCACTATCAGTTGTGGCCATGCGCGGGAAGCCGCGCCCGGTTTCGGACCGGCTGCGCCGATCCGACCGGAAAGGGGGGCGCTGCCCCCCTCTTGGGCCTGCGGCCCAATTCACCCCCCGGAGGTATTTGGGGCAAGATGAAGCAGGGGGGGCTATGCCCCGTTCAGGATGCGGGCGACCTGGGGGGCGAAATAGGTCAGCACCCCGTCGCAGCCCGCGCGCTTGAAGCACATCAGGCTTTCCAGCATCGCCTTTTGCCCGTCGATCCAGCCGTTCTGCGCCGCGCCCGCGATCATCGCGTATTCGCCCGACACCTGGTAGGCATAGGTCGGCGCGCCGAACGCATCCTTTACCCGGCGGCAGATGTCGAGATAGGGCATGCCGGGTTTCACCATCACCATGTCGGCGCCTTCGCGCAGGTCGCGTTCGACGAGGCGCAGCGCCTCGTTCGAGTTGGCGGGGTTCATCTGGTAGGTGGTCTTGTCGCCCTTGAGCGCGCCCGACGCGCCCACCGCGTCGCGGAACGGGCCGTAGAAGGCGCTGGCGTATTTCGCGGCGTAGGACAGCAGCATAACGTCCTTGAACCCTTCGGATTCCAGCGCCGTGCGGATCGAGCCGATGCGGCTGTCCATCATGTCGCTGGGGCCGATGATGTCGGCGCCCGCGCGGGCCTGGGAAAGCGCCTGTTTCACAAGCGCCTCGACGGTTTCGTCATTGGGGATCTTGCCGTCCACCACGAAGCCGTCATGGCCAAGGCTGTTATAGGGGTCGAGCGCGACATCGGTCATCACCGCGATCTCGATCCCGGCGTCCTTGATGGCGCGGGTGGCGGTGTTGGACAGGTTGTCGGGGTTCCAGGCCTCGGCGCAATCCTCGGTCTTTTTCGCGGGATCGGTATAGGGAAAGAGGCAGATCGCGGGGATGCCGAGATCGGCCGCCTCGCGCGCGGCCTTGACCACGTTGTCGACGGACAGGCGGTTGACGCCGGGCATCGAGGACACCGGTTCGCACACGTCCGCACCGTCGCGCAGGAAGACCGGCCAGATCAGATCGCCCGTCGTCAGCGTGTTTTCCTGGACCAGTGCGCGGATTTGCGCGTTTTGCCGCGTGCGGCGGAACCTTGTGGCGGGAAAAGGGGCCTGGCTGGGTTTCATGGTTTTCTTCCTTGGCTTCGGCGTTGCAAAGCACTGGCATGGAAATTCGCGCATCTCAAGGGTAGGAATTGCCGCAAAGGGGCGATAAGGAAGCGCCGTATCCTAGTGAGGCACGCCGTTGGACTGGTTCGAAAATCTCACCGCGCTGATCGATCTGCGCTCTTTCTCCAGCGTCTGGTACTGGATTGCGCTTGCGGTTCTGTGGTCGACGGCCAGCCATTGGGTGTTGGGCATTCCCTTTGACATGGTCAGCCGCGCGGGCAGCCGGGGCGGGCAGGCCGAGGCCGACCTGGAAGACATGGCGCGCGTGATGACGAACCGCCTGCTGGGCATTTCGCGCATCGCGGGGTTGTGGCTGCTGGGGCTGACCTGCTTTTTCCTGACCTCGCTGGCGCTGATCGGGTTCCTGTACGGCATCCAGATGGCGCAGGCGGTGTTCCTGATGGCCTTTCCCATGGCGATCGTGGGGGTATTGAGCCTGAACACCGCGCGCCTGATCCAGCTGCGCCGCGCGCATGGCCCGGAGTTGCGCAAGATCCTGTGGCGGCACCGGATCATGGTGCAGGTGGTGGGCATGATCGCCATTTTCATCACCGCCATGTGGGGTATGTACCAGAACCTCAAGGCCGGCATGGGCAACCATTTCGGCCCGATGGGCGCGATCGAACAACAGGTAGACGATGACCCGAATAACGGTTGGGGGCGCCCCGGAGGGGTTTGACGCCCGCCTGATCCTGAACGAGGTGGCGCGCAGCGACGCGCCCGTGATCCATGTCGCGCGCGATGACAAGCGTATGGCGGCGATGGAGGCTGCGCTGCGCTTTTTTGCGCCGGGCATGCCGGTGTTGCGCTTTCCCGGCTGGGATTGCCTGCCTTACGACCGGGTCAGCCCGCATGCCGATATCTCGGCTGCGCGGATGGCGACGCTGGCGGGGCTGGTGCATGGTGCGCCGGGCCAGTTCGTGCTGCTGACCACGCTGAGTGCGGCGATGCAGCGCCTGCCGGCGCGCGATGTCCTGCGCGAGGCGGCGTTCACCGCCCATGTGGGCGAGCGGGTGGACGAGGCGGCGTTGCGTGCCTTTCTGGTGCGCATGGGGTTTGTGCAGGCACCCACGGTGACCGAGCCAGGCGATTACGCCATTCGCGGCGGCATCATCGACATCTACCCGCCCGGTGAGGCGGGGCCGGTGCGGCTGGATTTCTTCGGTGACACGCTGGATGGCGCGCGGCGGTTCGACCCGGTCAGCCAGCGCACCACGGAAAAGCTGGATGTGGTGGAGCTGGCCCCGGTCAGCGAAGTGATCCTGGACGAGGCCGCGATCCTGCGGTTCCGGCAGAATTACCGGATCGAGTTCGGTGCGGCGGGCACGGACGACCCGCTCTACGAGGCGGTGAGCGCGGGGCGCAAGCACCAGGGCGTGGAGCATTGGCTGCCGTTCTTCCACGACCGGCTGGAGGTTCTGTTCGATTACCTTCCCGGCGCGAGCGTGACGCTGGACGACCAGGTGGCGCCCACGCGCATCAGCCGCTGGGAGGGGATCGTCGATCAGTACGAAACCCGCCGCCACGCGATGACCCAGAAGGGGCGCGGCGATACCGTCTATAAACCGGTGCCGCCGGGGCTGCTTTATCTCGACGATGGCGGCTGGGACGCGGCGCTGAAGGACCGGCGCGTGCTGCAGTTCAGCCCGTTGCCGCAGGCCTCGGGGCCGAACGTGATCGACGCGGGCGGGCGTGTCGGGCGCAGTTTCGCGCCCGAGCGGCAGGCCGAATCCCTGAGCCTTTTCGGGGCCTTGGCGGATCATGTCAAAGCGCGGCTGGACGTGGGGCCGGTGGTGATCGCGTCTTATTCGGAAGGTGCGCGCGAACGTCTGGACGGGTTGATCGCGGACGAAGGGCTGATCGGTGCGGTGCATGTGCGCGACATGGGCGGCGTGGGCCGGCACGGGCTGCATCTGGCGGTCTGGGCGCTGGAACAGGGGTTCGAGGCCGAAGGGCTGACCGTCATTTCCGAGCAGGATGTGCTGGGCGACCGGCTGATCCGCGCGCCCAAGCGCCGGCGGCGGGCCGAGAACTTCCTGACCGAGGCGCAATCGCTGTCGCCGGGCGATCTGGTGGTGCATGTCGATCACGGGGTCGGGCGCTATCAGGGGCTGGAAGTGGTGACGGCCGCAGGCGCCGCGCATGAATGCCTTTTGCTGGAATATGCCGAGGGCGCCAAGCTGTACCTTCCGGTCGAGAATATCGAACTGCTGTCGAAATTCGGCCACGAAGAGGGGCTGTTGGACCGGTTGGGCGGGGGCGCCTGGCAGGCCAAGAAGGCCCGGCTCAAGGAACGCATCCGCGAGATGGCCGACCGGCTGATCCGCATCGCGGCCGAGCGCGCGCTGCGCCGCGCGCCGGTGATGGAGCCGCCGCCCCACGCCTGGGAAGAGTTCAGCGCGCGCTTTCCCTATACCGAAACCGACGACCAGCTGCGCGCGATCGAGGACGTGCTTGCCGACATGACGAGCGGGCAGCCGATGGACCGGCTGATCTGTGGCGACGTGGGGTTCGGCAAGACCGAAGTCGCGATGCGCGCGGCCTTTGTCGCGGCGATGTCGGGGGTGCAGGTCGCCGTGATCGCGCCCACGACGTTGCTGGCGCGACAGCATTTCAAAAGCTTTGCCGACAGGTTCCGGGGCTTTCCTCTGCAGGTGCGGGCGCTGTCGCGTTTCGTTTCCGCCAAGGAGGCCGCAAAGACCCGCGAAGGGCTGGCCAACGGCACTGTCGATATTGTCGTGGGCACCCATGCGTTGCTGGCGAAAGGCGTAAAATTCCAGAACCTTGGCCTGCTGGTGATCGACGAGGAGCAGCATTTCGGCGTGGCCCACAAGGAGCGGCTGAAGCAGATGCGCAGCGATGTGCATGTGTTGACGCTTACGGCGACGCCGATCCCGCGCACGCTGCAATTGTCGCTGTCGGGCGTGCGCGACCTGTCGATCATCGGCACGCCGCCCGTCGACCGCCTGGCGATCCGCACCTATGTAAGCGAATTCGACGGTGTGACCATCCGCGAGGCGCTGTTGCGCGAACATTACCGGGGCGGACAGTCGTTCTATGTCGTGCCGCGCATCAGCGACCTGCGCGAGATCGAAGACTTCCTTCAGTCCCAGGTGCCCGAGGTTTCGTATGTCGTGGCGCATGGCCAGATGGCGGCGGGCGAGTTGGACGACCGCATGAACGCCTTTTACGACGGCAAGTATGACGTGCTGCTGGCCACGACCATCGTGGAATCGGGGCTGGATATCCCGACCGCCAATACGATGGTCGTGCATCGCGCCGACATGTTCGGGCTGTCGCAGCTTTACCAGATACGCGGACGGGTGGGGCGCTCGAAGACGCGGGCCTATGCCTATCTGACGACCAAGCCGCGCACACCGCTGACGCCGGCGGCCGAAAAGCGCCTGCGCGTTCTGGGCAGTCTCGACAGTCTGGGCGCGGGCTTTACGCTGGCCAGTCAGGATCTGGATATTCGCGGTGCGGGCAACCTGCTGGGCGAAGAGCAGTCCGGCCAGATGCGCGACGTGGGATACGAGCTTTACCAGCAGATGCTGGAAGAGGCGATCGCCAAGATCCGCGCGGGCGAAATGGAAGGCCTGACCGGGCCGGATGAGCAATGGGCCCCGCAGATCAATCTGGGCGTGCCGGTTCTGATCCCCGAAGATTACGTGCCCGACCTGGACGTGCGGCTTGGATTGTATCGCCGCCTCAGTGGGTTGCACAGCAAAGTTGAACTGGAAGGCTTTGCCGCCGAGCTGATCGACCGCTTCGGAAAATTGCCCAAGGAAGTGAACACACTGCTGCTGGTCGTGCGCATCAAGGCGATGTGCAAGCGGGCAGGTATTGCCAAGCTCGATGGCGGGCCGAAGGGCGCGACGATCCAGTTCCACAACGACAAGTTCGCCTCGCCGCAGGGTCTGGTCGAGTTTATCCAGGGCCAGAAGGGGCTGGCCAAGGTCAAGGACAACAAGATCGTCGTGCGGCGCGACTGGAAGAACGAGGCCGACAAGATCAAGGGTGCCTTCGCCATCGCGCGCGACCTGGCGGAAAAGGTCATCGCCGAGGAAAAGCGCAAGAAATCGAAGGCGTAGCGCGACGCAAGCGTCAGCGCGCGGCGAACCAGGCGCGGATGCGCGGCGCGACCCAATCCCACAGCGCAGGCGCGCCACGGGCAATCGGTGTGCCGACACGGGTTTCGACCTTGTCGAGCGTGGCGTCGTGCTCCAGCCAGCTTATCCCGCCCGATGCAAGGTTCTGGTTCGGGGGCTGGAACCGGTCGAGCGCCTTGGCGAATTGAGCGTCCGGGGTCTGTGCCGCTTCGAATTCGTCCCAGAGCGCGCGCAGGTCGGTCGCCTGATCGGCGGGAAGCAGGCCGAAAATGCGGTCGGCGGCTTCTTGTTCGCTGGCGGCGACGGCGGCGTGGTCGACCTGGCCGTAGATCGGATTGTCGCCCGCGTCGATTTCCACCAGGTCATGCAGCAAAAGCATCTTGATCACGCGCGCGATGTCGACATCGCCGGGCGCATGTTCGCCCAGAACCAGCGCATAGAGCGCAAGGTGCCAGCTGTGTTCTGCCGAATTTTCGGGCCGCGACGCATCGCAGAGCGTGGTCGCGCGGGTGACGGATTTCAGGCGGCAGGCCTCGGTCAGAAAGGCCATCTGGGCGTCAAGACGGGCAGGGCCTGTCATTCCCCGTCTTGCGCCTTCTTGGCGGCAAGCGCCTTTTGTTTCAGGAACTTGCGCGCGCGGCCCACGGCAAGGCGGACGCGCACGGCGGCCATGAACGCCTCTTGCGTGGGGGTGGACGAGGCTTGCAGCAGTTTCGACACTTCGGCCACGAGGTCTTCGTCACCCGTCGCTTCCATCACCTTGATGGTGTCGCGCGCCAGTTCGTCTGCCAGATCCTCGGTGACGCCCATGGGATTACCGTGTCGTTTCCGTCAGACGCCGCTTCACGTATTCGGTGACCGTGCCGATCATCGTGTCCATGTGCGGCTCTTCAAAGAAATGGCCTGCGCCCTCGACTTCTTCGTGGGTGATCGTGATGCCCTTTTGCTCGTGCAGCTTGTTCACAAGGCTGACGGTGTCGGCGGGCGGCGCCACGCGGTCGGCGGTGCCGTTGATGATCAGGCCCGAAGCCGGGCAGGGTGCCAGGAACGAGAAGTCATACATGTTTGCGGGCGGTGCAACCGAAACGAACCCGGTGATTTCCGGGCGGCGCATCAAGAGCTGCATCCCGATCCAGGCACCAAAGCTGAAGCCCGCGACCCAGCAATGCTTGGAATTGCTGTTCATCGACTGCAGGTAATCGAGCGCCGACGCGGCATCGGACAATTCGCCGACGCCTTGGTCGTATTCGCCCTGGCTGCGGCCGACGCCGCGGAAATTGAAGCGCAGAACGGTGAAGCCCATGTTATAAAAGGCATAGTGCAGGTTAAACACGACCTTGTTGTTCATCGTGCCGCCGAATTGCGGGTGCGGGTGCAGCACGATCGCGATCGGAGCGTCGCGTTCCTTCTGCGGATGGTAGCGGCCTTCGAGTCGGCCTTCGGGGCCTGGGAAAATGACCTCGGGCATGGGTTTCCTTGTCAGCTTTGGCCTGGCGCGTAATCTTGACGAATTCGCTCAAGCTCTTTAGAACCGTTCTAAACGCCGGCTCGGGCCGGCCGGGGCTTAACGCGAGATAAGCGTTTCGCCCTGTCAGGTCAATGTGTTGGCGAGGGGCGCACCCATGAAACTGAGCACCAAGGGGCGGTACGCGATGGTTGCGCTTGCCGATATTGCACTTCAGCCCGCGGGCGATCTTGTCACGCTGGGCGATATTTCCCGACGGCAGGACGTGTCGCTGCCTTACCTGGAGCAGCTATTCGTCAAACTGCGCCGTGCGGGACTGGTCGAATCCGTGCGCGGGCCGGGCGGTGGTTACAGGTTGGCGAAACCTGCCAGCGACATTCGGATCGTCGATGTTCTGGGCGCGGTGGACGAAACCGTGGACGCGATGCACAAGGGGGCGGGTGCCAGCGGCGGCCTTTCGGGAAGCCGCGCGCAATCGCTGACCAACCGCTTGTGGGAGGGGCTGAGCGCGCATGTCTATGTGTTCCTGCATCAGACGCGCCTGTCCGACGTTGTCGAAAACGACCTCGCCCCATGTCCCGCCGTGCCGTCGCTGTTCTCGGTCGTCGACGAAGCCTGAAGCGCGGCGAAGCCGCCGAAATGCCCGACGGGCGCCATGCAACGAGGAGAGCCGATCAAGTGCCGAAGCGCCGCGTATACCTCGATTACAACGCCACTGCGCCGCTGCGCGCCGAGGCGCGCGATGCGATGGTTGCGGCCTTCGATCTGGTCGGCAACCCATCGAGCGTTCATACCGAAGGGCGCGCCGCCAAGGGTCTGATCGAACGCGCGCGCGGTCAGATCGCCGCGGCCTTCGGGGCCGAGGGGGCGGACGTGATCTTTACCTCGGGCGCGACCGAAGCGGCGGCTCTGGCCTGCGCGGGGCGCGGATTGCACGGGTCGGGGATCGAACATGACGCGGTGGGCGCCTGGGTGGACGACAGCCTGGCCGTCGATGCTGATGGCCGCGTGACGGTCACGGACCCTGCGAATTCGGTTCTGCAGGCCGCCAATTCCGAAACCGGCGTTGTGCAGGACTTGCCGCAGGGACTGGCCGTGGTCGATGCCACACAGGCCTTTGGCAAGCTGCCGGTCGCGTTCAACTGGATGGGTTGCGAGATGGCGCTGATTTCTGCCCACAAGCTGGGCGGGCCCAAGGGAATCGGTGCGTTGGTGGTGCGGCGTGGCACGGACATTGCGGCGCAATTGCGCGGCGGCGGACAGGAAATGGGCCGCCGTGCCGGCACCGAAAACGTGGCCGCGATTGCCGGTTTCGGAGCCGCGGCCGAGGCAGCGGCCCGCGATCTGGCGGATGGCGTCTGGGAACGCGTGGCTGGATTTAGAAAAATTCTAGAAAAGGGCATTGAGGCTGGATCAAAAGAGACTATTTTGGTCGGGAAAGCTGTCGGGCGGTTGCCGAACACCTGTTGCTTTGTCACGCCAGGATGGAAAGGCGAGACCCAGGTGATGACGATGGACCTTGCCGGGTTCGCCGTCAGCGCGGGCAGCGCCTGTTCCAGCGGCAAGGTCCGCGCAAGCAAGGTGCTGACCGCGATGGGATACGACGAAGGGCAGGCGGCCTGCGCGATGCGCGTATCGCTGGGCCCGGACACGAGAGAAGAGGACGTTCTGCGGTTCGTGGACGTCTGGTTGGACAAGATGGAACGGCACCGCGCCCGCAGCGCGGCGTAACAGGAAAGGAAAGCCGATGATGGCACTCGACAAGGTAGAGGTGAAGGAAGGCGTCGATCAGGAAACGGTCGATGCGGTCAAATCCCTTGGCAAGTACAAGCATGGCTGGGAAACCGAGATCGAGATGGAATACGCCCCCAAGGGGCTGACGCCGGATATCGTGCGGCTGATTTCCGAAAAGAACGAAGAACCCGAATGGATGACCGAATGGCGGCTTCAGGCGCTGGAGCGTTGGGTCAACATGAAGGAACCCGATTGGGCGATGGTGGATTACCCGGAAATCGATTTCCAGGACCAGTATTACTATGCCCGCCCGAAAAGCATGGAGACCAAGCCCAAGTCGCTGGACGAGGTCGATCCCAAGCTGCTGGCGACCTATGAAAAGCTGGGCATTCCGCTGAAGGAACAGATGATCCTTGCCGGCGTCGAAGGGGCCGAGGACGCCCCGGCCGAAGGCCGCAAGGTGGCCGTGGACGCGGTGTTCGACAGCGTGTCGGTCGGCACGACCTTCCAGAAAGAGCTGCAGAAGGCCGGCGTTATCTTCTGCTCGATCTCGGAGGCGATCCGCGAGCATCCCGAACTGGTCAAGAAATACCTCGGTTCGGTCGTTCCGGTGTCGGACAATTTCTATGCCACGCTGAACAGCGCGGTGTTTTCGGACGGCTCGTTCGTCTACGTGCCGCCCGGAGTTCGGTGCCCGATGGAACTGAGCACCTATTTCCGCATCAACGCCGAGAATACCGGCCAGTTCGAACGCACGCTGATCATCGCCGACAAGGGATCTTACGTCAGCTACCTCGAAGGCTGCACCGCGCCGCAGCGTGACGTGGCACAGCTGCATGCCGCGGTGGTGGAAATCATCGTCGAAGAAGACGCCGAGGTGAAATACTCGACCGTGCAGAACTGGTTCCCCGGCGACGAGGAAGGCAAGGGCGGCATCTACAACTTCGTCACCAAGCGTGCCGATTGCCGCGGCGACCGGTCCAAGGTGATGTGGACGCAGGTGGAAACCGGCAGTGCTGTGACGTGGAAATACCCGTCCTGCATCCTGCGCGGCGACGACAGCCAGGGCGAGTTCTATTCGATCGCCATCACCAACAACCACCAGCAGGCCGATACCGGCACCAAGATGGTGCACCTGGGCAAGAACACCAAGTCGCGCATCGTGTCCAAGGGCATCAGCGCCGGTTATGCGCAGAACACCTATCGCGGGCTGGTGTCGATGCATCCGAAGGCCAAGAACAGCCGCAACTACACCCAGTGCGACAGCCTGCTGATCGGTGACAAGTGCGGCGCGCACACCGTGCCTTACATCGAGGTGCGCAACAACTCGTCCCGCGTGGAACACGAGGCCACGACATCCAAGGTGGATGACGACCAGATGTTCTATTGCCGTCAGCGCGGCATGGACGAGGAAGAGGCGGTGGCCCTGATCGTCAACGGATTTGCCAAGGAAGTGCTACAGGCGCTGCCGATGGAATTCGCGATGGAAGCGCAGCAACTGGTCGCGATCTCGCTGGAAGGGTCGGTGGGCTGAGGTCCGCCGCCGGGCAGGGGCATGAGCAACTCGCTTGGATATCTGGCGCGGACGCTGGCGCCGTTGCGCCCCGTGCGCATCGTCGATGTGGGCGCCAACCCCATCGAAGCGCCGGTCTATGCCGGGTTGCTGCGCCGCGATCTGGCCGAGGTCTGGGCGTTCGAGCCACACCCCGAAGCCGCCGCGAAACTGCGCGCCGCTGCGCCTGAAAACGTGCATGTTCTTGAACGTGCGGTAGGGCGGCCGGGTCAAGCGGTGTTCAATGCCTATCCGGCATCGGAAATGTCGTCTTTGTATAAGATTTCGACACAATCGACCGGATACTTGGGGCATTTCCGTCGGCATTTGAACAGTGAAGTCGAGGTTGATCTGACGCTGGACAGTCTCGATTCCATGCCCGAGCTGCCCGCTATCGACTGTCTCAAGGTCGATGCGCAAGGCGCCGAGGTCGACGTCATCGACGGCGCGCGCAGCAAGCTGTCGGGCGCGGTCGCGGTGGTGGCCGAGATGCGGTTTTACCGGCTTTATGATGGTGAGCCGGCGCTGCATGACCTTGACCGCAGCTTGCGCGACCAGGGCTTTGTCCTGCACCGGTTCCTGCATCAGAAATCGCGGATGCTGGGCAACAGCCAGGCCGCGCGCCTGAACCGCCGCGCGATCGGCAGCCAGCTGATCGACGGCGACGCGGTCTATATCCGCAACCCGGAAGACCGTTCCGCCGTCACGGACACGCAACTGGCGCATCTGGCGTTGCTGGCGGATGGGGTGTTCGGCAGCCACGATCTTGTTCTGTGGTGCCTGGATGAACTGGCCTCGCGCGGCGTGGTGCCGGGCAAGGTCGCCGCGAAATACGTGGACAAACTGCCCGAAGGGCTGAAAGCCGAGAGGATCGAGGCATGATCATAACGACAACCAACACCATCGAAGGGCACCGCATTGTCGATTACCGCGGCATCGTCGTGGGCGAGGCGATCATGGGCGCCAATATCGTGCGCGATATCTTTGCCAATGTGACCGACATCATCGGCGGCCGGTCGGGTGCCTATGAATCCAAGTTGCAGGATGCCCGCGAAACCGCGCTGCGCGAACTCGAACAGCGTGCGGTCGCGGCCGGCGGCAACGCCGTGGTGGGCGTCGACCTGGATTACGAGGTGGTGGGCCAGTCGATGCTCATGGTGTCGGCGTCGGGCACGGCGGTGGTGATCGAGTGACGCAAACCGCCGCTCATATCGCGCGTCCCGAACTGACGCTGCCCGAGGCCGAGGCCGCGATGATCCGCGCGGCCTACGAGCGGGCCGGCGTCATCCTGGAGTACGGCTCGGGCGGGTCGACCGTTCTGGCGGCCGAACTGGGCAAGCGCGTCATGTCGGTGGAAAGCGACAAGGCCTGGGCACAGATGATGCGGGGCTGGTTCGCCGAAAATCCGTGCCCCGGCGAGGTGGACATCATCTGGTCCGATATCGGGCCGACCAGGGAATGGGGCCACCCGGTGGACGACCGCGGCTGGAAGCGCTTTGCGCGCTATCCTCTGGAGGTGTGGGATCTGCCGGAATTCACCCACCCGGAGGTGGTGCTGGTCGATGGCCGGTTCCGCGTCGGCTGCGTGCTGGCCACGGCTTACCGGATCGAACGGCCGGTGAGCCTGTTCTTCGACGACTACGTGCCGCGAAAGCGGTTTCACGAAGTCGAAGAATTCATCGGCCCCCCGGCCGAGATCGCGGGCCGCATGGCGCGCTTTGAAATTGCCCCGCAGCCGGTGCCACCCGCGCATCTGTTGCGGATGGTGGAACTGATGACACGGCCCTGACGGGCCGCCCGAAACGCGAATTGGAAAGGAACGACGAAATGCTGGAAATCAAGAACCTGCACGTGCAGCTGGAAGAAGAGGACAAGAAAATCCTCAAGGGCGTCGACCTGGTCGTCGAGCCCGGCAAGGTCCACGCGATCATGGGGCCGAACGGATCGGGCAAGTCGACCCTGTCCTATGTCCTGTCTGGCCGCGATGGTTATGAAGTGACCGATGGCACCGCCACGCTGGACGGCGAAGACCTGCTGGAGATGGAACCCGAAGAGCGCGCCGCAGCCGGCCTTTTCCTGGCGTTCCAGTACCCGGTGGAAATTCCGGGCGTCGGCAACATGACCTTCCTGCGGACCGCTGTGAATGCACAGCGCAAGGCGCGCGGCCAGGAAGAGATGTCCTCGACCGAGTTTCTCAAGGTAATCCGCGAAAAGGCCAAGGAGCTGAAGATCGACGCCGAAATGCTCAAGCGTCCGGTCAATGTGGGCTTTTCGGGCGGTGAGAAAAAGCGCAACGAAATCCTGCAGATGGCCATGCTGGAACCCAGGATGTGCATCCTGGACGAAACCGACAGCGGGCTGGACGTGGACGCGATGAAGCTGGTCAGCGACGGCGTGAACGCGCTGCGCGATGCGGGCCGCGGGTTCCTGGTGATCACCCACTACCAGCGCCTTTTGAATCATATCAAGCCGGACGTGGTGCACATCATGTCGGATGGCCGAATCGTCAAGACCGGCGGTCCCGAACTGGCCCTCGAGGTCGAGGAAAACGGCTATGCCGATATCCTCGGGGAGGTGGCGTGATGGCATTGCCGCAGGCGAAACTTGACGCGACCGAGACGCGGTTGGCGGCGATGGCATTGCCGTCCGGCGGCGCATGGATCACCGCCGCGCGCGATGCGGCGCTGGCCCGCGTGCGCGAGATGGGTCTGCCGGGGCGCCGTGACGAATACTGGAAATTCACCCGCCCCGACACGCTGGTCGAACCGCAGGCGCCCAAAGCCGCGCTGTTCAGCCATGACGAGGGCATGCCCTTCGACGATATGGACCGTGTGCGCGTCGTGTTCGTGGACGGCGTCTTCGACGCCGCTGCAAGCGACGACCTGACCGCCGCGGGCATCGAGATCGAACGCCTTGAGACTGCCGCCGCGCAGGACATTCACTGGGCGCGCGATCTTTACGGCGTGCTGGAAGAAAAAGGCCAGTACCCGGTGATGCGCCCGTTGGCGGCGCTGAACACCGCCTATGCCACCGACGGTGTGGTGATCCGGGTGACGGGCAAGGCCGAAAAGCCGGTCAGCCTGATCTATCGCCACGCATCGGAAACCTCGGACGCGATCCTGCATCACGTCATCAAGCTCGAGGAAGGCGCGGAACTGACCGTGCTGGAAAACGGCCCCGCCGCGGCGCGGTTCAACAAGGTGATGGAGGTCGAGGTCGCGGACAACGCGAAGTTCCACCATGTCCGCACCCAGGGGCGCGACCATGAACGCCGTGCGGCCACGCATATCTTTGCCCGCCTGGGCACCGAGAGCGTGTTCAAGAGCTTTACCATGACGGTGAACGGTGTGCTGACGCGCAACGAGTGCGTGATCGAACTGACCGGCGACGACGCCGTGGCGCATGTCGCGGGCGCGGCGCTGGGGGATGGCGATTTCCATCATGATGACACGGTGTTCATCACCCATGACGCCGTGAACTGCGAAAGCCGCCAGGTGTTCAAGAAGGTGCTGCGCAACGGCGCAACGGGCGTCTTCCAGGGCAAGATCCTGGTCCAGCCCGGCGCACAGAAGACCGACGGCTACCAGATCAGCCAGTCGCTGCTGCTGGATGACGACAGCAACTTCCTGGCCAAGCCCGAGCTTGAGATCTACGCCGACGACGTGGCCTGTTCGCACGGCTCGACCACGGGTGCGATCGACGAGGACATGCTGTTCTACCTGCGGGCCCGGGGCGTGCCCCTGAAAAAGGCGCAGGATCTGCTGGTTCTTGCGTTCCTGGCCGAGGCGGTCGAAGAGATCGAGGATGAACCCCTGCGCGATCACATCACCATACGCCTGCAGGGCTGGCTGGAACGGCATTCGCACTGATGGCGCTGGTCACCGACATCGTGGCCACCTATCGCGGCCCAGGTCGCGTGATCGGGCGTCTGCTGGCGGCGCCCGCCCATGAAGGGCGGGCGCTGGCGCTGTTGATGGGGGCCTGCATTCTGGTTTTCATCAGCCAGTGGCCGGTTCTGGCGCGTCGCGCCCATATGGAGGAGATGGACCTCCAGATGCTGTTGGGCGGGTCGCTGCTGGCCTGGGTCTTCATCGCGCCGTTGCTGCTCTATGCCCTGGCTTACCTGGCTTACCTCGTGACGCGTGTCCTTGGCGGCCGGGGGGATGCCTATTCCGTGCGTCTGGCGCTGTTCTGGGCGCTTCTTGCCTCGGCGCCGCTGATCCTGTTGAACGGGCTTGTCGCCGGCTTCATCGGGCCGGGTGCGCAATTGCAACTGGTCGGATTTCTTTGGGTCGTCGTTTTCGCCTGGTTTGCCATCGCCGGGCTGCGCCGGGCCGGGTGGGGGGGCGCGTGATGCCGTACGGGTTTGCCGATCTCGCCAGGGAAACCGTGTTCGATCCGCGCCGCGCGGCCGAACGTGTGCTGGATTTCGACATCGGGCGCAACGCGTTGTGGATGGCCCTGCTGCTTGCCACGGCGCTGAACGCGATCCTGTTCAGCCTGTCGAATTACCTGTACCCGTCGCCCTTGCCGTTCTCGCGCATCTTCGAGAACCCGATGCTGTATGCCATCGCGCAGGGTGGGGGGCTTGTCATCACCATCTTCGTGCTGACCTGGGTGGGCAACATGCTGGGCGGCACGGGGCGGCTGGGCGACCTGCTGCGCGCCATCGTCTGGTTGCAGTTCATGCGCGTGCTGGCGCAGCTTGTCATCGTCTTCATCGGCGTGACACTGCCCGTGCTGGGCGGCATCGTGTCGCTTGCGATCCTCGTGATCAGCTTCTGGATCCTGCTGCACTTCATCAACGTCGCGCACCGGTTCAATTCGCTGGGCCGCGCGTTCCTCGTTCTCTTGATGACCGGGCTTGGTATCAGCTTTGGTTTGACATTAATCCTGTCCCTCATCGGGGGGGCAATCGTGGGGATCTCTCCGAATGTATGATGTCGCAAAAATCCGCGCCGATTTCCCGATCCTGTCGCGCGAGGTGAACGGCAAGCCGCTTGTGTATCTCGACAATGGCGCCAGTGCGCAAAAGCCGCAGGTGGTGATCGACGCGATCACCCGCGCCTACAGCCACGAATACGCCAACGTGCATCGCGGGCTGCATTACCTGTCGAACCTTGCGACCGAGAAATACGAATCCGTGCGCGGCACCGTGGCGCGTTTTCTCGGTGCGGCCGACGAGAACGAGATCGTTCTGAACTCGGGCACCACCGAGGGCATCAACATGGTTGCCTATGGCTGGGCGATGCCGCGGATGGAGGCGGGGGACGAGATCGTCCTGTCGGTGATGGAACATCACGCCAATATCGTGCCCTGGCATTTCCTGCGCGAACGGCAGGGCGTCCAGCTTAAATGGGTGGATGTCGACAGCCGCGGCGTACTGGACCCGCAGAAAGTGATCGACGCGATCGGACCGAGGACGAAACTGATTGCCATCACCCATCTGTCCAACGTTCTGGGCACCGTGGTGGACGTCAAGGCGATCTGCCAGGCCGCGCGCGAAAAGGGCGTGCCCGTTCTGGTCGATGGCAGCCAGGCGGCGGTTCACATGCCGGTGGATGTGTCCGACATCGGCTGCGATTTCTACGCCGTGACGGGCCACAAGCTTTATGGACCTTCCGGGTCGGGCGCGATCTATGCGCGCAAGGAGCGCATGGAAGAGATGCGCCCCTTCCTGGGTGGGGGCGACATGATCCGCGAGGTGACCAAGGACAGCGTCACCTACAACGACCCGCCGATGAAATTCGAAGCGGGCACGCCGGGCATTGTCCAGATGATCGGCCTGGGTGTGGCGCTCGACTACATGATGGGGTTGGGGATGGATAACATCGCCGCCCATGAGGCGAGCCTGGCGCGGTATGCGGCTGAGCGTCTTTCGGGGCTGAACTGGTTGAACGTGCAGGGCACGGCGCCGGGCAAGGCCGCGATCTTTTCGTTTACGATGCAGGGTGCGGCCCATGCGCACGACATCAGCACGATCCTCGACAAGAAGGGCGTCGCGGTGCGCGCGGGCCATCACTGTGCCGGGCCGCTGATGGAACACCTGGGCACGCCGGCGACCTGCCGTGCATCGTTTGGGCTGTATAATACCGAGGCCGAGGTCGATGTGCTGATCGATGCCCTGGAACTCGCTCACGAACTGTTTGGCTGACGGATCGGCAAGGCTTTGCCGGGGGGCGTCTCGATTTCCGGCAAACTTGCGCTTATTGGCGGACTGCCGGGCAGAAGGCGCGCGCGATGCCGGAAACTGTGCCTAGCATGGCAGCGTAGAACCACCGTGAACGAGGGGACGCTGACATGATGAAACTCAAGATGACTGCCGTATTGATGATCACCCTGACCGCGCTGAGCGCTTGCGGACGGCCCGATCCCGAGCCGACGCCGCAACCCGTGATGCCGGAGCCGGTTTATGACAAGTACGGCAATCAGGTCGGCTGAAGCCGCAAGACTGCCTCAATACTACGCAAAAGCGACATGAAAAGTCGTTTTTGAGCCTTCATGCCTTCCATGATCGGGAGGGCCGCCCTATGGTCCTCCCGATTTCAATATGGATGGAGGCATGAATGACCCTTTTGACCGAAGCTGACGAAATTTCGCAGATCGCATTCGGATTCATGGGGTCGAAGGCGCTGTTTGCGGCGCTGGAGTTCAAGGTCTTCACCCATCTGGAGCAGGGGCCTCTGACGGCCGAGGCGCTGGCAAAGCGCGCGGGCATCCATCCCGACCGCGCCGAAACCCTGCTGACGGCGCTGGCGGGCCTTGGGCTTGTCTCGGTCGAAGGCGGGCGTTTTGCCAACTCACCCGCGGCCGAAGCGTTCCTGGTCAAGGGTGCGAAATACGATTTCGGCGATTACCTGCGCCTGCAGGTGGGGCAGCAGATGTACGGGCTGCTTGACCAGATCGACGGGGCGCTGGACGGCAGCCTGGGCGAGGAGGCAACGAAATCCTATGCCGAATGGTTCGCCGATCCCGAAGAGGCGCGGCTTTACTCTGAAAGCCAGCATGCCGGCTCGCTCGGCCCGGCGCGGCAACTGGCCCGCAGTCTGGATCTGTCGGGCGCGCGGCACATGCTGGATGTGGGCGGCGGCACGGGCGCATTTGCGATCACCTTGTGCAAGGCCAACCCGAACCTGCAGGCGACCATCGTCGATTTCCCGAATGTCGCGGAGTTGGGGCAGGGATACGTGGAAAAGGCCGGGCTGTCCGACCGGATCAGGTACGTGCCGGGCAACGCGCTGGAAACCGACTGGCCGGACGGGCAGGACGTCGTGCTGATGTCCTACCTGTTCTCCGGTGTGCCCGGGGCCACCCATGACGGGTTGATCGACCGTGCCCGCGACGTTCTGAAGCCGGGGGGCCGGTTCCTTGTGCATGATTTCGTGGTGCGTGAGGATCGCAGCGGCCCTGTTCTGGCCGCGCTCTGGCAGTTGCAGCACACGGCGTTCACCCCGCGGGCCCGTTCGCTCGATGCCGCGTGGCTTCACCGCGCGTTGGAACAGGCCGGTTTCGGGTCGGTCGAGATCGGCCCGATGATCCCGGAAATGACGATGCTGGCCCAGGCCGTGAAACCGGCCTGAGGATTTTTCGCCGTTGCATCGCCCATACCCGTTGCGGCGCGCAAACCGATGGCCTATAGACGCGGGCACAGCGGACCCATAGCTCAGCTGGATAGAGCGCTGCCCTCCGAAGGCAGAGGCCAGAGGTTCGAATCCTCTTGGGTCCGCCATATCCGCAAATCTTCGATTTTCCCCGTCAATCCAGGCGGATGCCCGGCCTTAGCTTCGTGTAGGGTATGGCCGTCAGATCGCAGGGGTTGGCGCCGGGGGCGACGGCGAACAGGACCGTTGGCGTGATGCGCTTGTAGTCGGCCATGAAATGCACCGCGCTTTTCACGCAGATGATGGCATGATCCCCAGGTTCTATCCCGGCCACCCGGAAGAATTCCTGGTCAAGGTTCTGACAGCGGACGCTGCCGACGACCACGCGGATGCCGGTGCCGTCGATGCGCAGCCCGGCGATGGGGCCGAGATCGGCATGCGCCCCGCCGAACATCGGACCCGAGCAGGTGAATTTGCCATCCGACAGCACCTCGACCACCACCGTGGCGCGGACGGGGTCTGAATATTGCCGATGCCCGCCGCCAAGCTCGATCTCGATCCGGGCGCCGACACCGGCCGCGTGCGCGGCTTGCGCCGCTGCCGGATCGTGCAGCATGGACAGAACGGCATCGGGTGCGCTTGCGTCCATCAGTGCCTGCAGCACTCCGGTCGTGTCCGAAGTGCCACCCGCGCCGGGGTTGTCCTGTGGATCGGCAATCAGAACCGGCCCGGTCATCGCCATCGCCTGCCGGACGGCTTCGGCCGCCGGCACCAGGCGCGCGTCGAACTCCGGCTCGGCCGCCTTCAGCCGTGCCAGAGCGGCATCGGCGGCGGCTTCGGCCGCCTCCTGCGTATCGGCATAGGCAAAGATCGACGGCCCGCAATCGGGGATGTCGGCCGGCGGGAACCCGATCGCCATGTCGACGGACACCGCGTCGGCGCCGGGCAGGGCGGCGTAAAGCTCTTTCGCGGGGCTGTGATCGGTCGTCTGCGCCGTGATCGGCGTCAGGAAATCGCCCTGCCTGTAAGCCTTGAACAGCGGCGCCGCCATCGCGCGGTCCAGCAGGGCGGCGGCGCGCGCGCCGGTTTCTGCGAAATCCGTGTGCGGGTAGGTGCGGTAGATCGTGACGACGCTGGCAAGGTCGAAGAATGCAGGGCTCAGGTTGCCGTGCAGATCGAGGCTGACCGCGATCGGCATGTCCGGTCCCATCCTGGCGCGGATACGGCGCAGGATTTCGGCTTCGGCGTCGGGATAGGCGCGGGTCACCATCGCGCCATGCAAATCGAGATAGACAGCATCCGGCGATGCGCGGGTGATGCCATCGACGATCTCGCCGGTGATGGTGTCGAACGCCTTGTCGGTGACGTAGCCGCCGGGTTCGGCCATCGCCCAGAGGATCGGCACCATCTGGTGCCGGCAGGCCGACATGAATCCCGCGATCGGAATGTTCAGCCCGTCGAAGACCTGGAAAACGTCGTCCCCCCGTGTAAGTGCCGGCCACGCGCCCTGCTGGATGAAATCGTCCAGCGTTGTTTCATCCGGGGCAAAGGTATTCGTTTCGTGCTGAAAGCCGGCGATGGCGATGCGGGTCATGTCCTGTCCTTGCGTCTGGTGGGGTGGTGTCCGATTCGGGTTTGCCGGACCGAATCGTCGGTCATTTCGAAAAAGTGGGGCATATTTTTTCCCGATATGCCCGCGGGCCGATTCCTCAATTGCCTACTTTATTTGCATACAAACGTGTTGTTTGCTGATTGCAGTGCAGGGCCGCTCCGGGCTCCTGCTATCCCAAGGAGAGCTTGACAGATCACGCAACGTCAACCGAATGTTTGAAAAACGAAAGGACGCCGGCCCTTAAGACCGGCAAACAAGACAGGGAGTCGTCAATGCTTTCACAAATCGGAAAAATGTCGCGTCGCGCCGTCATGGCCGCCGCGCTTGCGGTGCCGCTGGCTGCATCGCCATTTGCCTTGCAGGCAAATGCGGAAACGGTGATGCGGGTCATCCCGCATGCGGATCTCAAAAACCTCGATCCGATCTGGACCACCGCCTACATCTCGCGCAACCACGGCTACATGATCTATGACACGCTGTTCGCGATGGACGAGAACTTCGTGCCGCGGCCGCAGATGGTCGATACCTGGACCACGTCGGATGACGGGCTGGTTTGGACATTCGTTCTGCGCGACGGGCTGAAATTCCACGACGGCGCACCGGTGACCGGTGAGGATGTCGTGGCTTCGCTGACCCGCTGGGGCGCACGCGACGGTATGGGGCAGCAGCTTTTCGGCGTGATCGACACGCTCGAATCGCCGGACGCGAAAACCATCGTCATGACCCTGACAGAGCCTTATGGCCTGGTGTTGGAATCGATCGGCAAGATTTCGTCGAACGTGCCCTTCATCATGCCCAAGCGCATCGCGGAAACCGATCCGTTCGAACAGATCAGCGAATATGTGGGTTCCGGCCCGTTCGTGTTCCAGGCGGACGAATGGGTGCCCGGCTCTAAGGTCGTCTACACCAAGTTCGAGGATTACATTCCCCGCGACGAACCGGTTTCGGCCGCAGCCGGCGGAAAGATCGCCAAGGTCGACAAGGTGATCTGGCAGTACTTCCCGGATGCCACCACGGCGATGAACGCGCTGATGGCCGGCGAGGTCGATTTCTACGAGGCACCCGCGCCGGACCTTGCGCCGATCCTTGCGTCGAACCCCGACATCACCGTCGAAGTGAACGACCCGCTGGGCAGCATCGGTTTCGCGCGCTTCAACCACCTGCTGCCACCGTTCGACAATGCGGATATCCGGCGTGCGGCGATCATGGCGATGAAGCAGGAGGACTACCTGGCCGCCGGTATCGGTGACCCGCAGTTCTGGAAAACCTGCTACTCGGTCTTCCCGTGCGGAACGCCGCTTGAAAACGACGTCGGGTCCGAAGTGATGGCGACGGGCGATACCGAAAAAGCCAAGGCCGCGCTCGAGGCGGCAGGCTATGACGGAACGCCGGTTGTGATCATGCAGCCGACCGACATCGCGGTTTTGTCGGCATTTTCGCTGGTGACGGCGGAAAAGCTGCGTGATGCGGGCTTTACCGTGCAGCTCGAGGCGATGGACTGGTCGACCCTGACGTCGCGCCGGGCGCTCAAGGATCCGGTGGGCGAGGGCGGCTGGAACATGTTCCACACCTGGTGGATCGGTGCCGACGTGATCGACCCGATGGCGATTGCCTTCTCGGGCAACCCCGAAAAGGGCTGGTTCGGCTGGGCCGAAGACGCCGAGCTGGAAGAGGCGCGCGCCGCCTTTGCCAAGGCCGGCAGCCTGGAAGAAAAGCAGGAGATCGGCCGCAAGGTGCAGGAACGCCTGTGGGCGATCGGTGCCTCGGGTGAGCTGGGCCAGTTCTTCACGCCTGTTGCCTATCGCAACAACGTCAAGGGCCTGATCAAGTCGCCGGTGATGTTCTTCTGGAACATGTCGGTCGAATAAGACCCATGAAACCTGTCCGGCGCGGGGCCAAACCCGCGCCGGCTCACAATAAAAACGGGGCGCACGGGGGCACATGCTTTACTACATCTTCAAACGTGTCTTGATGACCATTCCGGTGATGGTCATCGTTGCACTTTTCGTATTTCTGATGCTGCGATTGTCTCCGGGCGATCCGGCCGCGGTGATCGCGGGCGATTATGCCACCGCCGAGGATGTGGCGCGTATCCGCGAACAGCTGGGCCTGTCCGAACCTATCGTGGTTCAGTTCACCAAGTGGCTGGGCCAGCTTGCCCAGGGTGATCTGGGCACCTCGATCTTTTCCAACAAACCGGTGGCCGAACTGATCGCGCAGCGGATCGAGCCGACGATGCTGCTGGCGCTGACGACGATCATCTTTTCCGTGCTCGTGGCCGTTCCGCTGGGCACACTGGCCGCCTATCGCGCGGGAAGCTGGATCGACCGGGTCGTGATGCTGTTTTCGGTCGGGGGCTTTTCGGTCCCCGTGTTCGTTCTGGGCTATGTGCTGATCTACATCCTGTCGCTCAACCTCAAACTTCTGCCGGTGCAGGGCTACCGATCTCCGTTCACCGAAGGGATCGGGCCGTTCTTCGCACATATAACCCTGCCGACCCTGACGCTGAGCGTGATTTTCATCGCGCTGATCGCGCGCATGACGCGCGCCTCGGTGATCGAGGTGCTGGAAGAGGATTACGTGCGCACCGCCCGCGCCAAGGGACAAAGCGAATTCAAGGTGCTGATGCGCCACGCACTGCGCAATGCGGCCGTGCCGATCATCACGGTGATCGGGATCGGCATCGCGCTGCTGATCGGTGGCGTGGTGGTGACGGAAAGCGTCTTCAACATTCCCGGCCTTGGCCGTCTGGTGCTGGATGCGGTGCTGGCGCGGGACTACCCGATCATCCAGGGGCTGATCCTGTTCTTCAGCTTCATCTACATCGTTCTGAACCTGCTGATCGACCTCAGCTATTCGCTTCTGGACCCGAGGATCCGTTACTGATGGCCGAAACAGCATCCCCCGCACCGCAGGCCGCCGCGCAGCCAAGCATCTGGCGCATCGCTCTCAGGAACCGGTCGGTCTTCTGGGGTGGCCTGATCCTTGTGATCATCGCGCTGATCGCGGCGTTCGGCAGCTTTTTCACCGCCGATCCGATGGACATCAACCCGATGGGCCGGCTGAAACCGCCGGGAGACTTCGGCCTGTTCGGCACCGACCAGCTCGGCCGTGACGTGTTCAGCCGGGTGGTGAACGGCGCGCGCATTTCGCTGACCGTGGGCACGGCCGTCGCCGTGATCTCGATCGTGATCGGCCTGTTCCTGGGGCTGGTGGCGGGGTATTTCCGCTACATGGACGCGGTGATCATGCGGGTGATGGACGGGCTGATGTCGATCCCTGCGATCCTGCTGGCCATCGCGCTGATCTCGCTGTCGGGGGCAACGCTGCTGACCGTGGTCACCGCCATCGTCATTCCCGAAATCCCTCGCGTCGTGCGCCTTGTGCGCTCGGTCGTGCTGACCGTGCGCGAGGAGCCTTATGTCGAGGCCGCGATTGCCGCTGGTACGCGGACATGGCTGATCATGCTGCGCCACGTTCTGCCCAACACCATCGCGCCGCTGATCGTGCAGGCGACCTATGTCTGCGGGTCGGCCATGCTGACCGAGGCGATCCTGGGCTTTCTTGGCGCGGGCATTCCGCCGGAAATCCCGTCCTGGGGCAACATCATGTCCGAGGGCAGAACCTTCTTCCAATTGACACCGTGGATCATCTTTTTCCCCGGCGCGGCGCTTGCGGTGACCGTTCTTGCGGTCAACATCGTGGGCGACGGGCTGCGCGACTCTCTTGATCCACGTATCGCGAGGACCATGCGATGAGCCCCATTCTGGACATTCGCGGCCTGACCGTCAGCCTGCCCAAGCAGGCCGACCGGCCCTATGCGATCAAGGACATCACCTTCAGCGTGAATGCGGGCGAAATCGTCTGTGTCGTGGGGGAATCCGGTTCGGGCAAGTCCGTCACCTCGTTCACGGTGATGGGGCTGCACGACAAACGCGCGCTGACGCCCGTGGCAGGTGAAATCCTGCTGCAGGGCGAAAACATCCTGAACGCCTCGGACGCCAAGATCCGCCGGATGCGCGGGGAAAAGATGGCCATGATCTTTCAGGAGCCGATGACCGCGCTCAATCCGGTGGCGCCGGTCGGCGACCAGATCGGCGAGATGCTGGAAATCCACACCAACCTGTCGGCGTCCAAGCGCAAGGCAAAGGTGTTGCAGGCGATGCGCGACGTGCATCTGCCGGACCCGGAGAAGATGTATCATTCCTATCCGCACCAGTTGTCGGGCGGACAACGTCAGCGCATCGTGATCGCCATGTCGCTGGTGCTGGAACCCGTGCTGCTGATCGCCGACGAACCGACGACCGCACTGGACGTGACGACGCAGGCGCAGATTCTGTCGCTGATCAAGGAACTGCAGGAACGGCGCGGCATGGGCGTGTTGTTCATCACCCACGATTTCGGGGTGGTGGCGGACATCGCCGACCGCGTGGTCGTCATGCAGAACGGCGAAATCGTGGAACAGGGTCCGGTCGATCAGGTGCTGGGTGCGCCGGAACATCCTTATACCAAGATGCTGATCGCGGCGGTGCCGTCGATGACGCCGCCCGAACGCGAAGAGGTGACCGGCGAAACCGCCCTGTCCGCCACGCGGCTGAACAAGCAATACGGCCACAAGGGGCTGTTCGGCGGGGGCCGGGTCGTCGATGCGGCCAATGACGTGAACTTCATCGTGCGCCGGGGCGAAACGCTGGGCATCGTGGGCGAATCCGGGTCGGGCAAGTCGACCGTGGCGCGCTGCGTCATGCGCCTGATCGACCCGACCTCGGGCGAGGTGCTGATCGGCGATACCGATATCGCCACCCTGCGCGAGGACAAGCTGCGCCCGCATCGCCGCGACATCCAGATCGTGTTCCAGGATCCCTACCGTTCACTCAATCCGCGCCGCACCGTTGGGCAATCCATCACCGAAGGCCCCGTGAATTTCGGCGTGAGCCAGGCCGAGGCCCTGGACCGCGCCAAGCGGCTTATGTCGATCGTGGGTCTGGCGCCCGAGGCGCTGGACCGGTTCCCGCACCAGTTCTCGGGTGGGCAGAGGCAGCGCATCTGTATCGCGCGCGCCCTTGCGATGGAGCCGATGGTGCTGATCGCGGACGAGGCCGTGTCGGCTCTGGACGTGTCGGTGCAGGCGCAGGTTCTCGATCTGCTCGAAGACGTCCGCGACGAGTTCGACCTGGCCATGCTGTTCATCACCCACGACCTGCGCGTGGCCGCGCAGATCTGCGACCGGATCATGGTGATGCGCAAGGGCGTGGTCGTGGAAAACGGCCCCACGGCCGAGGTGTTTTCCAACCCGCAGCACGAATACACGAAGGCGTTGCTTGCGGCAGCGCCGGGGCACGGAACCTTCGACAAGGAATCCGCCTGAGCGATCCGCCTTAGCCCTGCCAGGGCTGGGGCGTGCCGAACCCCTGTTCCAGAACCTCGCCCGCCATCAGCGCGATATCCTCGCGCCAGGGTGGGGTGACGATCTGCACACCCGATGGCACGCCATCTATTATCCCGCTGCAAACCGACAGGCCGGGCAGGGCCAACAGGGGCAGCGCGATCTGGCTTAGCTGCGCATCCCAAATGCGGTTCAGCGCGTCCGCGCCTGTCAGATCTTCGTCAGCCTTAAAGGGCAGTTCCCCCGAGACCGGCATCAGAACAACCGGGTAATCCGACAGGAACATCCGCCATTCGCGCATCAGCGCCAGGCGGCGTTGCAGTGCCGCGCTCAGTTGATTGGGTTGGAATTCCGCCGCCCGCGCCGCGAACCGCCCGATCAGCGCCAGCGCGCCGGGATCGCCCTCGGCCTCGGCTGCGGCGGCCTTTTCGGCGAACCCGTCCATCAGCCACAAATCGATCTGCAGCTCCTTGGCCTCGGTCAGGGGCGGCACCGAGGCAGGTTCCTCGACCTCCCAGCCGGCGGCGCGCAGCATGGCGGCGGCGCGGTCGAGGTCGTCCAGAATCCGGGGATCGACCGCCATTCCGTCCGGCCGCCGCACCAGCGCGGCGCGGCGCGGCAGGTCGGGGCCGGTCAGGAGCACGGGATAGCTCAGCGGATCGCCCGGTTCTTCGCCCGACATCACCTCGAGCGCAAGGCGCAGGTCATCGACGCGCAGGGCAAGCGGCCCGCTGACCGCCATCAGTTGCGGCCCGATCGGGCGTGCCCCGCCTGTCATGTTGTAGCTGGGCACGCGGCCGACCGAGGGGCGCAGACCCTGCACCCCGCAGGCATAGGCCGGATAGCGGATCGAGCCCGCGATATCGGTGCCATGCGCGATATGTCCGAGGCCCGCCGCCGTCGCCGCGCCGGCCCCGCCTGACGATCCGCCCGGTGTCAGATCGGCGTTGCGCGGGTTCAGCGTGGTGCCGTGCTGCGCGTTCGACGTGAACCAGCGATAGGAAAAGGCCGGCGTGTTGGTGCGCCCGATGATCAGCGCATCCTCGGCCCGCATCCGCGCGACGAAGGGGCTGTCTTCGTCAGCGACAAGATCGGCGGCCAGCTTCGTGCCATTGGTCGTGGCGTGGCCGGCCTGATCCGTGATCACCTTGATCGTCACCGGAACGCCCGCCAGTTTGCCCACGCGCCCGCCCGCCTTGATGCGCTTGTCCAGCGCCTCGGCGGCTTCCATTGCCTCGTCACCGCAATCCTGCACGATGGCGTTTATCTGCGGGTTCAGCGCGGCCACCCGATCCAGCGTGGCGCGGGTGACATCGACCGGGCTCAGCGTACCGCGGGCGATGTGGTTGGCAAGGTTGCGGGCGGAAAGAGAAAGCGGGTCGAGTGTCATGGGCCATGTCCGGGATTTGCCGCGGCAGACTGCGCCGCGTGGCCAGCTTAGACCCAAGATGCGTGCAGGGAAAACCGGCATTTGACCGTTCGGGCATCTTTCCGGTGCGCCCCGCGCTCGACACCCGCGGCAGGCACGGCTACCGTTGCGGCAACATTCGTCACCAAGCCTAGTCAAACGGAGCCCGCCATGACCGTCATGCCCGAAATCGCCGCCGCCGAAGCCGAGCTGGTCGATATCTTCGAAGACCTGCACGCCCATCCCGAAATCGGGTTCGAGGAAAACCGCACCGCGCAGATCGTGGCCGAAAAGCTGCGCGCCTACGGTGTGGACGAGGTGCATACCGGCATCGGCGGCACGGGCGTCGTGGGGCTGATCCGGGGCAAGGGAACGGGCAATCGCTGCGTGGGGCTGCGGGCCGATATGGATGCGCTGCCCATCGACGAGGCGACCGGGCTGCCCTATGCCTCGCAAAGCGCGGGCAAGATGCATGCCTGCGGGCATGACGGGCATACCACGATGCTGCTGGGCGCGGCCCGCTACCTTGCCGAAACCCGCAATTTCGACGGCACCGCGATGGTCGTCTTCCAACCCGCCGAAGAGGGGTTGGGCGGCGCGCGCCGAATGCTGGCCGAAGGGCTGTTCGAACGGTTCCCCTGCGACGAGATCTACGGGCTGCACAACAACCCTATGGCCGCACCGGGCGAGGTGTCGCTGGTCAAGGGGGCGGCCATGGCGGGCGCGCAGTTCTTTGACATTACCGTGCGCGGGCAGGGCAGCCACGCCGCCATGCCGCACCAGTCGCGCGATGCGCTGGTGATCGCCTCGTCGCTGGTGGGCCAGATCCAGACCGTGGTCAGCCGCAACGTGCCCGCCACCGAAACCTGCGTCGTGTCGGTGACGCAGATCCATTCCGGCGCGGCCTACAATGTCGTGCCCGCCGAGGCGCGTCTGGCCGGGACGATCCGCTATTTCAGCGACGAGATGCGCGATCTTGCGGAATCGCGCATGGCCGATCTGTGCAAGGGCGCGGCGCTGGCCTATGGGGTCGAAATCGATTTCGACAGCCACAACGTCTTTGACGTGCTGCTGAACGATGCCGACCTCTCTGACGCCTATCTTGACGCCGCGCGCGAGGTGGTGGGGGGCGACAAGGTGTCCGAGCGCACCACGCCGCTGACCGGCTCCGAGGATTTCGCCGACATGCTAAAGGTTGTGCCGGGGGCCTATTGCATGGTCGGCCATTCCGGCGATATGCCGCTGCACAATCCCGGTTTCGTTCTGGGCAAGGAAATCCTGCCCGTCGGCGCGTCGCTCCTTTCGCGGATCGTGGAAAAGCGCCTGCCGCTGGGCTGATCCCTAGCTGCGATAGCGTGCCACGAAATTGCGCAGGATCTTTTCGGGCTGGTCCACATGCGCCGCGCGGCACGTGGCGATCAGGTCGTCTGCCTCGTCTGGGCGGAAATACCCCTTGTTGCGGTATAGCCGGATGCGGGTTTCGAACACCGCGCCATCGGCCTCCGGGTGGAACTGCGTGGCATAGATGTTACGCCTGACCCGGATCATCTGGAACGGGCAGGGCGCCGACGACAGCAGGTGAACCGCACCGTCCGGCAGGTGCTGGACCGCCTCCTTGTGACCGACGAAAGCGGCAAAGCGGTCGGGCAGGCCCGCCATCACCGGGTCGTCCTTGGCGGCTTGGGTCATTGTGCAGTCGACCGGGCCGACCGGTTCGCCGTAATTGTCCTTGCTGACGCGCGCGCCCAGATGATGCGCAAGAATACCGATCCCGTAACAGCATCCCAGGAACGGCGTGTCGCTTTCGGTGATCGCCGGCATCAGCGCCAGTATCTGTTCCTCGATCCGCGCCTCGACCGGGTCTTTGTCTTCGGGCGCGTCACTGACGCAACCGGGGCCACCGCCGACGATCACGCCGGAATAATCCGACAGGTCGATGTCGCCGGGCAGGTTCTCCTGGTCGAGCCTGATGCGATGCGTTTCGGCCGACGACATGCCGCCCTTGGCCAGAAACGCCGCGTATTCATCGTCGGACGCTTCTGTTTCGGGGCGCAGTTGCAGGATCAAAAAGGGGCGCATGGCTGTCTCCGGCAGGGTCGGGGCGTTTTTCACCCGCGCCGGGGCCGCATGCAACCCCCGCCGCGCCGCCGGTCAGAACCGTGTGCCCATCAAACGGTCGATCGGGGCGAAATCGTCGGTCAGCACGATGGGCGCGCGTGTTATCACGATTGCCTCGACAGTGTCGTCGGCCAGTCGCGCGAACTGGATCGGATTGGGGGTCCGGCCGTTCAGGCGGCTGACCGGCGTTTCCGTCTGCCCAGCGGCGAGGATGAAAACCAGCCGTTCGCCGGGGGCCGGGCGGCGCGCCTCGGTCCAGACTTCGACGACCGGAAAGACCTGCCGCAGCGTGGCGATGGTTGATGCCAGCGCACGCAGGTTGTCGGCATGGTCGACCACGTTCATCAGGTAAGAGCCGCCGGGCTCAAGCCGGTCGCGCACCAGCTCGAAAAACTCGCGCGTGATCAGATGGGGCGGCACGGCGATGTCGGTAAAGGCATCGCCCACGATCACGTCATACCGGTCGGGCCGGGTGCGCAGCGCGGCGCGCGCGTCTTCGGTCAGCACGGTGGCGCTGGCCGGATCGAACCAGAAATCCTCGACCGCAGTTTCGGTCACGGCGGGGTCGATTTCGGCCACGGTCATGCGCGCGGGCGGGGTGGCAAGTGCCCATTTTCGCGGAACGGAATACGTACCGCCTCCGATGAAGAAGGCTGAAAACCCGGGAGCGTCGACCCGCGCCTGCGCCAGCAGGTCAAACAGTGCCGCGCTGTCGTAAAAGATCACCTGGGGCAGGTCGCGCGCGCCGCGCCCATGCACGAGGTGATCCAGCACCATCATGTGCACGGGGCTGTTGGGATCGGCGCTGATATCCACCGTGCGGATGCAGAAATAATCGCTTTCGCGGGTGCAGGGGCTGGGTTGCGACAGCGCCGCACCGGCAAGGCCCAGGCCCGCCACCAGCGATACTCCGGCCCAAAGCCATGCGACGGCCACGCCCGCGCGCCGCGCCCAGACCAACAGCAGCCCGGCCGCCACGAGATAGCACAGCGTGACCGCCACCAGGGTGCCCACCGACCCCAGCCACGAGATAAAGACGAAACCCGCCAGCAAAGTGCCGGCGATGGCGCCAATCGCACCGGCGGCGAACATCGCCCCCAGCGCGCGCCCCGAGGCATCGGGATTCGCGGCCACGCTGATCTGCGCCAGCACCGGTGCAGGGATGCCCGCGAAAAACGAGGGCGTGAAGAACGCGATCGAACACAAAGCCACGATAGCGACGATCTGGTTCTCGGTCATCGGCAGGACAATGCTTGCCCCCCAGCGTAAAAGAAACAGGGCGGCCGCGGTCGTCAGCGCAGCGCCGACCATGCTCCATCCCGTCCAGCGCAGCGCGCGGCCACTGTCCATTTCGGCGATCCGGCCACCGGCCCAATGCCCCGCCGAGAACCCGGCCAGCACGACCGCGATGATCGACGTCCAGGTGTAAAGCGACATGCCGACATAGGGTGCAAGCATCCGTCCCGCCACGATCTCAACGACCAGGGATGCCGCGGAAACCACGGCCTGTACGATCACAAGCAAAGGAACGGAGGGCAGAACGCCCAGGGTGGAATGGGATGCGTTTGTCATGTGGTGATATTCGCTGCAAAGCGGTGGTGCGCAACAAAAAACCGCCCCGAAGCGGGACGGTCGACACGATTTTGAACTTGGCGGAATTGCGGGTGGGTCAGCTGCCCCAGCTGCGTACCGGGCCGCAATCCATGTGGACGAAGTTCGAGCGCGAATAGCGTCCGACACCGCCGGCACGGCAGGCGGCCGCGGCGCGGGCCATCTGGTTCACCGAGCGCGACGCCAGCCGCAGGTCGGCGGCCTGGCCGCGCATGTGGCGCGAATTCTTGGCCACGCCCGACGAACGGCTGCGCAGCATGGCGTTGGTTTCGGGGCTGCGGTAGCCCGACAGCAACATGTAGGGTTCGTTCACGTCCATCAGGTTATGCGCCGCCGCCATGATGTCGACCGTGCGAAGATCGATATCCATGGTCTTGTTGTTGCGCCAGTCCCGCATGAAATGGGTGATTTCCCGGATCGCGTCGCCGATGTATTCGCCTTCGATCCAATAGATCATGTCCAGCCGTTCGCCTGTGCGCCCGCTATACATCTTGATGCGTCGGATGTCGCCCGATCCGCGAAGAAAGCCTGCTGCGTGTGAGAATGTTGGCGCTGCCGATATGGTCGTTGCTGCGAATGCGCCCAAAAGTGCCCGGCGGGAAATGCCCGCGTCACGCTGTTCCGTCATGTCTCTAGCGCCCGTCCCGTCGCTTACCTGTTTCACGCCGTGGCGTTGCACGGCTTCTGCCATCTCATCCCCAGATGCACGGGTTTTATTGCACATCTCGAATCGCGGTCCAAGCGCGGATTCATTACAATGCGGATTATCAAGAGTTTTCGGCAATTTTCTGCGCAATGCGTCGCGCCTGTGGCGCAAAACCCCGAATCCCGCGGTGCCGCTGCATCAATCTTAAAAAGCTTTCACCCTGTTCGGGATTGTGAATGGACAGGGCGGCGCCGTTTACGCATCAAGGATGCATCTGTTCGCCCGCACCCGCCATTTGACCCGAGAGGACGACAATGCTGCTTTCACCGACCCGACCCGGATTTCTCCGGTTCATGGCCGGGGTTTTTGCCCTTTTTGTTTCGCTTTCCCTGACCGCGCCCGCGCAGGCCGAGATGACGGCATTCAAGCAGGCCGTCGCCAGTTCGGCGGCCCGCGATCAGCACATCGCCGCCTTCTACCAGGCCCGCGATTACAAGCCTTTCTGGACAGCGGCCAACGCCAATTCCAAGCGGCGCGCCCTGATCGAGGCCCTGCGCGAAGCGCCCGAACACGGGTTGCCGGCCGCGCGCTACGACGTCGATGGCCTGCTTGCCCAACTCGAAGCCGCCAAGACGCCCAAGGCGCGCGGCGTCGTCGAGGTCGAGATGAGCCGCGTTTTCCTGCAATTCGCACGCGACATCCAGACGGGTGTCCTGGTGCCGGGCCGCGTCGACAATGACATCAAGCGCGAGGTGCCATACCGCGACCGGCTGTCCTATCTGGTGAATTTCGCCAAGTCGAACCCGCGCAGTTTCTTCCGCGCCTTGCCGCCGAAAAGCAACGAATATGCGCGGCTGGTCAAGGAAAAGGCCAAGCTTGAATCGCTTCTCGGGTCGGGCGGCTGGGGTGCTGTCGTGCCATCGAAATCGCTCAAGCCCGCGGAAACCGGCGCTGCCGTGGTGGCGCTGCGCAACCGATTGATCGCAATGGGTTTCCTGCGCCGCACCACGACGCAGACCTTTGATGCCAACATCCAGAAAGCGGTGCAGCAGTTCCAGCTTGCCCACGGGCTCGAACCCGATGGCGTGGCGGGCGCATCGACCATGGAAGAGATCAACAAGGGCGTGGACGATCGCCTGCGGTCCGTTCTTGTCGCGATGGAGCGCGAGCGGTGGATGAACATGCCGCGCGGCAAACGCCACATCCTGGTCAACCTGACGGATTTCACCGCAAAGGTCATGGATAACGACACGCTGACCTTCGAGACGCGCTCGGTCGTGGGGGCAACCGCCTCGGACCGCCGCAGCCCCGAGTTTTCGGACGTGATGGAATTCATGGTGATCAACCCCACCTGGAACGTGCCGCGTTCCATCGCGGTCAAGGAATATCTGCCGATGTTCCAGCGCAACCCGAACGCCGCGGGGCACCTGCGGCTGGTGGATTCGCGCGGTCGCACGGTCAGCCGCTCGGCGGTGAATTTCGGCGCCTACACGGCGCGGAATTTTCCGTTCAACATTAAGCAGCCCCCGGGTCAGCGCAACGCGCTCGGCCTGGTGAAGTTCATGTTCCCGAACAAGTACAACATCTACCTGCACGACACGCCGGCAAAGAACCTCTTTGCCCGCGAGGTGCGCGCCTATTCGCATGGCTGCATCCGTCTGCAGCAGCCCTTCGAATTCGCCTACACGCTGCTGGCGAAGCAGACGAACGATCCCGAAGGGTTCTTCAGGTCCAAGCTGAACACCGGTGTGGAAACCGTCGTTCCGCTGGATGAACCCGTGCCGGTCCATCTGATCTATCGCACGGCCTTCACCAAGGCCAAGGGGCACATGCAGTATCGCCGCGATGTCTATGGACGTGACGCGCGGATCTGGAATGCGCTCAGCGACGCAGGGGTGGCGCTGCGCGCGGTTCGGGGATAAGTCTGCCCCGAAGAATTCGGGGTCCGAGAGATGAGCCACACGATCAGGGAAATCGCCGATGCGCTCGGGGCTGTTGCCCTAGGTGCGTCCGACTTGCGCGTCACTGGCGTGGCCGAGCCCGCGGTGGCGGGCCCGGACGACCTGGCGCTGGCGATGAAGCCGGCTTTTGCCGAAACCCTGCCGCAGGGACAGGCGCGCGCCGCGCTGGTCTGGGACGGGGCCGACTGGCAGGCCATGGGGCTAAAGGCCGCCATCGTCGCGCCGCGCCCGCGTTTCGCGATGGCGGGTCTCAGCGCGATGATGGACCCGGGGCAGGGCTTTGCCGAAGGGATTCACCCCTCGGCCGTGATCGACCCGGCCGCCGATCTGGGCGAGGGCGTCAGCGTAGGCCCGCTGGCCGTGATCTCGGCGGGTGCAAGGATCGGCGCGGGATCGGTGATCGGGCCGCAGTGTTTCATCGGTGCGGATGCGCATATCGGGCCCGGCGCCTATCTGCGCGAAGCCGTGCGGATCGGGGCGCGTGTGCGGATCGGCGCACGGTTCATCGCGCAGCCCGGGGCGGTCGTCGGCGGGGACGGGTTTTCCTTTGTTACCCCCGAGGAAAGCAATATCGAACGGGTCCGCGACAGCCTTGGGGATCAGGGTGAAATCGCCAGCCAGTCCTATGCGCGGATTCATTCGTTGGGCTCGGTCAGGATCGGCGACGATGTGGAGTTGGGCGCGAACAGCTGCATCGACCGCGGCACCGTGCGCGACACCGAAATCGGCAACGGCGTGAAGTTCGACAACCTTGCCCAGATCGGCCACAACGTCGTGATCGGTAACGATTGCCTGATCTGCGCACAGGTCGGCGTCGCGGGCTCGACCCGCGTGGGCAACAACGTGGTCCTGGGCGGACAGACGGGCGTCAGCGACAATCTGTTCATCGGTGACAACGTGATCACCGGAGGCGCGACCAAGGTGCTGGCCAATGTGCCCGCGGGCCGCGTGATGCTGGGGTATCCGGCGATGAAGATGGACACACATATCGAAACCTACAAGGCGCTGCGCCGCCTGCCGCGCCTGATCGGACAGGTGGCTGCTTTGCAGAAAGCGGTTTTCAAGCCGGGCCAGAGTGACTAAATCAGCGCCAGAAAACCAGGAGGTTCGGGTATGAGCGTCAAGGACAAGGTGATCGGGATCATCGCCGAGCAGGCGGTGCTTGAACCGTCGGATGTCACGATGGACAGCACGCTCGAGGATCTGGGCATCGACAGCCTTGGGCTGGTCGAATCCATCTTCGCCATCGAAGAGGCCTTCGACATCTCGGTGCCCTTCAACGCGAACGAACCCGATCAAAGCGATTTCGACATCTCGTCGGTGGCGAAGATCGTCGAAGGCATCGAAAAACTCGTGGCCGAGCAACACGGATGAAACGCGTCGTCATCACGGGCGCGGGCACGATCAACGCGCTTGGACATGATGTGCCCGAAACGCTCGAGGCCATGCGCGAAGGCCGCTGCGGCATTGGCCCGCTGGAGTTCCGTGACGTCGACCGCCTGTCCATCGCCATCGGCGGCCAGGTGAAGGGATTCGAGGCCGAGGGCCGCTTCAACCGCCAGCAAATGACGCTTTACGACCGGTTCACCCAGTTCACGCTGGTGGCCGCGAAAGAGGCGATCGGCCAGGCCGGCCTGGAATTCACCGGGGAACTGGCCGCGCGTGCCGGTGTCGTTCTGGGCACTGCGGGCGGCGGGGTCAGCACCTGGGACGACAACTACCGCGCCGTTTACGAAGAGGGGAAGAACCGCGTACACCCCTTTGTCGTGCCAAAGCTAATGAACAACGCAGCCTGCTCGCATATCAGCATGGAGTATAACCTCAAGGGCCCGTCCTTTACCGTGTCGACCGCCTGCGCATCTTCGAACCACGCGATGGCCCAGGCATTCCAGATGGTGCGTTCGGGCATGGCGCCCGCGATGGTGACAGGCGGATCGGAATCGATGCTGTGCTTTGGCGGCGTGAAGGCCTGGGAAGGGTTGCGCGTCATGTCCAAGGACGCCTGCCGCCCGTTTTCCGCCAATCGCAACGGGATGGTGCAGGGCGAAGGCGCGGGCATCTTCGTGTTCGAGGAATACGAGCACGCCAAGAAACGCGGCGCCGAAATCCTGGCCGAGGTGGTAGGCTATGCGATGTCGTCGGATGCCTCGGACATCGTGATGCCCTCGAAACAGGGGGCGGCACGCGCGATCGCGGGGGCGCTGGCGGATGCACGGCTGAACCCTGAAGATGTGCGTTACATCAACGCCCACGGCACCGGGACCGCGGCGAACGACAAGACGGAATGCGCGGCGGTGGCGGACGTGTTCGGGCGTCATGCCGACGAGCTTATGATATCGTCCACGAAATCGATGCACGGCCACCTGATCGGCGCCACCGGGGCGGTCGAGTTGCTGGCCTGTATCATGGCACTGCGGGACGGGGTGATCGCGCCCACGATCGGATATGAAGAGTTCGATCCCGAATGCGCGCTGGACGTGGTGCCGAACGAGGCGCGCGAGGCCAAGGTCGGGGTCGCCTTGTCCAACGCCTTTGCGTTCGGCGGCCTGAACGCCGTGCTGGCGCTGCGCAAGGTTTGATTTTTTTGGATCGGATCGGCTATGCCGATCCGACCGGGCAGGGGGCGCTCCCCCCTCTTGGGCCTGCGGCCCAATTCACCCCCGGGATATTTCGGGAAAGAGAAAACGGCAGGGGCCAGCTGCGCGGCGGGACCGCGTCACATGTCTTCCTTCGGGCGCAGCGCGAGCCAGATCAGCGCGCCGCCCGCCAGCATCAGGAAGGGCGCCATGGCCAGGTTGACGCTGGCCCAGCCTTCCACCGCATTGCCGCCAGAGCAGTTCATCAGCCCGCCCGACGACAGCGAGGCGAACGTCACGCCGCCGAACACGATCAGGTCGTTCATGCCCTGCATGCGGCCGCGTTCATGGGCCTCATGCGCGCCGGCCAGCATCGTGGTCGCGCCGATGAAGCCGAAATTCCAGCCGACGCCCAGCAGGATCAGCGCGATGAAGAAGTTTTCCAACTCGACACCCTGCAGCGCGACCACGCCAGCCGCGGCAAGGATGGTCAGGCCCGCAGCGACGATTTTGGTCACGCCGAACCGGGCGATCAGGTGGCCTGTGAAGAAGCTGGGCACATACATCGCCAGAACATGGGCGGTCACGACATCGGCGGCGGTGCCTTCTTCGAACCCGCAGCCCACCACCGCCAGTGGCGTCGAGGTCATGACAAGGTTCATCAGCGCATAGGACACCATGGCGCAGATCACCGCCACGGTGATCACGGGTGTCGTGATCAGCTCCCAGCGGGTCCGGCCACGGGGGGCGTCCTCGCTCGGGACCGGGGGTTTGGGAATGTCCAGGAACAGAAACAGCAGCGACCCGATGACATTGACCGCGATCACCGCCAGGTATGTGCCCATGAACGGGATCACCATCGCCTGGCTGGTCACCTTGACCAGTTGCGGCCCGATAATCGCCGAGGCCAGCCCGCCCGCCATGACATAGGAGATCGCCTTGGGGCGGAAATCGTCCGAGGCCGTGTCGGCGGCCGCAAAGCGGTAGAACCCCTGCGCCGACATGTAGACGCCGGTGATCAGGCTGCCCAGCAGGAACACCGGGAAAGAGGCCAGGTAAAGGCCGTAGGCGCCGATCGCGCCGCCAAGCGCACCGCAGGTCGTTCCGATCCAGAACCCCGCGCGCCGGCCGTATTTCTGCATCAGGTGCGACACCGGCGTCGCCGCCATCATCGAGCCGAGCACGATGAGCGAGATGGGCAGCGTCGCCCAGCACGGATTGCTGGCCAGGGATTGCCCTGCCAGACCGCCAATGGTGAAAATCATCGGCATCTGCGCGCCCAGAATGGCCTGCGCCAGCACAAGCACGATCACGTTGCGCCTGGCGCGCGAGTCACTGGTCTGAGTCTGGGCGATATCTGTCATGCGCAAGTTGCTAGACCGCGCGCGCAACCTGCGCAAGGTTGAATATGATCAAACAGGCGCCGCGCGCTCAGCCCTGATCCTTTCCTACATTCTCGGCAAAAGCGACCTTGAAGGCGGCCTGTTTTTCGGCGCTTGCCTCGGCCTGGTTCTCGGATTTCCACTGGTCGTAGGGCATGCCGTAATACACCTCGCGCGCGGCGTCCTTCGACATCTCGATGCCGCGCTCTGCGGCAGCTTCCTGATACCAGCGCGCCAGGCAGTTGCGGCAGAACCCGGCCAGGTTCATCAGGTCGATGTTCTGCACGTCCTTGCGGTCTTCCATCAGGTGCTGACGCAGCCGACGGAATGCGGCGGCTTCGATCTCGATGCGGGTCTGGTCGTCCATGGTGCCCTCCTTCGTGCCTGGGCGGAATGTGGCGGCTGCGTTCGGGCAGGTCAATCGCCCACATGCGCCAGCGCCCGCCGCAGCAGGGGGGCCAGGCGCGCGGCCCATGCGATTTGATCGTCATCCGTTTCGATCAGGTCGTTGCGGATTTCGATCAGCGTGTTGTGGCGCTGGTGGGCGATGGCGTGGCGCGCGATCGCGTCGCCTGGCAGGTGCCCGCCATAGGGTTCGTTTTCGCCCACGCACAAATCGGATTCGGCCCGCAGCAGGTCCAGCAAGGGTTTGGAAAACCGGGTGTCTGCGGCATAGAGGATGCCGACATGCCAGGGCCGGGGTGCACGCCCCTGAAGCTGCCTGGTGTAGGAATGGATCGACACGATCACCGTGTCGTCCTGCCGCGCGGCAAGGCGCGCGACGGCATCGTGATAGGGCCGGTAGCAGCGGTTCAGCCGCTCTTGCAGCGCGTCCGGGCCGGCATGGCGGTTGCCCGGAATGATCGTGCCGTCATAAAGCTTCATCAACAGGGTCGGGTCGTCCTCGCCGCGGTTAGGATCGATCACCAGGCGCGAGAAATTCGACAGGACCGCCGGGGCATCGAGCAGACGCGCCAGTTCGCGCGCGACACCCGCGGCGCCCACATCATAGGCGATGTGGCGCTGCATGTCGCCCGCGGCCAGACCCAGCTGCCCGCCATTCACGAAGGGCGGCACTGTGTTGGCAGCATGATCGCAGGTGATCAGCCAGCGCGAGCGCGCCTCGCCATTGACGATTTCAAAGGGTTCGTATGTCATCGGGCTGTCATTTCCTTTGCGCACGCTCTAGGACAGAAACAGCCGGAATGGAATTGCCGCCGGCCGAAAAACGCGCTGCTGCGTGCAAGAAAAAGAAAGGGGCAGGATGAGACGCCACCGCAACGTGAAAATCGTCGCAACGCTGGGGCCAGCTTCGAACGATTATGACATGATCCGCGCCCTGCACGAGGCGGGCGCCGATGTGTTTCGCCTGAACATGAGCCATGGCAGCCACGACGAAATCCGTGCGCGCCACGCCATGATCCGTCAGGTCGAACGCGACCTCGACAGCCCGATCGCGATTCTGGCCGACCTGCAGGGGCCGAAACTGCGCGTGGGCGAGTTTGCCAATGGCGAAGAAGAGCTGGTCGAGGGCGCGTCCTTCCGCCTCGATCTCGATACCGCGCCGGGCGATGCGGCCCGCGTCTGCCTGCCGCATCCCGAGATTTTCGCCGTGCTGGAACCAGGCGCGCGGCTGTTGGTCAATGACGGCAAGATCCGCCTGACGGTGCGCGATTGCGGTAAGGATTTCGCCGATTGCACCGTCACGGTGGGCGGCACGATCTCGAACCGCAAGGGCGTGAACGTGCCCGACGTGGTGCTGCCGCTGGCGGCCTTGTCGGAAAAGGACCGGGCCGATCTGGAATTCGTCTGCCAGCTTGGCGTGGACTGGCTGGCGCTGTCCTTCGTGCAGCGACCCGCCGATGTCGAAGAGGCCCGTAGCCTGGCCGACGGCCGCGCCGCGATCCTGTCCAAGATCGAGAAACCGGCCGCGGTCAAAGCGTTCGACGACATCCTTGCGGTCAGCGACGGGATCATGGTCGCGCGCGGCGATCTTGGCGTCGAATTGCCGGTGCAGAACGTGCCGCCGATCCAGAAGCGGCTGGTGCGCAAGTGCCGCGCGGCGGCCAAGCCTGTGATCGTGGCGACGCAGATGCTGGAATCGATGATCGAATCCCCCATGCCGACCCGCGCCGAGGTGTCGGACGTGGCCACCGCCATATACGAAGGTGCCGACGCCATCATGCTGAGCGCGGAATCGGCCGCGGGCGACTACCCGGTCGAGGCCGTAACGACGATGGACAACGTCGCCATCGAGGTAGAGAACGACCCCACCTACATCGAGGTGATCGAGGCCAGCCGCCGCGCCGAACGCCACACCGTGGCCGACGGAATCGTCGCCGCCGCCCGCGAGATCGCCGAGACCACCGACATCAAGGCGATCTGCTGCTACACCGAAAGCGGCACCACCGCCGCGCTGACCGCGCGCGAACGGCCGCGCGTGCCGATCATCGGCATGACCTCGATCCGCGGCACCGCGCGGCGCATGGCCCTGACCTGGGGGGTCAACTGCGTCATGACCGGCGAGCTTACGCGCTTCAAGATGGCCGTCGTCAACGCCGCCCGGGCCGCGCGGGCACAGGGCTATGCCAGCGAAGAGGATCAGATCCTCGTCATCGCCGGCGTGCCGTTCAACGTGCCCGGCACGACCAACATCCTGCGCGTGGCACCCTGTGCGGAACATTTGATTTTCGCCACCGATCCAGAGTAACCTGCCGTCACGTCAATAAAAACAAGCAGGGCAGTACCATGGTCTTCGACAGCGATCTGGCCTTTATCTTCGGGCTTGTCTTGTGCGTGTTTTCGATACCGTCGATCGTCAGCGCCTTTTCCGACCGCCGCGCGCCCCGTGTCGCGACGCTCGTGCTGATGGTGGGGGGCGCGTTCCTGGTCTGGGGGATCGTCAACGAACCGGGCGGTTACCGGCTCGAGGAAATTCCCGAGGTGTTCGTACGCGTCCTGGCGCGGTTCATCTGACGGCAATTCGGTCTTGCCAACCGGGCCTTTGGCTTCTATACGGCGCTCTCTACCTCGCGCGGCCGGCCGGAGTGGCATGCCGAGTCGTGCGTGAACCGACCTAAAAAAGGAGACGGAAATGCCCAAGTTGAAGACGAAGTCGAGCTGCAAGAAGCGGTTCAAGGTGACGGCCAAGGGCCGGATCAAGGCAGGCCAGGCCGGCAAACGCCACGGCATGATCAAGCGCACCAACAAGTTCATCCGCGATGCGCGGGGAACCACCACGCTGTCCAAGGCTGATGAGCAGATCATCAAGCCGATGATGCCCTACGCGCGCTAAGGAGGCCTGAACCATGTCCCGAGTCAAAGGCGGAACCACCACCCACGCCCGTCACAAGAAGGTCATCAAGGCAGCCAAAGGCTATTACGGCCGCCGCAAGAACACCTTCAAGGTCGCCCGCCAGGCGGTCGACAAAGCAAACCAGTACGCCACCCGCGACCGCAAGAACCGCAAGCGCAATTTCCGTGCGCTGTGGATTCAGCGGATCAACGCCGCCGTGCGCGCCCACGATGAATCGCTGACCTATTCGCGCTTCATCAACGGCCTGACGCTGGCCGGCATCGAGGTGGACCGCAAGGTTCTGGCCGATCTCGCCGTGCACGAGCCCGAAGCATTCGGTGCCATCGTCGACCAGGCGAAAGGCGCGCTGGCCGCCTGATCGGCCCGCCGCATCCAAGCATTGCGAACGCCGCCGGGTCAAACTGGCGGCGTTTTTCTTTTTTGCCTGGCGCTCACGCTTTTGATTTCGGGCGGGGCCAAGTATTTCTGGCAAGATGAAGCAGCAGGGGACAGCGATGGCCGACATACGCAACGTGGCAGTGATCGGCGGCGGGCTGATCGGGGCATCCTGGGCGGCGCTGTTCGTGGCGCAGGGGCTGTCGGTGCGGGTGCATGAGCCCGATGGGAACACCGCGGATCAGGTCGCTGCCCGTGTGCGCGCGGCCTGGCCCGATCTGCAGGCGCTTGGCCTGACCGATCTGGATGTCGATAAGGCACTTGCCCGGCTGGTCGTGACGCCGGACATGAGCTTGGCCTGCCAGGATATTGATTTCGTGCAGGAATGTGGCCCCGATCGCCTCGAGGTGAAACACGCCATCATTGCCCGTGTGGAATCCTGCATAGCGCCCGAAACCGTGATCGCCTCGTCCAGCTCGGCGCTGTTGCCCAGCGAAATTCAGGCGCGGGCGTCCCATCCCGGCCGTATCCTTGTCGGCCATCCCTTCAACCCGCCGCACCTGATCCCGCTGGTCGAACTGGTGGCCGGGCAGGCGACAACACCGCAGGCGGTGGAAGCCGCGCGCGCGTTCTATGAAAACCTCGGCCGCGAGGTGATCGTGCCGCAACGCGAATTGCGTGGGCATGTGGCCAACCGCCTGACCGCCGCGCTTTACCGCGAGGCGGTTCACCTTGTCGCCGAAGGTGTGGCCAGCGTGGCGGATGTCGACCGCGCCGTATCGGCGGGGCCGGGCCTGCGGTGGGCGTTGATGGGCCCGCACCTGACCTATCACCTGGGCGGGGGCGCGGGCGGGTTTCGCCACTACATCACCCATCTCGGCCCGGCGCAGCAGGCGCGTTGGGCCGAACTGGGCAGCCCGACACTCGACACCGCCACGATCGACGCGCTGATCGCCGGGGTCGAGGACGAACTGGCGGCACTGGATGCCGATACATTGCCCGAACGGCGCGATGCCGCGCTGGTGGGGCTTTTGCAGTTGAAACAGCGCCTCGGATTCGGCGGATAGGCGCGCGGCGCTTGCGCTTTCAGCCGGGGGCGGCTAGTCAGGCGCCGACCCTGCGGAACGAGGCCAAGATGGACGACCTGCGCAACACCTATATCGACCTTATCGCCAAGGCGGCCGACGAGGCCACGCTGGAGGACGTGCGCCTTCAGGCCCTTGGCAAGAAGGGTGAAATCAGCCTGAAGATGCGGGAACTGGGCAAGATGGACCCCGAAGAGCGCAAAGCCGCCGGTCCCGCTCTCAATGCGCTCAAGGACGAGATCAACAGCGCCATCGCCGCCAAGAAGGTGGCGCTGGAAGATGCCGCACTGAACGAACGGCTGAAAACAGAATGGCTGGATGTGACGCTGCCCGCGCGCGACCGCCGCCAGGGCACCATCCACCCGGTCAGCCAGGTGACCGAAGAGGTGACGGCGATCTTCGCCGACATGGGATTTGCCGTGGCCGAAGGTCCGCGCATCGAAAGCGACTGGTACAATTTCGACGCGCTGAACATCCCCGGCCACCATCCCGCCCGCGCCGAGATGGACACGTTCTACATGCACCGCGAAGACGGCGATGACCGTCCGCCTTACGTGCTGCGCACGCATACCTCGCCGGTGCAGATCCGCTCGATGGAGGCGCAGGGCGCGCCCATCCGCATCATCTGCCCGGGCGGTGTGTACCGTGCCGACTATGACCAGACGCACACGCCCATGTTCCACCAGGTCGAAGGGCTGGCCATCGACCGCGACATTTCGATGGCGAACCTGAAATGGGTGCTGGAAGAGTTCTTTTCCGCCTATTTCGGAACCAGCGTGAAAACCCGTTTCCGCGCATCGCATTTCCCCTTTACCGAACCTTCGGCCGAGGTCGACATCCAGTGTTCGTGGCAGGACGGTACCGTCAAGGTGGGCGAAGGCGACGACTGGCTCGAGGTGCTGGGCAGCGGCATGGTGCATCCCCATGTGCTGCGCGCCGGCGGGATCGACCCCGACGAATGGCAGGGTTTCGCCTTCGGCATGGGCATCGACCGGATCGCGATGCTGAAATACGGCATCCCCGACCTGCGCGCGTTCTTCGACAGCGACCTGCGCTGGCTGCGCCACTACGGCTTTTCGGCGCTGGACGTGCCGACGATCCGTGGCGGTCTGAGCCGCTAAACCGGGGGCTTGCCCCTCGGGGGCATGGCGCGCAGGGTAGGGGCATCCCAACGTTGGAGTGCCCATGCCCCTGTTTTCCCATGAAAACCGCGAACGCAACGCAGCCACGCGCCGGGTCTATGCCGCCTATGAGATTGCGCATACGGCCGTCGACTTCCTGGCGGCGATCTCGTTTCTCGTTGGCTCCGTCCTGTTCCTATTTCCCGATTATGAACGCCCGGCGGTCTGGCTTTTCATCGTGGGGTCGGTGTTTTTCTGCATGAAGCCGACACTGCGGCTTGCGCGCGAAATCCAGCTTTGGCGCATGGGGCGGATCGACCAGCTGGCCGATCGCGTCGGCGATTGACGCGCCGCAATCGGCAAGGCGCCTGTCGCAATCGGCTGCGAAAACCGCGCGATTTCGGGCGATAACCGCGCAGTTTTGCAACGTTCTGCCGGAGCTGCGCCGATGACCACCATCCTGATCGTCGAAGGAAACACCCCCGCAACCGTCGCGCGCGGACGCGCGGGCGCCACCGCGTTCGTCGATACGCTGGCCGGCGTTCGTCCCGATCTGCACACGCGCATTGCCGCGCCCTATGCGATGCCTTTGTCGCTTTGCGATCTCGAGGATATCGACGCGGTGATCTTTACCGGCGCGGCCGAGCCCTGGTCGGTCGACGCAACCGAGGCCGCGCCGCAACGTGCCGCGTTCGAGGTGGTGCTGAACGCGGGTCTGCCGGTCTGGGGCAGTTGCAACGGCATGCAGCTGGCCGCTGTCGTGCTGGGCGGCGCAGTCGGGGCATCGCCGAACGGGCTGGAGGTCGGGATGGCGCGCGATATCTGGCTGACCGGGGTGGGGCAATACCACCCGATGCTGGCCGCGCGCATGCCCGGCTATGCGGCGCCCTCCGTTCATCGCGACGAGGTGACCGTGCTGCCCGACTGCATGAACCTGCTGGCGGGAAACGATCATTCCGCAGTGCAGGCGGTGGCCTGCGAAACCGGCGGCATGCGCATCTGGGGCACGCAATACCACCCGGAACTGGGTGCCGGGGGTATCGCCGCCTACCTGAGCGATGCGGACGGGATTTTTACCGAGCAGTCCCGCCTTGTCGAACTTCTTCAAGCAATCGACGGCAACCCGGCGCTGGGGCTGCATCTTGGTGCCGATGCGCGCGATCTTTCTCCTGCGGTGCGGGCCTCGGAATTCCTGGCATGGATTGACATGATCGCCCCCGCGCAGGCCCTTTCACCCGTGGCCGGGATGGGCTATGAGCAGGCCAACACGCCACATAACCCGCAGCAGGCCCATGAAATTCACGCTTTCCTGGCTGAAACGCCACCTGGACACGACCGCGACGCTTGATGACATCCTTTACGCCCTGACCGATCTCGGGCTCGAGGTCGAGGGGGTAACCGACCCGGCCGCACGCCTTGGCGCCTTTACGCTGGCCCGCGTGCAATCGGCCGAGCAGCACCCGGATGCCGACAGGCTGCGCGTGTGCATGGTCGAAACCGACGAAGGCATCAAGCAGATCGTCTGCGGCGCACCCAATGCGCGTGCAGGCATCACCGTGGTTCTGGCCAAGCCGGGCGACTACGTGCCGGGCATCGACGTGACCCTGTCGGTGGGCAAGATCCGCGGCGTGGAAAGCCATGGCATGATGGCGTCCGAGCGCGAACTTGAACTGTCGGACGAACATGACGGCATCATCGAACTTCCTTCAGGCGAGGTGGGTCAGAAATTCACGGACTGGCTGGCGCAGAACGCACCCGACAAGGTCGACCCGGTAATCGAGATCGCGATCACGCCGAACCGCCAGGATGCCCTGGGCGTACGCGGCATCGCGCGTGACCTGGCGGCCCGTGGCCTTGGCACAATGAAACCCGTCGAAGAGCACAAGATCGCCGGCACGTTTCCGTCGCCCATCACTGTCTCGATTGACGAGGACACGCGGCAGAACGGATGCGAGGTTTTCGCCGGCCGCCTGATCCGGGGCGTCAAGAACGGCCCCAGCCCGAAATGGCTGCAGGATCAACTGCGCGCCATCGGCCTGCGCCCGATCAGCGCGCTGGTGGACGTGACGAACTATTTCACCTTCGACCGGAACCGCCCGCTGCATGTGTTCGACGCCGACAAGGTGCAGGGCAACCTGCGCATTCACCGCGCCAAGGGCGGCGAGACGCTGATCGGTCTGGATGAAAAGGAATACACCTTCTCCGAAGGCCAGGTGGTGATCTCCGACGACAAGGCCATCGAATCCATCGCCGGGATCATGGGCGGGCTGGAAACCGGCTGCACCGAAGGCACGGTGAACGTGTTCCTCGAAGCCGCTGTCTGGGACCGCGTGCAGATTGCCCACACCGGCCGCGCGCTCAAGATCAATTCCGATGCGCGCTACCGCAACGAACGCGGCATCGACCCGCAATACAACATGCAGGCCATCGAAGACGCGACTGCGATGATCCTGGACCTCTGCGGCGGCGAGCCGTCCGAGGTTGTCGTCGCAGGTGAGGTGCCGGACACCGCGCGCGCCTACGAACTGAAACCCGCCCGTGTGCAAAGCCTTGTCGGCATGGACATTCCCGAGGCGCAGCAGCGTGCAACGCTCGAGGCGCTTGGTTTCCGGCTCGAGGGCAACATGGCCTGGGTGCCGAGCTGGCGGCCGGATGTCATGGGTGAGGCCGACCTCGTGGAAGAGGTGGCGCGCGTCGCGTCCCTCACCAAGCTGGAAGGCAAGCCGATGCCGCGGGCGAATGTCGGCGTGCCTGCGCCGGTGATGACAAGCAGCCAGAAGCGCGAACAGATCGCGCGGCGCACGGCGGCGGCGCTGGGGTATAACGAATGCGTCACCTACAGCTTCATCGACAAGGCGTCGGCCACGCTGTTCGGTGGCGGCGATGACGCGACCATGCTGGCCAACCCGATCAGCTCGGAGATGAGCCACATGCGCCCCGATCTGTTGCCGGGCCTTTTGCAGGCCGCCGCACGCAACCAGGCGCGCGGGATCGTGGATTTGGCCCTGTTCGAGGTCGGCCCCGCCTTTTCGGGTGGCGAACCGGGCGAACAGGCGGTTGCCGTCAGCGGCGTTCTGATCGGACGGACCGCACCGAAGGATGTGCATGGTGCGGCGCGCGCGGTGGACCTTTACGATGCCAAGGCCGATGTCGAGGCGATCCTGTCCGCGCTTGGCGCACCGGAAAAGGCGCAGATCATGCGCAACGGGCCGGATTGGTTCCACCCGGGCCGCCACGGCGTGATCTGCCTTGGACCCAAGAAACAACTGGCCGTCTTTGGCGAACTGCACCCCAAGGTGCTGCGCGAGATGGATGTCAAAGGCCCCGCCGTGGCCTTTACCATCTGGCCCGCCGAGATCCCCGAGCCCAAGAACAAGACAGCCAGCCGTGGCGCGCTGACCCTGCATGACCTGCAGGCGGTCGAACGCGACTTCGCGTTTGTCGTCGATGCCGATGTCGAGGCGCTGACCCTGGTGAATGCGGCTGCGGGTGCCGACAAGGCGCTGATCGACAGTGTGCGCGTCTTTGACGAGTTCATCGGCGGCAGCCTTGGCGAGGGCAAGAAATCGCTGGCCATCACCGTGCGTCTGCAACCGACCGACAAGACGCTGAAAGAGGCTGAAATCGAAGCGGTCAGCCAGAAGATCGTGGAAAAGGTGACCAAGGCCACGGGCGGCGTGTTGCGCGGGTAACGCCCGTCAGGCCAGAAACGCCGCCAGTGCGTCGAACACCAGCCGGATGCGCCGGCTGGTGTGCAGTTCCCGGTGCGTCGTCAGCCAGACCGGAAAGGCGAGGGGGGCCATGTCGGGCAAGACGCGCTCCATGTCCTCGTAGGAATCGCCGACCCTGTCCCACATGATCGCAATTCCAAGGCCCTGCCGGGCCAGTTCCCACGCGACCACCCCATTCTCGGACCCGAACGGAAAGTTGCTGTCTTCGACGGGAATGCCCAGGGGCCGCAGGTGATCGACCATCCAGCCGGGCTGGCCGAAATGGATATGATCGTATGCGGTCAGCCCGGCGGCATCCTCGGGTCGTCCTCTTGATGCCAGGAAATCGCGGGAGGCATAGAAACGGGCGGCCCCGTCTTTCAGCTTTCGGGCGATCAGGTCGGGCTGGTCGGGTTGAACGTGGCGGATCGCGATATCGGCCTCGCGGCGCATCAGGTCGCGAATGTCGTTGGCCGCGATCAGCTCCACGCCCAGTTTCGGGGCCTGTTTGCGCAAATCCGAAAGCAACGGCGGCAGGACGAACGCCGACATCACGTCGCTGGCGGTGATGCGCACATTTCCTTCGATTGCCTGCGAATGACCCTGCGCCATCAGGGCGGCGCGATCTGCGGCGGCCTGCATGTCGCGGATATGTTCGGCAAGATCGCGCCCCGCCTCGGTCAGGGCGAGAGAGCGGCCCAGCCGTTCGAAAAGCAGCACGCCCAACTCGTCCTCGAGCGCGGCCACCTGGCGGCCGAGCGTGGGTTGGGTCAGTCCCAACTGACGGGCAGCGGCCGAGAACGTCCCCATGTCCGCAGTCGCCAGAAAGGCGCGGGCGTGGGACCAGTCAAAACTTGGGGGCGCAGGTTTCATGCAAATTTGTATATCATGGATGCGGGTTTCGGCAATTTCCAACCCTGCGGGCAGCGGCTAGAGGCAGGGGCAAAGGAGACATCACATGATATCTGCAAGAAATTTCTGGGACAAAGCGGCCCCGCGCTATGCGAAAATGCCGATCCGCGACACCGAATCCTATGAATACACATTGGCGCGGACACGATCGTACCTGAGCCAGGCCGACATCGCGCTGGAGGTCGGCTGCGGCACGGGTGGGACCGCAAGAAAGCTGGCCCCGCACCTGACCCACATCACCGGCACCGATATCGCGCCCGCCATGATCCGCATCGCGCGGGAACGCTGCGGCGAAGAAGGCGTGGCGAACGCGGCCTTCGAAGCCGCCGACATTGCCGGATCGCCGGTGGGTCCGTTCGATGCGGTTCTGGCCCATAACGTTCTGCACCTGGTGCCGGAAACCGAGGCCGCCATCGGTGCGCTGCATGACCGGGTGCGTCCGGGCGGGCTTTTCATTTCCAAGACGCCCTGCCTTGGACATAACGGGATAAGCCTGAAAATCCGCCTTATGCTCAAGGTGCTGCCGCTGCTGCAAATGGTTGGCAAGGCGCCGGCGGTGCGATTCCTTTCCGTGGATGAGCTGGAAACCATGATCACGCAAGCCGGGTTCGAAATCGTCGAAAGCGGCAACTATCCGGCAAACCCGCCCAGCCGCTACATCGTCGCGCGCCGCATCGCTTGACCGCTGCTGGGCCGCCTGCCAGCATTGCCCGGCGAAAACTGGGGGTGATCATGGCGCGGTTTCGCAATCGAGAAGAGGCGGGCCAGGCATTGGCCGATGCTGTGGTTGCCCTGGATTTGCCTGCCCCGGTTGTCCTTGCGCTGCCGCGCGGGGGCGTGCCGGTCGCGGCGCCCGTGGCCGACAGGCTGGGTGCGGCGCTGGATCTGGTGATGGTGCGCAAGATCGGGATGCCGGGAAATCCCGAACTGGCGGCGGGTGCGGTGGTCGACGGACCGGCGCCCTACACCCATTTCAACCGCGGCATCATGGCATCGGCCCGGTTGACCGAGGATGACCTAGCCCCGACGATCGCGCACGAGCTGTCCGTCATCGCCAAGCGCCGCGCGGTTTACCTGCAAAACCGCGCGCCCGTGGCCCTGACCGGGCGGGACGTGGTGGTTGTCGATGATGGCATCGCGACCGGCGCCACGATGCGCGTGGCCTTGATGGCGGTCCGCGACCAGGCACCAAACAGCGTGACGGTGGCGGTGCCCGTAGGCGCGCCCGACACGGCACGGGATTTTGCGCGGCTGGCCGATCATGTGATCTGCCTGCTGCATCCGCAGCCCTTTTTCGGTGTCGGGCAGGGATACGAGGATTTCGGCCAGACCCCGGATGACGAGGTGGTGGCGCTGTTGCAGGGCCGGGACGGGACAGGTAAGCCTGAGCGCGACAAAGGATAAGGGAGCGCGACACATGCTGAAGGTTTACCTGTCAGGCGAAATCCATACCGACTGGCGCGAACAGATCGTCGAAGGCGCCAAGGGGCTGGACGTTGAATTTTCGTCGCCCGTTACGGACCACGCGGCCAGCGACGATTGCGGCGTGGCGATCCTGGGGGGCGAAGAGAACAAGTACTGGCACGACCACAAGGGGGCGATGGTCAACGCGATCCGCACCCGAAAGGGTATTGCAGATGCCGATGTCGTGGTCGTCCGCTTTGGCGAGAAGTACAAGCAGTGGAACGCGGCCTTCGATGCGGGCTATGCCGCCGCGTTGGGCAAATCGCTGATCATCCTGCAACAGCCCGAGCATGACCACGCGTTGAAAGAGGTCGATGCCGCAGCGCTTGCCGTGGCGCGCGACCCCGTGCAGGTGGTTCAGATTCTGCAATACGTGCTGACCGGCAAGCTGCCCGCGTGACGCGGATCATCGAAACCGACGCGGATGTGGCCGAGGGTGCGGCCTGGCTTGCGGCGCGTTGTCCGCGCATGGCCCATGCCCACGAACTATGTGCGCCGCTGCCGTTGCGGCGCCGCCCCGACGGGTTCGCGCAGCTTCTGAGCGCGATCGTCAGCCAGCAGGTCAGCGTCGCCTCGGCCAACGCGATCTGGGCGAAACTGGAAAACGCGGGTCTGACCGATCCGCAGTCGATCCTGGCGCTGTCCGAGGACGAGCTTCGGGCCCATGGGCTGAGCCGCCAGAAAGCCGCCTATGCCCGCGCGCTGGCGGGGGCGGGCATCGACTACGATGCACTGCGCAAGGCGCCGACCGCCGAGGTGATCGAGACCCTGACCGCGGTCAAGGGCATCGGCGTCTGGACGGCCGAGATCTATGCCAAGTTCAGCCTGGGTCATGCCGACGTGTTCGCGGCAGGCGACCTGGCCCTGCAGGAAGGGGCGCGGATGCTCTATGACCTGCCAGAACGCCCGGGCGAACGCGAAGTGCGCCGCATGGCCGAGGCGTGGTCGCCCTGGCGCTCTGTTGCGGCGCGCATGCTTTGGGCCTACTACCATGTCAGAAAACAACGCGAGGGGATCAGATGACACGGGTTTTGACAGCCGGGCGCAAGGAACCGGTTTCCGGCAGCACACGGTCGGTCGTGGTGTTCCTGCATGGATATGGCGCGAACGGTGCCGATCTGCTGGGCCTGGCCGACGTGCTGGGCGATCATCTGCCCGACACGCTGTTCGTGGCGCCCGATGCGCCGGAATCGATCCCCGGCATGCCCTTCGGCTACCAGTGGTTTCCGATCCCGTGGCTGGACGGTTCGTCCGAGGAAGAGGCCGCCCGAGGCATGGCGGCGGCTGTCGATGACCTGAACGCCTTTCTCGATGCGTTGCTGGTGGACGAGGACTTGCTGCCGGAACAGATGGTTCTGTTCGGCTTCAGTCAGGGCACGATGATGAGCCTGCATGTCGCCCCGCGCCGCGAAGACGAGATCGCGGGCGTCGTCGGGTTTTCCGGCCGTCTTCTGAACCCCGAGTTGCTGATCGACGAGGTCCAAAGCCGTCCGCCGGTTCTGCTGGTGCATGGCGACGCCGATGACGTGGTGCCGGTGCAATCCCTTCCCGAAGCGGCCGAAGCCTTGCAAAAGGCCGGCTGGCAGGAGGTCTATGCCCATATCATGAAGGGCACGGCGCATGGCATCGCCCCTGATGGTCTGTCGGTGGCGCTGGCCTTCATGCGCGACAAATGCGGGCTGTGATCAGGGCACGATAACGCCGCTGTCCGTGGCCTTTAGCCTGGTCGTCGCCCGCGAAAAAGCGGCCTGCGTGACCCCGGCCGGGCAAATTTGAGCCATCACGCTATGTCTTGTCGAGTGAACGGCGGCCGCCTGCTGTCATTTGCCTGTTTCAAAGGCAGGCTAGGTGCTGTGTGACACACTCTATATCGTAGGGCTTGCCCGGTGCGAAACGCGATATATAGTGTAAACAAGCTGGGGCGGGTCGTCCCGCCTTGGTGCCGAGAATCGAGGCAGGCAGGGTGGAGGACGAGTCCCCATGGATGGCGATTTCAGAAGCGAGTTTGTAAGGGAGCCTTCGGGGCTCAGGCGGCATCCGGCCCTTGTGCTGAACGCGGATTACCGGCCGCTATCCTACTATCCGCTGTCGCTGTGGCCTTGGCAGGAGGCGGTCAAGGCGGTCTGGCTGGACCGGGTGGATATCGTGGCCGAGTATGACGAGGTGGTCCGCAGCCCGTCGACCCGGATCAGGATACCCTCGGTCGTGGTGCTGAAAGATTACGTCAAACCCCAGAAGCGCGTGGCATTCACGCGCTTCAATCTTTTTCTGAGGGACGAATTCCGCTGCCAGTATTGCGGGTCGAGGGGCGAACTGACCTTCGACCACGTCGTGCCGCGCGCGGCGGGCGGGGTGACAAGCTGGGAAAACGTGGTGGCCGCCTGCGCGCCCTGCAACCTGCGTAAGGGCTCCAAGACGCTGCGGCAGGCGGGGCTTCACCTGCGCAAGCCGCCGCGCGCGCCCGGCGCCGAGGAACTGCGCAACCTTGGCCGCAAGTTTCCGCCCGGGCACCTGCACGAAAGCTGGATCGATTTTCTTTACTGGGATGCCGAACTGGATACCTGACGGGACCAGGCCGAAAAAAGAAACGGGCGCCGCCGTATTCCGGGGCGCCCGTTCCGATTCATGTGTCGCGCGGCGATCAGGCCTTGCTGTCGTCGGCAGGTGCTGCAGCCGCCGCACCCGGCGCGGGCTTGGAGCCCGGCTTGCCGGACAGCGGATCGTCCTGGCGCTGCACGGAACCTTCGAAATGCGCACCGCTTTCGATTGCGATGGTCTTGTGGATGATGTCGCCTTCGACCCGCGCGGTCGAACTGAGCCGCACCTTGAGGCCGCGCACACGGCCCACGATGCGGCCGTTGATCACCACGTCATCCGCGATCACTTCGCCGCGGATCGTCGCGGTTTCGCCGATGGTCAGCAGATGCGCGCGAATATCGCCTTCGACATTGCCTTCGACCTGGATGTCACCGGTGGTCTTGATGTTGCCGGTGATGTGCAGGTCGGCCGACAGCACCGAAGCCGGCGGCTTGGGCTTGGGCGCGGATTGCGACTTGAAATCGGCGGTCGGTTTCGGCGCCGAAGTTTCGGGGGCTGCGGGTTTTGCAGCGTCTGCGGCCTTGGGGCCGGGCTCGTTGATTTTGCTTTTAGAAAACATCGTTTGCAGCCTTGATATAGATCATCGGATTGACGGCCTTGCCGCCGACGCGCACTTCGTAGTGCAGGTGGGGGCCGGTCACACGTCCAGACGCCCCCATATCACCAATACGTTCCCCGCGCGAGACCCTTTGACCAACTTTAACGTTAAGTCTGGACATGTGGGCGTAGCGGGTTTCGATCCCGAACTGGTGCTGGATCTTGACCAGCCGGCCATAGCCGGACAGCCAGCCGGCATGGGTCACGACGCCATCGGCCGTGGCATAAAGCGGTGTGCCGACAGGCCCGGCGAAATCCACGCCCTTGTGCAGGCGGCGCCCGCCGGTCTTGGGGTCGCGGCGATAGCCGAACCCGCTGGTGAAACGGTATCCTGCCTTGACCGGGATGGCGAACGGTGCCGATTCCGCGGCAATGCGATAGAGGTTGAGCCGGTCCATCTGGTCGAGCAGGCGGTTCGCGCGGTCGGCGCCATAGGCGGGCATTTCGCCCTTGGTCGAAAAGCTGATCGGCGTCAGCGGGCCGCCCTGGCCGGAATAGCCGCGCCGCACCTGGTTGATCAGGCTGTCGGTGTTCATGCCTGCCGCGCGGAACATCTTGTCCAGCGGCTTGACCGAAATCGCCATCGCCTCTTCCAACTGGCGGAAGATCTGGTCGTTCTGGTCCTGCATCAGCTTGAGCTTGAGCGACAGTTCATCCGCCTGCAGCAGGGCGTCCTGTGCATCGGCCACGATCTGGTCGCGTTCGGCGGCGGTCTGTGCCAGCGCCATCGACAGCATGTCGAGCGTGCTTTCGGCGGTCGGGCCGGCATTGGCCAGGACGCTGCCGCCGGTTGCGTCATCGGCGCTTTCGTTCTTGAGGGCCGTCAGTTCCGTGCGCGCGGCGTCGCGTTCGCGCATGGTGCGCCGCAGCGTGGTCTGGATCACTTCGATGCCGGTTTCCAGTTCGCGGCGGCGGTTCTCGGACTCAAGCAGTTGCGACTGCATGACGGAAATCTGTTGCAGGGCCGAGTTGAACCGCTCTTGCGCGGCGTGGGCCTCATTGGCGCGTGTGTCACGCTGTTCGGCCAGGACGTTCAGGCGCTCTTCGTACATGCGCTGGTCGCGCTTGGCCTGTTCGCGGAAATTGCCGGCCCCGATCGAATCCATCAGCAGGATGGCTGTCGCGATCGTGGCCCAGGCCACCAGCAGGGCGCTGCCGGAAAAGGCAAGAAGCTGGGTGTGCGGGCGCAGGCGAATGAACCGTGTGTCATTGTCCGAACGCAGGAAAAGCCGTTTTTCGGGAAACCAGCGTTCCAGGAATGCGTGGGTGCGTATAGCCAGCCGAGTTCTCAACAAACCATCCCTTGTCCCATTGCGGTAAGGGCGCACCCTTTCGGGGACGCCCAGAAGGTGCTTAACCAGAGGTTTACCGTGGCGCAACACCTTTGGGGTGGATGGGGGGCAGGGTTCCCGATTCGGCAGAAAACCGCCGATATTCAACAGGCTGGGTCGTTCGGGTCAGATTGCGCGCGGCGGCGTTTAATCGGCAAGCGGCCAGTAGAAGTCGGGCGGCAGTCCGGCCTCGGCGCGCTTTTCCTCGTTGAAAGGCGGCTTCAGCGCGCCGTGGAAATAGGTGCGCACGAGGTCGTGGAACACGTCCTTGGGATCGAGGTTGTCGCGGCCGCACAGAAAGTGGAACCACTTGGAGCCATAGGCGACGTGCCCGACCTCTTCGGCATAGATGGTCCTGAGTGCGGCGACCGCGCCGTCCTCGCCCGCTTTTTCGAAGATGTCGATCATCCCCGGCGTCACGTCGAGCCCGCGCGCCTCGAGCACCATGGGCACGACCGCGAGCCGCCCCAGGATGTCGTCGCGGGTGTCTTCGGCCGCACGCCACATCCCGGCGTGTGCGGGAAGGGCGCCGTAATGGCTGCCCATCGCTTCAAGACAGTCGCATATCAGGTTGAAATGCTTTGATTCTTCGTCCGCCGATTTCACCCAGTCGTCGTAAAAGCCGGGTGGCATGGGCACATGGCCAAAGCGGGCAATGATGTCCCAGTGCAGATCGACGGCGTTCAGTTCGATATGCGCGACCGCGTGCAGGATGGCGATACGGCCCGCGGGGCTGCCGGGACGGCGGCGCGGCACGTCGCGCGGGTCGAGCAGTTCGGGTTTTTCTGGCCGCGCCGGGCGCAGCGGCGGTGTCGCCGTGCCAACGGGAATGGGCGTGCCTGCCTTGCGCGCCGCGAACCACGCCGCCGCATGTTCGTGCGACAGCGCAGTCTTTTCGCGTCCGTCGGCGGTGGTCAGCACCTCGACGGCCATTTGAGTCAGGGTCTTGGTCACAGGGCTTTCGCGGCCTCCAGCACCTCTTCGGCGTGACCGTCGACCTTTACCTTGGGCCAGGCGCGGGCGATCTTGCCCGCGCTGTCGATCAGGAAGGTCGACCGCTCGATCCCCATGAAGGTCTTGCCATACATCTTCTTTTCCTTCCACACGCCGTAATCCTCGCATGTGGTGCCGTTCTCGTCCGACAGCAGCGGCACGGTCAGATCCTTCTTGGCGATGAATTTCTCATGGCTGGCGACGCTGTCCTTGGAGATGCCGAAAACCTGCACGCCCAGATCCAGGAACTGCTGGTAAAGTTCGGAAAACGCGATGTTTTCCTTGGTGCAGCCCGAGGTGTCGTCGCGCGGATAGAAAAACAGGACAACCGGGGCCGGGCGCAGGGCCGACAGGCTGACGCTGTCGCCGCCATCGCGTGGCAGTGTAAAGTCGGGTGCGGTATCGTTTTCAGCGACCATCGGCCATTTCTCCCTCGTATGAAAATCGTGAGTTCCATATTAGGACGGGGCAGGCAAGAATAAAGGCGGTGAGGCAGAAAGCACGTGAACGACGACACGCCGCAAACGGACACACAGGTAAGGGCGCGCCCCCGGCACAAATGGTTGCCCCGGCTTTTATGGTCGCTGGGCGCGGCGTTCGTGTTGTTCGCCGCGACGATGGGGGCGCTGCAATGGTCGGTCGGGCGCGACTTCGTGGCGCCTGCCTGGCTGCGGGACGAGGCCGAGGCGCGGATCAACCGGGGCGCCGGGGATCTGTCGGTGCGCGTGGGCGAGATCGTGGCCCGTGTCGAAGAAGGTTGGCGCCCGCGCGTGATCCTGCGTGACGTGGATGTCGCGCGGCCCGACGGGCAGCCCCTTGTCAGCCTGGCGAATGTCGATGCGGGCCTTGCGATGGCGCCGCTCCTGCGTGGCAAGGTGCAGCCTGCGCGCATCCGGTTTTCGGGGGCGTCGCTGCGGCTGCGGCGCCAGGCGGATGGCAGTTTCGACATCGCGTTCGGCGACACGCTGGCGCCGGTCGGGCAGGGTGCCACGCTGGGCCAGTTGATGAAGGGGCTCGACGATCTGATGCAACGCGCCGGCTTTGCGGCGTTGCGGCGGATCGAAGCCGAGGCTCTGACACTGCGATACGAGGACATGCGCCTTGGCCGGGGGTGGACGGTGGATGGCGGGCGGCTGAGACTGCAACGCTCGGGCGATGTGCTGGATCTCAGCGCGGATTTCGCCCTGCTGGGCGGGGGCGACAGCGTGACCACGCTGGAGCTGAATTACGACAGCGTGATCGGTGAAACCGCCGCGCAGTTCGGCGTGAACGTGTCGGACATGTCGGCCCAGGATATCGCGGTCCATTCTCCGGCCCTGGCCTGGCTGGACGTTCTGCGCGCGCCGATATCCGGCGCGATGCGCGTCGCGGTCGATGACGACGGCCAGTTGGGCCCGCTCAGCGCCGCGTTGCAGATCGACGCCGGTGTACTGCAGCCCACCGACGAAACCCGCCCTATCCCGTTCGAAAGCCTGCGCGCCTACATGACTTATGTGCCTGCCGAGCAGCGGCTGGTGTTCGACGATTTGACGCTGGTCAGCAAATGGGCCACCGCCCGCGCCGAAGGCGTGTCGGTCATGAAGGGGATCGAAAGCGGCTGGCCGAACGAATTCATCAGCCAGCTGACCCTGACCGAAATCAGCGCAAATCCCGGTGATCTATATCCCGAGGCCGTGGTCTTGGAAGGGGCTGACGCCGACCTGCGCCTGCGCCTGGATCCTTTCGATCTTGAGATCGGGCGAATGACGGTACGCGATCAGGGACATGTCGTGCAGCTTGGCGGCCGATTGCAAGCCACCCCGGACGGCTGGGTTCTGGGGGTGCGTGGTGCGATGGACGCCGCCGAGCCGGACCGTGTTCTTGCCCTCTGGCCCGAAGAGGCCGCCCCACGGGCACGAAGCTGGATTGCAGAAAACATCGACAGCGCCACGCTGCGCGATATCGAACTTGCCTATCGTTCGGTCCCGCGTGAGGGCCCTGATCTGTATCTCGGGCTGGGTTTCGAAGAGGCAAATTTCAGGTATCTCAAGGGATTTCCGCACATCTCAGGCGCATCCGGGCAGGCAAGCCTGCGGGATTCCCGGTTTGTCGTCACTGCCGATGGCGGCCAGGTGGTCGCCCCGCAAGGCGGGCGCGTCGATATTGCGGGCACCACCTTCGTCGTGCCCGATGTGCGCATTCGCGAAGCCCCCGCCACCGTGATGCTGCGGGCGAAATCGACGATCACCGCCGCACTTGCGCTGCTCGATCTCGACCCGTTCAATTTCCTGACCCGCGCGGGCCAGCCGGTGACGCTGGCCGACGGGCGTGCCGACATTGACGGCAAGATCGACATCCGCCTGAAAAAGGGGCTCAAGCCCGACGAGGTGCAGGTGGCGGCAAGCGCGCGGCTTCTGGATACCCGCAGCGACAAGATCGTTCCGGGCCGGGTGATCGCGGCCAAGGCGCTGGACGTGACGGTTGAAAACGACCTGCTGCGGATCGAAGGGCCGGGGCGGATCGGCAAGGTTCCCTTTGACGCCGCATGGGAAAGCCCGCTGGGCAAGGATGCGGGCGGAAGCCGCGTGACCGGCGAGGTCGAACTGTCGCAACTCTTTGCCGACGAATTCAACATCGGCTTGCCCGATGGCAGCTTTTCGGGACAGGCGCCCGCCACCATTGCGATCGAACTGCCGAAAGACGAAGCACCGGTATTTTCGCTGCGCTCGGATTTGCAGGGGCTTGGCCTGGCATTGCCGCAGATCGGATGGTCTCTGCCGCAGAACCGCGCGGGCACGCTGGAGGTCGCGGGCCTGCTGGGTACGCCGCCGCGCGTCGACCGGCTGTTTCTGGACGCGCCGGGGCTGCGTGCGGGCGGCACGATCCGGCTGACCGAGGATGGGCAGATGGCCGAAGCCCGCTTTGACCGTGTCCAGGCCGGTGATTGGCTGGACGCACCTGTCACGCTGACGGGGCGCGGCGCCGGTGCGCCGCCCGCCGTTGCCGTGACCGGAGGCACCGTCGATTTGCGGCGTACCTCGGTCGGGGGTGGCGGGTCAGGGGCCAGCGGTGGCGGGCCGATCACCCTTGCGCTGGACCGCCTGCAAATCTCGCAAGGGATTGCGCTGACCGATTTCCGGGGCGAGTTCAGCGCCACGCGCGGCATGGACGGATCGTTCACCGGGCGGGTCAACGGCGCGGCGCAAGTGACCGGACGGGTGGTGCCGCGCGACGGGCGCAGCGCATTCCGCATCCTGTCGGACGATGCCGGCGCCGTGTTCGCCGCCGCCGGACTTTTGAAACGCGCGCGCCAAGGCAAGATGGACTTGACCCTGCTGCCCGCCGGCGAAAGTGGCAGCTATGACGGGTTCCTGACCGTGAACCAGGTGCGCCTGCGCGAAGCGCCTGCGCTGGCCGAATTGCTGAACGCCGTCAGCGTGGTGGGCCTGCTGGAACAGCTCAGCGGGACCGGGATCCTGTTCAACGAGGTCGAGGCCGAGTTTCGCCTGACCCCCGACCGGGTGATCGTCACAAGTTCGTCGGCTGTCGGGGCATCGCTGGGCATCTCGATGGATGGCACATATGACATGGCGAGCGACCAGATGGACATGCAGGGCGTGTTTTCACCGCTCTACCTGCTAAACGGGATCGGATCGGTGCTGACTCGCAAGGGCGAGGGGTTGATCGGGTTTAATTACTTGCTTACGGGAACCGCCGAAGCGCCGCGCGTCCAGGTCAACCCGCTGTCGATCCTGACGCCCGGCATGTTCAGGGAAATATTCCGCAGGCCCGCACCCAAGGTGACGCAGTAGACGATGAAACTTGCCGATTTCGATTTCGATTTGCCCGAGAACCTCATTGCGACGCGGCCCGCGCGGCCGCGCAGTTCTGCCCGGTTGCTGGTGGCCGAAGGCGACACGATCCGCGATGCGCATGTGTTCGACCTGCCCGACATCCTGCGCCCGGGCGACCGGCTGGTGCTGAACGACACGCGGGTGATCCCGGCGCGCCTGACTGGCCAGCGGCACCGCGACAGCGCGCAGGGCCAAGTGTCGGCGAAGATCGAGGTCACGCTGCTGGAGCCGCGCGCCGACGGTGGCTGGACGGCCCTCCTGAAACCACTGCGCAAGGTCGAGCCGGGCGAAGAGATCGTATTCTCGCCCGATCTGTCGGCCCGCCTCGAGGCCCGGCAGGACGGGCAGGGGGTCTTGCGGTTCAACCTGACGGGCGATGATTTCGACGCGGCCCTTGCGCAGGCGGGCGCCATGCCGCTGCCGCCCTACATCGCCGCCAAGCGCCCGGCCGACGCGCAGGACAAGAACGATTACCAGACCGTCTGGGCCGCGCGGTCGGGGGCGGTGGCGGCGCCCACGGCGTCGTTGCATTTCGACGAACCGCTGCTGCACGCGTTGCAAGCGCGTGGGGTGGACTTCACCTTTGTCACCCTGCACGTCGGCGCGGGCACCTTCTTGCCGGTCAAGGTCGATGACGTGACCACGCACAAGATGCATTCGGAATGGGGGCAGGTCAGCCCGGAGGCGGCGTCCGAGATCGCCGCGACCAAGTCGGCCGGCGGCCGTGTCATACCGGTCGGGACAACGGCGCTGCGCCTGATCGAAACCGCCGCGCGTGATACCGGGGCGATCCGCGCCTGGGAGGGCGATACCGACATCTTCATCTATCCCGGCTTCACCTTCCGTGTGACCGACGCGCTGATGACGAATTTCCACCTGCCGAAATCGACGCTGATGATGCTGGTATCGGCCTTGATGGGGCAGGACCGGATAAGCCGCATCTATGATCATGCGATCCGCGAAGAGTATCGTTTCTTTTCCTACGGCGACGCATCGCTTCTGTTCCCGCATCCCCAAGCTTGATCCGCCCCCCTGTCTGTGAGAGGCGTTTAAACAACTGGAATGAGTCGCAATCGGTCCACCCGGCAGCGGCCAAAGCGGATAAAAACGCGTTGAGCGGCAAGGGAGTGTGACGTGTTTCAGGTTCTCAAGAATACATGGGCGTTGCTGTTGGGCATGGCGCTCCTGATGCTGGGCAATGGCTTGCAGGGCTCGCTTCTGGGTGTCCGGGGCGAGGCCGCGGGCTTTACCACGTTCGAGCTGTCGCTGATCATGTCGGCCTATTTCATAGGCTTTCTCGGCGGGTCGCGCCTGACCCCGGAACTGATCCGCCGGGTCGGGCATGTGCGGGTCTTTGCGGCGCTGGCCAGTTTCATCTCGGCGGTGCTGATCCTCTATCCGGCGTTCCAGAACCCGTATCTGTGGATCGCCGGCCGCGTCCTGATCGGGTTCTGTTTCTCGGGCGTGTATGTCACCGCGGAGAGCTGGCTGAACAATTCGGTGAACAACGACCAGCGCGGTCAGGCGCTGTCGCTTTACATGATGGTGCAGATGATCGGGATCGTGGCGGCGCAGGGGTTGCTGAACATTCCCGACGCCAGCGGGTTTCTTCTGTTCATCATCCCGTCGGTGCTGGTGTCGATTTCCTTTGCGCCTATCCTTTTGTCGATCTCGCCCACACCCGCGTTCGAGGCGACCAAGCCGCTGACGCTGCGCCAGCTATTCAAGATTTCCCCATTGGGATTCATGGGGATGTTGCTGTTGGGCAGCGTGTTTTCCGCCCAGTTCGGGATGGCCGCGGTTTTCGGCGCCGAAGCCGGGCTGAGCCTTGCGCAGATTTCGATCTTCGTTTCGGCGTTCTATATCGGCGCGACCGTGCTGCAATACCCGCTGGGCTGGCTGTCGGACCGGATGGATCGGCGCGTTCTGATCTGCGCGGCCTCCGCGCTTGGCGGGGCGGGGGCGTTGCTGGCCTTTGCCTTCGGGACGAATTTCACCGTTCTTCTGGTCGGGGCCTTCCTGATCGGCGGCATGTCGAACCCGCTCTATTCGCTGCTCCTGGCCTATACCAACGACTTCCTCGATTTCGAGGACATGGCCGCGGCGTCGGGCGGGCTGGTCTTCGTCAACGGGTTGGGCGCGATCGCGGGCCCGCTGGTTACCGGTTGGCTGATGAGCGTGATCGGCCCCTACGGCTATTTCACGATCATCGCGGCGCTTCTTCTGGCGCTTGCGGGCTATGCCGCATATCGCATGACACAGCGCCCGTCGCCGACCGTGGACGAAACCAGCGCCTATACCCCCGTGATGCCGACGGCATCCGTCGTGGCCGTCGAGGCTGCGCAGGAATACAGCGCGGAAATGGCCGAGGATGCTGAAAACGACGGCAGGCAGTAACGGAATGTCGCATTTGAAGCAAAACTTTACTGTTAATTTCGCAATCCTGCTGTGTAAGATTTCGGCAGGGGCATTAGGAGAGTAAGGAGGCTCCTATGGTAACGGTGGACGAGGTATTGAATTATTGGCTGGACGAGGTGGGACCGGACGGCTGGTATGCAGGTGGCGAAGCGTTGGACCAGGAAATCCGGGACAGGTTCCTCAGAGCCTGGGAGAACGCGAACGAAGGCGCATATGGTCTTTGGTTGACCTATCCCAGTGGCGCATTGGCTTATATCATTTTGCTTGATCAATTTCCGCGTAACATGTTCCGCGGCGACGCCAGGAGCTTCGCCACGGATGCGGTGGCCCTGGCCGCCGCCAAGACGGCAATCGACCGCAAGTGGGATCTGCGCATAGACGAACCGGCGCGGCAGTTTTTCTACATGCCGCTGATGCATTCCGAAAACCTGTGTGATCAGGAGCGTTGCGTTCGCCTCATGTGCGAGCGCATGCCGGAATCCGGTGCGTCGAACCTGCTGCATGCCAAGGCGCATCGCGAGGTGATCCGCCAATTCGGCCGGTTCCCGTATCGCAGCGCGGCGCTGGAAAGGCCGACCAACCAGGCGGAAGAGGCGTATCTGGCTGCCGGCGGCTATGGCCACACGGTCCAGCAGATGCAGGAATTGCAGCGCGCCAGCTGAACCCGGACGCGGGGCGAAAGCCGCTCCGATATCCCGCGTTTCCGCACGGGCTGCGGAAACGTGCCTGCGCCGTTGTCAGGTGCGGGGGAATAGTTTAATGTTTAACTAATTCTGGAATCGGAGGGCGCAATGGCCGCACAATCGTTCGATGTCGTCGTGATCGGGGCCGGCCCCGGTGGATATGTGGCCGCGATACGCGCGGCGCAGCTGGGCCTGAGCGTGGCCGTGGTCGAACGCGAACATCTTGGCGGCATCTGCCTGAACTGGGGCTGTATCCCGACCAAGGCGCTGTTGCGCTCGGCCGAGGTGTTCCACCTGATGCACCGCGCTAAGGATTTCGGGCTGAAGGCCGAAGGCATCGGATACGACCTCGACGCTGTGGTGAAACGTTCGCGTGGGGTCGCCAAGCAACTGACCAGCGGTGTCGGGCATCTTCTGAAAAAGAACAAGGTCACCGTGGTGATGGGGACTGCGACCATCCCGGCCAAGGGCAAGGTGAGCGTCAAGACCGACAAGGGCACCGAAGACCTGACCGCCAAGCACATCATCCTTGCGACGGGCGCGCGCGCCCGCGAGCTGCCGGGGCTCGAGGCAGATGGCGACCTGGTCTGGACCTACAAGCACGCACTCCAGCCCGGCAGAATGCCGAAAAAACTGCTGGTGATCGGCTCGGGCGCGATCGGCATCGAGTTCGCCAGCTTCTTCAACACGCTGGGGGCCGATACGACCGTGGTCGAGGTGATGGACCGCATCCTGCCGGTCGAAGACGCCGAAATCAGCGCCTTCGCCAAGAAGCAGTTCGAAAAGCAGGGGCTGAAGATCCGCGAAAAGGCCATGGTCAAACAGCTTGACCGGGCAAAGGGCAAGGTCACCGCGCATATCGAACAGGACGGCAAGATCGAAAAGGTCGAGTTCGACACCGTGATTTCCGCCGTTGGCATCGTCGGCAATGTCGAGGGGCTGGGCCTGGAAGAGCTGGGCGTCAAGGTCGACCGCACGCATGTGGTGACGGACGCCTATTGCCGCACGGGTGTCGACGGGCTTTATGCCATCGGTGACATCGCCGGGGCGCCGTGGCTGGCGCACAAGGCCAGCCACGAGGGCGTGATGGTCGCCGAGATGATCGCCGGCCAGGACGTGCATCCGGTCAAACCCGAAAGCATCGCAGGCTGCACATACTGCCATCCGCAGGTCGCCAGCGTCGGCCTGACCGAAGCCAAGGCAAAAGAGGCGGGGTATGACATCAAGGTCGGCCGCTTCCCGTTCATCGGCAATGGCAAGGCCATCGCCCTGGGCGAACCCGAAGGCATGGTAAAAACCGTCTTCGACGCCAAGACCGGCGAATTGCTTGGTGCGCATATGGTCGGCGCCGAGGTGACGGAGCTGATCCAGGGCTATGTCGTCGGCCGGCAGCTTGAAACCACCGAAGAAGACCTGATGCACACCGTCTTCCCGCATCCGACGCTATCCGAGATGATGCACGAATCCGTTCTGGACGCCTGGGGCCGCGCGATCCATTTCTGAACCGCGCTGCCTGCGTTATCGCTCCAGCGAGCCGCCTGCGCGGGCCCAGTCATGCAGCCCGCCGAGGTTCATCACCTCGGAATAGCCAAGGCGTTCCAGCAGCATCTTGCCCTGTGCGGACCGCGCGCCCGATGCGCAGTAAAGCGCGACGGGCTTTTCCGGGGCAAGCCCGGGATGGCAGTCGGGGTGGCGCGGGTCGGCCATCATCTGCAGCCGCATCAGCGGGATATTGATCGCGTCCTTCGCGCGGCCGGTAATCGACAGCTCGTCGGGCTCGCGCACGTCGACAAGGGTGATTTCGCCTGCCGCGATGCGGGGCATGATATCGGAATAGTCGGCAGCCGGGGCCGCGCGCATGAAACCGAACATGGGTGTATTCCTTTCGCCTGTAACGCCGAGGCATGTGGGGGGCCTGCGCCCCGGATCAAGCCCCTTGTGGCAGATAAATTCAATAAAGTGAATGTTTATATGCCGTTTTCCGCCGAAACCCTTTGATCTTGCCTGTTTTCCGGGCAAACGGATGGCGTGCCGACGGAAATGTTCTGTTAATGTTCTTAAATTTTGGTTGGAGACTCGGCCCCGCTCGCCTATGTGTTAACCGTTGCTTTTCCGGGGGCGGTGATGGCCGAGCTTAAGAAGATCGAAGTGCGCGGCGCGCGCGAACACAATCTCAAGAATATCGACGTCGATATTCCGCGCGACCAGCTGGTGGTGATCACCGGGCTGTCGGGGTCTGGCAAGTCCAGCCTCGCCTTCGACACGATCTATGCCGAAGGCCAGCGCCGCTATGTCGAAAGCCTGTCGGCCTATGCGCGGCAGTTCCTCGACATGATGGAAAAGCCCGATGTCGATCACATCTCGGGGCTCAGCCCGGCGATCTCGATCGAGCAGAAGACGACCAGCAAGAACCCCCGCTCGACCGTCGGCACTGTCACCGAAATCTACGACTACATGCGCCTGCTTTTCGCGCGCGTTGGCACGCCCTACAGCCCGGCCACGGGCCTGCCGATCGAGGCGCAGCAGGTGCAGGATATGGTCGACCGCGTCATGGCGATGGAGGAAGGCACGCGCGCCTACCTGCTGGCGCCCATCGTGCGCGACCGCAAGGGCGAATACCGCAAGGAGTTCCTGGAGCTGCGCAAGCAGGGGTTCCAGCGGGTCAAGGTCGACGGCCAGTTCTATGAATTGGACGAGCCGCCCACTTTGGACAAGAAATTCCGCCACGACATCGACGTGGTCGTTGACCGCCTCGTGGTGAAAGAGGGGCTCGAGACGCGTCTGGCCGACAGTTTCCGCACGGCGCTGGACCTGGCCGACGGCATTGCGGTGCTGGAAACCGCGCCGCGCGAAGGCGACCCCGAACGCATCACCTTCAGCGAGAATTTCGCCTGTCCGGTCAGCGGCTTTACCATCCCCGAAATCGAACCGCGGCTGTTCAGCTTCAACGCGCCCTTCGGTGCCTGCCCGGAATGCGACGGTCTGGGGATGGAGCTGTTCTTCGATGAACGCCTTGTCGTGCCCGATCAGAACCTGAAGATCAGCGATGGTGCGCTGGCGCCGTGGCGCAAGGGCAAGAGCCCGTATTTCCTGCAGACGATCGAGGCGATCGCCAAGCACTACGAATTCGACAAGAACGCCAAGTGGAAGGATCTGCCGGCCCATGTGCAGCAGGTGTTCCTGTTCGGCTCGGGCGACGAGGAAATCCAGTTCCGCTATGACGAAGGCGGGCGCGTCTACCAGGTAAGCCGCGTTTTCGAAGGCGTGATCCCCAACATGGAACGTCGCTATCGCGAAACGGACAGCAGCTGGATTCGCGAGGAATTCGAACGCTACCAGAACAACCGCCCCTGTGGCGCCTGTGGCGGCTACCGCCTGCGCGAAGAGGCGTTGGCCGTCAAGATCGCGGGGCTGCATGTGGGCCAGGTGGTCGAGATGTCGATCCGGGATGCGTATGACTGGTGCGCCTCGGTGCCCGAGCACCTGACCAACCAGAAAAACGAGATCGCCCGCGCGATCCTCAAGGAAATTCGTGAACGGCTGGGTTTTCTCAACAATGTAGGGTTGGAATACCTGACGCTCAGCCGTGCTGCGGGCACGTTGTCGGGCGGCGAAAGCCAGCGTATCCGCCTGGCCAGCCAGATCGGCAGCGGGCTGACGGGCGTCCTTTATGTGCTGGACGAACCCTCCATCGGGCTGCACCAGCGGGACAACTCGCGCCTGCTCGATACGCTGAAAAACCTGCGCGACCAGGGTAATACGGTGCTGGTGGTCGAACATGACGAAGAGGCGATCCGCGAGGCCGACTACGTGTTCGATATCGGCCCCGGCGCCGGTGTGCATGGCGGGCAGGTCGTCAGCCAGGGCACGCCCTCGCAGGTTGCGGCAGATGCCGCCAGCCTGACGGGGCAATACCTGTCGGGCGCGCGTGAGATCGCGGTGCCTGCCGACCGGCGCAAGGGCAACAAGAAAAAGGTGACCGTGGTCAAGGCCACGGGCAACAACCTCAAGGACGTGACGGCCGAGTTCCCGCTGGGCAAATTCGTTTGCGTCACCGGCGTGTCGGGCGGCGGCAAGTCGACCCTGACGATCGAGACCCTGTTCAAGACCGCGTCGATGCGTCTGAACGGCGCGCGGCAGACACCCGCGCCCTGCGAGACGATCAAGGGATTGGAGCATCTCGACAAGGTGATCGACATCGACCAGCGCCCCATCGGCCGCACGCCGCGGTCTAACCCGGCCACCTATACCGGCGCGTTCACACCGATCCGCGACTGGTTCGCCGGCCTTCCCGAGGCCAAGGCGCGCGGCTACAAGCCGGGGCGGTTCAGCTTCAACGTCAAGGGCGGCCGCTGCGAGGCCTGCCAGGGCGACGGGGTCATCAAGATCGAGATGCATTTCCTGCCCGACGTCTATGTCGAATGCGAAACCTGCAAAGGCGCACGCTATAACCGCGAAACCCTGGAAATTCGGTTCAAGGGCAAAAGCATAGCGGACGTTCTTGATATGACGGTCGAAGAGGCGCAGGACTTTTTCAAGGCCGTGCCGTCGATCCGTGAAAAGATGGATGCGCTGGTGCGTGTCGGGCTTGGCTATATCAAGGTCGGCCAGCAGGCGACGACGCTGTCGGGCGGCGAGGCGCAGCGCGTCAAGCTGTCGAAGGAACTGGCCAAACGCTCGACGGGCCGCACGCTTTACATCCTGGATGAACCGACGACAGGTTTGCATTTCGAAGACGTGCGGAAGCTGCTCGAGGTGCTGCACGAACTTGTCGATGCGGGCAACACGGTGGTGGTGATCGAACACAATCTCGACGTCATCAAGACCGCCGACTGGCTGATCGATATCGGCCCCGAAGGCGGAGATGGCGGCGGCGAGATCGTGGCGACCGGCACCCCCGAGGATGTGGCCGAGGTCGAGCGCAGCCACACGGGCCGTTACCTCAAGCCGATGCTCCAGGCAGGCAAGGTGGCCGCCGAATAGCCGTGTCTCAATTCAGAATCGCCGCCGCGGCCCCGATCAGGTCCAGCACCATCTTGGTGTCGCGGTCCACGCGAAGAACCTGATCGCCGATGCGGTAATAGGTTTCGTTGGGGTCCAATCCCCAACGGCCCGCATTGCGGATCACGACGTAATCCCCGGTGATACGGTCGCCCACGCGGTATGCCTTGCCGACCTGTCCCGGCGGTATGCAGGCGGGGCTTTTCTTGGCCAGTCCCGGCGGGCAGGCCTTGGGTCCGGCGGCATCGGCGGGCAGGCCCGCCGCGATAGCGACGGCAACGCTGGCGGCGAGATAGGTCAAGCGGGTCATCGTGGCCTCCTTTTCCAGTAAATTTAGGGCATCGCAGGGCCTGGGGCCACGGGGCAGAGTGGGACAGGCAAAAGGCCGCCCAATGGGCGGCCTTGCCGGAATGCTTTGGGCGCTTTGCCGCTTACTTGGTCTTGCAGGTGTTGATGCCCAGCAGTTGGTAGGGCGGGCACCAGCCGATCACGCCGGTCGCCAGCGGGATGATGCCCAGCAGGTAGAGCCAGCTATAGGCGCCATCGCCGTTCACGAAATAGCCCGCGATCAGGGCCAGACCCACGATGATGCGCAGAACGCGCTCCATGTTGCCGATGTTCTTTGTCATGTGACGACTCCTTTCCCGTCAATCATCACGGAGAAAACTACAGCATTGCGAATGGCTTGTCTGTGACGGCGTCACAATTGCCCCGACGCGATGGCCGACAGGGCGGGTTTGTCGCAGAGCGTGACGGTGCCGCGCCCGGTCTGGACCAGCCCGCGCCGCGCCCAGGCGTCAAGGCGCCGGGTGACCACCTCGCGCGCGGTGCCGACCTGGGTGGCCAGGTCCGATTGCGTCGCCTGCACGCTTTCGCCATCGCCCGCCAGCACCAGAAGCCGTTCGGCCAACCGGCATTCGACACGGGTAAATGCCACCTTTTCCAGCAGGGTCATCATCGTCTGCATCCGCTGCGCAAAGGCACCGAAGACCAGCGCCCGGAACGGGGCCGAGCGGTCCATCAGTTCCAGAAACAGCGCGCGCGGAATGACCACGAGGTCGGTCGGGCATGTTGTCTGCGCTTCGGCCGAGTAATCCACATCCGACAGCAGGCCCATCGTCGTTTGCACGCAGGATTGGCCCGGCTCGACGGAATAGAGCAGCATCTCGCGCCCGGACGCGCCTGTCAGGCTGACGTCGATCCGGCCCTGCAGGACGAAAGCATAGCCCTGAACCGGGTCTCCGGGGCGGAACAGCACCGTTTCGGCGGGCAGACGATGCGCGGGCAGGGCGCCCAGCCGGGCCTTTTCGGCGTCATCCAGCGCAGCCAGCGCTGTTGTTTCGGGCGACCATGTCATGGTCAAGGGATAGCCCCGCCCGTGGGCGGGGCCAAGCGTTTATCCGCGCCCGCGCTTTTCGAACCGCGGCAGCATGGCCGAGAAGTCGCGCCCGCGTCCGTCCTCGTCCTCGACAAAGCGGCGATACAGGTCCAGCGCGGCCTTGCCCATGGGCGTGTCGGCATCCGCGGCTTCGGCGGCCTGTTGCGACAACCCCAGATCCTTGAGCATCAGTTCTGCCGCGAATCCCGGTTTGTAATCGTTGTCCGCCGGCGATTGCGGCCCGACGCCCGGCGCAGGGCAGTAGGCGTTCATCGTCCAGCTATAGCCCGACGAGGTGCTGACCACGTCGAACATCTTTTGCCGGTCGAGGCCCAGCTTGTCGGCCAGGGCAAATGCCTCGCAGGTGGCGATCATGGTGACGCCAAGGATCATGTTGTTGCAGATCTTGGCGGCCTGGCCCGCGCCGGCATCGCCGCAATGCACGGCCTTCTGGCCCATGATCTCGAACAGCGGCGCGGCCTTGGCAAAGGCATCCGCCGTTCCGCCGCACATGAAGGTCAGTGTGCCGGCCGTGGCGCCGCCGACGCCGCCCGAAACCGGCGCATCGACGAAACCCAGCCCGGCATCGGCCGCCTGAGCGGCCACCGCGCGGGCGCTTTCAACATCGACGGTCGAGCAATCGACAAGCGTCGCGCCCTTGTCCATCGCGGGGATCACCTCGTCCGCGACGGCGCGCAGGATCTGGCCGTTGGGCAGCATGGTGATCACCACCTCGGCGCCCTTGGCGGCCTCGGGGCCGCTGCTGGCCTGGGCCACGCCCTCGACCGTGACCCCGGCGGTGTCGAACCCCGTGACCTCGTGGCCGGCGGCCACCAGGTTGGCGGCCATCGGCGCGCCCATGTTGCCCAGTCCGATGAATCCGATCTTCATGGCTTACTCCTCCTCCTCGAATGTCAGGGCGTCCGCCCCAAGCGGCGCAAGCATGGCGTCAACGTCGGCGGGTGTCACGCCGTCCAGATCGTGCCGCCAGCGCGGGTTGCGGTCTTTGTCGATTATCGCGGCGCGGATGCCTTCCAAGAAATCGGCCTGTTCCATCGCGCGCCAAGTATAGCGGTATTCCATGTCCAGCGCTGGCCGAATCCCGTCGGTGCCGCGCAGGCGCTGCACCATCGCGACCGTGCAGGCCATCGACAGCGGCGAATTGCGCGACAGCGATTTCAGCGTGGCCGCGGTGAATGCGCTCTCTTCTCTCCGCAGCGAGGCCAGGACGTCGTTAAGCGAAGCGCCCGCGAAATGGCGGTCGATTTCGGCCATCTGCGGGACAAGGGCGCCGTCGGGCGCCGATCGGGCGGCACGCGCCACCGCGGCGACATCGCCTGTCCGGCACAGCTCGGCGATCAGGGCGGGCCAGTCGCCCTCGGGGACATAGGTATCGGCAAAGCCCGCAAGGATCGCATCGGCCGCACCCAGCCGTGCGGCGGAGGTGCCCAGGTATTCACCCAGCCGCCCCGGCGCCCGCGCCAGGATCATCGAACCGCCCACATCGGGCACCAGCCCGATGCCGCATTCCGGCATGGCGATCCGGCTGCTGTCTCCGACGATCCGGTGGCTGCCATGACAGCCGACGCCCACGCCGCCGCCCATGGTGAACCCCTGCATCAGGCTGACCACGGGCTTGGGAAACTCGAACAACGCCGCGTTCATGCGGTATTCGTCGGCCCAGAACTTGCGGCCATAGGCGAAATCGCCCTCGGTCCCCGTGCGATACAGATCGGCAATGTCGCCGCCCGCGCAAAACGCCTTGTCCCCCGCCGCGTCGATCACGATCAGGCGCACGGCATCGCCCCCGGCCCAGTCGCGCAGGGCGGCGTGAATGCCCATCGCCATGTCATAGGTCAGCGCGTTCAGCGCCTTGGGCCGGTTCAGTGTGATGCGCCCGGCGCAGCCTTCGATGCGAATGTCGATATCGGCCATGTCAGCCCCGGTCGGCCAGCATCTGACGGCTGACGATCAGGCGCATGATCTCGTTCGTGCCTTCCAGGATCTGGTGCACCCGCAGATCGCGCACGATCTTTTCCACGCCGTAATCGGCCAGGTAGCCATAGCCGCCATGAAGCTGAAGGCACTGGTTGGCCACGTCGAATGCGTTGTCCGTGACCAGCAGCTTCGCCATCGCGCAAAACTTGGTCGCGTCGGGCGCACCATTGTCCAGCTTCCACGCGGCCTGCCGCAGGAAGGTGCGCGCCGATTCCAGCTTGACCTCCATCTCGGCCAGGCGGAATTGCAGCGCCTGGAACTGGTCGATGGTTTTGCCGAATGCCTTGCGCTCGCCCATATAGGCCAGCGTCAGGTTCAGCGCCTGCTGCGCGGCCCCGAGCGCGCTGGCCGCGATGTTCAGGCGCCCGCCATCGAGGCCCGCCATCGCGTAGGCGAAACCGCGGCCTTCCTCGCCGATCAGATTGTCGAGCGGCACCATGCAGTCGTCGAATTGCACCTGCGCGGTGGGTTGGCTGCGCCAGCCCATCTTGTCTTCTAGCCCGCCATAGCTCAGCCCGTCTGCGCCGGATTCCACGACCACGGTCGAAATGCCCTTGGGTCCGTCATCGCCCGTGCGCACCATGGTGACATAGGCATCCGAATACGATCCGCCCGAGATGAACGCCTTGGTGCCGTTCAGGCGGTAGCCTTCGTTGGTCTTTTCCGCCCGCGTGCGCAGCGCTGCCGCGTCCGAACCGGACCCCGGTTCGGTCAGACAGTAGGAAAACACCTTGGACATGGAACACAGGTCAGGCAGCCATTTCTGCTTGGTCTCTTCACTGCCGAATTTGTCGATCATGCCGCCGCACATGTTGTGGATCGACAGGAACGACCCGACGGACGGGCAGGCCATCGCCAACGCCTCGAACACCAGCGTGGCGTCAAGACGGCTGAGACCCGAACCGCCCCAATCCTCGGACACGTAAATGCCGCCAAGCCCCAGTTCGGCCACCTTGGGCCAAAGATCCTTGGGGATCGTGCCCTGTTTTTCCCAGTCCTGGGCGTAGGGCGCGATATGTTCCTGCCCAAAGGCAAAGGCCATATCGAAGATCGCGGTCTGTTCCTCGCTCAGCGCGTAATCCATCTGTCTCCTCCCGACATGCGGCGAATTGAACGACTGTTTAATTCCCAATCCTTACAGCAGTTTTGCAAGGGGGGAAAGCGGCCTAGAGATCGGCGTGAAACTCGTCGATCAGATGTGCCACCACCGCGCACATCGCATCCTGGTGGTCGCGTCCGGTTTCGCGGGCGCGGGCATAGACACCGCGCTGCTGGCTGGCGGAATTGCCCGTCTGCACGATCCCGCGCATGTTTTCCACCTCGGCCAGCGCCTGCAAGGCCTGCGCATCCTCGGCAACCAGCGCGATCAGTTCCTCGGCAAGCGTTTCATAGGGCACGATTTCGCGGATGCCGAAATCTATCAGCCCCTCGGTCATGCCGTAACGCTGCGCGCGCCAGCGGTTTTCGTTGACCAGAAACGCGTCGTAAATCCGCCACCGCTGGTTTTTCAGGCTCAGCCGCCAGAGCATCCGCGTCAGCGACTGGATAAGCGCGGCCAGCGTCAGCGTGGTCTCCAGCCGGGGCGAGACATCGCAAATACGTGCCTCGATCGTTGGAAACCGCGACGAGGGGCGCAGATCCCACCAGATCTTGCTGGCGTCCTCGATCACCTGAAGGTCGGTCAGCGCCTGAACCGAGCGTTCGAAACTGCCCCAGCCCTCCAGCCGGGGCGGCAGCCCGGTGCGCGGCAGGTTGTCGAAGACGGTCAGCCTGTAGGAACTCAGCCCCGTGTCCTCGCCCTGCCAGTAAGGCGACGAACACGACAGCGCCAGCAGGTGCGGCAGGAAATAGACAAGCTGGTTCATCAGGTCGACGCGCTGGTCCTGCGCTTCGATGCCCACATGCACATGCATGCCGCAGATCAGCATCCGCCGCACCACCCCCGCAAGATCCTGCCGCAGGTTGTTGTAACGGTCCTTGTCGGTGTGATGCTGGTCGCGCCAGTCGGCAAAGGGATGGCACGACGCGGCGATGGGCGCCAGGTTGTAATCGGCCGCGATGCGCGCCACCGTGCTGCGCAGACGGCGCAGATCTTCGCGCGCCTCGCCGACATTGGCGCAGACGCGGGTGCCGATTTCCACCTGGCAATCCAGGAACTCGGGGCTGAACTGGCCCTCCAGCGCGGCCGCGCAGCGCTCCATCAATTCGGTCGGGGCAGGGGACAGGGCCAGGCTGTCACGGTCGACGAGCAGGTATTCCTCTTCCACGCCGATGGTGAAATCGGGTTGTGCGATGGCCATCGGCTGTCCCTCCGTGCGGCGGCATTGACCGACAGTTCAACAGGGATCGGCCGCAAAAACAATAGCCGCGCAGCGGGCGGCAGACCGCCAAAACAAAGGCCGCGCGCACGTCAGGGTTGCGGGATCGGACGCCGCGTGCTGATCTGTTCTGCATTGGTTGAATGCATTTCAAAGGGAGGGCACGAAAATGCCCCAAGAACACAGTGTCGCCGTGGTGGTCATCCATGGCATGGGCAGCCAGGGCGACATGCCTCAGGGCGAGAACGAAGTCAGCTTTTCCGCCGATCTCTATCGCGGATTGCGCAGCCGCATCGGCGAGGCCCGGTTCGACCGCCTCGTCGGCTGGCGCGAGATCTTCTGGGCCGACATCCTGCAATCGCGCCAGCAGGAATACATCGACGATGCCCTTGCGGGCGAGGCGCGCTGGATGAAGACGCGGGAATTCGTGATGCACCGCCTTGCCGACGCCGCCGCGTACCGGTTCGAGCCGAACGCAAACGCCTTTGTCTATCCCGCGATCCATGCCCGTGTGCGCGCCGCCATCGCGCATCTGGAAACCGTGACGGGCGGCGAGGCGCCCCTGATCGTCCTGGCCCATTCGCTGGGCGGGCATATAATGTCGAATTACATCTGGGACATTCAGCACGGCCACGCCGACGCCCCGACACCCTTTCAAAGGCTCGAAACCATGGCGGGCATGGTCACGTTCGGCTGCAATATCCCGATCTTCACCTTTGCCTATCCGCGCGATGCGATCAAAGCGATTGCCCGTCCTGGTGCGCGGATTCCGCAGGGGCGCGAATTGACGCCCTGGTGGCTGAGCTTCAATGACCGCGACGATCCGCTGGGCATGCCGCTGCGTTTTGCGGGCGACGGCTACAAGGCGCTGTACGAGGCCGGGGAACTGCGTGAGGCCTGGATCAACACCGGCAATATCTTCACGTCCTGGAACCCCGCGTCACATAACGGTTACTGGAAAGACGCGGATTTCCAGCGTCCCGTCGCCGAAATGATCGAAAACGCGATGCAGATCGGTCCGGTGGCGTGATCCCGGTTCCGGCAGGCGCGCCGCTTCTGCTGGGCGGGCTTGGCGCCCTGGCGTTCCTGCGTCGCTGCAAAACGGCCTGACTCAGACCACAACCCAAAATGAAAAGGCGCCGTTTCCGGCGCCTTTTTTCGTTTCTGCCTGGTGTTGGATCAATCCATGGCCTTGAAGTTGAATTCGCCGCCTTCCTTGATCCCAGACGGCCAACGCGAAGTCACCGTCTTGGTGCGGGTGTAGAACTTGAACGCATCCGGTCCATGCTGGTTCAGGTCGCCGAAGGCCGATTTCTTCCAGCCGCCGAAGGTGTGATAGGCCAGCGGCACCGGGATCGGCACGTTGATGCCCACCATGCCGATGTTGATACGGTTGGCGAAGTCGCGCGCGGCATCGCCGTCACGGGTAAAGATCGCCGTGCCGTTGCCATACTCGTGGTCCATCGCAAGGCCGATCGCCTCTTCGTAGCTGGCGGCGCGGACACAGGACAGCACCGGGCCAAAGATTTCCTGCTTGTAGATGTCCATGTCGGGCGTCACGCGGTCAAAGAGATGCGGGCCGACAAAGAACCCGTCCTCATAGCCCTGCAGGCTGAAATCGCGCCCGTCGACAACCAGTTCGGCGCCCTGATCGACACCCGACTGCACGAGGCCGAGGATTTTCTCCTTGGCGGCAGCCGTCACGACGGGGCCGTAATCCACGTCGTCACCCGCAGTGTAGGGACCGACCTTAAGCGCCTCGATGCGCGGCACAAGCTTTTCGATCAGGCGGTCGGCGGTTTCGTCGCCCACCGGAACAGCCACCGAAATCGCCATGCAGCGTTCGCCTGCCGCACCGTATCCAGCGCCGATCAGCGCGTCGGCGGCCTGGTCCATGTCGGCGTCGGGCATGATGATCATGTGGTTCTTGGCACCGCCGAAACACTGCACGCGCTTGCCGTTGGAACAGCCGCGGCCATAGATGTACTCGGCGATCGGGGTCGAGCCGACAAAGCCGATCGACTGGATCACCGGGTGATCGAGGATCGCATCCACCGCTTCCTTGTCGCCGTTGACGACCTGCAGGATGCCCTTGGGCAGACCGGCCTCTTCCATCAGCTCGGCCAGCATCAGCGGCACGGACGGGTCACGCTCCGACGGCTTGAGGATGAAGGCGTTGCCGCAGGCGATGGCCGGCGCGAACATCCACATCGGGATCATGGCAGGGAAGTTGAAGGGCGTGATGCCCGCGGTCACGCCAAGCGGCTGGCGCATGGAATACATGTCGATGCCGGGGCCGGCGCTGTCGGTGAATTCGCCCTTCAGCAGTTGCGGCGCACCGATGCAGTATTCGACAACTTCCAGCCCGCGCTGCACGTCGCCCTTGGCATCGGGGAAGGTCTTGCCATGCTCGCGGCTCAGCGCCTCGGCCAGCTTGTCCATGTCGCGGTTCAGCAGATCGACGAACTTCATCATCACGCGCGCGCGGCGCTGCGGGTTGACGGCGCCCCAGGCGGGTTGCGCCGCTGCGGCCACCTCGACCGCATGGGCCAGTTCCTCGGTGCTGGCCAGCGGGCATTTCGCCTGCACTTCGCCGGTCGCGGGGTTATAGACATCTGTGAAACGGCCGGACGTGCCTTTGACATGTGCGCCGTTGATGTAATGGGTCAGTTCCTGCATGGATGGACTCCTCCTCTCAAAGATTGCGCGCAGGATAGGCTTGCAAAATTCCCGGCGATAGGGGCAAGTTTCCAAAAAGGCATTGCGAAAATGCAGGGAAGGGGCCGCGCATGACCAGCAATGACATGCATTGGGACGATCTGCGGATATTCCTGGCGGTGGCGCGCAGCGAAAGCCTGTCGGGCGCGGGCAAGATCCTGCGGGTCGATCCGGCCACCGTCGGGCGCCGCATCGCCCGGCTGGAAGAACGGCTTGGCACGCCGCTTTTCGCCAAATCCCCGCAAGGCTACGCCATGACCGATGCGGGGCAGCGCCTCATGGCGCATGCCGAACGCGCCGAACAGGCGATGGCGGGCGCATTGGAAGAGGTGCAGGGACAGCCCGGCACATTGTCGGGCCAGATCCGCATCGGCGCGCCGGATGGCTGCGCGAATTACCTGTTGCCGCAGGTGTGCACGCAGATCATGCAGGACAATCCCGACCTCGAGCTGCAGATCGTCGCCCTGCCGCGCGTCGTGAACCTGTCCAAGCGCGAGGCCGACATGGCCATCGCCGTCAGCCCACCGGCTGCCGGGCGGCTGCTGGTTCAGAAGATCACCGATTACCGGCTGCATCTCGCCGCTTCGCGCGCCTATCTGAAACACCATCCGCCGATCACCGAATTGGACGATCTGCGCGGCCACCGGGTGATCGGGTACATCCCAGACATGATTTTCGACAAGGAACTGGACTATCTCCATGAAATCGGGGTCGAGCGTGTCGCCATGGCGTCGAACTCGGTTTCGGTGCAGTTCAACTGGGTCCGGCAGGCCGGGGGCATCGGGGTGGTGCATGACTTTGCGATCCCGTCGGGGCATGGCATCCGCAAGGTGCTGCCCGACAAGATCAGCCTGACGCGCAGCTTCTACCTGATCCGCCACGCGGATGACCGGCGGCTCGAGAGGCTCAACAGGTTTGCGGCTGCCCTGTGCGACGGGCTCAAAGCCGAAGTTCAGCGGCTCGAAGCGCAAAGCTGACGCGCGACTTGACAGAATGTCGCATCCCGTGGACGCTGGTATCCCACGCATACCCAACGGGAGGGACATGTCATGCTGGTCCACCAGATCCTCAAATCCAAGGGCGATGGCGCCGTTCTTACGGTCAAGCCCGGAACGCTTGTCTCCGATGCGGCGCAGGTTCTGGCGGAACGAAGGATCGGCGGCCTTGTCGTGTCACGGGACGGAAAATCTGTCGATGGCATCCTGTCAGAACGCGACATCGTGCGCAGCCTGGCCCTGCGGGGCGCGGTCTGCCTGTCCGAGGCGGTCGACGACATGATGACGCGCAACCCGTCCTGCTGCGGGCGCAACGATACCGCCGATGACGTGCTGCAACGCATGACGGACGGGCGCTTTCGCCATATGCCAGTGACCGAAAACAACGAGCTGGTCGGCATCGTCACCATCGGCGACGTGGTCAAGGCGCGGCTCGAAGAGCTGGCGATGGAACGCAACGCCCTGGAAGGCATGATCATGGGCCATTGACGGCCTGTCTGGCAAAGCAAGCGGAAAATCGGGTTGCATTCAGCGGCGCAATATTATTGCGTGCGCTCAAAGCCAAACAGCCGTCAAGCGAGGGACAAGCATGCGCATCGGTCTTTACCCCGGCACGTTCGATCCGATCACCCTGGGGCATATAGATATCATCCGTCGCGCTGCGACCCTTGTGGACAGGTTGGTGATCGGCGTCGCGATCAACCGCGACAAGGGGCCGTTGTTCTCGCTTGAAGAGCGGGTCGAGATGATCGAGGCGGAATGCGCTATGCTCAGCTCGGAAACCGGCACCGAAATCGTGGCGCATCCGTTCGAGAACCTGTTGATCGACTGCGCCCACGATGTGGGGGCCCAGGTGATCGTCCGCGGCCTGCGGGCTGTTGCCGACTTCGAATACGAATTCCAGATGGTCGGCATGAACCGCGCGCTCGACAGCTCGGTCGAAACCGTGTTCCTGATGGCGGATGCCCGTCACCAGGCGATCGCCTCCAAGCTGGTCAAGGAAATCGCGCGGCTCGATGGCGACGTCACGAAATTCGTCCCTGCCATGGTGAAGGAGCGGCTGCTCGCCAAGCTCGGAAAGTCCTAGGCTATCCGCTTATCAAGCCCTCCGGGCTTTCTTCGCGAAGCGGGCGCATCGCGCCCAATGAGCGGCGATCAAAGCCCCGGATCGTTCCGGCGGATGAAATCGACGCAGGCGCCGGGATGCGTCAGCGGCAGCATATGCCCGCCAGGGATGACGTCGAGCGCGATTTCGGGATGATCCGCCACCAGCTTGCGCCCCTGCGTTTCGACCGACAGGATGCGGTCGTCTTCCCCGTAAAGCACCGCCATAGGCACCTGCAGTTCGCCATAGCTTGCGCGCATCCACTTGATATCGGCCATCGACGACACGTAATCCCGGCTGGTGTTGAAGAACGATCCCGGCCGAAGCCCCAGCAATCCGCCGCCCCTGGTGCTGTAATCGCGCGGCACCGGATCGGGGCCGAAGACGAGGTTGAACACCATGTCCACGTTACGCATCCCCAAGGGGGTCGCCAGCGTCCAGGCCAGCGCTTTGCGCATCATGTCGGATTTGATGCCCAGACTGGCAAAGGCGGGCGAGGGCGCATCGCCCCCGCGCGTCAGAGGTGCAAGCAGGGCAAGACCGCGCGTTTTCTGCGGAAAATCGCGCGCCAGGCACACCGCGATAGCGCCCCCGAGCGAGTGTCCGACGATCAGCGGACGGTCCAGCCCCAGCTTGTCGATCGCCTCGGCCACATAGGCCGCCTGCGCGCGCGGGTTGGCGGGCGCGTCGTCGGGACGGTCGGAATAGCCCATGCCGGGGCGGTCTATGGCGATGCAGCGATGCGTCGATGACAGGGCGTCGACCAGCGCATAGTCGAAATTGCCCAGTTGCGCGCCCAGCCCGTGGATCATGACGATGGCAGGGCCATGCCCTTTGTCGACGTAGTGCAGCTGTCCGGTCGAGATCTCGATGAACTGGCCGCGTGGCGGCACCGCGGTTTCGACCTGGCGCTTGGTTTTCCAGGTGAACCACACCAGCCCCGCGATGGTTGCGCCGACCAGCAGGATCAACAACCAAATGATCGTCATCATTGTAACACTCTCCTATCCCTTGCGGCTGAAGGATAGGGGCGGCGCGCGGTGCAGGCCAGAGATCCGTGGCGTCACCGCCAGAATACCAGCCACTCGATCAATTCCATGCCTTTCTTGGCCAGAAACAGCAGGTTTGCGCCATCCATGGCGTAGGCGTCGATGCCGATAGCGACAAGAACGGCCACTCCCAAGCCTATGGAGATCTGGTTTGTCATGGGCAAGGTCCGGCCTGTTTCGGGATCTGCTGTCCCAGATATGGCCGAGCGGCGGGCGCAGCGCAAGCCGCCGCGCCCGGGCATTTTCACAGGGCGCGCTGTCCCATTGCGGCGGCCACATCCGCCATCCGGCAGGAAAAGCCCCATTCGTTGTCGTACCATGCCAGCACGCGCACCAGGCGCTTGCCGATCACCTTGGTCTGGTCCGGCGCGAAGATCGAGCTTTCTTCGGTGTGGTTGAAATCGATCGAAACCTTGGGCTCCGGGTCATAGCCCAGGATGCCTTTCAGCGCGCCGGCGGCCGCTTCGGCCACCACGGCATTCACGTCCTCGACCGTTACGTCCTTGCCTGCGGTAAAGGTCAGGTCAACCGCGGACACGTTCGGGGTGGGCACCCGGATGGCCGAACCGTCCAGCTTGCCCTTCAACTGCGGCAGCACCTCGCCCAGGGCCTTGGCGGCGCCGGTCGAGGTGGGAATCATGCTCATCGCTGCGGCGCGCGCGCGGTACAGATCCTTGTGGCGGCGGTCCAGCGTCGGCTGGTCGCCGGTATAGCTGTGGATCGTGGTCATGATGCCGCTCTCGATGCCGATCTCGGCGTCCAGCACCTTGGCCAGCGGGGCAAGGCAGTTCGTCGTGCACGACCCGTTGGACACCATGATGTCGCCCTTGGTCAGCTGGTCGTCATTCACGCCCATCACGATGGTTTTTTGCACGTTCTTCGCGGGGGCCGAGATCAGAACCGCCTTGGCGCCGCGCTCGAGATGCTTTTGGCATTTGTCGCCATCGTTGAAGTTGCCGGTGCATTCCAGAACCACATCGACCCCGGACCAGTCCAACTCGTCCATGTTGTAGGTCGAGAACATCTCCATCTCGCCATGCCCCAGGTCCATCATCCGGTCGCCGATCTTGACCTCGTTGCGGAAACGGCCATGCACGCTGTCATAGCGGATCAGGTGCGCGGCGGTTTCCAGCGGGCCGGTGGCGTTCACCTTGACCACGCGCACGTCTTCGCGTGCGGTTTCAGCAATGTGCATGAGGGTGCAGCGCCCGATGCGGCCAAATCCGTTGATGCCAAGCGTGATGGTCATGTTCGTGGTCTCCTGCGCGAGTGGATTTGCGCGCGGTATAGTGTGCCCAACTCGGGCCCGAAAGGTCAAAAGCGGCGTTTTATCTACCTGTTAGCGCAAAAGCGGGCCGGTTGCGCTAACATGCGCTGTGCTGCGCGCTTGCCCCTGTGCGCGCATCCGCTAGGGTGGAGCCGACGACGGTAAACCGGAGGTTGGGTGAATGAGCGGTCTTCTGGCGCTTCTCGATGATGTTGCGGCGATTGCCAAGGTCGCGGCGACCAGCGTGGATGACATCGCCGCCGCCGCGACCAAGGCCGGCACCAAGACCGCGGGCGTCATCATCGACGATGCGGCCGTCACCCCGAAATACGTCCAGGGTTTTGCACCGGCCCGCGAATTGCCGATCATCTGGCGGATCACGCGCGGGTCGTTCTTCAACAAGCTGGTGATCCTGCTGCCGGTTGCGATGCTGCTGGCCAATTTCGCGCCGTGGATGATAACGCCACTGCTGATGCTGGGCGGTTCGTACTTATGCTTCGAAGGGGCGGAAAAGATATTCCATGCGCTCTTCCCGCATGCCGACAAGCATGTCGAGGCGGACATGTCGGTCAAGGATCCCGGCCACCTCGAAGAGGAAAAGGTCAAGGGCGCGATCAAGACCGATTTCATCCTGTCCGCCGAGATCATGACAATCGCGCTGGCCGCGATCGAGGCGCCGAATGTCTGGATGCAGGCGGCCACGCTGGCCGTGGTGGGCGTCATGGTGACGATCGCGGTCTACGGCTCGGTCGGGCTGATCGTGAAGATGGACGATGTCGGGCTTTACGTGGCGCAGAACGGGCGCACTGGCGCAGGGCGCGCGTTCGGGCGCGGCATGGTGAAATTCATGCCGGTGCTGCTCAGGATACTGTCGACTGTCGGAACTGCGGCGATGCTCTGGGTGGGCGGGTCGATCATGGTGCACGGGCTGCATGATCTGGGCGTTCACACCCCTTACGAAGAGATCAAGCACCTGGCCGCAATCGTCGCCGGGTCGGTTCAGGACGGCTTGTCTGGCGCGGTTAAATGGGGCGTGACCGCCTTTTGCGACGGTGTGCTGGGGTTGGTCTGGGGGATGATCCTGATCCCCATCGCCACCCGGATCGTCGGCCCGCTGATCGGTGCCATCACCGGCAAGAAGGCCGCGCATTGACGCGGCGACCATGAAAAAGGGCCCCGCGGGGCCCTTTGTCTTGATGGATTCGGGCAGGGTAGAACGCCGCAGCGCCGGCCCTGCGATCCGTATCAGCCCAGCAGGCGCTTGACCTCGGCGGCGACGGCCTCGGCGGTTATGCCGAATTTCTCGTAAAGCACCTCGGCCGGGGCGGAGGCGCCAAAACGCGACATGCCCACGAACCCGGCCTTTGCCTCGCGGCCGCGCTCACCCAGAAGCCAGCGGTCCCAGCCCTGGCGCACGGCGGCTTCGACGCCCACGCGCACGGGGCCGGCGGGCAGCACGCGGCGGCGATACGCTTCGTCCTGGTCTGCGAACAGCTCCATGCAGGGCATCGAAACGACACGGGTGCCGATGCCTTCGGCCTCGAGCATGTCACGCGCGGCCATCGCGATTTCGACCTCCGAGCCGGTGGCGATCAGGATCGCCTGGCGCTTGCCTGCCTGCGCATCGGCCAGCACATAGGCGCCCTGCGCCGTCAGGTTCCTGGTCTTGTGCGCGGTGCGCAGCGTCGGCAGGTTCTGCCGGGTAAGCGACAGGACCGAGGGCGTCGCCTTGGCGCTGAGCGCGAGTTCCCAGGCTTCGGCGGTTTCCACCGTGTCGCAGGGGCGGAACACCATCGTGTTGGGCGTCGCGCGCGAAATCGCAAGATGTTCGACCGGCTGGTGGGTCGGGCCGTCCTCGCCCAGGCCGATGCTGTCATGGGTCATGACGAACACGCTGGGGATCTTCATCAGTGCGGCCAGGCGCATCGCGGGGCGGGCGTAATCGGTAAAGGCCATGAAGGTGCCGCCATAGGGGCGGATGCCGCCATGCAGCGCCATGCCGTTCATCGCCGCGGCCATGCCGTGTTCTCGGATGCCCCAGTGGATGTACCGGCCCTTGCGGTTGTCCACGTCGAACACGCCCATATCGGCGGTCTTGGTGTTGTTCGACCCCGACAGGTCGGCCGAGCCGCCCACGGTTTCGCCCATCACCGGGTTCACGACCTCCAGCACCATTTCGCTGGATTTGCGTGTCGCGACCGAAGGGGCGCTTTCGCTGACCTGCTTTTTCAGGGCGCGGATCACGGCAGACAGCTTGGCGGGCGCTTCAAAGGCATAGCGGCGTTCGAACTCGGCGCGCTTGCGGTCGGACAGGGCGGCAAGCCGCTCTTCCCACGCCGCGCGTTCTGTGGCGCCACGGCGGCCGATCTCTTCCCACTGTGCCTTGATGTCGGCGGGCACGTCGAAGGGACCACCGGTCCAGCCATAGGCGGCCTTGGCTGCGGCCAGTTGTTCGGGGTTGGTCAGCGCGCCATGACCCTTCGAGGTGTCCTGCGCCGCATGCCCCAGCGCGATATGCGTCTTGCAGGCGATCATCGACGGCTTGGCCGTCTTTTTCGCGGCTTCGATCGCCGCGTCGATGGCCGCCGGGTCGTGGCCGTCGATTTCCTGGACATGCCAGCCGGCCGACTTGAAGCGCATCACCTGGTCGGTCGAATCCGCCAGGCTGACTTCGCCGTCGATGGTGATGTTGTTGTTGTCCCAGAAAACGATCAGCCGGCCCAGCTTGTGCCGCCCGGCCAGGGTGATCGCTTCCTGGCTGACACCTTCCATCAGGCAGCCGTCGCCTGCGATCACATAGGTGTGGTGATCGACGATCTTGCGGCCGAACTCGGCGCGCTGGATTTCCTCGGCCATTGCGAAGCCCACGGAATTCGCGATGCCCTGGCCCAGCGGGCCGGTCGTTGTTTCCACGCCGTCCAGCAGGAAGTTTTCCGGGTGCCCGGCCGTGCGCGCGCCCCACTGGCGGAAATTGCGCAGCTCTTCCAGCGTGACCTGCTCGTATCCCGTCAGGTAGAGCAGCGAATAAATCAGCATCGAGCCATGCCCGGCCGACAGGATGAATCGGTCGCGATCTGGCCATTTCGGGGCTGAAGCATCGAATTTCAGGTGCTTTTCGAACAGCACCGTCGCGACGTCGGCCATACCCATCGGCATACCGGAATGGCCAGAATTGGCGGCATGCACCGCATCGAGCGTCAGGGCGCGGATCGCGGCGGCGCGCATCCAGTGATCAGGGTTGGCAGTGCGGAGGGCTGAGATGTCCACGGGTGGCATTCCTTCGATGGCAGCAAGCTTCCTGCGCTCAATAGCAGCCCACCCGCCAAGATCAAGCGCGGGGGCTAAGTGCTTGGGGTCAAAGGGGGCGCAATTTCCCCGGTCATTGGCTAAACTGCGACAAAAGCAGGCGCGTAGCGATTCGTTCCGCCGGCGTGCCGATGTGCAGGCAGGTGCGGGTACGACAACAGGCGGCCCACACCGATAGAAATGGGGGCTTTGGGGCGATGAGCGATATCGTTGAACTTGAACGGCGCCTGACCGCTGCGATGGACCGCATCGCGCGCGGTGTCGATGGCATCGGCGCCACGAAAACGGCGGACCCGGACGAGATGGCCGGGCTCAAGCAGGCGCTCGAGGATGAAAAGCTGGTCACCGCCCAGCTCGAAGAGCGGATCAAGAAGCTGCATGCGCGTCAGGAAGACGAAACCGCCGCGATCAGGGCCGAATTGGAAACGACCCGCACCGCCATGGCGCAGCTCGACGGCGAATTGCAGCGGCTGCGCAAAGCCAGCGATCAGTTGCGCGACACCGTGTCGAAACTGCGCGAGGCCAACGCCGAAGGCGTGGCCGAACCGCACCTGATCAACAAGGCCATGCTGGCCGAGTTGGAGGTTCTGCGCGCGGCACGGGCGGCAGATGTCGCCGAGGCGGATGCCATCATCGCGACCATCGCGCCGCTTCTGGCCGAAGCCCCGAACGAAGAGGAGGGCGAAGATGCCTGAGGTGGAAATCCGTATTGGCGGCCGTGCCTTCGAAGTGTCCTGCCAGGAGGGCGAAGAGCATTATCTTCAGGCCGCTGCGGCCATGCTGGACACCGAAGCCAGCGTTCTGACCCAGCAGATCGGGCGCCTTCCAGAGGCGCGGATGCTGCTGATGGCCGGCCTCATGCTGGCCGACAAGACTGCCGGTATCGAAGACCGACTGCGCGAAGCCGAAGCGAAAATGGCGAACTTGCAGGCCGAACTCGACCGCATGCGCAGCGCCCCCGCACCCGAACCCGAGCGGATCGAGGTCGCCGTGGTGCCGCCGCAGGTGACCGAAACGCTTGCCGAACTGGCCGCGCGCGCCGAGTCGATCGCGGACAGCCTTGAAGATCAGGCCGGAAGCTAGGGCTGGGCGGCCGGATGGGGCAGGCCGGGATCTCCGATAACGTACGGTCCTTTTGCTCTGATTATGGGTTGGATCTGCCGGTTCTGATGGCGCCCATGGCGGGCGCGTCGCCGGTCGGCCTGTCGGTTGCCGTGGCGAATGCCGGTGCGATGGGCGGCTGTGGCGCGCTGCTGATGAGCCCGGACGGGATCGCGGACTGGGCTGCTGGATTTCGCAAGCAATCGAATGGCGCTTTTCAGATGAACCTCTGGGTGCCGGACCCTGACCCGCTGCGCGACCCCGCGCACGAGGCGGCGCTGGCCGGTTTCCTGGCAGGCTGGGGACCAGGGCCCGACTTGCCTGGGGACGGCCCGTTCGTGCAGGATTTCGACGCCCAGTTCGAGGCGGTGCTGGCGGCGGGTGTGCCGGTGTTTTCGACGATCATGGGCCTGTTGTCACAGCAGCAGGCCGCCGCCCTGAAATCCCGCGGTATCCGCTGGTTCGCCACCGTGACCACCCTGGCCGAGGCCCGAGCCGCCGAAGCGGCGGGCGCCGAAGCGCTGATCGTGCAGGGCGCCGAAGCGGGCGGGCACCGGGGCGCCTTTGACGCCGAAGGCGCCGAGGCGCGGGCGATTGGCGGCCTTGCCTTGATCCCGGCCGTGGCCGACGCGACCACCGTGCCGCTGATCGCGGCGGGCGGTATCGCGGATGGCCGCGCCATGGCGGCGGCCCTGGTTCTGGGGGCAAGCGCCGTCATGATAGGCACGGCGCTGTTGCGCACACCCGAAGCCGGCCTTGCCCCGGGATGGGCCGATACGCTGGACCGCCTGCCGCCGGAAAACACGGTTCTGACCCACGCGTTTTCCGGCCGCGCGGGCAGGGCGGTCGCCAGCCCCTATGTCATCGCCGCGCAAACCGGGCCGGCGCCTGCGCCCTATCCCGTGCAACGGGCGCTGACACAGCCGATGCGCGATGCGGCTGCGGCTGCGGGAAATACCGATGCTATGCAAATGTGGGCCGGGCAGGCCGCAGGGCGCGCCCGTGCGATATCTGCGGATCAGGTCGTGCGCGATATCTGGGCGGGGGCGCTGGAGGTGCTGCCGGGCCTGGCATAGGCCAATGAAAAAGGCGGCCCCTTCAGAGCCGCCTTTCGTGGTTCGGTCGTCAGTCAGGATCAGGCGTTCGCTTCGCGGATCTTGTCGGCGGCGTCCTTGTCGTAGGCCACGCCGTGCTGGTCGAAAAGCTGATCCAACTCACCCGACAGCGTCATCTCGGTGATGATGTCGCATCCGCCGACGAATTCGCCCTTCACGTAAAGCTGGGGGATTGTCGGCCAGTCGGAGTAATCCTTGATTCCCTGCCGGATCGCGTCGTCGGCCAGCACGTTCACGTCGGCATAATCGACACCCATGTAATTCAGGACGCCCGCCACGCGCTGCGAGAACCCGCATTGCGGCATGGTTTTGGTGCCTTTCATGTAAAGCACCACGTCGTTGGATTTCACGGTGTCTTCGATCTGGGTTTTCGCGTCGGTCATCTGCTGCGTCTTTCTGTTCGGGTTTGGTATCTGGGGTGGTTCAGGCTTTTGGAGTGTCTTCGGACTCACCCTTCAATTCCGGGTCGTTGTAGTCGCTGGGGTCGAAGTCTTCGGGATCGTACACCTCTTCTCCATCGCTCAGCGCCTTGACATGCGTTGTGCCGGTTTCCTCGTCATAGGCCAAGCCGTAGTCGGACTTGCCGTGGGATTTGTAACGCAAATACTCGTGAATTCCGGCATAGACGAATGCCACCACGAAGGGCAACAGGATTAGAAAGGCAAGTAGGCGGGCATCCATAAGTCCTCCTTTGCAACGGCATATGCGCCGATGCCTGTCACGCCAGAGGTAGCCACCGACAAGACCTTGCGCAAGGGGGGCGGCGGCCCCGTCATGGACGCGCGGCGCAGGACGATCCTAGTCTTGTTGCCTGGTATCTTTCGACTTTTTGGCTGCTGGCACGAAATGGCGGGCATATTCCTGCGGATCGCGCGGAACGCGCCATGTGGTCTGGTGACCGCCAAGCCCCGATGAATAGTTCGATTCCAGCTCGTGATACCCTTTGCCCGGTTCGCTGCCGCGCTCGGTGCCTTCGAAGTCGCGCTGCCGACGTATACCGATCAAGAGTGCGACCGCCAGGATCAGCACGATCAGGACCGGTATGGTCAGGCTTGCGCTCATCGACTCAGTCCGGGGCCCGCGTGGTCAGCGCAAGGGCATGCAACTCGCCGTTCGGCCCGTCCATCTTGCCCTTGAGAGCGGCATAGACGGCGCGCTGCTGTTGCACGCGGTTCATCCCGCGAAAGCTTTCGTCGATCACCATGGCGGACATGTGCACGCCGTCGTCCCCTTCGACCATGATCTTGGCGTTGGGGAAGGTATCGCGCAGCAGGTCCTCGATTTCCTGGGGATGCATCGGCATGTGCTGCTTCTCCTGTCGTCGCCTGTAAAAGATGTAATCCCGATGCCCTATTTTCGCAAGGGATCGAAAGGGGTTAGCCCAACGCCTCTTCAAAGCTGCCGCGATAGAGGGCGGAAAGCTCGGCCAGGGGTGCCTCGATACCGCCAAAGCGCACGGTGTCGCCGGTAAAGCGGCCCACTGTTCGGATCGGAACGCCGGCCTTGCCCGCCGCGATCATCAGCGCCTCGGCCTGGTCGAAATTGCACGCGATCAGGTAGCGGCTCTGGTCCTCGCCGAACAACTGCGCCATGTCGTCGTCGTCGATATGCACACCCACGCCGCCGGCCTCGGCCATCTCGAACGCGGCCAGCGCCAGCCCGCCATCCGACAGGTCGGTGCAGGCCTTGATCATCTCGTGGTTGGCGCGGATGAATTCTCCGTTGCGACGCTCGGCGGCAAGATCGACATGCGGCGCGTCGCCGTCTTCGCGGTTGAACACCTCGTAAAGCAGCGCGGACTGGCCCAGATGGCCGTCGGTTTCCCCCACCAGCAACGCGACATGCCCGTCACGGGCATGGCCCGCGATCAGCTGCTCGGCGGTGTCGATCAGGCCCACCGCGCAGATCGTCGGCGTGGGCAGGATCGCCTGGCCGTCGGTTTCGTTGTAAAGTGACACGTTGCCCGACACGATCGGGGTATCCAGCGCGCTGCACGCCTCGCCGATGCCTTTGATCGCGCCCACGAACTGGCCCATGATCTCGGGCTTTTCGGGATTGCCGAAATTCAGGTTGTCGGTCGTGGCCAGCGGCCGCGCGCCCACGGCGCAGAGGTTGCGGAACGCTTCGGCCACGGCCTGCTTGCCGCCCTCGACCGGGTTGGCCCGGACATAGCGCGGCGTCACGTCCGAGGTGAAGGCCAGCAGCTTGTCGGTGCCATGCACGCGCACCACGCCCGCACCCAGACCCGGCGTCTGCACCGTGTCGGCCATGACCATCGTGTCGTACTGTTCGAATACCCATGCCTTCGAGGCGTAGTTGGGGCTGCCGATCAGCGCCTTGAGCGCGTCGACCGGATCGACGCCGGGCAGATCGTCCAGCGCCTGTGCCTCGGGCGTCGCGACCCATGGGCGGTCGTATTCGGGCGCCGAGGAACTGAGCTTGGACAGCGGCAGGTCGGCCTTCACCTCATTGCCATGCAGGATGAGAAAGCGGTCATCCGCGATGGTTTCGCCGACGATGGCGAAATCGAGATCCCATTTTTCGAAAACGGCGCGCGCCTCGGCCTCTTTTTCGGGGCGCAGCACCATCAGCATACGCTCCTGGCTTTCGGACAGCATCATTTCGTAGGCGGTCATGTCGGCCTCGCGCTGGGGCACGTCGTCAAGCTGAAGCTTGACGCCCAGACCGCCCTTGTCGCCCATTTCGACCGCCGAACATGTCAGACCCGCCGCACCCATATCCTGAATCGAGATCACCGCCCCGGTCTGCATCAGCTCAAGACAGGCTTCCATCAGGCGCTTTTCGGTGAACGGGTCGCCGACCTGTACGGTTGGGCGCTTTTCCTCGATGGTTTCGTCGAATTCCGCGCTGGCCATGGTCGCGCCGCCGACGCCGTCGCGGCCGGTCTTGGCGCCCAGATAGACGACGGGCATGCCCACGCCGGACGCTGCGGAATAGAAAATCTTGTCGGCATCGGCCAGGCCCGCCGCAAAGGCATTCACCAGGCAGTTGCCGTTATAGGCGGGATGAAACCGCACCTCGCCGCCCACGGTGGGAACGCCGAAACAGTTGCCATAGCCGCCGATCCCTTCGACCACACCATGCACCAGCTGGCGCGTCTTGGGGTGGCCCACCTCGCCAAAGGACAGGCTGTTCATCGCGGCAATGGGGCGCGCGCCCATCGTGAACACGTCGCGCAGAATGCCGCCCACGCCCGTGGCCGCGCCCTGGTAGGGTTCGATGTAGCTGGGGTGGTTATGGCTTTCCATCTTGAAGACAACCGCCTGGCCGTCGCCGATATCCACGACGCCCGCGTTTTCACCGGGGCCGCAGATGACCTGCGGGCCGCTCGTTGGCAGCGTGCGCAGCCATTTCTTCGAGGATTTGTAGGAACAATGCTCGTTCCACATCGCCGAAAAGATCCCAAGCTCGGTGAATGTCGGCTCGCGGCCGATGATTTCGAGAATGCGGTCGTATTCGTCGGGCTTCAGCCCGTGGCTTTCGATCAGGTCTTGGGTGATCTTTGGCTCTTCCATCTGCGATGTCCCCCGGGGTCGCGCGCGGCTTGGTCTGTGATGCGCCTCCTTTACGGCATCGCGCGGGCAGGGGAAAGGGGCGGTATGGCGCAGTGCGGGCATTGACCCGGACGGCCCAAGCGACTTGACTGGGCGCGACACGAAGGAGGCGCCATGGATATCCTGCAAAACCCCTATCGCGGCACGGGGCTGACGATCGACGCGCCCTTTCCCAGCGTCGACGCCGCGCGCCCGGGCGCGCTGCTGGCGCGTTGCCCCGCCCATGGTGAAACGCCGCTGCTGTCCGTGCCGGACCTTGCACGGACCTGCGGCATCGCAAAGCTTTGGGTCAAGGACGAAGGCGGGCGGATGGGGCTGGGCAGCTTCAAGGCGCTTGGTGCGGCCTATGTGATCGCCTGCGACGCCGAGGCCGGACGGGCCGCCGGGCGCAGCTATGTCACCGCAAGCGCGGGTAATCACGGGCTGTCCGTGGCGGCTGGTGCACGGGTGTTCGGGGCGCGCGCGGTCGTCTATCTGGCCGAAACGGTTCCCGAGGTCTTTGCCGCCCGCCTGCGTGGCGAAGGCGCCGAGGTGCGCCGCGCCGGGGCCGATTACGCCGCCAGCATGGCCGCCGCTGAACATGCCGCGCAAGACGAATGCATGGTACTGCTGTCCGACAGTTCCTGGCAGGGCTACACCGACATCCCGCACCGCCTGATGGAGGGGTATCTGCAACTCGCAGCCGAAGCTGCCGCGCAGAGTCCCGAACCGCCGACCCACATCCTGTTGCAGGCCGGTGTTGGCGGGTTGGCGGGCGCCGTCGCGGCCTATGCGCGACACGTTTGGGGCGATGACCCGCAGATTATCGTCGTCGAACCCGACGCGGCGCCCGCGCTGCATCACGCCATCGCGGCGGGTGGGGTCGTGGACACCGAAGGGCCGGATAGCTGCATGGGGCGGCTCGATTGCAAGACGGCAAGTTGGATCGCTTTGCGCGGCCTGTCGCGCGATGCGGATGCCTTTGCCCTGATCTCCGAGGCGGAGGCGCAGGACGCCATGCCGGTTCTGGCACAGGCCGGGCTGGAAACGACGCCGTCGGGCGGGGCGGGGCTGGCGGCCCTGCTGGCCGGGCTTGAGCTGCCGGGCGATGCGCGTGTCATGGCGTTCCTGTCCGAGGCGCCGGAATGACCGCGCGCGGATTCGAACGCAGCGAATACGAGGGGCGGCTTGCACGCGCGCAGGCATTGATGGACGCCGCGGGCCTTGGCGCGCTGCTGCTGACGACAGAACCTGAAATCCGCTATTTCACGGGGTTCCTGACGCGGTTCTGGGAAAGCCCGTCGCGCCCCTGGTTCCTGATCGTGCCGGCATCGGGGCAGCCGGTGGCGGTGATCCCGTCTATCGGCGCGGCGCTGATGGCGAAAACCTGGATCAGCGACATCCGCACATGGCCCGCACCACGGCCCGAGGATGACGGGATCAGTCTCTTGGCCGCGACGCTGGACGAGGTTGCGGACGGGCCCGTGGGTATCCCTTCGGGGCCTGAAACCTTCCTGCGCATGCCGCAGGCGGATTTCGCGCGGTTTCAGGCCAAAACCGCGCGGTCCTTGCGCGATGACGCGGGCATCACGGCGCAACTGAGGGCGGTGAAGTCCGACGTCGAGATCGCCAAGATCGGCCACGCCTGCGAAATCGCCGCGCGCGCCTTTGCCCGCGTGCCCGAGATCGCCGCACCGGGTGTGCCGCTGTCGCGGGTGTTCCGTGGATTTCAGGCCTTGCTGCTGGATGAGGGCGCCGACTGGGTGCCCTATCTCGCCGGTGGCGCCGGTCCGCTGGGATATGCCGACGTGATTTCCCCCGCCGACGACACGCCGCTGGCCCGGGGCGATGTTCTGATGCTGGATACCGGCGCGGTTTGGGACGGGTACTTTTGCGACTACGACCGAAATTTCGCCATTGGCGCACCCGACCCGCGTGTTTCCGCATCGCACACGCGGCTGATCGAGGCCGCGCAAGCCGGACTGGAAGCCGCACGGCCCGGTGCGATGGCCTGTGACGTGCATCGCGCGATGGCCGACATTTGCGGTGCGGGCGAAGGGGCCGGGCGATTGGGCCATGGGCTGGGGATGCAACTGACCGAAGGGCTGTCGCTGACGGCGCAGGACCGCACCGAGTTGGTGCCGGGAATGGTGATCACGTTGGAGCCGGGAATAGACACCGCCGATGGGTGCATACTCGTCCATGAGGAGAATATCGTGATCCGCCCGGGCAGGGCAGAGATATTGTCACCCTGGGCCGACGCTCTTCCGGTGTTGGACTAAAAAAAAGGCCGAGCACTAAGCTCGGCCAAAGTCCAACAGGGAGGTATGAAGATGATGAGAAACTAATCGTCATCACCGTCGAATGCGGAATTAATTACCTGTTTGTGTACAATCAAGGATAATTATGCCGCATGTGCAGCATGGCCGCTATGCGTGCGCTGCATAGCTTGGTTAACTTGTTAGTTAAGTGCCTGTTCTCTAAGCTGTTTGCGGTAGCTTATGATCTCGTCCTGAACGAAATCCCGGAAGGCCGCGACGCGCTTGGAATGGCGCAATTCTTCGGGGTAGGCGAGGAAAACCGGCACTTCGACTGATTCTACCTCGGGTAGCACGCGCACAAGATTCGGAAAGTCCTGCGTCAGGTAGTCGGGCAGCACACCGATTCCGAGATCGTTCAGCACCGCCTGCAGAACGCCGAAATAGTTGTTTACGGTCAGGGTCGAGCGAAGATCCTGCATCATCAGTTCCTGCACCAGCGTGGCGCCCGCGCCGACTTGTGCCGATGACGGGTTCTGGCAGATCAGGCGATGCGCGCTGATGTCTTCGATCACCTCGGGCAGGCCGTGTTTGTCGAGATACCGGGGCGATGCATAAAGCTGCATGCGCACCGCCATCAGGCGCTTGCGGATCAGGTCGGCCTGGCTCGGCTCCTTCATGCGGATGGCGACATCGGCCTCGCGCATGGGCAGGTCGAGCACGCGCTCTTCAAGCATCAGGTCGATCTTGAGATCGGGGTATTTTTCGTACAGCGCGGGCAGGCGCGGGGCCAGCCACAGGCTGCCGAAGCCGGTGGTCGTAGTCACGCGCAGTTCCCCGAACACTTCGTCTTCGCTGTCGCGGATGCGCGCGGCGGCGGCGTCCAGGCGTTTTGCCATCGCGCTTGTCGCGTCGAACAGCAATTCGCCCTGTTCGGTAAGAATCAGGCCGCGTGCATGACGGTGGAACAAGGTGGTGTTCAGGCTTTCTTCGAGCGCGCGCACCTGTCTGCTCACGGCAGATTGACTGAGATGCAGGGCCTCCCCCGCATGTGTCAGGCTGCCCGCATCCGCGACCGCGTGAAAAATTCTGAGCTTGTCCCAGTCCATGTCCGCAATTTCCGTGTTACTCGCTACAGTTTTGCGGAATATATGGAAAATTAACAGGTTGGAACCGTCTTACGTTGGGTGATTTCCGCTTATTTGCTTTATAGGTCACGTTTTTTGACCTAAAGTGATGAGCAACTAAGCTATAGTAAGACGAAACGCGCAACAGGGGGGTGACATGACGAAAGCCGACATTTCACTGAACGACAGGTTTGATCTGGAAAAGTCGCCGGTGCTGCTGAATGGCACGCAGGCGCTGGTGCGGTTGATGTTGATGCAAAAGGCCCGCGACGCGGCGGCCGGCCTGAATACGGCCGGCTTTGTCACCGGCTATCGCGGGTCGCCGCTTGGGGCGGTCGACATGCAGATGCGGCGCGCCGAAAAGTTTCTCGCGCAGTCGGACGTCAAATTCCAGGAGGGTCTGAACGAAGATCTGGCCGCCACCGCGATCTGGGGCAGCCAACAGGCCGAACTGCGCGGCGAAGGCAGTTTCGACGGTGTTTTCGGTCTATGGTACGGCAAGGGTCCGGGCGTCGACCGGTCCGGTGACGTGATGCGTCATGCCAACATGGCCGGTACCAGCCCCCATGGCGGCGTGCTGATGGCGATGGGTGACGACCATACCGGCGAATCCTCGACGGTGCTGCACCAGTCGGAATGGGCGCTGGTGGATGCCTACATGCCCGTGGTCAGCCCGGCGGGCGTTCAGGAAATCCTGGATTACGGGATCTATGGCTATGCGCTCAGCCGGTTTGCCGGTGTCTGGGTCGGCCTGAAGACGATGAAGGACACGATCGAGGCAACAGCCGTTGTCGATGGCCGCCCCGACCGGATGCAGCTGGTGCGCCCGGAATTCGAAATGCCCGAAGGCGGGCTGAACATCCGTCTTGTCGATGACCGCATCGAACAGGAGGCGCGTCTGATCGATTACAAGCGGCACGCCGCCGAGGCGTTCGCCCATGCGAACGGTATCGACAAGCGGGTCTGGGGCAAGCCGGGGGCAAAGATCGGGCTTGTCAGTCACGGCAAGAACTGGCTCGACCTTGTTCATGCGCTGTCGCTGCTGGGGATCGACGAGGCCGAGGCCGAACGCCTTGGAATCACCACCTACAAGGTGGGGCAGGTCTGGCCGCTGGACATGCGGGGATTCCACGATTGGGCCGAGGGCCTCGACCTGATCATCGTGGTCGAGGAAAAGCGCAAGCTGATCGAGGTGCAGGTCAAGGAAGCGATCTTTGACGATCGCCGCGGCCGCCGCGTCTATGGCTGGCACAAGGGCCAGAACGGGCTGGAACTGTTCCCAAGCCGCTGGGCGCTGGACCCTGTGATGATCGCCGAGAAACTGGGCGACATCCTGATCGAGGAAGGCCGCGACACCGACGGCATCAAGGCCGGGATGGCCGCGCTGGACGAGATCAAGCGCAACGACAACGCCGAGGAAATCGCCGCGCGCCTGCCGTATTTCTGTTCGGGCTGCCCGCATAACAGCTCGACCAAGGTGCCCGAGGGCAGCCGCGCCTATGCGGGCATCGGCTGTCACTTCATGGTCCAGTGGATGGACCGCGACACGCTGGGCTACACCCATATGGGCGGCGAAGGCGCGAACTGGATCGGCGAGGCGCCGTTTTCCCAACGCGGCCATGTGTTCCAGAACCTCGGCGATGGCACCTATAACCACTCGGGTATCATGGCGATCCGGGCCGCGTTGGCCTCGGGCGTGAACATCACCTACAAGATCCTCTACAACGACGCTGTCGCCATGACCGGCGGGCAGGGCAACGAGGGTGGGCTGGATGCCTACCGCATCGCCGCCGAGGTCAAGGCGATGGGCGTCAAGGAAGTCTTTGTCGTCTATGACGAGAAAGAGGACGTGGACCTGTCGCGCCTGCCCAAGGGCGTCCAAAGCTTTGAGCGCGCCGAGATGGACAGCGTCCAGAAGCGCGCGCGCGACGTTCCGGGCGTTTCCGTCATCCTGTATATCCAGACCTGTGCGGCGGAAAAACGCCGCCGCCGCAAGCGGGGCAATTTCCCCGATCCCGATCGCCGCGTGTTCATCAACACCGATGTCTGCGAAGGCTGTGGCGATTGCGGCGTGCAGTCGAACTGCGTCTCGATCGTTCCGGTCGAAACCGAACTGGGCCGCAAACGGGCCATCGACCAATCGAGCTGCAACAAGGATTTCTCTTGTCTGAAAGGGTTTTGTCCATCGTTCCTCACGCTTGAGGGGGCGAAGGTCAAGAAGGCCGCGACGACCGAGTTGGAACTGCCGCATATGGCCGAACCCGACCTGCCTGCTATCGACGGCACCTGGAACGTGGTGATCACCGGCGTCGGCGGCACCGGCGTGGTGACGATCGGCGCGGTGCTGGCGCAGGCGGCACAGATCGACGGCAAGGGGGCGGCCATGATGGAAATGGCGGGCCTCGCGCAAAAGGGCGGCGCGGTGCATATCCACTGCCGCCTGGCGGACAAGCCCGAGGATATCAGCGCCGTGCGCGTCGCCACCGGCGAGGCCGATGCGCTGATCGGCGGCGACCTTGTGGTCAGCGCCGGGGCCAAGACGCTGGGCCTGACGCGGCAGGGCCGCACCGGGGCTGTGGTCAACAGCCACGAGATCATCACCGGCGATTTCACCCGCAACACGGAATTCGCCCTGCCGACCGACCGTCTGACGCTCGCGCTGGAGGCGCGGTTGCGTGACCAGGTGATCCTGTTCGACGCGTCGGACCTGGCCAAGGCGACATTGGGCGACTCGATCTTTTCGAACATGATGATCTTTGGCGCGGCATGGCAACGCGGGCTGGTTCCCGTCAGCTATGACGCGATCAAGACCGCGATCGAGCTGAACGGCGCGGCGGTCGACCGCAACCTGCGGGCCTTTGAAATCGGCCGCTGGGCTGCTCTGAACCCCGAAGAGGCCGCGCGGCTGATCGAACCGAAAGTGGTGCAAAAGCCGAAGTCGCTGGACGAAAAGATCGCGTTCCGCGCCGATCACCTTGTGGCCTATCAGGGCAAGCGTCTGGCAAAGCGGTATCGCAAGCTGGTAGACCGCGCCGACGACGCCCGCCTGAAAGAGGCGGTCGCAAAGGGGTATCACAAGCTGCTGGCCTACAAGGACGAATATGAGGTCGCGCGCCTGCATCTGGACAGCTACGAAAAGGCGAAAAAGGAATTCGAGGGCGATTTCACCATGAAATTCCACCTCGCCCCGCCGATCCTGTCCAAGGAAGGGCCCGATGGCCGCCCCGCCAAGCGCGAATTCGGCCCCGGCATGATGCGCTGGTTCCGTCTGCTGGCCAAGATGAAGGGCCTGCGCGGCACGCCGCTCGATCCCTTCGGCCGGACATCGGAGCGCCGCATGGAACGCGCGCTGATCAAGCAGTACGAGGCCGACATGGCCGATATCCTGCCAAAGGTTACGCCGGCGACTATGGACATCGCCGTGGCGATTGCGGAACTGCCCTTGCAGATCCGGGGCTTCGGCCCGGTGAAAGAGGCCAACGAACGCAAGGCGGCCAAGCGGCGCGAGGAATTGCTCGCGGCGTTCCGGGATGGAGGAGCGGGGCTGGCCAAGGCGGCGGAATGATCGCCGCCTTGCAACAGCCATTCACACATTTTTCAAAAACACTGGCCAGACTCGTGCCAGCGGCGTAAATCGTCGCCAGTGTTTTGGAGGATGTGCCGATGACGGGCCAGCGTCATATCGCCCGTGACATATCTTATGCGCATTCCGCCGCCACCCGCGGCGGGCGCGCGGTTATCCGTGTGATGGAAAACGTGACCGGCCGGATCAGCCTGATCAAGCGCGCCGCCGGCTATGAACACGAGGTCGCCGCCGGGCGCGATTTCTGGGAAGTGATGGTGGACCGCTACGGGCTGAGCCTGGATGTGGTGGGTGGCAGCCTGTCGAACATCCCGGCAAACGGGCCGCTTATTCTGATCGCCAACCATCCCTATGGCATCCTCGACGGGCTGATGATGGGGCACATCCTGTCCACCGTCCGCGGCGATTTCCGCATCCTGGCGCACAAGGTCTTTCGCAAGGCCGCAGACCTGAACCGCATCATCCTGCCGGTGAATTTCGATGAAAGCCGCGAGTCGGTGCAGGAAAACCTCGCCACGCGGAAAGAGGCGCTGCGCTATCTGTCCGCCGGTGGGGCCATCGGCATTTTCCCCGGCGGCACGGTGTCCACCGCCGTACGCCCGTTTTCACAACCGATGGATCCCGGCTGGCGGTCGTTCACCGCGCGGATGGTGGCCAAGTCAGGCGCGACGGTGGTGCCTGTTTATTTCGACGGCCACACAAGCCGGCTGTTCCAGATCGCAAGCCATCTGCATTCGACGCTGCGCATGGGTCTTTTGATCAAGGAATTCCGCAAGCGGGTGGATACGCCCGTGCGCGTCGTCGTCGGCCAGCCCATCGCGCAGGCCGAACTGGACGCCCGCGCCTGCGATGCGCGGGCAATGATGGATTTCCTGCGCAAAGCAACCTATGAGTTGTCTCCGACGCCGCTGGCCACCTATGACTACGGCTTTGAATTCGAGGAAAAGCACCGCGCTTGAGGTGCAAGAGAACGGACGGGCCCATGGCAGTTGGCATTTTCGATTCCGGCCTTGGTGGCCTCACGGTGCTCGAAGCGGCGCGCAAGCGCCTGCCGGATGTGCCGTTCGTCTATTTCGGTGACAGCGCCCATGCGCCCTATGGCGTGCGCGATGCCGACGATATCTACAACCTGACGACCTCCGCTGTCGAACGGTTGTGGGATGCGGGATGTGATCTTGTGATCCTGGCCTGCAACACGGCCAGCGCGGCGGCATTGCGCCGGATGCAGGAATCCTGGGTGCCGCGTGAAAAGCGTGTGCTGGGCGTGTTCGTGCCGCTGATCGAGGCGCTGACCGAACGGCAATGGGGCGACAACAGTCCGCCCCGCGAGGTTGCGGTCAAGCATGTGGCGCTGTTCGCGACACCAGCCACCGTTGCCAGCCGCGCCTTTCAGCGCGAACTGGCCTTTCGCGCCATCGGTGTGGATGTCGAGGCGCAGGCCTGTGGCGGCGTGGTCGATGCCATCGAAGAGGGCGACATGATCCTGGCCGAGGCGCTGGTGCGCAGCCATGTCGACGCCCTCAGGCGCAAGATGCCCACCCCCGAGGCCGCGATCCTTGGCTGCACGCATTATCCGCTGCTGCAGGACGTGTTCCAGGATGCGCTCGGCGCCGATGTGAATTTCTACAGCCAGGCCAACCTTGTGGCGGAAAGCCTTGCGGATTACCTGCAGCGGCACCCCGGCATGATCGGCAGCGGTACGGAAGAGAAATACCTGACGACGGGCGATCCCAAGCGGGTATCTAGCCGTGCCACACAGTTCCTGCGCCGGCAGATCACCTTCGACGGGGCCTGAGCTGCCGCGAAAGGGACAATAGGTAGCAGACTGGCCTCTTGGCATAGATGCGGCGAATACATATCTTAACTGCATTCGAATGTATGCCGTCAGATCGGGAATGGCCCCATGAAATCGCTGAAGAAAACCCGCCGTATCCAGGTGATTGCCCTGGCAGCTTTGGCGCTGGTCGTATCGACCGCGTTGATCGGCTATGCGATGCGGGACGGGATCAACTTTTTCCGCTCTCCGGCACAGGTTCTGGCCGAGCCGCCGGGCCCGACCGAGGTGTTCCGCATCGGCGGCCTTGTCGCCGAAGGCAGCCTGCAACGCGGGCAGGGCGAGACAATCCGCTTTGCCGTGACCGATGGCGGTGCGACGATTCCCGTTCACTACACCGGTGTTCTTCCTGATCTTTTCGAAGAGAACCAGGGCATGGTCGGAACCGGAAAATACGTGAACGGTATCTTCGAAGCCTCTGAAATCCTTGCGAAACACGACGAAACCTACATGCCCAAGGAAGTTGTGGACGCGTTGAAAGAACAGGGCGTCTACAAAGACCCGAACGGTAGTTAATCACGCCATTAACCCGTGACCCGCCACGGTTTGCATCTGAGCAAACCATGAGGCGGGTTTCATGCCTGACATCCAAGACATCGCGCGCGCCATAGTGGCGCGCGAAGGTGGGTTCGTGAACGACCCCGACGATCCCGGCGGCGCCACCAAGCATGGCGTTACCATTCACACCATGCGGCGACTGGGGCTCGACCTGACGGGCGACGGGCAGGTCGACATTTCCGACGTGCGGCAACTGACCCGCGCCGAGGCCGAACGGATTTTCCTGCAGCACTATTTCCATGGGCCCCGGGTCGCGGCCTTGCCCGAGGTTCTGCAGGCCAGCGTATTCGACATGTACGTGAACGCGGGATCGAACGCGGTGCGCATCCTGCAACGCCTGCTGCGCCAGATGGGGCATGACGTGGCTGTCGACGGTGTGATCGGGCCGCAAACCATTGCCGCAGCGCAAGCCGCGGCACAGGCCGCGCCCGACCATATTTCCGATGCCTACGGGATCGCGCGGCGCAACTACTATTTCCGCATCGCCGACACCCGCGCGGCCAGCCGCAAATACGTCCGGCGCCGCGATGGCGGCAAAGGGGGATGGATCGTGCGGGCGGAAGAGTTCATTTCCCCCCGGTTTCACCTGACACGCACCGAATTTCAGGAAAGGATTGCCGGATGGCTTTGATCGACACGCTTCTCGACACGGTGTTCGGTGACAACGGGCTACGCCGCACCGCCGAGGTTTTTCGCGAAAACGCCGAAGCGGCGGGCGCCCGTGCGGCAGACCGCCACGCCGCGGCGCTGGAACAGTTCGGGGCCGAATTCGCCGCCGCGGAGCGAACCCGTTTCGACCGGGTCATGGACGCGGTCAACCGCTTCCCGCGACCGGCCCTGGCGCTAGGGACGCTGGGCCTTTTCGTGTCGGCGATGGTCGATCCGGTCTGGTTCGGGGCGCGAATGCAGGGGCTTGCCCTCGTGCCCGAGCCGCTGTGGTGGCTTCTTGGGGCGATCGTCAGTTTTTACTTCGGCGCGCGCCATCAGGCCAAGGGGCAAGAGTTCCAGATGCGGATCGCGCGGGGAATGGCGCGCGGGTCTGGTCTGCACGGTGGTCAAGCCCGGCTGCGGCGCAGCGGGGCCCAAAGCCCCGGAATTGCGCGCAGCGACAGCGACGCGGCCCTGACGCTGGATGCGGTGCGCCCCGATGCCAACCCGGCGCTCGAGGCCTGGCGCCATGACGCGGGACGGCGCTGACCGCGACAAGTTGAACAGGTGGGCAGAATCGGATTTGCCCGCCTGATCTAAAGGCATATAACAAGGACATGATTACAGAACTCGGCCACTTCGCCCTTGTCCTCGCATTCCTGGTCGCCTGCGTTCAGGCGGTCGTTCCCCTCATCGGTGCGCACAAGCGCTGGCCTGGCTGGATGGCCGTGGCCGAACCTGCTGCAAACGCGCAGTTTTTGCTGACGGCGTTTTCCTTTGCAGCGCTGACCTATGCGTTCGTGACATCGGATTTCTCGCTGCGGCTGGTGACGCTGAATAGCCACTCGCTCAAGCCGATGATCTACAAGATCTCGGGCGTCTGGGGGAACCACGAAGGTTCGATGCTGCTGTGGGTGCTGATACTGACGCTGTTCGGCGCCACGGCGGCCTGGTTCGGCGGCAACCTTCCGCCGACGCTGAAGGCCCGTGTTCTGGCCGTGCAATCGGCCATTTCGGTGGCGTTCTTCGCCTTCATCCTGTTCACGTCCAACCCGTTCCTGCGCCTGGCGGTGCCGCCCTTTGACGGGCAGGATCTGAACCCGCTTCTGCAGGATCCGGGCCTCGCCTTCCATCCGCCCTTCCTCTACCTCGGCTATGTGGGGCTTTCGATGGCGTTCTCGTTCGCGGTTGCCGCCCTGATCGAAGGCCGCGTCGACGCCGCCTGGGGCCGCTGGGTGCGGCCCTGGACGCTGGCCGCGTGGGTGTTTCTGACCATCGGTATCGGTCTTGGCAGCTGGTGGGCCTATTACGAGCTCGGCTGGGGCGGTTTCTGGTTCTGGGATCCGGTCGAAAACGCATCCTTCATGCCCTGGCTGATCGCCGCCGCCTTGCTGCATTCCGCAATCGTGGTCGAAAAGCGCGAGGCGCTGAAAAGCTGGACGATCCTGCTGGCGATCATGGCGTTCGGGTTCAGCCTGATCGGCACCTTCATCGTGCGCTCGGGCGTCATCACCAGTGTCCATGCCTTTGCCAACGACCCCGAACGCGGCGTGTTCATCCTGCTGATCCTGGGGTTCTTCATGGGCGGCGCGCTGATCCTTTACGCCGCACGGGCGCAGGCGATGGAGGCCAAGGGCGTGTTCAGCATGGTCAGCCGCGAAAGCGCGCTGGTGGTGAACAACATCCTGCTGGCGGTCAGCGCATTCGTCGTGTTCGTCGGCACGATCTGGCCGCTTGTGGCCGAACTCGCCTTCGCCCGCAAACTGTCTGTGGGCGCGCCGTTCTTCAACATGGCCTTCACACCGTTCTTCATCATTCTGGGCGCGATCCTGCCCGTGGGCGCGATGATGCCCTGGAAACGCGGCAGCATTACCCGTGCGTTCCGGCCGCTGCGTGGGGCATTCGCACTGGCGGTGGCCTTGGCGGCGCTGGCTTTCGCACTCCAGACCGGGCGCAGCGCTATGGGCCCGCTTGGCTTGTTCCTGGGCTCGTGGCTGGTTTTTGGCGCGGCGGTGGATATCTGGAGCAGAACGGGCCGCGGCGCGATCGGGGATCGGTCGCGCAGGCTGTTGCGACTGCCGGGCGCCGACTGGGGCAAGGCAGTGGCCCATGCCGGCCTGGGCGTGACGATGTTCGGCATCGCGGGACTTATGGCCTGGGAGGCCGAGGATATCCGCGTGGTCCAGAAGGGCGAAAGTTTTGACATTGCCGGCTTTACGTTGACGCTGGAAGACGTGCAGCGCGTGCAGGGGCCGAACTACATCTCCACGATGGGCACGGTCGAGGTGACGCGTGACGGCCGGACGGTTTCCACGCTCTATCCCGAAAAACGGTTCTATCCGGTGGCCGAAATGCCCACCACCGAGGCGGCGATCGACAACGGGTTCCTGCGGGATGTCTATGTCGTGATCGGCGATCCGCAGGATAAAGGCGGCTGGGCCGTGCGGACCTATTACAAGCCGCTGGCGAACTGGATCTGGGGCGGCTCGATCCTGATGGCATTGGGTGGCTTCATCAGCCTGAGCGACCGCAGATACCGTGTGGCCGCAGGTGCGCGCCGCACCCGCGGGCCCGCGGGGGTTCCTGCGGAATGAAACGACTGATTCTGGCCCTGATGCTTGCGCTGCTGCCGCTGACGCCCGCATTCGCGGTGCAACCCGACGAGGTTCTGGACGACCCCGTGCTCGAGGAGCGCGCGCGCGAGCTTTCGAAAGGGCTGCGCTGCCTTGTCTGCCGGAACGAGAATATCGACGACTCCAACGCCACGCTTGCGCGCGACCTGCGCCTTCTGGTGCGCGAGCGCCTTGTTGCCGGTGACAGCGACGACGAGGTGATTGACTACGTCGTCGACCGCTACGGCGAATATGTGCTGCTGCAACCGCGTGCGACCGGGGCGAACTGGCTGCTTTGGGCCGCCGGTCCGATCATGCTGGTGCTTGGGTTCGGTATCGGGGTCGCCTATCTGCGCCGCAGGGAAGCGATGCCCGAACCGGCCGATACCGTTGCGCTCAGCGACGAAGAAAAGGCCCGTCTGGACGATATTCTGGACAAGTGACGCGCAGTTCCCCTTTTCCTTACCACGCGGTCGGTTATGCTGCGCGGGAAACGGAACAGGGAGGGCCAGCGCATGGATTACCAGACCATCACCTATGAGGTTGCCGACGACGTCGCGGTGATCACGCTCAATCGCGAAGACAAGATGAACGCGCTCAACGCGCAGATGCGTGCCGAGATCGCCGACGCGGCGCTGCAGGCACCCAAGGACGCGCGCGTCATGGTGCTGACGGGCAAGGGCCGGGCGTTCTGCTCGGGCCAGGATCTGAGCGACCGCGCCAACGCCGCCAACCTGGACATGGAGCGCACGCTGCGCGACGAATACGGTCCGATGCTGCGCGCCATCTATGACAGCCCGATCCCGACGATCAGCGCGGTGAACGGCGCGGCCGCAGGGGCAGGGGCCAACCTTGCACTGGCCGCCGATGTCGTGATCGCCGCCGAAAGCGCATACTTTCTGCAGGCCTTCACGCGGATCGGCCTGATCCCCGATGCAGGCGGCACCTATTGGATGACGCGCGGCATGGGCGCTGCCAAGGCGATGGGCGCGGCGCTGTTCGCCGACAAGATCACGGCCAAGCAGGCCGATGACTGGGGCCTGATCTGGGAATCGGTCGCAGATGACGCCTTTGACGCGACATGGAAGGCGCGTGCCGCGCATCTCGCGAAAGGGCCGACCGTGGCCTATGCGCATGTCAAACAGGCGATCCGCGGGGCCTGGGACAACACGCTCGAGGATCAGCTTGGCCTCGAAGGCCGTCTTCAGGGCAAATGCGGCAAGACGCGCGACTTCCAGGAGGGCGTTCTGGCCTTCCTTGAAAAGCGGCCGTCGCATTTCGAAGGCCGCTGAGCAGCCACCTTCGACAGAACGCAAAAGGGCGCCTTGCGGCGCCCTTTTTTGTTTGAACTGCGCAGGCTCAGCCCGTTGCCATGGTCGGTTCGCGTGCGATCAGAACGATGTCTTCCGGGGCGAGCGTCGCGCCAGCGCCCGCCACCTCGGCCAGCAGCTGCCCGTTGAGCGACACAAGCGCGGCACCGGCGGCATTCGTGCCGATTGTCACTTCGGGGTCTGCTAGTGCCGGATCGTGGCTGATGGCGATGAGGTCGGCACCGTCCTCGTAATCCGTGATAAGCGCCGGTTCGGTTGTGTCGATCCAGTCGCCCAGCAGGAAGGTATCGTCGCCTTCGTCGCCGGTCGCCTGATCGGCGCTGCCGACAAGGATCGTGTCGTCGCCATAACCACCCGCCATTGTATCGCCTTCGTCGGATTGCGGGTCGAACAGGTCGGGGACGCTTAACGATGCCTCTTCCCCGGAAGCGTCCGCAGGGCTGTCCAGCGACTCAAGCAGGTTGTCGATCCCGAGATCGACACCGACAAGGATGTCGTCGCCCACACCGCCGACCATCGTGTCGGCGCCGTCGCCGCCGACCAGCAGATCCTCACCCTGTGCACCAAACAGCCCGTCATCGCCGTCCTCACCCAGGATAAGATCGTTGCCCGTCCGGCCAAAGGCCATGTCGTCGCCTGGCCCGCCAACCAGCGTGTCCGCATCCGCGCCACCATCCAGCGAATCGTTCCCATCCTGGCCCAGAAGTACGTCTTCGCCGTCTTCGCCAAGCAGCGTGTCATCGCCGGCTCCGCCCAACACGGTGTCATCACCTTCACCGGCTGGTATGCGGTCGGCATCGCTGGTGCCCGTCACGAGATCGCTTTGGTCGCTGGGCGGGGGCGATACCTCTTCGACGGGTTGCTCGTCACCGGGAGTGTCCGGTGTGTCGTCGTCCTCGTCATCGTCGAACACCTCCACCAGGAGCGCGCCGACAGCCCCCCAGCCCAAAAGGCTGAGCAGTATTATTTCCACCATTACCAATTCCCCACAAGCAGCGTGTGACACATTCTTGCCCGATTTGAGCATGAAATCGCCACAATTAGAATTGGGATTTTGGGGTGTTTTTACCTTTCGAGGCGGTGGTTTCGCGACAGTCAGCCTTGAAATTGCTGGCCGTTAATAAAACGGAAACAAAGTTGATCAACCGACTCGCCGCAATCAGGCTGCATAGCTTTTGCGCAGCACCTCGACGGCCTGGAAATCGGCACCTGCGCCGCGGATGACGGCAAAGGTTTCACCATCGGCCCGCAATTCCGCATCCCCGCTCAGCGGGTTGACGAAAGTCTCGAAAACGGGGGCGGGGCCTGCGCGATCATGGGCAAAGGTGATCAAGTCCGAAGCCGGATCGAAATCGGTAATCACAACGGGTGCGTCCCCGCGATGCCAGTCGCCCATCGCGATGGTGTCGCTGCCGTCCCCCGTGGTCACCGTATCGTCGCTGCCCGCAACGACCGTGTCGTCACCGGGGCCCAGGTCGATCACGTCGCCCGTATCGCCCGGCTGGTCGAAATCATAAAGAAATGCCAGGTCCCCGAAATCGTCTGCCGTCCCGGCGGACTGCAAGAGGGCGGGATCGTCCAGCAGCCCCGCGCTTTCCACAAAATCGTCGCCGCCACCGCCATTGATCGTGTCGGAACCGTAGCCGCCGGAAATGACGTCATTGCCCGGGCCGCCGTTGATCAGGTCGTCGCCTTCCAACCCGAACAGCCAGTCGTTGCCGGTTCCCCCAGACAGGCTGTCATCCCCGCCATGACCCAGCAACAGGTCCGATCCGCCGCCGCCCGACAGGCTGTCGTCACCGTCGCTGCCGGTCAGCGCTTCGGGATCGTCGCCACCCTCCAATGTGGTTTCCCCCTCGCCAATGGACAATCCGCCAAGGCCCAAAAGCATCCCCATCGCCATCAACACCGCTGCAATCATCGCCAACCTCCTGCTGGTTGGGGGCAGGATTGCGTGGCAGGGTAAACAAAGGCTTCAGATGCGCCCGGTTCGGCGCAAATTGTCTTTCAAATTGAAACAATCAGGCAGCGGTCATCCGAAACGACAAAGGGCGCCCTGACAGGCGCCCTTCGATTTTCGGATCATGCTGCGATCAACGGTCTTCGACATCCACGTAGTCGCGTTCCGTCTCGCCGAGATAGAGCTGCCGCGGGCGGCCGATCTTCATCTGCGGGTCGCCGATCATTTCCTTCCACTGGCTGATCCAGCCCACCGTCCGGCTCAGCGCAAAGATCGGTGTGAACATCGAGGTCGGGAAACCCATCGCCTCGAGGATGATACCCGAATAGAAATCCACGTTCGGGAACAGCTTTTTCTCGGCGAAATACGGATCTTCCAGCGCCTGCTTTTCCAGCTCCTTGGCGACCTGCAGGATCGGGTTATCCTCGATTCCCAGAAGGTCCAGCACCTCGTCGGCCGACTGCTTCATCACCTTCGCGCGCGGGTCGAAATTCTTGTAGACGCGGTGGCCGAACCCCATCAGGCGGAACGGGTCGTCCTTGTCCTTGGCACGCGCGATGAACTCGGGGATACGATCGACGCTGCCGATTTCCTTGAGCATTTCCAGGCAGGCCTGGTTGGCGCCGCCATGGGCCGGGCCCCAAAGGCAGGCGATGCCGGCGGCAATGCAGGCAAACGGGTTCGCGCCCGACGACGATGCAAGCCGCACCGTCGAGGTCGATGCGTTCTGCTCATGATCGGCATGCAGGGTAAAGATGCGGTCCATCGCACGGCTGAGGATCGGGTTCACCTCGTATTTCTCGGCCGGGACGCTGAAACACATGTGCAGGAAGTTCGCCGCGTAATCCAGGTCATTGCGCGGATACACGAAAGGCTGCCCGATCGAATACTTGTAGGCCATCGCCGCGATCGTCGGCATCTTGGCGACCAGGCGGATCGACGCGACCTCGCGCTGCCAGGGATCGGCGATATCGGTCGAGTCATGATAGAACGCCGACATGGCGCCCACGACACCGACCATCGTGGCCATCGGGTGCGCATCGCGGCGGAACCCGCGGAAGAAGTTGTGCATCTGCTCATGGATCATCGTGTGGCGCGTCACGCGCGTCTCGAAATCCTCAAGCTGGGCGGCCGTCGGCAATTCACCGTAAAGCAGCAGGTAGCACACTTCGAGGTAATGCGACTTTGCCGCCAACTGGTCGATCGGATAGCCGCGGTGCAAAAGAATGCCGGCACCACCGTCGATATAGGTGATGGTGCTGTCGCAGCTGGCCGTCGACGTGAACCCCGGATCGTAGGTGAATACGCCGGCGTCCGCGTACAGTTTGCGGATGTCGATCACATCGGGCCCGGCCGTCGGGCTGTGCATGGGCAACTCAAAGCTCTTTCCGTCGAACGAAAGCGTGGCGGTCTTGCCGGTCTCTGTCATGGCCTAGTTCCCTTCCTCAATGGCCGCGGGCGCATGCGCGCCGGGCTGTCCTATTCCGGGGCGTCTGAATTCCGGGTTAATCGGTTTCAGCCCGCCGCGTCGGTCAATCGGGCAAGGGTTTCCTCGCGCCCAAGAACCAACATCATATCAAAGACACTGGGTGTCGCGGAACGCCCCGCAAGGGCCGCCCTCAAGGGGCCGGCCAGCTTGCCGAATTTTGTATTCTTGCTTTCGGCAAACTCGTTCGCGACGGCCTCGAGCGCGTCTCGCGTCCAGCTAGCATTTTGCAGATGCGGCGTCAATTCTTTCAGTATACCACGGGATACATCATCCAGTTGCGCGGCGGCTTTCTCATCCGGCCTGATCGGACGGTCGGCAAGAACAAATTGTGCCTTTTCAAGAAGTTCCGGGAAGGTCTTGGCGCGCTCTTTCAGGCAGTACATCGCCTTGCCCATCAGGTCTGACCTTGCGTCGCTCAACGCAGGCTGATCCGTCGCGGCAAGAAAGGCCTGAAGCTCATGCAGCAGCGCAGCATCGTCGGACGCGGCGATGTGCTGACCACAAAGGTTTTCCAGCTTCTTGAAATCGAACCGGGCCGGGCTCTTGCCGATACCGTCGAGGTCGAACCACGCCTGCGCCTGCGCATCCGTAAAGAACTCGTCATCGCCATGGCTCCAGCCCAGCCGCGCAAGGTAGTTGCGCATGCCCGCCGCCGGATAACCCATCTTCTGGTATTCATCGACACCCAGCGCGCCATGCCGCTTGGACAGTTTCTTGCCGTCCGGCCCGTGGATCAGCGGAATATGCGCCCAGACGGGCACGTCCCAGCCCATCGCCTGATAGATCAGCATCTGGCGCGCGGCGTTGTTCAGGTGGTCGTCGCCGCGGATCACATGGGTGACGCCCATGTCGTGATCGTCGACCACCACGGCCAGCATGTAGACCGGCGTGCCGTCGCTGCGCAGCAGGATCATGTCGTCCAGCTGATCGTTGCGGATCGTCACGTCACCCTGCACCTTGTCACGGATCACGGTTTCGCCGTCCTGGGGCGCCTTGATGCGGATGGCGTAGGGCGCGTCGGGATGGGTGGCCGGGTCCGCATCGCGCCAGGGCGACCGGAACAGCGTGGATTTGCCCTCGGCCCGTGCGGCCTCGCGGAAGGCCTGGATTTCCTCCTGGGTGGAAAAACACTTGTAAGCCTTGCCCTCGGCCAGCAACTGATGTGCCACCTCGGCATGGCGCTCTGCGCCGGCCGCCTGGCTGACCACGTCGCCATCGTGATCCAGGCCAAGCCACTCCATGCCTTTCAGGATCGCCGCCGTCGCCTCGGGGGTCGATCTTTCGCGGTCGGTATCCTCGATGCGCAACAGGAACTTGCCGCCCCGTCCGCGCGCATAAAGCCAGTTGAACAGCGCCGTGCGCGCTCCGCCGATATGCAGATAGCCCGTGGGCGAGGGCGCGAAACGGGTGACGACAGGGTCGGTCATGGCTGCGGTTAACCTTTCGGTAAGGATGTTGGAGATAGCGTTGGCGCCTGTCTACCGATGCTCAAAGCGGGGGGCAAGGGATGCGCATGTGGAACGCGCTCGGGGCGATGATCGCGGCGCAGCGCGGGCATTTGTTCCCATGGGTGCCGGTTTGTCTGGCCTGTGGGATCGGCGGGTACTTCGCACTCCGGTGGGAGCCGGGGCCCATGCATTACCTGATCGCCGCCATCCCGGCGCTAGTCCCCGGCGTGTTGGCCGGACGGGCCGGCGTCGCGCTTGGGCCGGTGCTGTGGCTTTGCGCGCTGATCCCGGCGGGCGGCGTTCTGGCGGGCGCTCGGGCGCATTGGGTGGCCGCGCCGGTGCTGGAGTTCCGCTATTACGGCCCCGTCGAAGGGCGCATCGTCGGCATCGACCGCTCCGCTTCCGATGCGATCCGGGTCGTGCTCGATCATGTCGTGCTGGCGGATGTCCCGCCGCATCGCACGCCGGATCGTGTACGCATATCGCTGCATGGCGAGCAGGGTTTCGCCCCGCTGGACCCTGGATACCGGGTCATGATGACGGCGCATCTTGGCCCACCCGCAGGCCCGGTCGAGCCGGGCGGCTTCGATTTCCAGCGCCACGCGTGGTTTCTGCGGCTTGGCGCAGTCGGTTATACCCGGACACCGGTCGTTCTGGCGGCACAAGACCGGCAGGGCGCGTGGATTGCGTCCGCACGGCACGCCATTTCGCAACGCGTCCAGGCCGCGCTGCCCGGCGAAAGGGGGGCTTTCGCCGCCGCGATCATGACCGGCGACCGTTCGGGCATCAGCCAGACGACATTGCAGGCCCTGCGCGATTCAAACCTGGCGCATTTGCTGGCGATCTCCGGGCTGCATATGGGGCTGCTGGCGGGGTTCGTCTTCGCGGCGTTCCGCCTGGGATTTGCCGCCGTACCGGTGCTCGGCCTGCGCGTGCCGGCCAAGCAGTTGGCCGCGGCGCTCGCCCTGCCTGTCGCCGCGGGCTATCTGGCCCTGTCGGGCGGCAACGTCGCGACCGAGCGCGCCTTTGTCATGATCGCCGTAATGCTGGTTGCGGTCATCCTGAACCGCCGCGCGCTGTCGTTGCGGGCGGTCGCGGTCGCGGCGGTGATCGTCCTGTTCCTGCGGCCAGAGGCGCTTCTCAGCCCCGGTTTCCAGATGAGCTTTGCCGCAACGACAGCACTGGTCGCCGTGTTTTCTATGATGCGGGACTTGGGCTGGAACCGCGCGCCGAAATGGGTGCAGCCTGTGCTGGCAGTGGTGATTTCCTCGGCCGTGGCAGGTGCGGCGACCGCGCCGGTCGGGGCTGCCCATTTCAACCAGATGGCCCATTACGGGCTGCCCGCGAACCTTTTGTCGGTTCCTCTCATGGGGATCGTCGTGATGCCGGCCGCGGTGCTGGCGGGGGTGCTGATGCCGCTGGGGCTGGAAGGCGGGGCGTTGTGGGTCATGGGGCTGGGGCTTGGCTGGGTGCTGAACGTGGCGCATCACGCGGCCGCTCTGCCCGGTGCCACCGGTGGGGTCGTCGCGCCCGGACCGGAAGTGCTGCCGCTCATGGCGTTGGGCGGGCTTCTTGTCGTGCTGTGGCAGGGGCGGTTGCGGTGGCTTGGCTTTGCGCCGGTGGCCGTGGCGGCGGTCCTGTGGACGGAGGCGGACAGGCCGCCGATCCTGATTGCGGACAACGGCGCGCTTGTGGGCGTCATGACCGACAAGGGCCGCGTGTTGAGTGCCGACCGCGGTGCCGGGTTCGTCGCCACGGTCTGGCTGGAAAACGATGGGCGCCCGACCGATCAGAAAAGCGCCGCCTTGGGGCTGGCCGGGCAGCGTGGATCTGGGGCAGGGCGTGCGCCTTCATGTCGCCAAGGGAAAGCGCGCGGTTCTGACGGCAAACTGCGCGGCGGGCGACTGGCTTGTGACGAACGTACCCGACCCTGCGGCCCGGTCTTGCGAAATCTACGATCCGCAGCGGCTGCGAAAAAGCGGGTCACTTGCGATCTGGCCGGGCCCCGACGGCCCCCGGATCGTCACCGCGCGCGAGACATCCGGCGCGCGGCTTTGGAATGGCGGTGCCGCGCATGCGGCGCCCGCCGGGGATCAGTAAGTGCGGATCAGGCCGACAAGCTTGCCCTGTACCTTGACCATGTCCGACGGCAAGACCCGCGTTTCATAAGCGGGGTTCGCGGCCTCGAGCGCGATCGACGCGCCGCGGCGGTAGAACCGCTTCAACGTCGCTTCCTGGTCTTCGACCAGGGCCACGACGATATCGCCGTTATCGGCGACGGATGTTTCGCGGATGATCACGATATCGCCGCTGTTGATCCCGGCCTCGATCATCGAGTCTCCCTTGACCTCCAGCGCGTAATGCTCGCCCTTGCCCGACACCATCGCCCCCGGAACGGCAACGTGGTGCGACACTTCGGCGATGGCTTCGATCGGCACACCGGCCGCGATGCGCCCCATCACCGGCAATTCCAGTGCATGCACGGCTTCGATGTCGCGCGCCGCGGGTGGGCGGCTGTCGGGACGGTCGCCGTCGATCACGCTCAGGTGCGGGGTGTCGGCCTTGCCGCCCAATGCCTCGGGCAGCTTGACGACCTCGATCGCGCGCGCCCGATGGGCCAGGCGGCGGATGAAACCGCGTTCTTCCAGCGCGGTGATCAGCCGGTGAATGCCCGATTTCGACCGCAGGTCCAGCGCCTCCTTCATTTCGTCGAAGCTGGGTGGAACGCCATCGCGCTGCACACGTTTATGGATGAATTCCAACAGGTCGAGCTGCTTTTTCGTCAACATTGGCGGTTGCCCTCCGCTAGCATGCGTTTTGTTTTGTTCTACGCATGTTCACGGTTTGTGTCAACTCTCACGCGAAAGCGGCACGACCTCGACCGTTTCGCCGGATTTGCGCGGTCCGTCGCTTATGGGGCGCACCAGCAGCGCGTTGGCGTCGGACAGGATCGACAGAAAAGAGCTGTCCTGCCGGTCGAAAGGGGTGACGACGCCGCCGGACAGACGCGCGCGCATGTAATGCTCGCGCGGGCCGTTGGCACCGACATCCGCGCCCAGAACGGCGTTGATACGCGGGGCAGGGCTGGCGGGCAGGCCCATCATCGCGCGCAGCACGGGCAACAGGAACAGGTGTCCGCAGACCATGGCCGAGACCGGATTGCCGGGCAGGCCGATCATGACAGCCTCGCCCAAACGTCCCGCCATCAGCGGTTTGCCCGGGCGCATCGCGATCTTGTAGAAGGCGCGCTCCATCCCGATTTCCTCGGCCACGCGTGCCACGATATCATGATCGCCTACCGATGCGCCGCCGATCGTCACCACCACATCCGCACCTTGCGCCAGCTCGAACGCCGTCGCCAGCGAAGCCGCGTTGTCGCTGGCGATAGGCAGCAGGCGGGCGGTGGCGCCGGCCTCTTCGATCAGGGCGTGCAGGCCGAACGTGTTCGATGCGATGATCTGGTCGGGGCCCGGGGTTTCTCCCGGCATCACCAATTCGTCCCCCGTGGATATCAGCGCGACGACGGGTTTTCGTGACACCGGCACTTCGGCCACGTTCATCGAGGCGAGCAGCGCAAGGTCCGCCGGTGTCAGGCGCCGCGGTGCGCCCAGCCTGTCACCTTCGTGGAAATCGCCACCCGCGGGCCGGATGTTCGTTCCCTCACCGGGGGTGCCGGTGATCGTCAAGCGGGCGCCGTCGCGGCTGCAATCCTCTTGCAACACGACATGCCCCACACCCTCGGGCACGGGGGCGCCGGTAAAGATGCGCACCGACTGAGCGGGGCCGACCACGCCGGCGAACCCGTGGCCGGCAGAGGCCTCGCCGATCACGTCGAAACTCTGACCGGGCTGGGCCGCGCCTGCTGCCACGCCATAGCCGTCCATGGCCGACGCGGCAAAAGGCGGCTGGCTGCGCCGGGCAACGGCATCCTCGATCATCACGCGCCCGCGCGCCTGCAACAGCGGCACAGTCTCGCGCGGCATCGCTGGGGCCAGCGCGAAAAGGTGGTCCAAAGCCTCGTTTACGGTGATCATTCCGCCTCGTAGCGGCCGGATTTGCCGCCATCCTTGAGCGTCACGCGGATGCCGCCGATCTCCATCGCCTTGTCCACGGCCTTGGCCATGTCATAGACGGTCAAGGCCGCGGTGCTGACGGCGGTCAGCGCTTCCATTTCGACACCGGTCTGCCCGGTGGTCTTGACCGTGGCCTCGATCCGCACGCCGGGCAGGTCGGGATCGAGCGTCAGTTCGACCGCCACCTTGGTCACCGGCAGAGGATGGCACAGCGGGATCAACTCGGGCGTCTTTTTCGCGCCCATGATGCCCGCCAGCCTGGCGACGGCCAGGACATCGCCCTTCTTGGCGCGCCCTTCCGAAATGATATCAAAGGTTTGCGGCGCCATCTTTACATGGCCTTCTGCCGTGGCGACGCGCGCGGTCACGGCCTTATCGGACACATCGACCATATGGGCATCGCCCTTGCCGTCGAAATGCGTCAGCCCCGCCATCAGAACGGCCCGGCGGTCAGCGGGTTCGCCAGCAGATCGCGCGTGGCCTGTGCCACGTCCTGCTTGCGCATCAGGCTTTCCCCGATCAGGAAGCAGCGCGCGCCATAGCGGGCGATATCGGCCAGGTCTTCGGGCGTGTTGAGACCCGATTCCGACACGATCAGACGGTCGGGCGGCACCATGCGCGCCAGCCGCCGCGTGGTATCGAGAGAGGTCTCGAAGGTCTTGAGATTGCGGTTGTTGATCCCGATCATCCGGGATTTCAACGCGCTTGCGCGTTCCAGTTCCACATCGTCATGCACCTCGATCAGCGCATCCATCCCCCAGCGGTCGGCGGCATCTTCCAGCTCGGCGGCCTGGTCGTCGCTGACGCTTGCCATGATGATCAGGATGCAATCCGCACCCAGCGCGCGGGCCTCGGCCACCTGGTAGGGATCGTACATGAAATCCTTGCGCAGCACCGGCAGGTTGCAGGCGGCGCGGGCTTGCACCAGGTACTCCTTGGCGCCCTGGAAACTGGGCGTGTCGGTCAGCACGCTCAGGCAGGTGGCGCCGCCATCGGCATAGGCCGCGGCCAGCGCCTCGGGGTCGAAATCTTCGCGGATCAGCCCCTTTGACGGGCTGGCCTTCTTGATTTCCGCAATCAGGCCATAGCCGGTTCGGCTGCCCTGGAACAGCGCGTCGGAAAACGGGCGCACCGGGTCGGCGGCGGCGGCGTCGGCCTCAATCGCTTCGAGCGGCTTTTCCGCCTTTGCGGCGGCCACCTCTTCCAGTTTGTAGGCCTTGATCTTGTCTAGAATGGTATCTGTCATGACTCACTCATACCCAAGCGTGTGGACAAGGGAAAGCGGCATCCGGGTGTTGAACGCCCCCGATGGTCAGCCTCCGGTCTGCGTGGCCTTGGCAAGTTGGGCGATCTTGGCCCTTGCAGCGCCGCTGTCGATGCTTTCGCGTGCGATCTCGACGCCGGTTTTCAGATCCGGCGCGGCGTCGGCCACGACCAGTGCCGCCGAAGCGTTCAGCAGAACCGCATCGCGATACGCGCCGTCGGCCCCGTCCAGCAGCGCGCGGAAGGCGCGGGCGTTGTCTTCGGGCGCGCCGCCCAGGATCGCTTCGAACGGGTGGACAGGCAGGCCGAAATCCTCGGGGTGAAGCTCAACCTCGCGGATCGTGCCGTCGCGTTCCAGCGCGGCGACCCAGCTTATGCCGCTGATCGACATCTCGTCGGTGCCGTCACTGCCGTGCACCAGCCAGGCGTGTTCGCTGCCCAGCCGGCCCAGCGTTTCCGCCATCGGGCGGATCATCTCGCGCGAGAACGCGCCGGTCAGCTGGCGCTTGACGCCGGCCGGGTTGGTCAGCGGCCCCAGGATATTGAAAATTGTGCGCGTGCCCAGCTCGGCCCGCGTCGGGCCGACATGGGCCATGGCCGGATGGTGCATCGGCGCCATCATGAAAGCGATCCCGCAGGATTTCAGCGCCTTTTCAACAACTTCCGTCCCGACCATCACGTTGATGCCCATCTGCGTCAGGGCATCCGCCGCGCCCGATTTCGACGAAAGGTTGCGGTTGCCGTGCTTGGCCACCGGCACGCCTGCGCCGGCCACGACAAACGCGGTCGCGGTCGAAATGTTCAGAGTGCCCTTGCCGTCGCCACCGGTGCCGACGATGTCGATTGCCCCCTCGGGCGCGCGCACCTTGTGGCACTTGGCGCGCATCACCGCGGCGGCTGCGGCGTATTCGTCCACCGTTTCGCCGCGCGTGCGCAGCGACATCAGCAAGCCGCCAATCTGGCTGGGCGTCGCTTCGCCGTCGAACAGGATGGTAAACGCCTCTTCGGCCTCGTCGCGCGTCAGCGGGCGTTCGCAGGCGGCGGCGATCAGGGGTTTGAGTGTGTCGCTCATGCCGGCACCTTCATCATGTCGAGGAAATTCTTGAGAAGGGCATGCCCGTGTTCGGACGCGATGGATTCGGGGTGGAACTGCACACCGTGGATCGGCAGCGTGCGGTGCTGCAGGCCCATGATCGTGCCATCCTCCAACTCGGCCGTCACTTCCAGGCAGTCGGGCAGGCTGTCCCGTTCGACCACCAGCGAGTGATAGCGCGTGGCCTCGAACGGGCTGGGCAGCCCGGCGAACAGGCCGCTGCCGGTGTGGTGCATCACGCCCATCTTGCCATGCACGATCTCGTGGCAGCGCACGACCTTGCCGCCAAAGGCCTGCCCGATCGTCTGGTGGCCCAGGCATACACCCAGCAGCGGTGTGCCGGTTTCCGCGGCCGCTTGCGTCAGGGACAGGCAGATGCCCGCCTGGTCGGGATCGCAGGGCCCCGGCGACAGCAATATGCCCGCAGGCTTCAGCGCCATCGCCTGCTGCACGTCCAGCGCGTCATTGCGGTGCACCTCGACATCGGCGCCAAGCTCGCCCAGGTAATGGACGAGGTTGTAGGTAAAGCTGTCGTAGTTATCGATGAGAAGAAGCATCAGCCCGGTCTTTTCGCATTTTCGGGGGTAGAGCCCCCGGTATCGGTCGCGGTATACTTGTTCAGGCTTGCGTGGCAAGGTCAAGCAATGCCACCAAAAGGCACGCAATACCCCAAACAACGGGCAGGCAGGACCGGGCCGGGGCAAAGATCGGCAAACAGGAGCAGGCAGATGGCGCGCGGATTCTTGGGTGGGATACTTTTTGGCGGGGTGGTGTCGGTCATCGCTGCCGTCGCCATCACGGCCGTCATCGGACCTCCTGTGCCGCCACAGCCCGAAACCGCATCGGTCGAGGTCACGCCGGGGTCCGAGTTCCAGGAACGCCGCGAAGACCGCGAAGCGGCGGTCCCCGCACCGCTGCCGCAGCCCGAGCCGGGCGCGCCGCCCGTCGTGGCCGCGCCCGAACCCGACACGCTGGCGCCGATGCAGGGCGCGGATACCGACCCGGCCGCCCAGCCACAGACCGGCGCGCCCGAAGATACGCTTTCAACGCCGCCCGCGCAGGGCCAACGTGGGCGCGTCGAGGTCGTGACCGACGCGCCTGTCCTGCCCAGCGCACAGGCCGCTTTGCCCGTGGCGCCAATGGCCGAGGACAGCGTCGACACGCCGGCAAGCCCTGCCGCTCCTGAACCGGCGGCGGACCCCGTGCAGCAGACCCGGCAGGAAGAGGCGCCGCAGGAAGCGCCGCAGGAAACCGCCGGGCAATCAGGGGCGGATACCGACGCGGCCCCGGTTGTCGAAGATACCGCGCCCGCCATGCAGCCGCCCGCCCAAGAGGTGCCGGCACAGGATCGGATCGCGGCCACGGACCCGTCCGAGCCCGCCGCCCCGGCGCCCGCACCGGTCGCAACGCCTGCGCCGGAACCAGCACCAAGCGCCGATGCCGCGCCAGATACGGCCGAAACTACCGAGCCCGCGCCCGAAGAGGACGCAACGGACCGGCCCAGCGTCGGAACGCCTGCGACCACGCTTTTCGAACGGGCGGATTCGCGGGTTTCCTCGCGCCTGCCATCCGTTGCCGCCGATCAGCAGGACGACGCGGGCGACCAGGCGGAAGAAGCGGAAGCCGCCGAGATACCTGCAGACGCCCCGCCCATCATCGCGCATGCCGCCGCATTCCAGAACCCAGAGGGCAAGCCGCTGATGTCGATCGTGCTGATTGATCGCGGCGACTTTTCCAGCGCCGTCGAGGCTCTCAGCACCTTTCCCTATCCCGTCAGCTTTGCCATCGATCCGTTGCAGGACGGAGCGGCAGAAGCCGCGGCCCGGTATCGCGCCGCCGGGTTCGAGGTGTTGGCGCTGGTCGACATTCCCGAGGCGGCGCAAGCCACCGATGTCGAGGTCAATCTTGCCGCCGCCCTGACCGCGCTGCCCGATGTGGTCGCGGTCATGGAGGGCGACGGCAGCGGGCTGCAATCGAACCGCGCGATTTCCGACCAGGCGGCGGCTTACCTGCGCGACAGCGGACATGGGCTGGTGATGTATCCCAAGGGGCTCGATACCGCGCGCAAGCTGGCCGAAAAGGAAGGCGTGCCCGCGGTGACGCTGTTTCGCGATTTCGACGCCAACGGGCAGGATGCCAACGTGATCCGGCGGTTCCTGGATCAGGCGGCCTTCAAGGCGGCACAGGAACCGGCCAGCGTGGTGATGGTGGGACGTGCACGGCCCGAGACGGTTTCGGCGCTGATCCTCTGGGGGCTGGCCGACCGGGCAGGGCGCGTGGCTTTGGCGCCGGTATCTGCGCTGCTGCGGGCGCGGGCGGGGATGGAGGCGGACCTGTCCCGGGCCGAGTGAAACCGCGCGGTTTCACCCGGTAATCGCGCGGTTCAGGCGTTCGGATCGACCTCGCGCCAGTCGCCCGGTTGTAGCCCGTCCAGCGACCAGCGTCCGATCCGTGCCCGGATCAATCGCAACGTGGGGTGACCAACGGCAGCCGTCATCCGCCGCACCTGGCGGTTGCGGCCTTCGGTGATGGTTAGCTCGATCCAGGCGTCGGGCACGGATTTGCGGAAACGGATCGGCGGGTTGCGCGGCCACAGGCCCGGCGGCTCTTTGATCCGTGCGACCTTGGCCGGACGGGTCGGGCCGTCCTTCAGCGTCACGCCCTTGCGCAGGGCCGCCAGGGCGGTGTCGTCGGGCACACCTTCGACTTGTGCCCAGTAAGTCTTGGGCATCTTGTTCTTCGGGTGGCTGATCCGCGCCTGAAGCTTGCCGTCATCGGTCAGCAGCAACAGGCCCTCGCTGTCGCGGTCCAGGCGGCCGGCGGGATAGACGCCGAGCAGGTCGATGAAATTCGAAAGCGTCGCGCGCGGACTGTCCGCGCTGCCCCGGTCGGTGAACTGGGACAACACGTCGAAGGGTTTGTTGAACAGGATCAGCCGCGCCATGACGCGCTCCATAGCGCGGCTTTGCGCGCCTGAACAGGCCCATCAGGTATAGAGGGTCGGCACCCCCAACTGGTCATGGATATGGTTCACGGTCTGCGGCTGGAGCCCCAGTGCCTGCGCGAATTGGTGCAGGTAACGCGCCTCGGCCTGGCTGTCGAGGTCGATCGCCATGACCGACATGGCGTAAATCTGCGGTTCGAGCCCCTGTGGAACCTGGCCGGCGAGACCCGCCGCATCCACCGGCGCCTGCAATTCGGCCTTCACGAAGGCCTGTTCCTCGGGCGAGACATCGCCGAGCTTTTCCAGCAGCCGCGCCTGTTCCCCGTCATCGAGATTGCCATCGCATTTCGCGGCCTGGATCATGGCGCGCAGCATCAGGCCCGCGGCCAGTTCCTGTTCTGTCGTCGGTTGTTCGTCCGGTTCATCCTGGCGGGCGATCGCCTGGTTCAACACGTCGCCAAACCCGCCCCGTGAGGTCGAGGGCGCCCCGGCCGACAGCATACCGCCCAAGAGCCCGCCAATCCCGCCCGCGGCCCCCGCGCCGGCCAGACCGCCCAGCAGGTCGTCGATGCCGCCGCCACGTGCGCCCAGCGCTCCGCCGTCGCCGAGCTGCTCAAGAAGGCCGCCAAGACCGCCGCTTGCGGCGCCGCCACCCAGCAGGCCACCCAGCAAATCTTCGATTCCGGCGCGGCTTTGCATGGCGTCCGGTTGTTTCTGCATCTGATGTTGAAGCTGTCCGAACAACCCGCCGCCGGCATCCTGGCCGCCGTCAGCACGGCGCTGCATCATGGCGCTGGCCCCCTTGGCGACGGCAACACCAACGGCCACTTTGGCCAGTGTTTTCATCAAGCTCATGACGGCAAGTCCCCCTTTGGTTGTCCCCCGATCATGCACGGTGCGCGTGTTTGTGTCATGGGAAAACCCGGCGACACACGTCACCAGGCGCGCCAAATCACCCGCGCGGATAGACCAGCCGGCCCTCCATCACCCGCAGTGCGCGGCCAGATACCGTGACACGCGGACCGTCCGTTTGCAGGAGGATGCGGCTGGGGCGGCCCATGTCGTCGCCCTGCCGGTAATCGAGCGCGAGGTCACGTCCCAGCACCTGCGCCAGCAGCGCCGCAAGCGTTGCCGCCGCACTGCCGGTGGCCGGGTCTTCGGGGATGTTGTCGAGCGGGGCGAACATCCGCGCGTCGATACGGTCGCCATCCCGAACATAGGCCAGCTGCGCAAAGTCCAGCGCGCCGGGATAGCGGTCGTTGCCTTCGCGGAAGGCCGCGATATCGGTGCGTATCGCGGACAGCGCAGCACGGTCGGCAAGCTCGGTTATGGTGAAGGGCAGGCCAAGCGTCGCCATGACCGGGGCATGCGTTTCGGTGCGTATCTGCCCCGGCTCAAGGCCCAGCGCGCGGGCCACCAGCGCCGGATCGGGATCGGCCAGCCGTTCCAGCGCGGCCTCGGTCGTGAAGCGCGCCATGCCACCCGCCGCATGGGCGCGGATCGGGCCCACGCCCAGTTCCAGAACCATGTCCGGGCCCCGCCCCAGATCGGCCAGCGCGACGGCGGTGCCAATTGTCGGGTGCCCGGCGAACGGTATTTCCATCGTCGGCGTGAAAATCTTGACCCGGGCGGTATGGGTCGCATCGGCGGGTGGATAGACGAATGTCACCTCGGAAAAATTGAACTCGGCCGCGATGCGCTGCAGGTCCGCTTCGGGCAGGGCGGTCGCATCCGGGATCACCGCCAGTTGGTTGCCGCCGAACGGCGTGTCGGTGAACACATCGTAGACAAGATACGCGGTCATCGCGGGCTCCTTTGTTCGGGGCGCAGGGTGCACGGGGTTTCAGGCGCGCGCAAGATCGACCCAGACCGGCAGGTGATCCGAGGCGATGCGCGCAGGACGCCGGACATGCACACCCCCCGACAGCGCGCGCAGCTCGTCCGAGATCAGGAACCGGTCCAGCGCGGCGACGGGGCGGGGGCTGGGAAAACTCGGTGCAGGCGCAACAAAGCGCAGACCCGGCACCTGCGCATCGAGATCCCAGCCCTTGCCCCAGTCGTTGAAATCGCCTGCGACCACGGTCGGCATGTCGGGCAGTGTGCGCAGGGTGCGGGTGATCGCGGCGAGTTGCAGCAGACGGTACCGTTTGACCAGCCCCAGATGCACCCCCATCACCCGCAGGGGCCCAATGGCGGTGTCCAGTTCGACCCGGATCGCGCCGCGTGGCTCCAGCCCCGGAAGATCGAACCGCGCGGTCCGTATGACCGCCACATTCGGTGCGATCAGCATGGCGTTGCCGTGCCAGCCGATCGAGCCGCCGGGTTCCCCCAGATCGACCACCCGCCAGCCGGCGTCTTCGGCCATGTGGGCGGGCAGGGCGGCGGGGCGCGGAGGCAGGCGTTTGTCGGCCTCCTGCAGCACGACGACATCCGCGCCGGTCGCTCCGATCACCTGCAAAGACCGGTCGGGACGGCGGCGCAGATCGAGCCCGACGCATTTCTGCAGGTTGTAAGTGGCTAGTCTGAGCGGCTTTGCACACATATATCGGGATCATCGGCAAGCGAAAGGACGACGCGATGTTCGCAGATCAGACATGGGTGGCCAAGGCGATCTGGGCCCTGCTGGTGTTTTTTCTGCTCGATGCGCTTTTCGTGGGCAACTGGCCGCTGGCCTTCGTGTCGCTGGCGACGCTGCTGCTGTCGCTGGCGCCCGTCTATGTCGGGCGGTGGGCCGAGATATTCGTGCCGCCGAGTTTCGTGGCCGCCATCACCATGTTCGTCGGGGGCACGCTGTTCCTGGGCGAGGTGTTCGATTTCTACGAACGCTTCTGGTGGTGGGATATCGCGATGCATGGCGGCAGTGCCGTCGGCTTCGGGCTTATCGGGTTCATCCTGGTGTTCATGATGTTCCAGGGCGACCGCTATGCCGCGCCGCCGCTGGCGATTGCGTTCTTCGCGTTCTGTTTCGCGCTGGCGATCGGGGCGATGTGGGAGATTTTCGAATTCGCGATGGACCAGGCATTCGGGCTCAACATGCAGAAATCGGGGCTGATGGACACGATGGGCGACCTGATCGTCGATACCGGCGGCGCGCTGATCGGTGCGGGATCGGGATGGGCCTATCTGAAATGGCAGTCGCGCGGCGGGCTGAGCCGGTTGATCGACGATTTCGTGCAGAGAAATCCGCGGTTCTTTCGACGCTTCAAACGTTAAGGGTTCTTGACGGCGGGCGGGCTTTCCCGTCTGAGTGCCCGCGATGGAACGCAAGGATCATATCGACCTTTTCGGTGTCGTGTCGTTGGTCGGCTTTGCCTGTGTGCTGGCCTTCAACCAGGTGGTCATCAAGGTGGGTACAGGCGGGTTTCAGCCCGTGTTCATGGCCGGTCTCAGATCCCTCGGTGCTTTGGTCGTTCTCATCCTGTGGATGCGGGTGCGCGGCGTTTCGGTGGATTTCAGCCGCCGCTACTGGGCGTCGGGCTTTCTTCTCGGGGCGCTGTTCGGGTTCGAATTCGTCTGCCTGTTCTGGGCGCTCGACAACACCACGGTGTCGCGCGCGTCAATCCTGTTCTACACGATGCCGATGATGCTGGCGGCGGTGGCGCATTTCGTGCTGCCGGGCGAACGGCTCACGCTGCGGCGTGCGGCGGGGCTGGTTATGGCGATGGGCGGCGTTGCGCTGGTCCTGTCGGTCCGCAAGGGCGGCGAGGCGTCCATCATGGGCGATGTCGCGGCCCTGGCGGCGGCGGCCGGCTGGGCAGGTATCGCGCTGACCGTGCGGCTTACCCCCGTGGCCGAGCAACGCCCCGAAATGCAGCTGATGTGGCAGCTGATCGTGTCGTCCATCATGCTGATCGCGGCGGCGTTCTTCTTCGGGCCGTTCCTGCGCGATCCCCAGCCGGTGCATTATTGGGCACTGCTGTACCAGGTGGTCGTGGTCGCCAGCCTCGGCTACATGTTCTGGTTCTTCCTCATGTCGGTCTACCCGGCGTCTGGCGTTGCCAGTTTCAGCTTTCTGTCCCCGGTGCTGAGCGTGTTCTTCGGCTGGGCGCTCTTGGGCGAAGAGGTCGGCTGGAACACCGTCGCCGCGTTGGTGATGGTCGCGATCGGACTGGTGCTGATCAACCGCCGGCACCGCCCACAGGGCGGTGCCTGACCGTCACCCCTTCCAGATCCAGCCGCCGCCCAGGATGCGGCTGCCGTCGCTTTCGTAAAACACGCAGGCCTGGCCGGGACTGACGCCTTCCTCGGGCGTCAGCAGCTCGACATCGGCGGTGGTGGCCGAGGTCGGGCGGATGATCGCTTCGCGCGGGGGGCGGGTCGAGCGGACCTTGACCGACACATGCCATTCCGGGCGGCTGTCGAACGGCGCGTCGCCCAACCAGTTGATTTCGCGTACCGGCACGATCCGCGTGGCCAGCATCTCTTTCGGGCCGACGATCACGCGGCGCGTGTCCACATCCAGTTTCACAACGTAAAGCGGCTCGGACAGCCCGCCGATCCCAAGCCCGCGGCGCTGGCCGATGGTGTAATGAATGACGCCCTCATGCGTGCCCAGAACCCGGCCGTCGGCATGCACGATCTCGCCCGGTTCCGCGGCCCCGGGGCGCAGCTTTTCGATCACGCTGGCATAATCGCCATTAGGCACGAAGCAGATGTCCTGGCTGTCGGGTTTGTCCGCAACCGCCAGCCCGTATTTCGCCGCCAGTTCTCGCGTTGCCGCCTTGGAGGGCAGGTGGCCCAGCGGAAACCGCAGATAGCTGAGCTGTTCGGGCGTCGTGGAGAACAGAAAATAGCTCTGATCGCGGTTCGCATCCGCCGCGCAGTGCAATTCCGGCCCGTTGGCACCCATCTTGCGCTGGATGTAATGGCCGGTGGCCATGCAGTCGGCCTCCAGATCGCGGGCGGTTTCCAGCAGGTCCTTGAACTTCACCCGTTCGTTGCAGCGGATGCAGGGCACGGGCGTCGCACCGGCAAGGTAGCTGTCGGCGAATTCGTCGATCACCGCGTCCTTGAAGATGTTTTCATAGTCCAGCACGTAGTGCGGAAATCCCATCTCTTCGGCCACACGGCGCGCGTCATGGATGTCGATGCCCGCGCAGCAGGCGCCTTTCTTGGCCAGCGCCGCGCCGTGATCGTAAAGCTGCAGCGTCACGCCCACCACGTCATAGCCTTCTTCGGCCAGTTGCGCGGCCACGACCGAGCTGTCGACGCCGCCCGACATGGCGACGACCACGCGGGTTTCCGCCGGAGGCTTGGCAAAGCCCAGCGAGTTCAGTGGCGTGTCGGTGTCGAGGGCCATGGCGGCGTCCCTTTTTCGTGCGTTTCCGAAGTCGGCGAGAATATAGGAAAATCCAAGACAGTCTCAAGCCCCGGTTTCACGCCGCGTTAAACCCTGTCCGTTCACTCTGGCCGCGCGTTTGAAAAGGGACGGCTGACATGTATCTCAAGAAGGTGGAAGGGCCCAGGGCGGTCACGCTGCCCGATGGCTCGGTCATGACCCGCGCGGATCTGCCGCCGGCGGACACGCGGCGCTGGGTGGCTGCCCGCAAGGCGGCCGTGGTGCGCGGGGTTCTTTACGGTCTGATCACGCAGGCGGAGGCACTGGAGCGTTACGGGCTGAGCGACGAGGAATTCGCCGGCTGGCTAGATGCGATCCGGTTTCACGGATTCGACGCGCTCAAGGCCACCGCAGTGCAAAAATATAGACAACCTAAAGGCGAGTAATATATGGTCATGGCATCGGGTAACGTGTGGTTAACTATTTTTGTTCACGTTTGATTTCCGAAGAGGGCCGATTAACGGAGAGAACAAGATGCGCGTGCTGCTGGTTGAAGATGATCCGACGACTTCGAAAAGCATCGAACTGATGCTGACCCATGCCAACCTTAACGTCTATACGACCGACCTTGGCGAAGAAGGGGTCGATCTTGCCAAGCTTTACGATTACGACCTGATCCTTCTGGACCTGGGCCTGCCCGACATAACCGGGCACGAGGTTCTTCGCCAGCTGCGTCTTGCGCGGGTCGAAACGCCCATTCTCATTCTCAGCGGGGCGGACGACACGGACAGCAAGATCAAAGGCTTCGGGTTCGGCGCGGACGATTACCTGACCAAGCCGTTCCACCGTGACGAGCTGGTGGCGCGTATCCACGCCATTATCCGCCGGTCCAAGGGTCATTCGCAATCGGTGATCCGCACCGGCAAGGTGAACGTGAACCTTGATGCCAAGACCGTGGATGTCGACGGGCAGACGGTGCACCTGACCGGCAAGGAATACCAGATGCTGGAACTGCTTTCGCTGCGCAAGGGCACGACGCTGACCAAGGAAATGTTCCTCAACCACCTTTACGGCGGGATGGACGAACCCGAACTGAAGATCATCGACGTCTTCATCTGCAAGCTGCGCAAGAAACTGAGCCAGGCAACCGGCGGCGACAGCTATATCGAAACCGTCTGGGGACGCGGCTATGTCCTGCGCGATCCGCAACCGGCGACCGACCCGGCCGAAGATGGCCGGCAGATCGCAATAGGGGCCTGATCCACCACCACTCACGGGCTGGACCTCGGGCGGTCGCGCCCCTATCACTTGGGCTGTGGTGATGGGGGCGCATCCATGACGAAAGAAACACCCGTAGAAAAGCTGACCCTGGCCCAGGCCGAGGCCGAGCTGAGCCGGCTTGCGTCGATCCTGGACGCGGCGAACAGGGCATATCACCAGGACGATGCCCCCGAGATTTCGGATGCCGAATACGACCGGCTGAAGGCCCGCAACCAGGACATCGAAACGCGGTTTCCCGACCTGAAACGCGATGACAGCCCCACCGAACAGGTCGGCGCGGCCCCGGCCGAGGGCTTTGGCAAGATCACCCATGCCGTGCGCATGATGAGCCTCGGGAACGCCTTCGACGACGAGGACGTCGCTGAATTCGATGCCTCGGTCCGCAAGTATCTGGGCCTGTCCGCCGATTCCGATCTTGCCTACACGGCAGAACCCAAGATCGACGGGTTGAGCCTGTCGCTGCGCTATGAACATGGCCGCCTGGTCAGCGCGGCCACCCGTGGCGACGGGGCCGTGGGCGAAAACGTGACCGACAACGCGCGTACGATTGATGACATCCCGCAGACCCTGGACGGCGCGCCCGAGATTCTCGAAGTGCGCGGCGAGGTCTATATGAGCCATGTCGATTTCGAAGCGCTGAACGCCCGCCAGGCAGACCGCGGGGCCAAGACATTCGCCAACCCCCGCAATGCCGCCGCGGGATCGCTGCGCCAGCTTGATCCGGAAATCACCCGGTCCCGCCCGCTGCGTTTTTTCGCCTATAGCTGGGGCGAGTTGTCCGCACCGCTGGCCGACACCCAGATGGGGGCCATCGCGCGGCTGGCCGGCCTGGGATTTTCCACAAATCCGCTGACGGAACGCTGTACCGACCTGGCCGACCTGCTGGCGCATTACGCGCAGATCGAACAGCAACGCGCGACGCTGGGCTATGATATCGACGGCGTCGTCTACAAGGTCGACGATCTGGGCCTGCAGGCGCGTCTTGGCTTTCGCTCGACCACGCCCCGCTGGGCGATCGCGCATAAGTTTCCCGCCGAACTGGCCTGGACGCGGCTGGAAGCGATCGACATCCAGGTCGGGCGCACCGGCGCGCTCAGCCCCGTTGCGCGGCTGACGCCGGTCACCGTGGGCGGCGTGGTGGTCAGCAACGCCACCCTTCATAACGAGGATTACATCGCCGGGCGCGACGCGCGCGGCAACCCGATCCGCGACGGCAAGGACATCCGCGTCGGCGACTGGGTGCAGGTCTACCGCGCGGGCGACGTGATCCCCAAGATCGCCGATGTCGACCTGTCCAAGCGCCCGGACGGGGCCGCGCCCTATGCGTTCCCGACCGAGTGCCCCGAATGCGGCTCGGCCGCTATCCGCGAAGAGGGCGACGCCGTGCGCCGCTGCACCGGCGGGCTGATCTGCCCGGCGCAGGCCGTTGAAAAGCTGAAACATTTCGTCAGCCGCGCGGCTTTTGACATCGAAGGGCTGGGCGCAAAGCAGGTCGAACAGTTCTACCGCGACGGATGGATTCGCGAGCCTGCGGACATCTTCACGCTGGAAGAGCGCTATGGCAGCGGGTTGCAGCAACTCAAGAACCGCGAAGGCTGGGGCGAGAAATCGGCGCAGAACCTGTTTCGCGCCATCGACGAAAAGCGGCGCATCCCGTTTGGCCGCCTGCTGTTCGCGCTCGGCATCCGCCACGTAGGCGAGGCGGCCAGCAACATGCTGGCGCGGTTCTACGGCGCGTGGGACGAATTCACCGCCGCGATGGATGCCGCACGCCCGTTCGAGGGCCCGGAATGGGACCGCCTGCTGGGCATCGATGGCGTGGGCGAGGTGATGGCACGCGCACTTGTCACCGCCTTCGCGCAGGAACACGAGCGCGACAGCATCGACCGGCTCGTCGCCCACCTGACCGTCGAAGAAGCCGCTCGTCCCGACACCAGCGGCAGCCCCGTGGCCGGCAAGATCGTCGTCTTTACCGGAACGCTGGAAAAGATGACGCGGGCCGAGGCCAAGGCCCGCGCCGAGGCCCTCGGCGCCAAGGTGTCGGGCAGCGTATCTGCGCGGACCGACCTGCTGGTGGCGGGGCCAGGGGCCGGCTCCAAGGCGAAAAAGGCCGCCGAACTGGGCGTCGAGACGATCGACGAAGACGGCTGGCTTGCGCTGATCGGCGACGCATGAGCGGCCGGCCCGAGCAACTTTTCCCGCTTTTCGCCGGGATCGACACGCTGCCGGGCGTGGGGCCCAAGACCGCGGGGCTGCTGGAACATCTTGAAATCACACGCCCACGCGACCTGATCCTGACGCTGCCGCATACCGGCATCGACCGCCGCCGCCGCGACAGCGTGCTGGGCGCGGACCTGCCGCAGGTGCTGACCGTCGAGGTCATGGTGGGCCAGCACCGCGCCCCGGCCCGCAAGGGCGGGGCCTATCGCGTAACGGTCGAGGATGCGAAAACCAGCTTTCAGCTCGTGTTCTTTCACGCGCGCGGCGATTACCTGCAAAAGCTGCTGCCGACCGGGCAGCGCCGCGTCGTGTCCGGCCGGGTCGAGCTGTTCGACGGCATCGCGCAGATGGTGCATCCCGATCATGTGGTCACGGTGGATGAGGCGGCCGACATCCCGGCTTTCGAACCGGTCTATCCCCTGACGCACGGTGTGAGCCTCAAGCAGATGACCAAGGCGGTGCAGGGCGCGTTGAGCCGTGTCCCCGACCTGCCCGAATGGATCGACCCAGAACAGAAAAGGCAGGCCGGGTGGCCCGACTGGCACGCGGCCATCGCGGCGGCCCACGCGCCGCAAACGCTGGCCGACCTGGCCGCCACCGCGCCGGCGCGCGAACGGCTGGCCTATGACGAGTTGATGGCCCATCAACTGACGCTGGCGCTGGCCCGATCCAAGCTGCGCCGCGCCAAGGGGCGGCAGACCAAGGGCACCGGTGCGTTGCAGGCCCGTGTCCTGACCGCCTTGCCCTATGCGCCCACCGGTGCACAGACCCGTGCCGTCGGCGAAATCGCCGACGACATGGCGAACCCGCTGCGGATGAACCGGCTTTTGCAGGGCGATGTGGGGGCGGGCAAGACGCTGGTCGCCTTCATGGCGCTGCTGATCGCGGTCGAGGCGGGCGGGCAGGGCGTGATGATGGCACCCACCGAAATCCTGGCGCGTCAGCACCTCGAAGGGTTGCGGCCGATGGCCGAAGACGCGGGCGTCGTTCTGGAAATCCTGACAGGCCGCGACAAGGGCGCCGAGCGAAAGGCCAAGCTGGCGGCGCTGGCGCGGGGCGACATTCACGTTCTGGTTGGCACGCATGCGGTGTTCCAGAAGGATGTCGAATTCCACGACCTGCGGCTGGCCGTGGTGGACGAACAGCACCGGTTCGGGGTGCGCCAAAGGCTGGAACTGGGGCGCAAGGGGCAGGCGGTGGACGTTCTGGTGATGACGGCAACGCCGATTCCCCGCAGCCTTGCCTTGGCGCAGTACGGCGACATGGATGTCTCGGTGCTGGATAAAAAACCGCCCGGCCGCAAGCCGATCAAGACGGCGCTGATTTCGAACGGCCGCATGGACGAGGTGGTCGACCACCTGCGCAAGGCCGTGGCCGAAGGGCGGCAGGCATATTGGGTCTGCCCGCTGGTCGACGAATCCGAACTGGTCGACCTGACCGCCGCCGAGGACCGCTTCAAGCGCCTGCGCGCGGCGCTCGGAGAAGGGGTGGTCGGGCTGGTCCATGGGCAGATGCCTCCGGCGGAAAAGGATGCCGCAATGGCCGCGTTTCAGCGCGGCGAAACCAGCGTGCTGGTCGCTACCACGGTGATCGAGGTCGGCGTCAACGTGCCCAATGCCACGATCATGGTAATCGAAAGGGCCGAGATCTTTGGCCTTGCGCAATTGCACCAGTTGCGTGGCCGGGTCGGGCGGGGCGATCAGGCATCGACCTGCCTGCTGATGTACCAGCCGCCCTTGTCCGAAGGCGGTGAAAGGCGCCTGACCACGCTGCGCGACACCGAAGACGGGTTTCGCATCGCCGAGGTCGATCTGGACATGCGCGGCGCGGGCGATCTGATCGGCACGGCGCAGTCCGGTTTGCCACGGTTCCGCGTGGCCGATCTGGAACGGCAGGCCGCGCTGATGGCAACGGCGCAAAGCGATGCGCGCAAGCTGATGGCCGACGATCCCGAATTGCAGAGCGACCGGGGCAGGGCAGCGCGCATCCTGTTGTGGCTGATGGAACAGGATCAGGCGATCCGTTTGATTTCAGTGGGTTAACACCGACGTTCTTAAAAGTTCGCAAATGTTCTCAAAAAGTTCTTTACAGGCCGTTAAGGATATGAGAACAAATAGGCAACAACGGAACACACCCGAGCAGGAGTTACCCGATGCTGAACCAGATTATCACCGCCGCGCGCCGCAACCACGACACGCTTGCCGCCGATGCGATCGGTGTGGCCGCCCTTATGGTGCTGCTGGTGGCCGGGCTTCACCTGCCGGTCCTGTCCTGAGTTTCTGCCTGCGCACTTGAACCGAAGGTTGCGCGCATCCCTGTCCCCATTAGATGCGCGATCTGAGATACTGCCTGTCTCTCGAACCTGTCCCAAGGGTCCACTGCCTCTGACCCGCCTTCGGAAACCCAAGACGCGCCACTAGTCCGCCGCCGTCCCCCGTGACGCGCGGCGGTTTTTTTTGGCAGGGCTGGATCAGGCCGATTGATGCGCCGCGATTTCCGCCATCGCCTCGGCGGCGGCTTCGATCGACAGCAGGATCGACGCATGACGGTTCTTGTAGTCGCGCGCCGGGCGCAGCACCTCGAACCCTTCGAAGGGTTTGGGCGGTGTCGGCCCGTCTTCCTTCAACATCGCCTTCAGGGCGTCGCGCGCCTCTTCGATCTGGGCCTGGGTACAGCCGATGATGGCGCCGCCCACAACTGCGGCAGCCGCCTGGCCCAGGGCACATGCCTTGACGTCCTGGCCGAACTCGGACACGCGGCCATCCTTTGCCACGACATCGACGGTCACTGTCGATCCGCACAGCGGCGAGCGTTTGCGCACCGTCGCCTGCGGGTGCGCAAGGCGTTCGTTGTGGGGGATGTCCGCCGCCAACTCCAGTATGCGCCCGGAATAGAGCTTGATCAGGTCGGTTTCGGCACTCATGGCTTTTCCTTCGTCTTCGGACCTCATAGATAGGCTTTGTCCAGCCCGATGCCAAAGGAAAATGCCATGTCTTTCGATCCGGCCACGCTGAAATACGACGACCGCGGGCTGATCCCCGTCATCGCGCAGGATGATACCAGCGGTGAGGTGCTGATGATGGCCTGGATGAACGCCGAGGCCGTCGCGCGCACGCTGGAAACCAGGCGCGTGACCTATTGGAGCCGCTCGCGCCAGGCGTTCTGGATCAAGGGCGAAAGCTCGGGCCATGTGCAGGAACTGGTGGAATTGCGGGTTGATTGCGACCGCGATTGCCTGCTTGTCCGGGTACGACAAACCGGTCCGGCCTGCCATACGAACCGCCGGAGCTGTTTTTACACCGCGGTACGCAACAATCATGAAGTCGAGATCATGACGCCGATGGAATGACGTGACCGTTACAGCCCGACCATACGCCGGATGTCCTGGGGGCTGGCCCCATCGGCGCGAAACCGGGCGATCGCGCGCGCATCATCGCGTTTTGCCAGCCGCTTTCCCGCCTCATCGCGGATCAGAGCGTGGTGGTGATATTCGGGGATTGGCAATCCCAGCAATGCCAGCAGCAGAACCTGAACGGCGGTGAAGTCGAAAAGATCCTCGCCACGGACCACGGTCGTGATGCGCTGTGCGACGTCATCCAGGGCCGAAGCAAGGAAATAGGCAACGATTCCGTCTTCCTTCCGGCACAACACGATATCGCCAATCTCTTGCATTGCGCGCTCGGGGTCGATCCGGTGGGTTCCGGCAAAGGCTGCGCCGGTTTCCACGAAGTGCGGCATTTCCCGGCCCAGCCGTTCAAGCGCACGATCCAGATGCAGGCGCAGCGCATCGCCGGGCTGACGGCTGGCCATGTCGCGGTGTTTGCAGGTGCCGGGATAGACCTCGTGCGAAACACCTTCCTGCGGGGCGCTGAGCGCGGCACGGATCTGGCTGCGGCTGCACGAGCAGGGGTAAAGCAGCCCCATCTCTTCGAACCGGGCCAGATAGGCGTCATAGCTGGCGAGCTGCCGGGATTGCCTCAAGACAGGTTCGTCCCATGTCAGGCCAAGCCATGTGAGGTCTTCGATGATCTGCGCATCCCATTCGGGCTTGGCGCGCTGAAGATCGGTGTCTTCCATCCGCAGCAGGAACTGCCCGCCCGCAATGCGCGCCATGTCATGCGCCAGGATTGCCGAATAGGCGTGACCCAAATGCAAAGGGCCGGTTGGCGATGGGGCAAAACGGGTTCGGAATGTCACGCTTTTTCAAGGATATAAACGTTGGCGTTGATGTTCTTTCCGGGAATGTGGGGCCCGTGTTCGCGCTTGAGCAGCCGCGCGGCCGCGCAATCGATCCATTCGTTCACCTTGGCTTCGAATTCGGGATGTTCAAGCGCGTGGTCATTGAATGAAAAGGCAAACAATCCGCCGGCGGGCAAAAGCCCCATCAGCACGTCGAACAGTGACAGCGGTGCAGCACCGATGCCGATCACGCCCACCGCTGCGATCATCGGATAGCTGCCCGCCTCGACCGGGGGCGGCGCGGACGGATCAGCCAGAATGATGTTGCGGTAAACCCGCTTTTCACGCGCCACATCCAGCATTTCCTTTGTCACGTCGATCCCGTCGATCGTGGTGAACCCGGCTTCGGCAAAGGCAGCGCCGGACAGGCCTGTGCCGCATCCGTAGTCCAGCAACGGCAAGGATTTGTCCGGGGCAAAGCGCGCCAGGGCCTTGGCGATACGGCCGGGTGTGGCATAGCCGTTTTGCGTTAGTTCTGCCTCGTAAGTATCGGCCCATTCAGAATAAAGTTTCCGCGCGTCCCCACCTTCGGGGAGGTCGTAGGCTTTGTCGAGAAAGTTTTGTGTCATGCTGGCAGCATAGGATGCCCGGTCAGGCCGCGTCCAGTGCGCTCTGAGTCAGCCAGTCCGACCATGCGGCCTTGGCCCTATCGGTGTAGGCCTTGTAGCGGTCCTTGCGGCCGCGCCGCCCGCCCTTGAGCCCGTCGACCGGCCGGAACAGCCCGAAATTGACGTTCATCGGTTGGAACGTCTTTGCCTCGGCCCCGCCGGTTATGTGATGGATCAACGCGCCCATCGCGGTGTCCTGCGGGACAGTCGGCAAGGGTTGGCCCAGGATTTCGGCTGCGGCCAGACGCCCAGCCAAAAGGCCCATAGCGGCGGATTCCACATACCCTTCGACGCCGGTGATCTGCCCGGCGAACCGGATGTTGGGGCGCGATTTCAGGCGCATCTGGGCATCCAGCAGGGTGGGCGAGTTGATGAACGTGTTGCGGTGGATGCCGCCAAGACGGGCGAAACTGGCGTTTTCCAGCCCCGGAATCATGCGGAACACGTCCGTCTGCGCGCCGTATTTCATCTTGGTCTGGAAACCCACGATGTTGAAAAGCGTGCCCAGCGCGTTGTCGCGGCGCAATTGCACGACGGCATAGGGTTTTTCCTGCGGCGCGTGGGTGTTGGTCAGCCCGATCGGTTTCATGGGGCCGTGGCGCAGTGTTTCGCGCCCGCGCTCGGCCATCACCTCGATCGGCAGGCAGCCGTCGAAATAGCCGGCGGTTTCGCCCTCGTGAAACTCGGTCTTGTCGGCGGCCAGCAACGCGTCGATGAACGCCTCGTATTGCGGCCTGGTCATCGGGCAGTTGAGATAGGCCTTTTGTTCGGCCTCGGTCTCGCCCTTGTCATAGCGCGACTGCGCCCAGACCACCGACATGTCGATGCTGTCGGCATAGACGATGGGGGCGATAGCGTCGAAAAAGGCCAGCCGTTCGGCCCCGGTTTCGCGCGCGATGGCCTGTCCCAGCGCGTCCGAGGTCAGCGGGCCCGTGGCGATGATCCATTGGCCCTCATCGGGCAGCTCGGTGATTTCCTCGTGGCTGACAGACACGTTGGGCAAGGCGCGCAGCGTATCGGTGACGGATTGCGAAAACGGATCGCGATCTACCGCCAGTGCGCCGCCCGCGGGAAGGCGGTGACGGTCGGCCATCTGCATGATCAGCCCGCCCGCCTGCCGCATTTCCCAATGCAGCAAGCCCACGGCGTTCTGTTCGTCGTCGTCCGAGCGGAACGAGTTCGAACACACCATTTCCGCAAGGTTCCCCGTTCGGTGGGCAAAGGTTTCGACCTTGGGGCGCATTTCGTGGATGACCACGTTCACGCCCGCGCGCGCGGCCTGCCATGCGGCTTCGGAGCCGGCCATGCCGCCGCCGATGATATGCAATGTTTTGTCCATGCCAGCCATCTAGGGGATCGCGGGCCGTTTGGAAAGTATCGTGTTGCCTGTTGCCGCTTACTGCGACCACTCGGGCGGGCGTTTTTCCAGGAAGGCGGCGATGCCTTCGGCGGTGTCGCGATAGAGCATGTTCTGCACCATGACGTCGCCCGCATAATCGTAAGCGGCATCGAGCGGCATCTCGATCTGGTTGTAGAACGCCTCCTTGCCGATCTTGACGGCGGCACCCAGCTTGGCGGCGACGGTTTCGGCCAGCTCCTGCGTGGCGTCGTCGAGTTGATCATGCGGGACAACCCGGTTCACAAGGCCAAGCGCCTCGGCCTTTTCCGCCGGGATGAACTGGCCCGTGGTCAGCATCTCGAACGCATGCTTGCGCGCGATGTTGCGGCTGAGCGCCACCATCGGCGTCGAACAGAACAGCCCGATATTGACGCCGTTCACCCCGAATTTCGTACCTTCCGCGGCCACGGCCATGTCGCAGCTTGCCACCAGCTGGCAACCTGCGGCGGTCGCGATCCCGTGGGCCTGTGCGATAACCGGCTGCGGCAGTTTTCGGATCGACGTCATCATGCGCGAACAGCGGTCGAACAGATCCTTGAAATAGGCCTTGCCGCCATCTTCGGCCTGCCGCCCCGCGGTCATTTCCTTGAGATCGTGCCCCGCGCAGAATGCCTTGCCCGCACCCTTGATGATCACCGCACGCGTGGCGGTGTCGTCCTTGAGCCTGTCGAACTCTTCCTGCAAGGCGGCCAGCATGCCGTCGCTCAGCGCGTTCAGCTTTTCCGGTGCATTCAATGTCAGGTGGGCCACGGCGCCCGTGTCGTGACGTTCCAGCAGTGCCATCTTGTCCTCTCCTCCAATTCCGGCCAACTCTACGCACGGGACGGGACGGAGGACAAGATGACCCTGAAGATGACGGCCGGTGAGTTGCAGGCATTCATGGAGCGCGAGTTTCCGCAGGTGGCCGAGGATTTCGCGATCGACCGGCTGGCACCGATGGAAATCGACCTGCGCCTGAAAGTGGCCGAGCGCCATCTGCGCCCGGGTGGCACGGTGTCGGGGCCGTCGATGTTCAGCCTGGCGGATTGCGCGATCTACCTGGCGACGCTGGCGATGATCGGGCCGCAGGGGCTGGCGGTCACCACGAACGGCAGCATCGATTTCATGCGCAAGCCGGCATCCGGGCAGGACATCGTCGCGAAATGCCGGTTGCTGAAGCTGGGCCGTGTTCTGGCGGTGGGCGATGTGCTGATGTTCTCGGCCGGGATGGAACAGCCGGTCGCGCGGGCGTCGATGACCTATTCGATTCCGCCGCGCTGAGCGCGTCGGCCGGGGCAGGGGGGCGCTGCCCCCCTCGGCCTTTCGGCCTCACCCCCCGGAGTATTTCGGGCAAGATGAAGCTGCAGGAAGCGCAAACCGCGCGGTTTCGCTGCAAAACCGCGCGATCGGGCGTCAGCCCAGCAGCCGCGCCACATAGCCGGGCAAGGCGAAGGCGGCCTTGTGCACCGCGGGCGTATAGTAGAACGGATCGAGCCCGGCGGCCGCGAACCGGCCCTGGAGAACATCCAGCGTTGTGTGCCGCGCGTCGCCGTCGCTGCCCCAGCCGAACGCCATCGGACCGCCGGCATAAGTCGGGATCGTGGCGAGATAGCAGGTGGCATCGGCAAAGAGCGCGGTGAAGGCGCGCATGGTGTTGGTCAGCTCGTCGGGCTGCAGGAACGGCACACCGTTTTGCGTGACGAGGATGCCGCCCGGAGCAAGCGCCCGTTTCGCGTGGCCATAGAATGTGTCGGTGAACAGCACCTCGCCCGGACCGATGGGATCGGTCGAATCGACGATGATCACGTCGAAGCCGCCCTGCGTTTCGCGCATGAAATCGGCGCCGTCCGCGATCACGAGATTCAGGCGCGGATCGTCGAACGCCCCGGCGCTGAGGGCGGGCAGATACTGTTTGGAAAACTCGACGACGCCGCCGTCGATTTCGACCATGGTCACATGGTCGACGCTGGCGTGCTTGAGCACCTCGCGCGCCATCCCGCCATCGCCGCCGCCCACGATGCAGACGTGCCGCGCCGCGCCATGGGCGAGGATCGGCACATGGGTCAGCATCTCGTGGTAGATGGCATTGTCGCCCTCGGTGGTCTGCACCACGTCATCCAGCGTCAATACACGCCCGAAGGTGGGGTTTTCGAAGACGCGCAGGCGCTGGTGTTCGGTTTCGCTGTCGTAGAGCAGACGGTCCACGCGCAGCGATTGCGCGTAGTCCGCATGCAGTTTCTCGGTCGACCAGTCGGTCATGCCGCCACGCCCGCCTCGGCGACCACGCCTTCGCCGCGGCGCAGTTCACGCACACGCACATCGGCGGTGTTGAACGCCTTTGCCAGCACGTCGACCGCCAGCCAGGGCCGGGCATCGCCGCACATGAAGACGTCAAAGGCGCCGTAGCCGATTTCCGGCCACGTGTGCACCGAGATGTGGCTTTCGGCCAGCACCGCCACGCCGCTTACGCCCTGGGGCGAGAACTTGTGCGTGTGGATGTGCAGCAGCGTTGCGCCACAGGTGTCGACGCAATCGCGGAAAGCCTGCTGAATGCGCGCCTCGTCGTCGAGCCCCTGGCCGTTCACCACCTCGATGATGAGGTGCGTGCCGGCGAAAACGCCCTTGTCGTCACGGATGAAATGATCGTCACGTGCATCGTCGAACACGTCACGGTTGCATGCGGGGGCGAGACCCCGCGTGGTGTCTTCCTCTTGGGCGCCTGTCTCCAGACCGTACCCCAGTTGGAAGAGGTCCATGTCTTTCATGACATTCCCCTTCAAGCCAGTAGTGCGTTCCAGTCGGTCCCTTAGCGCCCCCCGGGAAGTCATCGCGGGTTGGGATCGGTTCCGAAAGTGAGCGGGCACCTAAGCCCTGCGTTCGAGTCGTTCAAGAGATAATTTCGCGTGACACGCAAAAAAAACGGTCAGGCGTTCCGTTACGTCACGCAAGCGGCGCATGCTTGTCCTTTTGCGGCGTTCCCGTTTCATGGATGCAAGGGGAAACGCATGACCAGTTTGTCGCCAGATCCGCGTCGCGCGCTCAAGGCTGTGGGGTTGCTGTTGCTGGCGATCATCTGCTTTGACCTGATGTCGGTCCTCGTGCGGCTTTTGTCTGCGCGCTATTCGGCGCTGGAGCTTTCGGCCTACCGCAACGTCCTGGGGGTCATCCCGAGCCTGGCGCTGCTGGTGGCCACAGGCGAATTGCGCCTGCGCGGCAGCAACCTGCGGATCGAGAAATGGCCGCTTGCGGTGGTGCGCGGCTTGGCTGTGGCGGTGGCGCAGCTGTGTTTCTACTCGGCGCTTGGCGTGCTTGAACTGGCGACGGTCTCGGCGCTGGGGCAGACCAACGCGATGTTCGTGGTGATCCTGTCGGTTGTCTTGTTGGGTGAACGGGTGGGGCCGTGGCGGATCGTGGCGCTGGTCGTTGGCTTCGCCGGTGCGATCTGGATCATCCGGCCGGGCAGCGAGGCGTTTTCGATCCATGCGCTGCTGCCTGTGGGGGCCGCGGTCTGTTACGCGTTCTCGATGATCTCGGTTCGGTTTTTCGGGTCTGGCACCTCGAACGCGCTGCTGTATCTCTATGCCTCGGTCGCGGCGGCTGTCGGGGCAATCCTGATGGCGGCGGTCACGACCGAGTTCACACCGCTGCAAAGCGCAGCCGATGCCGGGCTGATCTTCGTCATGTCGATCCTCGGCGGCACGGGCGTATTGTTCATGATGCTGGCCTACCGGATGGGCGAGCCGTCGCTGCTGGCGCCGTTCGGATATTTCGGGCTGATTTCGGCCTTCGTGATCGGCTGGCTGTTCTTCGGAGAGGCGCCGGTGGACACGCTGTTCCCCGGCGTGTTGCTTGTCGTGGGGGCCGGGGCGTTGATCATCTGGCGCGAGAACCGTCGAAGGGCGTGATTTTAACCCCTGAAATATGGGGTATTATAATACCTATTTTTTAAGCTATTGTTTTGTAATGCATAATTCGCGCATACGGCGCTTGACCTGCGATTTGGCACGTATATAACCCCGCAATCCGAATTCGGTGTCGGACCCGATCCGCCACCATAACGACAAACAAGGGTGATCCCGCATGAAAACCTTCTCTGCAACGCCTGCAGACATCGACAAGAAGTGGATCCTGATCGACGCCGAGGGCGTTGTTCTGGGCCGTCTTGCCTCGATCGTCGCAATGCGCCTGCGTGGCAAGCACAAGCCGAGCTTCACGCCCAACATGGACATGGGCGACAATGTCATCGTCATCAACGCCGACAAGGTGCAGCTGACCGGCAAGAAGCGCTCGGACAAGAACTATTACTGGCACACCGGCCATCCGGGCGGCATCAAGAGCCGTACCGCCGAGCAGATCCTCGAAGGCGCGCATCCCGAGCGCGTGGTCACGCAGGCCGTCAAGCGCATGCTGCCGGGCAACCGCCTGGCGCGTCAGCAGATGACCAACCTGCGCGTCTATGCAGGCGCCGAGCATCCGCACGAGGCCCAGAGCCCCGAAGTGCTGGATGTGAAATCCATGAACTCCAAGAATACGCGGGTGTCGAAATAATGGCTGATCAGATCAATTCCCTGGAAGACCTGAAGGACGCCGTGTCGGACGACATCGCGGGCGTTCAGGGCGCGGCGGCAGACGAAGTGGCCGCAGAACCCCAGCGCGACGCACTGGGCCGTTCCTATGCCACCGGCAAGCGTAAGGATGCGGTCGCCCGCGTCTGGATCAAGCCGGGTTCGGGCAAGGTGACGGTGAACGGCAAGGAGCTGAACAGCTACTTCGCACGTCCCGTTCTGCAGATGATCCTGCGCCAGCCCTTCGAAGTGGCCGGTGTCGAGGACCAGTTCGACGTGATGGCGACCGTCAAGGGCGGCGGCCTGTCGGGTCAGGCCGGTGCGGTCAAGCACGGCATCTCGAAGGCGCTGCAACTGTACGATCCCAGCCTGCGCGCGCCGCTGAAGGCCGCAGGCTTCCTGACCCGCGACAGCCGCGTGGTGGAACGCAAGAAGTTCGGCAAGCGCAAGGCGCGCCGCAGCTTCCAGTTCTCGAAGCGTTAAGCCGCTTCGTGCAAGACATTGGAAAGGCCGTCCCCAAGGGGCGGCCTTTTTCGTTGTTGCAGGGCATTTTCCCCGAGACAGAAACGGGGCACCCTTGCGGGCGCCCCGTCAGGCCATGACCGAGGGAACGGTTTTGACCTAGAGCGAGAAATCGTAGCTGAGGGTAAAGGTCAGCAGCCCGTCATTCCCGGTCGTGTCGTCATCCTCGTAAAGGATGTTGAACGCAACTTCGTCGGACACGGAATAGGTTGCGCCAAGTTCGTAATAGGTGGAGTCACCGGCTGTTTCGGTGCCGATCAGACCTTGGAGCGACCAGCGGTCGGTCAGGGCATAGTCGAGGCCGAGCTCGGCATAGGTTTCGTCGTTTTCGACGTCGTAACCCACCTCGAACGACCCGGCGAGGCTGTCGGTCAGGCCATAGGACAGAACGGCGATCAGTTCGGCCGTGTCATAGCCGCTGTCATCCAGGAAATAGGCGGCATAGGACAGGTCGAGCCCGACACCGTTGCTGAACTCGGTGCCCCATCCAAGGATGAGATCCATTTCGAACTTGTCCGGCGACAGGCCCGACGGCAGGGTGCCGAACCACAATTGGCCGTAGAACCCGTTCTTTTCCGCCTGCATGTAGAAGGACAGCGGGTATTCCGCTTCGGTGTTGGAATCGGTGGTCAGGTCATAAGACGTGGCGACGGCGACACCGCCCGACAGGTTGATGCCCTCGGCGTTTGCGGCCACGGGCAAAAGGGCAAGGCTGGCGCCCAGGCTGAGAAGGATTTGCTTCATTTCTAGAAACCTCGTTGTGCGTTGATGGCGGGGCTGGCTCACGAGGTTTGGAAACTCCTTTCCCTCTTTCGCATGGCTCCCGGACCACGCGAAAAGCGTTATTGCTGCGCTGCAGAAAAGGATCAGGGAATTGTGACGGCGCCGAAAAAATATTGGCAGAAACGTCAAAAATGCCCGTTTGTCAGGCGGTTGCGATGGTGTTCGCCTAACTGTCGGGCGGGATCAGTCCCAGCCCCCGGAGGTAAACGCCAATGGCCGATTCCAGCAACTCTTCGGGTGGAAACGGGCTGGCACGGCCGGGAGAGTTCCGGGCGAAGAGTTCCACAACCCCGTGGCTGAGCGCCCAGATATGCGCCGAGAACATCGCCGCAGGAGGGCGTTTTTCCTTGGGAATGTGCTGGCTGAGATCGCCGGCGGCCCGTTCCAGAACGTCCCAGGCCCGGCGCGCGACGGCGGCTAGTTCGGGTGTGCGGTTGACGCTGATACCGCTTTCGAACATCGCGATGTAGTGACCCGGATATTTGCGTGCGAAGGCCAGGTAGGCGCGGCCCGTGGCCTCGAACGCGGCAAGTGCCGATGGCTGCCCGCCCTTGTAGGCGTAATCCATAAGGTCGGCGAAAATCTCGTATCCCTGGCGCGCGGCTTCGGCGATCAGGTCTTCGCGGCCTTCGAAATGGCGATAGACCGCTGCTGGCGTGACGCCCGCGCGCTTGGCGGCCTCGGACAGGGTAAAGCCTGTCGGTCCCTTTTCCTCGATCAGTTCGAGGGCGGAATCGACCAGCGCCTGCCGCAGGTTGCCGTGATGATAGCCGCGTTTAGCCATCCCAGATATCCGGCCCGCCACACACCGCCGGGTCGATGGCCCCGATGGCGCCGGTATCCTTGCGGTCGTAATCCAGCGCATGCAGCACGGTGCGGATCGCCGCCAGGCGCGCGCGTTTTTTGTCGTCGGAACGGATCACGGTCCAGGGCGCGTGGCCCGTATGAGACCGATCCAGAGTTTCGCGGATCGCCTGCGAATACGCGTCCCACTTTTTCAGACCTTCGACGTCGATCCAGCTGAGTTTCCACTGCTTCAGCGGATCGCGCTCGCGCTTGATGAAGCGCTGCAATTGTTCGGCGCGCCCGACATTGAGCCAGAACTTGAAGACGTGGATGCCTTCGTCGACCAGCATTTTTTCGAACTCGGGCACCTGGCGAAAGAAATGTTCGCGTTGTTCGTCGGTGCAAAAACCGAACACCTTTTCGACCACGCCGCGATTGTACCAGGACCGGTCATAGAACACGATTTCGCCGCCCGCCGGCAAGTGATCGACATAGCGTTGGAAATACCATTGCGTGGCTTCGGTTTCCGTCGGTTTCGACAGCGCCACGACGCGCGCGCCGCGCGGGTTCAGGTTTTCGCGGAACCGCTTGATCGTGCCGCCCTTGCCCGCGGCGTCGCGCCCCTCGAAGACGCAGGCGATGCGGGCGCCGGCGGCCTTGGCCCAGTGCTGCAGCTTGACCAGTTCGACCTGCACACGCTCCATATCGCGTTCATAGGATTTCTTCTTCATCCGCTCGGAATGCGGATAGGCGGGATTCAGGATGTCGTCCTTGTCCGCCCGGCGGATGGCATCGCGGATCGGCTGCGGTGCGTGGTTTTCGTAATAGTCGCTGATCGCGCCGTCGAATGGCAGCTCCATGCGCCTCTCCTTTTTTCGGGCACTATGGGATGTTAAGGGGCTTAACGCAATCGGGCGCGCGCGGCCGCACGGTGGATTGCATCCTCGACCGCATCAGGCGCGGCATGATGCGGCATGTGGCCCACGCCCTTTAGCCGCGTCAGGTTCGCGCCGGGAATCTGGCGGGCCAGCGGTTCCGAGTGGATGTCGATCGGCACCACGTCGTCGGCGGTGCCATGAACGATTTCGACAGGCATCGGCAGCGTCGGGTAGCGTTCGCTCATTTCGACGACATGCGGGCGCAGCGTGTTTACCTGACGGGCATTGGCGCGGAAACTTTCACGCCTGAGTGTCAGACCCGCACCGATATGGCGCGCATAGCCGGGGGGCACCGGATCGGGGGCAAAGATCTCTTCAAGCGCGGCGTTCAGCCGGTCATAGGGCGACCATGCGCTGATCAGCGGCGCGATCAGCGCACCGCCCCAGCTTGACCCGATGATCCGATACATCGGCCCAAGCCCGCCGGGCCACGGGTTCGATGCGCCGGACACCACGATCAGCCCGGCGGTATCGTCGGGGCGTGACAGCCCCCAGGCAAGCGCGACCGCGCCGCCATAGGAGTGGCCCAGCACCAGGGGCGTCTTTACGCCGAGCCGGTCCGCCGCCGCCTGGAGCAAGGCGGCCTGTTCCGCCGGGCTTTCGGCGCGGGGCGTCCAGGGGCCGTATCTGTCCGACGCGCGCTCGGTCCAGCCAAGGCCGGGCCGGTCGAACACGATCACGCGGTAATCGTCGGCCAGACGGTCAACGAATGAAAAGGTGAAGTCGCGCGTATTGCCGCTCGCCCCATGAAGCAGCACGAGGTCTGGACCGGACCCTTCGACATGGGCATGGACGATGCGGCCGTTTACTTCGATCAATTCGCCTGTGGGCGGATAGCGCGCCTCGGCCGCGGCCTCGCGCAGGTCGGCGCGGCGGTCGATCACCGCCCCGCAACCCGCCAGGGCCGCAACGGTCAATGCGGCCCCCAGCATCCTAGTTCCCGATCTGCGCAAGTTCATATGGCGTGGTCTGGTAAATTTCGTTTATCCAGTTGCCATATAGAAGATGCGCGTGGCTTCTCCAGCGGTTCTGCGGTTGTTTGCTGGGATCGTCGTCGGGGTAATAGTTCATCGGCACGTTGATCGGCTCGCCGCGCGCCACGTCGCGATCGTATTCTTCCTTCAGTGTGCCGCTGTCATATTCCAGGTGGTTGAAGATATAGAGCGCGCGGTGGCCCGGATCCTCGACAAGGCAGGGGCCGACCTCGTCGCTGCCCAAAAGGGTGGTCAGGCCGGGAACCGCGTCGACATCCGATTGGCGCACCTCGGTCCAGCGGCTGACGGGGATCACGCAATCGTCGGAGAATCCCCGCAGATAAGGCGAGGCCGGGGCAAGGTTACGGTGCCGGAAACACCCGAACGCCTTGTGGTCCAGCATGTGCTTGGGCACGCCGTTCAAGTAATGGATCATCGCCATTCCGCCCCAGCAGACGCCGAAGGTGGAATGCACATGGCCCTGCGTCCAGTCGAAGACGCGGGTCAGCTCATCCCAATAGGTCACCTCTTCGAAGGGCAAATGCTCGATCGGGGCGCCGGTGATGATCAGCCCGTCGAATTTCTCGCCGCTGTCCGCCACTTCCGCGAAGGGGCGATAGAACGCTTCCATGTGCTCGGCGGCGGTGTTCTTGGTGGCGTGTTCGGTCATGCGGATCAGGCTGAGCTCGATCTGCAGGGGCGTCGCGCCGATCAGCCGGGCGAACTGGTTTTCGGTCTGGATCTTTTTCGGCATCAGGTTCAGCAGCCCGATGCGCAGCGGGCGGATATCCTGCCGGGCGGCCGCGTCCTCGGACATGACCATCACACCCTCGCGCGTGAGCACATCGAAGGCAGGCAGGTCAGAGGGCAGTTTTATCGGCATCGGTGTCAGGTATCCTTGTAGGTTCAGAAATCCCAGATAGGCGCGGGTTCAGCGGGCGGCAAGCGTGTCCGCGATCAGGCTGTCGAAGTCCGTGGCGGTTCGGACCCGCGCCATGTCGTCGGCGGCCACGGTGATCCCCCAGCGATCCGCCATCTTTTCATAGCGCGGCTGACGATGGGCCAGTGCCTGCGCATAGGTCCAGCGGATAAAGGCATCGGGATCGACGTGGTCCTCGGCCACGCCCTCTTGCTGCAGGTAATCCTGCCAGACACGGTCAAGGAATTCGGGCTGATAGGACATCGGCTTGGGCGCGCGGTCGAACCGGCGGATCAACTCTTCGGTATGGGCGTCGTCGCCCCTGATCCAGACCATCAGCGTGTTCTGCGAAAGTTCGGTCATCAGCGGATCGTTGGCGTCGTCGGGATCGACCCATTCGCAGATCGACCCGCCGGTGTCGCAGACGAAATGCGGATAGCCATAAAGCCGCTCGGCGCGGTCGATGAAATAGGCGGTGTCCATCAGCGCGTGGATTTCGGCGGTGCGGAACTGGGCCTGGCGGCGCGTGTATTCGCCATAGGCCAGCCCGCCCTTGTCCGGGTCGCCGGGCTTGCCCAGGTAGGCCGAAACCGGCGCCAGGTTCTCGAATGTGATGTTCGATCCGATATAGATCGAGTCCGTCATCAGAAGATCGCGCAGGAATGGCACCTTCATCGCGTGCGCCTTGGCGTTGTCGGCGATGTATTCGCCCATGTAGCGCGTGCCGATGCGGTAATCGATCGAGTAATGGAACCATTCGCCGCTGTCGCGCAGCATGCGCGACACATGGGTCTTGCCCAGGCCGGACATGGCAAAGAACAGCACACGCTTGCGCGGCGCGCGGCGCCAGTCATCGGCAGAAGAATACAGCATCGGCCCGGTCCCTTGTGTTGCCTAAGACCTGTTATCCGGGTCGCGCGGGGTGGTCAAATGCTAGACCCGGCTGCGCCCCGCGCGGGTTTCCGTCCAGATGTTCAGATAGTTGCCGCCAAAGATGAACAGCGCCCCAAGGAACACGAACACGTCGAGCGGCTCCTGGTAGAGCAGCATACCCACCACCGCGATCAGCGGCAGGCGCGCGAAATCCAGCGGCACCACGACTGTCGCCGGCGCCAGGCTGAGCGCGGTGGTCAGGCAGAAATGCGCCAGCAGGCCCGCGCATCCGATCAGCACCAGCCAGGGCAGGGTGGTGGCGTCTGGCAGCGCGATGTCGCCGTCGAAACCGGCGCAGACCAGCCCCATGACGGCCTGCATGACGGTCATGTAGAACAGGATGCAGGTCAGGGTTTCAGTCCGCGTCAGCCGCTTGGTGAAGATGATCGATGTCGCGAACCCGATGGCGGACAGGGCGGCGGTCAGGATACCCATGTTCAGGCTGTCGGGGCTTGGCCGTGCCACGATCAGGATACCGATGAACCCCATCAGCGCGGCCAGCACCCGCACCCGGGTGAACCGCTCGCCCAGGACCAGCGGCGACAGCACCAGCACCCACAGCGGAGAAGTGAATTCCAGCGCGAAGACCTGCGCCAGCGGGATCACGGTGACGGCAAAGAACCATAGATTCTGGCCCGTGAAATGGCCGATATTTCGGATCAGGTGCAGCCCCATGTGCCGCCGCGTGATCTGGCCCAACGTGCCCGCGAACCCTCCGACCGCCAGCACGATCGCAAGCCCGACGAAACTTCGGTACATCATGATCTCGAACGTATCGAGCGACAGGCTCACCGCGCGCCCGGCCACGGCCATCGACGAAAACGACGCGATTGCCCCGGTCATCCAAAGCGCGGCGATCAGGACGTTGCGGTTGCCTGTCTCGTTCATGCCGCGCTCCTGGTTTTCTCTTTCCGAAAATATCCTCGGGGGGTGAATTGGCCGCAAGGCCAAGAGGGGTGCAGACAGCCCCCCTTTGCCCGGGCGCCGCAAGGCGCAACTGGTTGGAACAAGGGCAGTTTCATGCCGGGCCTTGTCGCCGTCCGCCCGTCATTCCCACTCGATCGTTCCCGGCGGTTTGCTCGTCACGTCATAGGTGACGCGGTTGATGCCCTTCACCTCGTTGATGATCCGCGTGGCAGTTTCGCCAAGGAAATCGTGGCTGAACGGGTAGTAATCGGCCGTCATCCCGTCGACCGAAGTCACGGCGCGCAGCGCGCAGGCGTAATCATAGGTGCGTCCGTCGCCCATCACGCCAACGGTGCGCACCGGCAGGATCGCAACAAAGGCTTGCCAGATCTCGTCGTAGAGACCGTGCTTGCGGATCTGATCGATATAGACCGCGTCCGCCTTGCGCAGGATTTCCAGCTTTTCGCGGGTGATCTCGCCGGGGCAGCGGATGGCAAGACCCGGTCCGGGAAACGGGTGGCGCCCGATGAAGCTTGCAGGCAGGCCCAGTTCGTGACCCAGCGCGCGCACCTCGTCCTTGAACAGTTCGCGCAGCGGCTCGACCAGTTTGAGCCCCATCTTTTCGGGCAGCCCGCCCACGTTGTGGTGGCTCTTGATCGTGACCGAGGGCCCGCCCGAGAACGACACGCTTTCGATCACGTCGGGATAAAGCGTGCCCTGGGCCAGGAACTCGGCGCCCTCGATTTCGCTCGCGTATTTCTGGAACACGTCGATGAAAAGGCGCCCGATGGTTTTTCTCTTGGTTTCCGGGTCGCTTATGCCTTCAAGCTCACCCAGGAACAGCTCGGATTCATCGGCGTGGATCAGCGGGATGTTGTAATGGTCGCGGAACATCGTCACGACCTCCTGCGCCTCGTTCAGGCGCAGCAGCCCGTGATCCACGAAGACGCAGGTCAGCTGGTCGCCGATCGCCTCGTGGATCAGCACCGCCGCGACCGAGCTGTCGACCCCGCCGGACAGCCCGCAGATCACCTGCTTGTCGCCGACCTGTTCGCGGATCTTGCGGATCGCTTCCTCGCGGTAGGCGCCCATCGTCCAGTCACCGGTAAATCCGGCGTCGCGGATGAAGTTTTCATACAGCGTCTTGCCGTTGGGCGTGTGGTGCACCTCGGGATGGAACTGCACCGCGTAAAAGCGGCGGTCAAGGTCGGCCGTGATCGCGAACGGCGCGCCGGGCGACGTGCCCAGAACCTCGAATCCCGGTGCGATTTCAGATACATGGTCGCCATGGCTCATCCAGACCTGTTCGCGGCCGGACCCATCCATGAACCAGCCGTTCAGGAAATCGGGGCGCGGCCCGTCGGTCGGCGACACATAGGCGCGGCCGAACTCTGCCGTCGCATGTTCGCCCGCTTCGACCTTGCCGCCCAGATCATGCATCATGACCTGCTGCCCGTAACAGATGCCCAGGATCGGCACGCCCAGCTCATAGGCGCGCCGCGGCGGCCGGGGCGAGCCCTCGCGCATCACCGAATCCGGGCCGCCGGAAAAGATGATGGCCTTGGGTGCAAAGCTGTCCAGAAACGCGTCGGTCACGTTCTGGTAGGGGTGGATTTCGCAATAGACATTCAGCTCACGCAGGCGGCGCGCGATAAGCTGCGTCACCTGGCTGCCGAAGTCGATGATCAGAAGGCGGTCATGGGATGTCTGGCTCATGTTTGCCTAGTAGTCCGACCATCCGACCTGCGCAAGAAAAAGCCGCGCCGGGGCAGGGCCCTTGCGCGGCTTTCGTGCGTTTTCGCGCGGCTTACCAGCGATAGGTGAACCCGGCCGCGATTTCGTGCTGGTCCATCCTGACCTCAACGGGTTGTGCAACGCCGGTCAGCGCGGGGTTGCTGCCGGTCAGGGATTTGTCGAAGGCGTGGGTGTACGAGACAGTAAAGCCCCAGTTTGCGTTGATCTTGTAGCTTGCCCCGATCGAAGCATGAAGCTGCGGGGTCGCCGGGGTCAGCGCGTTCATCACGGTCCCGCTGGCATCGAAGACCTGTGTGGCGTAACTCAACCCGCCGCGCAGCGTCCAGCGGTCGTCCAGCCGATAGATCGCGCCGATGCGGAAGACATCCATGTCGTCCCAGCCGAAGCCGATGCCGTTATCCGCGCCCAACGGTCCTTGCGGCGGGGCGTTGGGATTGGCGATCGACGGAATGTCGCCGTAGAAAATGCGCTGATATTCGGCGGTGAATGTCCATTGCGGGTTGGTGGCCGGCGTATAGGCCGCGCCAAGCGTTGCGACGGCGGGCACGTCGAACTCTCCGCCGCCCGCGAAAAGGCCGGCATACTTGTCGAAACGGCCCATGTTGATCTTGCTGCGATAGGCGGCCCCGATCGTCCATTCGTCGCTTGCCTCGTATAGCAAGCCGATATTGAGCCCGACCCCGGACGCCCAGTCATCCCCGCGATTCGTCACGTTCCCGCCGTCGATCGACATGCCCGCGAACGCCTCGAGCCCGGTGGCCGAGAACCGCTGGATCGCGATGATCGGCGCCACGCCCAGGGTCAGGCGGTCATTGGCCCGCCAGGCATAGTTGATGCCGATGAACGCCTGTTCCAGGTTGACGCCCAGCGGGGCCGACCCCGCGCCCAGCCCGGCATAGAAATTGGTGTCGTATTCGGTGTTCATCCCGCCATTGCCGAACATGAAGACGCCCAGGGTCGAGCGGTCGTTCAGCTTCCAGTTCACACCGCCGCACGGGATCAGAAAGACGCTGTTTCTGCTCTTGAACGTGCCGGCGGTCAGCGGCCCGCCCGGTGACACGGTGACCGAGCGGTCGGGCGCGAAGGTGGTCAGGCAAAAGCCCGCCATGTTGCCGATGGAATAGCCCGTGGCCGGGTTTTGGGCCATGCCCAGAACGCCGGTCGGCACGGCGACGCCGGCACCGGCCATGCCTTTCGATCCGCCGCCGTAACCGTTGGCGATATATCCGTTGGTGGCCGAAGCAGGGCCTGTCATCAGGCCGCAGAAAGCAAGTGCGCCCGCCGCAGCCAGGCGCGCAAATGATCGTATCATTGGGGTGGTCCCCTCCCGTTGGCGATGCGCCTTTGCGGCGCTTTTGTTGGATTGTGCCCGTAACGTGGGCAGGCCGTCCCTGTGTCGCGTATATTCCTGAATCATGATATTAGGTTTTCGGAATGTGGGTTGTCATGCCTTTTTTCGAAAAACTGCATTTTCGCGTCCGGCCCATTCGCGCAGGGCGCGCGATGTCGCTTTTTCACGTCAGGCGACGGTTTCCAGACCTTTGACGAAATGGACAGGCTGTATGACAGGGCAACCCCGCAGAATCCTGCGGGGCATCGGCGATGCAGAGGATAGGCGATGGCAGACGCAGAAACGCGCAAACGTGTTCGGGGTGGTGGAGGCGCGGCGCGCCGTGCGGCCCGTGGGGCGGTGTCCTTCGAGACCGCGAAATATATCGAACGGAACATCCCGAACTTCGATGTTCTGAACGAAGAGGCGCTTCAGATCATCGAAGAGAACGCGGAAACGGTTCTTGCCGAAATCGGCGTCAACTTCGTCAACAATCCGCCCGCGCTGGAACTGTGGCGCAATGCCGGTGCCGAGGTCGATGGCGAACGGGTGCGTATCCCGCGCGGCCTGGCCCGCAAGCTGTGCGCGACCGCGCCATCGCAATTCACCCAGCACGCGCGCAACCCCGCGCGCAACGTCGAAATCGGCGGCCGCAACCTGGTGCTGGCCCCGGTCTATGGCCCTCCCTTCGTGCATGACGCGCAAACCGGCCGCCGCTATGCGACGATGGAAGACTTCCGCAAATTCGTGAAACTCGGCTACATGTCGAAATGGCTGCACCATTCCGGCGGCACCGTGTGCGAGCCCACCGACGTCGCGGTGAACAAGCGTCACCTCGACATGCTGCACGCCCACATGACGCTGAGCGACAAACCCTTCATGGGATCGGTGACCGAGAAAAGCCGGGCACAAGACAGCGTCGACATGTGCGAGATCCTGTTCGGAAAGGATTTCGTGCAGGACAACACGGTGATGACCAGCCTGATCAACATCAACTCGCCGCTGACATTCGACGACGTGATGATGGGGGCGCTTGAAGTCTATGCCGCGAACAATCAGGCCTGCATCATTTCGCCCTTCATCGTGGGCGGCGCGATGGCGCCCGTTTCCGTGGCAGGCACACTGACGCAGGTTCTGGCCGAGGTTCTGGCCGGCATCGCCTACAGTCAGCTTATCCGCCCCGGTGCTCCGGTTATCTTCGGCGCATTCGTCACTTCGATCGACATGAATTCGGGCGCACCCACCTTCGGCACGCCCGAAGCTGCGCAGATCACCTATGGTGCGGGGCAACTGGCCCGTCGCCTGAACCTGCCGTTCCGCTCGGCCGGGTCGTTCAACGGCTCCAAGCTGCCTGACGCGCAAGCCGCCTATGAAACGGCCAACACGTTGAATGTCGGCCTGTTGTCGGGCGTCAACTTCATGCTGCACGCCTGTGGCTGGCTCGAAGGTGGTCTGGTCGCATCGTTCGAGAAATTCGTGATGGACGCCGATCAGCTTGGCGCGTTGCACAAGATGGCGCAGGGCATTTCCGTCGACACCGAGGCACAGGCGATGGACGCGCTGCGCGAAGTGGGGCCGGGGGGGCACTACCTGGGATGCGCGCACACGCAGGCGCATTTCCAGTCGGCGTTCTGGAAATCCGACCTGCTGGATTACAAGCCTTACGAGACCTGGTCGGAAGAGGGCGCCCGCGACACCGTCATGCTGGCCGCGGCACGGGTGGAAAAGCTCTTGGCGGATTACCAGCAGCCCGGTATGGACCCGGCCATCGCCGAGGCGCTTGCCGCTTACGTGGCCGAACGGAAAGCGTCCGAGCCTGACGCATTCACCTAAGCCCGGACACGACCGGATGCGAGGCGCGGATCAAACGCGCCTCGCCCATCATCGCGATCAGCACGCTGACATGGCGCATCGGTGAATAGCCTGCGTTTCCCTCGCGGCGCGCGGTGTCGATTTCCTGCTCCATTTCCATCAATGACATCAACGCCGCCCCGCTGACCGGCAGGGTAGCGCATTTCAGCAATGGGCGCAGATGCGCATCGCGGCGATACTCCTTCACGCCCAGACGCGCGGCGCGCAGCAGCAGGCGGGGGCGGTGCAGTTGGTGCAGCATGGTGGTGATATCCTGCATTGCGGTCTCCTCGGTTTCGCGAAGACCCACCTAAGCACAACCTATAGGGGTGTTGCGCGACTCCCATGATCAGCGCGCGCATGGTTTCCGGCCCGTTCACCATTTCCTAACGAAACTTGCCAAAGCGGAAATGGTTAACGGACGGGCAAGCTTTCTTCGCCAATTTGTTAACAAGTTTGGGGATGAACGGCAGACAGCCATGTCAGCGCCGATGACCTTTTTCGCGTAGGAGGCTGGACGGAAACGATGCAAAGACAGCTATGTGCGGATGTGCCGGATTGGGTTCCGCCTGACGCAGAACGCTATCTGGCCCATACCGAAGGCGGGTTGACCATTCGGGAACTCGCCAGGCACGCGGGCTGCCATGCATCGACCGTTCTGCGACAGATCCGGCGGATCGAAAGCCGCCGGGACGACAGGCTGGTCGACGAGGCTCTGCGCCATCTTGGGATGTCGTTGTTTCGTGCCGATCGGCCCGACAGCGACAAGGACAAGACAGCGATGAATGCCCAAACACCGAAACCCGACCTTCCTGAAGACGAAGAAACCCTGCGCGGGGAAGCGCTGCGCATTCTGCGGCGGCTTTGCGAAAGCGGTGCGATACTGGCCGTGGCCACGGATATGGAAAAGGCCGTCGTCATGCGCGAAGGTGGGCATGGCAGCAACCGCACGGCGGTCGTTTCAAGAAACGTGGCCCAGGCGATGGCGCTGAAGGGGTGGATTTCCTGCGATGCGCCCGGTCGCATTTCGCGCTACGCCATCACCGCAGCAGGGCGCGCGGCCATCGGTGACATGGCAGGCGACCTCCCTGGCTTTGCCGAGGCGCAGACACCTTTTGCGGATCAGCACCGGCTGTGGGACGACCGCGATATCAACGCGGCAGATGGCGCGCCACGGCGTCGTATCCGCTACAACGCGGCGGAATCGCCGTTGACCGCGCTCGCCCGGCGCAAGGACCGGGACGGCAAACCCTTTCTGGGCTACGAACTTGTTGCAGCGGGCGAACGTCTGCGTGAGGATTTCGAGCTTGCGCAGCTCGGCCCGCGTGTCGCCCAGAACTGGGACAGGTTCCTGACGGTGTCCGATCGCGGAACGTTTGGCGGCTCCGAACCGGGATTGCGCGGATCGGACGGCGCGCGCGATCGCGTGGCCGCCGCCCTGCGCGCGTTGGGGCCGGGCCTTGGCGATGTGGCGTTACGCTGCTGTTGTTATCTCGAAGGGCTGGAGACCGCTGAAAAACGCATGGGTTGGTCGGCAAGATCAGGCAAGATCGTCCTGCGGATCGCTCTGCAAAGGCTGAAGGCGCATTATGACCGTTTGGACCCCAGCGACAGCATGATCGGCTAAGGCGCGTTCAGCAGGCGGTTTGCCTCGACCAGATCCTCTGGCGTGTTGATGTTGAAAAAGGCGGGTGTCTTCCCCTCGTCGAACAGAACGGGCCGCGCTGCTACCTGTTCGACAAAGCGCATGACACGCCGTTCCCCGCGATCCAGTTGCGCCCGCAAGGCCGGCGCTGCCGAGACCGGCCACAGGCCACAGACGGGATGCGCCCGCCGCGTGCCATCGGCGGCACGGGTCTCGGCGATGGCGCAGGGGCCGGCCCGATCCAGGCGCACGACGAAATCCTGCGGCAGAAACGGCGTGTCGCCCGCAACGGTAATCACGCGTTCGGCGCCGATTTCGCCGGCCCAGAGCATCGCCGCCAGAATCCCCGCCAGCGGGCCGGGCCGGTCTGGCACCGGATCGGCGCGCACCGCCAGCCCGAACCCCAACCAGCGCGCTTGGTCGCCATTCGCGTTGATCGCCAGCGGACCGGCCTGCGGGCGCAGCGCCGCCAGCAGGTGGTCGATGACCCGCGTCTGTCCAAGTGGCATCAACGCCTTGTCGCTGCCGCCCATCCGGCGCGCGGCGCCGCCGGCGATGATCATGGCGGGGGGCAGATTGGTCATGGTGTCACATGGTTTGGAACGCGCAATTTGCCCTACAGTGCCCCATCGCGTGGACAAGGAAAACCGCCATGGCCCAGATTTTCGCGGTGCCCTGCACCGGGCAGACCGATGCCGCACTTGCGGTGCTGCGTGACCGGATGGTCGCGGATGGCCTGCGCGTGGCCGGTGTGTTGCAGGATCGCGCCCCGTCGGCCTCGGGTGGCAAGGCGCATATGGTTCTCCATGACGCGGCCGGCCGGTTCACGTCCGTGATTTCCCAGGATCTCGGAGCAGGGGCGGGCGGTTGCCGCCTCGATCCCGGCGCGCTCGAAGACGTCGTGCTGCGCGTCGCGCAGGCATTGCCGGGCGCGGACGTGCTGTTCGTCAACCGTTTCGGCAAGCAGGAAGAACAGGGGCGCGGCTTTGCCCCCCTGATCGCCGAGGCGCTCGATGCGGGTCTGACGGTGATCGTCGCCGTCGCCCCCGAAAAGCGCGGGGCCTTCCAGGGGTTTGCAGGCGATCTGGCCCATTGGGCCGACCCCGCAGATATCGCGATCGCCCCGGCCTGAGGCCACCGCCGTGTCAGGCAGCCGCGCGCAGCGATGCCGGCGGCAGGAACCTTGCGCCATAGCGCGCGGCCAGTTCCTCGCAGCGGGCGACAAAGCGGTCCCTGCCGTAGGTTTCAACGAATTGCGCATAACCGCCGGTCCAGACCGGCGCGCCGATCCCCATGATCGAACCGATATTCGCATCTGGTGTCGAACGCAGAACGCCTTCGTCCAGACAGCGCAGGGTTTCCAGAACCGCACGGAACAGCATCCGGTCCTTTATGTCGGCGTCTGGAATGTCCGCACCGTCCTTGCGCCACTTTTCCAGGCCCGGCCAGATGTCCTTGCCCGCCTCGGTATAGTCGAAGAAACCGCCGCCCACGCCACGGCCCTTGCGGCCGTACCGTTCGACCATCTCTCGCAGCACGGTGCGGGCCTCGGGGGTGACGTCCTCGGACGCGTCGCGCAGCCCCATGCCCACTTGCGTATCGAATATGTCGATGGCCAGCGACAGCTTAACCTCATCGTAGAGCGTCAGCATCCCCGTGGGGAAACCGACCGCGCGCGACAGGTTTTCGATGCGCACCGGATCGAGCCCTTCGGCCACCATCTGCACCGCTTCGTCCATCTTGGTCCCGATCGTGCGCGAGGTGTAAAAGCCCGTGCTGTCGTTCACCACAATGGGTGTCTTGCCGATCTGGCGCGCGAAATCGAAGGCGCGCGCCAATGTCTCGTCGTCGGTCTTTTCGCCCACCACGATTTCGAGCAGCGGCATCTTGTCGACCGGCGAAAAGAAATGCAGCCCGATGAACTTTTCCGGCCGCGCCGCGCCCTGCGCCAAGCGCGAGATCGGCAATGTCGAGGTATTCGAGCCCCAGAAACCGTTATCCGCCAGCAGCGCTTCGTGTTCTTTCAGAACGGCCTCTTTCACGTCGATGCGCTCGAAAACCGCCTCGATGATCAGGTCGCAGCCTTTCAGCGCATCGGCCTTGTCCGTGGGCGTGATCCGCGCCAGCACCGCGGCGGCCTCGTCCGCGGTCATCCGGCCGCGCGCCACGCGCTTGTCCAGCAATGCGGCGGTATAGGCCTTGCCGCGTTCCGCGGCCTCTTGCGCGGTGTCTTTCAGAACCACGTCGATGCCCGCCATGGCAGCCGAATAGGCGATGCCCTGGCCCATCATGCCAGCCCCGAGGATGCCCAGCTTGCCGATTTTCGATTTCGGAACGTCCCCGGGGCGCGCGGCGCCGCCATTGACCTTGCCCAAGTCGAAAAAGAACGCCTGGATCATGTTCTTGGTCACCGGCAGCGGCACGAGCGAGGCGAATTGCCGGCTTTCATACCGTTGCGCGCCGTCGAAATCGACGTTCGAGGCGGTGTTGGCCATGATGTCCATGATCTTGCCGGGCGCCGGCAGCAGACCGCGGGTCTTCTTGTACAGCATGGCCGACCCTGCCGCGAGGCGCGGCGCGGCTGCGGCGGTGTTCGACGCCCCGCCGGGGATGCGGTATTTCCGGTCGTCCCAAGGCTGGGTGCAGGCAGCGGCGTCGCCCTTGACCGACTTCAGCCAGTCCTTGGCGCGCGGCACAAGAGCTTCGGCGCTGTCCACAACCTCGTGGATCAGACCGGCCTCCAGCGCTTTTTTGGCGGGCACCATGCGGCCTTCCAGCACGAAAGGCATCGCGCCCTCGATCCCCAGCATATAGGTCATGCGCACAACGCCGCCGCCGCCGGGCAACAGGCCCAGCGTCACCTCGGGCAGGCCGATCCTGACTTTGGGCAGGTCTGCCGCGATGCGGTAATGGCTGGCCAGGCAGATTTCGAATCCGCCGCCCGCCGCCGCGCCGTTGATTGCCGCCACGACCGGAACGCCCAGCTTTTCCAGCCGGCGCATGTTGGCCTTGGTCCGCTCCACGTTTTCAAAGATTTCCTGCTCTTGCCCCGTTTCGACCGCGATCAGCCATTTCAGATCGCCCCCGGCAAAGAATGTCTCCTTGGCCGAGGTCAGAACCACGCCGGTCAGCCCTTCTTCGGCGCAGAGCTTGTCCGTCATTTCCTGGTACAGGACGTCGAATTCGGCGTTCATGGCATTGACGGGGCCGTCCATGTCCATGGTGACCGTGACGATGCCGTCGGCATCCTTTTCGTAATGAAACGCACCCATGGTCACACCCGTTCGATCAGTGTTGAAATTCCCATGCCGCCGCCGACGCAGAGGCTGATCATCGCGCGTTTGGCGCCGCGGCGTTCCAGCTCGTCCAGAACGGTCGATACCAGCGCGCCGCCGGTCGCGCCCAGCGGATGGCCCATGGCGATGGCGCCGCCGCAGACATTGGTGATCTCGTGGTCGAGATCGAGATCGCGCATATAGCGCAGCGCGACCGAGGCGAAGGCCTCGTTGATCTCCCAGATGTCGACATCGGCCTGGCTCAGGCCGGCCTTGGCCAGGCACTTCTTTGCGGCAGGGCCCGGGCCCGTCAGCATGATCACCGGGTCGGTGGCCAGAACGGCAGTGGCGAGGATGCGGCCGCGCGGCTCAAGCCCCGCGTCGCGGCCCGCCTGTTCGCTGCCGATCAGCACGGCGCTCGCGCCGTCCACGATGCCCGACGAATTGCCGGGCGTGTGGACATGGTTGATGCGGTTGACCTGCGGATATTTCGCGATGGCCATCTCGTCCATCCCCAGCGCACCCATCTGCGCAAAGCTCGGCTTCAGGCTGCCCAGCGTCTGCATGTCGGTGCCCGGCTTGATGAAATCGTCACGCTCCAGCACCACCGTGCCGTTGACGTCGCGTACCGGCATGACCGAGCGGTCGAACCAGCCATTGTCCCGCGCATGTGCCGCGCGGCGCTGGCTTTCCATGGCGAAGGCGTCAACGTCTTCGCGGCTGTAGCCGTCGAGCGTGGCGATCAGGTCGGCGCCGATCCCCTGCGGGACCGAGTTCTGATCGAGCACGAATTCAGGGTCCGCGAACATCGGCCCGCCGGACGACCCGATGGGCACGCGGCTCATGGATTCCAGCCCGCCCGCGACGACCAGATCCTCCTGGCCCGATCCGACCTTTGCGGCGGCCATGTTCACGGCTTCCAGCCCAGAGGCGCAGAAGCGGTCAAGCTGAACGCCCGGCACACTTTCGTCCCAGCCTGCCGACTGCGCAGCGGCCTTGGCGATGCAACTGCCCTGTTCCAGAACCGGTGCGACGCAGCCCATGATCACGTCGTCGACCCGCGCGGTATCGAGATCATGGCGTTCCTGCAGGCCCTCCAGCAACCCGGCCAGCAGGCGGATCGGTTTGACTTCGTTCAGCGTGCCGCCTTGCTTGCCCTTGGATCGGGGCGTGCGCACGGCGTCAAAGATATAGGCCTCGGCCATGATCCTTGTCCTCCTCCCAATGATTGCGGTCAGCCTAGGGGCGGGAGCCGGCCTATTTCAATCGGGCGCGCGGCAAATGCCCCAACGTCACGGGGGTTGTGCGGCGGGCCTGCGGCGATCAATCTGCCCGGAAAGGGAGGGCAGGGCATGCAGATCACCGCCAACGGCATCAAGCTGGAAGTCGAAGAACACGGCGCTGGGTCGAACCCTGCGCTGATCCTGATCCGGGGTTTGGGCACACAATTGATCCACTGGCCGCGCGAGTTGATCGAAGGCTTCGTCGCGCAGGGCTTCCGCGTGATCACCTTCGACAACCGCGACATCGGCAAAAGCGCGCGCTGCCCCGCACCGGGTGTCGATGGCCGGGCTGAAACGATCCTTGCCGATCTGGCCGCGGACAGGCCGTTGCGGCCGGCATATTCGCTGAATGACATGGCGCAGGACGTGATCGGCCTGATGGATGCGTTGCGGATCGCAAAGGCGCATGTGTTCGGAATTTCCATGGGAGGAGCCATCACGCAACTTCTGGCCATACACCACGCCGACCGCCTTTTGTCCGCAACCATCGTAATGACGCTCGCGCATTTCACCGCATCACCCGGAATAGAGGCACTGCTCAGTCAGCCGCAGGATCGCGCCGGTTTCATCGAAACTGCGCTTCAGGGCGACCGTGCCTGGGGCTCTCCCGGATTCGGGGCGCCCGAAAGCTATTTCCGCGACCTGGCCGGGCGCGCCTATGATCGCGGGGCCGATCCCGAAGGTGTGAACCGTCAGCTTCTGGCCACGCTCACATCGGGCGACCGACGCGCGGCGCTGCGCGAGGTCGATCTGCCCTGTTTTGTCATTCACGGCGCCGACGATACCCTGGTGCCGCCCGAAGGCGGAGAGGAAATCGCTGCGCTGATCCCGCGGGCCGAGTTGCAGATCATCGCCGGCATGGGTCACGTCATAACCCCGAAGCTCGCGCCCCTGCTGGTGGAAAAGGTTTCCGATTTCATCGCGCGGCGGGCAGTGTAGGCGGGCATTGCCACCCCCCTTGTTCAGTGCTGCGAAGACAGCTTCATCAGGATGAGACCGCAGATGATCAGGGACGCGGCCACCAGGCGCATGGCGCTAACCTGTTCGCCCAGAATGAAGATGCCGACAAGAAACGCCCCGATGGCGCCGATGCCGGTCCAGATCGTGTAGGCGGTGCCAAGTGGCAGCGTCCGCATCGAGATTGCCAGCAGACCGAAACTGCCGACCATGAACACAACCGTCCCGATGCTCGGCCAGAGGCGGGTGAAACCCAAGGACTGCTTCATCAGCGAGGCCCAGACGACCTCCAGCAATCCGGCGATAATGAGATAAATCCAGGCCATGACAGCCCCCTTTTCATACCGCCGGGCCGTCCCGGACATGGAACCCTGAAAAAGGGACGAGGACGTTGCCTCGATCGCGATGCGACATAGGCGTCGGCAGGCAGCGAACAAGGCACAGAAAAGGTTTGGCGGTAAATCGTTGCTCAATGGCGACAGATCCCACCCTGCCGGGCAACGAAAACAAAAAAGCCCTCAAGTCTTTGCGACTTAAGGGCTTTTTATGGCTCCGGCGGTAGGGATCGAACCTACGACCAATTGATTAACAGTCAACTGCTCTACCGCTGAGCTACGCCGGAACACTGTGGAGGGCGATGTAGCAAAAGCGATTCCGCTCGTCCAGAGGGTTTTGACATAAAAATTCGGCTTTCGGTCCTCAATCGCCTTCGATCATGGAAAACACGGCTTTTGCGGACAAGGCTCCTTGCGGCGCAACAAGGTTTTTACCCACCAGATCAACGAGATGCGCGAAAACATTGCGTTCCGCGGCCGGCAGAAGGGCCGCAGGCGTGTCGGTGTAGATCGCGCGCGTCAACATGCCGGCATCGGCGGGGCCATCCTCGAGCGCGGCCAGGATCGCCGCTTCGCGCCCGCGGCGGTGGCCGGTCAGCCAGTCGATCCGGCCAGCGGGATCGGTAACAGGGGCGCCGTGGCCGGCATGCAGGATGCGAAGCCCCTCGGCCCTCAGCCGGTCGCAGGACGCCATGAAATCGGTCAGGTCTCCGTCTGGGGGCGAGACAAGCGAACTGGCCCACCCCATCACCAGATCGCCGGAAAAACCGATATCGCCCCAGACAAAGGACAGGTGGTTGCCGAAATGCCCCGGCGTCCAGACCGCCCGTATTTCCCAACCATCGCCCTGCAGGATTTCGCCATCCGCAAGCGCGACGTCCGGGCGAAATGCGACATCGACCCCTTCGCCGCCACCGGCAAGCCCCTGATCGGCCAGCATCTCCATCACCGCGCTGCGCCCCGATCGTGCGTCGCCGAAGGCATAAACAGGTGCGCCCGTGACCCTGGAAAGGGCGCGCGCAAGGGGCGAATGATCGAGGTGGGCATGCGTCACGAGGATATGGCTGACATGCTGACCAGGTCCGACCGCATCGAGGATCGCCTGCAGATGCGCGGGATCGTCGGGGCCGGGGTCGATCACGGCCAGCCCGGTATCCCCGACAAGATACGTGTTCGTGCCCCGCCATGTCATCGGTGACGGGTTCGGCGCCACGATCCGCCGCAAACCGGGCGAAAGCGTTTCGGCTGTTCCGGTCGGCGGGTCGAAGTCTTCTGGCAGGTCCATGGCGCTTTCTCTTTCTGTCGGGCAGGGCTAGGTTTAGCGCATGTCGTTCAAATGGCTCAAACCATATATGCCTCGGGGGCTTTACGGGCGCGCCGCGCTGATCCTGGTTCTGCCGGTCGTCGTGGTGCAGCTTGTCGTATCGGTTGTTTTCATCCAGCGCCATTTCGAAGACGTGTCGGAACAGATGGCAAAGGAAATCGCGCGCCAGATCAACCTGTTGCTGGCAGAACCCGACTCGCAGGCAAGGGCGGCGCTGGCCACGGCGCTGAATTTCAACCTCGCCCCGGCGCGGCCCGACAGTGTGGATGACAGCCGCGTATGGTACGACCTGACCGCGGGGAACGTGATGCGCGCCCTGCATCGCGAGTTGCCGGCGCTCGACGCGGTCGAGCTTCCGAACACACGGCGCGCCATCCTTACGTTGCGCCCGGCTGGGCAGGCCGCCTTTGCGGTCGAGCTGGATCGCTGGCGGCTGTCGGTGCGCAACCCGCACCAGTTGTTCGTGAACATGATCTTTTTCGGGGTGCTGATGACGGTGATCGCCTTCATCTACATGCGCAACCAGCTGCGCCCGATCAAACGGCTGGCCCGCGCGGCCGAGGCGTTCGGGCGCGGACGTCATGTCGAGTATCACCCCTACGGCGCGCTCGAGGTGCGGGCCGCGGGAAGCGCCTTTCTCGATATGCGCGCGCGAATCGAGCGCCAGATCGAACAGCGCACGCTGCTTTTGTCGGGGGTCAGCCACGATTTGCGCACGCCGCTGACCCGGCTGAAGCTGGGGCTGTCGTTTCTCGACGATGACGAGCGGGAACCGCTGGAACGCGATGTCGAGGAAATGCGCCGGATGATCGACGAATTCCTGTCCTTCGCCAAGGGCACCGCCGAGGGCGACGCCGAAGCCACCGATCCCATCGACCTGGTTCGCGGGCTGGTCGAGGACCATCAGCGCGAAGGCCAAACCGTCACCCTGCATGACATGGACGGGCAGGGGATGGTGCCGCTGCGCGCGGTGGCCATTCGCCGTGCGGTGGACAACCTGATCAACAATGCCGTGCGCTACGGCACACGTGCCGAGGTTTCGGTCACGCTTTCGGACCGGTCGCTGCGCATCCGGGTCGAGGATGACGGCCCCGGCATCCCGCCCGAACAGCGCGGCGATGCGATGCGGCCCTTTACCCGCCTCGATACCGCGCGCAACCAGAACCGCGGCTCGGGCGTCGGCCTGGGGCTGGCGATTGCCGCGGATATCGCGCGCGCGCATGGCGGCGTTCTGCGGCTTGGCGAAAGCGACAGGCTCGGGGGGCTGTGCGCGGATATCGTGATCGCGCGCTGATCGCACGGGCGGATCGGGAAAGTGGTAGGCCCGGAGGGACTCGAACCCCCAACCAAGGCGTTATGAGCGCCCTGCTCTAACCATTGAGCTACAGGCCCGACCTGACCTGTTCGTAGCAGGAAGCGGGCAGGGGTCAAGGCTTTGCCGTTGCCTTGGCGCGCGCGATGGATTACCCCGCGCGGGAATGGCAACAGGGGGGCGTCCCATGACCACCGGCAAGAATGGCATCACCTATGCGCAGGCGGGCGTCGACATCGACGCGGGCAACGAATTGGTCGAACGGATCAAACCCGCGGCAAAGCGCACCGCGCGCCCGGGCGTGATGGCCGGCCTTGGCGGGTTCGGCGCGCTCTTCGACCTCAAGGCGGCCGGATACAGAGACCCGGTTCTGGTGGCTGCGACCGACGGCGTGGGCACCAAGCTGCGCATCGCGATCGACACCGGGCATTTCAGCACGATCGGCATCGATCTTGTGGCCATGTGCGTGAACGACCTGGTCTGCCAAGGTGCCGAGCCGCTGTTCTTCCTGGACTATTTCGCCACCGGCAAGCTGGAGCTGGATGCGGCGACCGACATCATCAACGGCATTGCCAAAGGGTGTGAACTGTCCGGCTGCGCGCTGATCGGCGGCGAGACCGCCGAGATGCCAGGCATGTATTCCAAGGGCGATTTCGACCTTGCGGGCTTTGCCGTCGGCGCGATGGAACGTGGTGCCGACCTGCCTGCCGGCGTGTCCGAGGGCGATGTGCTCTTGGGGCTGGGGTCGAACGGGGTGCATTCCAACGGCTACAGCCTGGTGCGCAAGCTGGTCGAGGTTTCGGGCCTTGGCTGGGATGCGGATTGCCCCTGGACCGACGGCAGCCTGGGCGCGGCCCTGCTGGCGCCAACGCGGCTATATGTAAAGCAGGCGCTGGCGGCTGTCCGGTCGGGCGGGGTTCATGCGCTGGCGCACATCACAGGTGGCGGGCTGACCGAAAACCTCCCCCGCGTCCTGCCCGAGGGTCTGGGCGCCGAAATCGATCTCGACGCCTGGGATTTGCCGGGCGTGTTCGGCTGGCTGCGCGAAACCGGCGGCATGGCCGAGGCGGAGATGCTGAAAACCTTCAACTGCGGCATCGGCATGGTTCTGGCCGTCGCGGCGGACCGCGCAGATGCTCTTGCCGCCGAGCTGACCGAGGCGGGCGAAACCGTCTGCAAGCTGGGCCGGGTCGCGGCCGGTGAAGGCGTGCGCTACACGGGCACACTGAGGTGACGAAGCGTGTCGCGATCCTGATTTCGGGCGGTGGCTCCAACATGGTGCGACTGGTGGAAAGCATGGTGGGCGACCACCCGGCTCGGCCCTGCCTGGTCCTGTCGAACGTGCCCGATGCGGGCGGCCTGCAAAAGGCGCGCGACATGGGTGTCCCAACGGCCGTGGTCGATCACCGCGCGTTCAAGGGCGACAGGGAAGGCTTTGAAAAGGCGTTGATTTCCGAAATCGATGCTTACCAGCCGGATATCATAGCGCTTGCCGGCTTCATGCGCATTCTGACGCCGGTGTTCATAGATTATTACGCGGGCCGGATGCTGAACATCCACCCGTCGCTTTTGCCGAAATATCGCGGCCTGGACACCCATGCGCGCGCCATTGCGGCGGGTGACGCTGAGGCCGGGTGCTCCGTGCACGAGGTCACTGCAGAACTGGATGGCGGCCCTATCCTCGGGCAGGCGCGGGTTGCGATCGACGCGGACGATACGCCCGACACGCTGGCTGCGCGCGTGCTGGAACAGGAACATCGCCTCTACCCGGCGGTTCTGCGCCGCTTTGCATCGGACGACCGTCGCCGGCTGGACCTGTAGGCGCGGGTTTTCATTTGCGCCCGTCTATCCTATACCGCCGCATCACGACTGGCAGGGCGCGCCGAGGCGCGCAGCATGAATCGAGCTGAAAGCCATGAAAACGATCAAGACCACGCAAGAGCTTGCCGCCTTCTGCGAAGCGGCCCGCGCGCATGACTACGTCACCATCGACACCGAGTTCCTGCGCGAACGCACCTATTACTCCAAGCTCTGCCTGATCCAGCTTGCCATGCCTGGCGAGGATGACGACACCGCCGTCCTGGTGGACCCGATCGATGGTGATCTGTCGCTCGATCCGCTGTATGACCTGTTCCGCGACCCCACGGTCGTCAAGGTGTTCCACGCCGCGCGGCAGGATCTGGAAATCTTCTATGTCGACGCCAAGGTCTTTCCCGAACCCTTGTTCGACACCCAGGTCGCGGCGATGGTCTGCGGTTTCGGCGAACAGGTGGGTTATGAAACGCTGGTACGAAAGATCGCCCGCGAAAACCTGGACAAATCCAGCCGCTTCACCGACTGGTCGCGCCGCCCGCTGAGCGATGCGCAGAAAACCTATGCGCTGGCCGATGTGACGCATCTGCGCAAGATCTACGAGTTTCTCGCCGCCGAGTTGAAAAAGAAGGGCCGGGAACAGTGGGTCGCGGAAGAACTGAAGCTGCTGACCAATCCCGAAACCTACGAATCGCGCCCGTCCGAGGCATGGCAGCGGGTGAAAACCCGCACGAACTCGGGCAAGTTTCTTGCCATCGTGCGTGAACTTGCCCGCTTTCGCGAGGCCTATGCCCAGTCGCGCAACATTCCCCGCAGCCGGGTGTTCAAGGATGACGCGCTGGTCGAGCTTGCCTCGACCAAGCCGCGTTCGATGAACGACCTCGGCAAGTCGCGGCTGTTGCTGCGCGAAGCCCGCAAAGGCGAAATCGCCGACGGAATACTGGCCGCGATCGAGGTGGGCGTCAGTTGCCCGCCCGAGGATTTGCCCCGACTGCCCAAGACCCGCGAAAAACTGCAGGTGAACCCGGCATTGGCCGACCTGCTCCGCGTGCTTCTGAAGGCCAAGACAGAAAGCAGCGGCGTGGCGCCCAAGCTGATCGCCTCGGCGGCGGATCTGGATGCGCTTGCCGCGGGGCAGCGCGACGTGCAGGCCCTGCACGGGTGGCGCCGCGAAGTGTTCGGCGCCGATGCGGAACGGCTGTGCGATGGCAAGATCGCCCTGGCCGCGAAGGGCCAGAACATCAGGATCGTCGAACTGGACTGAACGCGCGCCTTAGCGGCGGCTTTCGCGGGCGTTGCGCGCGGCGCTGACGCGAATCCGGCGGATGCCCTCAAGCTCCTGGTCGCTCAGATGCGTGGCAACCACCACCGGGCGGGGCAGGCGCACCGTGTTGGACGTCACCTGCGGAAATTCACCCTGCAATTCGAAATGCAACTCACCCTGGCGGTCGGTGGGTTTGGGAACCAGGCGGATGTCGTAGGCGTCCGCCCGCTGCGCGATGCCTTCGACGCGGATGATCGCGCCATCCGCCACCCGTTCGATGCGCAGCTCGGTCACCTGATCCAGCGGCCGGCCGAGATAGATGTTCTCGTCCCGCCGGAACAGGCTCGCACGGCGTTGCGGAATCAGGGGATTGGCCTCTCCGGTTGCCGCGGGATCGACATCGGCCGGAACCTCGCGGCTGCCGCCGAACCAGTTGAACGGGTTGATCCGCGATTCCCGGATCGCGCCACAGGCGCTGAGTGTCATCGAAACGACCAGAAGGGCCACGAGGGGTCTGCGCATGGGTTTGCCTATCCTTGCCTTGCCTGTCGGTTTAGAGCATCGGGCCTGCCTTGAAAAGACGCAACACCTCTGGACCTTTGGACAGACGCGCCTTACCTCGTGGCGTGACCGCGAAAGAAGGGGGCATCATGGCGACCGAGGCATTCGAAGAGATCGTCGGGGATTTCGAGTTTCTTGAGGACTGGGAAGACCGCTATCGCCACGTTATCGAACTGGGCAAGGCGATGGATCCGCTGGATGACGCGCTCAAGGTGCCGGCGACCAAGGTGGATGGCTGCGCCAGCCAGGTCTGGCTGCACATCGCCCCCGCCGGTGACCGGTTTCATTTCGACGGCGACAGCGACGCGATGATCGTGCGCGGCCTGATCGCCGTGCTGCGCGCGCTTTACAACGATGTGCCGGTAAGGGACGTGCCGGGCATCGACGCGCAGGCGGAACTTGCAAGGCTCGACCTGCAGGATCACCTGTCGTCGCAACGCTCGAACGGGTTGAAGGCGATGATCCAGCGGATTCGGGATACCGCGGCGGCCGCCTGAAACCTCGCCTGACGCTCAGCCGCCCGCGCCGGCACGGTAGTGGCGCAGAACGAACACCCGTATCGCAGACCCCAGTCCGGTTTCCGGGTCGCGGTCAGCGTCGATTTCAGCGGCCAGCACGTTGATCGGCTTGCCCGTTTCCTTTGCGATGGTGCGAAATGCCTGCCAGAACTCGTCTTCCAGCGAAACGCTGGTGCGATGACCCTGCAGGGTCAGCGACCGTTTGACGGGACGGCCGCTCATTCGTCGCGCTTGTGGCCGTCATGCCGCGAACGCAGGCGGTCGGCCTCGGCCTTGTCGCGCGCTTTCGCGCCCTTGCTGCGCCCGAATTTCACTGCGTTTTCATCGGCTTGGCGCTTGTCACGCGACTTGGCGCGTGCCTTGCGGGCCTTATTGAGGTTCACGATTTCGCTCATGCATCACAAAGTGACGAAAAGCGCGCGTGCCGTCCAGTGGCACGCGCGCTCATCGGGTCTTTTCACACCCTTTTCGCGATGAAAGCCCACAAGGGCTTGAAAAGCGGCCCTCAGTCCTTGGGGCCGATCATCTGTTCGGGACGCACGACCCGGTCGAAGGTTTCCTCGTCCACAAAACCGAGGGCGATCGCCTCTTCCTTCAGGGTGGTGCCGTTCTTGTGCGCGGTCTTGGCGACCTTGGTGGCGTTGTCATAGCCGATGGTGGGGGCCAGCGCCGTGACCAGCATCAGCGATTCCTTCATCAGCTTGTCGATGCGCGGCTCGTTCGCCTGGATGCCCAGCAGCATGCGCTCGGTAAAGCTGTCTGCCGCATCACCCAGCAACTGGATGGATTGCAGCAGGTTGTAGGCCATCATCGGGTTATAGACGTTCAGTTCGAAATGCCCCTGCGAGCCGGCGAACTTGATCGCCGCGTCGTTACCCATGACGTGGGCGGCGACCTGGGTCAGCGCCTCGGCCTGCGTCGGGTTGACCTTGCCGGGCATGATCGAGCTGCCCGGCTCGTTCTCCGGCAGGATCAGTTCGCCCAGGCCCGACCGCGGACCCGACCCAAGGAACCGGATGTCGTTGGCGATCTTGTAGCAGCTGCCCGCAACGGTCGCGACTGCGCCCGACATGAACACCATCGCGTCATGCGCGGCCAGCGCCTCGAACTTGTTGGGGGCGGTTACAAAGGGCAGGCCGGTGATCTCGGCCATGTTCGCCGCGACCGTTTCGCCCCATCCCGTTTTCGTGTTCAGCCCGGTGCCGACGGCCGTGCCGCCCTGCGCCAGCTCGTAGATGCCGGGCAGCGTGGCCTTGATGCGTTCGATCCCCTGGCGGATCTGGTGGGCATAGCCGGAAAACTCCTGCCCCAGCGTCAGCGGCGTCGCATCCTGCGTGTGGGTGCGGCCGATCTTGATGATATCCTTGAATTCTTCGGATTTCCGCTCAAGCCCGGCCAGCAGCTTCTCCAGCCCGGGCAGCAGCACGTCGCGCACGCTCATGGCGGCGGCGATATGCATGGCGGTCGGGAAGGTGTCGTTCGACGACTGTCCCATGTTGCAGTGATCGTTCGGGTGAACCGGATCCTTCGATCCGATCGTGCCGCCGAGGATTTCGATCGCGCGGTTGGCGATCACCTCGTTGGCGTTCATGTTCGATTGCGTGCCTGACCCGGTCTGCCAGACGACAAGCGGGAAGTTGTCGTCGAACTTGCCTTCGATCACCTCGCCCGCGGCCTGGATGATCGCATCGGCGAGTTTCCCATCCAGCGCCCCCGACGCCTTGTTGGCCTGTGCGCAGGCCTTCTTGATGACGCCAAGCGCACGCACGATCGCGACGGGCTGCTTTTCCCAGCCGATCGGAAAGTTCATCACGCTGCGCTGGGTCTGTGCGCCCCAATACTTGTCTGCGGGCACTTCAAGAGGGCCGAAGCTGTCGGTTTCGGTGCGGGTCTTGGTCATGGAATGGCTCTCCTCAACGGTTCGGGTGTCTCATACCTGACCGTACGGAAAGATCAATGACGTCTACCGCGGGATACCGCGATCAATGCTTGCGGAAACTGTCGAGGCTGACGACCTCGGCATCGTGATGCTCTTCTTCGGCCTCGGTGAAATCGGCATCGTCCGAAGGGTCGGGATCGTCGTCTTCGTCGTCGCTGTGGGAATCGAAGCGCAGGCCGAATTCGACGGACGGGTCCACGAAGGTCTGGATCGCGTCATAAGGGATATAAAGCGGCTCGGGGCTGTCGCCGAAATTCAGCGTCACGGCAAAGCCGTCCTCGCCCACTTCCAGCCCGTCGAACCAGTGTTGCATCACAACCGTCATTTCCTGCGGATAGCGGTCGCGCAACCAATCGGCCAGTTGCGCATCCGGGTGCGTGGTGTCGAACGTGATGAAGAAATGATGCGCCCCCGGCAATCCGTTGTCCTGAACACCCTGCAAGACCTCCTGGATGAGGCCACGCATCGCGCGATGCATCAGCTTGCCATAGTCGATGGGTGTGGACATGGGGACTCCGTAAGTTCCTGTCGCGATCATAGGGGATTCGGAACGAAACAAAAGGGGGTGTGCGCAATCGGCGTGCGTCACATCACCCCCGCGGCAAGACCGGCCAGCGCCATCAGCGCCAGCGCTGCGGGCAAGGGCATCCGGGCCACTAAAAGCAAGAGCGCCGCAAGCGCCGTCAACGCCAGCGCCGTGGGGTCGAGACTGCCGGGAACGGGCAGGGGGCCAAAGCCTGTCGCCACAATCTCGGCGAACAGAACGTGCAGGGCGAACCACACAGACAGCGACAGGATCACGCCGACCACCGCCGCCGTGATCGCCTTGAGCGCGCCGGAGATGCGCGGCAGGGCGGCCAGCCATTCGATGTATGGGGCGCCGGCAAAGATCCACAGGAAACAGGGGGCGAACGTCATCCACAGCGCAACCAGCCCCGCCGCCGCTGCCATGCCAGGCCCGCCCGCACCGTGGCCGGCCAGTATGCCCGCGAACTCGGTCACGAGGATCAGCGGCCCCGGCGTCGTTTCCGCCAGCCCCAGCGCGTCGATCATCTGCGCGGTGCTGAGCCAGCCGTAGTCGCTGACGATGGTCTGGGTCATGTAGGCCAGCACCGCGTAGGCCCCGCCGAAGGTGACGACCGCCAGTTGCGAAAAGAACAGTGCGATTTCTGTCAGAAACCGCGCGCCCGACATCCAGAGCAGGGCAAGCGGCCCCAGCCACACCGCGCCCCAGATCGCGACCGTGCGCAGCGTTTGCGACAACGGCACACGGGCAGGCGGCGCGGCTTTGGATTCGGTCGATGTCAGGTACCCCCAGATCGCGGCGCATCCGATGATCAGCGGAAAGGGCAGCCCGAGCGCGAAGATGCCCAGGAAGGCGCCCACCGCCAGCACCCACGCGCTGCGCCGTGTCAGAGCGCGCCGCGACAAGGTGATCAACGCGTTCAGCACCACGATCAGCACCGTTGCCTTGATGCCCAGGAACATCGCCTGCGCCCAGTCCTGCGCGCCGAACCTGATGTAAAGTGCGGCCAGCGCCGCGATCACAAGCGCGCCGGGCAGAACGAACAGCCCGCCCGCGATCAACCCGCCTGTCACGCCGCGCAGCCGCCATCCGGCATAGGTGGCCAGCTGCATCGCCTCGGGGCCGGGCAGCATCATGCAGAACGACAAGGCGCGCAGGAACCGCTCTTCGTCCAGCCAGTCGCGGTTCTCGACAAGCTCGCGGTGCATAAGCGCGATTTGCGCGGCGGGCCCGCCGAAGGACAGAACGCCGATCCGTCCAAAGACGCGCGCAAGCTCGCGCAGGGTCGGGCTGTGCATCTGCGCGCCTCCGGGCCGGGCTCTCAAGCCTGTTCGAGCGCCTTGATGATCGGGGAAAATTCATCCGCGGTCAGACTGGCACCGCCGACCAGCGCGCCGTCCACGTTCGACACGGCAAACACGGTGGCAGCGTTGTCCGGTTTGACCGATCCGCCATAGAGCAGCCGCGCCGAGCGGCCCGCACCCGCGCCAAAGCGGCGTTCCAGCCGTGCGCGGATGAAATCGTGCACTTCGCCGATCTGGTCCGGTGTCGGGATGCGGCCGGTGCCGATCGCCCAGATCGGCTCATAGGCGATCACCAGGTTTTCGCCCGTGGCCGTGTCGGGCACCGAAGCGGACAACTGCCCGCCGATGATGTCGAGCGTGTTCAACGCCTCGCGCTGCGCCAGGCTTTCGCCGACGCAGATCACCGCCATCAGGCCGGCCTCATGGGCCGCGCGCGCCTTGGCGCGGACGGTTTCGCTGTCTTCCTCGTGGTCCTCGCGGCGCTCGGAATGTCCCAGGATCACCGCCTGTGCGCCGGCATCCGCCAGTTGGGCCGCCGAAATATCGCCGGTATGCGCCCCTGCGGCTTGGGTGTGGCAATCCTGCCCGCCGATCCGCAGCGCGTGATCGCGCACCAGCCCGGCGGCCGCATGGATCAGGGTTGCAGGCGGGCACAGCAAAAGATCGACGGAAGGATCGGGATGGGCAGCTTTCAGCGCCTCGATCTGTGCAAGATCGGCCAGCGTGCCGTTCATTTTCCAATTGCCTGCCGCCAGCTTGCGTCGCATTCCCATCCCTCGGTCCTGTTTCGTGAATGGGCGCATAATTGGCATCTGCGCGCGCAGGTCAAGCCACGCGTGGACGCGACGGGCGGATCAGCCCTGCTGTTCGGCGCTGAGCTCTTCGATATCCTTGAACTTGATCGACTCGCCGCAGCCGCAGGCGTCTTCGACATTGGGGTTGTTGAAACGGAACCCCGATTCAAGCAACGACACCTCGTAATCGATTTCGGTGCCGAACAGGAACATCTGCGCCATCGGTGCGATCATCACGCGCGCACCCTCCTGTTCGACCACTTCGTCATGGGGGTCGATTTCGGTGGCGTAATCCATGGTGTATTCCATGCCCGCACAGCCGCCTTTCTTGACGCCGATGCGCAGGCCCTGGTTGCCATCGCGCTCCATCAGCTTGCGAATCTGGGCCGCCGCGCGGTCTGTCATGGTGACGGCCTGTTTGCCGGGGATCGAAAACATCTTGGCGCTCCTTTGCCTTATACCCAATCTAGGGCAGGAGAGGGCCGATCTCAAGCGGGGGAAGCAGCGTTAGCAAGCCCAAAGTCGCATAGCTGGCCGCGATCGCCCAGCCGAATGAGGCCAGCGTGCCGATGATCACGTATTCCGCCGTGCGCTGATCGCGGGTGGCCGTGCCGAAACGCAGGATGGATTTCGCCGCCACGAGAAACCCGACGCCCAATGGCTGCCCCAGCAGGATCAGCAGAAAGATCAGCCCGCGTTCGAGCATCCCGATCATGCGCCCGCCATCGCGCAGGCCATTGTTGCGGATGCGCGCACCATGCGGGCGCATCAGGATGCCCACGGCATATTGACCGGCCGTCGTGGCGGCGATCAGGCCAGTGACCAGAGCCATCAACGGCAGCAGCCAGGCGTTTTCAGAATAAATCCCGTCATGCCAGAGGTTTGGCGCATAAAGCGAAAGTGCTGCAATGGTTGCAATATGGGCCGCCTGATCGGCCAGAAAGCCGCCGATCCGGTTGAGATTGCCATAGGTCTTGATCGCGTCGATCACGATGTGAACGCCCGCAAGCGCCAGCAATTCCGGCGCGCTCACTTGCCCGGTCGCGGCCTGCGCGGTCAACAGAACGATGACGCCGTGCAGCAGCAACATCCCCGGATTGCGTTTGTCCGTGACCATCCTGCGGGTTTGCAGCACGAAATCCGCAAGCACATGCGCCAACAGAAGGGCGGTGAAGGTGGCGGCGGCCGCGCCTGTCATCGGTGCGTTTCCCAGACGTGTTGGATATGGGTTTCATACGCGGTCAGGGCCTCGCGGAGCGCCGATAGCCCCGTAGCGGCAAGCCGCAACTGGATGGCCTGGCGCGAAACACCGAATTTCCCGGCGATCTCTTCCTGGGTTGGCGCCTGACTTCGCAGCGCCTCGAACAGCGCCTCGGCCTGCGGGGCGGTCCATTGCTGGGATTGCCAGTCCAGCAGCCCCACCAGCGCAGGGATGAACGGGCCACAGCGCCAGTCTATCGCAAGGTTCTGGTTCCGCTCCATCCCGTCCAGCATGTCGCCTGCACCGATGAACGCCTCGCCGCTGGCCGCGCCCAGATCGCCATCGGGCGGAAGGATCGCCTGACCGATGCCAATGGCGATGCGGGTGGACAGCCCCGTTTGCGCCTTGAGCGCCGCAACGATGCGCAAGGCCGCCCGTAACGCTGGTTCGGCATGGGGAAGGTAAATCTGCCACCCGTCGCCCCGGTGGCGATCAAAACGAAGTGTGAGGGCAGTATCGCGCGCAATGTCCTCGGCCGCAGACTCGATGCAGGACATGGCTGTTTGCAGCGCGTTTGCGTCGATCTTGCGTGATTGGCGCAGATCGCCTGTCAGCACGGCGGCAAATTCGGTTTCGGCAGTTGCCCGGGTAAAGCCCATACTTGCATCCTTCATTTGCAAGTCATAAGGCTTGCAATAAGAAAAAGCAAGCGAAAAGGCTTGCCTTACATGAAGCCGAGCTCCAGCCGCGCCTCGTCCGACATCATGTCCATGCCCCAGACGGGTTCCCATGTCAGTTCGACATCGACCTGCTTGACCCCTTCGATGGGTTCGACCGCATCGGCGACCCAGCCCGGCATGTCGCCCGCCACGGGGCAGCCCGGCGCGGTCAGCGTCATGATGATGCTGACGGCGTTCTCGTCGTCGATTTCGATCGTGTAGATCAGCCCGAGATCGTAGATGTTGACCGGAATTTCCGGGTCGAACACCGAACGGCACGCATCGACGATCTTTTCGTAGAGAGGGTGATCCGTGCTGGAGGGCTTGATCAGCGGCGTGCCTTCGAGCGGGTCTGCGGTATCGGTCATCAGTTTGCCTTGCCTCGGGTCGGTGTATTTCCTGACTGAACATATAGGAAATAGATCGGGTGAGGTCCAGTGCGGACGCAGCGGCGCACGGTCAGATCTTGATCCCGGTCCGGCCTTCTATTTCCGCGGCCAGCCGGCCTTCGTCCATGAAATGGCCGATCATCACCTCGGTGGCGAGCTCATAAGCCTGATCGAGTGGCAAATCGAGATGCGCCTTGAGGGCCGCCTTGCCGTCGCGCACGGGGCCGGGGTTGCGGGTGGCGAGTGTTTGCGCGAATTCGAAAACCGCGCTTTCCAGCGACTCGGGTGGCAAAACGCGGTTCGCAAGCCCCGTCCGCAAGGCCCAGCCGGCATCCATCGGCTCGGCCGACAGCGCCAGTTCCATGACTTGCTTGTACCCGACCGCCCGCGACACGGCGACGGCGGGGGTGGTGCAGAATCCGCCATTGCGCACGCCCGGCAGGCAGAATGTCGCCCGGTCGGACACGAATACCATGTCGCACGAGGCCGCCAGTTGCAGGCCCGCCGCGGTGGCGATGCCATCGACCATGGCGATTGTCGGCTTGGGATGCGTGGCAAGGCGCAGCATCATTTGGGCGCAGGCCCCGAAAAGGTCGGTCAGGAACGCGTGGCCGTTGTCGTCGTCTGCGCGGTGGTGGGCAATTTCCTTGAGATCGTGACCCGCGCAAAAGATGTGGCCCGGCCCTTCGATCACCAGAACGCGGGTGTAGGTGTCGTCGGCTGCGGCATCCAGTTCGCCACGCAGCGCCGCGATCATCGCCGATGACAAGGGATGCGCGGGCATCCGGCCAAGCGTGATCCGGCGCACGCCTTGCGCGACGGTGCTGGTGACAAGCGGCTCTTGCGGCATCTGGTTCATGATCTGTCCTCCCACGGCGAATATTGCCGGGCGTTGCGCGGCGCGGCAACCCTTGGCTTTTTCCCCCGCGCGGGCATAGAAGGGCGCGGACTGAACGACACGAGGCCATGATGAGCGGTGTGACATTCGAACTGAAGGCGACGGACGGGCGGGCGCGCACGGGTGTGATCCGCACCACGCGCGGCGACATCCGCACACCGGCCTTCATGCCAGTGGGCACCGCGGCGACCGTCAAGGCGATGATGCCCGAAAGCGTCGCGGCCACCGGGGCCGATATCCTTCTGGGCAACACCTATCACCTGATGCTGCGCCCGGGCGCCGAACGCATCGCGCGGCTGGGCGGGCTGCACAAGTTCATGAACTGGGACAAGCCCATCCTGACGGATAGCGGTGGCTTCCAGGTGATGAGCCTGTCGGACCTGCGCAAACTCACCGAAAAGGGTGTGACCTTCCGCAGCCATGTGGACGGCTCGAAACACGAGCTGACGCCAGAACGCTCGATGGAAATCCAGCGCCTTCTGGGCAGCGATATCGTAATGTGCTTTGACGAATGCCCGGCCTTGCCCGCGGATCGCAAGCGCATCGAAGAGTCGATGCGCCTTTCGATGCGGTGGGCGGCGCGGTCAAAGGACGCGTTCGGCGACAGGCCCGGTCACGCGCTTTTCGGCATCCAGCAGGGCGGGTTGGAGCCCGACCTGCGCGAGGAATCGGCCAAGGCGCTGCAGGAGATCGGGTTTGACGGATATGCAATCGGCGGGCTGGCCGTGGGCGAGGGGCAAGAGGCGATGTTCGCCTGTCTCGATTATGCGCCCGGTCAACTTCCCGCCGACAGGCCGCGCTACCTGATGGGTGTGGGCAAGCCAGATGACATCGTGGGCGCGGTCAAACGCGGTGTGGACATGATGGATTGCGTTCTGCCCTCGCGGTCCGGGCGCACCGGACAGGCCTGGACGCGGCGTGGGCAGGTCAACATCAAGAACGCGCGCCATTCCGACGATCCCCGTCCGCTGGACGAGGAGTGCACATGCCCGGCCTGCCGCAACTACAGCCGCGCCTATCTGCACCACGTGTTCCGCGCGGGCGAGATGATCAGCGGCATGCTGCTGACCTGGCACAACCTTCATTACTATCAGGAAATCATGGCAGGCATGCGCGAGGCCATTGCCGAAGGGCGCTTCGACGCCTGGGAAGCCGCGTTCCACGCCACGCGCGAAGAAGGCGACATTCCCGCACTTTGAGCGGGCTTTGAACGCCTTTGCCGCGAATATTGCGTAATTCGACGGTTTGCGCGCTTGCCCCCGGATCAAGGCGGGGGCAAACTGAACCTCACAGGGCGGGTATATGGTTGAAACCGGGTTAACGGTGCCCCAGATATACCCCTGAACACAAAAGGGGGCGGGCATGTCGCCAAGACCGGGGCCTGTACCGTCTGCCGCTTGAAAAGGACCGAGCATGCAAGAGCTGAATTCCTCTTATCCCGTACTGCCGCTGCGCGACATCGTGGTTTTCCCCCACATGATCGTGCCGCTGTTCGTGGGACGGGAAAAATCCGTACGCGCCCTGGAAGAGGTGATGCAGGACGACAAGCAGATCCTGCTGTCCAGCCAGATCGACGCCAGCGCCGACGACCCCGACGCCGACGGTATTTACCGCACCGGTGTGCTGGCCAACGTTCTGCAACTGCTGAAACTTCCCGACGGCACCGTGAAGGTGCTGGTCGAAGGGCAGGCGCGTGTGCGGATCGTCGAATTCCTTGAAAACGAGTCGTTCTTCGAAGCCCGCGCCGAGGCGCTGGAAGAGGAGACCGGCGACGAGGCCGTGATCGAGGCGCTGTTGCGCTCGACCGCCGAGGAATTCGAACGCTACGCCAAGGTGAAAAAGAACATACCCGAAGAGGCGCTGGTTTCGGTTTCCGAAACCTCGGAGGCGGAAAAGCTCGCCGACCTCATCGCCGGGCATCTGGGCATCGACGTCGCGCAAAAGCAGGAACTGCTTGAAACGCTCAGCGTGAGCGAGCGCCTGGAAAAGATCTATGGCCTGATGCAGGGCGAAATCAGCGTTCTGCAGGTCGAGAAAAAGATCAAGACCCGCGTGAAAAGCCAGATGGAGAAGACCCAGCGCGAATATTACCTGAATGAGCAGATGAAGGCCATTCAGAAGGAGTTGGGCGACGGCGAGGACGGCGAAGGCGAGATTGCCGAACTCGAAGAGCGCATCGAAGCGACCAAGCTGTCCAAGGAAGCGCGCGAAAAGGCCGATGCCGAGCTGAAAAAGCTCAAGAACATGAGCCCGATGAGCGCCGAGGCGACGGTGGTGCGCAACTACCTCGACTGGATGCTGTCGATCCCATGGAACGTGAAAAGCCGCACCAAGAAAGATCTGTCCAAGGCGCAGGATGTCCTTGATACCGACCATTACGGCCTTGAAAAGGTCAAGGAACGGATCGTCGAATACCTGGCCGTGCAGCAGCGTTCGAAAAAGCTGAAAGGCCCGATCATGTGCCTTGTCGGCCCTCCGGGCGTGGGCAAGACCTCGCTGGGCAAATCCGTGGCCAAGGCCACGGGGCGCGAATTCATCCGCATCAGCCTGGGTGGTGTGCGCGACGAATCCGAAATTCGCGGCCACCGCCGGACCTATATCGGCTCGATGCCCGGCAAGATCATCCAGGCGATGAAGAAGGCCAAGACCAACAACCCGCTGATCCTGCTCGATGAAATCGACAAGATGGGCCAGGATTTCCGCGGCGACCCGGCCAGCGCGATGCTCGAGGTGCTCGACCCCGAACAGAACTCGACTTTTGTCGATCATTACCTCGAGGTCGAATACGACCTGTCGAACGTAATGTTCCTGACGACGGCGAACTCCTACAATATGCCGGGGCCGCTTCTGGACCGGATGGAGATCATTCCACTTGCGGGCTATACCGAGGACGAAAAGCGCGAGATCGCGAAACAGCACCTCGTGCCCAAGCAGATCAAGAACCACGGCCTGCGCAAGGGCGAGTTCTCGATCAGCGACGACGCGCTGGACGAAATGATCCGCCGCTACACCCGCGAAGCCGGTGTGCGGAACCTGGAGCGTGAGCTGGCCAAGGTCGCGCGCAAGGCGATCACCAAGATCGTCAAGGGCGAGGTCAAATCGGTCGAGGTCACGGCCGAAAACCTTGACGACTATCTTGGCGTCAAGAAATACCGCTATGGTCTGGCCGAGAAAGAGGATCAGATCGGCGTCGTGACCGGGCTGGCCTATACCAGCGTCGGCGGCGACCTGCTGCAGATCGAAGCCCTGCGCCTTCCGGGCAAGGGCCGGATGAAGACCACCGGCAAGCTCGGCGACGTGATGAAGGAATCGATCGACGCCGCCAGCAGCTATGTCCGGTCGATCGCGCCCCAGATCGGGGTCAAGCCGCCGCGCATGGATCACTGGGATATCCACGTTCACGTGCCCGATGGGGCGACGCCGAAGGACGGACCAAGCGCCGGGCTTGCGATGGTGACCGCCATCGTGTCGACGCTGACGCAGATCCCGGTCCGCAAGGACATCGCCATGACCGGCGAGGTCACGTTGCGCGGCAACGCCACCGCCATCGGTGGGCTCAAGGAAAAACTCCTGGCGGCCCTGCGCGGGGGGATCAAGACGGTCCTTATCCCGGAAGAGAACGAGAAAGACCTGGCCGAGATCCCCGACAACGTCAAAGAGGGGCTCAAGATCATTCCCGTCACCCATGTGAGCGAGGTGTTGGAGCGTGCCCTTGTCAGGCAGCCAACCCCCATCGAATGGGACGAGGCCGCCGAAGAAGCCGCCGCCGCCAAGGCAGCGACACAAGGGGCCGGCGACGGTCAGGGCGCGGTCACGCACTGACCTGTTGGCCTTGAGGTTTCAAAAGATGGAAGGGCGCACCATGCCGGTGCGCCCTTTTTCGTAACACGATGCTTGCGGTGCAGCAAAACCCTCACGCTGCGGCACAATCCTCAACGGAAGGGTAGAGAAGGCAATGCTTTCCCGTTAGAGTGTCGCCAGAGCAGAAACAATTACAGGGCAGTTTTTCAATGGCCACGACGACGCGCAAAACCGCGACCAAGCCGGCAACCACGCGCAAGGCTTCGACAAAAACCACGGCCAAGCGCAGCACGACGCGCAAGACCGCGGCAAAACCGACCGCCACGACATCGAAGAAGGCGACAGCGCCAAAAGCCGCGAAACCCGGCAATGAGACTGCCGCTGCCGCTACCGCGGCCAAATCGGCCGCGATCGCATCGGCGGAAAAGGCCGCGCCGAAACCCACGGTCGTGACCACCACGACCCCGGCGCTGACAGCACCTGAAATGAAGAAAAAAGAGCTGATCGACGTGGTCGTCAAACGGTCGGGCATCAAGAAAAAGGATGCCAAGCCCGTGGTCGAGGCAATGTTGGCCGTTCTTGGCGAAGAACTGGCCAGGGGCCGCGAAATGAACGTCAAGCCGCTGGGCAAGGTCAAGATCAACCGCATCAAGCAACTGCCGAACGGGCGCGTTGTCATGTGCAAACTCCGCCAGAACGATGCCCCGGCGACACCCGCCAAAGACCCTCTTGCGGATGCCGCCGAGTGAGTCTAAAAGCCCCGGCACCGGGTGATTAGCTCAGTGGTAGAGCGCTTCGTTCACATCGAAGATGTCAGGAGTTCGAATCTCTTATCACCCACCAGAATTCCGGGCGCGCAGGATCATCCCTGCGCGCCTTTTTCGTATCTGAAAGGACGCCGCGATGCCGATCCCTCCGCTTTACCTGCTGCGCCATGGCCAGACCGACTGGAACCGCGACCGCCGGATACAGGGGCAGATGGAGTCGGACCTGACCGAACTGGGGCGAACCCAGGCCGCGCGACAGGGCGAAATCCTTGGGGCCTTGCCCTTGCCGGACGGGATCGCCGCCTTTGCGTCGCCGCAGCGTCGCACCCGCCAAACGGCCGAAATCGCCTTGGGCGCAGCCGGACTGAACCCGGTTTTCGACGACCGCCTGAAAGAGGTCGGATTGGGCCGCTGGGAGGGGCACCTTTACGCGGATATGGCCAAGGCCGAACCAGAGGCGTTTCAGGGCAAGTCCATCCTGCAGATATGCCTGAACAGCCCCGGAGAAACGCCCGAGGCCCTTCGCGCGCGCATCGCGTCATTCCTCGACGATCTGACCGGGCCGGCGGTCGTGGTCAGCCACGGCGTCGCGCTTACGGTGCTGCGCGGTCTTGTCCTGAACGCCAGCGCCGACGCGATGGAAGCTATGAGCCGCGATCAGGGCGTTGTCTGGGAACTGCGCGACGGGCGTGAGATCGCCCACGCCTGAGCGTCACAGCCGCATCAGGTATTGCTGTTCACCTTCTATGACCAGCGCGCTGTCCTGGTTGTGGATCGTCACACGCAACGTCATGACACCGGTTGTCTTCTGCGTATCCAAACCGGTGATTTCGAACGCGGGATACAGCGTGTCGCCGCAATAGACCGGCGCAAGGAACCGGCTGGATTGCGCGATAAAGCCGATCAGCGCCTCACCCATTTCATGCGCCAGCGGGCTTGCGCCGATCGCCGCCTGAATCAAGGTCTGGTATCCGTGCGCCATCAGGTCGCGATGACCCAGGCGCTGCAGATAGGCGCGGTCGTAATGGATCGGGTGGTTGTCGCCGCTTGCGGCCTGAAAGGCGGCAAAACACCTTCGGTCATCGTGCGCGACGGCGCGCGAAACACCTCGCCCAGTTTGAAATCGGAAAACGCCCGCGCTGGGTGAGTGGTATGTTTTGAAGGGTCGAAAGTCATGGCTACTCCTGGCCGATGGGTTCATTTGGGCGTCGGGCCGGCAAAGATGTCAATCCCGGCTTGCAAGGGGCGCAGGCTTTGGCTACATCCATCCGCACGGGTGATTAGCTCAGTTGGTAGAGCGCTTCGTTTACACCGAAGATGTCGGGAGTTCGAGTCTCTCATCACCCACCATCCCTTCCGAACCTGATATGCGATCGCGGGCTTGCGGCGCAGGCTTTTGCGGGCTACGCGAGGGCAGGTTCAGACATGAAAGGGACAAGCCCATGATCGAACGTATCGAAACCGGCCAACGCATGAGCAAGATCGTCAAGCACAACGGCGTTGCCTATCTGTGCGGACAGGTTGGCGATGGTGACAGCGTGACCGCGCAAACGCAGGATTGCCTGGCGCGCGTAGATGCGCTGCTTGAACAGGCCGGCAGCTCGCGCGACCGGATGCTTCAGGCGATCGTCTGGCTGGCCGACATGAACGATTTCGCCGAGATGAACGCCGTCTGGGACGCCTGGGTTCCTGCCGGACACGCACCCGCGCGCGCCTGCGGCGAGGCAAAGCTTGCGCACCCGGACCTCAAGGTCGAAGTGATCGTAACCGCGGCCTGCGACTGATCACGATGCCCGGCTTTACCCGCTTTGCCGTCTACTACCTGCCGCCGCCGGGGCCACTGGCCGATTTCGGCGCGCAATGGCTGGGATGGGACGTGCAAGCGGGCTGCGGGGTCGATCAACCGGACGTGCCGGGGATCGGCACGTTCACCGAAAGGCCGCGCAAATACGGGTTTCATGCCACCCTCAAGCCGCCATTCCGCCTGGCCGAGGGCCGCACGCAACCGGCGCTTTCGGATGCGTTGGCGGTATTGGCGTCGCGCATGGCGCCCGCTTCCTGCGACGGATTGCAGGCCGATCTGTTGGGGCGCTTCCTGGCCTTGCGCCCGACCGGCGACACATCGGGTTTGCGTCGCGTGGCCGCCGCCCTGGTCGAGGGGCTGGATGCGTTCCGCGCAGCACCGGACGCCGAAGAACTGGCCCGGCGGCGCAAGGCACGTCTGACACCGGCGCAGGATCAGCTTTTGCAGCGATGGGGCTATCCCTATGTCATGGAAGAATTCCGTTTTCACATGACGCTGACGGGGCCGCTGCAAAAAGAGATGGTCGAACCGGTCCGCCTGGCCCTTGAAACACATCTGCCAACGTTGCCTGTACCTTTCGTCCTGGACGAGGTGGCGCTTGTGGGCGAACGCCCAGACGGCATGTTAAGCGAAATCGCGCGGTGCCGGCTCACAGGTTAGCGCGTTATATCTTGCCAAACATATCGTTTCGGTGTGAATTGCCGATATGACAGAGTCGGCCAAGATACTTCCGAACGATATCGATCTGCGCATCAAAGTGATCTTTGAGGGGCAATTGATGCTTGGCCCCGGCAAGGCTGACCTTCTTGAACTCATTCGGGAAACCGGGTCGATTTCCGCCGCGGGGCGGGCGATGTCGATGAGTTACAAAAGGGCATGGAGCCTGGTCGAGGAAATGAATGCCGCTTTTCGTGACCCGCTTGTCGCCTCGGTCAGGGGCGGCGCGCAAGGCGGGGGCGCCCATTTGACCGATGCAGGTGAAGCAGTCCTGGCCCATTTCCGCAAGCTGCAGGACATCACCGCCGAAGCAGGCGCAGCCCGAATCAACGCGCTGCAGGACATGCTGAAGGATATGGCCCATGAGAAATAACGTATTGGCCATTCTCGCGCTGATCGTGACCACAGCGATGCCAGCACACGCCGATGACCGTCCGGTGACCGTGTTCGCCGCGGCCAGCTTGACGACCGCGCTGACCGAGATTGCGGAACGCTTCGAATCCGAAACCGGCATCGACGTAGTCCTGTCCTTTGCGGGATCATCGGCGCTGGCCCGTCAGATCGAAGCCGGCGCGCCTGCCGATATCTTCATTTCTGCCAATCCGGGGTGGATGGACCGGATCGAACAGGCGGGTCTTGTTGAACCGGGCAGCCGCCACGACCTGTTGGGCAACGAACTTGTGCTGATCGCCCATGGCGGCAATGCCGCGCCCGTTACGCTGGACGCCCAGACCGATCTTGCTGCGGAACTGGGGCAGGGGCGGCTTGCCATGGCGCTGGTCGATGCAGTCCCGGCAGGTATCTATGGCAAGGCCGCGCTGGAAAGGCTGGGTCTTTGGGGCCAGGTGGCCGGGCAGGTGGCCCAGACCGACAATGTGCGCGCGGCCCTTGCGCTCGTTGCCGCGGGGGCGGCGCCCTTGGGCGTGGTCTATGCCTCGGACGCCCTGGCCGAACCGCGCGTCAGCGTGGTGGCGCGTTTCCCGGCCGAAACGCACCCGCCGATCCTCTATCCGCTTGCCGATCTCGCGAACCGGGATACGGCAGAAGAAAGCGCCTTTGTGGATTACCTCTCCGGCCCGGACGCCCGCGCTGTCTTCGAGGCGCAAGGCTTTTCGGTGCTGAGGCCATAGACAAATGACCGACTGGTTAGGCCCCGAGGAATGGCGTGCCGTCGCCCTGTCGCTGAAGGTGGCGTTCTGGGCGATGACGGCAAGCCTGCCCGTTGGCCTGTTCACGGCCTATGCGCTCGCCCGGTGGCAGTTTCCAGGCAAGCAAGTCCTCAATGGCCTTGTGCATCTACCGCTGGTCCTGCCGCCTGTGGTGACGGGCTATGTTCTGTTGCTTGGGCTCAATCCCAATGCACCGCTTGGCCGCGCGTTGGCCGAGATCGGCATCGTCCTTGCCTTCAACTGGACAGGTGCGGCTCTGGCCGCGGCGGTCATGGCCTTTCCCCTAATGGTGCGGGCCATGCGCCTCGCGATCGAGGCCGTCGATCCTAAGCTTGAACAAGCCGCCGCCACACTGGGCGCCGGTCCATTATGGGTTTTCGCCACGGTGACCTTGCCGATGGTGCTGCCCGGCATCGTCGCGGGCGCCATCCTGGCCTTCGCCAAGGCCATGGGCGAGTTCGGCGCAACGATCACCTTCGTGTCCAACATCCCCGGCCAGACCCGCACGATCCCATCCGCGATCTATGCCTTTCTCCAAGTGCCGGGGGGCGAATCCGCCGCGATGAAGCTGGTGATCGTTTCGGTCGTGGTGGCGATGGGCGCGTTGCTGCTATCGGAATGGATCGGCCGCCGGATCGCGGCACGGATCGGGGGCGGGCATGCTTGAAGTCGCGCTTCGCCACCGGTTCGACGCACTGGATCTGGATGTTACCTTTCAGGCGCCCCAAGGGCTGACCGTTCTGTTCGGGCGCTCGGGATCGGGAAAGACGACGATCGTCAACGCCGTCGCCGGGCTGCTGCGGCCGGATGCCGGCCGTATCGTGGTGGATGGCCGCGTGCTGCTGGATCGCGCGCAGGGCGTGGACCTGCCGCCGCACCGGCGGGAACTCGGCTACATCTTTCAGGAAGGGCGGCTGTTCCCGCACCTGACCGTCCGGCGGAACCTGAAATTCGGAGCCTGGTTCGCGGGGCGCCGTGCGCGGCAGGCCGAGTTCGACCGCGTTGTTGACATGCTGGGCATCGGCCAGTTGCTGAACCGGCGGCCGGGTGCATTGTCGGGCGGGGAAAAGCAACGCGTGGCCATCGGGCGCGCGCTGCTGTCTGCCCCGCGCCTGATCCTCGCCGATGAACCGCTGGCCGCGCTCGATGCGCCCCGCAAGGCCGAGATCATGCCCTATTTCGAGCGCCTGCGCGACGAGGCGGGCGTACCGATCCTCTATGTCAGCCATTCCGCCTCCGAGGTTGCGCGCCTTGCGACGACCGTGATCGCGCTCGATCAGGGCAGGGTGATCCGGCAGGGGCCTGCCGCCGAGGTTCTGGGCGACCCAACCGTCCTTCCGACCGGGGCGCGGGATGCGGGGGCGGTTCTGACGGCGCGCATCGCGGCGCAGCATTCGGACGGCCTGACCGAGCTTGACGCAGGCGGCAACGCGCTGTTCCTGCCAAGGATCGGCGGGCAGATCGGCGACAGCGTGCGCGTGCGCATCGCCGCGCATGACGTGATCCTGTCGCGTGCGCGGCCCGATGGTTTGTCATCGCTCAACATCCTGCCCGGTCGCATCGCCGAACTGCGGGCAGGCGACGGTCCGGGCGCGATGGTTGCCCTCGATACCAGCGCGGGGCGCGTTCTGGCGCGCATCACGCGGCGTTCGGCCGATGCGTTGGGGTTGGAGCCGGGCCAGACATGTCATGCCGTGGTCAAATCCGTGGCCGTCGCCCCCGGCGATATCGGGGCCTGACGGAATAAATTCCAACCCGCCCTTGACCTTCCCGTGACTGGAAGCCCTATCTTCCGGCCAACAGAGAAGGAATCCGTGAAAATGTCGTTCAAAACGAACCTGGAAATCGAAAAGATGACCTGCGGCGGCTGTGCCGCGCGCGTCGACCGTGCGTTGTCGGCCACCGAAGGTGTGCAAGATGTCAGCGTGAACCTTGCGGGCGAAACCGCGCAGTTTACGCTCGACGACAAGGCCATGCTGAAAAACGCGGTCGATGCATTGGACACCGCCGGGTATCCCGCGCGCCGTGGCGAAATGACGTTGCAAATCGCGGGCATGAACTGCGGCTCTTGTGTCGGACGGGTCGAACAGGCGCTGGCCGCCGTGCCGGGTGTGCTGGAGGTATCGGTCAACCTGGCCTCGGAAACGGCGCATCTGCGCTATCTCAAGGGCGTGACGGACCGCGCGGAACTGTTCACCGCCGCCGAAGCCGCGGGTTATCCCGCATCGCTGCCCGACCAGGAAGCAGGCGACTCCCCCAGCCAGTCCGAGCGCAAGGCGGAAGAGGCGCGAAAACTGGCCCGCGACACCGTGATTGCGGGCGCTCTGACGCTGCCCGTGTTCGTTCTGGCCATGGGCGCACACATGATCCCGGCGTTCCACCACTGGATCGAGGCGACAATCGGCACCCAGACAAGCTGGCTGATCCAGTTCGTCCTGACCACGCTGGTTCTGGTCTGGCCGGGCCGCCGGTTTTATCGGATCGGGGTGCCCGCATTGCTGAAACGCGCCCCCGACATGAACAGCCTTGTATCGGTGGGGACAGCCGCGGCGTATCTTTATTCGCTGGTCGCCACCTTCGCGCCCGCGCTGCTGCCTGCGGACAACCGGGCCGTCTATTACGAGGCCGCCGCCGTGATCGTCACGCTGATCCTGCTGGGCCGCTGGCTCGAAGCGCGGGCCAAGGGGCGGACAGGCGCAGCGATCCAGTCCTTGCTGGACATGCAGGAACGGACCGCGCGTGTCGAACGTGACGGCGCCGTGACCGAGATCCCGGCCGAGGCGCTGCAAACCGGCGATATCGTCGTCGTGCGACCTGGCGAACGCCTGCCGACCGATGGCGCGGTCATCGACGGCAAGACCCGCATCGACGAAAGCATGCTGACGGGTGAACCGGTGCCGGTCGAAAAAACCACCGGCGACACCGTGACCGGCGGCACCGTCAACGGCGCCGGCAGCCTGCGGTTCCGCGCAACGGCCGTTGGCCGCGACACCACGCTGTCGCAGATCATCCGCATGGTCGAGGACGCTCAGGGTGCCAAGCTGCCGATCCAGGGGCTTGTCGACCGTATCACGCTGTGGTTCGTGCCCGCCGTGATGGCGGCAGCCGCGTTGACCGTGCTGGTCTGGCTGGTCTTCGGTCCCGATCCGGCGCTGACGCTGGCACTGGTGGCCGGCGTTTCGGTCCTGATCATTGCCTGCCCCTGTGCGATGGGTCTGGCGACGCCCACGTCGATCATGGTCGGCATGGGCCGCGCGGCGCAGATGGGTGTGCTGTTCCGCAAGGGCGACGCGCTGCAGCAGCTTGGTTCGGTGGATATCGTCGCGCTCGACAAGACGGGGACGGTCACGCAGGGCCGCCCCGAATTGACCGAGCTGGAGCTTGCACCAGGCTTTGCGCGTGCCGATGTGTTGGCCCGTCTTGCCGCGGTCGAGGCGCGCTCGGAACATCCGATCGCCCAGGCCATCGTCCGGGCCGCCGAAAACGAAGGGCTGTCCGACAAGGCGGAACTGACCGATTTCACGTCGATCACCGGCTTTGGCGTCAGCGCGGTTGTGGATGGCGCCAATGTGCTGGTCGGCGCCGACCGCCTGATGGAGCGCGAAGGTATCGACCTCGGCGATCACGCCGAAACCGCCGCATCGCTGGCACGTGACGGACGCACCGCTCTGTTCGCGGCCATCGACGGACAACTGGCCGCCGTGATCGGTGTGGCCGACCCGGTGAAGCCGGCCAGCCGCGCGGCCATCGCGGCGCTGCACGCACAGGGGCTGAAGGTTGCGATGATCACCGGCGACCGCGAGGAAACCGCCCAGGCAATCGCCCGCGAAACGGGGATCGACCATGTCGTCGCCGGCGTGCTGCCGGACGGCAAGCTTGCGGCCATCGACACGCTGCGCGGGCAGGGCGGCAAACTGGCCTTTGTGGGCGACGGCATCAACGACGCCCCGGCGCTGGCGCAGGCCGATGTCGGCATCGCCATCGGTACCGGCACGGACGTGGCCATCGAGGCCGCGGACGTGGTGCTGATGTCGGGCGACCTGCGCGGCGTGGTCAACGCCCTTACCGTGTCGCGCCGCACGATGTCGAATATCCGGCAGAACCTGTTCTGGGCCTTTGGCTATAACGTCGCGCTGATCCCCGTGGCGGCCGGGGTGCTGTACCCGCTGACCGGGCTGATGCTGTCGCCGATGCTGGCGGCCGGTGCGATGGCGCTGTCTTCGGTGTTCGTGCTGTCGAACGCCCTGCGCCTGCGCAACATCCGCCCGGCAATGGATGAACGTGCGCCCGCGCGCGATAGGGCGTCGGGCCTGCACACCGTGCCCAGCCCTGCCGAATAAGGAGCACAAGATGAACATCGGAGAAGTCGCCCGCCGCTCGGGCCTGCCCGCCAAGACGATCCGCTACTACGAAGAGATCGACCTGATCCGCCCGCAGCGCAGCGAAAACGGCTATCGCAGCTTTGCGGAAAACGACCTGCACAAGCTGGCCTTCCTTGGCCGGGCCCGCGCTCTGGGGTTCACGATCGAGGAATGCCGCACGCTTCTGGCGCTCTACGAGGATGAAACCCGCGAAAGCGCCGAGGTCAAGCGCGTGGCCGAAGAACATCTGCGCCATATCGACGAAAAGATCGCCGAACTGCAGGACATGCGCGCAACGCTGTCCCATCTGGTCCGGGCATGTGCGGGTGATGACCGGCCCGATTGCCCCATTCTGCAAGGGCTGGCAAACGAAACCGTCGAATAGAAAAGCCCCCCGGATCGCACCGGGGGGCTTCTTTTCAGTCTTTGGTCAGGCTCAGGCCGCCAGGTCGAACCGGTCGGCGTTCATGACCTTGGTCCAGACATTAACGAAATCCTTCACGAATTTCGCCTGCCCGTCGTCCTGGGCATAGACCTCGGCATAGGCGCGCAGGATCGCGTTCGAACCGAACACGAGGTCGGCACGTGTCGCCGTCCATTTCTTGTCGCCCGACTTGCGGTCGACGATGGCGTATTCGTTCGAGCCTGTCGGCTCCCACTTGTTGGCCATGTCGGTCAGGTTGACGAAGAAATCGGTGGTCAGTGCACCTTCGCGGTCGGTGAAGACGCCGTGCTTGGTGCCGCCATGGTTGGTGCCCAGCACCCGCATGCCGCCGACAAGGCAGGTCATTTCATGTGCGGTCAGGCCAAGCAGTTGCGCCCGGTCGAGCATCATTTCCTCGGGGCTGACGATGTAGTCCTTTTTCAGCCAGTTGCGGAAACCGTCGGCCACCGGTTCCAGAACGGCAAAGCTGTCGGCATCGGTCATCTCGTCCGTGGCATCGCCCCGGCCCGGTGCGAACGGCACCGTGATGTCCATACCGGCCGCCTTGGCCGCCTGTTCGATCCCGACATTGCCGGCCAGAACGATCACGTCCGCAAGGCTGGCGCCCGCATCGTTCGCGATCGGCTCCAGTACGCCCAGCACCTTTTGCAGACGCGCGGGTTCGTTGCCTTCCCAATCCTTTTGCGGGGCAAGGCGGATGCGCGCGCCGTTGGCGCCGCCGCGCATGTCCGAGCCGCGATAGGTGCGGGCGCTGTCCCAGGCAGTGGCGACCATTTCGGCAATCGACAGGCCGCTGTCCGCGATCTTCGCCTTGACGGCATCGACGTCATAGCCGGTCGATCCCGCGGGAACCGGATCCTGCCAGATCAGGTCTTCGGCGGGTACGTCCGGGCCGACCCAGCGGGCCTTGGGGCCCATGTCGCGGTGGGTCAGCTTGAACCACGCGCGCGCAAAGCAATCGTCGAAATACGCCTGGTCGGCCATGAACTTTTCGCAGATCGCCCGATAGGTCGGGTCCATCTTCATCGCCATGTCGGCATCGGTCATCATCGGCATGACACGCTTGGTCGGGTCGCTTGCGTCGACCGGCATGTCCTCTTCCTTGATGTCGATGGGCTGCCACTGGTTGGCGCCTGCGGGCGATTTGGTCAGCTCCCACTCATATCCGAAAAGCAGCTTGAAATAGCCCATGTCCCACTTGGTGGGTTCGGTCGTCCACGCGCCCTCGATCCCCGAGGTGATGGCGTTCGATGCCTTGCCACCCAGGTTCGGGTTCATCCAGCCAAGGCCCTGGTTCTCGATTTCCGAGGCTTCGGGCTCGGCGCCCAGCGTTGCCGCATCGCCGTTGCCATGCGCCTTGCCGACGGTGTGGCCGCCGCAGGTCAGGGCCGCGGTTTCCTCGTCGTCCATCGCCATGCGGGCAAAGGTTTCGCGCACTTGCGCTGCGGTCTTCAGCGGATCGGGCTGGCCGTTCACGCCTTCGGGGTTCACGTAGATCAGGCCCATCTGCACGGCGGCAAGCGGGTTTTCCATCGTGTCGGGCTTCATCACGTCTTCGTAACGCGTGTCCGACGGGGCAAGCCACTCACGCTCGGCCCCCCAATAGGTGTCCTTTTCGGGGTGCCAGATGTCTTCGCGGCCATAGGCGAAGCCATAGGTTTTCAGGCCCATCGATTCATACGCGATGGTGCCCGCCAGGATGATCAGGTCGGCCCAGCTGATCTTGTTGCCGTATTTCTTTTTGATCGGCCACAGGATGCGGCGCGCCTTGTCGAGGTTGCCGTTATCGGGCCAGCTGTTGAGGGGCGCAAAGCGGATGTTGCCTGTGCCGCCACCGCCACGGCCATCGGCCAGACGGTAAGATCCCGCCGCGTGCCATGCCAGGCGGATCATCAGGCCGCCGTAATGGCCGTAATCCGCCGGCCACCAGTCCTGGCTGTCGGTCATCAGCGCGTGCAGGTCTTTCTTCAGCGCGTCGAAGTCCAGCTTTTCCAGCTCTTTGCGATAGTTGTAATCCGGGCCCATCGGGTTGGGCTTGGTATCGTGCTGGTGCAGGATGTCGAGGTTCAGCGAATTGGGCCACCAATCCATGACGCTTGCGCCCACCTCGGTATTGCCCCCGTGCATCACAGGGCATTTGCCCGTCGGCATGTCATTCCCGTCCATCTGGCTCTCCTTTGGTTGCATGTTTGAAATCGGTCTGGAGCATACCGGCACGACGCCACCGCCAATGTCTGGCGGTGTTACCCCCGATTCCTCCTCGCTCGGGCGGAATTTAGCATCATTCTAAATAAGAAAGAATTTCGAAATTCGAATGATTGCGATAATGAGGGGTTATGATTGGACTCACCATGAAACACCTCCGGTATTTCGCCGCTCTGGCGCGTCACGGCCATTTCGGACGCGCGGCGCAGGCGTGTTCGATCTCGCAGCCGGCCTTGTCCGTCCAGATGAAAGAGCTTGAGGCGCTGTTGGGCGCACCGCTGATCGAGCGCAACGCCCGCCAGATCAGATTGACCCGTCTGGGCGAGGCGCTGGCGGAACGCGCCGAGGATATACTGCGTGCCGTGGACGAGATCGAGGATCTTGCCCGCAGTTCCCACGATCTGATGGCGGGCCGTTTGCGCATCGGCGTGATCCCGACGATTGCGCCCTACCTGTTGCCGGCCCTGATCAAGCATCTGACGCACGCCTTTCCCGGTCTCGACATCCGCCCGCGCGAGGCTGTGACGCAAACCCTGATCGACGACCTGCTGGACGTGCGGCTGGATTTCGCAATCGTCGCATTGCCGGTGTCCGAACCGGGTCTGCATGAAGAACCCTTGTTCGACGAAGAATTCATGCTGGTCCGGCCGCAAACGGATGCGGCCAAGCCTGTGCCGCGCGCCGAAACCCTGCGCGAGATGCGCCTGCTGTTGCTGGAAGAGGGGCATTGCTTTCGTGATCAGGCGCTATCGTATTGCAATATCGGGCAATCCACGCCGCGCGACCTGATGGAGGGCAGCACCCTTGCCACCCTTGTGCAGATGGTCGGTGTCGGCATCGGCGTCACGTTGATCCCGGAAATGGCGGTCGGCACGGAAACCGCGTCGGCGGCCGTATCCGTCGCGCGCCTGCCGGAACCGCGCCCGGAACGGCGCATCGGCATGGTCTGGCGCACTGGCTCACCGCTTGCGCCGTACCTGTCCGAGATCGCCCTGGCGCTTCGAAAGATGCACGACACCGGTGACATCGGCGGCGTGCGGGTGTCAGCCTGACGGGCCTTGCATCACGATCACCGGACAACGCGCCGCGTCGACAATCGCGCGCAGGCGGGACGGCTCGGGCAGGGGGGCCGTGGCGCAATCCAGAATGACGGCGGCCATCGGCAGACGCGTCAGACGGGCGGGCAGGCGGTCGTCATTCGATAGGACCGTCAGGTCCGCACCCGCAGACCGCGCGATTTCCCGCGCAAACCGCGCGGTTTCACCTTCTGGCACAGGCTCGCCCGAAACCAGCACGACCCGGCCCGGCAACCGATGGGTCAACCGGCAGCCCAGGATGAACACGTCCCAGCCGCGTGTGAAATCCGCGATATGATCAAGATCCCGCTGTTCCACATCGACGCGCCACTGGCGTGCGCCCGCAACCGCCGCAAGCCGCGTCCGAAACCGGTTTGCATCGGACGCAAGCCACACACTGGCCGATGACGCCGGTGGCAAGGGCGCCAGCACACCGGCAGGCGTGACCACCCGCTGCCGCGCAAGTCGCGGTGTCGTGGCAAGTTCGGCCGCCTGCAGCAAAAGGCCGCCGAGTTCCGCGATATCGCGCGCGGACAGCCTGTCGATCAGGCGAAACGCAGGCTCGGCATCGAGCAGGCTTTCAGCCCCGATCAGAACCCGTAATCCGCCGGACCGCCCGGTCATTCCGCGTCCCCTCCATCGGTTTTCCGGCGCAGGAAATCGCGGCGCGTTTCGGCAAAGCCGCGCAGCCGGGCCTCGACGCGCGCATTGATAGACCCTTTGGGAAACTTGCCCGTTCCATCGCGGGTGCCGGCGTCTATCCCGGTGAGCAGTGAGATTCCTTCGTCTATCGTTGATACCGGAATGACCCGGAACTTGCCCTCACGCGCGGCCGCAACCACGTCGTCGTTCAGCATCAGGTGCTCGACATTCGCCTTGGGTATCAGCACCCCTTGCGTGCCGGTCAGGCCGCGTGCCCGGCAGGTTTCAAAGAAGCCTTCGATCTTTTCATTGACCCCGCCGATTGCCTGAACCTCGCCCGCCTGGTTGACCGATCCGGTCACGGCCAACCCCTGCTCCAGAGGTGCCTCGGATAGCGCCGACAACAGCGCGTAAAGCTCGGCCGAGGACGCGCTGTCGCCGTCGATCCCGCCATAGCTTTGTTCGAACACGAGGCTGGCATGGAGCGAGAACGGAACATCCAGCGCATAGCGTGACGTCAGATAGCCCGACAGGATCATCACGCCCTTGGAATGGAGCGGCCCGCCCAGTTCCACTTCGCGTTCGATATCGACCAGCTTGCCCGCGCCCATGCGCACACGCGCCGTGATCCGCGAAGGGCGTCCGAAACTGTAATTGCCCAGCCCGATGACCGACAGCCCGTTGATCTGCCCGATCTGGGCCCCTTGGGTGTCGATCAGAACGGTTCCACGGCCAATCGCCTCTTGCATGCGGTCCTTAATGCGGCCCGCGCGCCGATCCTGCGCTTCGCAGGCATGATCGATGTCTTCGGCCTCGATACGCGCCGCGCCACGCGCCTTGGCGTAATGCGCCGCCTCTTTCACAAGGTCGCCGATCTGGCCCAGGCGCAGAGACAGCCTCGTGTTGTCCTCGGCCCGGCGGGCAGCCTCGTCGATGATGCGGGCAACACCCGCTGCGGTGATCGCCGGAAGGCCCTCGCGGCGGGAATAGGCACCGATCAGACGGGCATAAAGCGCATCGGTTTCCCGATCGCCACGCGGGACCGATTCCTCGAAATCGGCCTGTATCTTGAAAAGATCGCCGAAATCGGGATCGAGCATTACCAGAAGTGCGTGCAGCATCCGGTCACCGATCAACACGATCCGCAGATCGAGCGGGATCGGATCGGGTTCCAGTGACGTGGTGGACATCATGCTTAAGCGTTCGGCCAGAGAGGTTATGTTGATCGACCGCGTCTTCAGACATTGTTTCAGCGCGTCCCAGGCAAATGGTTCGGACAGGAGCGCGCGCGCCTCGAGCATGAGAAATCCCCCGTTCGCCCGATGCAGGGCGCCGGGTTTGATCATCGTGAAGTTGGTCACGAGCGAACCCATCTGCGACACATGTTCGATCCGCCCCACCAGCCGGTCCAGCGTCGGGGTATGCTCGGTTTCGACCGGCGCGCCCTTGCCGTCCTTTCCGCTATGGGAAACCATGACATTCACCACGTAGCGGTCGAATGCCGGGTCTTCGTGAAACTTGCGCAGCGGTCCGGGAAAACCGCCATCGCCACCCTGTGCCACGGCTTGCAGGAACAGGTCGGCATGTGCGATGATGTCCTGCTCGACTTCCAAGACGTAATCGGACACCGCCTTGATGGCGCGCAGTGTCGGGTCGAATTCCTCGATCCGCGACGACACCGTGCGCGCGGCCGTTTCGGCGTTCAGTTGTTCGATCCGTTTGGCATGCGCGCGTTCCAGTCGCGGGGCCTGACGCAGGACATCGGCCAGATCCTCTTGCAGGCGCGCGATCTTTTCCTCGATCTCGTCCTGTTCCTTTTCGGGAAGCTTGCCGAAATCCTCGGTTTTCAGAACCTCGCCATCCTTGAGCGCTGTCAGCATGAATCCCATTGGCGTCCGCAGCAGGGCCACGCCTTCGGCGCGGGCGGCATCGGCGAAATCGCTCATCGCGCCTTCCTGCTTTTCGGCGTATTCCTGATCTATCGCGCGGCGCTGCGTCTGGTATTCGTCGGATTCGAACACCGCCGGAAGATCCCGCGCAAGATCGTTCACAAGATCCTGCATCGCCGCCCGCAGGCGCGGGGCATGGCCCGGAGGCAGCGAAAGCGCGCGGGGTTTGTGAGGGGCGTCGAAATTGTTCACGTAAACCCAGTCGACGGGCAGGGGGCGCTGGCCGGATTGCGCCTTGAGCACCTCTTCGATAGCGGCATGCCGCCCGGTTCCGCTTGGCCCCAGAACGAACAGGTTGAAATCGCGATGGGTCACTTCCGCAGAAAGGCGGATCGCCTCGAGCGCGCGATCCTGACCGATCAGGTCGCTGTGATCGGGCAATTCATCCGTGGTGCGAAACGGAAGGCTGGACGGATCGCAGCGCGGGCGCAGTTTTTCCGGCGGCAAAGCGGTCATGGTCACCTCGTGGCGGCTGAGATCTAAAACCGTACTGTTTACCGGGCAAGTTTGCGGGCAAACCGCGCCGAAATCTAGAGATCGCGCCGATCGGCCGCCTGCGTGCTGAGCCAGGCTGGCTCCAACGCGTCCGCGACCCCGAGATCGGCAACCATCAGAACCTCGCCCCGGCCTGCCTTGCAAAGCGGCGCGCCGTCAGGGCCCACGACAACCGACTTGCCGCCATAGGACAGGTTGCCTTCGACGCCGCAGTAATTGGCATAGGCGATGGTCATGCGGTTTTCCGAGGCGCGCGCCGGCACCAGCAGGTCGGGCACGTTGTCGAATCCTGCGGGGTTTGCCGTCGGCACAAGCAAAAGCTCGACGCCCCGGGCGGCCAGTTCGGCGACGTGATGGGCAAACTCGACATCGTAGCAGATCAGCAGCGCCGCCCGGCGGCCACCCAGATCGAAAACGGTATAGCTGTCGCCCGCCGTGTAGACGTCTTTCTCCATCGGGCCGAAAAGCTGGACCTTGCGGTAGTGTCCTATCTTGCGCCCGGTGCGGTCGAAACAGCCGGCGCTGTTGAAGATGCGTGCACCGTCGCGCTCGGCCCAGCCGGTCACGAGGCCGCAGCCCGCCGCGATGCACAGGTCGGACAATCGCCTTTCCCAGGGTCCGTCCTGTGCCTCGGCAAGTTGTCGGGCAAGGTTGGGCTGGTTGTAGCCGGGCAGGAACAGCTCAGGCATGACCGCGATTTCCGCGCCGGATTGCGCGGCGGCATGCAGCACGGCGGCTATCACGTCGAACGCGCGTTCGACGTCACCCTTGGGGGATGGTGCCTGGTAGACCGCTATTTTCATGAGGATCTGCCGGAACGCTTGTCAGGCGTTTTCGGCCACCGGCTGCGCTGCATCATGATAAGCCATGTAGCCGCGTTGTATCGCGATCTGGTCGGCGATGAATTTTGCATCGTGCCACACCCCCCAGATAAAGGACGAGCCCCGCCGCGACTGCCACGGCAGGCCAAGGAAATAGATGCCCGGAACCTGCGATACCCCGCGTTGGTGGATCGGGCGGCCCTTGTCGTCGAAAGTATCGACCGCCAGCCAGCCATAGTCCAGCGCATATCCGGTGGCCCAGAGAATCGTGCCGATCCCGGCCTTTGCCAGATCGAGCGCGCGCAGCGGATCGGTCACGCAGGCGGGATCGTCGGGTATCACCCGTGCCTGCGGCTCCGGCGGCAGGTCGAGTCCGTTCGCCTCGATATAGGCATCGGCCTCGTCCAGAACCGACAGGTAGTTCCGGTCCCCGTTGCGCAGGTTGTCGGCCAGATCGGGTGCAAAGCGCATCACCCCGGCGTCATAGCCTTCGGTCATGCCGACAAGCGTCATGCCCTGGTTGGCAAGCGCGCGGAACTCGACCGTCTTGCCGCCATCCGCGCCGCTGACCGCGATCGTCACATGTTCGGTTCCGGGGCCCGGCGTTTCCGCGTTCCACTTGCCCAGCACGCCCAGCCACCAAACGAAATCCCGCCCGCGATAGCGGCGCGGCGGGCGGTCATGCGGTCCGACCGAAAGGTAGACCTGACGGCCCGCGCGCATCAGCTCTTCGGCGATCTGCACGCCGGACGACCCTGCGCCGACAACCAGAACCGCGCCCGGCGGCAATTGCGCGGGGTTCCGGTAGGCGTTGGAATGCATTTGCGTAACCGGGGCATCCGACGGGACGAGCGGCGGAATCACCGGGCGCTGAAACGGGCCGGTCGCGGCAACGACCGATTGTGCTTGGATCACGCCGGCGGATGTCTCTGCCCGGAAACCGCCCTTGCCGGCAAGCGGGGTGACATGCGTCACCTCGACCCCGCAGCGGATCGGCGCGCCGATATTTGCGGCGTAATCGACGAAATAATCCGCCACCGCTTCTTTCCCGGCGAATTCCTCGCCGCCGCAGGAAAATTCCAGGTTGGGAAAGCGGTCATGCCAGGCAGGGCCGTTGGCGACCAGCGAATCCCACCGCTCCGAGCGCCAGCGTTCCGCGATGCGGTCGCGTTCCAGCACGATATGGGGAATGCCTTGTGCGCCCAGATGCTCGCTCATCGCGATCCCCGCCTGTCCGCCACCGACAACGAGCGTGTGTGTCTTTTCCATCGCGTGCATCCTTTGCGCTGTTCCGTTGCGCAAGTTAGGCGAGTGCGGGGTATGGCCAAAACTAACAAATGGTGAAGCCTTGCTTGGGTTCTCGCTAATCACCGTTAGCCTTTGCTTAAGCACGACTAAGGCAGTCCCTGCTTTCCACCGATCGGCAAAGCGTCGATCCTGTCGCAAGCGGGACAGCGAACAGGAGCAGGGGAATGGCCAGGGACATTGCCGATGACGGCGTGATCGACGGGTTGCGCGCGGCCGCGACCGCGGATTTCGAAACCGCGCGCGCCATGCCGCCCGAAGTCTATACCTCGGACCGGTTTCTTGCGCTCGAATCCGAACATATCTTCAGCAAGGAATGGTATTGCGTCGGAAGGTCGAGCGCGCTGCCCGCACCGGGCGATTACCTGACATGCGACCTGGCCGGTCAGCCGATCATGGTGATCCGCGACAATGACGGAAACCTGCGCGCGCAATCCAATGTCTGCCTGCACCGGATGTCCACGCTTTTGCAGGGACGTGGCAATGCGGGCCGGATCGTGTGCCCATATCACGCGTGGACCTACAACCTGGACGGATCGCTGCGCGGCGCACCCGCAATGTCGCGCAACAGCGGGTTCTGCAAGGACAGCTATCGCCTGCCGCAGGTCCGCTGCGAGGAATGGCTGGGCTGGGCCTTCGTGTCGCTGAACCCCGATGCGCAACCCGTAGCCTCGCGGCTTGGCGCGCTGGAGCAGATGATCGCCGGCTATGACATGACCCGCTATTCCGAGGCATTCTTCGAGGAACATGTCTGGGACACGAACTGGAAGGTGCTGGCCGAGAACTTCATGGAAAGCTACCACCTTCCGGTCTGCCACGCCGGCACCATCGGGGGGCTGTCGAAACTGGACGAGATGATCTGCCCGCCGGGGCATGACGCCTTCAATTATCACACGATCCTGAAGGACGAGAGCCTGCGGATCGCCTGCGCCCATCCGTCGAACGACCGCCTGAGCGGGGACGACCGGCGCATGACATATCTGATCGCGATCTACCCGTCGCTTCTGATCACGCTGACTCCGGGCTATTTCTGGTATCTTTCGCTGTTGCCCAAGGGTCCGGGGCAGGTCCATATCCGGTTCGGCGGTGGCATGTCCGACGATTTCAAGGGCGATGCGGACGCAGCCGAGAATTTCCGGCAACTCAAGGCGCTGCTGGACGATGTGAACATCGAGGATCGCGGCTGCACCGAAAAGGTGTTCCGCGGTCTGTCATCGCCACTGGCGCAGGCGGGGCACCTGTCGCATCTCGAACGGCCGAATTACGATTTCGCGCGCTATCTGCTGGACCGGATCGAAACCGGGCAGGGCGCGGTATAAAGGGCAAGACATGGAACATCACAGAATACGCACGTTCAACACACGCGACACCTATCCCGAACAGAAACTGGACAACGACCTGGCACAGGCGGTCGTGACCAGCGGCGGCCGCATCGTCTGGATGCGCGGGCAATGCCCGCAAGAGCTGGACACCGCCGTCAACATCGACAGCCACGACCCGGTAGAGCAGACCCACAAGGTGATGCAGAACATCCGCCAGCTTATCGAAGAGGCGGGCGGCACAATGGAGCATCTCGTCAAGGTGGTGGTCTACATCACAGATGTGCGCCACCGCGAGGCGGTCTATCGCACGATGGGCGAATATATCCGGGGCGTGCACCCGGTTTCGACCGGGCTGGTGGTGCAGGCGCTGGCGCGCCCCGAATGGCTGGTGGAAATCGACGCCACCGCCGTCATCCCCGATTGATCGGCATCGGCGGGTCTGCGCGATACGCTTGGGATAGGTGGGGGCGTCCCTCCATCCCCTGCCAATTTTTTTTCAGCAAGAGGAAGATCATGACCTTTTCACTGGTGGCACGATGCGACGAAACGGGGATGTTCGGGGTTGCGATTTCGTCATCCTCGCCCGCCGTGGCCGCGCGCTGCGCCTATGCGCGGGCGGGTGTCGGGGCGGTTGCCTCGCAGAACGTGACAGACCCGACGCTGGGGCCGATGGCTTTGGACCTGATGGAAAGCGGTATGGGCGCGGCCGAGGCCGTGGACGAGGTCAGGCGCCGGGGCCGCTTCATCGACTACAGGCAGGTTCTGGCGGTGGACGGACAGGGCCGCACGGCTATCCATTCGGGGCCGAATTCGCTGGGCATCTGGACGCAGGCCGAGGGGCCGAACGTGGCATCCGGCGGCAACCTGCTGGCAAATGACGGCGTGCCGCAGGCGATCGTCGACGGGTTCCTGGCGGCATCCGGGCATCTTGGTGACCGACTGATCGCGGCGATGCGCGCGGGCCTTTCCGCCGGGGGCGAGGCCGGACCGGTGCATTCAGCCGGCATGATGCTGGTCGACAAGGTGCCATGGCCGGTGGCCGACCTGCGCTGCGACTGGACCGAGGATTGCCCGATCGAGGCGGTGGCCACCACCTGGGACATCTACAAGCCGCAGCTTGATGCCTATGTGCAACGCGCGCTCGATCCGCGCGCAGCACCGTCTTACGGCGCTCCAGGGGACGAATAGCCGCCGCTTGCCAAGCCCGCGCGACACGGTCAATCATGGGTCAGGAAAACGCGCGAGGTCGGTCGATGCTGAGGTATACCCTCCGGCAGCTTGAATATTTCGTGGCCGTGGGCGAGGCGGGCAGCATCGCGCGCGCCTCGGAGCGGATCAATGTCAGCTCGCCCTCGATTTCCGCCGCGATCACCCAGCTTGAACAGGAATTCGGCCTGCCGCTATTCGTGCGACAGCACGCGCAGGGCCTGTCGCTGACCCAGGCCGGGCGGCAGATGCTGGAACAGGCCCGCATCGTCCTGCGCGAGGCGGGGGCGATGATGGATATCGCGGGCGATATCGCAGGCACGGTGCGCGGGCCGATGGCAGTGGGCTGCCTTGTCACATTCGCGCAGATCGTCCTGCCGTCGCTGCGGCGCGGGTTCGAGGCGGCCTACCCGGACGTCCGACTACGCCAGCTTGAGCTGAACCAGCTTGAAATCTTCAGCGCCCTGCGCCGGTCGGAAATCGACGTCGCGCTGACCTATGACCTGGCACTTCCGGCCGACCTGCGGTTCGAACCGCTTCTCAGCCTTCCACCCTTTGCGCTGGTGGACGAAACGCACCCTCTGGCCGGCCACACGGATGTGACGGTGGAAGAGTTGAAGGATCATCCGATGGTCCTGCTGGATCTTCCGTTGAGCGCCGATTACTTCCTGTCGTTCTTCGACGAGATTGGGGTCAAGCCGCGCGTTGTGGAACGCACCCGCGACATGGCGGTGATGCGCAGCCTTGTGGCGAACGGGTTCGGCTATTCCATCGCCAATGTGCGCCCGCTCAACCCGTTGTCGCCCGATGGCAAACCGCTTCGCTTCATTCCGATCCGGGGCGCCGCGCGGCCGATGCAGATGGGATTGTTGATGGCGCGCGACGTGGAAAAATCGAGCGCCGTGCGCGCGTTCCTTACGCATTGCCGCGATGCGGTGGACGAGGGTTCGTTGCCGGGCCTGGGCGGTATCGCCGTCACAAGCGCAACTTAGCCATATCCTAAGCAGCGATTTCGCAGGCTAGTCTTTCGGTGTGGACTGGCAAAGGTATCCTTGCCGCGATCCCATGCGAACAGGAGGCGAGGTTGCGCGACCCCCGCTATGACAGTCTTTTCCAGCCGCTGAAAATCGGCCCGGTCACCGCCAAGAATCGCTTCTACCAGGTGCCGCATTGCAATGGCGGCGGGTATCGTGACCCGTCCGCCGCCGCGGCTATGCGCGGCGTCAAATCCGAAGGCGGCTGGGGCGTGATCTTTACCGAACAGTGCGAGATGCACCACACGTCGGAAATCACGCCCTTCATTGAACTGCGCCTGTGGGAGGACAAGGATATTCCGCCACTGGCCCGCATGGCCGGAAAGATGAAGGAACATGGTGCGCTGGCCGGCATCCAGCTTGCCTATTCCGGGGTGAACGGACCCAACCTTTACACGCGCGAGGTGCCGCTTGCCGTGTCGGCGATGCCGATCCGCACCTTCACCAACGATCCGCTGCAGGCGCGTGCGTTGGACAAGGAGGAAATCCGCGACCTGCGCCGCTGGTTCGTCAATGCCGCAAAACGCTCGCAACAGGCGGGGTTCGACCTGATCTGCCTTTATGGCGCGCATGGCTTCGGGATCTTCCAGCACTTTCTGAGCCGCGCCACCAACCAGCGTGACGACGAATATGGCGGCAGCCTGGAAAACCGGGCGCGGTTCGCACGCGAGGTTGTGGCCGACATCCGCGACGCGGTGGGCGATACGATGGGCATCACGATGCGCGTCAGCCTGGACGAAACCATCGGTGATCTCGGCTTTTCCAATGCCGAACTGCGCGATTTCATCGAAATGCACCGCAACCTGCCCGACATGTGGGATCTGGCCCATGGCACCTGGGAGGATTGTTCCGGCCCGTCACGCTTCAAGGAAGAGGCCGCACAGGAGGAACTGGTACGCGGTATCCGCGAACTGACCGACCGTCCCATCGTCGGCGTGGGGCGCTTTACCTCGCCCGACGTGATGGCGCGGATGATCCGGCAGGGTGTGTTGGACGCCATAGGATGCGCGCGCCCGTCGATCGCGGACCCGTTCCTGCCCAGGAAGATCGAAGAAGGCCGTATCGACGATATTCGCGAATGCATCGGCTGCAATATCTGCATCACCGGCGACATGACCATGAGCCTGAGCCGCTGCACGCAGAACCCTACCTTCATGGAAGAATGGCGCAAGGGGTGGCACCCCGAACGGATGAACGCCAAGGGCGACAGCGGAACGGTTCTGGTGGTGGGCGCGGGGCCTGCTGGTCTCGAAGCCACGCGCGCGCTGGCCGAGCGCGGCTATGACGTGGCACTGGCCGAGGCCGGGACCGAGCTGGGCGGGCGGCTGATCGGAGAACGCAAACTGCCGGGCCTTTCGGCTTGGGGCCGCGTGGTCGATTACCGGGCCTACCAGATCGGCAAGAAACCCAATGTTCAGATATATTTCAACAGCGAACTTGACGCGGAAAGCATCCTTGAATTCGGCTTCGAACATGTCTGCATCGCGACGGGTGCGAAATGGCGGCGCGACGGGGTCAGCCGTCAGCACGTCGTCCCCTTCGCCATCGACGCCGCCATGCCGCTTTTCACGCCGGATGACATCATGGCCGGGAACCTGCCAAGGGGGCGCGTGGTGATCTATGACGACGATCATTACTACATGGGCGGCGTTCTGGCCGAATTGCTGGTGCAGCAGGGGTGCGAGGTGTGCATCGTGACGCCCTCGGCCTACCTGTCGGACTGGACGGTGAACACGTTGGAGCAGCACACGATCCACAAGCGCCTGGCCGGGATGGGCGTGGAAATCGTTCTGAACCGGGGCGTGGTGGAAATCCAATCTGATCACGTGGTTACGAACTGCACTTATACCGATGCGCTGACGCCGATGGGCTGCGATGCTGTGGTTATGGTCGCCTCGAGAACCGAAACCAACGGGGTCTGGCGCGATCTGAAGGCGCGGCAGTCGGACTGGGCCGATGCGGGTATCCGGTCGGTGCGTATCATCGGCGATGCCGAGGCACCGGGGCCGATTGCATGGGCAACCTATGCCGGGCACCGCTATGCGCGCGAACTGGATATGCCGGATATCGGGGACGACCTGCCTTTCCGCCGCGAAACCGCCGAATTGGCCCCGGAATGACCGGCGGGCCGTTTCCTTTTCCCCGGCGCGCGACCGAGGCGATGTTGGCCTGGACCGGCGCGCGCATCGAACATGGCCCCGATCCCAAGCACGGGGCGCAGGCTTTCGACGTGCTGGAGCCGGTTCTCGGCGGCTCGATCACGCGCGAAGGCCGGACTCCGGACGAGGTTTTCGGACTGTTCACCGACACCATCGTGCCGTCGACCCGGCCTTTCGGGCATCCCACCAGCCTGTCCTTCGTTGCATCGGCCCCGACGCGCGCTGCGCTCAGCTTTGATGCGGCGCTGGGGGCGGCGGGCATTTTCGCGGGGAACTGGGATGGCGGCGCAGGCGCGGTCCACGCGGAAAACCAGGCGCTGCGCTGGATCGTTGACATGGCCGGCTGGCCCGACAGCGCGGGCGGGGTGTTCGTTGCGGGCGGCACGCTGGGCAACCTGTCCGCGCTGCATGCGGCCCGCGAATGGCGCGCGGCCCGCATTGCGCGCCCCGACCGCTGGGCGATCCTGTGTTCGACCGAGGCGCACAGCTCGATCCGGGCGGTTGCACGGGTCATGGACGTGGACCTGATCGTTGTCGATGCCCACGAAACCGGGCGTATGAGCGCCCAAGCCGCGGCCGATCGCCTGGAAAGCCGGGTTTTTGCCATCGTCGCGAATGCCGGCGCCACCAATTGCGGGGCGGTCGACGATATCGCCGGGCTGGCCGACCTGGCCGAGACGCACGATCTCTGGCTGCACCTAGATGGCGCCTATGGCCTTGCGGCGCTGGCCGACCCGGTTATGCGGCCGCAATTCGACGGGATCGAACGCGCCCACAGCCTGATCGTCGATCCGCATAAATGGCTGTTCGCGCCCTATGACAGCTGCGCGCTGATCTATCGCGATGCCGCGCATGGGGCCGCGGCCCACGGACAGCAGGCGGTGTACCTCGATACAGTGGACAAAAATCATTTCAATCCATCGGATTACGCGCTGCACCTCACCCGGCGGGCACGGGGATTGCCGCTGTGGTTTTCGCTGGCCGTGCATGGCACGGACGCCTACGCCGACGCGATTGCGCGCACCCGGCAGGTGGCGGAAACCATCGCGGCCGGGATCACGAAAATGCAGGGGCTGGACCTGCTGCTTGGTCCACAACTGACCGTTATCCTTTTCAGACCGACCGCCATGACCGAAGACGAAATGATCGCCTGGGCCGAAGGGCATCGCCGCTCCGGCGCGCTTTTGTGCCTGCCCACGCGCTGGCGCGGCGAGATGGTGTTCCGCCTGTGCATCGTGCATCCTGAAACCGACGCCGAATGGGTGCTGAACATCCTGAAGACTTTGACCCGATGACATCGACCCTCGATATCCTCGACCGGCTGATCGGCTATGACACGGTCAGCGCGCGCTCGAACCTTGCTCTGATCGATTATGTGCAGGATTACCTGTCGTCGCGGGGATTCAAGCTGGAACGTGTCACCGACCCGACCGGGGAAAAGGCAGGGCTGTTCGCCAGCATCGGACCGGCGGGTTCGGGGATCATGCTGTCGGCCCATACCGATGTCGTTCCCGTCGATGGCCAGGAGTGGACCCGTCCGCCCTTTGCGCTGACGCGCGAGGGCGACAGCCTTTTCGGACGTGGAACAACCGACATGAAGGGGTTTCTCGCCGCGATGTTGAACGCCGCCGACCAGGCTGCGAAGGCCCCGTTGAAAGAGCCGCTGAAGCTGGCGATCTCCTATGACGAAGAGGTGGGCTGCCTCGGCATCGCCCACATGATCGACCGTCTTGCGCCAACCATCGGCCTTCCACGCGCCTGCATCGTGGGCGAACCCACCGGGATGCAGGTGGCCATCGGGCACAAGGGCAAGCAATCCCTGCGGGTGAAATGCCGCGGGCAATCCGGCCATTCTGCGCTGGCGCCGCGTTTCGTGAACGCGCTGCATCTGGGTGCAGATGTCGTTATTGCGATGCGCACGTTGCAGGACTGGCTGGCCAGCCAAGGCGCGCGCGACACGGCCTATGACGTGCCCTACAGCACCGTGCATGTCGGCCGGATGACCGCCGGCACCGCGTTGAACATCGTGCCCGATCAGGCCGAACTGCTGATGGAGTTCCGCCACCTGGCCGAGGACGACCCGGCAGACCTCCGCGCCCGGATCGAAGCGGACCTCGCGCGTATCGCGTCGGATTATGGCGGTGGTGCGCGGATCGATGTCGAGGAGATCGCGGCCTATCCGGGCCTGTCGACCGATCGCGGGGCCGCATTCGTCACGGAAATGCAGGCGATCACCGGCTTTAACAAAACCACAAAGGTCGCCTTCGGGACCGAGGCGGGGTTCTTCGATGGCCTGGGCATCGACACGGTCGTATGCGGGCCCGGTTCGATGGAAGGTCAGGGGCACAAGCCCAACGAATACATCACCCTCGATCAATTGCAGGCCTGCGATTCGATGCTGACACGGGTGGTCGAAGGATTGTGCCGGTGATGCAGCTTGGCGAGGTGCCGAAAATATGGGCACGGCGCCCGATTATGCGGCGCATTGATCCGGCGCGGCGCATGGGTCTTTCGATTGCGCCTTTGCAGGCAGGGTTAGGGAAAAACGAAGTCCGAATGAGGAAACCGCGTATTCTGCCATGGGGATGCGGTTTCTATTCTCGTTCGCACGACAAGCGCGGGGACATGCCAGGTGGCGACTGACGGAACTATTGCGATCGATGTGCGCGATGCGGTGAAACGCTATGGCGATTTCACGGCGCTCAAACGGATTTCGCTGTCGATCCGCGACAACGAGTTTTTCACGCTTCTTGGCCCGTCCGGTTGCGGCAAGACCACGCTTTTGCGGATGATCGCGGGCTTCGAGGATGTGACCGAAGGCGCGATATTTCTGTTCGGTGACGAGATCGAAACCCTGCCGCCCCACAAACGCCCGATCAACACGGTGTTCCAGGACTATGCGCTGTTCCCGCATATGACCGTGATCGACAATGTGGGCTTTGGCCTGGAAATGCGCGGCAAGTCGAAATCCGATGCGCGCAAGAGGGCGGGCGAGGTGCTGGAAATGGTGCAGCTTTCGCAATTCGCAAACCGCAAACCGGCGCAACTGTCGGGCGGGCAGCAGCAGCGCGTGGCACTGGCCCGCGCGCTTGCCCCGCAGCCCAAGGTTCTGCTGCTGGACGAGCCGCTTTCGGCGCTGGACCTGAAACTGCGCAAGGCCATGCAGATCGAGCTCAAGCACCTGCAGCGCGATACCGGCATCACCTTCATCTTCGTCACGCACGACCAGGAAGAGGCGCTGACGATGTCCGACCGGATCGCGGTCATGTCGTCCGGCGAATTGCAGCAACTGGGCGATGCGCGCGACATTTATGAACGCCCGCGCAACATGTTCGTGGCCGATTTCATAGGTGACACCAATCTGTTGTCTGTCACGGTGAACCGGGTCGAAGGCCAATCCGCAACCTGTCGTCTGGCGTCCGGCCACCAGATCGCCTGTGACGCGGTCGAAGGCATCGCTCCGGGGGCGTATGTGCATATGTCGATCCGTCCCGAACGCCTGTACCTGTCCGAGCCGGGCGACGGCTACCTGTCCGGCACTGTGCTGGAAAACATCTTCGTCGGCACCGACATCACCACCATCGTCGAAATCTCGCCCGATCTTCGGCTGACGGTGCGCACGTCGAATTCGGACCGTGGCGCCCAGGGCATATTCGCGCCCGGCACGGCTGTCGCCGTCCACCTGGAGCAGGGGGCTGGCCGCCTCCTGGCCGACTGATGGCGGGGGGTGGCACAGCAGGTGGCGGTCCACGCACCGACACCTACGCCCCCGTGCGCCTGTGGCTGTTGCTGCCGGCCTGGGTCTCGTTGACAATTCTCGTTCTGGCGCCGGTCAGCATGATGCTGGTCTATTCCTTCCTGACCAAGGAATTCCGCGGCGGCGTGATCTGGGAGTTTTCCCTGTCGGCCTATGACCAGTTCTTTTGCAATCGCGGCCTTTTCGGCGACGAACCCTGCAGCATCGAATGGACTTACCTGCTGATATTCTGGCGCTCGATCTGGCAGGCGGGGGCGGCCACGCTTCTGAGCCTCGCCATCGGGTTTCCAACCGCCTATTTCATCGCCACACGGCCCGCGCGGCAGCGCGCTTTGTGGGTGTTCCTGATCACGATTCCCTATTGGGTGAACCTGCTGATCCGCACCGTGTCGATGAAGTTCCTGCTCCGCGATCAGGGCCCGCTGAACGATGCGCTGCTCGGTCTTGGCATCCTGTCGGAACCGCTGTCGATCGTAAACACGAACCTCGCGGTGCAGTTGGGCCTGTTCTATTCCTACCTGCCGTTCATGGTACTGCCGATCTACGCGGCGGTGGAACGCTACAACTTCTCGCTGTCCGAGGCGGCAGCCGATCTTTATGCGCCGCGATGGGTGATCCTGCGGCGCATCGTGATCCCGGCGGTAAAGCCCGGTATCGTGGCGGGCTGCATCCTTGTCTTCGTGCCCTCGCTGGGGTCGTTCCTGGCGCCCGACCTTCTGGGTGGGGCCAAGACCTTCATGATCGGGTCGCTGATCGAAGAGCAGTTCAAGGGCAATGCCGGCAACTGGCCGTTCGGGGCGGCGGCGTCGATGATCCTGCTGACGATGGTGCTGATCCTGCTGCTGATCTTCGCCCGGCAGCAGGCAAGGGCGGGCAACGGCTGATGGCGGCGCGGTCGTATAACCTGCGGGTCTATCCCGGCTTTCGCGCGGTCACGCTGCTGTGCCTGTTCGTGCTTTACGCGCCGCTGGTGGTGGTGACGATCTACAGCTTCAACGCCTCGCAATCGATCACCAACTGGGAAGGCGTCAGCCTGCGCTGGTACGCGGATGTGTTCACCGGTCCCGAAAGCGAAAAGTTCAAACTGGCGGCGCGCAATTCCTTCGTGATCGCGCTGATCGCGGCAAGCGTCGCCACCACGATCGCCACGCTTGCGGCGACGGCGATCATTCGCGGCGGGCGGTTCCGCCTGCGCACGTGGTCCTTCGGGCTGATTTCGTTGCCCTTGATGGTGCCGGAAATCGTGACCGCCGTGGCGACGCTGATCTTTTTCAACGCCATCGGGTTCGATCGCGGCCTGCTGACGATCCTGCTGGCGCATATCGCGTTCTGCATTCCCTTTGCCTACCTGCCGATTTCGGCCCGGATGCAGGGGATCGAGGCCAGTTACGAACAGGCCGCGCAGGATCTCTATGCCACGCGGCGCCAGGCATTCACCCGGGTGCTTTTGCCGCTGATGATGCCCGGCATCATCTCGGGGTTCATCCTCGCGTTCATCGTATCGCTGGACGATTTCATCATCACCAATTTCGTCAAGGGCGCGGGCGTGGAAACCCTGCCCACGGCGATCTTCGGCGCGGTGAAACAGGGCATAAAGCCCAATATCATGGCCATATCCACCATGCTTCTGGGCGTGTCGGTGGTGATGGTCGCCCTGTCCTGGCTGATCAGCCGCAGGGACAACACCAAATAACCCAACAGACGGAGAGAAGATCATGAAGAAACTGCTGCACACAACGGCGCTGGCCGCGGCGCTTGGACTGACCGCGGGCGCCGTCATGGCCGAAGGCAAGCTGGTGATCTATCACTGGTTCGAATACATCCCGCAGGAGCTGCTGGACAAGTTCGCCGCCGAGAATGATGTCGAAATCGTCATGGACACCTATGACAGCAACGAGGCGCTTCTGGCTGCCCTTAAGGCCGGGGCCATCGGCACCTACGACGTTGCGGTGCCCGGCGACTACATGGTCAAGATCATGGCCGGCGAGGGCCTGCTGGACACCATCGCCGAAGGCGAGCTTGCCAACAAGGGCAACATCCAGCCCGAATGGGCCGATCCGTCGTTTGATCCGGGCCGCGCGCATTCGATCCCGTATCAGTGGGGTTCGACCTCGTTCGCGGTCAATCGCGATGCCTACAAGGGCGATATCGGCACCACCGACATCCTGTTCAACCCGCCCGCCGAACTGTCGGGCAAGATCAACATGCTCGACAGCCAGGGCGAGGTTCTGGCGATGGCGGCGCTGCATATGGGCATCCCGCAATGCAGCCAAGACCGTGAACAGCTCAAGGCTCTGAACGCCATGCTGCAGGACGCCAAGGCGCATTGGGCGTCGTTCAACTCGGACACAGCAAAAGAAGTGCTGGTGTCGGGTGACGCGGCAGTTGGCCAGATCTATGACGGGTTCGCCGCCAAGGCCCGCGCCGAGGGCGCCAATATCGAATACGCCTTCCCCAAGCAGGGCTACATCGTGTGGATGGACAACGTCGTGCTGCTCAAGGACGCGCCGAACCGCGACAACGCGATCAAGTTCATGGATTTCCTGCTCGAGCCTGAAAATATCGCCGCCGTAACCAACTATGCGCGCTACAACGCGGGTGTGTCGGGGGTCGAGCCGTACCTCGATCCGACGCTGGCCACCCAGCCGGAATCGAACCCGCCGGCGGATGCGGGTGCGGGCGTCTTCATCGAGGTCTGCGATCAGGCCACGCAAGAGGTCTATGACCAGATCTGGACCAACCTCAAGAAATGACGGGGCAGGGCGGCGCCATGGTGTTTTGGCGCCGCCCGCGTTTTCAGACCTTCAAAGACCCGTCGGCATAGCGTTTGGCCATCTCGTCCAGGTCAAGCGGGGAGATCTTTGACGCGTTGCCGGCCGTCCCGAACCGCTCGAACCGGTCGAGGCACAGCTTTTCCATCTCTTCCATCGCCGGGATCATGAACTTGCGCGGGTCGAACTCGGTCTTTTTCTCCATAGCCACCTTGCGGAACTGCCCGGTGATCGCCATGCGGTTGTCGGTGTCGATATTGACCTTGCGCACGCCAGACTTGATGCCGCGCTCGATCTCTTCTACCGGCACGCCATAGGTCTGGGGCATCTCGCCACCGTATTCGTTGATCAGATCCTGTAGGTATTGCGGAACCGACGACGACCCATGCATCACCAGATGCACGTTGGGGATCTTGGCGTGAATCGCTTCGATCTGGCTGATCGCCAGAATGTCGCCCGTCGGCTTGCGGCTGAACTTGTAAGCGCCGTGGCTGGTGCCGCAGGCGATGGCCAGCGCATCGACCTGTGTCTTTGCCACGAAATCCTTTGCCTGATCGGGATCGGTCAGCAATTGTTCGGCCGTCAGCTTGCCTTCTGCACCCGATCCGTCCTCTTCGCCGGCTTCTCCGGTTTCGAGCGAACCAAGGACGCCAAGCTCCCCCTCGACCGAGGCGCCGACCCAATGCGCCATGCGGCTGACGCGGTCGGTGATGTCGACATTGTAGTCGTACGAGGCCGGCGTTTTCATGTCCGCCTCGAGCGATCCGTCCATCATCACGCTGGTGAACCCGTGCCGGATCGCCGACAGGCAGGTCTGTTCGTTGTTGCCGTGGTCCTGATGCATGCAAAGCGGGATATGCGGATACATCTCGGCAAGCGCCTGGATCATGTGGCGCAGCATGATGTCGCCTGCATAGGACCGCGCGCCACGGCTGGCCTGCATGATCACGGGCGAGTCGCATTTCGCGGCCGCCTTCATGATCGCAAGCCCCTGTTCCATGTTGTTGATGTTGAACGCCGGCACGCCATAGCCATGTTCAGCCGCGTGATCGAGCAATTGACGAAGGGTGATAAGTGCCATGTGAACCTCTCAGGCGGCTTGGCCACGCCGGAGAGCGTCCGCCCCCGGCCATTCCAGAAACGCCCCTCCGGCGGAGAAGGCATCGGTACGTTATTGGACGACGCCCGTGACGGGCGATGCCATATCCTGTCGTGTCAGATCAGCAGCGGTTTGTGCAAGCGGTTTGGTGACGTCGATACCGGGTTGCGACGTGAAACCGCGCTGGATTGGGCACTGGAACAAGGCGGTTGCATGGGCTATCTGCACCGCATGCTGAAAAGTGCCCGCATATCAGACGCCGCCCGCCTGTCCGTCGCCCCCATGATGGACTGGACCGACCGGCATTGCCGGTTCTTCCACCGTCTGATCAGCGGTCAGGCCCTGCTCTATACCGAGATGGTGACGGCGCCCGCACTGGTGCGGGGGAATGCCCTGCACCTGCTGGATTTCAACGACGAGGAACACCCCGTCGCGCTGCAGCTTGGCGGTTCCGAGCCTCGTGAGCTGGCGGTTGCGGCAAAGTTGGGGGCTGAGCGTGGGTATGATGAAATCAACCTCAATTGCGGCTGTCCGAGCGACCGGGTGCAATCGGGCACCTTCGGCGCGATCTTGATGAAAAGCCCGGCGCTGGTGGCCGATTGCGTGCGCGCGATGCGCGATGCGGTCGATATCGACGTGACGGTCAAATGCCGCATCGGCGTGGATGACCAGGACCCCGAAGAGGTGCTGCCCGAATTCCTGTCGCAGATCGTGGCGGCAGGCTGCGAACGGGTGACGATCCACGCCCGCAAGGCATGGCTTCAGGGCCTGTCACCAAAGGAGAACCGCGATATTCCGCCGCTCGACTACGATCTTGTCCAGCGGATGAAGATGCTGTTCCCGAACCTTCATATTTCGATCAATGGCGGCGTGGAAAGCATTGAAGACGCAGTGCATTTTCTGGAAAGCGGGCTTGATGGCGTGATGGTCGGGCGCGCGGCTTATCACCGCCCTTGGGACATGCTTGCGCAGGCCGATGCCAGTGTATTCGGTGCAGCATCCGCAGCACAAGGTCCATCCGATATCGTCGCGACGATGATGCCCTATATCGAGACGCACCTGCGGGAGGGCGGACGCCTCCACCAGATTACCCGGCACATGCTGGGGCTGTTTCACGGGCGGCCCGGCGCGCGGCAATGGCGGCGCGTGTTGTCGGAAAACGCGACAGCGGACGGTGCGGGGCTCGAGGTGGTCGAGCGCGCGCTTCTGGCCGTGGAGACCGCTCAGGCGGCCTGAGCCAGGTCTACGCAGGCGCCGGATAAATATGCAGAAACCGCGCAGTTTCGGACCGCAACCGCGCGGTTTCGTTCCGTTTGCGGGAAAGCCACAACCATCATCTCGGATCGGACCGGACGCTCTGGCCTTCGGCGGCGCGGCGGTGTAGGCCAAGCGCGCGCGAACGAGGGGACTTTCTGATGCCTGACACCATGCTGTTGCTGGAAATGCTTTTGTTGCTCGTTGTGATCGGCGGGTTTGCCGGAGTGCTTGCGGGCCTTTTGGGCGTCGGCGGCGGGATCGTGCTGGTGCCCGCCTATTTCTATGCGTTCAAGACGCTCGGCTATGACGGGCCACAGCTTATGCAGGTCTGCCTTGCCACATCGCTGGCGACGATTGTCGTAACATCCGTTCGGTCCGTCCTGACCCACAACAAGCGCGGGGCCGTCGATTGGGGCATACTGCGCGGCTGGGGACCGGGGATCGCAATCGGCGCGCTTGTCGGTGTGCTGGTCGCGGCTTCTTTGCGCTCGGTCGTGCTGCAGGGCATCTTCGGCGGGCTCGGGCTGGTGATCGGCGCCTATCTGGGCCTGGGAAAGTCCAGTTGGCGGCTGGGGTCTGAGATGCCAAAGGGGCTGGCCCGTGCAATCGTTTCGCCGATGGTGGGTTTCCTGTCTGCGCTGATGGGGATTGGTGGCGGCAGTTTCGGCGTGCCGTTGATGAGCCTTTACAACACGCCGATTCATCGCGCGGTCGCCACGGCCGCCGGGTTCGGCGTGATCATCGCGGTTCCGGCGGTGGTGGGCTTCCTGTTCCTGTCGGTCGAGGACGCGCCGCCGCTGACGCTGGGTGCGGTGAACGGCCCCGCCTTTCTGGTCGTGATCACCATGACGCTGCTGACGACACCCATCGGGGTCAAGCTGGCCCACGGCATGGATGGCGCCCGGTTGCGGCGCATCTTCGCGGTGTTCCTGACGCTTGTTGCGCTCAACATGCTGCGTAAGGCGCTCGGTTACTGATCCATGCGGGGGAATTACACGCGCGACGGCTGGGTGGCGTTCGACGCCGACGCGGCGCTGCGTGATTGGCTTTCCGCCGCTTTGCGCCGCGCGCGCGAGGCGGTCGAAGATCCGGCGCAGCGCGCCAACGGGCTGGTCTGCGAAGGGACATGGTTCGTCGGTGTGGATGCCTTGCCGAACGACGCGTCGGGAACGCTGGACGCAACGCCCTTGACGGGTGTGGCCCGCGATTTCGCAGACAGCCTGTTCGGACCGCTGCCCATGCATCCTGCGCAGGTGTCGGTGATATGGCCGGGCTATCCGCGTCCGCGCGGGGGCGAAAGCGCAGGCGCGTTCCGCTATCGCCAGAGGCGCGATGCCGCGCATGTGGACGGGTTACTGGCGACCGGCCCGCAACGGCGGCGGATGCTGAAGGAACCCCATGCCTGGATTCTGGGGCTGCCCCTCAACCCCGTACCCGAGGGCGCCGCGCCGCTGGTGGTCTGGCCGGGCAGCCACCATGTCATGCGGCGTGCCTTTGTGCAGGCGTTCGATGGTGTGCCGCCCGAACAATGGCCCGATATCGACGTGACGGATGTGTATCAAACGGCGCGTGCCGAAGTGTTCGAGACATGCGAGCGGCTGGAACTGCCCGCCCAACCGGGCGAGGCCTATCTGCTGCACCGGATGGCGCTGCACGGGGTCGCACCCTGGAACGCGGCCGACGAACATGCAGAAGGGCGCATGATCGCCTATTTCCGACCGGAATTGCCGCGGATCGGAGACTGGCTGCGCGCGGACTGAGCGATCAGCGTTTCAGCCGTGCCGCGCGTCCACCGCGCCGCTTGGCCAGGCGCGGCGCGCGTTCGGGAAGCTCTGCCATGATGGTTTGCCGCTCCTCGGGCGCCATTTTCGACCAGCGGGTGATTTCGTCGATCGTGCGGTAGCAGCCGGTGCAGATGCGTTCCTCGGGGTGCACGACGCAGATCTTCACGCAGGGCGACTCGATCTCTTTTCTTTGCCAGATGTCGTCTTTCACAGCTCTGCCCTCAGATGTCGCAGGCGGTCGAGCGCCCCTTGCAGGATATAAGACGCGGCCACGTGATCTATAACCTCGGCGCGACGTTTTCGTGTCGTATCCGCCTCGAGCAGGGCTTTTTCGGCGGCTACGGTCGAAAGACGCTCGTCCCAGAAGGTGATGGGAAGGTCCGTGAGCCGCGCCAGGTTTCGCGCGAATGCGCGTGTCGACTGGCAGCGCGGCCCCTCGGTGCCGTCCATGTTGCGCGGCAACCCCAGGATCAGCCCGCCGATATTGCGCGCGGCCACGATGGCCAGAAGCTTTTCAGCATCCAGCCCGAACTTCTTGCGGCGGATGGTTTCCAGCGGGGTCGCTACCGACAGGAAAGTATCGGACACGGCCACCCCGATGGTGCGTTCCCCAAGATCGAGGCCAGCCACCGCCTGCATAGGCGCCAATGCGCCCGCGAAACCGTCGATATCGTCGAAGATCATTCCGACAGGCCTGCGGCGCGGGCCGCGTCGTCGATCAGGCCAAGCGCGGCCTGATCGTCCTCGAACGCGGCGCGTGCGGTCTGATAGGCGATTTTCGCGCCTTCGGCATCGCCCAGCACCCCGTAAGAGCTGATCAGGCGGGCCCATTCCTGCGGGCTGCCGCCATCGGCGTTCAGACGCTCGGCCAGGCGCGCGACCATATTGCGGATCATGTCCTGGCGGTCGTCAGGGGCCATTTCGGCTGCGTTTTCCATGTCTTCGGCGGTGGGGCCGGGCAGGGTGGCGGCGCCGGTCAGCCCTGCCTGGGCAGCAGCGGCGCGCACGGTGGCCAGCATTTGCGGCCGTTCGGCAAACACCTGTTGCGCCTCGTTGAAGATGGCCGTGGCGCGGGCAGTGTCGCCCAACTGGCCAAGCGCCACGATCAGGCGGGCCCATTCCTCGGCCGAACCGCCCTGGGTCGCAAGCCGGTTCATCAGCCGGTCGACCATTCCGCGCACCATTTCCTGGCGTTCGGCAGGCGTCATGTTGGCGGCGTTGGCCATGTCTGCGGCGGTGGGGCCGGGTAGGCTGTCCATCGCGGGCAGGGTATAGTTCACCCCGGCGCGGGCGGCCATCTCTTCGATCTGGCCGCGAATGGGCGCCACCCAGGGCGCGTCGGACGGCCCTTCCTTGAGCAGTGCGTCCCAGACGCGGAACGCCTGGTCGGGGCGGCCGGTCTGCGCGGCCATCAACCCCATGTAATAGCGTGCGGTGCCATTGCCCGGATCGCGCGCCAAGGCTGCGCGCAGCGCGGTTTCGGCCTGCGGCGAGACATAACCGCCGGCGGCAAGGATCATCATGTCGGCGTAATCGGCATAATCCGAAGCGGTCGCCTCGGCCCCCTTGATCGACAGCACCGCTTGCTGCGCCTCGTAGGCGGCCTTGAAATTGCCGAGCGCCGCCTCGTTGCGGGCCAGCAGGGTCTGGCCCTGCAGGTCGCCCGGACGTTGGGCCACGGCCTCGCGCAGGCGCTTGACCAGTTCGATATATTGCTCGGACGGGGTTTGCGGCAGGTCGGGCAGGGCCACCTGTGCCTCGGCCTGTTCCTGGCTGGGGCGGTTCTCACGGAATTCGCGGGCGGTTTCGATCCTGTCCTTGAGCCCGAGATCACCATAGCCCGGCGCCCCGAGTTGCCAGTAGATGCCGATCGCGCCAGCCACCAGAACGGCCGCGGTGCCGCCCGCCACGGCGCGCGACACGCCCGCGGGCTGGTCGCCGCTGTCGCGGGCCTCGTGCAATTGCGCGTCGGCGGCAAGGATGCGGCGCGAAATCTCTGCGCGGATGCGTTCTGCGTCGTCTGCCCCGATCACGCCACGGGCAAGGTCGCGGTCGACCTCTTTCAACTGGTCGCGATAGACGCGAAGGTCATAGGCGGCGGGGTGTTCGGCATCGCGCCGCCCCCGGACAAGCGCCACCGCCAACAGCGCGGCAACTGCCACGGCCAGCACACCGATGATGATCCAGAACAGCATCTCGCCTCCCTTAGATTGGCCATTCATGTATAGGTGCGGGGGCGGGCAAAAAAGGGGTAAACTGACGCATGTCGCAACCACGCCGTATTGTGACGTTTCGAAACGTGGGCAAAACCGCCTGAAGGGTAAGTAAACACGCAAGCAATCCGTCATGGATTCGTTCGCCGCGAGAATGGGGCCCGCATGAAAAGATATTCCGTCTTTGCCGTCGCGCGTGAGGCTGCGCGCTATCACACCGGGTGGGAACGGGCCTGGAAAAGCCCCGAACCAAAGAAGAAGTATGATGTCATCATCATCGGGGCGGGCGGGCACGGCCTGGCCACGGCCTATTACCTCGGCAAGAATTTCGGCATCCGCAACGTGGCGATCCTGGAAAAGGGTTGGCTCGGCGGCGGCAACACGGGCCGGAACACGACTATCATCCGATCGAACTATCTGCAGGATCCCTCGGCGGCGATCTACGAAAAGTCCCGCAGCCTGTACGAAGACCTGAGCCAGGATCTGAACTACAACATCATGTTCAGCCCGCGCGGCGTGATGATGCTGGCCCAGACCGAACACGAGGTGCGCGGCTACCTGCGCACGGCACATGCGAACGCCCTGCAGGGGGTAGAGACGCGGTTTATCAAGCCTGACGAAGTGAAAAAGCTGGTGCCGATCATCAATATCGACGGACCGCGCTATCCGGTTCTGGGGGCGCTTTGGCAACCGCGCGGCGGCACCGCGCGCCACGATGCGGTGGCCTGGGGCTATGCGCGGGCATGCTCGGACATGGGCATGGACGTGATCCAGAAATGCGAAGTCACCGGCGTTCGTCAGGAGGGCGGCCGCGTGGTCGGTGTCGACACCAATCGCGGCGCGATCGATTGCGACAAGCTGGGCATCGTCGTGGCGGGCCATTCGGGTGTTCTGGCCGAAATGGCGGGCTTCCGTCTGCCCATCGAATCCGTGGCGCTGCAGGCGCTGGTGTCCGAGCCGATAAAACCCTGCATGGACGTGGTGGTGATGGCCAACACGGTGCACGGCTACATGTCGCAATCGGACAAGGGCGAAATGGTGATCGGCGGCGGGGCCGACGGCTACAACAACTACACCCAGCGCGGCAGTTTCCACCATATCGAGGAAACCGTGCGCGCACTGATCGAGACCTTCCCGATGATCTCGCGGCTGAAGATGCTGCGGCAATGGGGCGGCATCGTCGACATGACCGGCGACCGCTCGCCCATCCTGTCGAAAACGCCGCTGGAAAACTGCTTCATCAACTGCGGCTGGGGCACTGGCGGGTTCAAGGCGATCCCCGGCTCGGGCTGGGGTTTTGCCGAGCTTATGGCCAAGGGCAGCAGCCCGCTTTGCGACGAGTTCTCGATGTTCCGCTTCCGCGAAGGCAAGTTCATCGACGAAAGCGTGGCCGCAGGGGTGGCGCACTGATGACTGAACCTCGCACCCGGTTGTTTTCTCTTTCTGCAAATATCCCGGGGGTCCGGGGGCAGCGCCCCCGGCATCCGGTCAAGGAGAGCGCGCAATGCTGATCCTCGAATGCCCCTATTGCGGCCTGCATGCCGACGAAACCGAGCTTGCCCCCGGCGGCGAGGCGCATCTGAAACGGTTCGGCCCGGGATCGTCCGATGACGATTTCGAAGGCTACCTGTTCATGCGCGAAAACCCCAAGGGCGTTCATTTTGAACGCTGGCGGCATGCCAATGGCTGCGGCAAGTGGTTCCACGCGGCGCGCGACACCAACACGCTCGAAGTGTTCGGCACGTACTCGGCGCAGACCACCGAACCGCCACAGGACATCAAGGACAAGATCTCGGCCAGGCGGCCGGGCTGGACGTGGAGAGAATTCGCATGAGCACGCGTCTTGCACAGGGCGGCCGGTTCCTGAACCGCGCCCGGAAGGTCAATTTCACCTTCAACGGTCAGCACCTGACCGGGCACGAGGGCGACACGCTCGCCTCGGCCCTGCTGGCCCAGGGGCAGATGATGGTTGGCCGCAGCTTCAAGTATCACCGTCCGCGCGGCATGGTCGCCAGCGGTGCGGAAGAACCCAACGCGCTGGTCAATCTCGGCAGCGGCAACCGGCTGGAGCCGAACCAGCGGGCCACCACGACCGAGCTGTTCGATGGGCTGACCGCCACCAGCCAGAACCACTGGCCCAGCCTGGAATTCGACGTGGGCGCAGTGAACACCTATTTCAGCCGGTTCCTGCCGGCGGGGTTCTACTACAAGATGTTCATGTATCCGCGCGCCTTCTGGAAGCACGTTTACGAACCCTTCATCCGGCAGTCGGCGGGCCTTGGCCGCGCGCCCGAGCCGCATGTGCGCGACGAAGACACCTATGAACATTTCTACGCCTTCGTGGACGTTTTGGTCATCGGCGGCGGCGTCGCGGGTCTGCAGGCTGCGCTGACGGCAGGCCGTGCAGGCGCGCAGGTTCTGCTGATCGAGCAGACCGCCCATTGGGGCGGGCGGGCGCCCGTCGATGGCGGCACCGTCGATGGCAAGCCCGCGGCCGAGTTCGTGGATGCCGCCCTGGCCGAGCTGCGCGGCATGAAGAACGTTGTGCTTCGCGACCGCTGCATGGGGGCGGGCGTTTACGATCACGGCTATGTGCTGGCCTATGAGCGCATCAGCGATCACGCGCCGGGGCCGGCCGGGCCGCGCCACCGGTTGTGGCGTCTGCGTTGCAAGCAGGTGGTGACAGCCACGGGCGCAATCGAACGGCCGCTGTCCTTTGCGGGCAACGATATCCCCGGCGTGATGCTGGCCAGCGCCGTGCGCGACTACGCCGTGAACTACGGCGTGTCCATCGGTGACCGCACGGTCGTCGTGACCAACAACGACGATGCCTATCGCACGGCGATCACGCTCAAGGGGCTTGGGCTCGAAGTGCCGGCGATCATCGACGCCCGCGCCGGTGGCGGCGGTGCGCTGGCCGACGAGGCGCGCGCGCTGGGAATCCGCGTGGAAACCGGCAAGGCCATCGCCAAGGTCAAGGGCGCGAAACGCGTCGAGGGCGTGGCGATCTGCGCGCAGGCCGGCGAAGGCGCCGTGCTGGAGGAAATCAAGTGCGATGCTGTCGCCATGTCGGGTGGCTGGTCGCCGGTGGTGCATCTGTGGTCGCATTGCGGGGGCAAGCTGACTTGGGACGACGCGCAGGCGATGTTCCGCCCCAATGCCGATCTGGCACCCACGGGCGCAGCGGGCGAGGCGTTCGTGATCCCAGCGGGCACCGCGAACGGGTATATGGGCCTGGCCGAGGTTCTGGCGGATGCGGCAGCGGCCGGCGTGGCGGCGGCCAAGGCCGTGGGCGCCAAGCCGAAAAAGGCCGAGGCGCCGCAGGCGTCGACGCCTGATGAGGCGCCGATCGAACCGGTCTGGCTGATGCCGCAGGGCGCCGACATCAAGCTGCGGATGAAGGCGTGGCTGGATTTCCAGAACGACGTCAAGGTCAGCGACGTCCAGCTTGCCGCGCGCGAAGGGTTCGAATCCGTCGAACACGCCAAGCGCTATACCACGCTGGGCATGGCGACCGACCAGGGCAAGCTGAGCAACATCAACGGCCTGGCGATCCTGTCGGATGCGTTGGGCCAGCCGATCCCGCAAACCGGGACCACGACCTTCCGCCCGCCGTATACGCCGATTTCGATGGGCGCGATTGCGGGTGAGGCGCGTGGCAAGGTGTTCCAGCCGATCCGCCGCACGCCGTTGCAGGACTGGCACGAAGGGCAGGGCGCCTATTTCGAGCCGGTGGGCCACTGGCGGCGGCCCTATTGCTATCCGCGCGGGGAAGAATCCCATGCGCAGGCTGTTGCGCGCGAGATCAACCAGACGCGCGGGTCGCTGGGGATGCTCGATGCCTCGACGCTTGGCAAGCTGATCGTCAAGGGGCCGGACGCGGGGAAATTCCTCGACATGCTCTACACCAACATGATGAGCACGCTGAAGCCGGGGCGCTGCCGCTATGGCCTGATGTGCAGCGAGAACGGCTTTCTGATGGATGACGGCGTGGTCGCGCGGATCCACGACGACACCTTCCTGTGCCACACGACGACAGGCGGGGCCGACCGTATCCACGCCCATATGGAAGAGTGGCTGCAGACCGAATGGTGGGACTGGCAGGTTTATGTCGCCAACGTGACAGAACAATACGGCCAGATCGCCGTTGTCGGCCCGGATGCGCGCAAAGTCCTGGAAAAGCTGGGCGGCATGGACGTGTCGAAAGACACGCTGCCTTTCATGGCGTGGGCGGATGGCGAGCTTGGCGGGATTGCCTGCCGTGTCTATCGAATCTCGTTCTCGGGCGAGTTGTCTTATGAAATCGCGGTAGACGCGGGCCATGCCCGTGCGCTGTGGGACAAGCTGCTGGAGTCCGGGGCCGAATTCAACGTCATGCCCTATGGCACCGAGGCGCTGCACGTGATGCGGGCCGAAAAGGGCTTTATCATGATCGGGGATGAAACCGACGGTACGGTGATCCCGCAGGATCTGGGCCTCGACTGGGCGATTTCGAAGAAGAAAGAGGACTACATCGGCAAGCGCGCGCAGGAACGCAGCCACATGACCGATCCGCGCCGCTGGAAACTGGTGGGCCTGGAAACGGTGGACGGCTCGAAGCTGCCTGACGGTGCCTATGCGGTGGCCGATGGCAAGAACGCGAACGGCCAGCGCAACGTTCAGGGGCGCGTGACCTCGACCTATCATTCGCCGACGCTGGGGCGTGGCATCGCCATGGGGCTGGTGCTGAACGGGCCCGACCGCATGGGCGAGGTGATCGAGTTCCCCGGAACCGATGGCAAGACCTACAAGGCCCGGATCGTCGATCCGGTGTTCTTTGACAAGGACGGGGAGAAGCAGAATGTCTGAGCCTGTCAGCGCAGTGAAAAATGCGGTTTTCAGCGGAATCGTCCGGGTCGAGGATTGCGGTCCGCAAGGCATGATCACGCTGCGGAGCGATGCGTCGAACGCCAAGCTGAAACAGGCCGTGAAGGTCGTGATCGGCGCCGACCTGCCGCCCGTGCGCGGGATTTCCGCCAACGGCGACCGTGCCGTGGCATGGATGTCGCCCGACGAATGGCTGATCCTGCTGCCCTATGCCGAAGCACGCGCAGCCGAGGCAGAGTTGCGCAAGGCGTTGGCGGGAACGCATCACCTGGCGGAAACGGTATCGGACGCGCGCGCCTTCTTTCGCGTGACGGGCGATGCGGCCCGCGTTCGCGAAGTTCTGGCCAAGCTGGTGCCGGTCGATCTCCATCCTGCGCGGTTCGGAACCGGTGAAATGCGCCGCACACGTATGGCGCAGGTTGCCGCCGCGATCTGGCTGGAAAGCGAGGGCGAGGCGCGGGTGATCTGTTTCCGTTCTGTCGGCGCATATGTCTTCGATCTTTTGTCGGCAGCGGCCGCAAACGGAAGCGAAGTCGCGTTTTTCGACGCCTGATCAATTTGTTGCGGCCCGACCCTGATCCGGGGCGGGCTGCATGAATGCACATCCCGAGTGTATGTTGTGGGGTTGACGGCGCCCGCGCCGCAGCCCACTTATCCCCCAACGGCAATTCAAAACGAGGGGGTAAAACTCATGTCTTTCGAACTTCCCGATCTTCCCTATGCCCATGACGCACTGGCCGACCTGGGCATGTCCAAGGAAACGCTGGAATATCACCACGACCTGCACCACAAGGCCTATGTCGACAACGGCAACAAGCTGATCGCCGGCACCGAGTGGGAAGGCAAGTCGATTGAAGAGATCGTCAAGGGCACCTACCAGCCTGGCGCAGTCGCGCAGAACGGCATCTTCAACAATGCCAGCCAGCATTGGAACCACGCCCAGTTCTGGGAAATGATGGGTCCGGGCGAAAAGAAGATGCCCGGCGCGCTGGAAAAGGCGCTGACCGAAAACTTCGGCTCGGTCGACAAGTTCAAGGAAGAATTTGCCGCTGCTGGCGCGGGTCAGTTCGGTTCGGGCTGGGCCTGGCTGGTGCAGGAATCCGACGGTAGCCTGAAGGTCACCAAGACCGAGAACGGCGTCAACCCGCTGTGCTTTGGCCAGACCGCGCTGTTGGGCTGCGACGTGTGGGAACATTCCTACTACATCGATTTCCGCAACAAGCGCCCGGCCTACCTGACCAACTTCCTGGACAATCTGGTGAACTGGGAAAACGTCGCATCGCGCATGGCGTGATCCGGTCAAAAACCTGTTGGGAGAACCCGTCCAAGAGGGCGGGTTTTTCCTTTTTCGTGGACAGAACTATTCTCTGACGGGAATGTTGTTGTGAATGGTTGCGCGCGCCCCGGTGCGGACAGGGTCGCAAGCGTCTTGGGTGTTCTCTTTTGACGTTGGGGAGGGGACGGTGTCTTTGGTCGCACGAACCGAAGCTTTGTTGCGCAATGTGTGGGAAAACGCGGATGAGAACGCGTTGCACAGCATGTTCACGCCCGATGCCAGAATCTATGGCCTCGAAGATCTCGAGATGATGGGCCCCACGGAGTTCGCCGCCTTTCATCGGATGATCACGCGGCAATTCATCAACATTCGGATCGGCGAGGTGGCGGGTATCGAACAGGGGCAACGCGTGGCGCTGTCTTTCCGGGTCGAGGCGCGGGATGCGACGCGTAACCGAGCCGTCGGGGTGTCGGCCTTTCTGATGGCCCGGTACGATGGTGACCGTATAAGCGAAGGCCGCAATTTCCTGGATCTTCTGACGCTGTTCGAACAGGCTGGCCGCCTTCCGCCGCGGACACGCGACATGTGCCTTCTGGGACATGACATGAAGCTGAGCCCGCGCAACACGCGCCACGCCCACTGAGCCCACTGGCCTGTCCCGGCAAGGATTGCTATGCCCATGCCAAGGGGCAGTTCCGGGGTACAGGCATGACAAGCGAAGCCGCACGCGGCATTACGGCAATGGTGGTGGCCTGCACCGTATGGGGGCTGTCGCCGCTCTATTACAAGCTGCTGGAACATATCCCGCCGATCGAGATTCTGGCCCACCGGACGTTGTGGTCCGCCCTGTTTTTCACGTTGGTGCTGGCCGGGCAGGGCCGCCTGCCGCAGTTGCGCGCGGCGTTGGGATCGTGGCGGTCGCGGCTGATCGTCGGGTTCGCGGCGCTCATGATCTCGCTGAACTGGTTCGTCTTCATCCTGTCGATCCAGATCGGCCGCGTGACCGAGGCAAGTCTGGGATACTACCTTTTCCCGCTGGTCGCCGTCGCCCTGGGGCGCGTCTTCTTTTCCGAACGGCTGACCCGTGCGCAAGGGGTGGCCGTGGCGCTGGCGGTTCTCGCGGTTCTGGTACTGACATTTGGTCTGGGAGTCGCGCCCTGGATCGCCCTGATCCTGTCGGGCAGTTTCGGACTCTATGGTGTTATCAAGAAACGGCTGGATGTCGGCCCCGTGGTATCCGTCACGGGCGAAGTGATGATGCTGGCGCCGATTGCCGCGGCGGTGCTGATCCTGGCCCATGCGACACCCGGTGGCGGCGCCTATGGACGCGACCTGGGCGACAGCGTGCTGCTCATGGTGTCGGGCGTGATGACGGGCGCGCCGCTGATCCTGTTTTCCTATACCACGAAACGGGTGCGGCTGGGCACGATCGGATTGGTGCAGTACCTGAACCCGACGCTGCAATTCCTCGTGGCCGTCGCGATCTTCGGCGAAGCGTTCGGCCAGTGGCACGCGATTGCCTTTGTCCTGATCTGGATTGCGCTGGCGCTTTATACGCTGGTGACCTGGCGTCAGGACAGGGCGGCGCGCAGGGCCGCGCTGAGCGTGGGAACATCCTGAACCACGCGGATGAAATCCTTGAGCGACGCTTCGGCAAAGCCTTGTTCGATGACGTGGTCGATCAACCCGACCAGGGGCTGCCAGAACCCGTCGGTATCCAGCAGGAAGATCGGCTTGGCATGAAGCCCGAGCTGGCGCCAGGTTAACACCTCGAAGAACTCGTCGAGTGACCCCGCGCCACCGGGCAACACGACGATCGCGTCCGAGTTCATGAACATGACCTTCTTTCGTTCGTGCATGTTCTCGGTCACGATGAACTGGCTCAGGTCGCGCTTGCCGACCTCGGCCTGCATCAGATGAACCGGGATCACGCCGAAGGTCTGCCCGCCGGCATATTGCGCCGCCCGCGCGACAAGCCCCATAAGCCCGACATCGCCCGCGCCGTAGACCAGCCGCCAGCCATTATCCGCCAGGGCGTAACCCAATGCCTCGGCCGCCTCGGCATAAGCCGGGCTGGCGCCGGCGCGTGATCCACAAAAGACACAGACAGAAGGTTGGGTCGTCATTGATGTGCTCCTGCGGCAATGCGGTTTTGACCCGTGATAGCTGTGTTGCTAAGGTCGCTCAACCGCGTTCGCGCGCGGTGTAGGGGGAATGTCGCAAAAGGCGGGACATGAGCAAATTCGCAAACCTCTCCGGGCCGGGGGCAGTTTTGGCCGGGGGTGTCGCTGCGGCGGTCGTCGCGGCGATCGGGTTCCTGATCTGGAACAGCATGTCGGAACCGCTTGAACCGCTTTCCGTCGCGACCGCGCCGAAATCGAGCCAGTCAGACTCCACGACCACGCAAGCGGCGCCCGCGCCGACCGTCACGCCGGATCAGGACACGCCGGCCACGGCCACTCAGACGGACAGCGCAGAACCTGCCGCCCCGCAGGACACCGCGCAGGCCGCGACACCGGAACCGCCGCGTTTTGCCCTTGTCAGGGTCGAGTCGGATGGCTTTGCGCAGGTGGCGGGCACGGCAACGCCGGGTGGCAGGGTCGAGTTGCTTCTCGAAGGCGAGGTCGTCGGTGAAGCGACCGCCGGCGCCGATGGCAGCTTTGCCGCGCTGATCGATCTGCCGCCATCCGACACCCCGCGCATGATGCGGCTCCGTGTGGCAGTGGATGGTGGCAACGTGGACTCGGACGAGGAGGTGATCATCGCGCCGACCGCCGCTGCATCCGAACCCGTCGTCGCCAGTTCGGCACCGCAGCAGCCCACCGCTCAACCGCCCGTTGCACAAGCCCCCGCCACGCAAGAGCAACCGGCCGAGCAGACCGCCCAGGTCGATCCCGACGACGCACAGCCCACGGCGCCGGCTGTCCTGATTTCGGACGCGCAGGGCGTGCGGGTCTTGCAGCCCTCGGCCAATGCGGACGCGGCGTCGCCCGAGGTCATGTCATCGGTCGCAATCGACGCCATCACCTATTCCGAGTCCGGCGATGTCGAACTTGCCGGTCGCAGCCCGGGCGAAGGTTTCGTGCGGGTTTACCTGGACAATGCCCCGGTAACCACATCGCGGATCGCGCCGGATGGCAGCTGGCGCACGGACCTGCCAGAAGTGGATTCCGGCGTCTATACCTTGCGTGTCGATCAGGTCAGCGCCGAGGGCGATGTCGTCAGCCGGGTCGAAACCCCGTTCAAGCGCGAAGACGCCAAGGCACTGGCCGCGGCGGGCGCATCGGAGCAGGGCAGCGTCCGGGCGATCACCGTACAGCCCGGCAACACCCTTTGGGCCATCGCGCGCGACCGCTATGGCGAAGGGACGGCGTTCCTCAAGGTGTTCGAGGCCAACCGCGACCGCATCCGCGACCCCGACCTGATCTATCCCGGCCAGGTGTTCGACCTGCCGCAAGAGTGACGCGCAGTCACCCCTGTGACAGCGGATCGCCCGGTCGCATACTGCCGACAAAAGGGAGGCCCGCATGAAAACCGTTCTTGTCGACCAGTCGGACATTACCCGCGCCAGGGTGACCGAGGCACCAAACGATCCGCTTGGTCCCGGTGCGGCGCGTGTGCGGTTGGAAAGCTTTGCACTGACCGTCAACAACGTGACCTATGCCGCGACGGGCGATGTCCTGAAATACTGGGCCTTCTTTCCCAGCGGTGTCGAGGGGCAGGGCATCGTGCCGGTCTGGGGAACCGGCGTGGTCAGCGAAAGCCTGTGCGACGACCTGCCCGAAGGCACGCGGCTATACGGGTATTTCCCGATGGCGGAATCCGCAATCCTGGCCCCCGAGAAGGTTGCAGAGGGCGTGTTCCTGGACCGCGCCGCGCACCGGGCGGAACTGGCCGCTGTCTACAACACCTACAGCGTCGTTCGCGGCACCCCCCGGCACGAGGATCATCTGCGCGCTCTTTTGCAGCCATTGCTGGCCACATCCTACCTGCTGTTCGACTGGCTGATGGACAATGACTGGTTCGGCGCAGAACAGATCATCGTGGGCAGCGCGTCGTCGAAAACCGGGCTGGGTTTGTGCAAGTTCCTTACCGAGCCGAAAGACCGCCCCTATCGCATCGTCGGCCTGACAAGCGCGGGCAACCGCGCCTTTGTCGAAGGTCTGGGCGCCTGCGACAGCGTTTTGGACTATGACGAGATCGCCACACTCGAACGGGTGCCTTCGGTCTATGTCGACATGGCTGGCAATGCCGAAGTAAAGGCCCGCCTGCACACGCATCTGGGCGATGCGTTGCGCCATTCCGCCGCCGTCGGCACCAGCCATTGGGACAAATTCGCCCCGCCGCAGGATCTGCCCGGACCGAAACCGCAATTCTTTTTCGCGCCCTCGCAGGTCGCCAAGCGGCGCGAGGAATGGGGCCCCGGCAGGATCGAAGCCCAGATCACCGCCGCCTGGAAGCGTATAGCGGCAGATGCGGATACATGGCTGGACATCGTGACCCATGACGGGATGGACAGCGCGCCTGCGCTCTGGGCCGATCTGGCCGCAGGGCGCACCAGCCCGCGCGACGGGCATGTCGTGCGTCCCTGACCCCGGCTCTGGCTGGTCATTCGGGCAAAAGCCCCATATCACCGGAAGCAGGAGAACATACCGGGACGGTCATGAGCAGATTTCACACCGCAAGCGAAGACGAATTGCAGCGCGCCGAGCAGCGATCCGGCTGGCGGACGATCCGCAAGGTCGCGCCCTACCTCTGGCCCGAGGACCAGCCATGGGTCAAAAGGCGGGTGGTGTTGGCTATGGTCGCGCTTCTGGCGTCAAAGCTGATCGCGGTCTACACGCCGATGCTCTATCGCGACGCGGTGAATATGCTGTCGGGCGAGGGCGTCCCGATGCTGGCGCTTGGCGCGGTGGGGCTGACCGTGGCCTATGGCATGGCGCGGCTTTTCACAAACGGGTTCCAGCAATTGCGCGACGCGGTGTTCGCGGCCGTCGGCCAGCGCGCGCTGAGGCAACTGGCGCTGGAAACCTTCACCCATATTCACCGCCTGTCAATGCGCTATCACATCACGCGCAAGACCGGCGGCCTGAGCCGGATCATCGAACGCGGGGTCAAGGGCGTCGATTTCCTGTTGCGGTTCATGCTGTTCAGCGTCGGGCCGCTGGTGCTGGAACTTCTGCTGGTGGCGGGGATCTTCTTTTTCCTGTTCGACGCGTGGTACCTGGCCACGGTCGTTGTCACCATCGCGATCTATGTCTGGTTCACCTTCAAGGTGACCGAGTGGCGCGTGAAACTGCGCCGCGAAATGAACGACCAGGACACCGACGCCAACCAAAAGGCCATAGACAGCCTGCTCAACTTCGAAACGGTCAAATATTTCGGCGCCGAGGCGCGCGAGGCCGCGCGATACGACAAGGCGATGGAAGGCTACGAACGGGCAGCCGTGATGACATCCTATTCGCTGTCATTCCTGAATTTCGGGCAAAGCTTCCTGATCACCGGCGGGCTTGTGATCGTGATGGTCATGGCCGCGATGGGTGTGCAGAGCGGGGCGCTGACGGTGGGCGATTTCGTTATGGTCAACGCCTATATGATCCAGATCACCATGCCGCTCAACTTCCTGGGCACTGTCTATCGCGAAATCCGACAGAGCCTGGTCGACATGGGCGAGATGTTCGACCTGCTGGAACAACCGGCCGAGATTTCCGACAAACCCGGCGCACCCGATCTAAAAATCACCGGCGGTCGCGTCACGCTGGACCGTGTGGAATTCGGCTATGACCCCGAGCGGCCGATCCTGAAAGGCGTATCGCTTGACGTGGCGCCCGGACAGACCGTTGCCATCGTCGGCCCGTCTGGGTCGGGCAAGTCGACGATCGGGCGGTTGCTGTTCAGGTTCTACGACGTGCAGGGCGGCGCGCTGAAGATCGACGGTCAGGATTTGCGCGACGTGACCCAGGACAGCCTTCATGACGCGATCGGCGTCGTGCCCCAGGACACGGTCCTGTTCAACGACACGATCCGCTACAACATCGCCTATGGCAGGGATGGCGCGACCGAGGACGAGGTGATCGCAGCGGCCCGCGCAGCGCAGATACACGATTTTATCCTGGGCCTTCCACAGGGATACGACACGGCTGTGGGCGAACGCGGGCTGAAGCTGTCGGGCGGAGAGAAACAGCGCGTGGGTATCGCGCGTACGCTGCTGAAAAACCCGCCGATCCTGCTGCTGGACGAGGCGACCTCGGCGCTGGATACAGAAACCGAACGCGAAATCCAGGGCGCGCTGCGCCGTGCGGGCGAGGGGCGCACGGTGCTGACCATCGCGCACCGCCTGTCGACGATCGCGGATGCCGACCGCATCATCGTGCTGGAAGATGGCCGCATCGCCGAGGAAGGCACCCATGCCGACCTGCTGGAGCGCAAGGGCCGCTACTGGAGCCTGTGGCAACGCCAGGCGGCGGAACAGGACGAAGCCGCTTGACCCTAGGGCCGGGCGCTCTTAGCTGCGCTCACCGCGAGAAGCGCAGCGCCGAGCGCGCGCGCATCATTCTGCAGCTTTGAGCGGCGGCACCGGGCGCGAGGTGACGGTGGGCACTTCGTCTTCGTCCCAGACGATTTCCGGCGCCTTGATCCGGCGCGCGGCCCGGCGCAGCGCCCAATCCTGCGCGGCGCGGCTGGACCGGCCCTTTGTCAGCATCGCCAGCATCCGCCCCAACGCACGCATATAGGTCGAGAACCAGACCCGAAGCGCCAGCAGCGACGGGGTGAACACCAGCGTCAGAACCGTGGCAATCCCCAGCCCGAAGACAACGGCCGTTGCCAGCTGCTTCCACCACAGCGCGGTGGGGCTGTCGATCGAGTAGCCGCCATTGATGAAGTCGAGGCTGAGCCCCAGCATCATCGGCGCAAGGCCGGCCATCGTGGTGACCGTGGTCAGGAACACCGGGCGGATGCGATCCTCGGCGGTGCGGATGATCGCCTCGATCCGGGGCATGTAGCGGCTGTAATCCTGGTAGGTGTCGATCAGGACAATGTTGTTGTTCACCACGATCCCCGCCAAAGCCACGATCCCCGTGCCGGTCATGATGATCGAAAACGGCTGATCCATGACCAGCATGCCGATCAGCACGCCCGTGGTGGACAGCACCACGGCGATCAGCACCAGAACGGCGTTGTAGAAGCTGTTGAACTGCGCCAGCAGGATGATGAACATCAGCCCCAGCGCGGCGGCAAAGGCCGATTGCAGGAATTCCTGGCTTTCGGCCTGGTCCTCCTGGTCGCCGGTCCATTCGTAATCGATGCCCGAAGGCAGCGCGCCGCTGTCCAGCCACCCGGTCAGCAGCGTGATCCGTTCGTTTGCGGTGACGGGTTCGGCCGTCAGCGACCCCGTCATGTCGCGCAGGGCGTCTTCGCTGTCGACCTCGGTCAGGTCGGTTATCGCATAGCTGGAGTCCTTGACCGTCAGCGACCCGTCGGCATCTGCGCGGCCATAGCCGACGGTCACGCGGCTGTCGTTCACGAACTTGAACAGATCACCGGCGACCCCGGCCTTTACGTCGAAATAGCGTTTGCCGTCCACGCGCTTGATCTCGGCCAGTTTGGGCACGGGCTGGCGGGTGATGAAATTCGCCAGCGGCACAAGCCCGTCCTGCGTGCGCACCTTGAGCGTGTCGAGCGTCGACAGCACCCGGTCGGTTTCGGGCAGGCGCACGCGGATCTCGATTTCCTCGTCCGAGCTGTCCACGCGCATCGTATCGAGCAGCAGCCCGCGCGTGACCAGCTGCACCATCGCGCCGACAGTCGCCACGTCCGCGCCGTAACGGCCGGCCTTTTCTACATCCACGTCGATCTGCCAGTCGATGCCGGGAAGGGGCAGGGTGTCTTCGATCAGGGTCAGGCCCGGCGTTTCGTCAAACCGCGCGCGCGCGGATTGCGTGGCCTCGATCAGCTTGTCCCAGTCGTCGCCCTTGATGCGCAGATGCACCGGCTTGGCGGATGCGGGCCCACGGGCCTGGGCCAGGATCTCGATCCTTATGCCGGAGATCTGTTCCAGCTTTGCGGTCAGATCGGAAATGATCACGTCGCCATCGAGCTGCGCAAGCGTCACCTCTTCGGGATGGGAGGCGGCATAGGCCGCGCGATCTTCCCAGGGGATGGTTTCAAGCTGCACCTGCCCGATCGTGTCGAGCGGCGGCTGCGCCCCGCCGGTGTTGTTGTTCAACCCGCCGTCGCCCGCAAAGGCAAAGGCGTTCAGGATGCCGGGATGCGCCAGGACGATCTTTTCGACCTGCGCCACCAGGTCGTCCTTTTCCTCGAGGCTCAGGTTCCCGCGCGCGCGGACATAGACGATGGCCTGCTCGGGTTCGGAATCGGTGAAGAACTCGACCCCGTTGCTGTTCTCGCCGAAATACATGAACACGCCGACGACGAAACCGATCACCGCCGCGATGGTCACAAGCGGCATGACCGGATTGCCGGCGATGACCTTGATCAGCCAGCCGAAAGCGGTGCGCCGCGGCCCCGACCGGATCGCCTTGCGCCGCCATTCGACACGCGCGGCCCCCAGCGTGATCGACGCGCAGAAGGCCGCGATCAGGAACAGGACGATGCCGGGAAACGCGGCCATCGGCCCCGTCATTGGGTTTTGCCCGCCAAAGGCCCCGAACAGGTAATCGGGGTTGATCACCTGCATCGCGCCCAGGAACATCGCATAAAGCGCGACCGGCACGAGCGCAGCACGCACCGCCCAGGGGCTATGGGCGCGCAGCCAGTCGGACGCGCGGTTGAAATTCCGGCTGATACGGCCCGTCACCCCGCCCATGACAGGCAGGTAGACCAGCGCCACGATCAGCGATGCGCACAGCACGAAGATCAGCGTTACGGGCAGCATGCCCATGAACTCTCCCGGCACACCCGGCCAGAACAGCATCGGCAGGAACGCGCACAGCGTCGTGGCGGTCGAACTGATGATCGGCCAGAACATGCGCTTGGCGGCCTCGACATAGGCGTGCATCGGGCCCACGCCTTCAGAAATGCGCTTGTCGGCGTATTCCACCACCACGATCGCACCATCGACCAGCATGCCAACGGCAAGGATCAGGCCGAACATCACGATGTTGGAAATCGTGATGCCCATGACGGCCAGCAGCACAAAGCACAGCAGGAAGGATGTCGGAATGGCAAAACCGACCAGCAGCGCGGCGCGGCTGCCAAGGCTGGCCAGCACGACGATCATCACCAGCGCAATTGCCGTCAGGACCGATCCTTCAAGCTGGCCGACCATCGACGCGACGATCCGGCTCTGGTCGTTGGAGGTGCCGACATGCACGGTGGCGCGCAAATCTTCGGGGAAGTTGGCGTAAGCCTCGTTCACGACGCGCTGAACCTCGTCTGCGGTGTCGATCAGGTTGAACCCCTTGCGCTTGACCACCTGCAGGGCGACGGTCGGTTCGCCGTTGAACCGCGCGGTGCCGGTGCGATCCTCGAAGGTCAGGCGGATTTCGGCCAGATCGCCCAGCGTGACGACGCGGTCGCCATTCGTCTTGACCGGCAGCGAATAGATGTCGCGCGGCTCGTCGAAGCTGCTGGGGATCTTCACGCTGAACGCGCCCTGGGCGGTTTCCACCTCGCCCGCGGGCACCAGCAGGTTGTTGTTCTGCACCACGTTGATCAATTCGCCGGCCGTAACGTTATACGCCTCGAGCCGCAGGGGATCGATCACGACCTCGACCATCTCGTCGCGATTGCCGGCGATCCCGGCCTCAAGCACGGCGTCGATCGCTTCGACCCGTTCCTGCAGGTCTTTCGCAACACGCGCCATCGTGCGCTCGGGCACATCGCCGGTCAGGTTGACGATGATGATCGGGAATTCGCTGAAGTTGATCTCGTTGATCGAATATTTCTCGAACCCGTCGGGAAACTGCCCCTCGGCGGTGTTCATCGCTTCGCGGACATCGGCCATGATCTTGGTCTTGTCCCAGCCGAATTCAAACTCGAGCGCCACGCCGGCATAACCTTCGGCGGCGGTCGAGGTCATTTCCTTGAGCCCGTCGAGATCCGACAGCTCGGTTTCCATCGTCTTGACCAGCAGGCTTTCGGAATCCTCGGCCGAAATGCCGGGGAAGGGGACCGACACGAAAAGCGCGGGGATTTCGATATCCGGCTCACCCTCCTTGGGCAGGCCGGTATAGGCGAACCCGCCCGCCAGAAGGCTGAGCGCGATAAAAGCCAGAACCATCCGCACGCGGGATGCGGCCCAGTCGACGATACCGGTCATTCGCCTGCCTCCCGGAATGTCGGATCGACAAGGACGCCCGCGCGCACGTATTCCTGCCCGACCACGATCACCTGCGCCTCTTCGGGCAGGCCGGTCACCCAGACGCCTTCGGCGGTGTCGCGGATCAGCGTCAGCGGCGCGAACTCGACGCGGTTTTCCGCCCCGACAACCCGGACGCCAAGCGCGCCGTCATCGTTCAGGGTCAGTGCCGATTGCGGCAAGAGATGCGCATTGGCGCCGTCCGCCTGGATCATGATCTCGGCGGTCTGACCGTCACGGATTTCCAGGTCGCGGTTGGGCATTTCGATTTCGACAAGAAACGTGCGCGTCGTCGGATCGGCAGACCGCGACAGGAATGTCACCCGGCCGCGCAACTCGTGCCCGTCGGACAGGCGCGCGCCCGCCAGCGCCCCGACCTCGACCCGGCCGATTTCGGTTTCCGGGATGTAGCCCGCCACCTTGATCGGATCGAGCTGGATCACCGTTCCGCACAAGGCGCCGGGCTGCAGAAGGCTGCCCAGTTCGGCGGTGTCGCTTTCCAGCAGGCCCGCGAAGGGCGCGCTGATGGTCAGACGTTCGATTTCACGCTGTGCCGCCGCAATCGCGGCTTCGGCCGATTGCACACCGGATTTGACAGCTTCAAGCCCGGCGCGGGCGGATTCGACAGCCGCCTCGGCGCTGCTGACGGCGGCCTCGGTTGCAGCAACCCGCGTATCCGACGCGAAGCCGTCCTGCGACAGCTTTTCGGCGGCAGTCTTGTTCAATTGCGCCTCGCGCAGTTGGGCTTCGGCCTGGGTCAGGCGGGCGCGGGCCTCGGGCGCGCGGGCGCGGGCCTCGGCCAACCGCGCCTGCGCTTCGGCAAGCGCGGCCTCGCGTGTGCCGGGATCGATGCGGCACAAAGTCTGACCCTGATCGACGAACGCGCCTTTGCGCAGCGGCTCGGACACGATCTGCCCGGAGGTTTCGGCGCGCATTTCCACTTGCCGCGCGGCCCGTGTCTCACCACGCAGGATCACTGCGCTGTCGATCGTTTGGGCCGTCGAGCGGATCGCGACGACCTTGACCGCCTTTTCGCCCTGCATCGTTTCGGCTGCGGCAACCGGCGCGTCCTCTGCCGTCGCCGGCGATCCGGGGTCCGCCAGTTCCTCGGCAGACGGAACCTCGCCGCTGGTGGCGAAGGCGAAAAGCGCGTCGCGCTCCATCACCAGAAGATAAAGGGTCGCTGTCACCAGAATGGCAGTGAGGATGGGAATCGGGCGCATCAGGGATCCTTTGCCTGCATATCGCAACTTGACCGTTTACTTACAGCCCCGTGGTTGTTTTGCAATCTCGACGGGACGTGCTCGACGGGAATACTCTAAACTGATCGGTTCAGATTAATCTTTTCCGCCCAACTAGGCAAGAAACCCTGCAACACGAAAGCGCGAAAAGGATCGGGGCCTTGGCAGGGCCTTGGCGAGCGGATAAGAGGGAGGAAAGCAAGACGGGGCACGGGCGTGAGCGAAACCGACAGTTTTATCGAGGAAGTTACCGAAGAAGTCCGCCGGGACAAGCTGTTTGCCTTGTTCCGCCGCTATGGCTGGATCGGTATCCTGGCCGTTCTGCTGATCGTCGGCGGTGCAGGCTGGAACGAATGGCGCAAGGCGCAGGACCGCGCAGCCGCCGAGGCGCTTGGCGACCGCATGATTTCTGCGCTGGAAAGCGACAGCGCGTTGTCACGCGCCGCCGCGCTTGGCGATATACCGACAGAGGGGGCAGGGCAGGACATGCTGATCGCGCTGGCCCGCGCGGGTGAATTGTCCGCAGCCGGTGACACCGCCGCCGCGGTCGAGGCGCTGCAGCAGGTCGCGGCGAACGGGGATGTGCCCGAGATTTATCGCCGTCTTGCAGGCTTCCGCGCACTTGTTCTGCAAACCGACCTGCCTGCCGAAGAACGCCGCCGCCAGTTCGAATCCTTCGCGCAAGCGGGCGGAATTCTGCGTCTGCTATCCGAAGAACAGATCGCGCTGATCGACATCGGCACAGGCGCGCAGGATGCCGCGCTCGACCGGCTTGGCCGCATCGTGCAGGATGCCGAGGCGACCACGGGCTTGCGCCGGCGCGCTTCTCAGTTGATTGTGTCGCTGGGGGGCGAGGTGCCGCAAATCGCCTCTTCCTTGGCGGAAACGCCGCTGGACCAGTAAAAGCAGCACCAGGACGGGATGATGGCAAGATTTAAGACCGGGTGGATGACAGGGATCGCGGGGGCGCTGCTCCTGTCGGCCTGCGCCGAAAAAGATGTGATCCTGCCCGGCCCGCGCGAGGATTTGCGCGCCGACGAGATCACCGCCGCAGCCCCGGCGGATGTTGCACTATCTCTGCCTGCACAGGTCGCGAACACCGAATGGGCGCAAGCCCCCGGTTCGCCCGGCTTCCGCACGGACCATCCTGCGCTCGGCACCGCGCCCGTGCGCGTCTGGAGCGCCAATATCGGCGCGGGCGACACCCGCCGCGCGCGCATTACCGCCAACCCAGTGGTTGCGGGCGGGCGCATCTTCACGCTCGATTCCGGTGCGCAGGTCATGGCGCATGGCACGGACGGGTCGCGCCTGTGGGCCACGAACCTGCTGCCCGCACGCGAAAGCGAAGGGCAGGCGACCGGCGGCGGGATCGCCTATGAAGGTGACCGGGTCTACGTTTCTTCCGGCTTTGGCCTGATGACGGCGCTCGATGCCGAAACCGGTGCGATCGTCTGGCAGCAAAAGCTGGATTCGACCGGCTCCGGCACGCCCACCGTGGCGGGCGATCTTGTTTACCTCGTGTCGGGCGACGACACCGCCTGGGGCATCGAAAAGGACAATGGCCGCATCCGCTGGCAGCTTGGCGGGGCGCCTGACGTCGCGAACGTGCTGGGCGGCGCCGCGCCGGCCCTGACCGACCAGTTCGTCGTCTTCGCCTTTGGCGCGGGCGATTTGCAGGCGACCTTCCGTCAGGGCGGGCTACGCATGTGGAACGCCACGATTTCCGGCCAGCGCCGGTTCCGGGCCTCGACCAAGGTCACCGACATCACCGGCGATCCGATGATCGTGGGCGACAGCATCTATGTCGGCACCCATTCCGGCCGCACCGTGCGCCTGAACGCCGGCAACGGCGACCGCATCTGGACCGCCGACGAGGGCGCCATGGGCGGCGTCTGGGTTGCCGGAAACTCGGTCTTCCTGGTCAATGACCGAAACGAGCTTGTCCGCCTCAACGCCGAGGACGGCGCGCTGGTGTGGAAAAAGGAACTCCCGAACTTCACCCGCAACCGGCCCAAGCGCCAGGTCGAAATCTTTGCCCATTACGGCCCCGTTGTGGCCGGCGGCCGCGTGGTCGTGGCATCGAATGACGGCGCGCTGCGCTTTTTCGATCCCGCGTCGGGCGATCTGGTCTACGAAACCGAGATCCCGGGCGGGGCGACGACAGCGCCTGTCGTGGTGAACCGCACGCTTTACATCGTAGGCACGCGCGGGCAACTCCACGCTTTCCGTTGACGGGCAAATCCTGTATCGCGGCGGCCTGACATCGCTGGAGCGACAAGATCATGAGTTTCACACTCGCCATCGTGGGCCGCCCGAACGTGGGCAAGTCCACGCTGTTCAACCGTCTGGTAGGCAAACGCCTGGCGCTGGTCGATGACCAGCCGGGCGTCACGCGCGACCTGCGCGAAGGCGCCGCCCGTCTGGGCGACCTGCGCTTTACCGTGATCGATACCGCGGGCCTTGAAGATGCGACAGACGACAGCCTTCAGGGCCGGATGCGCCGCCTGACGGAACGCGCGGTGGACATGGCCGATGTCTGCCTGTTCATGATCGACGCCCGCACCGGGATCACGCCCACGGACCAGATTTTCGCGGAAATCCTGCGCAAGCGCGCCAAGCACGTCATCCTGGCGGCGAACAAGGCCGAAGGGCGCGCGGCGGATGCCGGTGTGATCGAGGCCTACAGCCTGGGCCTGGGCGAACCGCTGCGGATGTCGGCCGAACATGGCGAGGGGATGGGCGACCTGCTGGCGGAACTCATGCCGCTGGCCGAGGAATTCGAAGAGCAGGCCGAGGAAACCGCCCCCGACACCGATGTGACCCTGAGTGAGGAAGAGGCCGAGGAAGGTATCGCCGACCTGCGCTGGCCGACCCCCGAAAAACCGATGCAGATCGCGGTGGTGGGCCGCCCAAATGCGGGAAAATCCACCCTGATCAACAAGTTGCTGGGCGAAGATCGCCTGCTGACCGGCCCCGAGGCCGGCATCACGCGGGATGCGATTTCGCTTCAGGTCGATTGGGACGGGCTGCCGGTGCGGATCTGGGACACGGCCGGCATGCGCAAGAAGGCCCGCGTTCAGGACAAGGTCGAAAAGCTGTCCGTCGCCGACGGGCTGCGCGCGGTCAAGTTCGCCGAGGTGGTGATCGTGCTGCTGGATGCGGCAATCCCGTTCGAACAGCAGGATCTGCGCATCGCCGATCTGGCCGAACGCGAGGGCCGCGCCGTCGTGGTGGCGGTGAACAAGTGGGATGTCGAGGACGAAAAGCAGCAAAAGCTGCGCGACCTGAAAGAGGCATTCGCCCGCCTGCTGCCGCAGTTGCGCGGCGCGCCGCTGGTGACGGTATCGGCCAAGACGGGCCGCGGGCTCGACCGCCTTCGCGAGGCGGTGGAACGCGCCTACACCGTCTGGAACACGCGCGTGCCCACGGCCCAGCTCAATCGCTGGCTGACCGGCATGGTCGAGGCGCATCCGCCGCCCGCACCGCAAGGCCGCCGGATCAAACTGCGATACATGACGCAGGCCAAGACCCGGCCACCCGGGTTCGTCGTGATGAGCAGCCATCCCGACAAGATGCCTGACAGCTATACCCGCTACCTGGTCAATGGCCTGCGAGAATCGTTCGACATGCCCGGCACGCCGATCCGCCTTTACATGCGGGGGCAGGGCGACAGGAACCCCTACAAGGGGCGTCGCGAAAAGAACGCGGGGGCGCTGACCAAGCACCTGAAAAAGAAAAAGGGCTAGGCGCGCAGCCCGCGCGCGGCGACCCATGCCAGAACTGCCGCGCCGGGGCCGGCAATCGTCAGGATCGGTGCGTTCAGCGGATCCAGGTTGGCGACCATTACCCCGACCAGCGCCCAGATGACCGCGACCGCATAAAGCGGCTCGTCCCGGCGCAGCCATTGAACCGCCAGCGCAAGGATCAGGGCCAGCGCGATCATCAGCGCGGCTGCCGCTTGCTCACCCATCCAGCCATAGCCTCCAAGGACCAGGCCGAGCGCGACGCAGGAAGCTGCGGTCAGCCAGCCGGCATAAAGCGCAACGGGCGCGCGCTGCCACCAGCGATCTTCGCGCCCAGCCACGATCAGCGCCCAGACGGCCAGCACCCACATCGCCCAGATCATCACCGTCGCCACGGGAACCGAGGCCTGCGCCGCCGGTATCCACGCCGCGCCGATCACCAGCGAGCCGGTCAGCGGCCAGCGCATCCGTGCCCAGCCGCCGCTGTCCGACCGCCTGACAAGACCGAACGCGGCTCCGGCGACAAGCCAGAGATAGATCAGCCCCCAGATCGAAAACGCATATCCCGCCGGCTGCACCGGCACATCCACTTGCGGAATCGGGAACTGATCCGGCGCAAAGCCGCTGAACCCGCCCACGACAAGCGGCGATGCGGCAAAGAACACGGCCGCGCAGAGCTGCAGCACTGCCGCCATGCGGCGCGTATCGGTTATGGGTTTCGTACCATCCATGCCAGTAAGATTGGTGTTTTTCACCGCAATGAAAAGGGCACCGACACAGGGACTTGATCGAAGGCCATTCCGGTCAATATCCTGTCATATGTGTATTTTATCTCGTGCCGGGTGGAATTTTACCGGCGTTCCTTGGGAATCGAGGCACAAAATGGATATCAGACGCATCCGCGCCTTTACGCATGAGTACACCGAAAAAGACGACAGGATCGCCGCGCTCAGCTATTTCGGCACCTTCGCGGTCTATTTTGCCGCACTGGGCCTTGGAACATGGGCGCTGGCTTCGGTGCATTGGATTTTGGCCGCGCCATTCGTCGTGGTCTTGGGCTTTGCCTCGGTGCGTCTTTACGTGCTCCAGCACGATTGTGGCCACGCGTCGCTGTTTTCGAAACGGCAATGGAACGACTGGGCGGGCTACGGGCTGTCGGTCTTTACGCTGACGCCCTACGCGGTGATGCGGCACAATCACAACCTGCACCATGCGCATGTCGGAAACCTCGACCACCGCGAAGACGGCGAGGTCTACACCATGACCCTTGCGGAATGGCAGCGCGCCGGGCGCGTCGAACGGTTGATCTATCGCGTCTACCGCAACCCGGTGCTGATGCTGGGACTGGGGGGGCTTTACACGTATTTCATCCGCTACCGCTGGCCGCGCAACACGCAGGATGTCGGCGTCCTGGGCGTTGCGGCGCATAATGTGCTGGTGCTGGCGTGGTTCGCGCTGGTCTGGCTGGCAGGGGGATGGGCCGGGCTGTCGGTGCTGCTGGCCTCGGCGGTGCTGGCGGGGGTGATCGGGGTGTTCCTCGTCTACCTGCAACACAATTTCGAGGACACGCATTGGGACAGGCGGCCCGACCTGAACCCGCAGGTCGCCGCGCTGCAGGGGTCGTCCTGCCTGAACCTCGGCCATTGGTGGGATATCGGCACGGGCAATATCGCCTATCACGACATCCACCATTTCAACCCGCGCATTCCCAGCTACCGCCTGCGCAAATGCCATTTCGCGATGGATGCCATCGCCCCGATGCGCCGCATCGGCTGGGCCGAAGCGCTGGCGTCGTTCCGGCTGAAGCTGTGGGACGAAGAGGCAGGGCGCCTTGTGCCGTTTCCGTCCCGCACCGACGAACGGGTGGCCACCGCCTGACCCAAAGGCGCGGCTGCGCCGCAAGCTGTATCTCGGCCCCTATCGGGCCTCGGAAACGAGGGGGCCAGCCCCCTCGCGCTCCCCCGGGATATTTCAGGAAAGAGAAAACACGAAAAAACCCCGCAGGCCAGTGGCTTGCGGGGTCTTTCTGATTCATTATGTGTAGCGATCAGCCGTCGAAATCGACCGTTTCGATCAGCTTGAGCGCATCGGGACGCAGCTTGGCCAGATCCATCAGGTTGGTGTCATCCGCGGTGAAACTGCCCCAGCTTTTCACCAATGCATCGGCTTCGGTGCCCGGCGCGATCGGATACTCGAAATTCGCCTGGGCATAGATTTTCTGCGCCTTGGGCGAAGTCAGGAATTCCATCATCTTGAGGGCGTTTTCGCGGTTGGGGGCGGCCTTGGTCATCGCCACACCCGAGATGTTCACATGCGCGCCGCCGTTTTCGAAGACGGGAAAGATCAGCCGGACAGAATCGGCCCATTCCTTTTGTTCGTCGTCCTGCAGCATCGCGCCCATGTAATAGGTGTTGCCCAGGCTGATATCGCATTCGCCGGCCCAGATCGCCTTGACCTGCGCGCGGTCATTGCCTTGCGGCTTTCGCGCGAGGTTCGATTTGACGCCTTCCAGCCAGGTCTTGGTGTAGTCTTCGCCATGGTGATGGATCATCGCCGAAACCAGAGCGACATTATAGGGATGCGTGCCCGACCGGGTGCAGATGCGGCCTTGCCACTTGGGATCTGCCAGGTCTTCGTAGGTCGTGACCTCGCCATCGGCGACACGGTCCTTGCTGGCATAGACGACACGCGCGCGGGTCGTCAGGCCCCACCAATGCCCGTCGGGATCGTGATAGGCGTCGGGTACGTTCGCAAGAAGCGTTTCGCTTTCCACCGGCTGGGTCAGCCCCGCTTCGACCACGGCGGCAAGGCGCGAGATGTCGACGGTAAAAACGAGATCGGCGGGCGAACGGTCGCCTTCGGCCTGCAGGCGTTCGACCATGCCCTTATCGAGATGCGCGACATTCACCCGGATTCCGGTTTCTTCGGTGAAGGCATCCGTCAGCGGCTTGAGCAGCTCGGGCTGACGGTAGGAATAGAGATTGACCTCTTCTGCGATGGCGGGCGCGGCGATCGCCCCGGCCAGCGCGGTGATGGCGATTGTGCGGAACGGTGCAAACATGGTGACTCCTGTCCTGGTTCGCGGTTGTCTCTGCACCCGCATTTACCTGACTAATTTAGTCGGAACAATACCCGATTTTTCTGCTCAGTTATTTTGCCGCGCCTTGTCCTCGGCCTTGGCCTGGTTCCAAAGCGCATCCATTTCCGCCAGGTCCGACTGGTCCGGTGTCTTGCCGCGCTCGGCCAGGAGCGCCTCGATGCGGGCGAAACGGCGGGTGAATTTCGCGTTGGCCCGGCGCAGCGCGGCCTCGGGCTCGACGCCGAGATGCCGGGCGAGGTTGGCCATGACAAACAGCAGATCGCCCATTTCCTCTTCGATCTGGTCGGGGCCCAGTTCATCGCGCGCTTCTTCCAGTTCGCGGGCCTCTTCGACGATCTTGTCCAGCACATGTTCAGTCTGGGGCCAGTCGAACCCGACGCGCGCGGCACGTTTTTGCAGCTTGTAGGCGCGTAGCAGGGCGGGCAGGCCGACCGCGACACCGTCCAGCACGCCGGTCTGCGCCCTGGCGGCGCGTTCGGCGGCCTTGATCGCCTCCCAGTCGCGGGTCTGCTGCTCTGCGGATTTGTCGCGGCTTTCGTCGCCGAACACATGCGGATGCCGCGCGACCATCTTGTCCGACATGGTGTCGGCGACCTCGTCGAAGGTGAAAAGCCCGGCCTCGGCGGCCATCTGGGCATGAAAGACCGACTGGAACAGCAGATCGCCCAGCTCGCCCTTCAGCTCGTCCCAGGCCTGCCGTTCGATCGCGTCGGCGACCTCGTAGGCCTCTTCGATTGTGTAGGGCGCTATGGTGGCAAAGGTCTGTTCGATGTCCCAGGGGCAGCCGGAATCGGGATCGCGCAGCCGGCGCATGATCTCGAGCAGGCGCGGCATCCCGCCATTCGGGTCGTGGATCAGGGCGTCATCGGGCATTGCGGTGCTCTCGTTATTGCGGTTTGGTGCGACAGTGCGAAACCATCCGGCCGGAGTCCACCCATGCCTGTCATCAACCGCATCGCCGCCTATGCCGAGGACATGGCACAATGGCGCCAGCACCTCCACGCGCATCCCGAACTGGGGTTCGAGTGCCATGAAACCGCGGCTTTCGTGGTCGAGCGGCTCAAGGAATTCGGGATTTCCGATATTCATACAGGCATCGCCAAGACCGGGGTCGTCGCGATCATCGAAGGCTGCGCGCCGGGGCCGACAATCGGGTTGCGCGCGGATATGGACGCGCTGCCCATCGCCGAGGAAACCGGGCTGCCCTATGCCTCGACCGTGCCGGGGCGGATGCATGCCTGCGGTCATGACGGCCATACGACGATGCTGCTGGGCGCAGCCCGTTACCTCGCCGAGACCCGCAATTTCGCGGGCCGTGTCGCGCTGATCTTTCAACCCGCCGAGGAAGATGGCGGCGGCGGCGGCGTGATGGTGGACGAGGGCATCATGGACCGGTTCGACATCGCGCAGGTGTACGGCATCCACAACACGCCCGGCGTGCTCGAGGGCTGCTTCATGACGGCGCCCGGCCCGTTGCTGGCGGCGGTCGACACGTTCAACATCCATATCCGGGGCCTGGGCGGGCATGGCGCGATGCCGCATGAAACCCGCGATCCGGTGGTGGCCGCCCTGGCCATTGCGCAGGGTATCCAGACGATCAGCAGCCGCAATCACTATGCGCTGGACGATCTCGTGATCTCGGTCACGCAGATACATGCGGGCAGCGCGGAAAACATCGTGCCGGAAACGGCCTATATCGGCGGGACCGTGCGCACGTTCGACCCGGAGGTGCAAAAGATGGTGCAGCGCCGCATGGCGCAGATCGTCGAAGGGACGGCTGCCGCCTATGACGTGGCCGCCGAACTGGATTACCAGGTCTGGTATCCCGCCACCGTGAACGACGCCGACAAGGCCGCGTTCGCCGCCGAGATCGCGCGCGAAGTCGTGGGAAGCGACAATGTCGAGGATGATGTGACGCGTGAAATGGGGGCCGAGGATTTCTCGTACATGCTGCAGGCCCGACCCGGCGCGTTCCTTTTCCTTGGGCAGGGCGAAGGCGCCGGGCTTCATCAGGCGGGTTACAATTTCAACGACGCGGTGGCGCCGGTCGGTGCCTCGTTCTTTGCGCGGCTGGTCGAGCGCGCACAACCGGCGCAGGGGTGACCCATGTCACTGGAAGACGCGAAAAAGCAGGTAGATCAGGCGTTTACACGGCAAGATTTACGCGGGTTGAGCTTTGAGAACACCTTTGGCGGGGCAACCTCGTTCCTGCGCCGCCGCTATACCAAGGATCTGACGGGAGTCGACCTGGCCATCACCGGCGTGCCCTTCGACCAGGCGGTGACGAACCGGCCCGGAACGCGGTTCGGGCCGCGAGAGATCCGCGAGGCGAGCGCGCTGCAATCGCCGGACGCCCCTTACGGGTGGGGCTACGATCCGCTGAGCGAGTTCGCCATCGCGGATTATGGCGATCTGGCCTTTGATTACGCGGACGTTCCAGCCTTTCCGGCAGCGCTGCAGGCACATATCGCGGGCATCCTGCAGGCCGGCGCGGCGTCAGTCACCCTGGGCGGCGATCATTCGATAACCCTTGCGATTCTAAAGGCTTACGCCGAGAAGTTCGGGCCGCTTTCGGTGCTGCAATTCGACGCCCATACCGATACCTGGGTCGATGACAACATGGACCGGATCGACCACGGCACCTTCATGTACAAGGCCGTCAAGCTTGGGATCGTCGATCCGGCGCGCTCGGTTCAGGTGGGGATACGCACGGACAATCCCGACACGATGGGCTTTCATATCATCGACGCGCCGCGCGTGCACGAGGCCGGAAACCGCGCGGTTTGCGACGAAATCCGCGCGGTTCTGGGCGATCATCCGACCTATGTCACCTTTGACATCGATTGCCTCGACCCGGCCTTTGCGCCCGGCACGGGCACGCCGGTCTGGGGCGGGCTCAGCAGTGCGCAGGCGGCGGCGATCCTGCGGGGCATCCGCGGAATTGACTTGCTGGGCGGGGACGTGGTCGAGGTATCGCCGCCCTTCGACACGACGGGCGCCACCGCAATCGCGGGGGCCCATGTCGCGATGGAACTGATCAGCCTTTGGGGCTGGACACGGCGCGGCGGAACGTAACCGGGAAAAGCGGGGATGCGCATGATCTGGAGCTTTTGGCTTTTACTGGCGGTTGTCGTCACCGTTGCGGGGTTCGCGGGCTGGGTGCGGATGGCGCCCAGCGATCCGGCGCGCTGGCATGTTCCAATCACCGCCGCCGAAGACCGCGACATGCCAGGCGGCGTGATCCGTGTACTGAAGGGCCGCGCAGGCGATATCGGACAGCTTGACGACATCATCCGGGCGACACCGCGCACGTCCGTATTGGCCGGAACGGTCGGTGACGGGCGCGTCACCTATGTCACACGGTCTAAGCTGTGGGGTTTTCCCGATTACACGACGATAGAGGCAAAGGCCGATGACCTTTTGATCCATGCGCGGTTGCGTTTCGGGCAATCGGACATGGGCGTGAACCGTGCGCGTGTCCAAGACTGGCTGTCGCGCCTGCGCCAGGACTGAACGCGCGCGCCCATCCGCACCCTTGACCCGCGCGCGCAGATGGGAAAGAGCAATCCCATGATTTCGCAAGACCGCCTGCAACAGATCACCCAGCGTTTCCAGTATCTCGAGGCCCGCATGGCCGAAGGGGGCGGGGATATCGCGGCGCTTGGCCGTGAATATGCCGAACTGCGCCCCGTGGTCGAGGAAATCACCGCCTTCACACGCCTGCAGGAGGACATCGCCGAGGCCGAGGCGATGCTGGACGACCCTGAAATGCGGGCCCTTGCCGAAGAGGAACTGCCCGATCTGCGGGCACGGCTTCCTGAACTGGAACATGCGCTGCAACTGGCACTATTGCCCAAGGACGCAGCCGACGCGCGCCCGGCGATGATCGAGATTCGCCCCGGCACGGGCGGGGACGAGGCCGCGCTTTTTGCGGGCGATCTGCTGCGGATGTACCAGCGCTACGCGGAATCGCGGGGATGGTCGTTCCAGATCGTCGAACTGCAGGAGACCGAGCTGGGCGGCATCAAGGAGGTCGTGGCTTTGGTCAAGGGCGAGGGTGTCTTTGCCCGGCTCAAGTTCGAATCGGGCGTGCATCGCGTTCAGCGCGTGCCCACGACCGAAAGCGGTGGGCGCATTCACACATCGGCCGCCACGGTCGCCGTTCTGCCCGAGGCCGAGGATGTGGACATCCATATCGACCCCGCCGATATCCGCATCGACACGATGCGAGCCAGCGGGGCAGGCGGGCAGCATGTGAACACCACGGATTCGGCGGTGCGGATCACCCATATTCCGACCGGGATCGTGGTGACGAGTTCGGAAAAGTCCCAGCACCAGAACCGCGCCATTGCCATGCAGGTTCTGAAATCGCGCCTGTTCGACATGGAACGCCAGCGCGCGGCGCAGGAACGGGCCGCCGACCGAAAGGCGCAGGTCGGGTCGGGTGACCGCAGCGAACGCATCCGAACCTACAATTTCCCGCAGGGGCGCATGACCGACCACCGGATCGGGCTGACGCTCTACAAGCTCGACCAGGTGATGCAGGGCGATCTGGACGAGGTGATCGACGCACTGATCGCGGATCATCAGGCGGCGCTGCTGGCCGAGATGAGCGATGGCTGAGTCTGGCCGCGCCACGATCGGCGCGTTACTGCGCGATGCAGCGCGCAAGCTGGACGAGGCCGGGATCGCGGGCGGGCAGCGGGACGCGCGGATGCTGATGGCGCATGTGCTGGGGATTTCGCAATCGCGCTTGCTGCTGGTCGAAACGGACGAAGCCGATCCGCGCCACATCGAAGACTTCGAACGGTTGATCGCCCGTCGGCTGGCCCGCGAACCGGTGTCGCACCTGACGGGCCTGCGCGCCTTCTTCGGTCGGGATTTCAAGGTGACACGGGATGTCCTTGATCCTCGGCCCGAAACCGAAACGCTGGTCGAGGCGGCGTTGCAGGTGCCTTTCCTTCGGGTTCTCGATCTTGGCACGGGCTCCGGGGCGATCCTGCTGAGCCTGCTTGCAGAGCGCCCCGCGGCGACCGGACTGGGCACGGACCTGTCCGAAGCCGCGCTGTCGGTGGCGCGGGAAAACGCCCGGTCGCTTGCCTTGGCCGAGCGGGTCGAGTTTCGTCAAAGCGACTGGGTCTCGCAGGTCGACGGGCGTTTCGATCTGATCGTATCGAATCCGCCCTACATCGCATTTGGCGAAATGGGCGCGCTTGCGCCCGAACTGACCCATGAGCCGCGCATGGCCCTGACAGACGAGGGCGACGGGCTGACGGCCTATCGCGCCATCTGCATCGGGGCACCCGCGCATCTGCAGCCCGGTGGATGGCTGATGGTGGAAATCGGCTGGCAACAGGGGAAACCCGTATCGGACCTGTTTGCAGATGCGGGATTTTCAAAGGTCGCGGTACTGCCCGATCTGGACGGCCGCGACCGCGTCGTTCAGGGACAATGGCTGTCAGCGGTATGAAATTGGCAACAAATCTGCCGTTTTTCAGCATTTTTCCGCCATGCCCTCTTGCCAGACCCACCAAACAGTGATTACTCATTTCGTGTCAGCGCGGTGGATGCCTTAGGGCGGTCCCGCTCGGCACCAAGCCAGAAAACTCTGCCACTTTCGAATGGTCAGGCGCATAGGGCGCACCACTGGTGGCAATCGCATCGGACGAAGGCTGGAAATCTAAAGCATGAGATCATCTAAATCCCGCTCGCGGTCTAAGGGCAACCGTAACAACCGCTCGGTCGGAAACATCGTGAACCGCGTGTTCGACAGCTCGGGCCCCGAGGGCAAGGTGCGCGGTACGCCACAGCAAATCATCGAGAAGTACAACCAGCTGGCGCGTGATGCCCAACTGGGCAACGACCGCGTCGCGGCGGAAAACTTTCAGCAGCATGCAGAACATTACCTGCGTATGCTGAGCGCCGCGCAAAAGGAACAGGACGCCCGCCGCGAAGAGCAGGAGCGCCAGAACCGTGAACGCCAGGCGGAACGGGATCGCGAACGCGCCCAGCGTCAGGAACGCGAATCCGCCGAAGCGGGTCAGCCCCGCAGCGACGAGAGCGAATACACCGAAAACAACAACGCCGGTGATGACGAGCAGGACAGCGGTCTTGTCGAAACGCCGGAAAGCAAGTCGGAAAAGCCCAAGCGCCCGCGCAAGCCCCGCGCTCCCAAAAAGGACGCGGCCGAAACCGGTGAGACCGACGACGGCGCGCACCAGGCGCCGGCCACGGACAGCGCGGCGGAATAACCCCCGCCTGCATGGAATTGGAAAACGCCGCCTGCACCGGGCGGCGTTTTTCGTTCAGACCAGACGCGCCAGTGCGCAGAACCGTTCAAGATCGACGGTTTCGGCCCGGTCGGTGGGCTGAATGCCCGCAGCGATCAGCTTGTCCTCGATATCCGGGGCAAACCCCTTGAGCGCGGCACGCAGCATCTTGCGGCGCTGGTTGAAGGCGCGGGCGACGACTCGTTCCAGTTTCTGCGGGTCTGCAGGGAACCGCGGCGCGGGCAGCGCCGTCAGATGCACGACGGCGGAACTGACCTTGGGCGGCGGGGTGAACGCCCCCGGTGGCAGCGACATGGCGATATGCGCCTCGCAGCGCCATTGCGCCAGGATAGCAAGACGGCCATAGGCCTTCGATCCGGGCTGAGCGACGATCCGCTCGGCCACCTCGCGCTGGAACATGAGCGTCAGGCTGTCCCAGAATGGCGGCCACTCTTTCGGGGTGAGCCAGCGCACCAGCAATTCGGTGCCCACGTTGTAGGGCAGGTTGGCCACGATGCGGATCGGTGGCGTCAGATGCGCCAACGGGTCGATATCCAGCGCGTCCCCGTTGATGACCGTCAGGCGGCCCGGATAGGCGGCGGAAATCTCTTCCAGCGCGGGCAGGCAGCGGGCGTCCTTTTCGATGGCCAGCACCCTGCGCGCGCCTTGCGCAAGCAGGCCGCGCGTCAGCCCGCCCGGGCCTGGGCCGATCTCGAGCACGTCTGCCTGGGTCAGGTCGCCCGCCTGCCGCGCAATCTTGGCCGTCAGGTTGAGGTCCAGAAGAAAGTTCTGACCCAGCGACTTTTTCGCGGAAAGCCCGTGGGCAGCGATCACCTCGCGCAGCGGGGGCAGGGTGTCGATGCCGCTCATGCCGCGCGCGCCTGTGCCATCTCGGCCGCCATGCGCAGCGCCGCGATCAGAGAGGACGGATCGGCAACGCCTTGCCCCGCGATGTCGAAGGCCGTGCCATGATCCGGCGAGGTCCGCACGAATGGCAACCCCAGCGTCACGTTGACACCGCCTGCGAAATCCAGCGTCTTGATCGGTATCAGCGCCTGGTCGTGATACATCGCGACGGCCACGTCATATCGCGCCCTGGCCGTGGCGTGAAACATCGTGTCGGCAGGCAGCGGCCCCGAGATGGCCAGGCCTTCGGCATGCAGACGATCGAGCAGCGGGGCGATCCAGTCGATCTCTTCGGTGCCCATGGCGCCGCCTTCGCCGGCATGGGGGTTCAGCCCGGCCACCGCGATGCGCGGCGCTGCAATGCCGAAATCGCGCTGCAGGCCGTCATGCGTGATGCGGATCACCTTTTCCAGCCCGTCAGCCGTCAGCGCGGTGGGCACCTCGCGCAGCGGGATGTGGATCGTCGCAGGCACCACGCGCAATTGCGGGCAGGCCAGCATCATCACGACATCTGCATCCCCGCCAAGCGCCGCAAGGTATTCGGTATGGCCCGGATAGGCGAACCCGGCCCCATCCTTGAGCGCCTTCTTGTTGATCGGCGCGGTGCAGACCGCGCTGGTCTCGCCGGATTGCGCAAGATCCACGGCGCGGGCGATCACGTCGATCACACCTTGGGCATTTGCGGGGTCCGGCGTTCCGGGAACCGCATCGCCTGCAAAGTCATGGCGCAGGACGGGCAGGGCATCGGCCATGACGCGACCCGCCTCGGACGGCGTTGCGATTTCGCAAAAAACCGTGCCCTTCGGCAAATGACGGGGGTCACCGATCCAAAAGAACGCCAGTTCAGTGTTCAGCCGTTCCCAGGCGCGGGCCGCGATTTCAGGGCCGATGCCCGCGGGCTCACCGCAGGTCAGCGCGATTGGCGCTGTCATTGCTCGATGATGCGCGCATCGGCCTGGAGTTGGGCCAGGTAGCCTTCGGCCAGGGATTGCAGGCGCTGCGCGCGCAATTGCACCCGGATGGTTTCGCGGTCCTGGTCCTCGGCCAGTTGCGGGGTGCGCCCGCACAGCATCAGGAACACGAGGGTCTGGCCGTTTGCGCGGGTCAGCGCGGTCGAAACTTCGCCCGGATCGAGCTTTGCCAGCTCGACCGCAATGTCGGCGGGAATTTCACCGGGCTGCTTTGCGCCGCGTTCCAGAACCTCGGGCGGCTGGCCCTTGGCAACACCATACAGATCATCGCATGTGTCGACCTCGGCCTTGATCTTGGCGGCACGCGCCAATGCGGCATCGCTGCGTCCGCCTTCGATGTAATAGGCGGCGTATTCGATGGCCGCGTATTCCGGCGCCTGCACATCGGTTTCCTCGATTGCGCGAAGCTGGAACAGCGCGATGGCATTTTCCAGAGGCAGCGGATCGGTCACCTCACCCGGCGCAAGCGACAGGATGATTGGCCGCAACTGCGGCGGCAACTGGGTAATCGGCATCCACCCCATGCGTCCGCCACGGCCGCTGCTGCCGGAGGCCGAATACTGTCGCGCTTCGGCGGCAAAGGCGGGCAGGGTGGTGATCTGGCTGATGCGTTCGGCACGGGCCATCACGGCCTGCATCTCTTCGGGCGGGGCGGGCATGATGATTTCCGACAAAAGAACCCGCACCGACGACCCGCTGGACAGCGCGTTCAGGGCGCGGTCGACCTCGGCCTCGGAAATTTCAGCGCGGTTGGCGAACCGCGTGCGCACGAGTTCACGCCACAAAACGCCGTTGCGTACGAAATCACGAAAGGTCTCCGGGCTCACGCCGCCGGATTGCAGCGCCTGCATGAACTGTTCGGTGGTCAGGTTGGTGCGCGCTGCGAACTCTTCCATCCCGGCGTCGATGCCTTCTTGCGTGACCTCGATCCCGGCCTCCTCGGCGGCCTCGGCCTTGAGACGCTCTTCGATAAGCTGGGTCCGCGCCAGTTCGGCAGGATTGCCCGGCGCGCGGAAGAGCCGCAGCATTTCGGCGCGCTGTTCAAGCTCGTAACTTGTGATGACCTGATCGTTCACGGTTATGACCGGCGCAAACAGGTTCTGTGCCTGCGCTGTCCCAATGCCGGCAAGCGGAACCGATGCGGCGATCAGGGCGAATGCGATCCGGCGTATCTGTCGTTTCATGTCGTTCTAGTTCCTGCAGGTTCGCGTGTAACTGTTGTTGAAGCCCTGGGCAGAAAACCCCCGAAGCCCGACGGTAATACCGATATCGGTGGATGGATCAACGATAGAGGAAGAGGTGAACCGGCGCGAGAGCGAAAGGTTCACATCGACGCATTCGTTCCGGTATTGCATGCCCAGCCCCGCTTCGGTCGATCTTCTTGCGTTTATGTCGTAACGCCAATTGGCGGTGCCCGTCCAGTGCCGGGAAATCCGGTAGCTGCCATCAATGGACCATTCCGACACGGAGTCGGTGCGGAATTCCTCGGGATCGTCCTCGAGCCAGATGTAGGATGCGCCAAGGCCCATCTTGGGCGTGATCCAGGCGGCGCGCGCTTCGGCCTTGCTGATCGTCAGCCCGGTATCGACCAAGGCCCGGCCGATCAGCGAAAGCCCCGAAGCGGTGCGGAACTGCCCGGCGACCAGCAGGTTCGAATTCAACCCGTCGAGACCCGAGGTGCTGGTGAAATCCGGCTGATCTTCGTCGCGCACGATATGACCCAAGGTCAGGCGCGCGGACCAACCATCAGGATCTTCGCGTGTCCAGCTGGCACCATAGGCCAGGCTCAGCCCGCGTTCGCGGCGGTCCGACGCGGGAAACCGCGACAGAGACAGCAGGTTGCCTTCGTCGAATTCGACCGCGGTGCTTTGGTCGTTGGGAACGTCCGGGCTGGCGCCTCCGACCCATCCGATCATTGCGACGGGTTCCAGGATTTGTGTGGCGCCGCCCTTTTCCGTCTTGATCAGCGGCCACCGCAGCGTCAGCCCTGCGCGCGGGGTGACTTCGCTTTCCGTGCCCGAATAATTGCTGTCCTGGCGAATGCGAAACGTGTCGACGGCCACACCGGTTTCCAGGCTGGCGCGGATACCGGCGGGCAAGGTCCAGCTGCGCAGCCACGCGATATCCGCCTCGGCCCGCGCGCCGTCGCGTCCGAGAACATCAAGATCGGAGTAGCGCCGGAACCCGAAGGCCCCGTAGGACATCCGCAATTCACCGCCGACTGCCTTGGGAAACAGCCGTTTTTCATACACCAGTTCACCGACGATCGTGGGGATTTGCGAGTTGTTTTCAGTTGCCCGCAGCGTCTGATACCCGGTCAGACTGACATCGATATATTCATCGCGCTGCGCCCGGCTGAGCGAGACCGCGCTCGCCAGGCGGTCCTTGGAGGTGTAGTCGTAGACCGACAGGTAGCCGCGGTCGGTCACTGCCTCGACATTGAAGCGCAGCTTGAACCCGCGGGCGACATCGAAGGCTGCGCGCGCGAACAGATATCCGCGGGTTCCGTCGATCAGTTCGTCGCGCGACAGGGCGCCTTCGATCGACAGGTCGCCGTTTCGGAACGCCTGCCGGTACCGGTATTCAAGCGTCCGCGTGTTGCCCGCGATAAACGGCGTCAGCGTCAGGTCGCGGTGATCGCCGATGCGGATGAAATAGGGGATGCGCAGCCCGGTGCCCAACTTCGAAGACTGGCTGAGCGACGGGATCAGAAACCCGGTCGACCGGGCCAGCGACGGGTCGGGCAACCGTAGCCGGGGCAGCCAGAGGATTGGCACGTTGAGTACCCGCAACTGCGCGTTCTCGAAATAGATCTGTTTTTCCTGCTGGTCATGGACGGCACGGCGGGCACGGATCTGCCAGATCGGCGGCGTGTCCGAGTTGCAGACCCGGCAGGACGTTGCCGCGACCTTGTAAAGCTGGGTGTAGCGTCCGCCGACGCGGTCGATCCTCGGTGACGCCAATTGCACCCGGCGCGACAGGATCAGCCGCGCGCCGCGCAGCAGCCCGTTTCGCATGTCTGCGTCCAGCGATCCTGCATCGGCCAGGATAATCGCGTCGGGCCCTTCGATCAGCATGATCGGACCGTCCAGGATCAACTGATCGGTCTTGCCATCATAAATGATCCTTTCGGCCTTGAGCCGGCTTTCCCCATAAAGCGCCTCGACATTGCCGTCGGCGATCAGCTTGTCGTCGTCCGTTATTTCGACCCGGTCGGCCACAAGCACGGCAGGCGCATCGCGAGAGGCATCCTGCGCAAGCGCAGGCATGCCCCATGAAAGAAGCCCCACAAGAACCACGATGATCAGGGAAAGGCGCATCAACCGTCCTCCATGATCAGCAGCACGCCCAGACCCAGCAGGACAGAGGCCACCGGCGGCGACCAAGCGGCCATGAGAATCGGTATTTGTCCATTTTCACCAAGTATTTGCGCAAAGTTCCTGACGTAGTACAGCGAGAACCCGAGAATGATCGCCGCCAGCACCGCAAGCCCGGTGTTGCGGAACCGGACATGCCGCATGGTGAACGCCGCGCCGACCAACAGCATCGCCACAAGGAACAGCGGGCGGGCCAGTTCCATCTGGAACCAGACGGCATGTCGGCGGGCCGAAAACCCGGCCTCTTCCAGTTGCGCCATATACGCGGGCAAATCCCAGATCGATATCACCGAGGGATCGCCGAAGCTGTCGCGGATGCGTTCCACGGTCAGCGACGATGGCACGCGGTACGTTGCATGCCGCGTGGCTTCGCCTTCGGGGTTGATCCCACGTTCGAGCGGCCAGACCTTAGCATCGGACAATTCCCAGGCACCGGCGACCAAGCGGGCGGAACGCGCCTCGATCCTTTGCACCGGCTCCCCATCGGGCGCGTGCGAGAAAAGCGTGACGTCGTAAAGAACGGTGCCATCCGGGTTGGCGCGGGCCGCCCGGATCACGGTTTGCCCGGTTTCGCCGCCCTGCCGCAGCCAAAGGCCCTCGGCGGATATCGAAAACACCTCTTGTCCGTCACTGCGATACCTTTCCTGCAGTTCCTCGAACCGCTTTGTCGTCGCCGCGACGATCGGGTTGAACATCGCAAGCGTGATCCCGCCGATCAATATGGTCACGACCAGCGGCGAAAGCAGCGCGCGCAGGGACGACCGGCCGGCCGATTGCGTCACCACCAGTTCGCTCGAGCGCGCAAGCCCCAGAAACATCGCCACAGTGGCAAGAATCATGATCAGCGGAAGAATGCCGTAGAGCCCCTGCGGCACGTTCAGCAATGTCAGGCCCAGCACCTCGGCAAAGGTGACGGTATCCCCGAACCTCCGCAATTGCTCAACCATGTCGATCAGGAACAGCAGCAGGATGAAAACGCCGAAAACGCCTGCAAAGATCATCGCGAATTTCCGGGCGAAATAGGCGTGGAGAATCATGCGCCGACCTCCACCAGGCGCCGGCGCGGCCGCCGGGGCCGCCCGACATACCACAGGATCGCCATTGAGGCTGCAAGCCCGAAGACGATCGGCAGATAGGTAAGCGGCCAGAGCGACGGATCTTTCTGCACGGGATCGGTCACCAGCCCCTCGATGAACTTGACCATCACCAGCAGGACCAGCGCACCCAGGATCTGACGCCAGACACCGAAGCGCGAATAACCACCTATCAACAATGAGGAAAACCCGACAAGCGCCGCGACGACGCACAGAAACGACTGCGACATGCGGCTGTGGAGCTCTTCGACCACATGTCCGGGTTTGAATTTCTGCTCGGCTATGATGCCATCGAAATTCCTGAGAAACTGCATGGTTGGAATGTCGCGCACACGCAGCGCCGGGGCAACGGTCTTTTCCACCGCGGCGCTGATATCGAAATTGTAATCGGTGAAATGCGTGGTCGACAGGCGGTTCTCGGAAAGCGAAAAGTTCTGTGCAAGACCGTCCAGCATCACCATGCGCGACCCGGCGTCGTCATTGACCAGATAGGCACGCGCGGCGGTGTACGTGATGGCCCGGTCGGGCGCGCGGCGGTCGGACAGGAAAACGTCGCGCAGGGTTCCGTCGGGGTCGATTTCGCGGATGTAGAAAGTGACACCGTCCGTGGGATGCAGAAAGGTGCCCTCGGTCAGCAGACGCGCCGTGACGTTGCGCGCGACTTCGGCCTCGCGCAATTGGAGTTGCGCCAAGCTCGATGGCACTAGGTAATGCGTCAGCGCCGCCATCATCAGCCCCGTTCCGATCCCGAAGACGACAACCGGGCGTGCTAGCCGCCAGGGGCTGAAACCGGTGGCCTGCATGACGACCAGTTCGCTTTCGTTGCTCAGGCGGTTGGTGACATAGACCGTGGCCGCGAACACCGCCATCGGCAGAACCATGCGGATCACGTTGGCCAGCGACAGCACGGTGAATTCCAGGAACACGAAAGCCGATTGCCCGTCACCGATCAGGCGGTCGAACAGCCGCACCGCCTGGTTGATCCAGTAGATCGACACCAGGACGAGGGCGAAAAACCCGAACAGCACCAGGAGCTGCGACAGAACATAACGGTCGAATCTCGACACCAGCCCCCCCGAGGCTTGGATGAACTCCCCTTTTGTTACAGGAACCACCGGCGGGGGCAAACTGCTATCTGGCCAACCCGGCGGGGCCGCGCTAGGACTCGGACCAACCAAGCACGAAAGGGAGCCACGATGACCACGCCGCAAACCATCCGTTTCGCCGAAACCGATCTGGACGCCATCGCGGCGCATGAGGGGCGGGTTGCCATCATTGTTACCCCGGACGGCAAGCTTGACCCGGCCGCGCGCCGGGTCAATCGCCTGACCAAGGGCGCCGTTGCCCGGCTTGCCGACTCGGCACGTTGGGGCAAGGCCAAGGCGGGCGATGTGACGACGCTGGTGATGCCGGTGGGTCTGGCCGCCGAGGCGCTGGATGTCCTGTGCCTCCCGCGGCGCCCATCGGTAGACGAAGCGCGGCGTGCCGGTGTGGAACTGGCCAAGGTCCAGGGCGGCAAGGCTCTTTTGGCTTTGATGGGCGGCACGACACGGATCGAGCATCTTGCGCTCGGTCTTGCGTTGCGTGCGTATGATTTCGCCGATCACCGGACATCGGAAGACGACAAGGGCACGGCCGAAGCCGTGTTGATGGTCACCAGGCCCGACGAAGCGAAAACCGCAGCCGCGCCTTTGCTGGCGGTGGCCAAAGGCGTCTTCTTTACCCGCGATCTCGTGAGCGAACCTGCCAACATCCTGACCACGACGGAATTCGCCAAGCGTCTGACCGAAATGGAAAAACTTGGCCTGAAGGTCGAGGTTCTGGAAGAAAAGGACATGGAAAAGCTGGGCATGGGCAGCCTGCTGTCGGTCGGACAAGGCAGCGACAGCCCTTCCAAGCTGGTGGTGATGCGCTGGGACGGCGGCAAGAAAGGCGAGGCGCCGCTGGCGCTTGTCGGCAAGGGCGTCGTGTTCGACACCGGCGGCATCAGCCTGAAACCCGCCGCAGGCATGGAAGACATGACCATGGACATGGGCGGCGCGGGCGTTGTCGCGGGCGTGATGCGCGCCATCGCGCTGCGCAAGGCCAAGGCCAATGTCGTGGGGCTGGTGGGGCTGGTCGAAAACATGCCCTCGGGCAATGCCACGCGCCCCGGCGACATCGTGAAATCCATGAAGGGCGACACGATCGAGGTGATCAACACCGACGCCGAAGGCCGGCTCGTTCTGGCCGATGTGATGTGGTACGCGCAGGACCGGTTCAAGCCCGTGGGCATGATCGACCTGGCCACGCTGACGGGTGCGTGCATCATAGCGCTCGGGCATGAAAACGCGGCCGTGTTCTCGAACAACGACACGCTGGCCGATCAGTTTCTCAAGGCCGCGGCGGCCGAGGGCGAGGGCGCCTGGCGCATGCCGCTGGGCAAGGCGTATGACGACATGCTCAAAAGCCCCATCGCGGACATGAAGAACGTGGGCGGGCGTCCGGCCGGGTCGATCACCGCCGCGCAGTTCCTGCAGCGCTTCGTCAAGGACGACACGCCGTGGATTCACCTCGACATCGCGGGCGTCGCGCATGTGAAATCCGACACCGCATATGCGCCCAAGGGTGCAACGGGTTGGGGCGTCATGGCGCTGAACCGTCTGATCGAAGACACGATGGAAGGCTAGGGGCGCGTTGGGGGCGGCATTTTTCTACCACCTGACACGCAGCCCGCTGGAACGCGCGTTGCAGATGCTGCTGGAGCGCTCTCTGGCCAACGGGTGGCGGGTCGTGGTGCGTGGAAACGATCCCGCGCGGATGGATTGGCTGGACCAGAAATTGTGGCTGGGGACAGAGGACCAGTTTCTGCCGCACGGTTTGTCGGGCGGCGCGCATGACGCGCTGCAACCGGTTCTTCTGACCTGTGCCGCCGAGGCGCCCAACGATCCCGCATGCCTGATGGCCGTCGACGGGGCCGATGTGTCGCCACAGGAAGTGCAGTCGCTGGACCGCGTATGCATCCTGTTCGACGGGCAGGACGACAGTGCCGTTTCGGTGGCGCGTGGCCAGTGGAAAACGCTGACCGATGCTGGCTGCGCCGCGCAATACTGGTCGGAAGAATCCGGCCGCTGGGAAAAGAAGGCGGAAAAGGGCTGAGCGGAAACCGCGCCCGCCTGCCAACCCCTATCGTGTCAGAACCAGCGCGCCGTCGGTGATTTCGATACGGGCATAGCGGTTGAGATAGCTCATCCCGAGAAGGGAAATGTCCATCTGCCCGTCATTGACGAAGGCCCGCACGCCATCGTCCTCGATCGCGCCGATCGCCAGCCGGTCAAGCCTTACGGGCGCAGTGGCCACGGGGCCGTTGGCGCTGTAGGCGCGGCCTGAAAAGATAAGGTCGTCCATCGCGATACCGGCGGTTTCCGCATCCTCGCGGCTGAGAACGATTTCGGTCGCGCCCGTGTCAACGACGAAGCGGATGGGCTGACCGTTGACCTCGGCGGTGACGTAGTAGTGCCCGTCAGGCGCGCGCGGCAGTTCGATCCGGCCTTCCGAGGCGAGAACGGTCTGGCGCGGCATCACCGTGTTTCGGATATCGCCCCACATGCCGACCGCCGCGATCACCCCCAGAAACAGCAGCCCCCAGACAACGGCGTGCTGCATCGTGCGGCCAAGATTGTTGCGGTTCTGAACGACGAACCAAAAGGTGATCGCCGTGCCCAGCACGACGAGATACAGCAGGTTTCCGATTTCGATGTCGTTCATGTCAGACCCCTTGGCGCGCCTTTCCGATATAGGCACGCGGGCAGGGGGCAGCAACCTGCGCCTAGCTGGCAAAACCAAAGGCGCGCAGCCCGTCCAGAACGAACTGGACCGACAGCGCGGCCAGCAACATCCCCAGCAGGCGCGTGACGACATTGATCCCCGTCTTGCCAAGCGCGCGCTCCAGCAATCCCGCCGAGAGGAACAGCAGCAGCACGATCAGCAATACCGCCACCATCACGGCCAGCGTGGCAACCAATCCCTGCCAGCCCGGCGATTGACCCGCCAGCAGGATGACCGAGGCGATGGCACCAGGCCCCGCGATCAGCGGAATCGCAAGCGGGAACACCGATGGGTCGGGACCGTCCTCTTCGTCGGCCTGATCCTCGCGGCGCTTGGTGCGGCGTTCGAACAACATGTCGAGCGCGGTCAGGAACAGCAAGACGCCGCCCGCAATGCGGAACGCGGGCATGGAGATACCCACGAACCCCAGCACCGCCTCGCCGAACGCCGCGAACAGGCACAGGATGAACGCCGCCGTAACGCAGGCCCGCAACCCGATGGCCCGGCGCGCCTGTGCGGTCATGCCCTGCGTCAGCGCCACGAAAAGCGGCGTCAGGCCGATCGGGTCGATGATCACGAAGAGCGTGACAAAGGCGGTGATGAAAAACGCGGTATCCATGGGTGAGCCTTTGCAGATGCAGGGTGCCGGCGCAAGCGTCAGGCGCCCTGGGTCTCGGCCGCGTCCAGTTTTTCCTGTGCCGCCTCCCACAGGGTTTCGGCGCGCGCAAGCCCGTCCATTATCTCGGCGTATTTGCGGTTCCAGACCTCAAGCTCGCCGGCCTTGGCGTCTTCGTAAAGCGAAGGGTCTGCCAGCTTGGCCGACAGTTTCTCGCGCATCTCTTCGATCTTGGTTACGCGCTCTTCGCATTTGCGCAGTTCGGCGCGCAGGGCCAGGATTTCGTCGCGGCTGGCGCGTTTGGGCTTGGGGCTTTCCTTGGCCTTCTGCGATTTCGCTGGCGTATCGACCGCCAGGAGCATCTTGCGGTAACTTTCGAGATCGTCCTGGTAAGGCGTGACCGCCCCGTCCTTGACCAGCCACAGCCGGTCAGCCACCAGGCTGAGAAGGTGCATGTCGTGACTGATCAGGATCACCGCGCCGGTATAGGTGTTCAACGCCTCGACCAGCGCCTCGCGGCTTTCGATATCGAGATGGTTGGTCGGTTCGTCCAAGATCAGAAGATGTGGCGCATCGAGCGTCGCCAGCAGCAGCGACAGCCGCGCCTTTTGTCCGCCCGACAGGCGGCCGACCTCGGTTTCCGCCTGATCGGCCATCAGCCCGAATCCGGCCAGCCTGGCGCGCAGTTGCGCCGGTGCCTGATCCGGCAGAACGCGGCGCAGGTGCTGGACCGGCGTTTCGTCCAGATGCAACTCGTCCACCTGGTGCTGGGCGAAAAACCCGATGCGCAGTTTGGACGACCGGGTGATCCGGCCCTCCATCGGGGTCAGACGGTCCGACAGCAGCTTGGCGAGCGTCGATTTGCCCTGACCGTTCTTGCCAAGCAGCGCGATCCGGTCGTCCTGGTCGATGCGCAGGTTCAGATTGCGCAGCACCGGCTTGCCGTCATAGCCCACGCTGACGCCCTCGGTTGCCAGGATCGGCGGCGAAAGCTCTTCGGGTTCGGGAAAGGTAAAAACCCGCCGAGCGGCCTCTTCGGGGGCGGCGATGAAATCCATCTTTTCGATCATCTTCAGACGCGCCTGCGCCTGCTTGGCCTTGCTCGCCTTGTAGCGGAACCTGTCCACGAAACTTTGCAGATGGGCGCGGCGGGCCTCTTGCTTTTTCGCCATCGCGGCCTGCACGGCGCGCTGTTCGGCGCGCTGGCGGGCGAACTGGTCGTAGGGGCCGGAATAGTAGGTCAGTTTGCGATCTTCGAGATGCAGGATCGCTCCGACCGCCCGGTTCAAAAGGCCCCTGTCATGGCTGATGATGATGACCGTGTGCGGATATTTGTGCAGGTAGCTTTCCAGCCACAGCGCGCCTTCGAGGTCGAGATAGTTCGTCGGCTCGTCCAACAGCAGCAGATCGGGCTGTGCGAACAGCACCCCCGCCAGCGCGACGCGCATCCGCCAGCCGCCCGAAAAAGCCGAACAGGGCATAAGCTGTTCCTCGGCGTCGAAGCCCAACCCCCGCAGGATCGAACTCGCCCGGCCTTCGGCCGACCACGCGTCGATATCGGCGAGACGCGTTTGGATATCCGCGATGCGGGCGGGGTCCGTGGCAGTGTCCGCCTCGGCCATGAGCGCCGCGCGTTCGGTATCGGCGGCGAGAACGGTATCGAGCAGCGACACCTCGTTTCCCGGCACCTCTTGCGCCACGCCACCGACGCGCGCGCCCGATGGCAGCGAGATATCGCCGCCTTCAAGCGCAAGCTCGCCACGTATCAGGCGGAACAGCGTGGTCTTACCAGCCCCATTGCGGCCAACAAGGCCAACCTTGTGGCCATCGGGGATGACGGCGCTTGCGCCGTCGAACAGGGGGCGCCCTTCGACCGAATAGGAGATATCCGAGATCTTCAACATGATGGCCCTGTAACAGAGGGTGTGCGCCGCTGCCAGAGGTCTCGGCCTTGCACAGCGCGGCAAGCGGGCGTAGCCATAAGCGCGCAACAAGACATGATTTCTCATGACCCTTCCCAAGAAACCCAGCCTGCTGACGCTGGTTCTGCTGACTTCGATCAGCGTGCTGTCGTTGAATCTCTTTCTGCCCTCGCTCAGCCGGATCGCGGCCGAGTTCGAGGCAGACTATGCTTTGGTGTCGCTTTCCATCGGCGGCTACCTCGCGGTGTCGGCGGTGTTGCAGGTGATCATGGGGCCGCTGTCGGATCTGTACGGGCGCAGGCCGGTCCTTTTGGCGGGGCTGGCCATCTTCGTGGCCGCATCGGTCGGATGCTACCTGGCGCAGGATATCTGGGTGTTTCTGGGCTTTCGCCTGCTGCAAAGCGCGGTGGTCTGCGCAATGGTCATCAGCCGCGCCGTGGTGCGCGACATCGCGCCCCAGGCCGAGGCCGCGCGTCTGCTGGGCCTGATCGGCACAGCGATGGCGCTGGCCCCGCTCATGGGTCCGGTGCTGGGCGGTGTTCTGGATGAGCTGTTCGGCTGGCGCGCGAATTTCGCGGCCTTCGTTCTGATCGGACTGGCGATGTTCGCGCTGACCTGGGTCGACCTGCCGGAAACCAACCCGCATCTTGGGGCAGGCTTTGCACGCCATTTCCGCAGCTATCCCGAATTGCTGGGCGTGCCGCTGTTCTGGGCGCATTGTGGCAGCCTGGTGTTTTCGGTGGGCGGCTTTTACGCCTTTCTGGGCGGTGCCCCTCAGGTGGCCGAGGCGCAATTCGGCCTGTCGCCCGCCTGGGTCGGCGTGGGCATGGGCAGCATCTCGGCAGGCTTCATGCTGGGCAACTACCTGACGGGGCGCCTGTCGGGCCGGGTGCCGCTGTCGCGGATCGTGCTGGCGGGGCGTTGGCTTGCTCTGATCGGGCCGGCGCTTGGGGTTGTGCTGTTTTCGCTGGGCGCAAATCACCCGCTTTTCATGTTCGGCTGCGTTCTGTTCATCGGGCTGGGCAACGGGCTGACCATTCCCGGCGTGAATGCCAGCGTCATGTCGGTCGCCCCGCATCTGGCCGGCAGCGCATCGGGGCTGTCGGGTGCGCTGACACTTGCGGGCGGTGCCGCGCTGACCGCCGTGTCGGGGCTCGTCGTGGGCGGGGCAGGGGGCGCGCTGGCGCTGCTGTCGCTTCTGGTCGCCGTTTCGGCACTGGCGCTGTTCTCGGCGCAATATGCCTACCGGCTCGAAGCCCGCACAGCCTGACCAATCGCGGCTTTTCAAGCCACCAAAGCCATGCTAGAGCGCGCCTCGATCCATACAGCCCGCGGCATGGGGCCGCGCGCATACGAAAACAGGACGGAAAACCGACATGGCCATTCAGCGCACGTTTAGCATCATCAAGCCCGACGCCACCAAGCGCAACCTGACCGGCGCGATCAACGCCAAGATCGAGGCCGCCGGCCTGCGTATCATCGCGCAAAAGCGCATTCATCTGACCAAGGCACAGGCCGGCGTGTTCTACGAAGTGCACAAGGAACGCCCCTTCTATGACGAACTGTGCGAATTCATGGCCTCCGGCCCGATCGTCGTGCAGGTTCTGGAAGGCGAAGACGCCATCGCGAAAAACCGCGAAGTGATGGGCGCCACCAACCCCGAAGAAGCCGCCGAAGGCACCATCCGCAAGGAATTCGCGCTGTCGATCGGTGAAAACTCGGTCCACGGTTCGGACGGCGAAGACACTGCCAAGGTCGAAATCGCCTACTTCTTCTCGGGTCTGGAACTGGTCGGCTAACGCCGCCGTTCGATCACCCCGATTTCCGCAAGGGCCGCGTCCAGCCGGGCGCGGCCCTTGTCGTGCCGGCTGGCCTTCAGGGCATCGAACCGTGCGCGCAGGGCCTTTTTCTCGTCGCCCTTGCAATCGTTCCAGGGGCGGCCCTGCAGCGCCATGACCAGCACATAATAGCCGATGAAATGCGGCCGTACACCTGCCGCCAGCATCCGGCCATAGGCCTCGTCCGGGCCAAGGGCGCGCAGCTCTTCGGCGGAATGGATACCCGCACGGGCGCATTGCGCCTCGAAGGCGGGGCCAAGGTTGCGGATCGAGGAAACAGGTGCGCTCATGCAGTCACTCTATCGCGATCTGCGCATCTGTCAGCCACCGACGATCCAACCGACCACAAAGGCGACGAGTGCACAGACGGTGCCGACGATCACCGTTTCGCCCACGCAGCGGGCAAGCCGTTCCCCGGTTGCGTTCCAGCGTAGCAAGCCAAGCGCCGTCAATGCGCTGAGCGTGGCCAACACCGACAGCACGAAGGTACTCTGCGTGGCGTCGAACAGGAAATAGGGCACAAGCGGAATGCCCCCGAACACCAGGAAACTGCCAAAGGTGAACATCCCGTTGATCACGGGGTTTTCCACGTCAGGATTCGACATGCCGAATTCGTAGGTCATCATCATGTCGGCCATGAATTCCGGGTGACGGGCCAGAACGCGGGACGTCGTTTCCGCCTCGTCGGGATCGAGCCCGCGCTGCCGCAGGATGTCGACCATCTCCAGGCGTTCCTGTTCAGGATCGGATTTTATCCCGCGCAGTTCGTTGGCGCGGCGTGCGCGGTACAGATCGGCCTGGCTTCGCGCCGACAGAAATTCGCCCAGGCCCATGCTGACACCGTCGGCAAAGAGATTCGCCAGCCCGAAGACCAAAACCGCCAATCCGCCGATCTGCGCCACGCCGTCCGCTGCGGCCCCCGCAAACCCCGCAACGATGGCGAAAGTGGTCACGATTCCGTCATTGCCGCCATATACGATCTGCTTGAGAAATTCCTGGGTGCGCCCCAGCTGATGCGCGTCGCGGCGGTGTGCTTGCCAATCCATCCGGGTCTCCGGCTGCCTGAATTGGCGGAACCATAGACGGCCCTGCGCGCGGCGCAACGGAAACAGGCCACGGGCAGGGAACTGATTATCGCACGAACCCGAAGCGTTCCTCGTAACGCACCCACCCTGCCACAACCGAAGATTGGCATGGCATCATGGGAAATTCGCGGGGAAAATCCTGCGTTTCACCGCATCGGCGATCTCTGGCCATAGCCGCGCGGAACACCTATAGTCGCGCCAACACGCCAATCACAGGACCGATCCATTGCGCGACCTGAAAATCCCAGAACAACGCCACCCTGAAAAGGCACACCGCCCGGACAACGCCCAACCCCGCAAGCCCGACTGGATTCGGGTCAAGGCGCCGACCTCGGACGGGTACCGCAAAACGCACCAGATCATGCGCGAGCACAAGCTGGTCACCGTCTGCGAAGAGGCCGGATGCCCCAATGCCGGCGAATGCTGGAGCCAGGGCCACGCCACGATGATGATCATGGGCGACATCTGCACGCGTGGATGCACCTTCTGCAACATCGCGACGGGGCGGCCGGAGTCTCTGGACGTGTTCGAACCGGGCCGCGTGGCCGACGCCGTGCAGAAGCTGGGTTTGAACCATGTCGTCATCACAAGCGTCGACCGCGACGACCTCGAAGATGGCGGGGCCGAACATTTCGCCCAGACGATCCGCGCGATCCGCCACCGCTCGCCCGACACCACGATCGAAATCCTGACGCCCGATTTCCTCAAGGCCGCGCCCGGCGCGCTGGAAACCGTGGTTGCGGCGAAACCGGACGTGTTCAACCATAACCTGGAAACCGTGCCCGGCCTCTACCCCGAGGTCCGGCCCGGCGCGCGGTATTTCCATTCGCTGCGTCTGTTGCAGCGGGTCAAGGAAATGGACCCGGCGATGTTCACCAAGTCGGGCATCATGGTGGGCCTGGGCGAGGACAAGCAGGCCGTCCACCAGGTGATGGACGACATGCGCGCCGCCGATATCGATTTCCTGACCATCGGCCAGTACCTGCAGCCCACGCCGAAACACCACGCCGTTGACCGTTTCGTCACGCCCGAGGAATTCGCGGCCTACGAAAAAGCGGCCTATGGCAAGGGGTTCCTGATGGTTTCGGCCACACCGCTGACGCGCTCGTCCTACCATGCGGGCGACGATTTCGCCCGGCTGCGGGAAAACCGTCTGAAGAAACTGGGCCAGGTATAGGCCGATCACTGGTGTTGGGCTAAGCTGCGGCACGCCTTGCCGGAGCTTCGCCGATGCCAACCGATCCTTACGGAAACCCGCTGCATACTGCCAGCGCCACCGCGCGTGACGCCTATTGCGAGGCATTGGTGGCCTATCTCGACGCGCTGCCCGGCGTGGACGAAGCGCTGGACCGCGCGATTTCGGCAGACCCGGACTTCGCACAGGCCTATATGCTCAAGGCCCGCAACGCGCAGGTTTTCGCGCGAATGACCGACGCGCGGGCGCTAATGGCGCAGGCGGTCGGGAACGGCCGCGATCTGTCGGGTCAGGCACGGGCGCAGATCGACATTTTCGACCATCTCATCAATGGCCGCCCGCGCGAAGGCTATGCCGCTGTCCGTGCGCACCTGCTGGAGTATCCGCGCGACGCGCTTGTCGCGCAGACCTGCCTTGGCGTTTTTTCCCTGATCGGGTTTTCCGGTCAACCCGGCCGCGAGGCCGAGCATCTGGCGCTGGCGGAAATGCTGGCGCCCGCCTACGGGCAGGACGGCTGGTTTCTGGCCCAACTCGCATTTGCGCAGATGGAGGCGGGCCAACTGGCCCCGGCTGAACGCGCAATAGATGCGGCATTGGCGCAGCGGCCGCGTTCGGCGCATGGGGCGCATATCCGCGCGCATCTGTTCTATGAAACCGGCCAGACCGCCGCGGGCCGTGATTACCTGTCGGACTGGCTGGCGGGGTACGACCGCGCGGGCATGATGCATTGTCACAATTCCTGGCATGTGGCGCTTTGGTCGCTGGCCGTCGGGGATATCGACCGCATGTGGCAGATCGCCGATCACGACCTGTCGCCCGACGCTTCGCAAAGCCCGCCGCTGAACATCCTGACCGATCTCGCCTCGCTCTATTGGCGGGCCGAACTGGCGGGGCAGGCGGTGGCGCCGGATCGTTGGGCGCGGCTGTCGGACTATGCCGCGCGCGCCTTTCCCGAACCGGCGCTGGGGTTTGCCGATATCCATGCGGCGCTTGCCCATGCGATGGCCGGGCAGGACGAACCGCTGATGCGTATCCTGGAAAACGCCAGGGGGCCGGCGGCGGATCAGGTCGCACCCTGCGCCACCGCGTTCCGCGCCATCGCCCGGCAGGATTGGTCCGGGGCCGAGGCGGCGTTGCTTCCGGTCATGGCACAGCATGAACGGCTGGGCGGCAGCCGGGCGCAGCGTGACCTGCTGGACTACACCCTGTTGCACGCGCTGATCCGGCAAGGCAAACCCGACGAGGCCCGGCGCCTGTTGGCGACGCGGCGGCCATTGACAGACAGCCGTGGCGCGGTGGCGGGATTGGCCGCGTGATCAGGGGCGCGCGGCAACCCTTTTAAGATACGCAGCCACGGCCTGCCGGTCCGCATCCGTCAACTGGGCAAAGTTCTGGACAACCTCGGCCATATGCCCGCCCGCGCTGTCGTATTCGGGCGTGAACCCCGTTTCCAGATAGGCGGCGATATCGACGGCCGACCAGTCCAACCCACCGGGCGTGATATTCGGAATCGTGCCGCGCCCGGACGGGTTGGGGGCGCCGGCCAGCCAATTCGCAGTGTCGAGCCCGCCCAGCGGCCCGCGCGGCGTATGGCACTCGCCACAATGTCCCAAAGCCTCGGCCAGGTAGCGGCCGCGCTCTTCCTGCGCGGTCAGATCCCCGTCGACGATCCAGGAATCGTCCAGGTAAAGCCATTTCCAAAAGCCCAGCGTGCGCCGGATATTGAACGGAAAGCCCAGGTCATGCAGCCGGTTGGGTGTCGCATCGGCGGGCAGGGTGGCCAGATAGGCATGCAGGTCCACCACATCCTGCGTCGTGGCGCGGGTGTAGGACGTGTAGGGGAATGCGGGATAGTAGTGCGCGCCTTCGGGTGAAACCCCACGCATCATCGCGTTGGCCAGATCCCGCGCGCTCCATCCCCCGATGCCGGCCTGTGGGTCGGACGAGATATTGGGCGCGTGGAATGTGCCAAAGGGCGACGCGAACGCCCGGCCGCCCGACAGAACCAGCCGGGCCGACCCTTCGGCGCCTTCGGCCGCGTGGCAGGATGCACAGCCCCCGGCGTCGAACACCGCCTTGCCGCGCGCGGCATCGCCCGTCAAACCGGCGAGCGCATCATCAGGCAGGGGGCGTGGCGCGCTCACCATCCAAGCGGCAAGCGCACCAAGAACACCAAGCAGAATAATCCAGCGCAGAAAGCGCATGACGCGGATCAGTTTTCAGGGGCGCGATAGGCCTTGTGGCAGGCGCCGCACGCACCACCAACGGCACCGATCTGACCCTGGACGGCCTCGAGCCCGTTGCCCGCGACGTCTGCCATGGCGGCGGCCGCCTTCATCAGGTCGTCACCCTTGGTCATGAAATCATCCATGTTGTCCCAGATTTCGGCCTTGGCGCGGGTCTCGATGCTCATCTCGTCCGATCCTTCCGGCCAGAGCCGCGACTGATCGAGCGCCGTCAACGCGGCCAGATTGCTGGCCGCAGCCTGTGCGGCGGCGGCATCATAGGGAACCGTGCCCTTCGCCATGTCACCCAGTAGCCCGAGGTTGAACGCATAAAGGCCCATCTGCGCCTCGCGCGCGCTTTGCGCTGCCCCGGCGGCCTTGTCCTCATGCGAACCGCCGATTGCCGTGCCTGCCATCGCCAGGGCGACAAGTCCGCCGGCAAGAAATGCAAAACCCTTATTCATCGTCATTCTCCCCGTTAGGTTGTTTCTCAAAACTAGTATACCTGTGAGGATTTTCAAAAGAATATGACAATACTGCAAAAGGGGTGTCGATTCTTGCACAACGCGAACTGGGATGATCTGCGCTACGTCCTGGCGGTGGCCGAAACCGGATCTCTGTCAGCCGCTGCACGGCAGTTGGGCGTCAATCACGCAACCGTCCTGCGCCATGTCCATGCGTTCGAAGCCGCCCATGGCGGGCCGGTTTTCGACCGGACGCCACAAGGTTACGCCGTGCTGGCCGACAGGGCGCGCGTCATCGACGCCGCGCGCGACGCGGCAAGCGCGATGGAGAACGTCGCCCGGCTGATGGCGGGCAGCCGCACACCGTTCCTGGGCACCGTGCGGATTTCCGCCACCGACACGCTGTGCACCACGATCCTGCCACAGGTCGCCGCGCGCATCATGGCCAAGTCCGAGGGTTTGAGACTCGAAATACGCAACAGCAATGCCCATGACGACTTTGCCCGGATGCAGGCCGACATCGCCGTTCGTCCTTCCGTACGCCTGAGCGATGACATGACCGGCAGCATCGCCGCGCACATGGCGTTTGCAGAATATGCCACGCCCGATGCGCCGGATCTCTGGCTGGGATTGTCGGGGCATTTGTCCCGTGCCGTGCCAGCAGAATGGATGGCCGCGCATGTCGCACATGACGAAACCGCTGCCTCGGCAAACAGCTTTGTCACCTTGCGGGACATGGCGGGCGAAGGGGTCGGACACGCGATCCTGCCCTGCATTCTGGGTGATGCCGATCCCCGTCTGACCCGTCTCGACGGTCGTTTTCCCGGGATGACCGTTCCCCTGTGGGTCGCGTCCCATGCCGACCTTGCCGACAGCCCGCGTATACGGATGGTCGCCAGCCGTCTTGTCCGGCGCATCCAGGCACACGACACGGCCCTGTCGGGGGGCTAGTTCCGCAGCCCCCAGGGCTTGCTTGGCGTCAGCGCCTCAGGCCAGCCCACAAAGCGTTCCGTTGCGGCCAGCGCAAGACACACCGCAAGAACCCAGAAAACCAGCCTGACACGCGCCTTGCTGGGCGGGTGACGCACCCATCGGGCCATGCGCAGCAAACGGATCATCATCGGCACACGGGCTCCTTCTTGCCGGGGCGGTCGATTGCTGTAGTCTCGCCCCGAGCCAAGGCGAGATCAACCATGCGTGCCCTGTTTACCGTCCTGATCCTGTTAACCGCCACACCCGTCCTGTCCGAGGAAGACGCCATTGCCCGCGCGGCCGATGCGTATGCCCGCGGGAACCATGCCGAAGCGCTGAAGGTGATCGAACCCGCGGCCCGCGCCGGCGACCCCGAGGCGCAGGTTCTGCTGGGCACCGCTTATGACACGGGGCAGGGCAAGGATATCAGCCCAAGGCTTGCGCGCGACTGGTTTACGCGGGCAGCCGAGCAGGACAACGCCACCGCACAGCTTGCGCTGGCGCTGATGGCGCTGGATGGCCGCACGGGGATGCCTGCCGATCCCGTGGCAGCCGTGACCTGGCTGGAACGCGCGATGGCGCAAGGCGAGCCACGCGCCTTTCTGACCCGCGCGCGGATGTTGCTGGAGGGTATCGGTGCCCCGGCCAACCCCGCGGCGGGAGCAGCACTGCTGATCACCGCGCTTGAGCTGGGCGAACCGCAAGCGGCGATGGCCCTGGGCGATCTTTACGCACGCGGCGAAGGCGTGGCGCAGGATCTGGCAAAGGCGCGCGCGGCCTATGGCCGAGGCGCGCAGATGGGTCACGGCCCGGCCATGGCGCAACTGGCGGTGATGTACGAACTGGGGCAGGGCGGCCCGCCCGACCCGGCCGCCGCCTTCACGCTTTACCAGGAGGCGGTGAACCTGGGCGAGGCCAGCGCAGCGGTAAACCTGGCGCTGTTCATGCAGCAAACCGACGGTTACTGGACCGATCCGGCCCTGGCCTATGCCTATTGCCTTTGGGGCAGCCGCAACGCGGCGCCGAACTTGCGGGAACCTTATGAAACGCGCTGTGGCGCCTTGGCCGAGGGCTTGACGGCGCAGGAACGCACAGAGGGTGCCCGCCTTGCTGCGAGGTTCTAACCGTCGTCGGTAAAGCGCACCTTGCCGATAAAGGGCAGGTTGCGGTTGCGTTGCGCAAAGTCGATACCGTAACCCACGACGAATTCGTCGGGGATTTCGAACCCGGTCCAGTCCGCCTTGATCGGCGCCTCGCGGCGCGAAGGTTTGTCGAGCAGCGCAATGGTGCGCAGCTTGCGCGGCTTGCGCGCCTTGAGCAGGCCGATGACGTGAAACAGCGTGTGCCCGGTATCAACGATATCCTCGACCACCAGCACATCGCGCCCCTCGATCGCGCCGCGCAGATCCTTGAGGATCTTGACCTCGCGGCTCGACTCCATCGCGTTCCCATAGCTGGACGCCTCGAGAAAATCGACCTCGACGGCAAGGTCAAGTTCCCGCACGAGATCCGCGATGAAGACGAACGACCCGCGCAACAGACCGACAACCACCAGCTTGTCGGTATCCGAAAACTCATGCGCGATCTCGCGCGAAAGCTCTTCGATCCGCGCCGCGATCTGCTTGGCCGAGATCATTTCGTCGATGACATAAGGACGCGTAGGCATCTGTCCCCCTTGCTTTTTGTGGCGCAGAATACGAAATGAGGCCCCACTGTCACGACAAAAAGAGGCACCATGCCCACCCACGCCGAGACACGCACGCTGCCTTACACCGCGCAGCAGATGTACGACCTTGTCGCCGATGTGGCGGCCTATCCCCAATTCCTGCCCTGGTGTGCCGCGGCGCGCGTACGAAGCGTCACGCCCCGGCCTGACGGCAGCGAGGTGATGGAGGCGGACCTGGTGATCTCGTTCAAGGTGTTCCGTGAACGTTTCGGCAGCCGTGTCGTTCTGTGGCCGGACCAGAAAAAGATCGACACAGAATATCTTGACGGGCCTTTCAAATACATGAAATCCAATTGGGAATTCAAAGACGTGGAAGGCGGCGTTGATGTGTCTTTCTTCGTCGATTTCGAATTTCGCAACAAGCTGCTGCAAGGCGCGGCGAGCATGTTCTTTTACGAGGCAATGCAGCGGATCGTGCGCGCGTTCGAAGCGCGTGCACAAACCCTGCACGGGGCAGATAAAACATGAACATCACATCGGAACTCGCTGATTTTGCAGCAAATACGAAAGTCGAAGACGTACCATACGATGCGGCCCGCATGTTGCAACTGTCGCTGCTCGACTGGATCGCGGTGGGGCGCGCAGGCGCTGACGAACCGGTTTCCCGCATAACCCGTGACATGGTGCTTTCCGAGGGCGGCGCCGAACAGGCCGCCGTCTTCGGCACGGGGCGCAAATTGCCTGCCCGCGCCGCGGCGCTGAGCAATGGCACGACCAGCCACGCGCTGGACTATGACGATACGCATTTCGCACATATCGGCCATCCATCAGTCGCTGTCCTTCCTGCGGCACTGGCCGTTGCCCAAAATCTGGGCGCCAGCGGCGAGGCGTTCCGCCACGCCGCGCTCATAGGGATCGAAGCGTCGATCCGCGTCGGCGTCTGGCTGGGCCGCAATCATTACCAGACAGGCTTTCACCAGACCGCGACCGCAGGCGCCTTTGGCGCAGGCCTGGCCGCGGCGCGCCTGATGGGTCTGGGGGCAGGGGACATGGCCATGGTCCTGGGCTTGCTGGCCACCCGCGCAAGCGGCCTGAAGTCGCAGTTCGGCACAATGGGAAAGCCCTATAACGCCGGACTGGCCGCCGCCAATGGCGTCGAAGCCGCACAGTTGGTGGCGCGTGGGTTCGTGGCAAACCCCGAGGCGCTTGAGTCTGCGCAGGGGTTTGGCCCGACACATGCCGGCGAAAGCGTTAAGGCTGCCACGCAAGGCATTGGCAAGGAATGGCTTTTCAATAACGTCAGCCACAAGTTTCATGCCTGCTGCCACGGCCTTCATGCTGCGTTGGAAGCCCAGCACAGCCTGTTGCCTCTGACACCGGAACAGATCGTACGGATCACCGTGCACACGCATCCGCGCTGGATGAGCGTGTGCAACCAGCCTGCACCCGATACCGGACTGGGCGCCAAGTTCAGCTATGCAACCGTGCTGCCGATGCAGATCCTCGGCCACGACACCGCGCGCCTGGATAGCTATTCGGCCGAAGTTTGCGCCGGCGACGCATTGCGCGCGCTGCGCCGCAAGGTCGAAGTAGTTTCGGATGACAGCCTGAGCGAAACACAGGCGCGCGTTCGCATTTCATTGACGGACGCCGAGGTAGAGGCGGAACACGATCTGGACGCACCAATAAGCCTGACCGCGCGCGAGGAACGCCTGCGCGCCAAGGCCGACAGTCTGCTTGGTGCAGAACTGGCTGCAAGTATCTGGGATATCATCGAAAAAGGAGCAGAGCCGGACGCGATAGGCGCGAGCATTCAGCCCGGCTAAACCTCAATCCATTAGTCGCATAATCAGTATTATGTAAATATTAGATCACACCGAATGAGCCTCTGACCGCGTTGCTCGACAAACCATCGGCATCGGTATTAATCTCTTCCGACAGTTTTCCTGCCCCGTAACTTGTTCAACAAGCGGAACTTTCATGATCAGCAGCCGCTATCTTGATGCCCTTACAACGGCCACGTCCATCGAAGAGCTGTGGAGCCTGCACACCAACCGCATGGCAAGCTATGGCTTCGACAGACTTCTTTACGGCTTCACGCGCTATCGCTTTGGCAGTTCGCTGGGCGATCCGGATGACTTCGTGATCCTGACCAACCATCCCGACAGCTACACCGAAGGGTTCATTGGCGGCGGACTTTACAAGCACGCACCGATGACGAAATGGGCGCTCGAGAACGAAGGAAGCTGTAGTTGGCGTGCGATGGCTGAACGCATCGCCAAGAACAGCCTGACCCCCGAAGAGCGCGATGTCGTCATCTTCAACCTCTCGCACAAGGTGCATGCCGGATACTCGATCAGTTTCCGGTCCATCTCACCCCGGTCCAAGGGCGCCATCGCTCTGACCGCACGTCCCGACATGGTCCAGGACGATGTGGACGCCATCTGGGAAGAGCACGGCACCGACATAACGGTCATGAACAACATCGTGCATCTCAAGATCATGACCCTGCCCTACTACGGCGCCGCACGTGGCCTGACCAAGCGCCAGCGCGAGGTGCTGGAGTGGGTCGGCGACGGCAAGACGACCCAGGATATCGCCACGCTTCTGGGGCTGACTCCTGCCACGGTTGAAAAACACCTGCGACTGGCGCGCGAAGCGCTGAATGTCGAAACCACGGCCCAAGCCGTTCTCAAGGCTGCATTCCAGAACCAGATGTTCGTGCTTGAGCCCTGAAGCCCGTGAAAAAACTGTGAAACTCGCTGAGGTAGGGAATCCCCTACTTCCATGACGCGAGGTAAAGCGACAGTCTGACCATGTTCCGTGAGTGGTGGCGTTAAGCCATTGGAACTGTCGGGCCGGATCCTTGCGATTACAAGGCTCTCCGGCCCGCACCTCCGAAGGCGTATCTATGTTCGATGCGTTGTTCGGATAGCGTTGGGCCCTCTCATCCCCAATGTCTCGGGGTCCGGCGGTATTTCGGCCGGTGCCATTCCCGCAAGGGGATGGCACCGTGTCGGATTAATGAGTGACCGCGCCTGAATTACGGGCGCTTATGTATTAGTATTTACTAGTAATTTTTTAAATGGTTCCGGGTATCCGGGTTTGTTCGATCTAAGTGTGGTACCAGTAAAAAAACGGCTTCGTGCCGTTCGGTACGGGAAACGGCGCCGCCCTTTCGGGCGACGCCGTTTTCTTTTCTCGCGAATGCGTTAGGCGGTATCAGCCCTGCGCAGCCTTGGCGACCTCGGCGGCGAAGTCTTCTTTTTCCACCTCGATCCCCTCGCCCACTTCCAGGCGGACGAAACCGGTGATCGTCGCGCCGGCTTCCTTGGCGGCGGCTTCGACGGTCAGGTCAGGGTTCACGACGAAGTTCTGGCCAAGCAGCGTCACTTCGCTCAGGAACTTCTTCATGCGGCCTTCGATCATCTTTTCGATGACCTGCTCGGGCTTGCCGGATTCGCGCGCGATGTCGATCTGGACCTGGCGCTCTTTCTCGACGACGGACGGGTCCAGGTCTTCGGGCGACAGCGACGCCGGGTTCACGGCCGCGATGTGCATGGCGACCTGCTTGCCAAAGGCTTCGTCGCCGCCGGTCATTGCAACCAGCACGCCGATCTTGCCCATGCCTTCTCCGGCGGCGTTGTGGATGTAGGACACAACGGTTTCGCCTTCGATCTTGGCCATACGGCGCAGCGACATGTTTTCACCGATCGTCGCGATCTTGTCGGTGATGGTGTCCGCCACAGACTTGCCACCGATATCCGCGGATTTCAGCGCTTCGACATCGTCGGCGCCCATCGCGGCTTCGGCGATCTTGGCGACCATGCCCTGGAATTCGGCGTTCTTGGCGACAAAGTCGGTTTCTGCGTTCACCTCGACGGCAACGCCCTTGCCACCTTCGACCTTGACGGCGACAAGGCCCTCGGCCGCGGTGCGGCCCGATTTCTTCGCGGCTTTCGCCAGGCCCTTGGTGCGCAGCCAGTCAACGGCGGCTTCCATGTCGCCATCGGTTTCGGTCAGCGCCTTCTTGGCGTCCATCATGCCTGCGCCCGTCTTGTCGCGCAGTTCTTTCACCAGTGCAGCAGTGATCGCCATCTCGGGATCTCCCAATATCTCATTAAGGTTTCGGGACGCGCAGGTTGTGCCACGCGTCCCTTGTCGGTTTCACGACGCGCCGTGGCACGCCGATGCGAAAAATCAGGCCTCGGCCGCTTCTTCGCCGGCTTCGGCAGCGGCTTCTTCGACCGGTGCGGCTTCGAGAGCGCCCAGGTCGACGCCTGCGGCACCCAGCTGCGCCTGCATGCCGTCCAGAGCGGCGCGGGCGGCCAGATCGCAATAAAGCGCGATGGCACGGGCCGCGTCATCGTTGCCGGGGATGATGTAATCGACGCCGGCGGGGCTGCAGTTGGTGTCGACGACGGCCACGACGGGGATGCCCAGCTTGTTGGCTTCGGCAACAGCCAGTGCTTCTTTCTTGACGTCGATGACGAACAGCATGTCCGGCACGCCGCCCATTTCACGGATGCCGCCAAGCGATGCCTGCAGCTTCTGCTGGTCGCGCTCCATGTTCAGGCGCTCTTTCTTGGTGAGGCCTTCTGCTCCGGCTTCCATCTGCTCGTCGATCTGCTTGAGGCGGTTGATCGACTGCGAAACGGTCTGCCAGTTGGTCAGGGTGCCGCCCAGCCAGCGGTGGTTCATGTAGTACTGCGCGCATTTCTCGGCGGCGTCGGCGATCGGGCCGGCTGCCTGGCGCTTGGTGCCGACGAACAGCACGCGGCCACCCTTGGCGACGGTTTCGCGGATCGCGTTCAGCGCCGCGTCCAGCATCGGGACGGTCTGCGTCAGGTCGACAATGTGGATGCCATTGCGCGCGCCATAGATGAACTCGCCCATCTTGGGGTTCCAACGCTGCGTCTGGTGGCCGAAGTGAACGCCAGCTTCCAACAGCTGACGCATGGAGAACTCGGGAAGAGCCATGTCTTTTTCCTTTCCGGTTTGCGCCTTGGCGGGGGTGATAGCGCGGATGCGCCAACCGGTGGACCGTATGGGGATGTCTCCCCCAAGGGCCCGACCCCGCCTGCGGGATTAAGTGGCGCGCGTATACAGGCCGATTTCCCGATGCGCAACCCTGCAAGCGCGCAAAAAGCCTAGCGATGGCGAATCCTGCGCGATCTGACCCGCGTCGCACCGCGCAAAAGCAGCCCCAGCGCCACGCCAACGGCGATGGCAACGGCAAGATCGGCCAGCACGGTCAGCACAAGCGTGACCAGCAGCAACAGCAGTTCGGACCGGGGCAAGGCCAGATAGCCGCGCCACAGGTGGGGCTCGGACATGTTCCAGGCCGTCAGGATCAGCAAAGCCGCCAGCGCAGGCATCGCCAGCATGCCGGCCAGCGGCGCGGCAAAGCTGAGGATTGCCAGCACCACGAGCGCATGAACCATCCCGGCCACCGGTGTGCGCCCCCCTGCCCTGACATTCGTGGCGGTGCGCGCGATGGCGCCCGTCGCAGGCAATCCGCCGAACAGGGCCGATCCGATATTCGCCGCACCCTGCGCCATCAGTTCGGCATTGGGCCGGTGGCTGTCGCGGATCATGCGGTCTGCGACCATCGCGGACAGCAGCGACTCGATGGCGGCCAGGAATGCGATCAGAACCGCCGAGGGCAACATCTCGACCACCTTCGACAGTGCCGGCACTTCGAAATGGGGAACCGGCAGTCCGGCAGGCAGCGCGCCGAACCGGTCGGCGATGGTCTCAACCGGCCAATCCAGCAGCAGCGCCACCCCCGATCCAAGGCCAACCGCCACGATCAGGCCGGGAAAGGACGGCGCAAGCCGGCGCAACGCCACGATCAGACCGCCGGTCAGCGCGGCGATGGCCAGCGCTTCGGGGCCGAGCGTATCGCGCGCCTCCCACAGGGCGGCCAGCTTCGGCAGGAATTCGGCCGGAACCTCCGCCAGGCTCATCCCCAGCGCGTCCTTCAACTGGCTTGTCGCGATGATCACCGCGATCCCGATGGTGAACCCGTTGATCACCGGCTCCGGCACATAGGCGATCAACCGCCCCGCCCGTAACAGCGCCGCCGCCAGCAGGATGACGCCCGCCATGGCCGTGGCCAGCAACAGCCCGTCATAGCCGTGCGCCGCGATCACACCATGCACCACGACGATGAAGGCGCCGGTCGGCCCGCCGATCTGGACCCGGCTTCCGCCAAGCGCCGATATCAGGAAACCCGCGACAACGGCCGTCACCAGACCCTGCGCCGGCGTTCCGCCCGACGCGATGGCAATCGCGATCGACAGCGGGATCGCGACCATGGCGACGGTAAACCCGGCCGCCAGGTCCGATACCAGCGCCCGGCCACCATAACCCGGCAATGTCGACAGGATTTGCGGCTTCATGCCAGATCGTTAGACCCGCGCCGTATCCAGCGCAAGCCGCAGCAATGTCGCGCTTACAGGAACACCCGCTCGACGAACCAGAACGCCCCGACCCCGGCAATTGCCACCGAGGCCGGGATCGCCACGAAGCGTCGATAGCTTTCCAACTGGTCGACAAAGGTCACGGCCAGAACGCAAGCCAGGCACAGCGCCGCAAGCGGCCATAGGAATACCGGCGCTCCGGCCCCCATGTAATCGACGAAGCCAGGCCCATCGAGTGCAAAGCTGAGTGCGACGAATGCCAGCATCGCAATGCCATATCCGATTTGGGCCGGACGCAGGTCGGCCTCGCCCCGGTCGACGCGCTGCGCCAGCGCGACAATCAGGAAAGCGATTGCGATCACCGTCAACTGCCCGAACTCGACCCCGACATTGAACCCTATCAGCGCCGGGATGAACTGCCCCTCGGGCAAGCCGAACTCGCCCAGAACGCTGGCAAACCCCAACCCGTGCAGCAGGCCAAAGACGAAAATCACCGCTGGCCGCCACGGGTTCAGACCATGCGCAAAGATGTTTTCGACCGCGACATAGACGATCGAGGCTGCGATCAGCGGCTCGACGATGGACGCGGGCACATTGACCCACCCAAGCGCCCCCAGCGCCAGCGTGACGGTGTGTGCGAGGGTAAACGCCGATACCTGCCAGATCAGCGGCTTAAGATGCGTGGACAGAAAGAACAGCCCCAACACGAAAAGGATATGATCCAGCCCCTTGGGAAGGATGTGATCGAAACCCACGGGGATGTATTCGGCAAAGACGGCAATGCCGGCTTTCGGCGGGCCCTGCCCCGCCAACGGAATATCCGGGCTGGTTTCGCCGCCCGACAGATACCCCGTGAACGGCTCGTCCACCCCTTGCTGGCGCAGGATCAGCGCCCCGTTGCCCTGCCCCCATTGCAAGGTCACGGATTGCGCGCCGGCAGGCAGCTCGCCTGTCAGCACCACCTGCGACGGGCGCGGCAGGTCGACATTGCCGGGATCGCCCACGTCGACCGACTGCAATGCCAGCGGAATCGGCTGCTGACCTGCGCGCAAGGTGATATCTGCGGCAATCCCGGGCCAGGCCGCGCGCAACCTGTCGGCCATTTGCTCGGCGGGCAGCGCCCGCAACGCGTCATAGTCGCTCGCATTGTCTGCTTCATTGGTGTCTTCCAGGCCGTCAAGGTCGATACCGGCCACGAAAGCCTCGGCATTCAGACGCAGGCCAAGCGTCACCACCCCCTCTGACACCGAAAGATCGCCAATCGTCGGCTGCACCTCGTGTGCGCGGGCAGGAAGCGCCAAAAGCATCAGGACGCTTGACAGAACCAGCCACCGCGCCACTTTCGCCATCATGAAAACTCTTCGCGCCATACCTCTCGTTCCCTTCGTTCTTTTTGCGCTCGCGCTCCCCGCCGCTTCGCATGAGTTATGGATCGCTCCGTCGGAATATCAAGTTTCGTCAGATGCACCTGTCGTGGTCAACCTGCGCAACGGCCAAGGATTCGAAGGGATCGATCTCGCTTGGTTCGACAAGCGTATCTTGCGCTTCGACCGGCTGCAGAACGGGTCGGTCACGCCTGTCGAAGGGCGCTCTGGCGACATCCCGGCCGCCCGCATCGAAACCGCGGGTGACGGCCTGATCGTTCTTGTCTACGAAAGTGCGCCCAGCACCCTGACCTACAGTGAATGGGAGAAGTTCACGGATTTCGCAAAGCACAAGGACCTGGACGGAACGCTTGAATCCCATGCCGCCCGCGCCCTGCCGCAGACCGGGTTCAAAGAGGTGTATAGCCGCTACAGCAAGGCATTGATCGGCGCAGGCCAGGCGAAGGGTCAGGACCGGGCGTTCGGATTGGAGATCGAGTTCGTGGCGCTCGCCAACCCCTATACCGATCCGATGGACCAGGGACTTCCGGTGCAGGTCAACTATCGGGGAGAACCGCGCCGCGATGCGCAGATCGAGGTGTTCGAACGCGCGCCCACAGGCGCTGTGGCCATTTCCACGCTTCGGACAGACGATAACGGCCAGGCGACGATCCCTGTGAAGCCCGGCCATGAATACCTGCTGGATTCCGTCGGGATGCGCGAACCCGCGCCCGATCTCGCAAAGGACAAGGGCGCCGTTTGGGAATCGCTCTGGGCGGCGATGACGTTCCGCATCCCCGGCTGACGCGCGATCCCCCTTGCCGCCCGTGCGCGCCACGTGCATCAAGGAGGCATGACCAACCGCCCCGATATTCTGTGCATCGGTTCCGTGCTGTGGGACGTGATCGGCCGCTCGGCCAGCGTGATGCGCGCCGGATCGGACGTGCCCGGACGGATCACGCGGCTTCCGGGTGGTGTCGCTCTCAACATCGCGATGGCACTGGCGCGGTTCGGGTTGCGCCCGGCCCTGCTGTCCGCCGTCGGGCGCGATGCGGAGGGCGACGAACTTGTCGCCGCCTGTGCCGCGCTCAACCTCGAAACGGGGTATCTCTATCGCTCGGATGACCTGCCGACCGACCGCTACATGGCCGTCGAAGGCGCGAATGGCCTGATCGCGGCCATCGCCGATGCCCACTCGCTCGAAGCTGCGGGCGACAAGATCCTGCGCCCGTTGCTTGATGGCAGGCTCGGCACGGCGGAAACGCCATTCGGCGGTGTCGTCGCGCTTGACGGAAACCTGACCCAGTTCCTGCTGGAGCGCATCGCGACGGACCCTGCCCTTGCACAGGCCGATCTGAGGGTTGCGCCCGCCTCTCCGGGAAAGGCGGAACGGCTCATGCCGTTCCTGACCCATCCCCGTGCGGTGCTTTACGTCAACCTCGAAGAGGCGGGTCTGTTGGCCCAACGCAGTTTCGACGACAGCCAGGCCGCGGCGGAAACGCTGGTGGCGCGTGGGGCCAAGCGCGTCCTTGTGACCGATGGCGGAAAACCCGCCGCCGAGGCCGTGGCAGACGCGCCCACGCTCAGCCGGCAACCGCCCGAAGTGCTGGTCACCCGTGTCACCGGTGCCGGCGACACCTTCATGGCCGCCCATATCGCCGCCGAGCGCGAAGGCGCGGACCGCGCCGCGGCTCTGTCGCGCGCGTTGGAAGTTGCGGCCCAGTACGTATCAGGAGATACCAGCCTATGATCCGCCCCACCCTGTCACCCGAAGTCGCCGACGCGCTGGCAGATGGCCGCCCCGTGGTCGCGCTGGAAAGCACGATCATCACCCACGGGATGCCCTGGCCGCAGAACCTGGAAACCGCGCGGTTGGTCGAAGAAACCGTGCGGTCCGGTGGTGCGGTGCCGGCGACGATCGCGGTGATCGACGGGGTTCTCTACGCCGGGCTGACTGCCGAGCAGCTTGAAGCGCTGGCACGGGCGCAGGGCGTCGCGAAACTCAGCCGGGCCGACATCGCGGCCTGCATGGCGCAGGGCCGCACCGGGGCCACGACCGTGGCCGGCACGATGATCGGCGCGCATCTGGCCGGGATCGACGTGTTCGCCACCGGCGGCATCGGCGGTGTGCACAAAGGTGCCGAAGACAGTTTCGACATATCCGCCGATCTGCACGAGCTGGCCCGCACGCCCGTGACGGTGGTCGCGGCCGGGGCGAAAGCGATTCTCGACCTGCCCAAGACACTGGAGGTCCTGGAAACGCTGGGCGTTCCCGTCTTTGCCTATCGTCAGGACGACTTTCCGGCGTTCTGGTCGCGTTCCTCTGGATTGACAGCCCCCTTGCGCGCCGAAAGCCCGGCCGAAATCGCCGCCGCGCACCGCCTGCGTGGCGATCTCGGGCTGGACGGCGGTCAGCTGGTCGCGAACCCGATCAAGGCCGGGGATGAAATCCCCGCCGAAACCCTTGCCCCGATCATCGCTCAGGCACAGGCCGAAGCCGAGGCGCAGGGCATATCCGGCAAAGGGGTGACGCCCTTTCTGCTGCAACGGATTTTCGAACTTACCGACGGAAGGTCGCTTACTTCCAACATCGCTCTGGTGTTGAACAACGCGAGGCTGGGTGCTGAAATTGCGCGCGAACTGGCAACACCGGCGTTATCGGCCTGACGCCCACGATGCCGGATATTGTGGCCGGGCGGTTTAACGCCTAAATGACATAAAGGCTCAGCCGAGCCATGTAGGCCACAAATGAACACCCCATTCGAATTCAACGACCATCCCGAACCGCCGCGCAAGCCCGGTCTGTTCGCGCGGCTGCGGTCGTCTTTCCTGACCGGCCTTGTGGTCATCGCACCTGTCGGCCTGACGATCTGGCTGATCTGGACGGTCATCGGATGGGTCGACAGTTTTGTCCTGCCCTTCATCCCCGAGGCATATCAGCCTGACGTCGTGTTGCGCGCGTTGATCGGCGCCGAGCGTTATGCAAGCTGGATCGGCGACGACACCCAGCTCCATATCCGCGGCGTGGGCGTGGTCATCTTTCTTCTGTTCACCATCGTTGTCGGCTGGCTGGCCAAGGGGTTCATCGGGCGTTCGCTGATCCGCTGGGGCGAAGGGCTGGTGGACCGGATGCCGGTGGTGCGCTCGGTCTATAACGGGGTCAAGCAGCTTGCGGAAACCGTGTTCGCGCAGTCCGAAAGCAGCTTTGAAAAGGCCTGCCTGATCCAGTATCCACGCAAGGGCATCTGGGCGATCGGGTTCATTTCGACCACCGCCAAGGGCGAAATCGCCGGACGCGCGGAAACGGCCGGCGGGCTGCTGTCGGTCTTCGTCCCGACCACGCCCAACCCGACATCCGGTTTCCTGCTGTTCTTTCCCGAAGAGGATGTCGTCGAACTCGAGATGTCTGTCGAGGACGCGGCCAAGCTGGTGATCTCGGCCGGGCTTGTCTATCCGAATCCCAAAGATCCGACCAAACCACCCAAAAAGCCGTAACTTCGCGCCTTAAGCCATTGCCATAAATACGTTTTCGCAGAAAATGCGGCATTCACCTAGTCATACATCGCCTGAAGGTTGAGCGTTGCGCGCTTCCCAAGATCGGATTTGTGCGCGGCCAGAAACGCATCGGCTGCCGCCCTGCCCGCAGATTTCAGACGGCCGAGCAAGACTGGTCCGGGCGATAGCTTGGTCGCAACGGACAATTCGGTCATCAAGGCGTCATCGGCGATCATGTGAACGAGAACGTCCTTCATGCTGCCGGGTTTGATGTTGCCCGCGGCAAGCAGGCGTTTGACGAAACCGATCGCCCGCAATTCGCGCAGAAGTGAACTGTTAAAGCTGATCTCGTTGATGCGGTTGTGTATCTGCTGCGGGGTGATCGGCACTTCGCTTCGTTCCAGCGGGTTGATGCTGACGATCAGGATATCGTCGGGAAGATCCGGGTCGAAAAGCGGGAACAGCGCCGGATTGCCGGTGTATCCGCCATCCCAGAACGCTTCGGTCTTGCCGGTGTCCGGGTTCTCGATTTCGACCGCCTGGAACAGCGTGGGCAGGCAGGCCGAGGCCAGGATCGCATCGGGCGTGATATCGTCGCCGGTGAAAATGCGTATCTTGCCCGAATGCACGCTTGTTGCGCCAATAAAAAGACGGGGCCCGTCGGCGGCACATACGGCGTCATAATGAAAGCGTTCGGCCACCGTGCGCAGCGGATTGTCATAGAACGGCCCCAGCGCATAGGGCGATGAAAACCGCGCCGCCGCATCCGCCAGCGCAGATCCCACCGAATATTCCATCGCGCGCCCCAGAAAGGCCGTGGACGGTGCAAAGGCCAGCAACCACGCGGTCATCGGTGTCTCCTGCAGGGCTCCAAGCTGCTGCCAGAGCCAGTCGAGGTTCGCGCGCGCCCCGTCGCGCCCGCCTTCAAGCCAGCCGGATTTGAACGCAGCCCCGTTCATCGCGCCGGCCGATGTGCCTGAAATCCCTGCGATTTCTATGTCTTCGTCATCCAGCAGGCGGTCGAGCACACCCCAGGTAAAGGCGCCATGCGCGCCGCCCCCTTGCAGCGCAAGGTTAATGCGAATGGGCTTGGCCAAGCTGTCTTCTCCTCGATGGTTTTTCTCGTTTGCGCCTGCACGCACGCCTTTTGCGCGCATTTTATGTTTCCATACGCGCACTGGCTGTTTATCGTCAGAGGTGCCTTGCATCAAATCTAACCTGACTCTGAGGAATATCCATGCAAACACCAAAGACCATCACCGATTGCCTGATCGTCGGCGCCGGCCCTGCCGGACTGCAGGCGGCCTATTTCCTCGAGAAAAAGGGCATCGGCTTTCACATCCTCGAACGCGGCAAGGTCGGACAGTTCTTTCGCCAGTTCCCCCGCCACAGGATGCTGATTTCGATCAACAAGGTGAATACCGGTCTGTCCTCGCCCGACACGAAACTGCGGTTTGACTGGAACAGCCTCCTGAACGATGAAGGCCAGCTTTTCACGGATGTCAGCCGGCGCTATTTCCCCAATGCAGACGATTACGTCGGCTACCTCGACGCGTTCGCGGACCGTTTTGCCGACCGCATAACATGCGGCGTCAAAGTCGAACGCATCGCCAAAGAGGGCGATCTCTTCGCTGTCGAAACCGACGACGGCACGACACATCATGCCCGCACGGTGATCGTGGCGACCGGCGTGTCGCGCCCGTGGGATGCCGATATCGAAGGTATCGACCTGGCCGAGCAATATTACGATTTCGACACCACGCCCGAACGGTTCCGCGACAAGCGCGTGGCGATCCTTGGCAAGGGAAATTCGGCGTTCGAAACAGCGGATTCCCTGGTCGAAGAGGCGCAGGCCATCCACGTCATCAGCCCCAACCCGGTCAAGTTCGCCTGGAACACGCATTTCGTGGGCAATCTGCGCGCGGTGAACAACAATTTCCTCGATACCTATCAGCTCAAATCGCAAAACGCCGTGGTCGACGGGGCCGTGACGAAGATCGTGAAGGAAGGTGACGGGCTGACGGTTCATGTCGCCATGACCGCGGCCGAAGGTCACGAGATCGTCCTGCATTACGACCATGTCATCGCCTGCACCGGATTCCGGTTCGACGACAGCATTCTCGACCCCGCGATCCGCCCCGAGATGCGGCACATGGGCAAGTTCCCGGCCATGACCGAGCAATGGGAAAGCGAGGCCGCACCGGGCCTGTTTTTCGCAGGCACGATCATGCAATGCCGGGATTTCAAGAAAACCATGTCCGGCTTTGTGCACGGGTTCCGTCACAACGTGAAATGCCTGTCCGAGTTCGTGGCGAACCGCGTCACCGGGGCACCCTACCCCCACAGCACCGCCCCGCTTGCGCAGGAATCGTTGACAGCCACGCTGATCGACCGGATCAGCACGGCGTCCGGCATGTTCCTGCAGCCGTCCTTCCTGGGCGATGTGGTCGTGCTCGATGGCCCGGACGCCGGCGCGCATTACATCGACGTGCCGATGCACTGGGCGGACCGGGCCGACGAGTTCAAGGGCCGCACGGTTCTGCGCGTGACGCTGGAATTCGGCAATTTCGGCCCCAACCCGATGCATGTGAAGCGCGCCCACACCACCGACGGGGACGAGGCCGATCCCTTCATCCATCCCGTGCTGCGGCTTGTCCGCGATGGCGAGGTTCTGGTCCAGGCGCATCTGTCAGATCACCTGGACAGCGACTGGCGCGCGCCCGAAGCCAAGGACAAGGGCGCCGGCACAGTGCAGCGCATGACCTATGTCGATGCCGGGCAGACCCTGTCCGGCAACGAGGTGGCGAAACGGCAGATCGACGCGTTCTTCCGGCGCGCGGGCCTATTCACGCAAACGCCCGAAGCGATCCCCGCGCAATAAGACCGGCGGGCGCGGCCTGGCGGTCGCGCCCCGCCCCTGTCACAGCGCGGTCCAGCCGCCATCCACGCTGATCGTGGTGCCGGTAATCTGGTCTGCTGCCGACGAACACAGGAACACCGCCGTTCCGCCGATCTGTTCGACCGTGGCGAATTCCTTGGACGGCTGCCGTTCCAGGATGACCTTCTGGACGGCCTCTTCCTCGGTCATGCCGTATTTCTCGGCGGTGTCGGGGATCTGCGCCTCGACCAGCGGCGTCTTGACGTAGCCGGGGCAAATGGCGTTGCAGGTGATGTCCTCCTGCGCGGTTTCCAGCGCGGTGACCTTGGTCAGGCCGACAACCCCGTGCTTGGCCGCGACATAGGCCGATTTGTAGGGCGACGCGGTCAGGCCGTGGGCCGACGCGATATTCACGATCCGGCCCCACCCTGCCTTGCGCATCATCGGCAGTGCGGCAGCGGTGCAGTGAAAGGCCGACGACATGTTGATCGCGATGATCGCGTCCCACTTCGCGGTGGGGAAATCCTCGATCGGGCTGACATGCTGGATGCCCGCGTTGTTGACCAGGATATCGCAGGCGCCCGCCTTTTCGATCAGCGCGCGGCATTCATCGGGTTTGGACATGTCGGCCTGTATGTAGCGCGCCTCCACATCGAATTCAGCGGCCAGATCTTCCGCCAGCTTGTGATCTTCCTTGGTGTCGGTGAAGGAGTTCAGCACGATATTCGCGCCGGCGCGCGCAAGTTCACGCGCGACCCCCAGCCCGATACCCGAGTTCGATCCGGTGATGATGGCAGTCTTTCCTGCAAAGCTCATGAATGGCTCCTTGTCTGGATTCGGCGCCATCCTGGCATTCTGCACCTGCAAAAGGAACCGATACACGGATCACGACCGCGTAAAAAAAAAACGCCGGCACAAGGCCGGCGTTCAGTTATTGAGGCAGGTTTCATACAGGCAAGAAACCTATCGAGCAGTGCTCTCTTTATAAGCAATCCGCTGCGCGACTCCAAGCTAAAAGTTTGAAAAGCAATGAATCCACGGCTACGGTCACCGCCAAGAAAACAAGGGCAGAGCAGGATTGTTGCAGAAATGCGGTCTATATTTTTCCGTAAATCCCGGGCCGCCGTTATCGCCGCAGCCTTTGTTTTGCAGGCCGCAACGGGAATCGCGGAACCCGCCCATGGCATCGCTATGTATGGCGCACCCCAGCTACCACCCGATTTTGTGTCTTTGCCCTATGCGAACCCGGATGCCCCCAAGGGCGGGCGCCTGATCGAGGGCAATACCGGCGGGTTCGATTCGCTCAACCCTTTCCTGCGCAAGGGCACGGTACCGTGGCAGTTGCGTTTTTATGCCTATGAATCGCTGATGGCGCGAAATTGGGACGAACCCTTCGCTTTGTACGGCCTTTTGGCCGAATCGGTCGAGATCGCCGATGACCGGTCCTGGGTGGAATTCACGCTCCGCCCCGAGGCCCGATTCTCGGATGGCAACCCCGTCACGGTCGAGGATGTGATCTGGTCGTACGAGACCTTGGGCACGGTGGGGCATCCCCGTTACCTGGGCTTCTGGACGCAGGTCGACAGGATCGAACAGACCGGCCCGCGCAGCGTGCGCCTGACATTCGATGGCAACAACCGCGAGCTGGCCTTGATCGCCGGACTCCGGCCGATCCTGAAAAAGGCGCAATGGGCGGGCCGCGATTTCACCGACGGCACGATCGACGACATTCCCATCGGAACCGCGCCCTACGTCGTCACCGATTTCGAACCGGGCCGGTTCGTCACGCTGACCCGCGATCCCGATTACTGGGGCGCCGATCTGCCGATCCGACGCGGCACCGCGAACCTCGACGAGATACGGATCGAGTTTTTCGGCGACGAGAACGTGATGTTCGAAGCGTTCAAGGCCGGTGTTCTGAATTTCTACCGGGAATCGAACGCCGAGAAATGGGCCACGCAGTATGATTTTCCCGCCGTGCAGTCGGGCAAGGTCGTCCTGTCGGAAATTCGCCACGAACGCCCGACCGGGATGACAGGATTCGTCATGAACACGCGCCGCCCGCAACTGGCCGACTGGCGGGTGCGCGAGGCGCTGATCCTTGCCTTCAACTTTCCCTATATCAACGGCACCGTGACCGGCGGCCGCCAGCCGCGCATCACCTCGTATTTCGCCAATTCCGATCTTGCCATGCGGCCCGGCCCGGCCGAGGGGCGCGTCCGCGATCTTCTGGCCCCCTTTGCCGATGCGCTGCCACCGGGTGCGCTCGACGGCTATGCCCTGCCCGAAGGCGATGCGTCGCCGCGCAATCGGCGTGACCTGCGGCGGGCGGTCGATCTGCTGGAACAGGCCGGCTGGACAGTGCAGGACGGCATCCTGCGCAATGCAGAAGGCGCCGCTTTCCAGATCGAGGCGGTTCTGCGCCAGGGCGACAAGCGCATGGAATCGGTCTTGCAGATCTATACCCAGTCGCTTGAGCGGTTGGGGATTTCGCTGACGATCCGCAGCATCGACAATGCCCAGTTCACCGAACGCGAGGCCGCGACCGATTTCTATATCATGCCGTTCCGGCGTGACCTGTCGCTCAGCCCCGGCACCGAACAGCGTCTATACTGGGGCTCGGACGGCGCGGACCGGGACGGCACCCGCAACCTGATGGGCGTCCAAAGCCCGGCGCTCGACGCGATGATCGACGCGCTGCTGACCGCCGAAAGCCCCGCGGATTTCACCGCCGCCGCCCGTGCGCTGGATCGGGTGCTGATGGCGGGCCGGTTCGTCATTCCGATCTGGACCACGTTGACCGACCGCGTGGCCCATGCCGGAAACTTGAAATTTCCCGAAAATACGCCGATATATGGCGACAGGATCGGCTGGATGCCCGATGTCTGGTGGTCCGAAGAATAACAGGCGAACGAAGGCAGAGCAGAGATGAAAATCGCAAGGCAAATGGCGCTTGTGGCAACCGTGGCCCTGTTGGCCGGCTGCGCCACGATTGACGGTGTCGGTCAGGATATTTCCGGCGCCGCGCGCACCGTGCAAACCTGGTTCTGAGGCGGCGTCAGACCAGCGACGTGACCCACAGGATCGTCGCGTCTTCCTGGCTGACCGAGATCACGTTGTGACCCATCGCAGCGTCGTAATAGGCGCTGTCGCCCCGGCGCATTTCGACGGGTTCGTAAAACTCGGTATACAGGCGGATCACGCCGGTAAGGACATACAGGAACTCTTCGCCATCGTGGCGCACCCATCCGTCGAATTCATCCATCGACCGCGCCCGCACCCGCGCGCGGTAGGGCAGCATCTTCTTCTTGGTCAGGCTTTCGGCCAGCAACTCGTGCTCGTAGGTGGCGGTGGCATGCGCGGACCCGTCATCGGATTTCGTCACCACCATGCGCCCGTTGATCTGGTCGCGCTGCGGCGGAGTGAAAAGCTGCGGCACCGAAATCGCAAGTCCCGTGGCCAGCTTCTTCAACGCCTCGTAGGTGGGTGACATCTGGCCGTTCTCGATCTTGGACAGCGTCGAGCGCGCCAATCCCGCCCGCGCGGCGGCCTGTTCCAGTGTCCAGTCGCGCGCCTTGCGCAATTCGCGTACCCGGCTGCCAAGGTCGAGCGGCTCTGCCGCCTCGTCCTCGCCGGTTGCCCGCGCGATGCGGATCAGGGCCTTGGGATCTCTTTCGGTCATGGCGCTGCTATAAGCGGCCACCACGGGCCTTGCAACTGCGCGCGCGCGGGCCTAACCCAATGGCCATGCTGTCCATATTCGACAATGGCGCGCCCGCGCCCTGCCCCAACCCGTTCAACATGGCCGCCCATGTGCTGGCCCATGCCGATGACCTGCCCGACAAGATCGCGCTGGCGGTGTTGTCGCCCAGCGGGGCCGACCGCTGGAGCTATGCCAAGCTTGCGGCGGCCGTGCGCGGCACCGGCACCGGGCTGTTGCAGGCCGGGTTCGCACCGGGCGACATCCTGCTGATGCGGCTGGGCAATACGGTGGAATTTCCCATCGCGTATCTGGGCGCGATCGCCGTCGGGCTGATCCCGGTGCCCACCTCTAGCCAGCTGACCGCCCCCGAAATCAAAAAGATGATCGCCGGGCTGAAACCTGCGGGCATCCTGCGCGATGCGGGCGTGCCTTGCCCGGACGATCCCGGCGTGCCGGTCATCGGCACCGACGCGCTGGAACAGATGCGCACCCTGCCGCCCTGCGACTACGCCATGGGCGATCCCGACAGGCTGGCCTATATCGTCTACACCTCGGGCACGTCGGGGCTGCCCCGCGCGGTTTGTCACGCGCACCGCGCGATCTGGGCAAGGCGGATGATGCATGACGGCTGGTATGGCCTGGGACAGGACGACCGGCTGCTTCATGCGGGCGCTTTCAACTGGACCTTCACCCTGGGCACCGGCCTGATGGACCCGTGGAGCGTCGGCGCCACCGCGCTGATTCCGGCCAAGGGCGTCGGCCCCGAAGCCCTGCCTTTGCTGCTGAAACGGCATGACGCCACGATCTTTGCCGCCGCGCCGGGCGTCTACAGGAAGATCCTGAACCATCACGACCAGATCGCCCTGCCCCGCCTGCGCCACGGTCTGGCGGCGGGAGAGAAGCTGTCCGACAGCATCCGCAAGCACTGGAACGACGCCACCGGCACCCGAATCTACGAAGCCTACGGCATGTCGGAATGTTCGACCTTCATTTCCGGCAGCCCCGCGCACCCGTCTCGCCCTGGCATGCTGGGCCAGCCGCAGCAGGGCCGCCGCGTCGCGATCGTGAACGAGCAAGGCCAGCCCGTCGAAATGGGCGCGGCCGGTACGATTGCCGTCGCGACGACCGATCCGGGCCTGATGCTGGGCTATCTCGGCGCCGAGGCGGAAACGGCGTCCCGGATACGCAACGGATGGTTCCTGACCGGGGACCAGGGCCATATGGAGAAGGATGGCCAGATCGCCTATCACGGGCGCGACGACGACATGATGAACGCAGGCGGCTACCGCGTATCACCGCTGGAGGTCGAGGCGGCCCTGCTGGCCCATCCCGGCATCACCGAGGCCGGCGCCACGGATATCGAGGTGAAAGAGGACGTGCGCCTGATCGCCGCCTTCTACACCGGGCCGGCCGACATCCCCGAAGAAGACCTGCGCGCCTGGTGCGAAGAACGGCTTGCCCGCTACAAGCAGCCCCGCATCTTCCGGCGCCTCGACAGCCTGCCGACGAACCCGAACGGAAAACTGCAGCGCAAGGCCCTGAAACCGCTGGCCTGATGCGCCTGCGCTTTTCTTCCCGGCACACGCCTGATACCCAGACAGGACGCGAAAGAGGCCCTGAATGATCAAGCTCGACATATTCTCGGATCCGATCTGCCCGTGGTGCTATATCGGCAAGACGCGGCTGGACCGTGCGCTGGAACAGCGCCCGGATCATCCCTTCACGATCGAGTGGCATCCCTTCCAGCTCAATCCCGACATGCCGCGCGAGGGGATGGACAGGCGCGCCTATCTCGAGGCCAAGTTCGGCGGGAAAGACGGCGCCGTACGCGCGTATATGCCCGTGGTCGAACATGCCGAACAAGCCGGACTCAAGATCGATTTCGAAGCGATCCAGCGCACGCCGAACACGCTCGATGCACATCGCCTGATCCATTGGGCGGGGATCGAGGGGCGGCAGACCTTTGTCGTCAGCGCGCTGTTCCGGGCCTATTTCATCGAAGGCCGCGACATCGGCGACCACGAGGTTCTGGCCGATATCGCCGACAGCGCCGAGATGGATGCAGGCGTGATCCAGCGCCTGCTTGCCTCGGACGCGGATGTTCAGAACATTCGCGACCGCGATGCTGCCGCCCGCGAAATGGGCATCAACTCGGTTCCGACTTTTATCGTCAACCGCCAGCACGCCGTGCCGGGGGCACAACCGACCGAACTGTGGCTCAAGGTGATGGACGAGATCAGCGAACAGGTTCAACAGGGCGACTGAACCACGCGTCAAAACGCCCGCAGGACTTGCCGATGCTGGACCTTTGTCGCCAGGTTTGCGAATGGATCGGGCATAAGGAAAGCCGGAGGGCCCCATGAACACCGAAGCCGCAAAGGTCATTATCGGCGCGCTCGTCACCGTTGTGGCAATGGGCACGGTGTTCTTTCACCTCGTCGAAGGCTGGAGCTGGCTGGATTCCTATTTCTTCACGGTCGTCACCCTATCGACCGTCGGGTATGGCAATCTGGTGCCGGTCACGCCACTTGGAAAGATCGCAACCACCGTCCTGATCTTTGCCGGTTTGGGAATTTTCGCCGCAGCGATCCAGCATTTTTCCAACATCACGATTTCCAACCGTCTTAGAAAAAGACGGGCGGAGCGTGAAAAGCAACGCGCCGCCACCGACGAGGATCAGGCCGGCTGAACCCCTGGTGGTTTCCGCTACGTCAACCGCCGCAAAGACCCGCCAAGGGTTGCTACCAAAGGTAGATCGGTGTTCTTTCGAGCACACTCTTGTGATGTGACTGCTTGATTATGCGCGCGAACGCTTTGTCCCGAACCGAATTCATCGCCCTCATGGCGATGCTCTTTGCCACCATCGCGTTTTCCATAGACGCGATGTTGCCGGCCTTGCCGCAGATCGCGCGCGAGTTGACGCCAGACGCGCCGAACCACGTTCAGATGATCGTCACCAGCTTTGTCATCGGGATGGGGATCGCCACATTCTTTGTCGGGCCGTTGTCCGACGCGCTGGGCCGAAGGGTCGTTCTGCTTTCGGGCGCGGCGCTGTATATCGCGGCCTCGGTTCTGGCATGGCGCGCGCAGACGCTGGAATTCCTGCTGGCGGCGCGGGTTCTGCAGGGCATCGGCGCATCGGGACCGCGGGTCGTGGCGATGGCCATCGTCCGCGACCTTTACAGCGGACGGCAGATGGCGCGCATCCTGTCCTTCATCATGATGACCTTTACTTTGGTGCCCGCGGTGTCGCCGCTGATCGGTGCGTGGATCGCCGCAGCCGCAGGGTGGCGGGCGATTTTCGTGGCCTTCATCGTGTTTGCCGTGATCTCGGCCCTGTGGCTGGCCCTGCGCCAACCCGAATCCCTCCCGGTCGAGAACCGGCGGCCGATGCGCTTGTCGCTGATGCTTGCCGCCCTGGTCGAGATGGCCCGGCATCCGACGGTCAGCCTGGCCCTTCTGGCTCAAGCGCTGTGTTATGCGATGCTGTTCCTGATGATCAGCCTTGTTCAGCCGGTTTATGACCACGTCTTCGACGCCTCCGACAGCTTTCCCTACTGGTTCGCGCTGGTGTCTTTGATCGCGGCCAGCGCCTCGTTCCTCAACGCGGCGCTCGTGATGCGGCTTGGCATGCGCCGACTGGCCACCGCGGCCTTCGGCGTTCAGGTCATCCTGTCGCTGAGCATGACGGCAATCTCGGTGTCGCCGCTTCCGCAATCGGTGGTCTTCGGCCTGTTCATCGCCTGGCAGGCCAGCGTCTTTTTCCAGACCGGGCTGACCATCGGCAATTTGAATGCCATCGCGATGGAGCCGATGGGCCATGTCGCCGGGATGGCCGCGAGCGTGATCGGATCGGTTTCCACGCTTGCAGGCGCGCTGCTGGCGGTACCGATCGGGCTCGGGTTCGACGGAACCGTCCTGCCGCTGACCCTTGGCGTGGGCACGGTATGTGCAGGCGCCTTTGGCGTGATGATCGTCATGCGCCGGGCCGAAAGACGCCTCGGCCCGGTCTGAGCGCACGCGGGCAACGCATCGCGCGTGACCCCGGCGATCGGGCGCGTTAAGACAGGCACACCCCGCCCGAAGGAGAGCCCATGCCAACCCATGTCTACCTGATCCTGGCCCTTGCCATCCTGGCCGAAACCGTCGGCACATCGGCGTTGCAGGCCAGCCAGCAATTCACACGGCTCTGGCCCTCGGTCCTGGTGGTCGTCGCCTACGGGATCAGCTTCTACCTGCTTTCGGTCACGCTCAAGGTGCTGCCGGTGGGGATCGTCTATGCGATCTGGTCCGGCCTGGGCATCGTGTTCATTGCCTTGATCGGCTACCTGGTATTCCGGCAGGCGCTCGACTGGCCGGCGGTAACCGGCATGGCGATGATCCTGGGCGGGATCGTGGTCATCCATCTGTTTTCGAACGCGACCCCGCACTAGCAAAGGCCGGGCTGTTCGCCCGGCCCCCATTCTTGCCTCAGCGCAGCCGCTTGATCAGCGACGAGGTATCCCAGCGCCCACCGCCCATGTTCTGCACATCCTTGTAGAACTGATCGACCAAGGCCGTTACCGGCAATGCCGCGCCCAGTTCGTTGCCGGTGGACAGGCAGATACCCAGATCCTTGCGCATCCAGTCCACCGCGAACCCGTATTCAAAGAAATCGTCCAGCATGGTTTCGTGGCGGTTTTCCATTTGCCAGCTTCCCGCCGCGCCGCCTTTGATCACCTCGACCACGGCCTTGCCGTCGAGCCCGGCCTTTTGCGCAAAGGCCAAGCCCTCGGACAGGCCCTGCACAAGCCCCGCGATGCAGATCTGGTTGACCATCTTGGTCAGCTGCCCCGCGCCGCTTTCACCCAGGCGTTTGATCGACCGACCATAGGCCTGCATCACCGGCTCGGCACGGTCATAATGGCCTTCATCGCCGCCGCACATGATCGACAGCACGCCGTTCTCGGCCCCCGCCTGTCCGCCGGAGACCGGCGCATCGACGAAACCCACGCCCTGCCCTTTGGCCGCCTCGTAAAGCTCTGCCGTGACCTTGGCCGACACCGTGGTGTGATCGACGAAAACCGTGCCTTCGGCCATGCCGGCCAGCGCGCCGTCATCGCCCAGCACCACGCTGCGCAGGTCGTCGTCATTACCGACGCATGCCATCACGAATTCCGCGCCCTCGGCGGCCTCGCGCGGGGTCGCGGCGCTGCTGCCGCCGTGCTCCGCCACCCACTTTTCCGCCTTTGCTGGCGTCCGGTTGTAGACGCAGACCTCGTGCCCCGCTTTCGCGAGGTGGCCCGCCATCGGATATCCCATCACCCCGAGCCCCAGAAACGTCACCTTGGCCATCATACCCCTCCTTCTAGTGTTTGTGTTCGCCTTGGTTTGTGTCTAGGGAACGGGGCAAAGGCAAGGATGAACTGGACAGAGGGCAATGGTGCAGGTTTTCCAATGGCTCCTGCGGATCACGGGCGGGCTGATCGTGCTGACGCTTCTGGCGCTGTTCGTGACCTATTACCTCGCCGCCCGGTCCCTGCCCGATTATGACGCCACGCACGATGTAACGGGACTGTCCGCGCCGGTCGAAATCGTTCGCGACAACGCCAACGTCCCGCACATACTGGGCAACAGCGATGCCGACGTGTTCTTTGGCCTTGGCTATGCCCATGCCCAGGACAGGCTGTGGCAGATGGTTGTGCTGCGGCGCACCGCCCAGGGCCGCCTGAGCGAGGTCTTCGGCACCCGCACCGTGGAAACCGACATGCTGATGCGGCGGCTGGATATCTACGGTGCCGCCCAAGCCTCGGTCGAGGTACAGGATGCCGCGACTATGGCGGTCCTGCGCGCTTATGCCGATGGCGTGAATGCCCGCCTCGCCGAAATCAACGAACGGGCCCTAGGCCGTGGCGCGCCGGAAATGTTCCTGTTCAACCCCGCCGTCGCCCCCTGGCAGCCGGCCGATTCCATCGCGCTGGTCAAGCTTATGGCCCTGCAGGTCACCGATCACCTGCAGGCCGAGGTCCGGCGCGCACGGGTGTCGCTGCTGTTGCCCGATACCGCGCGGGTCGCCGACATCCTGCCCGAAGCGCCCGGCAGCGGCGTGGCCGCCCTGCCCGATTATGCCGCGCTATACGACGCGCCGATGCCACGGATCGCAGGGGCCACCCGCCATAACGATGACCCGCTATGGCCTGTCGCCCGCGCGGGCCTGTCCGGCGCCTCGAACGCCTGGGCGGCTGCCCCCAAACGCTCGGCCTCGGGCGGGACGCTGATGGCCAACGACCCGCATCTGCCGCTGACCGCCCCCGCCATCTGGTATCTCGCCCGGCTGGAACTGGCCTCGGGCGGGGTGATCGGCGCGACGATTCCGGGCATACCCGTCGTCATGTCAGGCCGCAGCGAAGACCTCGGCTGGGGGATCGCTGCCTCCTACATGGACGATCAGGACGTGTTTTTCGAAAAGCTGAACCCTGACGACCCCGAGCAATACGAGACACCCGACGGGTTCGCCACGTTCGAAACCCGCCGCTCGATCCTGCGGATCAAGGATGAAATGCCGGTTACGCTGACCCTGCGCTGGACGCAGAACGGCCCCGTGCTGCCCGGCTCGGAGTTCGACCTTTCGACGATCACCCCGCAGGGTCATGTCGCGGCGCTGGCCTGGACAGGGCTGTCGCCCGAGGATCGGTCGATCGCGGCCTGGCTGCGCCTGATGCAGGCCAAGACCGTGCAGGACGCCATCGCCGCGGCCGAACCCCATGTCGCGCCGTCGCTGAACCTGGTCGCCGTCGATGGCGTGCAGATCGCCATGAAAACGATAGGCGCCGCCCCGCGCCGCGACGCCGAACACCAAAGCCAGGGGCGCCTGCCCGCGCCCGGATGGCTGGACCGCAACCGCTGGAAAGGGATCAGCCCCTATTCCTCCAACCCGGAATTCATCTCGCCCCCTGGCGGAATTGTCGGGACGACCAACAACAAGATCGTGGACCGGCCCTTTCCGCTCCACATGTCGTTTCACTGGGGCGACACGCAGCGGGTGCAGCGCTGGACGCGCCTGATGCAATCGCGCCAGGTGCACACCCGCGACAGCTTCATCGAGGCGCAGCTCGATACCGTGTCGCCGACAGCGCGCACCTTGCTGCCGCTTATCGGCGCCGATCTGTGGTTCACCGGAGTGGCCGCGCCCGAAGGTACGCCCGAGCGCCAGCGCCAGGATGCGCTGGCCCTGCTGGCGAACTGGACGGGCGAAATGAACGAACACCTGCCCGAACCGCTGATCTATTCCGCATGGGTTCGCGCGCTGCAGGACCGGCTGATCCGGGATGAGCTGGGCCCGCTTGCGCAGGACTTCACCCATATCGAGCCGCTGTTCATCGAGCGCGTCTTTCGCAACGTGGATGGCGCAGGGGTCTGGTGCGACGTGATCCAGAGCGCGCCGCGCGAAAGCTGCACCGACATGGCACGGCTTGCGCTGGATGACGCGATCATCTGGCTTGAGGAAAACTATGGCACCGCGCTGGAATCGCTTAGGTGGGGCGATGCGCACCAGGCCACGCACCAGCATCCGACGCTTGGCCAGGTTCCGCTGTTGCGCTGGGTGGTCAATATCCGCCAATCCACCTCGGGCGGCGACAACACGCTGCAACGTGGCCTGACACGCGGCAGCGGTCCGGCCCCGTTCGAAAACGTGCATGCCGCCGGGTATCGCGGCGTCTACGACTTCACAGACCCCGACAGTTCGGTCTTCATCATCGCGACGGGCCAGTCCGGCCATCCGCTGTCGCGCTACTACGACGACATGGGCGAACTGTGGCGGCGTGGCGAATACATCCCGATGTCCCTGGACCTGAACCTGGCCCGGGCCGCAGCCGTCGGCGTGACCCGCCTGGAACCGCGCTAGCCATCCCGCAAGGCGGGAACCGCATCAAATTATCACCCGAATGCCGCCATGAAATTGACACATACCTTAACGACAGTGTCGTCATTCGTGAGAGTGTGATTTGAGAATTTCCAGCCTGCCGCGCTTGATAGTGCGGCGGGCTGATTCTTTTTTTTGGCGAACGCGATCTGGACGCGCATGGCGTGTCGGGCTCGGATCAGTCCTCGCCCTGCGCCTCGGCGCGGGATTTCCCGGCGACATTCATTGCCAGTGTCGCGGCCATGAATTCATCCAGGTCGCCATCGAGCACACCCTGCGTATCGCTGGTTTCGTGGCTTGTGCGCAGATCCTTGACCATCTGGTAGGGCTGCAGCACGTAGGACCGGATCTGGTTACCCCAGCCCGCCTCGCCCTTGGCTTCGTGCGCCTCCTGGATCGACGCCGTGCGCTTTTCCAGTTCCAACTGGTAGAGCCGCGATTTCAGCGCCTTCATGGCGATGTCGCGGTTCTGGTGCTGGGATTTCTCCGAACTCGTCACCACGATCCCCGTCGGAATGTGGGTAATCCGCACCGCCGAGTCGGTGGTGTTGACGTGCTGACCGCCCGCACCGGACGAACGGTAGGTGTCGATACGGATATCGGCCGGGTTCACTTCGATCTCGATATTGTCGTCGACGACAGGATAGACCCAGACCGAGGCAAACGAGGTTTCGCGCGTGCCCTTGCCGAAGGGTGAAATACGCACAAGGCGATGCACACCGGATTCGGATTTCAGCCAGCCATAGGCGTTCTGGCCCTTGATCTGGTAGACGACCGATTTGATCCCGGCCTCGGTGCCGGGGCTCATGTCCTGCTGATCGACGGTGAAACCGCGCCGCTCGGCCCAGCGGACATACATCCGCGCCAGCATCTGCGCCCAGTCGCAGGCCTCCGTGCCCCCGGCCCCGGCATTGATTTCAAGGAAGGCGTCATTGCCATCCGCCTCGCCGTTCAGCAGCGCCTCGAGTTCCTTGGCCGCCGCCTTTTGCGCCAGTGACTTCAGCGCGGTTTCGGCCTCTGACACGACCTCTTCATCGCCTTCCATCTCGCCCAGTTCGATCAGTTCGACATTGTCCGACATTTCCTGCCGGATGGACTCGTAGGTGTCGATGGAATCGACCAGCACCTGGCGGTCGCGCATCAGCTTTTGCGCGGCGGCCGGATCGTCCCACAGATTGGGATCCTCGACGCGCGCATTGAATTCCTCCAGCCGGTGCTGGGCCGTGTCCCAATCCATCCGCTGGCGCAACAGCTCCAGCGATTTTTCGATCTCGGCAACGGTATTCTGGGCCTCTGCGCGCATCGCATTGTCCTGATTTGGTGTTTCAGACCGGGGTGATAGACCACCGCCTGCCAAGGGGCAAGCGGCGAGAACGCGGGGCGGGCACTGGCGTCAGTACAGCCCGCCCGAGCTAAGTGTCCCGAAATTCGCTTTCGGACCGACGACGGCCTTCTTGCCCGTCGATGTGGTCACTTCGCGGCCGGTGGCGCTACCGACCTCTTCGACAAGCGGCAGGTTCGCCCCCATGGCGAAACCGCCGTCAAAGGTAATCCCGAACAACGGCTCTTCGCCTTCGCGGAAACATTCGGCCACTACATTGTCGCCCGTCGCGTCATCGCTCAGCCGGGCGCCGGTAAAGCGGTCGATCTTGATGAACATGCATTCGTCGGGGATGCGGAAGCGGCCGCCGCCATACTTCTCGATTGCCTGCGTCATGAACCGCTGGAACACCGGGCCGCAGAACCCGCCGCCGGACGCGCCCCGCCCCATGCTGCGCGGTTGGTCATACCCGATATAGCAGCCCGCGACGACCGAGTTGGTGAACCCGATGAACCACACGTCCTTGGCATCGTTGGTGGTGCCGGTCTTGCCCGCGACGGGAACCGGCAGGTTTACCGTGCCAGACGCGGTCCCGCGCTGCACGACGCCTGTCATCATCGAGGTCAACTGGTAGGCCGTGACCGCATTCATCACCCGCTCCCGGTTCGACAGGATGCTGGGGCTCTGGCTGGGCGGGATCGTGGGATCGTTGCAGTCGATGCAATCCCGCTTGTCATGGCGGTAGACGGTGTTGCCGTAACGGTCCTGGATACGGTCGACCAGCGTCGGTTCCACACGCTCCCCGCCATTGGCGAACATCGCGTAGGCGGCGACCATCTTGAACAGCGTCGTTTCCTCGGACCCCAGCGAATTCGCCAGGAACCGGCCCATATTGTCGTAAACGCCGAATTTCTCGGCGTAGTCGGCCACGACGTCCATGCCCACCTCTTGCGCGAGGCGGATGGTCATCAGGTTCCGCGACCGTTCGATGCCGGTGCGCAGCGGCGTCGGGCCGTAATAGGTGTTCGACGCGTTCTTGGGCCGCCACAGGCCCTGGGGCGTGTCGATTTCGATCGGGGCGTCGATGATGATGGTTGCGGGCGTGTAGCCACTGTCCAGCGCCGATGCATAGACAAACGGCTTGAACGACGACCCCGGCTGGCGCTGGGCCTGCGTGGCCCGGTTGAACACCGAATGCTGGTACGAAAACCCGCCCTGCATCGCGATCACGCGGCCGGTATTGACGTCCATCGCCATGAACCCGCCCTGCACCTCGGGCACCTGCCGCAGGCTCCAGCGGATGAAATCGCCGGCGCCATCGTCGCCGCTGGTCATCCGGCGCACCAGAACCACATCGCCGACCTTGAAATTGTCGAAGAAATCGCCGCGCATCCACGCGATATCCTTGCGCGGGACAACAAAAGGCTCGGCGTCGGTCTCGTCGACGCCTTCGACACCGATGCGCAATTGCTGATCTTCGACCGCCAGAACGACCGCGGGATACCAAGTTCCGTCCAGTTCGATGTCGCGCGGCACCTCAGCCGAGGCCAAAGCCGCGCGCCAGGCCTCTTCGCTGCCCAACTGGTCTTCGGGGATGGTCACCTCGGTGCCGCGCCAGATGCCGGCCCCGCGGTCATATTCTTCAAGCTGGCGGCGCAGCGACTTTGCTGCCACCTTCTGCATCTCGGGGTCGATCGTGGCGCGCACGGTCATGCCGCCGGAAAAGAACTCGTCCTCGCCGAAGGTATCCGACAATTGGCGGCGAATTTCATCGGTGAAATAGTCGCGCGGCGGCAGCGCCGACTTGAAACTGTCGAAATCGCCATTCTGCACCGAGCGCAGCGGCATGTCGCGTTCGCTCAGGTACTGTTCTTCGGTCAGGTACCCGTTTTCGAACATTTCCTTCAGAACGAAATTGCGCCGCGCCAGAAGGCGGTCTTTCTGCCGGACTGGGTGATAATCGGACGGCGCCTTGGGCATCGAGGCCAGCGTCGCGGCCTCGTGCGGGGCAAGCTGGCTCAGCGTCTTGTTGAAATAGGTCTGCGCCGCCGCCGTCACCCCATAGGAATTCTGCCCCAGGAAGATCTCGTTGAGATACAGTTCCAGGATCTTGTCCTTGGACAAGGTTTCTTCCAGGCGGGTCGCAAGGATGATTTCCTTGATCTTGCGTTCGGCGCGGCGCTCGCCACCCAGCAGAAAGTTCTTCATGACCTGCTGCGTGATCGTCGATGCACCGCGGATATCCTGTCCGCGCGAACGAACGGCGTCGATCGCCGCACTGGCGATGCCGCGCGCGTCGTAACCCTTGTGGGTGTAGAAATTCTTGTCCTCGGCACTGATGAACGCCTGTTTGACAAGATCGGGTATCTCGTCGGCGGGCGTGAACAGACGCCGTTCCTGCGCGAATTCGTCGATCAGCCGCCCCTGGGCCGAATAGATCCGGCTGATCGTGGGCGGCGTGTATTGCGCAAGGCTTTCGTGGCTCGGCAGATCGCGGCCATACATCCAGAAGATCGCGCCGATGCTCAGCGCGACCATGAACAGGCCAAGCGTGATCAGCGTGAAGATCGCGCCGAAAAAGGACAGAACGAACCGTATCAAAAGCGTTTCCCTTGCAGTCTGCGGCCTCTATACGCGCGCGACCGGTCGCGGTCAAAACAACTTGGCGTGGGGCATGGGCAAAACCTTGCCCGCCGGGTCACTGCCTGCGCAGCGCATTGCGCGCGATATCGTCGTCGGCCCAGGCCCGCAGCGCATCGCGCATGCCCTGCGCCATCGCCTGGCGCCACTCCGGGTCGCGCAGGTTTTCCGCGTCCCGCGGGCTGGACAGGAACCCGACCTCGATCAGAACCGACGGAATATCGGCGGCCTTGAGCACGGAAAACGCTCCGCGCCGGATCGGCCGCCGGTTCACGGGCCCGCCAGCGGCCATCAGCCCTTTGACCAGCGCCTCGGCCAGGCGTTCGGTGCGCGGTTTCGTCTCCTGGCGGGCGAGGTCCATCAGAACACCGGCCACCACGTCATCCTGACCGTCCAGGTCGACGCCCGAAAGCAGGTCGTCACGGTCGTGGCGCTCGGCCAGCAAGCGGGTGGCGGCATCGCTGGCCTCATCGTCCAGGACGTGCACGGTCGCACCATGCGCCTGCCCCTGCGCCAGCGCGTCGGCATGCAGCGACAGGAAAACATGGGCACGTTTTTCATGGGCAATGGCGACGCGCCGTTCCAGCGACACGAAACTGTCATCCTCCCGCGTGAGGATCACTTCGAACCCACCTGTCCGGCGCAGGATGTCGCGCAGTTCGCGCGCGAAAGTCAGCATGAGATCCTTCTCGGTCAGCCCGTCATGTTCGGCGCCAGGATCTATCCCGCCATGACCGGGATCGAGCACCACGACAATCGGTCCCTCGCCCATCGGACGCGCAGGCGCGATATCGAAGGTGCTGCGCTCCGGCAAATCCCAACGCGGATCGTGCGGCGACCCGGAGACCGCGGCAAACGCATCGGCCGATACATCGTCCAGCGAAACCAGCAGCCGTGCCACGCCGGTGTCGGGCGTCACCTTCATCTCGGCCCGCGAAACCGCCAGCGGAGAGGCAAGATCCAGCACCATGCGCGACCAGCCTGGCCGGAACCCGCCGAACCGTACGTCCTGCACCTTGTCCGCCTGGTCAAAGCGACTGCGTTCCAGCCCTTCCCAAAGAACCTCGCGGAAATCGAGAACCAGCCGTGCCGGGTCTGTCAGCGTGTAGACCCGCCAGGGCACCCCCTGGCTGATCGACAGGGTCAATTCGGCCCCGCCACGCCGGTCGACGACGCCACTGTCATCTGGCACCACGCGCGCCAGCGCGCTGAAATCCGCGGCGACCGCCCATGTGCCCCACAGAACGAATAGGATAATCGAAAACAGCCTGCTCATACATCGCCCCTGGCCGGTGTCTGCCCGGCCTTTTCCTCAAACTAACAGCTAAGCGCACCGCAAGAAAGCGCCTAACGCATCACCGGCGGCAGGCACCCGGCGCGTTGGGCGGCGCCGATCAGGAATTCGATCACCGAACCTCGAATATCGGCGCGTTCCAGCAGGTAGTGGCCGCCATCGACGATCTGGACACGGATGTCATGCGGAAATCCCTGTTCCTCCAGACGTGCGGCGGCCGCCTGCGCCATCATCGCCGAGGGCCAGACTTCATCCTGTGCTGCGCCAATCAGCTGCACCGGACCCGCGATCCGCTCAACGGGAATCGTGGCCAGTCGGACCGCCTCTTCGTTCTCCAACGCCCGGAGATACATTTCGGCAAAGTGGTTCCCGCTCAGCACACCGCGCACCGTCGAAAGGTCCAGCGGGAACGGCACAAACGCCACCGGCGCTCGGCCCCGCCGCCACGAGCTTTGCCGGATCGGCGTGACACGCGGCGACTGAAAGACGACATGCGCGGGCGCCACGGCAGAAACCGCGCCGACCGCGTCATTCCCGGACGCCAGCAAAAGCGCAAGCTCTGCCCCTTTGGACGCCCCGGCGATGAAAACGCACTGTTCGAATACGTCCGGCCGTGCCGAAAGCTTGGCCACCAGCGCATCGAACGGATCGAGCGCGATCCGGTCGAGCTTGGCCGGAGTGCCCGGCGCACCGAAATAAGCCACGCGCGCAACATGAAACCCCGCGTCGCGCAATTCCTGCACCATTGGATGGGACGCGGCAAAGCGCCCGCCTTCGGACCCGCCCAGAAGCAGCACCACGGGTGACCGGTTCGCCCGCAGGTCAAGCTCGGGTGCGATCGCCGCAGGGGCCGGACCCAAGCGCCAGATAAGCGCCGCCACCATCAGGATGATCGACATGATCAAAAGGGCGATGATCCGTCTCACAGCCGGCCGGTCTCTTTCATGAAGCGTTCGAGGCGCGCCAGCCCTTCTTCGATATCCGCCGTGCTGCGCGCATAGGAAAACCGCAGCGTGCCGTGCCCGCGCGCGGGATCGAAATCCAGCCCCGGCGTCACTGCGACCCCGGCCTTTTCCAGGATTTCCGTACAGAAGGCACGGCTGTCATCGGTCAGGTGGCTGACATCGGCATAGACATAGAACGCCCCGTCCGGCGGCGCGATCCTGTCGAAACCGGCGCGCGGCAACCCGTCCAGCATCAACTGACGGTTCCGGCGGTAGACCGCCATGTTCGCCTCCAGCTCGTCCGTGGCGTCCATAGCGGCCAGCGCGGCCACCTGGCTGGCATGCGGCGGGCAGATGAACAGGTTCTGCGCCAGGCGTTCGACCCGGCGCACGTGATCGGGCGGCACGACCATCCAGCCCACACGCCAGCCCGTCATGCTGAAATACTTGGAAAACGAATTGATGACGTAAGCCTCGTCGCTGATTTCCAGCGCGGTGACGGCCTTCGCCTCGTATTCGATGCCGTGATAGATTTCGTCGCTGATAAAGGCCGCCCCCTGCGCCTGCGCGCCCTCCATCAGCGCGGCCAGCGCCGAGCGGTCAAGCATCGTCCCGCTGGGGTTGGCGGGGCTTGCGACCATAAGCCCCTGAAGATCCAGCCCTTCGAGATCCGCGGCAACGGGCTGAAGCCTGTTTTCCGCCGAGGTTTCGATCATGACCGGCGTCAGATCCAGAGCCCTTAGGATCTGGCGGTAGCTGGGATAGCCGGGCGCCCCGATACCCACACGGTCACCGGCATCGAAGAGCGTTGTAAAGGCCAGGATGAAGCCACCCGACGAACCCGGCGTGACGACCACGCGGGCCGGGTCGAGATCGACGCCATACCATTCGCCGTAAAGCCGCGCGATGCGCTGCCGCAGCGCCGGCAGCCCCAGTGCCACGGTGTATCCCAATGGCTCGCTTTGCATTGCACGCGCCAGCGCATCACGCGCCGCGGCGGGGGCTGGCGTGCCCGGTTGGCCCACTTCCATGTGGATGATGTGACGCCCGGCGTCCTCGGCGGCGCGGGCTGCCTCCATCACGTCCATCACAATAAAGGGATCGACCTCGCCACGGGTTGAGTTCCGCATGTCTTCCTTCCTATGCTTTGCCGCGAGGGGCCAATTCACAGCGAAACCGGACGAGGGTCAATGTCTTACATCTGGCGAATTGCGGTTGCCACGGCTCTGACCGTGACACTGGCCCTGCCCGCCCAGGCACGCGGCCTGATCCGCGACCCGGATATCGAACACGCGCTGGGCGAACTGGCGCGCCCGGTGCTGAACGCCGCCGGCCTGTCGCCCGGCCAGGTGCGCATCATGGTGATCGACGATTCCAGCCTGAACGCCTTCATCGTCGACAATCGCCATATCTTCATCCATTCCGGCATGCTGCTGAAACTGGACAGCCCCGCACAGGTCCAGGCGGTGATCGCGCACGAAGCCGCGCATATCCAGAACGGCCATATCGCGCGGCGGCTGCAAAGCGCGCAAGCCGCCAGCTCGATCTCGGGCCTTGGCATCGCTCTGGCGCTGGCGGCGGCGGCCTCGGGGGCGGACGGGCGCACGGCAAGCGGCCTGGCGCTGGGCGTTGCAGGATCGGCCAACCGCGTCTTCATGTCCCATACCCGCGCCGAGGAAAGCAGCGCCGACGCCTCGGGGCTGCGCTACATGATGCGCGCCGGCGTCGATCCCAAGGCGTTCATCGACGTGCTGAACATCTTTCGCGGACAGGAATTGCTGTCGGAAACCCGGCAAGATCCTTACGCGCGCACACACCCGCTGTCGCGTGACAGGTTGCGCGCGGTCAGCGCCCTGGCCGATGCAGCCAAGACCGCCACGCCCCCGCAGGATGCGGCCTACTGGTTCGCCCGCGCGACCGGCAAGCTGTCGGCCTTTACCCGCGCGCCCGCGTGGACGCTGCGGCGCGTCGCAGACTCCCCGACCGAGGATATCCGCCTGATGCGCGAGGCGATCGCCTATCACCGCAAACCCGACACGCGCCGCGCCATGGCCGCGATCGACAGGCTCGCCGCCCTGCGGCCGGGCGATCCGTTCGTGCATGAGTTGCGCGGGCAGATCCTGCTGGAAAGCCGGCAGGCCAATGCCGCGGTCGCCGCCTACAAGCGCGCCACCGACCTTGCGCCCGGAAATGCGCTGGTCATGGGCGGCTACGGCCGGGCTCTGCTGGCCGCGGGCAATGCAAGCGCGGCGCGCAGCGTGCTGGAACAGGCCCGCGCCCGCGATTTTCGCGACGCGTCGATCCTGCGCGACCTGGCCGTGGCCTATGCCAAGACCGGCGACCCCGGTCTGGCGTCGGTCGTCACGGCGGAACGCTATGCCTTGCTGGGCCGCTTCGACGATGCGCTGGTTCATGCCAAGCGCGCCGAAGGACTGGTTCCGCGCGGTTCTCGTGCTGGCCTTCGGGCCCAAGATGTGATTTCTGCGGCAGAGTCCGCGCTCAGACAACGGAGATGACCCATATGAAACGCACCCTCGCCGCCGCCAGCCTGTCAATCGCGGCCCTTGCCGCACCGGCCGGCGCCTTTGACCTGACCGAAATGTCAGAGGATGAGCGTGCCGCCTTCCGGGCCGAAATCCGTGCCTACCTTCTGGAAAACCCGGAAATCATCATGGAAGCCGTGGGCGTGCTGGAACAGCGGCAGGCCGAACAGCAGGCGCAGGCGGATGTCGATCTTGTAAAGATCAATGCCGAAGACATTTTCAACGACGGCTATTCCTGGGTCGGCGGCAACGTCAACGGGGATGTGACGCTCGTGGAATTCGTCGACTACCGCTGCGGCTATTGCCGCAAGGCCCATGACGAAGTGGCGCAGCTGGTCGATACCGACGGCAATATCAAGTTCATCCTCAAGGAATTTCCGATCCTCGGCGAAGAAAGCCTGATCTCGTCGCGCTTTGCCATCGCGACCAAGATGGTCGCGGGCGATGATGCCTACAAGCAGATGCACGACGCGCTGATCACCTTCAACGGCAATGTCGGCCGCGGGTCGCTGACTCGTCTGGCCGAAGGTCTGGGTATCGACCCCGAGCCGATTCTGGCCCGCATGGACGACCCGGAAATCGACGCCATCATCCAGAAGAACCGCGAACTTGCGGGGCGCCTGCAGATCAACGGCACGCCCACCTTCGTGTTCGAGGATCAGTTGCTGCGCGGCTACGTTCCGTTGCAGGGCATGATGCAGATCGTCGACCAGATCCGCGCGAACTGACCCCATGCGCCCCATCATCGCATTTGCCTGCGCCCTACTGGGCGCGGGCGGCGCGGCTTTGGCCGATACCGACTTCACCGCCCTGAGCGAACAGGAACGCGCGGCCATGCGGGCCGAAATCCGCGCCCTGCTGCTGTCCGAGCCCGATATCGTGGCCCGTGCGCTTGCCGGGCCCTCGCCCTATTCGGCCGCGGTTGACCGCGATCTGGGGCTGATCGAGCGATACGCCGGAACGCTTTTCGCGGATGGCGCGGCGGTCGCGATCTTCATCGACGGGAATTGCCCGGACTGCGACCGCGCCCTGGATGAGATTCGGGACGTAACCGAAGTCTATGGAATGGTTTTCAATGTGCTGAACATGTCCGAGCACGCTGATATCGCACAGGCGTTAGAGCTGGACGCCGTGCCGTCATACGTCTTTCCCGACAAGATGGTGCGCGGACATGTTCCACCCATCGTGCTGAAACGCTACCTGCAGAAATAGGTCACTCAGCGGCCTCTGCCGCGGTCTGCGCGTCGATTTCGGCGGCCTTCTTCTCGACCTGCTCGACGATGTGGTCGATCATCTGCTCGTTCAACAGCTTGTGGCTGGCTTTGCCCGCCAGATAGACCATGCCGCTTCCGGCCCCGCCGCCGGTAAAACCGACATCGGTCATCAGCGCCTCGCCCGGACCGTTCACCACGCACCCGATGATCGACAGGCTCATCGGTGTCTTGATATGTTCGAGGCGCTTTTCAAGGATTTCGACCGTGCGGATCACGTCAAACCCCTGCCGAGCACAGCTTGGGCAGGAAATGATGTTCACGCCGCGATGGCGCAGGCCAAGCGATTTCAGAATCTCATAGCCGACCTTGACCTCTTCGACCGGGTCCGCCGACAGGCTGACGCGGATCGTGTCGCCGATCCCCATCCACAAGAGGTTGCCCAGACCTATGGCCGATTTGATCGTGCCGGACATCAGCCCGCCCGCTTCGGTGATCCCGAGGTGTATGGGCGCGTCGGTCGCCTCGGCCAGCGCCTGGTAGGCGGCGGCAGCCATGAACACGTCCGAGGCCTTGCAGCTGATCTTGAATTCGTGAAAATCGTTGTCCTGCAACACCTTGATATGATCGAGCCCGGATTCGACCATCGCATCCGGCGTCGGCTCGCCATATTTTTCCAGCAGGTGCTTTTCCAGGCTGCCCGCGTTCACCCCGATGCGGATGGAACAATTATGATCCCGCGCCGCCTTGATCACCTCTCGCACACGGCTTTCGTCACCGATATTGCCGGGATTGATGCGCAAACAGGCCGCGCCGGCCTCGGCCGCTTCGATCCCGCGTTTGTAGTGGAAATGAATATCCGCCACGATCGGCACCGGGCTTTCGCGCACGATCTCTTTCAGCGCGCGGCTGCTGTCCTGATCGGGAACCGAAACACGCACGATGTCCGCGCCCGCCTCGGCCGCGCGCACGACCTGATCTATCGTGCCTTTGACATCCGTCGTCACGGTGTTGGTCATCGTCTGCACGCTGATCGGCGCATCGCCCCCCACGGGCACGTTGCCCACCATGATCTGGCGGCTGTTCCGGCGATAGATGTTGCGCCACGGGCGGATTTCGTTCAGCGACATGTGTCAGGCCTCCTGCGCGGGTCTTATACAGGACTTAGGCCGCACAGGGCGTTCGTGCAACGTGGAATCCGTCAGTCGACGGTCGGGGACGCGGCGGGAAGGCCCTGCAATTCGGCCACGACACGGGCCAAATCGCCATCCGCTTCGATATCGGCAACCTGGTAGGTGTCTAGCAGATTGGCGGCCGACAGGGCCAGACCGGATGTCACGGAGCCGCGCGGGCCAGCGGGGCCATAGGTCTGGCCATCGACTGCGAAATAGATCGCGCCGCTTTCGCCCACACGGATCGTGTGCGGCTCTTCGGTCTGGGCGACCGTGTAGGTGTCCCCGGCCTCGAGGATCGCTTCGAACACGGTCGATCCATCCGCCGCGCGCACCCGCACCCACGAAGGCCGGGCCGCAACGATGGTCACGCCGGGGCCAAGCTTTTCGACGACTTGCGGCAAGGGCGATGCCAGCGCTTCGCCGTCCTGTGCCTCGGCCAGGGCCTGCGCAATGGCGGTCGACCGGTCGACCTGTGGCAGGTCCGGCCCTTCGGGCGCTGCGAAAACGCCGACGGTGCTGGGATCGAGCGTCGAAATCGGCGCATCCCGCGCCACCAGAACCGGCACGTCCAGCGCCTGGGGGCGGTACAACCGGTCCAGGGCCTCGGGCGCCGGGGCGACAGGATCGTTGGTGTCCGCGGATGTGGATGCACGTGCGCTTTGCAGCGGATCGAGATCGGACAGAACATCCGGCGTGTTCTCGACCGGAACGACCTGCACCTGCTGCACCTGGTTGAATACGGTCCAACCGCCAAAGCCGATCGACCCGATCAAAAGCAGAAGGACCAGCACCGATCCGATGGCGCCCGGTTCGATGCGGCTGAAAAACGCCTCGCCCGCCGGAACGAACGGCGTCGACGGCGACGCAAAGGGATCACGCTCGGGCGGCAACTGCTTGGGCGTGTCGATCTTGCGCACCGAACTGGCCGCGGCCGACATGCCGTGCGCCGTGGAAAACCCGCTCTCGGCGCAAAACTGCGCGAAGGCACGGTCCGGGTCCATGTTCAGATACCGCGCGTAGGAACGCACGTAGCCCGCGATGAAGCCGGGCGTATCGAATGCGGAAGGGTCGCAATTTTCGATCGCGGCGATATACGCCGCCTTGATGCGCAATTCACGCTGAACGTCCAGAAGGGACTTGCCCATCGTGGCGCGTTCGCCGCGCATCACATCGCCAAGACGCAGGTCGTAGTCGTCGAACCCCTTGGGCTCGCCGGCTTGCACTTTTTCACTGCGCTGGGATTTGCGCCCGATCATGCATCTGCCCCACTCTACCGACTTCGACCGAACTCATCCCCGATTCGAGTCGCGTCTTTGTTACTCGCAAGTTACCACGATACAAGGACGTTTGCACCTTGGGGTTGCTCACGCACTCAATTCGGCACGATTCAGCGCACAATGCGACCAAAGCTCGTCCATGGCGTGAACCAGCTTGTCGATTTCATCCGGGCCGTGCACCGGCGAAGGCGTAAAGCGCAGCCTTTCGGTCCCGCGGGGAACGGTCGGAAAGTTGATCGGCTGAACGTAGATTCCGAACTGATCAAGCAGCATGTCGCTCAGCTTCTTGGTATGAACGGGGTCACCCACGATCACGGGCACGATGTGCGATCCATGGTCGATGATCGGCAGCCCCAGCCCTTTCAGACGCAGCTTCAGAACGCCCGCCTGTTCCTGGTGCTTTTCGCGCAAGGCGCGGCCCTCGGCGGTCTTCAGATAGGCAACCGAAGCGGCCGCACCGGCCGCGACCGCCGGCGGCAGCGAGGTGGTAAAGATGAAACCCGGCGCATAAGACCGGATCGCGTCGCACATCTTTTCGCTGGCGGCGATATACCCGCCCATGACGCCATAGGCCTTGGCCAGGGTGCCGTTGATGATGTCGATGCGATGCGCAAGGCGATCGCGCTCGGTCACGCCACCGCCGCGCAGGCCATACATGCCCACGGCATGCACCTCGTCGATATAGGTCAGCGCGCCAAATTCGTCTGCCAGGTCGCAGATTTCCTCGATCGGACCGAAATCGCCATCCATCGAATACACCGATTCAAAGGCGATCAGCTTGGGCGCGGCAGGGTCGTCCGCGGCCAGCAATTCGCGCAGATGCGCGACGTCGTTGTGACGGAACACCCGCTTTGCCCCGCCATTGCGGCGTACGCCTTCGATCATCGAAGCGTGGTTCAACTCGTCGGAATAGATGATGAGCCCCGGAAACAGCTTGGGCAGCGTCGAAAGCGTCGCGTCATTGGCGATATAGGCGCTTGTGAACAAAAGCGCCGCTTCCTTGCCGTGCAAGTCCGCCAACTCGGCCTCCAGCCGCTTGTGAAAGACGGTCGTCCCCGAAATGTTGCGCGTGCCGCCCGATCCGGCACCGGTGGCGTCCAGCGCCTCGTGCATGGCGGCCAGCACGACGGGGTTCTGCCCCATGCCCAGGTAATCGTTGCCACACCAGATCGTGACAGGCTGTTTTTCGCCGTCCGGCCGGTGCCAGGTCGCGTGCGGGAAATTCCCTTTTTCACGCTCTATATCGATGAAGGTGCGATAGCGGCCTTCTTCATGCAGACGGTTGATTGCCTGATCCAGCTGGGCTTCGTAATCCAACGGGCTCTCCCTTCCGGTGGTCGGTCGCTCATATGGCGGTTTTGGAATTAGAACGGATATAGCCCCGTTCGCGTGTCCGCAACAGGTTACAAAATGACACGGGGATACATCTTTGACTTCGGTCAAACCGCGCCCTTAATCCGGGCGCGGCAGTCCTTTCGGCTTCAACGCCGGCCGCGCCGGCGCAAAAAAACCAGAGAGACCATGCCAAAAAACAGCAAACCCGCAGGTGCCGGCAAGGGGATCGCGGCGATTGTCGGGATCGCGATTCCGCCGATGGAGGTCTGGAACCTTTCGCCGGTTTCGTTATCGACGCCAAAAATCGTAAGCCGCCCCTCGTTGACCCAATGCGTGGCATCGGTCTTGATCGAAACGAACAGACTTTCTTCCGACGGCACCTGGAACAGCCCCGAGATAAAGATCGGGTCGAACACGAAACTCAACCGGTCGCCATCGCCGGACCGGCTGGCCGACAAGAGCCCTTTGTCGCCATCGCCGTCGAGCCGGAAATCGACATCGGTATCGAACAGCCCATAGGCCGCGAAATTGCCAAGCTCTATGCCGGTGATGCGGATGCTGTCGGCCTTGTAGGTGCTCGTCATATCCCGAAGCCGCAGGTTGAATACCAGATCGCCGGTCGTCGCGGATCTGACAACCCGGTCCTGCACATTGCCAAGCGCATAATAAAACAACCCCGACGGAACGATTGCGCCAAAGGATTCCAGATCGTCCTGCACGATGGAACCGGCCGGGTCGGGATCGGCCGCGGAGGTCGTGCCGGTGGGGAAAATCAGCCCGCCTGGGTTCAGTGTTGCAGCTTGGGACGGCGAAGCGAGGCAAAGCGACAAAGCAATTGCCGAAGGGAAAATGCCCTTGAGGGTAATCATGACAAAAATCTCCTTTAAATGGTAGCATACTACCAAAGGGCGCATACGGATCAAAGACAAACCCGCTGGACACCCGCGCGCCGCCCGATAGGCTCGGCCCGAAACAGCGACAGGAGCAGAAAATGAGTCTCGAAAAGACACTCGACCGGATCGACGCAGACCTGCCTAACGCCATCGCGCGCCTGCAGGACTTGCTGCGGATCAAGTCGATTTCGACCGATCCGGCCTTTGCCGGGGATTGCCAGCGCGCCGCCGAATGGCTGGTGGCGGATTTGCAGTCCATTGGCATCGACGCCAGCGTCCGGCCGACCCCGGGTCACCCGATGGTTGTCGGGCATATGGACGGGCCGGCGGATGCACCGCACATCCTGTTCTACGGCCATTACGACGTGCAGCCGGTCGATCCCCTGAACCTGTGGGACAGCGATCCGTTCGACCCCGAAGTGGTGGATGGACCGCACGGAAAAACCATTCGCGCGCGCGGCGCATCCGACGACAAGGGCCAGCTGATGACCTTTGTCGAAGCTTGCCGCGCCTGGAAAGAGGTCAACGGCGCCCTGCCCTGTCGCCTGACGATCCTGTTCGAAGGGGAAGAGGAATCATCCTCGCCCTCTCTCGTGCCGTTCCTGGAAGAAAACGCCGATGAATTGCGCGCCGATCTGGCGCTGATCTGCGACACCGGGCTGTTCCAGTCGAAAACCCCGGCGATCATGACCATGCTGCGCGGGCTGGTGGCCGAAGAGGTCACCATTCATGCCGCCACCCGCGACCTCCATTCGGGGATGTATGGCGGTATCGCGATGAACCCGATCCGCGTGCTGACCCGCATCCTGGGCGGGATGCATGACGATCAGGGCCGCGTGACGATCCCGCATTTCTACGATGGCGTGCCCGATATCGACCCGGACATCGCCGCGCAATGGGACGCGCTGGGTTTCGACCACGCGCAATTCCTGGGCGACGTAGGCCTGTCCGTGCCCGCCGGCGAACAGGACCGTACCCCGCTCGAAATGATCTGGTCGCGCCCGACGGCGGAAATCAACGGCATCTGGGGTGGCTATACCGGCGCAGGCTTCAAGACGGTCCTGCCCGCCGAAGCCCATGCAAAGGTCAGCTTCCGGCTTGTCGGAGATCAGGATCCGGTGGCGATCCGAAAGAATTTCCGCGACTGGATCACCGCGCAACTGCCCGCCGATTGCACCGCCGAGTTCAAGCTGTCGGGCGGCGCGGGCGGGTCGCGCATGGTCACGGATCACCCGCTTTTCGAGCAGACGCGCGACGCCCTGACCGAAGAATGGGGCCAAGAGGCCGCGTTCATCGGCTGCGGCGGGTCGATCCCGATCGCAGGGCATTTCAAGACGATCCTGGGGATGGACGCGTTGCTGACCGGGTTCGCCCGCGACGACGACAACATCCATTCGCCGAACGAAAAATACGACATCGCCTGCTTTCACAAGGGCATCCGCAGCTGGGCGCGCATGCTGGGCAAACTGGCATAGGGCCGGAACAGGGGTTGCGCCGCGGGCGGGGCACGCGACGCCATGATGGGGGCGCTGCCCCCACACCCCCGGAGTATTTCGGGCAAGATGAAGCAGCAGGCGTTCAGCCGGCCGGATAGGTCCGCGCTGCAAGCGGCAGCGTTTCGATCCTGGCCCGCAAGTGATCCAGCATCACCGCTTCGGCGCGGTTCAGGCGTTTGCGCGGGTTGGTGACCAGGAAGATGTCCACCGCGGGCGGATCGTCATAGGGCGGCAGGCGCCACAACCTGCCGGCCGACACGTCCTCGTGCACGACATGGACGGGCAAGGCACCAATCCCCAGCCCGCACAGGATCATGCGCCGTACCTCTTCCAGCTGGCTCGACCGGCCCACCACGACCTGGTCGAGCGCGCTTTGGCGGCGCAGCAGCGCCACCGGGCGCAGCGCGTCGTTCAGGTCGTCGGTTTCAAAGGCCACCGCCTCGCGGCCGCGCAGATCGTCGAGCGTCAGCCCCTTGCGGCCGAAAAGCGGATGCGCGGGGCCGCAATAGAAACCGAAGAACTCGCGATAGAGCACCGCGTAATCCAGATCCGGGTTCTGCCGGTTCACAAGACAGATGCCGAAGCTTGCGCTGCGGTCCTGCACCGACCGCGCCACCCCGGCGCTGGTGTCGGTGCGGATGCGGAACCGGACCCTGGGATGGTCGCGGTGCATGGACGACAACAGATCGTCCAGCAGCGGCGTGACCACATGGCTGGCCAGATGAATGGCGACCTGGCCCGATATCTCGGCCTCGGCCGCGCGCGTGACATCGGGCAAGCGGGCAATGCCGCCGAACAGATCGGCGCATTCCTCGTAGAGCGCGCGCCCCGCCGCCGTCAGCTCGAACACACCGCGCCCTCGCTCGATCAGCCGCGCGCCCACCGCATCTTCGAGCCGCTTGAGCGCAAGGCTGACCGCAGGCTGCCCGCGCAGCAGACGTTCCGCCGCAGCCGTGATGCTGCCGGCCTCGACGATCACCACGAAGCTGCGCAGCAGGTTCCAGTCCAGCGTCGCGGCGAAGCGTTCTGCCGGCGCCTTGGCATTGTTTGAATTAATGTGATCCATTGCACTTATCAATTTGAACGAAAGCGCGCGCCGTGCAAGGGTTTTAGCAGGTTCACTTTCACCGGATCACCCAAATGGCCAGCAAACTTTTCTACCAATCCCGCCTGCCGCGCCCCGCGCTTGACCGCGCAGAGGGCATCTACATGTGGGACAAGTCGGGCAAACGCTATATCGACGGGTCGAGCGGCGCGATGGTCAGCAATATCGGCCATTCAAACCTCGCCGTCCTGCAGGCGATGCGCGACCAGATGGACAAGTCGACCTTCGGCTACAGGCTCCATTTCCAGACCGACGCCTCGGAAATCCTGGCCGAAAAGACCGCGGCACTTTGCCCGGACGGCATGAACCGGGTGTTTTTCGTGTCGGGCGGGTCCGAGGCGGTGGAAAGCACGCTGAAACTGGCCCGCCAATACGCACTGGCCAAGGGGCAGGCCCAGCGGTTCAAGGTGATCTCGCGCATGCCGTCCTATCATGGCTCGACCCTCGGCGCACTGGCCGTCACGGGCTATTCGGCGCTGTCCTCGCCTTTCGACCCGATGATGCAGCGCATGCCGAAAATACCGGCGCCGCGCGCCTATCTGGACGGGCTCGACGCCGACGACCCGGCGACCGGCCACCACTATGCCGACATGCTGGAGCAGAAGATCGTGGACGAAGGCCCCGACACGGTGCTTGCCTTTATCGTCGAACCGGTGGGCGGAGCGTCGACCGGCGCGCTTGTTCCGCCGGCAGGCTACATGCAGAGAATCCGTGAAATTTGTGACACTTACGGCGTTCTCTTGATCCACGACGAGGTAATGTCCGGCGGCGGCCGCACCGGAAAGTTCTGGGGCGCAGACCACTGGGGCACCGCACCCGACCTGATCTCGATCTCCAAGGGGTTCGGCGGGGGCTACGTGCCGCTGGGCGCGATGATCGCCCGCGACGATATCGTCGAAACCGTTCTGGACGCGGGCGGTTTTGCCCATGGCCACACCTATGCCGGCAACCCGCTGGCCTGTGCGGCAGGTGCGGCGGTGATCGACGAAATCCACCGTGCGGGTCTGATCGACAACGCAGCCACGGTCGGCAAGTACCTGGAATCGCGCCTGAATGCGCTGATGAACCGCTATCCCTTCATCGGCGATGTGCGGGGCAAGGGCCTGCTGCTGGCGTTCGAGTTGATGGCAGACCGCGTCACCAAGGAACCGCTGCCGCCAGGTCTGAACGCCCATTCCCGCCTGGTCGATATCGCCTATGACAAGGGCCTTATCATCTATTCGCGCCGCACGCGCGGCGGGCTTTCAGGCGATCATTTCCTGGTGTGCCCGCCAATGATCACCACACAGGCCCAGGTGGACGAGATCATGGAGATGCTGACCGCAGCGCTCGACGATTTCGCGGCCGAGGCCGGGCTGGACAGGTCCGCCGCATGAGGTTGCCCGACAAGACAGGCGCGATAGAAGGCGCCATCGCCGCCATTCCCGATGGCGCCACGATCATGCTGGGGGGATTCGGCGTTCCCGGAACGCCTTTCCTTATGATTCAGGAACTTGTGAGGCAGAACAAACGTGATCTGACGATCATCAAGAACGACGCCAACGAAACCGGCATGGGCGTCGATCACCTGCTGGTGGCGGGCTGCGTGCGCCGCCTGATCACCACGCATCTCGGCCTGAACGCCAACGCGATCCGCATGATGAACGAAGGCACGATCGAGGTCGAATTCTGCGCCCAGGGCATGCTGGCCGAACGCATCCGCGCCGGCGGCGCGGGGCTCAAGGGGTTTGTCACGGATATCGGCATCGACACCGAGATGGGCCGGGGCAAGCAAAGGGTCGAAATCGGCGGCGAAGTCGCGATGATCGAAACCGCTTTGCGCGCCGACGTGGCGCTGCTGCACGCCGCGCAGGCCGATACGTTCGGCAACCTGCGCTTTGCCGCGACCGCGCGCAATTTCAGCCCGCTGATGGCCATGGCCGCCGATACCGTCATCGTCGAAGCCGAGGAAATCGTGACTTTGGGCACCATCGCCCCCGAAGACGTGCACACCCCCGGCCCGTTTGTGGATCACGTGGTGCACGTGCCGAACCTGTCCGAGGAATACGCCGTTGTCCGACGCTAAATCCCGCATGATCGCCCGCGCCGCCCGCGACATCGCGCCGGGCATGACCGTGAACCTCGGCATCGGGCTGCCCACGCAGGTGGTCAACCACCTGCCCGGTGACTTTCCGGTTTGCCTGCACACCGAAAACGGGCTGACCGGGATCGGACCCACCCTGCCCCACGACCGCGCCGACCGGAACCTGATCGACGCCGGCGGGGCCTATGTCTCGACCATTCCCGGCAGCGCCTTCTTCGACAGCGCCACCAGCTTTGCGCTGGTGCGCTCGGGGCGTCTGGACCTGACGATGCTGGGCGCATTCGAGGTGGCCGAGAACGGCGACCTGGCCAACTGGAAGATCCCAGGCAAGTTCTCGCCCGGTGCGGGCGGCGGCATGGAACTGGCGCAAAAGGCGCGCCGCGTTGCCGTTCTGACCACCCATACCGACCGCGCGGGCAACCCCAAGCTTCTGACGCGCTGCACCCTGCCGCTGACCGCGGCGGGCTGCGTCGACCGCATCTTTACCGACATGGCCGTGATCGACGTGACGCCGGCCGGGTTCGCCCTGCGCGAACTGGCCCAAGGTGTCACTATCGAAGATGTGAAACAAGCCACCGGTGCGCCGCTGCATATCCCAAGCGGCGCCATTCCAACTTTCTGAAAACGGGGGCCCGCATGGACCAGCAGCTTTCGACCCGCATCATGAACGCCGTCGACGCCGTGTTCGACGACGAGGTGGCGTTCCTGTCGGAACTCACCGCGCACCCGTCAACCCGGGGCAACGAACAAAGCGCGCAGGATTTCATGGCAAGCGCGTTGCACGACCGCGGGATGGAGGTCGACCGCTGGCAGATCGACGTGGACGACATCCGCGACATGCCCGGCTTTTCCCCGGTGATCGGCGATTACGACGACGCCGTGAACGTGGTCGGCACGCAGCGCGCCGAGCAGCGCAAAGGCCGCTCGTTGATCCTGAACGGCCATATCGACGTGGTGCCGGTCGGCCCCCTGGACATGTGGGACACCCCGCCTTTCGAGCCGCGCATCGACGACGGCTGGATGTATGGCCGCGGCGCGGGCGACATGAAGGCGGGGCTGGCTTCGAACCTCTTTGCCCTCGACGCGCTGTCGCGCGCGGGGCTGAAACCCGCGGCCGACATCTTTTTCCAGTCCGTGGTCGAGGAGGAATGCACCGGCAACGGCGCGCTGGCCTGCCTGCAACGGGGCTACCGTGCGGACGCCGCACTGATCCCCGAACCCTTCGCCGAGGGGCTTGTGACCGCGCAGGTCGGCGTCTTGTGGTTCCAGGTGCATCTCAAGGGTCTGCCGACGCATGTGGCCTATGCCGGGTCGGGCGCCAACGCGATCGACGCCGCCATTCCGCTGATCGCAGCCCTGCACGAATTGGAAGACCGCTGGAACGCCGATGACTGCAAACACCCCGATTACGCCCATATCCACCACCCGTTGAACCTGAACGTGGGCAAGATCGAAGGCGGCGACTGGGCCTCGTCCGTGCCCGCGTGGTGCGTGTTCGACGTGCGCATGGGGCTTTATCCGGGGCAGGACATCGAGGCCCTGCGCGACGAGATCGAAGCAACCCTGCAAGAGGCTGCACAAACAAACGCCTTTCTTCGCAACAACTCGCCCGAAGTGGTCTATCACGGCTTCGCCGCCGAAGGTTACGCGCTGAGCGAAGACAAAAGCGTGACCGCAACGCAGGCGATCGGCGCGCTTGAAGGCGCGCACACCCATGTCACCGGCACCGCGCTTGAAAAGATGGCGATCACCGCCACCACCGATGCGCGGTTCTTCGGCCTCTATGCCGATACGCCCGCGCTGGTCTATGGCCCCAAGGCCGAGGCGATCCACGGCTTCAACGAACGGGTCGATCTGGACTCGGTCCGCCGGGTCACGCAGACCACCGCATTGTTCATCGCCGACTGGTGCGGCGTGGTCGAGGCCTAGGGCTTTCCCGTATGCAAGGAACACCCTAGTGTCTGATCGCAGGAGGGGCGCCCATGTTAGAAGGTTTCGAAAAATCCACCGCCGCCGTGAACGGCCAGACCATCGCCTATGTCAAAGGCGGTGAAGGCCCGCCGGTTCTGCTTTTGCACGGCTTTCCGCAGACACACGCCATGTGGGCGCAGGTCGCGCCCGAACTGGCAAGGACGCGCACCGTGATCTGTGCCGATCTGCGCGGCTATGGCGCGTCGTCGAAGCCGCATGGCGTGGAAAACTACAGCTTTCGCGAAATGGGCGCCGACATGATCGCGCTGATGGCGCATCTGGGATTCGACCGGTTCGACCTTGTCGGCCATGACCGGGGCGCCCGCACGTCGCACCGCATGGCGCTGGATCACCCCGATGCAATCGCCAGCCTCGTGCTGATGGACATCGTTCCCACGCAGCTTTTGCTGGACGAGCTGACCACGCCCGTGGCGCGGGGCTATTACCACTGGTTCTTCCTGGCGCAGCCTGCACCGCTGCCCGAAACGCTGATCGGGCATGACCCGGATTTCTACTATGCCTCCTGCCTTGGCGGCTGGGGCGATGACGGGCTGTCGGGCTTCGCCCCCGACCAGTTGGCCGCCTATCGCGCGGCCTGGCGCGATCCCGACACCATCCGGGGCATGTGCAACGACTACCGCGCCGCCATCGACCATGACCTTGCGCTGGACCGCGCCGATCTGGGGCGGCAGGTCACCTGCCCCGCGCTGGTCCTGTACGGTGCGGACGGGCCGATGGCACGGGCCTATGACGTGCCCGCCACCTGGGCCGACCGTTTGGCCGACATGCGGGCACAGGCGGTGCCGGGCGGGCATTTCTTCATCGATGCCAACCCCGACGCCACACTGGCCGCCCTGAACGGATTCCTGGACGGCTAAAGCCACGCATCCGCGCATACCGCGCCGTCACACGATGCCTGAAAACCGCTCGGGCAGCTTGAACAGCTTGGGTGAATCCTTGCGCTTGAAATGAAAAAGCGCGTTGTTTCGCGGCGCCCATGTGTCCTGCATGTGCTTGCGATAGGCGCTGAAATCCCAGCTTTCGTCCACCTCACGTTCCGCGAAGGGGGCGAATACCGCGGCGTCGTCGCGCTCGTCCTCGAACCAGACGGCCTTGGTGCGCTTTTCCTTCATCTCGGTCAGGCCGGCCGCCTTCACCATGTCGCGGCGCCGGTCGAGCATGTCGACATAAAGATCGAAATCGCAGTATTTCATGTGGAAGAGATACAGAAAATCCGGCGCGTCCAGCTTGTCCCAGGTCGCGTAATGCCCGCCACGCGACAGCTTGGCCGCGCGCGAGATGACGCACGGCTTGGAATACCAAGGGTTCAACTGCGCATGCCGCCGCGGCCCGAGAATGGATGCCTCGATGCTCTCGCTTTCACGGTCGCGCAGGTGCAGGATCTCCATCCCCAGCGCCGTACGCACCCTGCCCGGTTTCGCGACGTTCAAAAGCCACGACCCAAGGTCATGGCCGGTTTCGGGGTCGACCACGATGAACTCGTCCACGTCGCAGACGATCACATGGGCATACCATTGCCGCAGCGCACTCAGCAGGCCGTTCTGGGTGCGCCAGCGGCGGATGTTGAAATTCTGCGTGTCGGTGTCGGGGATCGGAAACAGGTTGCAGCCCTCGGCAATCCGCCGGACCTGCTCCTGGTTGCCATGGTTGATGACGTAAAGCGCATCGCGCCCGAAGAACCCGCCGTAGTAATCGACCCATTTCTTCAGGAAAAAATCGTCATCGCGCACCGTGGTGATGACCGCCACCCTGGACTGCATCTGCCTGCTCTCGTTACTGCCTCGTCGACGCGCACCATAGCGCGCGGCGCGGGCAACGAGAATCCCCTAAAATCAACGGGTGACGGACCGTGCGATCTTTGCAAGCAACAGCAGGAACGGCGCGCCGTGCATGACCAGATCGAAAATATCGATCGGGCGGACAAGCGTGCCCTGCATCAACATGCGCAGCTTTTCGACAAGATGCGGCTCGGGCGTGAAAGGTGCGCCACCCAGAAGGACGCAAAGCACGATCACGGCAAGCCAGGATATGTTGTCCAAAGCTTTCATGACCATCCTTCGCAGTATGGGGAAAGTGGCGCGGTTGACGGGGCTCGAACCCGCGACCCCCGGCGTGACAGGCCGGTACTCTAACCAACTGAGCTACAACCGCGTGAGGGGTGGGATAGGCGATGCGCGCGGGGGCGTCAATGCAGAAATGTCCCCATCAGGCATATGATACACGCCTGCCGGAAATCGCGCGGTTCCGTCGCAAAACCGCGCGGTTTTGCCCCGCAAAGGGGCGTTTCACGTTATCGAAGGAGGGAAAGTGGCGCGGTTGACGGGGCTCGAACCCGCGACCCCCGGCGTGACAGGCCGGTACTCTAACCAACTGAGCTACAACCGCGCTGTGCGGGCCGATTTACGCGGCCCACCGCCCCCCGTCAAGCTGCGAATGCAAGGGGCGGCAAACTTTTTTCTCACTCCGGCAAGGGGATGAATTCGTCCCGGTCTGTCGGCGGGAGTTGAAAGCGGCCATGCTCCCAGTCGCCGGCCCGCCAGGCTTCTTTCGCGGCTTCGATCCTCTCTTTCGACGAGGCCACGAAATTCCACCAGATATGGCGCGGCCCGTTCAACGTCGCACCGCCCAGCAACAGCACCCGCGCGCCCTGCCCGCCCGCACGCAGCGATACCCGGTCGCCTGGGCGGAACACCATCATCTGCCCGGCTTCGAAGTCCTGCCCTGCCACGCTGACCATGCCGCCCACGACATAGACACCACGGTCTTCGTGATCGTCGGGCAACGGAATTTGCGCACCGGGTTCCAGAACGGCATCGGCATAGAACATCTCGGACGGGGTTTCGACCGGCGCACGCTCACCCCAGGCATGGCCGAGGATCAACCGCACCTCCTTGCCCTCGCCGCGCATCAGCGGCAGCGCATCCTTTGGCGCATGGACGAAATCGGCGGGCATGTCCTCTTTCTCTTCGGGCAGCGCGATCCAGGTCTGGATACCGAAAAGATCATAGGGCGCCTTGAGCATGTCACCGTCCACCCGTTCGGAATGGGTCACGCCATGCCCGGCGGTCATCAGGTTCACCGCGCCCGGTTCGATCCACTGATCGGTCCCCAGCGAGTCGCGATGATGGAACTTCCCCTTGTAGAGATAGGTCACCGTCGCCAACCCGATATGCGGGTGCGGGCGGATGTCGATCCCCTGCCCCGTCACGAATTCGGCCGGCCCCATCTGATCGAAGAATATGAATGGCCCGACCATCTGCCGCCGGGGCGCAGGCAAGGCACGGCGCACCTCGAAATCGCCAAGATCGCGCGCACGCGGCACGATGACGGTGTCGATGGCATCCACGGCATCGCCGGTTGGGCAATCGGGGTCGAGCGCGGGGTTCCAGCTCATGGCATGTCCTCCTGTGTAAGATCATACACAAGCTAGGCCAGAACAAGTTTGCACAAAACAGCGGCCAACGCGCCACACCTGCGCGCCGATGCACAGTTAAGCGATCAGTTCGAACCGCGTCACATCCACCATGCCCCGATCCGTGATTTTCAGCGCCGGGATCACGGGCAGCGCAAGGAAAGCCAGCTGCAGGAATGGTTCTTCCAAGGTCACACCCAGCGACCTGGCAGCGCTGCGCAAAACCTCAAGGCGGGTGTGCACGGCTTCGAACGGCTCGAGGCTCATCAACCCGGCCACCGGCAGCGCCAGCTCTGCCAGGACACGGCCTGCGCGCACCACGACGAAACCGCCCTCGATTTCCCCCAGACGATTGGCCGCCAACGCCATATCGGTGTAGTCCACGCCCACGCAGGCGATGTTGTGATGATCGTGGCACACGGTCGAGGCGATCGCACCGGCCGTCATCCCGAAGCCGCGCACGAAACCGGTGGCGATGTTGCCGTTCTTTCCGTGCCGTTCGATCACCGCGATACGGGCCAGGTCGCGCGCGGGATCGGGCGGCTTGTCGCCGTCAACGACCGGGATCACCTCGTGCAGGTGGTCGGTCAGGATCTGGCCTTCGCGGATGCCGATGACATCCGTCTCGGCCTTGTTGGCGCGGGCACGGAAATGCTGCGCCGCGACAACCGGCGCATGAACCGACCCACGCCCCACCGGCGGGATGGTCGAACGCGCGGAAAACGCATTGTCATCAATAATTTGCCCGCCACAGATCACGTGCTGAGCGTGGCACGCTTCCAGACTGTCCAGCGCCACGATATCGGCCCGCAACCCCGGCGCGATCAGCCCCCGGTCCTTCAGACCGAATGCCTCGGCCGCCGACAGGCTGGCCGCGCGGTAGGCGGCCAGCGGCGGTGTGCCCAGGCGGATCAGTTCGCGGATCATGTAATCCAGATGGCCATGCTCCGCGATGTCGAGCGGGTTCCTGTCATCCGTGCACAGGCACATATAGGCGGCGGTGCGTTCGGTCAGCAGCGGTTGCAGCGCGTGCAGATCCTTGGAGACCGAGCCTTCGCGGATCAGAACCCGCATGCCTTTTTGCAGCTTTTCGCGCGCCTCTCCGGCGCTGGTCGCCTCGTGCTCGGTGCGGATGCCGGCGGCGACATAGGCATTCAGGTCGCGGCCAGACAATAGCGGGCAATGCCCGTCGATATGCCCGCCTTCGAACAGCATCAGCTTTTCGATCACATCAGGATCACCCGCCAATACACCGGGATAATTCATGAATTCCGCCAATCCCAACCCGGATGGATGGCCCATCAGCGGCCGCAGATCATCAGCCGTCAGCCGCGCACCGGCGGTTTCCATGTGGCTGGAAGGCACGCAGGACGAAAGCTGCACCTTGATATCCATCAGCGTGTGTTCGCTGGCCTGCTGGAAATAACGGATACCGTCGGCGCCGATCACGTTGGCGATTTCGTGCGGGTCGCAGATCGCCGTCGTCACCCCGCGCGGCAGCACGCAGCGGTCGAATTCGAACGGGGTCACAAGCGAGGATTCGATATGCAGATGCGTGTCGATGAAACCGGGGACAAGGATCAAACCGCTGACATCCAGCACCTCCTGCCCCTCGTACTCGGCGCAGGTGCCGACGATCCGGTCGCCGCAGATCGCGACATCGCCATCCAGCAGATCGCCTGTCACAAGGTCCAGAACGCGCCCGCCGCGCAGCACCAGATCGGCGGGTGTGTCGCCACGCGCCTGCGCGATACGTGTTTCCAGATCGGCCATCTGCCCCCCCCTTTTGGGCAAGCCTAGCCCCCGCCCGCGCAAAGAAAAAGGGGGCGCAACCGCGCCCCCGGAGTTTCGTCGATCAGGCTCTGTCTGTTAACCGCTCGGAATTTTTCTGCCTGCGGCCTGATCCACGCGGGGCGAGCGCACCCGCCCCGTGTCTCGTTTAGCTACACCCGCTCGTTGCGCCGCAGGTGTTGCACTTCATGCAGGTGCCGTTGCGCACCAGCGTGTAGTTGCCGCAATCGCCGCAGGCTTCGCCCTCGTAGCCCTGCATCTTGGCCTTGGTGCGCGCGTCCAGCGATACCGACCCGCTTGCCACCGTGGTGGTCGTGGTCGAGGCCGCCGTCATTGTCGCGGTCGTCCCGCCCGATGCGGTCTCCGGCACCAGCGTATTCAGTGCGGCCACCGGGTCGGTTCCCGTGGCAAGACCCTGCCCGCCATTCAGAACCACCAGTTCCTGGGGCAGACGCTTGCGCAGGTAGCCGGTCGAGCTGATCTGCTTGAGCACCTCCAGCGACCGCGACGCGGCACTGTCGCTGAGCTCCTTGACGTTCGACACGCCCTCTTCCTCGCCGCGGCCCAGATCGTCGAAGGACGCGCCTTCGGGCTTCACATGGGCCAGGTCGGTGCGGTCGAGATAGCTGACCGCCAGTTCGCGGAAGATGTAATCGAGGATCGAGGTCGCGTTCTTGATCGAGTCGTTGCCCTGGACGATGCCCGCGGGTTCGAACTTGGTGAAGGTGAACGCATCCACGAACTCTTCCAGCGGCACACCGTATTGCAGGCCAACCGACACCGCGATGGCGAAGTTGTTCATCATCGCACGGAAGCCGGCGCCTTCCTTGTGCATGTCGATGAAGATCTCGCCAAGGCTGCCGTCCTCGTATTCGCCCGTGCGCAGATACACCTTGTGACCACCGACAACCGCCTTCTGGGTATAACCCTTGCGGCGCTCGGGCATCTTTTCGCGGTGGCTGCGCACGATTTCCTTGACGACGACCTTTTCGACGATCTTTTCGGCCAGAACGGCTGCCTTTTCCTGCGCCGAGCCGGTTTCCAGGATCTCGGCGGCCTCGTCGTCATCCTCGACCAGGGCGGCGGCCAGCGGCTGGCTGAGCTTCGAGCCGTCGCGATAGAGCGCGTTCGCCTTGATGCCCATCTGCCAGCTGCGCTCATACGCTTTCTGGCAGTCTTCGATCGTGGCGTCGTTGGGCATGTTGATCGTCTTCGAGATCGCGCCCGAGATGAACGACTGTGCCGCGGCCATCATGTCGATATGGCTGTTGACCGACAGGTAGCGCTTGCCCTTCTTGCCGCAGGGGTTGGCGCAATCGAAGATGTGGTAATGCTCTTCGCGCAGATGCGGCGCACCTTCCAGCGTCATCGTCCCGCAGACATGGTCGTTCGCGGCCTCGATATCCGCCCGGGAAAAGCCCAGGTGGCGCAGCATGTCAAAGGTCGGGTCGTTCAGCTTTTCGGCCGGAATGCCCAGCACGTTGGTGCAGAACTCTTCGCCCAGGGTCCACTGGTTGAACACGAACCGGATGTCGAAGGCCGTGGCCAGCGCGTTTTCCACCTTGTCGATCTCGTTGGGGCCAAAGCCGTGGCCGACGAGTGAGCTGTGGTTGATCGCGGGCGCCTGGCCCAGGCTGCCATGACCCACGGCATAGGCGATGATTTCCTCGATCTCGGCCGAGCCATAGCCCAGGTTTTCAAGCGCTGCGGGAACCGAGCGGTTGATGATCTTGAAATAGCCGCCGCCGGCCAGCTTCTTGAACTTCACCAGCGCGAAATCGGGTTCGATCCCGGTGGTGTCGCAATCCATCACCAGCCCGATCGTGCCCGTGGGCGCGATCACCGTGGCCTGTGCGTTGCGATAGCCGTGCTGCTCGCCCAGGCGTAGCGCCTCGTCCCAGGACGACATGGCCAGCTCGACCAGACGCGCATCGGGGCAGTTGGCATGATCCAGCGGCACCGGCTTGGTCGCCAGATCGTCGTATCCATCCGTTGCGCCATAAGCGGCGTTGCGGTGGTTGCGGATCACGCGCAGCATGTGCTTGGCGTTGCGCTCGTAGCCCGAGAACGCGCCCAGCTCGCCCGCGACCTCGGCCGAGGTGGCATAGGACACGCCGGTCATGATCGCGGTCAACGCACCGGTCAGCGCCCGACCCTCGTCGCTGTCATAGCCAAGGCCCATGTTCATCAGCAGCCCGCCGATATTGGCATAGCCCAGGCCCAGCGTGCGGAAATCATAGGACAATTGCGCGATTTCCTTGGACGGGAACTGCGCCATCATCACCGAGATTTCCAGCGTCAGCGTCCAGAGACGGATCGCGTGCATGTAGTCTTCGACCTGGAACTCGCCGTTCTTGTAAAAGGTCAGCAGGTTCATCGAGGCCAGGTTGCACGCCGTGTCATCGAGGAACATGTATTCCGAGCACGGGTTCGAGCCGCGGATCTGCCCGTCTTCGGGGCAGGTGTGCCAGGCGTTGACCGTGTCGTGATACTGGATGCCGGGATCGGCGCAGGCCCAGGCGGCGTGACCGATGTCTTCCCACAGCTTGCGGGCCTTCACGGTTTTCGACACGCCCCCGTCGGTGCGGCGCAGCAGTTCCCAATCTGCATCGTCCTCGACCGCCTGCAGGAACGCGTCGGTCACGCGGACCGAGTTGTTCGAGTTCTGGCCCGACACGCTGGCGTAAGCTTCGCTGTCCCAATCGGTGTTGTAGGTCGGGAATTCGATGCTGTCATAGCCCTGCTTGGCGTAATCCAGCACGCGCTTGACGTAGGTTTCGGGGATCGCCGATTTCTTGGCCCCGCGGATCGCCGATTTCAGCGCCTCGTTCTTGGCCGGGTCGACCGCGTCCTCGGTGCTGCCGTCCCACTGGCGGATGGCGGCGAAGATGTCGTTCAGCTTCTGCTCGTGCATTTTCGAGCCTGCGACGATGCTGGCGACTTTCTGCTCTTCCTTGACCTTCCAGTTGACGAATTCCTCGATGTCGGGGTGATCGACGTCACAGATCACCATCTTTGCCGCGCGGCGCGTGGTGCCGCCCGACTTGATCGCGCCGGCCGCGCGGTCACCGATCTTCAGGAAACCCATCAGACCCGACGACTTGCCGCCGCCCGACAGCTTTTCGCCCTCGGCGCGCAGGCTGGAAAAGTTGGTGCCGGTGCCCGAGCCGTATTTGAACAGGCGCGCCTCGCGCACCCAGAGGTCCATGATGCCGCCATCGCCCACCAGGTCGTCGGCGACCGACTGGATAAAGCAGGCATGAGGCTGCGGGTGTTCATAGGCGCTGGACGACTTGGTCAGCTTGCCGGTCTTGTAATCGACATAATAGTGGCCCTGGCTGGGACCGTCGATGCCATAGGCCCAGTGCAGGCCGGTGTTGAACCACTGCGGGCTGTTCGGTGCGGCGCGCTGGGTGGCCAGCATATAGCGCATCTCGTCGAAATAGGCGCGTGCGTCTTCCTCGGTCGAGAAATAGCCGCCCTTCCAGCCCCAGTAGGCCCAGGCGCCCGCCAGACGGTCGAACACCTGCTTGGACGAGGTTTCTCCGCCGAATTCGGTGTTGTCATCGGCCGGGACCGAACGCCACAGGAACTCAGGGACGTCCTTTTCCTTGACCTTCTTCAGCTTGGCAGGAACCCCCGCCTTGCGGAAATATTTCTGCGCGATCACGTCCGAGGCCACCTGGCTCCAGCTGTCGGGAATTTCGACCTCGTCCAGTTTGAAAACCACCGTCCCGTCGGGATTGCGGATTTCCGACGTCGTGGTGACGAAATTCAGTTCTGCGTAAGCGTCCTGTCCTGCCTGTGTGAAGTTTCTTTCGATCTTCATAGGATCTGCCCCATCAATTCAGCCGTGTTAACCCTGCCTCTCGGAAGGCGGCACAGACGGGACGTGAGCGCGCAAACGCATGCTGCGCGACGGCGCCGGGTGATATCCCGGCTTGCTTGAGTTCTCACTGTCCTCGCCCCGCCTGACACTACATGTTGTGTCCCCCGCCGAAGGCCCGCACAAGGTGGCGTAATTTCGCCCAAAGGGTCAACGGATTTTTTAGACTCTCCCCGTCAAAAAAATCGTTGACGCAAGCATCTCTGCCAAACGAGGTGATTCATTGGTTAACCGCACCCTGTGGAACACCCTGTGGGCAACGCAGGGATAAGCCGCGAAAACCGTTGTATCCACGTTTGTTATCCGTCACTTTTGCCCCGTTGCCTCAGCTTGGGCGCCTCGCCGCACCCCCTGCACAAAAATGCAACAGACCGGACCGCGCCAATCAACAATTTGGCGACACGAACAGCACAGGACACCACATATTGCGGGTAAGGCGATTCTTTCTGATGGCAGGTCTGGCCCTGCTCGCCGCCTGCGCGCCGCCGCTGGAGCCGTCGGTGCGCATGCAATTCGCACAACCGCCGTCACAGCTATTCGCGGCGGTTCCGCTTGCCTGCTCGGGCCCTGGCGAACGCGTCCTGCGCCCAAGCGACGGCACGATCGAATGCCGCCGCCTGCTGCCCCCCGAAGGCGCCGCCGGGGCGATCCTGCGCTACAACGGCACCATCGACGCGCTGCCCGAAAGCGTCATTCGTTTCCGCACCGACCAGACCGAAGGCGCGACCATCGTCGAGGCAACGGCCTATGTCGCGGTGCCGCAACTAGGCGGGGGCGAGGTCTATGTCATCTACCCGGACGCGCAGGTCGCGCGCAAAATGCGCGGTCTGCTGACCCGCATGGGCGGCACGCCGCTGGCAGAATGACAAAGGCCCCGTGGTTTCCCACGGGGCCATTCGAAGCTTTCTGAATTCGGGTCAGCGGCCTTATCGGCCCAACGACCACCATCCGCGCCGCTTGGGTTTCGACGCGTCTTCTTCGGGTTTGTCCGTGCCGGTCTGCGGCGCGGCCTCGGCCATGGCCGGTTCCTGCTCAGGCTCGGGCTGCGGTTCCGGCGCAGCTTTCGCCGCGGCCTCTTTCGGGGCCTTGGCGGGCTTTTCGGCCGCTTTCTTGGGGGCCTCGGCAGCCGCATCTTCGGCTGCGGGCGCTTCGGTCTTTTTCGCGGTCGACCGGCTGCGCGTTGTGGTGGCCTTTTTGGCGGGCGCGGCCTTCGGCTTTTCCTCGGCCTTGTCGGCGTCATCAGCCTCGGGCTTCTTGCGGCTGCGTGTCGTCTTGGGCTTGGGCTTTTCCTCGGCCGCTGCCTCGTCCTTTTCCGCCTTAGCCGCCTTGGTCGACCGGGTCGATTTCGGCTTCGCGGCTTTCGGCTCTTCCTTGGCTGCAGGTTCCTCCACCTTTTCGGCAGGCGGTTCCGTCACGGCCTCGGACGCATCCGGTGCCTCGGCGGCTTGCGCTGGTTCGGCCTTGGCGGACTGATCCTCCGCTGCACCCGCTTCCGCACCGTTTTCCTGATCGTCGCGCTGCGACGATTTCGACCGGCGCGACCGGCGGCGGCGGCGGCGTTTCTTGGGCTTTTGTTCGTCCTCCGAAACCTCGCGGACCTCTTCGGTTTCTTCCTCGACCGTATCCTCGTCGATATCTTCCATCAGCGAGGCATCGACCGACACCACCGGCGCCACGACTTCCGACACGATCCGCGTCGCCGTCTTGAATTTCTCAAGGCTGAAATCCGGGCTGATCAGCATCGGATCGCCCTCGATCCGCACGGCCATGCCGTAACGGCCCTCGATCTGGGCGACATGGTCCCGCTTTTGATTCATGAGGTAGTTGGCGATGCTCACCGGCGCCTTGACCAGAACCTCGCGCGACCGGCGGCGTGTGCCTTCCTCTTCGATCTGGCGCAGGATCGACAAGGCCAGGTTGTCGTCCGACCGGATCAGACCCGTGCCGTGGCAATGAGGGCAGGCTTGTGTCGTCGCCTCGATCATGCCGGGACGCAGGCGCTGACGGCTCATCTCCAGCAGGCCAAAGCCCGAGATGCGTCCCACCTGGATGCGCGCACGGTCGGTTTTCAACCGGTCCTTCAGCCGCTTTTCGACTGCGGCGTTGTTCTTGCGCTCTTCCATGTCGATGAAATCGATCACGATCAGCCCGGCCAGGTCGCGCAGGCGCAATTGGCGGGCCACTTCCTCGGCAGCTTCGAGGTTGGTCTTCAGCGCCGTTTCCTCGATCGAGCCTTCCTTGGTGGCCCGGCCCGAGTTCACATCGATCGCCACCAGCGCTTCGGTCACCCCGATCACGATGTAGCCGCCCGACCGCAGCTGAACCGTCGGGTTGAACATCGACGACAGGTAGCTTTCCACCTGGTAGCGCGCGAAAAGGGGCAACGCGTCGGCGTAATGTTTCACGTTCTTGGCGTGGGACGGCATGATCATCTTCATGAAGTCCTTGGCGATGCGGTACCCGCGCTCGCCTTCCACCAGCACCTCGTCGATATCGCGGCTGTAAAGATCGCGGATCGAACGTTTGATCAGGTCGCCTTCTTCATAGATCTTGGCCGGCGCGATGGATTGCAGCGTCAGTTCGCGGATCTGTTCCCACAGGCGTTGCAGGTATTCGTAGTCGCGCTTGATCTCGGACTTGGTGCGCTTTGCGCCCGCGGTGCGGATGATCAGGCCCGCGCCCTGCGGCACGTCGATCTCGGTCGCGATTTCCTTGAGCTTCTTGCGGTCGGCCGCATTGGTGATCTTGCGGCTGATCCCGCCGCCACGCGCGGTGTTGGGCATCAGAACGCAATAGCGGCCGGCCAGCGACAGATAGGTGGTCAGCGCAGCGCCCTTGTTGCCGCGCTCTTCCTTGACGACCTGCACCAGCATGATCTGGCGCACCTTGACGACTTCCTGGATCTTGTAACGGCGCGGGCGCGGTTTGCGCGGCGGGCGGATGTCTTCGACATCGTCGTCATCGGCCACGGATTCGATCGTCAGATCCTTTTCCGCGGCGCTGGTGGCTTCGTCGTCTTCCTCGTCGGCCGGTTCATCCACAACGGTTTCCGCGATGAAATCGGTCTCGGTTTCCATCACGGCCTCGGCCGCGCCATCGGGCATATCGTCGCCCATCGGCTCTTCGACCGGGGTTTCGCTGACCGTGTCCATCGGCGACGCGCCCTCTTCGGGCAGGTCGTCGCCTTCGAAGTCGATGGTTTCCATGCCGGCGATGTCACCATTGCCCGGCAGTTCCTTGGTGGCCACCGCATCGTCGGAATCGGAGCGCGCCGCCTTGCTGGACGACCGAGACCTGCGACGCGACTTGGGCTTGTCCTCGTCCTCGTCGCGGGCGCGCATCGCCTCGGCATAGGCGCGCTCTTCCTCCATCAGCGCCTCGCGGTCGGCGACGGGGATCTGGTAGTAGTCGGGGTGAATTTCCGAAAAGGCCAGGAACCCGTGACGGTTCCCGCCGTAATCGACAAAGGCCGCCTGAAGCGAGGGTTCGACCCGCGTTACCTTTGCCAGATAGATGTTGCCGGCGAGCTGCCGCTTGTTTTCCGATTCAAAGTCGAACTCTTCGACCTTGTTGCCGTCCACCACCACGACGCGGGTTTCTTCCGCGTGGGTGGCATCGATAAGCATCTTCTTTGCCATGTAATCCGTATGCATGACGTGCGCCGGCCGCACCATGCGGTGCGCCGGCCAATCCGTCATGTCCATTATTTGAGGCGAGGCTTGTGCCGTTGCGGGACAGCCCGGCCGCTGGGGCCGCTGTCATCCGTCTACTGTCACATGCGCCAAGCATCGCGTTTCGTCTCCGACGCCCGGCATCCGGGCGCCCATTCAAAAGGCCCGGCGCTTGTCAGATCTCTGCTCGCGCCCGCGGGCTGTTCACAATGGCCTCGTTTCTGGAGGGCCATATTCCACGGTCCGGGAAGGGTCGGGTCTTTCTCCACGATGCCCTTTCGGAAAATCCATCCGGTCCTCATGGTGCACCGTCGCACCAGCGGGCCGTTCCTCATTCATAGAGGAGGATAGTTACCAATTACAATCGCAAAGTGCGACCGCATCGGCAGTTGCTCTCAACTCAGGTAGTCCGACCGCTGCAATCCGTATTTCGCCATCTTCTCGTTCAGGGTCCGGCGCGGCAGGCACAGCTCGTCCATCACCGCCTGGATCGAGCCCTTGTGACGGCGCATCGTGTTGTCGATCAGCATCCGCTCGAACGCCTCGACATATTCTTTGAGCGGCTTGCCCTCGGTCGTCATCACGGGCTGCATCTCGTCATGGTCGGCCATCAGCAGCGATGCGATGGTGCCCTGCCCGCGCCGCGCTTGCAAAACAGCGCGTTCGGCGACGTTGATCAACTGCCGCACGTTGCCAGGCCAAGGCGCCTGCAAAAGCTGCGCGGCCTCCTGCGCGCTGACTTGCGGGGCATCGCAACCGTATTCCTCCGAAAACTGCTCGGTCAGGCGCGTGAACAGCGTCAAAATATCCTCGCCGCGCTGGCGCAGCGGCGGCACGGTGATACGCAGCGCGGCCAACCTGTAGAACAAGTCGGGGCGCAGCACGTCCTCCAGCGTCTTGTCCTGCTGCTGCAGGTTCGAAATCGCGACGATCCGGGTTTCCGCGGGCGTGCCCTGATCGTTCATCACGCTCAACAGACGGGCCTGCAGCGCATCCGACAGCGCCTCGATATCCTCCAGCACCAGGGTGCCGCCACGCGCCTCTTCGATCGCGGGCAACTGGCTGTCCTCGGGCTGCATCGGCCCGAAAAGCCGCTTGGACAGCGCGTCTTCCTCATAGGCGGAACAGGATATCAGAACGAATTTCTTGCCCGCGCGCGCACCCACGGCATGCAGAGCATGCGCGACAAGCGTCTTGCCGGTTCCGGTTTCGCCGTCGATCAGCACATGGCCGTCGGCCTGTCCCAGGTCCAGGATGTCCTCGCGCAGCCGTTCCATGACCGGGCTCTGGCCGATCAGCTTTTTCATGATCTGCCCGCCATCCGACAACTCGCGGCGCAGCGCCCGGTTGTCCAGCGTCAGCCGGCGCACATTGGCCGCCTTCTTGGCCAGTTCCGTCATCCGATCCGGGTTGAACGGCTTTTCAAGGAAATCGTAGGCCCCGACGCGCATCGCCTCGACCGCCATCGGCACGTCGCCATGCCCGGTGATCATGATCACCGGAAGCGCGCTGTCGCTGCCCATCAGCTTTTTCAGGAACTGCATCCCGTCCATGCCCGGCATGCGGATATCCGAGATCACGATGCCAGGATAATCCGGCCCCAGCACCTTGAGCGCGTCTTCCGCGCTGGCGAATGTCTCGGTGTCATAGCCGGACAGAGCCAACCATTGGCTGATCGACTGGCGCATATCCTGTTCATCGTCGACGATGGCAATCTTCATGGCTTTCGACATTGTTTACTCCGCGGCCTCGATATCGGCGTCTTCGTCACTCAAGATAGGAAGCTGCACCTCGAATACAGCCCCCCCGCCTTCGGCATTGCGTGCGGTCAGACGTCCGCCAAGGTCGTTCACGATCCCCGAGGAAATCGCAAGCCCCAGCCCGACACCGTCACCGGCGGTCTTCGTGGTGTAGAAAGGCTCGAACAGCTTATCGAGATCGTCGATGCCCACGCCGTTGTCGCGCACCGTCAGGGTGGCCGTTTCCCCGGCGGCCAGGATGATGTCGATCTCGGGCGCGTCCACACTTCCGGTGGCGTCGATGGCGTTGCGCAAGAGGTTGATCATGACCTGTTCGATCCGCACCCTGTCACCCATCACCATCACCGCTTCCGACGGGATCGCGCGGCTGATCTTGATCTGCCTGCGCTTGAGCTGCGGCTCCATCATCGACAGGGCCGAGGCCAGCGCATCGCCCATGTTTACAGGCGCAAACTCCTCGCTGCCCTTGCGCGCGTAGGATTTCAGCTGCTTGGTGATAGCGCCCATCCGTTCGATCAGATCGTCGATGCGCTGGAACGACGAAAGCGCCTCTTCGGGGCGGTTTCGGCGCAGCAGAAGCCGCGCACCCGCCAGATAGGTTTTCATCGCCGCCAGCGGCTGGTTCAGCTCGTGACTGACGGCGGCCGACATCTCGCCAAGGGCCGCCAGTTTCGAGCTTTGCGCAAGCGTCTGTTCGGCCACGGCAAGGTTCTTTTGCACGCGTTCACGCTCGGCGATTTCCCGCTGCAGGCGCGCGTTCAATGCGCGAAGGTCTGCCGATTCACGCTGGAACAGCGCCATGCGCAGCGCGTTCTTGCGGCTCAGGAAGTAGAAGGCGAGCGCCAGAAGGATGGCGAATCCCATGATCTCCAACGCCAGGAAGCCGTTCACCTTTTCGCGCACGCTGGCATAGGTCGTGAAACTGGTCATGGTCCAGCCGCGGAACGGGATGCGGGTCTGCATCCGCATCACCGCCTCGCCCTGCACATAGGCATCCGCCGGCAGCGTGGTCCAGTCGGCGGTCGCCTGGATCGCCCGCTGGATCGCGCTGCGCGCGGGTTCCGTCGCAAGCGCCTCTTCCTCGGTCCGCCCGCGCCAGCGCGGTTCGGTCGCCAGGATGATCGAACCCGAACTGTCCGACACGACCACCGCATCCGAAATACCGGCCCAGGCGCGTTCGAACTTGGCCAGGTCCACCTCAACCAGGATCACGCCCAGAACGTCGCCGCGTTCCTCGATCCGGCGCGAATAGGCGAACACATACGCCCCGCTTTCGCGTTGCATCACGGTGAAAACCGTCCCGCTGGCGCGGATCGCATTGACGAAATAGGGATCGGAGCGGTGCTGACTGCCCAGCCTGTTGCGGTCCGTCGCCGCGACCGCGCGCCCATCACGATCCAGCAGCATCAGAGAGGCCGCGCCGATTTCCTCGACGAACGAGATCAGGCGCTGCGTCGATGACGAGTAATCCGCCGAACTCAGCGCGCCGATCAGCGACGGGTCACGCGCAAGCAATTGCGGCACGATCGCGTTGCGTCGAAGCTCGGACAGCAGGTTCCCCGAATAGAGCGCCAGGCGCAGTTCTGCGCGGTTGCGCGTGTTTTCGGTAAAGCGGTCGGTCAGCAACACGTTTGTCGTCACGACCGTAATGACGGCAAGCACCAGCAGCCCCATCAGGGCAACGCGCGTTCGCCACCCGATGGTGCGTCCGCCCGAAATCACTTTTGCCGGAAGCTGTGCCATGGTCTGACGTTACGCCGCGCGCGCGGACCGCTCAAGTCAGGCGGTGGCCAGTTGATCCATCAATGCGCGGAACATCGCCTGCCCGTCGGTGCCGCCATGCGACGGCTCGGCCATGCGCTCGGGATGGGGCATCATCCCCAGCACCCGGCGGTTTTCCGACAGCACACCCGCAATTGACTCGACCGACCCGTTGGGGTTCTCGACATAGCGGAACGCCACCCGGTCCTGATCGTTCAGCGCCCTGAGTGTCTCGTCATCCGCATAATAGTTGCCGTCGTGATGGGCGATCGGGATGGTGATTTCCTGGCCCTGCTCATACCCCGCGGTGAACGCGCTGTCGGCGGTTTCGACGCGCAGCCCGACGAGCTTGCAGATGTATTTCAGGTTGGCATTGCGGCGCAGCGCGCCGGGCAACAACCGCGTTTCCGTCAGAACCTGGAAACCGTTGCAGATACCCAAGGCAAAGCCGCCCCGCTCCACATGCTTTTTCAGTGCACCGCAAATCGGGGAATTGGCCGCGATCGCCCCACAGCGCAGGTAGTCGCCGTAGGAAAAACCGCCCGGCACGGCGACGATATCGACGCCCTCGGGCAGGCCCGTGTCCTTGTGCCAGACCATGCTGACCCTGGCGCCCGCCTTTTCAAAGGCCACCGCAAGATCGCGGTCGCAGTTGGAGCCGGGAAAGACCAGAACCGCCGCGCGCATCAGCCCATCTCCACGCTGTAGCTTTCGATCACCGTGTTCGCCAGCAGCTTTTCGCACATCTGGACGACGGTGTCCTCGGTCGTGCCGGGGGCGAGATCCAGTTCGATCACCTTGCCCTGGCGCACGCCTTCGACGCCATCGAACCCAAGCGATCCCAGCGCGTGGCGCACCGCCTCGCCCTGCGGATCCAGAACCCCGTTCTTCAACATGACCGTGACCCGTGCCTTCATGGCGTCCTCCGGTAGATCTCGGGCGGGCACGCAGCCCCTGCCCCGGTTTGACTTGCGCTCAGTTGATGAGCGTCGGCTTGCTTGCGGACACGTTCGCCTTGGGCATAACGCCCAGGCGCCGCGCGACCTCGGTATAGGCATCCGTCAGGCTGCCCAGGTCACGGCGGAACACGTCCTTGTCCAGCTTCTGGCCGGTTTCGATGTCCCACAGCCGGCAGCTGTCGGGGCTGATCTCGTCCGCCACGATCAGGCGCTGGTAGTCGCCGTCATAGACGCGGCCGATCTCGATCTTGAAATCGACCAGCCGGATGCCGACGCCGTACATCACGCCCGACAGGAAGTCGTTGACGCGCAGTGCAAGGCTCAGGATGTCGTCCATGTCCTGCTGGCTGGCCCAGCCGAACGCGGCGATATGTTCCTCGGTCACCAGCGGGTCGCCCAGCTTGTCGTCCTTGAGGCAGTATTCCACCACCGGACGCGGCAGTTGCATGCCTTCCTCGATCCCCAGACGCTTGGCCATCGACCCCGCGGCATAGTTGCGCACGATCACTTCCAGCGGCACGATCTCGCAGGCGCGGACAAGCTGCTCGCGCATGTTCAGCCGTTTGATGAAGTGGTTGGGGATGCCGATATTCGTCAGGCCAAGCATGAAGTACTCGCTCAGCATGTTGTTAAGCACGCCCTTACCTTCGATGGTCGCGCGCTTTTCGGCGTTGAACGCGGTGGCGTCATCCTTGAAATACTGCACGATGGTGCCCGGTTCGGGCCCTTCATACAGGGTTTTCGCCTTGCCTTCGTAAATCTTCTTGCGCCGTGCCATGGCCACTCCGTCGCTCGCGCGGGGCTGAGTCCCGGCGCCTTGGCTTCCCTTTAGTTGATGGGGGCCACGCTCGCAAGGTGCAGCCGCCCCTTGCGTCAAGCCGCCCTTGCGGGCATATCAGGGCCAACCTTACTGTCAGACAAGGGATAGCGTTCCATGACGACCTTCGATGATCGCGAAAACGCGTTCGAAAACAAATTCGCCCATGATGAAGAAATGAAGTTCAAGGCGCAGGCGCGCGCGAACAAGCTGCTGGGTCTTTGGGCGGCCGAAAAACTGGGCAAGTCGGGCGACGATGCCGACGCCTATGCCAAAGAGGTCGTAAAGGCCGATTTCGAAGAGGCCGGCCACGAGGACGTGGTGCGCAAGGTTCTGGGCGATCTGGGCGACAAGACCACCGCCGAGGAAATCCGCGCCAAGATGGTCGAGATGCTGGCCAAGGCCAAGGGTCAGATCGTCGAAGAGCACTAACGTGCCCCGCGCGGTCCCGCCCCAGGGACCGCGCCTTTCATGCAGGCGCCTCATGTGTGTGATGAGTGTTTTGCGCTTGCGCCATTTCCCACGACCTGAAATCCCGGTCCGCAGAAAACCTGCAGGAGCATTCCCATGACGAACGCCCTTTCGCGTCTGCTTGAAACCCGCGACTGGCTGATGGCCGACGGCGCCACCGGCACGAACCTGTTCAACATGGGGCTCAGCTCCGGCGACGCGCCGGAACTGTGGAACATCGAACATCCCGACCGGATCAGGAAACTCTACAAATCCGCGGTGGATGCCGGCAGCGACATTTTCCTGACCAACTCTTTCGGGGGCAATGCCAGCCGCCTCAAGCTGCACGATGCCGCCGACCGCGCGCGCGAATTGTCTCGCATCAGCGCCGAGCTGGGCCGCGACGTTGCGGACGCGTCGGGCCGGACCGTCGTCGTGGCCGGATCGGTCGGACCGACGGGCGAGATTTTCGCCCCCATGGGCCCGCTGACCCACGAAGTCGCGGTCGAGATCTTTCACGAACAGGCCGAGGGGCTGAAAGAGGGCGGCGCCGACGTGCTGTGGCTCGAAACCATCTCCGCCCCCGAGGAATACCGCGCCGCGGCCGAGGCCTTTGCGCTGGCCGGCATGCCATGGTGCGGCACCATGAGCTTTGACACCGCCGGGCGCACCATGATGGGCGTCACCAGCGCCGACATGGTCGACATGGTCGAAGCCCTGCCCAACCCGCCGATCGCCTTCGGCGCCAATTGCGGCGTCGGCGCGTCCGATCTGCTGCGTACGGTCCTAGGCTTTGCCGCGCAGGGGACCGAGCGGCCGATCATCGCCAAGGGCAACGCCGGCATCCCCAAATACCATGACGGCCATATTCATTATGACGGCACGCCCGAACTGATGGCCGAATACGCCGTGATGGCGCGCGATTGCGGCGCGACGATCATCGGCGGATGCTGCGGCACCATGCCCGACCACCTTGCCAAGATGCACGAGGCGCTCAGCACCCGGCCACGCGGTCCGCGCCCGACGCTGGACGAGATCGCCGAAAAACTGGGCGGGTTTTCCTCGGCAGCCGACGGCACCGGCGAAGATGACGGCCCCAAACGCCAGCGGCGCGGCCGCCGGCGCGGCTGAGGCCGCAAACCGCGCGGTTTTGCGTTTGAACCGCGCGGTCCTTGTCGCTCAGAACAGGCTTGGCTGATCCTGTGTCCCCAGGGGGACACGGAATTGCGCGCAATCGAGCGGCGGCAACCCGCCATCCAGCCCCAGCCTGCGCGCCGCGATCTCGAACCGGCGGGCGATCATCCGGGCATGCACCCCCTGCCCCCGCATCCGGTGGCCGAAGCGCGAATCGTATTCCTTGCCGCCATGCATCTCGCGCAGGCGCCGCATCACCTTTTCCGCCCGGCCGGGCGCGTGTTCCCACAGCCAGTCCTTGACCAGCGGGGCCACCTCGTGCGGCAGGCGCAGCATCAGCCAGCTTGCCGCCCGCGCGCCCGCCTTGTGCGCCGCATCGAGGATCGGCTCGATCTCGTGATCGGTGAGGCCCGGAATGACCGGGCTGATCATCACGCGCACGGGCACACCCGCCTGCGACAATTCATTTATCAGCGCCAGGCGGCGTGCCGGCAAAGGCACGCGCGGCTCCATCCGGCGGGACAGGTCGGGGTCGAGCGTCGTGATGGTCACCCCCACATGCGCCAGACCCGCCGCCGCCATCGGACCGAGGATATCGAGATCCCGCGCCACCATCGTCCCCTTGGTGACGATGCCAACAGGGTGCCGGAAGTCCTGCAATACTTCCAACACCTTGCGCATCGCTTTGAACGTTGATTCAATAGGTTGGTAAGGGTCGGTATTTGTGCCGATCGCCATCGGCGCAACCGTATAGGACGGGCGGCGCAATTCCTGATCCAGCACACGCCAGATATCGGGCCGCGCCACCAGCCGGGTTTCGAAATCCAGCCCCGGCGACAGGCCAAGATAGCCGTGGCTTGGCCGGGCAAAACAATAGATGCAGCCGTGTTCGCAACCGCGATAAGGGTTGATCGAGCGGTCGAACGGAACGTCGGGCGAGCTGTTGCGCGTGATCGCGCTGCGGGGGCGTTCCAGCGAAACTTCGGTGCGCCAGCCCTTTTGCGGTTCGGGAATGTCCCAGCCGTCACCTTCCCAGCCGGTGCCGGTTTCGATCCTTTCGAACGGTTCGAACCGGCCGGACATGTTGCGGCCAGCGCCACGGGCGCGTCGCAAATCGGCAGGGATCAGGGGGCGTGCATCGTTTGGCATGCCGCAACACTGGAACAAAAAAAGAACTTTTGCAATTCTCGCGAGATGATCCTGAGAATTTTTCCGAATTCGGCATGCGTTTTGCGGCTACAAGTCGGAACCGAAGGCGCTTATGTCGCTATTCAGACAGTCCAAATGCGACAAAATGACGAAACGTGCGCATAACTTCCAACCCCGCGCGCGCGGCCACAAAGGAACACCCCATGTCGGAAGAAGAAGACGACATCATCCTCTCGGAACTCGATGACGAGGAACTTGTCCAGCAGATGTTCGACGACCTCTACGACGGTCTGAAGGAAGAGATCGAAGAAGGTGTGAACATCCTGCTCGAGCGTGGCTGGGCCCCCTACCGCGTGCTGACCGAGGCGCTGGTGGGCGGCATGACCATCGTGGGCAACGATTTCCGCGACGGTATCCTTTTCGTTCCCGAAGTGCTTCTGGCCGCCAACGCGATGAAGGGCGGCATGGCCATCCTCAAGCCGCTTCTGGCCGAAACCGGCGCGCCGCGCATGGGGTCCATGGTGATCGGCACCGTCAAGGGCGACATCCACGACATCGGCAAGAACCTTGTCAGCATGATGATGGAAGGCGCCGGGTTCGAGGTTGTCGATCTCGGGATCAACAACCCGGTCGAAAACTATCTCGAGGCGCTGGAAGAGCATAAGCCCGACATCCTGGGCATGTCCGCCCTGCTGACGACCACCATGCCCTACATGAAGGTCGTGATCGACACGATGGTGGAACAGGGTATCCGCGACGATTACGTCGTGCTGGTCGGCGGCGCCCCCCTGAACGAGGAATTCGGCAAGGCCATCGGCGCCGACGCCTATTGCCGCGATGCCGCCGTTGCGGTCGAAACCGCCAAGCAGTTCGTCGCGCGCAAGCACAATCAGGGCGTTGCGACGGCCTGATCCGGCCTTACGGTCCGGTCATGCGGAAAGGCCCCGGTTCAGAACCGGGGCCTTTTTCATTCACCCGCTGATCCCGCGGTCGCGCACGGCCATAAGGGTGCAGGTCATCGCCGCGATCTGTTTCTCGACGCCGTTTTCACCGATGGCATGGGCCGCGCCCTGCGTCAGCACGATGGTGCGGCCGGGTTTGACAACATCGGCAACGAAGCGAAACCGTGCGCCCTGTGCCGGGGCCAGGAAATTGATCTTGAATTCCACGGTCAGCACGGCGCTGTCTTCGTCCATCAACGAAAACCCGGCATAGCCGCAGGCGCTGTCCAGGACGGTGGCGACGGTGCCACCGTGAAGAAACCCGTGCTGCTGCGTGAAGTCGGGCCCGTAAGGCATTGTAATTTCAACATGACCAGGCGTGACACCCTCAAGTGTCGCCCCAAGCGTGCGCATCATCGCCTGGCGGCCGAAACTGTCACGAACGCGGGTTTCGAAATCCGCGGCGCGGGGTGCGAAACTGCTGCTGTCTGTCATGCGATGCGGCCTTTGTGATTGATGCCCTTTCCGGTGCAGCCTATGTCGGTTTCAGGCAGGATGCGCGCGGAACGCCGCGTCAGACTGTTCCGAAAGATCGCGCAAGGACCGGTGGGATGGACGCACCCGATGATCGCACGCTTACGGAGACCGGCATGGCCCCCACGGGCCGTGGGCGGGTTCTGCTGATCGCCTGCGGGGCGCTCGCGCGCGAAATCCTGGCCCTGCAAAGGGCGAATGGCTGGGATCACCTCGACCTGCATTGCCTGCCCGCGATCCTGCACAACCACCCCGAAAAGATCACCAAGGCCGTTGTGGACGCGGTAGAAAAGCGCGGCCCGGCCTATGACGACGTATTCGTCGTCTATGCCGATTGCGGCACCGGCGGGCAGTTGCAGGCCGCCTGCGACCGGCTGGGCATCGCGATGATCGAAGGCCCGCATTGCTACAGTTTTTTCGAAGGAAACGCCCGCTTTGCCGCGCATGGCGACGAAGAGATCACGGCCTTCTACCTAACCGATTTCCTGGTCCGGCAGTTCGATGCCTTCGTGTGGAAACCCCTCGGGCTGGACCGGCACCCGGACCTGCGCGACATGTATTTCGGCCATTACGAGAAACTGGTCTACCAGGCGCAGACGGACGACCCTGCCCTGACCGAAAAGGCGCGCGCCTGCGCCGACCGGCTTGGCCTGGCGTTCGAGCGACGGTTTACCGGCTATGGCGATCTCGAAACGGCGCTGTCGCGCGTTTAGCGTGGCGTGACGCGCAGGTGGATGCCGTTGCGCGCCCGCACCGTCAGATGGGCCACGGGCGTGGGCACCTTGCCTGCGACCGGCTCGAACCGGAAGGCCGCGCAAAGCCGTGACAGCAACAGCGGCCCCTCGACCATGGCGAACCCCGCACCGGTGCAGACCCGCGGCCCCGCCGAAAACGGAATATAGGCATCGCGCGCGCAGGCCTTGCCGTTTTCGGTATGCCAGCGCGCAGGGTCGAAATCGTCGGGCCGGTCCCAAAGCCGTTCGTGGCGGTGCAGGTGCCAGGGGCTGATCACGATCTGGCTGCCCTGGGGGGCCGTGCGGTCGCGCATTGTCTCGGGGCATCGGGTTTCTCGAACCATCATCGGCACCGGCGGGTAAAGACGCAGGGTTTCGCGGAACACGTCGCGGCTGACTCGCAACTGGCCGACCTCGGAGAAATCGCCGGTTTTCAGCGCCGACGCCTCGGCCGCGACCTTGTCCTGCCAGTCGGGATAAAGCGCCAGCAGATACAGCGCCCAGGCAAGCGCCGAAGCGCTGGTTTCATGGCCCGCCAGGAAAAAGATCGCCACCTGATCGACCATTTCAGCGGTGTCGAAACGGTCGCCGGTCTGCGGATCGCGCGTCGTCATGATCTTGGTCGCCAGGTCGTCGGGCGCGCGGCCGGCCGCGATCTCGTGCATCCGCGCATCGGTCAGTTGGGCGATGAGCGTGCGAATCGACCGGGCCGCGGCCCGTGTGCGGCGGCGAAAGAACCGGGGCATCCAGCGCGGCAGCGGCACGAAGGCCGCAAGGTTCAGGATCGGCTGGCTGCGCTGGTAGTCGCGGAATTCGTGAAACACGCGCGCGGCGGTTTCATGCTCGATCGGGATGGAAAACAGCGTGCGAAAGATCACGTCGGCGGCGGCGTGGCTCATGACCTCTTCGATCTCGACCGTGCCGCCCGACCGGGCGCGCAGGCGGGTCACGCAGGCATCTGACGCTGCCCACATCGCGGCATAGGTGTCTTTCAGCCGCCCGCCTTCAAAGGCCGGGTCGATGATCCGGCGTTGGCGTTTCCAGACATCGCCATTGGTCAGGAACACCGAATTGCCAAGAAGCGGGCGCAGCCCTTCGCCGATGCGGTCGGATTTCGGGAAATCGTCGGGCCGCTCTTTCAGCACGCGGCGGACCAGCTCCGGCTGGTTCACCAGGTAGGACCGGAAGAACGGCGTGCGGAACTCGGCCATCCATGCGCGATAGAGCTTGGCCGGCTGCGCCGACAGGATGTCACGCCGGAACAGCCGCGCATGGTGCAGCAGCGACACCTTTTCGGGCCGGGATGGGGGCTTGGGCGGGATCATGGGCTGACCGAACGGTATTTCGACACCGCCCTTTCCATCCGGCTGATCGAGGCCGGCCGTTCGTGATAACGCGCGCCCAGGGTGACCGGCCCGGCGGTGATCTGGAAATAGTCGTAATCCTTGGGCCTGTCGAAGGCGCAGAGATACTGGAAATGAAGCCGGAAATAGCGCCGTTTCAGCGCCGCCCAGCGTTCGGGGCTGAGCGTCTGGGTGAAAGACGCGGAAAACACCAGCGGCCAGCGCTTGTCCGGCGGGGCCACGCCCGTCACCGCGACCGGGTCGCACAGCGCAAAGGCGCAGCCATCGCCCGGTGCCGTGACATCCACCCAGGTCAGCCGGTCCGAGGCCGCCAGAAACGCCAGATCACGCCTGAGCCGCCACGCATCGGGCAGGAACGACACCATCGGCACGACATGCCCAAGGCTGAGAAAGGACAGCGCCGGGCCGTTTGCGGGCAGCCGGCGGTCGCGGATCAGATCGGCCAGGATCGACACACCCAGATGCGCGCCGGACGAATGGCCGACGACCAGAACCTCGTCCACGTCCCCGGTCAGCGCGGCGGCGATGGCGTCGGCGAATTCGGCCATCCGCGCCTCAAGCTCGGGCGGATTGGCGCCCCGGAACTGCGCGGAATAGGCGTAGTCATGCATCAGGTAATAGGCGAAAAGCCGGTTGTCGCGGGCCTTGAACCACCGCAGGACAAGCGGCGCCACCACGATCAGAGCGCCCCAGTAGCAAAGGCTTTCGACAACCGCGCGGGCAGCCAGAACGCTGCCCCCGTCGCCACGGAGCGGTATCGCGGTCGACAGCCATATCAGGGCGCGACCGGCAATATGCCCCAACAGGATCGCCACAAACAGTTGCACCAGAAGCATCACGATAGGGTAGAGCGCCGCAATCAGCGGCCCCTTGCGCAGTTGCATCAGCCGCCACAGCGCACCGGACCCGATATAGGCCCAGGCCGTTCGCAGCAGTTGCAGATAGGTCGCGGGGATCGTGTTCGACATGCTGCCGCGCACGATGTCGGACCAGACCAGCACCTCGACATCGGTTTCGACAGAGGTTCCGTCAATGGCCGCCTGTACATGCCAGCCATAGCGCCCGGTGTCGCCCTTTCCCGGGCTCAACGTCAGCGCATAGCCCGAAATCGCCGCCTGCTCGGCGCCTTCCTTGCGGTAAAGTTCGCGATAGCGCCGGGGATGAATCGGATCGTAGCCGGGGATATAGAACACCCGGCGGCGCCGCACGTTGTTGAAATCGGAACCACTCATGCCAAACCTGTTTTTCCGCACGATAGCGGCGGAATCGGTCCAGCGTAAGGCAGTATCGCGGCCCGGTGCGGATCAGCCAAGCGCGGCAAGCGCCGGGAAGGTTTCCAGCAGCCAGTAGGAAAAGGCCGAGAACCCGCCGGTCAGCATCAGCAGGCCGATCGTCCAGAGCAGCAGGCCCATCACCCGCTCGATCTGTTCCATGTGCCGTTTCATCCAGCCCATCACGCCCTGCATGCGCGGCAGGAAAGCCGCGACCAGCAGGAACGGGATGCCAAGCCCCGCCGCATAGACCGCCAGCAGCAGCGTGCCGCGTGCAACCGATGCCTCGGACGCGGCAAGCGACAGGATCGCGCCGAGCTGCGGGCCGATGCAGGGCGTCCAGCCAAAGGCAAAGGCCAGCCCCAGAACATAGGCGCCGAACGCGCTGCCGCCGCGGTCGCCCGCGTCCAGACGCGCTTCGCGGTCAAGGAACCCGATCCGGTAGACGCCCACAAAATGCGCGCCAAAGATCATCACGATCACGCCCGCGATGGTGTTGAACCAGCCTTGGTATTGCAGGAACAGCGTGCCCACCGCGCTGGCGGCGAACCCGAGCAGCAGGAACACCGTCGACAGCCCGAGGACGAAAAAGAACGCCGGGGTCAGCGCACTGGCCTTTGCGTCTTCGCGGTTGAGGTCGTTCAGGGACACCCCGCTCATATATGCAAGGTAGGGCGGCACGATGGGCAGCACGCAGGGCGACAGGAACGAGATCAGCCCCGCGAAAAGCGCCACGAACATCGCCGGCAACAGGGCCGCGTCTATGATCTCGATTCCGAACATGGTCTTTGCATAGCCCGCCATCGGCGCGGCGTCACGCCCCTAGAACGGGACGCAAGGTCACATGCGCGTGGACAGCGCGTGATCCCCGCGTTAAGCCGCACGCATGACCGAACCCGTCCTTCAGATCGACGCACGCGGGCTGATCTGCCCCCTGCCCGTCCTGCGTGCGCGCAAGGCGTTGCTGGGCATTGCGCCGGGCGCGGTCGTCGAGGTTCTGGCCGATGACGACATGGCGCGCATCGACCTTCCGCATTTCTGCGGCGAGGCCGGACACGAGCACCTTTTGCTGGAAGACGCCGGCGATCACCAGCGTCACCTGATCCGCCGCGGACCCGGCTGAGCGGCGTCAGCCGCGGGCCAGTCCGGGGCGCGCCCGCAGCACACCTTCGGTGATGAACCCGGTCAGCACCGCCTTGACGATGTCACCCGGCACGAACACCCACATGATCGCAGTCGATTCCAGCAGCGTCTTGCCGGCGATCAGCGAAAAGCCCACGATGCCAAAGGCATAGAGAACGATGACCCCGCCGATGAAGGCGGCGATGGCCGTCATCAGCACCGGCGCCCCGCCACGCCACGCACCCGCCAGCCAGCCGGTGACGAAGGCCGCGACCGGCCAGCCGATCAGGAAGCCGACGGTCGGCCCGGCGAAAACGCCCAGGCCCCCGCGCCCGCCCGCCAGCAGCGGCAGGCCAAGCGCCACCAGGAACAGAACCAGCAGCACCGCCAGCGCACCGCGCCGCGCCCCGAGGATGGTGCCGGCCAGCATGACCCCCATGCTTTGGGCGGTGATCGGCACACCGCTGGCGAGGTCGAATTTCGGCACCAGGCCAAGCGCGGCGATCAGCGCCGCGAAAAGGGCGATCAGGGTGATGTTGCGTTCCATTCCGTGTCCTTCCGTTCGCATTGGCGCCCCTCTTACAGGTCACCGGAACGGGCGCGCAAGGCCTCGGCCACGCGTTCGGCATCGTCTAGCGCGACCAGCGCAAAGGGCAGCACCAGCCGCCAGCCGGGTCTGCGGACGGACCGCGCCCGCCACGCCTGCCCCAGCGCCGTGCCTTTCTGAACCAGAACCGGCGTGAACCGGATGACCAGCGCCACCGACAGCGCCAGCCTCCGCCGCCAGCGGACAGGCAGACGCAGCAGCGCAAGGGCGTCATCCACCCGGTCGAGCATGTCCTGCAGCCGCGTCGTCATCGTCACGAGATTGGCCAGCGCGACCAGCGCCACCAGCCGGGCGACGATCACGATCCCCGCCGCCACCGCCCCGGTAAACCAGTGCCAGGCCAGGATGATCACGACAAAGGGCAAAACCGGTTTCAGAAGCCGTGCGCCCTGGCGCAGGAACGCCGCCCCGCCCGGCAGGTAGAGCGCCGTGACAAGGCCGAGAAACGCCAGCGCCTGCGCCGGGGTGGACAGCCAGAACGCCAGCACGCTGATTACAAGCAGCGCAAGCAGCTTGGCCCCGGCGGGCGCCTTGTGCCACGGCGTGCCGGTGTCAGAGGTCAGTGAAAGCATCGCTGCCCCCGAGCGCCGCCATTTCCGCACGATAGGCGGCAACCACCTGATCCGGCGCGCCATCGGCCCGCACCGCGCCCGCATCCAGCCAGATCGCCCGGTCGTATCCCGCAATTGCATCCAGATCGTGGGTGATATGCACCAGTTGCTGATCCAGTGCATCGAGGTAGCGCGACAGCCTGAGCGCGGTCGCCATGTCGAGCCCGGCAAAGGGTTCGTCCAGCACGATTACCCGCGGCGCCATCAGCAGGACCGCCATCAGGCAGACCAGGTGACGCTGTCCCTGGCTGAGCTCGATCACCGGGCGCGCGGCCCAGTCCGAGCGACCGAACCGCGACAGGATCGACGCAACGGAGCGGGTCGCCGCGGCCGCGTCGTGACCCTGGTTGCGCAACCCGAAGGAAAGCTCTTCTTCGACGGTCGGAAAGATGATCTGGTGATCGGGGTTCTGAAACAGGATGCCGACGGTCGACAGCGCCGCCTTGCGGTCGTGCGCCACGTCGACCCCGTGCACCCGCACGGTGCCCGCATCCGGGGCGCCCAAGCCTGAAATCAGCCGTGCGAGCTGGGTCTTGCCGGCGCCGTTGCGCCCGATGACGGCCACGCGGTCTTCGCGCAGGTCGAGCGTCAGGCCATCGAAAACGCGTGTGCCGCCATGTGACAGCGCAACGCCGTTAATCTCGATACCGGGAATGCCCATGGTCTGAACCGCTTTCGTCCGGGTCATGCCCCAAGGCCGCCAGTGCCAGGGTGTGTATGGTCGGGACGGCGAGATTCGAACTCACGACCCCCTGTACCCAAAACAGGTGCGCTACCAGACTGCGCCACGTCCCGATCCATGCGCCCCATTACCCTGCGCGTTCGCGTTTGAAAACCCCTTTAGCAGGGCCAGGCGGCAAGATCCGCCGCAAAGGCCGGATGGCGCATCTGGCTGCCGACGGTCAGCCCCAGGGATCTGGCAAGCCCGCCATTGATTTCCAGCACGGCAAGGATGCCCTCGCCGCCCGGAATCGGGGTGAGATCGCCGGGAATGGCGTTGTGGTGGATGTTGCGCACGGTGCCCGTGGCATCGAGAAAGATCATGTCGAGCGGGATCAGAGTGTTCTTCATCCAGAACGCCACCCGCCCGGGCCGCGGATAGACGAAAAGCATGCCATGGCTGGACGGCATGCTTTCGACGAACATCAGCCCCCGCGCGCGGTCCTGCGCCGTTTCGGCCAGATCGACGGAAAACCGCGCCTGCCCCCAGTCACCGCGCAGCAAGACGCTGCCGCGCGAACAGGCCGGGGTTTCGGCTTGTAGATGCGATGTGGCGACAACCGTGAACAGAACCGAAAAAACCGAGAAAACAAGACCGCGCCACAATGATCGCATCAATCCTCCGGGGATTTCTTGAGAGCGGCTTCCCAGGCCAGCACCTCGGTGGCCATGCGGCCGCGCTTGCCTTCGATCACGCGCAGGCAGACGGCCTCGCCGGGCTGCAGGTCCGCCAGGCCCGACCTGCGCAGGACTTCGATGTGGATGAACACGTCTTCGGCGCGGCCGAACACGTTCCCGAACCCGAAACCCTTTCCCTTGTCGAACCATTTCACCCGCGCGGGTTCAAGCGGCGCTGCCGCGATGGTCGCCGGGTCGATTTCCTCGAAATCCGCAAGCGTGCCCACACCGGTACCTTCCGGGGGTTCGATCGACAGCACTTCTGTCGCCTGCACGCCACGCGGCGTTTCCTGAACATCGATCTCGACCCGGGCGCCGTCGGCAACCGAGCTTTGTCCGAAGTTTCTCAGGACGTTTGCATGAAGCAGAATGTCCGGCCCGCCTTCATCGGCTATTACAAAACCAAAACCCTTTACAGGGTCGAACCACTTAACCTGTCCATTCACTCTGCGGGTGCTGTTAGCTTCGTTGGTCAAATTGGCCACCCACAAGATCTGCCTTACCCCAAGCCCTTCCAGTCATGCTTCAGATGCATGGATGGTTCAAGGGAAAATTAGTGTTTTTTATCGGGCATTTGCATTTCGCGCAACATGAAATTCACGGGTTCAGCCGGGTAATTTCCCATGGTTCCCCAGCTTCTATCCTGCGCCACATGAAGCGATCGTGCAAACGGAATGCCCCGTCTGCCCAAAATTCGATCTGAACCGGATTGATTCTGTAACCCCCCCAAAAGGATGGTCTGGGTGGATGCGTTCCGTGACGCGCCGTCATCTTGGCGACCTCGGCCATCAGCGACGCGCGCGACGCCAGCGGGCGCGACTGCTGCGACGCCCATGCCCCCAGACGGCTTTTGAGCGAGCGCGAGTTGAAATAGGCGTCCGCCTGCGGCCCGTCCTCACGCGTGACGGTGCCGCGCACACGTAACTGCCGGCGCAGCGATTTCCAGTGCATCACGAAGGCCGCCTTGCCGGCCTGGTCGATTTCCCGGGCCTTCGCGCTTTCGTAATTCGTATAGAAAACGAAAGCATCGTCCTCGATCTCCTTGAGCAGGACCATGCGCGCGTTGGGCAATCCATCGGCATCGACGGTCGACAGCGCGATGGCGTTCGGATCGTTGATTTCGGTCTCCTCGGCCTCGGCCAGCCAGCGGCGGGCGATCTCGAAGGGGCAGTCCCCGGCGAATATACCGGTACGGTCTGTCATTGTGTGCTTCTTTCTTTTCCTTGGTGCGTTTCGATCGGCATAGACGGTCCTGCCAGCGTCACGATTCCATGACGACCTATGTCTTCCCCAAGGTCAAGCGGCCTTGATGCAGCGCAAACCATCGCCTAAAGGACACTGGCAACACCACGGATCTGGGTAAGGTAGCGGAAATGTCAAACAACCTCATGGCCGGCAAGCGCGGCCTTATCATGGGCCTCGCAAATGACAAGTCGATCGCATGGGGCATCGCCAAGGCTTGCGCGGATGCGGGCGCGGAAATGGCCTTTACCTACATGGGCGATGCGTTCCGCAAACGTGTGGCGCCACTGGCCGACCAACTGGGCGTGCAAACGCTGATCGATTGCGACGTATCCGATCCCGCGTCGATCGACGCCGCCTTTTCCGAGATCGAAAAGACCTGGGGACGCCTGGATTTCATCGTTCACGCCATCGGATTTTCCGACAAGAACGAACTGCGCGGCCGCTATGTCGACACCAGCCGCGACAATTTCCTGATGACGATGGACATCAGCTGCTACAGCTTCACCGCCGTCATGCAGCGCGCCGAAAAGCTGATGTCCGAAGGCGGCAGCGCCATGACGCTGACCTATTACGGCGCCGAACAGGTGATGCCGCATTACAACGTGATGGGCGTCGCCAAGGCCGCGCTCGAGGCGTCTGTGAAATACCTGGCCGAGGATCTGGGCAAGGACGGCATCCGCGTCAACGCCATCAGCGCGGGCCCGATCAAGACCCTGGCCGCAAGCGGCATCGGCGATTTCCGCTATATCCTGAAATGGAACGAGCTGAACTCGCCCCTGCGCCGCAACGTCACGATCGACGATGTGGGCAAATCGGCGCTTTACCTGCTGTCCGACCTGGGCAGCGGCGTGACCGGTGAAAACCTCCATGTCGACGCGGGCTATCATGTGGTCGGAATGAAGGCCGTGGACGCACCCGACATCGATGCCGTGACCGGCCGCAAGGACGGCTGACCGCGATGGAGTGGTCGCACCTGATCGCATTCAACCTGGTGCTTCTGGCCTCTATGGCCTCTCCCGGCCCGGCGCTGCTTCTGGCGCTGAAAACCACCCTGGCATCGGGGCGGCTTGCGGGCATCGCGACCGGCATGGGGCTGGGCACCATGGCCGCGATCTGGACCGGCATGGGCCTGCTGGGCCTGGACGTCGTGTTCGCGCTTTTTCCGTGGGCCTATATGATCCTCAAGACCGGCGGCGCGCTGTACCTTCTGTATATCGCCTGGGGCATGTGGCGCGATGCGCGCCGGCCCGTGGCGGCCCCGGCGCAGGACGCGCCGCGCCTTCGCCGCGCGTTCGGCACCGGCTTTCTGGTGAATGTGGGCAACCCGAAATCGGTGCTTTTTGCCGCCTCTGTCCTGGTGGTGATCTTTCCGCCCGACATGTCGCTTGCCGCAAAGGGGCTGATCGTGCTCAATCACCTGGCCGTGGAATGGGTGGTCTACACGCTCTTTGCATTCGCCTTGTCGTCCGGCCCGGCCCGCGCGGGCTATCTGCGGATGAAACCTGCCATCGACCGCGTTGCAGCGGTCGTTCTCGGGGCGCTTGGGCTGCGCCTTCTCTTCTCACGCTAAAGGAGACCGCCATGACCGACCGCCTGCCGCATGAAAAAGGCTTTCACGTCAGCTGGGACCAGATACACCGTGACAGCCGGGCGCTGGCCTGGCGGCTGGACGGTCAGGGCCCCGATGCCGGTCAATGGCGCGGGCTGGTGGCGATCACCCGCGGCGGCATGGCGCCCGCGATGATCGTCGCGCGCGAACTGGACATCCGCACGGTCGACACGATCAGCGTCAAGTCCTACCACCATCAGGCCCAGGGCGAGGCGCAGGTTCTCAAGGCGCCCAACGCCGAGATGATGGGCCCCGACGGCGAAGGCATCCTGGTGGTCGATGACCTCGTGGACAGCGGCAAGACGCTGGAACTGGTGCGCCAGATGTATCCCAAGGCGCATTTCGCCACCGTCTATGCCAAGCCCAAGGGCCGCGCGCAGGTCGATACCTTCATTACCGAGGTCAGCCAGGACACCTGGATCTTTTTCCCATGGGACATGGCCCTGCAATATGTCGAGCCATATCGCGGCAAGGACTGATGCGCGCATGACCCGCACCGCCAACACCTTTGCCCCGCCCGTGATGGAGGCCCGCCGCTGGCTGGAGGCGGCCGAGTTTCCACCAGACCGCCCGCTGATCAATGTCAGCCAGGCCGCACCGGTCGATCCGCCGCCTGCGGGCCTGCGCGATGAAATGGCGCGCCTGGTTCAGGAAGACCCGACAACGCATCTTTACGGCCCCGTGCTGGGCCTGCCCGATCTTCGGGCCGAGCTGGCACAGCAGTTCGGCGCGGCCTATGGCGGGCGGATCGGCATGGAAAACGTCGCCATCACCGCGGGCTGCAACCAGGCATTCTGCGCCGCGATCGCCACACTGACCGGCGAGGGCGACGAGGTGATCCTGCCCGTCCCGTGGTACTTCAATCACAAGATGTGGCTCGACATGGCCGGCGTCACCGCGGTGCCCCTGCCCTGCGACGCCGAATTGCTGCCCGATCCCGACCACGCCGCGACGCTGATCACCCCGCGCACCCGCGCCATCGTGCTGGTGACCCCGAACAACCCCGGCGGCGTGGAATACCCCGCCGACCTGGTCGCCGGTTTCGCAAGCCTTGCGCGGCGTCACGGGCTGGCACTGATCGTGGACGAAACATACCGCGATTTCCACAGCCGCTCGGGCGCGCCGCATGACCTGTTCACCGACCCGGACTGGTCCGACACGCTGATCCAGCTCTATTCCTTTTCGAAATCCTACCGCCTGACCGGGCACCGCGTGGGCGCGATGATCGCCCATCCCGACCGGCTGGCACAGGCCGAGAAATTCCTCGATACCGTGGCGATCTGCGCCCCCCAACTGGGCCAGCGCGCCGCACTTTGGGGGATGCGCAACCTTGGCCAGTGGCTGGCCGGCGAACGGGCAGAAATCCTCGACCGCCGCGCCGCCATCGAAGAGGGCCTGCCGCAGCTTATGGAGCGTGGCTGGCACCTGATGGGTGTGGGCGCCTATTTCGCGTATTTCCAGCACCCGTTCGACATCGCCTCGGACCGTCTGGCGCAGCGCCTCGTTCAGGAGGCGGGTGTGCTGGCACTGCCCGGCACCATGTTCATGCCCGAGGGCGATGCAGGCGGCGCCCGGCAGATGCGCATCGCCTTTGCCAATGTCGACCGCGAAGGTATTGCACGGCTTTACGACCGGCTTGCCGGTTTCACCGCCTAAGCCCCCGCTTGCACGGGACTGCAGCGCAGCGTAGACAGGGCAAAACTTGCACCGAGGGAGCGACATGGCAGGCAGCAGCATTTCCAAGACAGCGGTCTGGATTCTTCTGGCACTTCTGATCCTGGGCCTTGGCGGCTTTGGCATCACCAACCTGTCCGGCGGCGTCAGCCCGGTCGGATCGGTCGGCGACGAGGACATCGCGATCGACGATTATGCCCGCGCGCTCCAACAGGAAATCAACGCGATCGAGGCACAGACCGGCAGCCCGCTCGCCTTTGCCGAAGCGCAGGCCGCAGGCGTCGACCGCATCGTTCTGGGCCGGCTCGTGAATTCGGCCGCGCTCGACAACGAGGCCGCACAGCTTGGCCTGTCCATCGGCGACGACAACCTGGCCCGGCAGATCACCGAAATTCCCGCCTTCCAGGGCCCCGGTGGCAGCTTCGACCGCGAGGCATACAAGTTCGCGCTGGACCGCGCCGGCCTGACCGAGGCCCGTTTCGAACAGCAACTGCGCAAGGAAACCGCCCGCACGCTGCTGCAGGGGGCAATCGTCCGCGGCATGCAGATGCCCGACACCTATGCCGACACGATCCTGACCTTCGTGGCCGAGCGCCGGAATTTTTCCTATATCCGGCTGACTTCGGGCGATCTCGAAACGCCGCTGCCCGAGCCGACCGAGGCCGAGCTGACCGCCTATTACGAGGAAAACCTGCCCGCGTTCACCACGCCCGAGATGAAGCGCATCACCTATGCCTGGCTCAGCCCCGAAATGGTCGTCGACCAGATCGACGTGCCCGAGGATCAGCTTCGCACCGAGTATGAAAAGCGCGCCGACGAATACAACACGCCCGAACGCCGCCTTGTCGAACGGTTGGGCTTTGCCGATGCCGGCGCCGCCGAGGCCGCCAAGGCGCGGATCGCGTCTGGCGAGGTCGATTTCGATGCGCTGGTCGCCGAACGCGGCCTGTCGCTTTCCGACGTGGATATGGGCGATGCCGCGCGCGGTGACATTCCCGATGGCACGGACGCGGTGTTCTCGGCGGATGTCGGCGCGGTGGTCGGCCCGTTCGACAGCCCGATCGGCCCGGCGCTCTACCGCGTGAACGGCAAACTCGAAGCGCATCAGACCGCCTTCGAAGATGTGGAGCAGGAACTGCGCGACGAAATCGCACTGGACCGCGCGCGCCGTCTGATCGAAGGCCGCATGACCGAAATCGACGGGCTTCTGGCCGGTGGCGCCACTCTGGAAGAGCTGGAAAGCGAAGCCGGCATGGAGGTCAAGCAAATGGACTGGTACCGCGAAAGCGGCCAGGGCCCGGCCAACTACGAAAGCTTCCGCCAGGCTGCACAGACCGTGACGGCAGACGATTTCCCGCAGGTCGCCACGCTTGAAGACGGCGGCATCTTCGCGCTCCGGCTTGACGGCACGGTCGAGCCGCAGGTGCGCCCCTTCGACGAGGTCCGCGACGAGGTCGTAGCCGGCTGGCAGGCACAGGAAACCGACAAGCGCCTGCGCGCCCAGGCCGAGGCAATGATCCCGCGCCTGTCCGAGGGGCTGGAGATGTCCGCGCTCGGGTTCGACGTGACCGAAGAAACCGAGATCACCCGCGGAGAGTTCATCATGGGCACGCCCGCGAACTTCCTCGACCAGGTGTTCAGCATGGAGCGTGGCGACATTCGCGCGGTCGACGGGCTGGGTGCGGTTTTCGTCGTGCGCATGGACGACATCCTGCCGCCCGACATGGATACGCCCGAAGTGGCGGCCCTGCGTCAGCAATTGACCGAACAGGCGCAGCAAGGGCTGGCGCAGGACATCTTCCAGGCCTACGCCACAGACATCCAGATGCGTGCGGGCGTCCAGATCGACCAGGCAGCACTGAACGCGGTGCATGCCAATTTCCAGTAACCCAACGCCAAGGATACCGGCGCAGTGGACCTGACCCCGAGTTACGACACCTTTGCCCGCGCCTACGAGGCGGGCCAGAACCAGCTTGTCTATGCCCGGCTGGCAGCCGATCTGGATACGCCGGTTTCGCTCATGCTCAAGCTGTCCGGCGCGGCCAAGGACGCCTTCATGCTGGAATCGGTCACCGGCGGCGAAGTGCGCGGGCGCTATTCGATCATCGGCATGAAGCCTGACCTGATCTGGCAATGCCAGGGCGACCAAAGCCGGCTGAACCGCCACGCAAGGTTCGACCCTGACGCCTTCGAGGATCAGCAGGGCGACCCGCTGGACAACCTGCGCGCCCTGATCGCCGAAAGCCGCATCGACATGCCCGAAGACCTGCCGCAGGCCGCGGCGGGGCTGTTCGGCTATCTGGGCTACGACATGATCCGCCTGGTCGAGCACCTGCCCGACGTAAACCCCGACCCGCTGGCCCTTCCCGATGCGGTGATGATGCGCCCCACGGTCGTGGCGGTGCTGGACGGGGTCAAGGGCGAGGTGACGGTGGTCAGCCCCGCCTGGGTCAGCGATGGCCAGTCTGCGCGGGCGGCCTATGCCCAGGCCGCCGAGCGCGTGATGGACGCGCTGCGCGACCTGGAACGCGCCCTGCCGCAGGCCACGCGCGAAATGGGCGAGGCCCGCGACGTCGCTCCGCCCACGTCGAATTTCAGCAAAGAAGGCTACATGCAGGCCGTCGAACGCGCCAAGGAATACATCCGCGCGGGCGATATCTTTCAGGTGGTGCCGAGCCAGCGTTGGGCGCAGGAATTTCCACTGCCGCCCTTCACGCTCTATCGTTCGCTGCGGCGCACCAACCCGTCGCCCTTCATGTTCTACTTCAATTTTGGCGGCTTCCAGGTGATCGGCGCCAGCCCCGAAATCCTGGTGCGCGTCTTCGGGCAGGAGGTCACGATCCGGCCCATTGCCGGCACCCGCCCCCGCGGCGCTACCCCCGAAGAGGACCGCGCACTCGAAGCCGACCTGCTGGCCGACCAGAAGGAACTGGCAGAACACCTGATGCTGCTGGATCTGGGCCGAAACGACGTCGGCCGCGTGGCAAAGATCGGCACCGTGCGCCCGACCGAGAAATTCATCATCGAGCGCTACAGCCACGTCATGCATATCGTGTCGAACGTGGTTGGCGAACTGGCCGAGGGACGCGACGCGCTGGACGCGTTCTTTGCCGGCATGCCCGCAGGCACCGTGTCAGGCGCACCCAAGGTCCGCGCGATGGAGATCATCGACGAGCTGGAGCCGGAAAAGCGTGGCGTCTATGGCGGCGGCGTCGGCTATTTCAGCGCGGGCGGCGACATGGACATGTGCATCGCGCTGCGCACCGCCATCGTCAAGGACAAGACGCTGTATATCCAGGCCGGCGGCGGCGTCGTCTATGACAGCGACCCGCATGCCGAATACATGGAAACCGTCCACAAATCGAATGCGATCCGCCGCGCGGCGGCGGATGCGCACAGGTTCACGGGGAACGGAAACGGGTAAGGCGGCTTATGCCGCCTGCCCCTTGCTGCGGCCCTGACCCGCACGGCTGCGGCGGCGCTGCTGGGCGCGACGCGCACCACCCGGCTTGCCCTTGCCACGGCCACCCTGCGGTTTCGGCCCCTGCCCTTGCCCCTGCGGCGGCGCGATCTTTTCCCACGGCGTGCCCGAGGCCACCGGGATCTCGCGCTTCATCACCTTCTGGATATCCTTCAACTCGCCCATTTCCTCGGGCGAACAGAACGCGATCGCGCGGCCGTCGCGGCCAGCCCGCGCGGTGCGGCCGATCCGGTGGACATAGTTGTCGGGCACGTTCGGCAGTTCGTAGTTGTAGACATGGCGCACCTCGGGAATGTCGAGCCCCCGTGCCGCGACATCCGTCGCCACCAGCACCCGCACACGCCCTTCCTTGAATGCCTCCAGCGCGCGCTGACGCTGGCCCTGGCTCTTGTTGCCGTGAATGGCGGCCACGGAGAACCCGGCTTTTTCAAGCATCCGGGCAAGCTTTTCCATGCCGTGCTTTGTGCGGCCGAAAACCAGCGCAAGGTCGTCGCGGTGGCTGTCCAGCAGTTCCTTCAGCAGGCCCAGCTTTTCACCCTTTGCGATGAAATGGACCTCCTGCTCGATCTTGTCGGCGGGTTTGCCCGGCGGGTTGACCTGCACCCGCGCCGGTTTGACCAGGTAGCTCTGGGCGATCTCTTCCATCTGCTTGGGCATCGTGGCCGAAAACAGCATGGTCTGACGCTCTTCGGGCAGAAGGCTCGCGATTTTGCGCAGCGCGTGAATAAAGCCCATGTCCAGCATCTGGTCCGCTTCGTCCAGCACAAGGAACCGCGCCTCGGACAGCGTCAATGCGCGGCGGTCCAGCAGGTCGAGCAACCGCCCCGGTGTGGCCACCAGGATATCGGTGCCGCGCGCCAGGCGGTTTGCCTGCGCGTTCAGACTGGCCCCGCCGACGACCAGGGCCACCTTCAGCGGCGTGCCCTTTATCAGCAGCGCAAGCTGGTCCTGGATCTGCTTGGCCAGCTCGCGCGTCGGCGCCAGCACCAGCCCCCGCACGGTGTGCGGGGCGGGTTTGCCGCGCATCTCCAGCATCTGCGCCACCAGCGGCAGGCCAAAGGCGTTTGTCTTGCCGGTGCCGGTCTGCGCCAGCCCCATCACGTCGCGCCCGTTCATGGCATGCGGGATGGCCTGGCTCTGGATCGGCGTCGGTGTGGTGATTGCCTGCGCATCCAGCGCGCGCAGAAGATGCGCGGGCAAACCCAGGTCTTGAAAAGTATCGGTCATATATCAGTCCTTGCGCGCACGCCGCCCTCGGGCCCGTACGCCATGGGACGCATCCTTGCGCCCATCGTGGTTCGTGCCCGGATCTCAGCGACGCGCACCGCATGTGCGCCCGGCCGTCCCGGCACCGATCCCCACGCGTGATCTTGGGAAACTCTGTCGCATCGCCCTATCGCGCCCCTTCTGGGCGCCGGCTTGCTCACGCGGCAAGGACGATGATGAGGCGGAAATGGGCGCTGCAGCGCAGAAAGTCAATGATTTCCTTTCCTCTTGCCGCAAATATCCCCACCGGAAGCAGCCCAAGAACATGCGGCACGCACCGAAAAACGCGGAGCCAAACCGCGCGCATACGGTCGGATCGTGCCCGTGCCGCTGCCGAACGGGGGTGGATTCACGGCCCGCCATTCGCTAAACCCCCGCCACCGAACCGACTGCCGGAGTGTGCGATGTCCGACACCATCATCGACAGATGCGAATCCGCGGGCCTGCGACTGACCGATCAGCGCCGCACCATCGCCGCCATCCTGCAAGAGGCAGACGACCACCCCGATGTCGAGGAACTGCACGCCCGCGCCGCCGCGCGCGATTCGCGCATCTCGATCGCCACGGTCTACCGCACTGTCAAACTGTTCGAAGAATCCGGCATTCTCGACCGCCACGAATTCCGCGACGGGCGCGCCCGCTACGAAGACGCCGAACGTGACCACCACGACCACCTGATCGACATGAACACCGGCGAAGTCATCGAATTCTGCGACCCCGAGATCGAGCGCCTGCAGGAAAAGATCGCCGAGCGCCTTGGATATCGGCTCAAGGATCACAGGCTCGAACTCTACGGCGTGCCGATCAAGAAATAAGCCCCCTTGCCCCGGCCCCGGCCGGGGTCTAAGCCGGGTCATGTGGGCAATTTCGCCCCGGTCTGCGAACAGGACGACCCATGGAAAACCTGCGCGGCGCCGCCATGATGGTGGCCGCGATGGCCGCTTTTGCCATCGAGGACATGTTCATCAAACGCCTGTCGGTAGACATCTCGACCGGGCAGATCCTGATGATGCTGGGCGCCGGCGGCGCGCTGGTCTTCGGGTTGCTGGCCTCGCGCCGTGGCGCGCGGTTGTTTTCCCCGGTCCTGCTGACCCGCCCCGTCCTGCTGCGCAACCTCGGCGAGGTGATCGGCACGATGGGTTTTGTCACCGCTATCGCCCTGACGCCGCTTTCCTCGGCCTCGGCGATCCTGCAGGCCACGCCGCTCGCGGTAACACTGGGCGCTGCGGTCTTCATGCAGGAAGCCGTGGGCTGGCGCCGTTGGAGCGCGATCCTCGTGGGCTTTGCCGGTGTCCTTCTGATCATCCGGCCCGGGCTTGAAGGCTTCGAACCGGCCTCGCTTTTCGCGGTTCAGGGCGTGATCGGCCTCGCGATCCGCGACCTCGCCACCCGCGCCGTCCCGCGCGAGATCGGGGCCATGCAGCTTTCGGCCTATGCCTTCGGGCTGCTGGTGCCCACCGGCCTTGTCCTGCTGCTGGTCCAGGGCCACAGCCTGACCACACCGCTGCCCGCGCAATGGGGCCAGTTCGCGGGCGCGCTCGTCCTGGGCATCGTCGGCTATTATTCGATCGTCGCCGCCATGCGCCTGGGCGAGGTCGCGGTCGTCACGCCGTTCCGCTATTCGCGGCTGATCTTCGCCATCATCATCGGCGTGACCGTGTTCGGTGAACGCCCCGACAGCCTGACCCTGACGGGCGCCGCCCTGATCGTCGGCAGCGGGCTTTACACCCTGCTGCGCGAGGCCCGCCTGCATCGGCGCGCCCGCCGCGCCGCCCGCTAGCGTTATCATCGCCCCCGCCCCTTTCCCTTGCGCCCGCCCCGCCTTACAAGCGGGCCAAATTCGCCATTAGCGTAAGGGACCGACCCAATGAGCACGATTATCGACATCCACGCCCGCGAAATCCTCGACAGCCGCGGCAACCCCACGGTCGAGGTGGACGTGATCCTCGAAGACGGCACCATGGGCCGTGCAGCCGTGCCCTCGGGCGCCTCGACCGGCGCCTACGAGGCGGTCGAACGCCGCGACGGAGACAAGGGGCGCTACATGGGCAAGGGCGTGCTCGAGGCCTGCGCCGCCGTCAACGGCGAGATCGCCGAGGCGCTGCTGGGCCTCGACGCCACGGAACAGGTCGCCATCGACGAAGGCCTGATCGAACTCGACGGCACGCCGAACAAGGGCCGCCTGGGCGCGAACGCCATCCTGGGCGTGTCGCTGGCCGTGGCCAAGGCCGCCGCCGATTTCACCGCACAACCGCTCTACCGCTATATCGGCGGAACGTCGGCGCGTGTCCTGCCGGTTCCGATGATGAACATCATCAACGGTGGCGAACATGCCGACAACCCGATCGACATCCAGGAATTCATGATCATGCCGGTCAGCGCGGGCAATATCCGTGATGCCGTCCGCATGGGCGCCGAGGTGTTTCACACCCTGAAAAAGGAACTGTCGGCCGCCGGACTTGCAACCGGTGTGGGTGACGAGGGCGGCTTCGCTCCCGCGCTGAACTCGACCCGCGACGCGCTGGATTTCATCCTCAAATCGATCGAGAAAGCCGGCTACAAGCCCGGCGACGACATCCATCTTGCACTGGACTGCGCCTCGACCGAATACTTCAAGGACGGAAAGTATGTCCTTGCCGGTGAAGGGAAAACCCTGACTTCCGAGGAAAACGTGGCCTACCTGCAGGCGCTCTGCGCCGATTACCCGATCATCTCGATCGAGGACGGCTGCGCCGAAGACGACTGGGACGGCTGGAAACTGCTGACCGACACGCTGGGCGGCAAGGTGCAGCTTGTGGGCGACGATCTGTTCGTCACCAACCCCGAACGGCTGGCCATGGGCATCGAAAAGGGCTGTGCCAACTCGATGCTCGTCAAGGTCAACCAGATCGGCAGCCTGACCGAAACCCTGCGCGCCGTCGATATGGCACACCGCGCCGGCATGACCAATGTCATGTCGCACCGTTCGGGCGAAACCGAGGACGCCACCATCGCCGACCTCGCCGTCGCCACGAATTGCGGACAGATCAAGACGGGCAGCTTGGCGCGCTCGGACCGGTTGGCGAAGTACAACCAATTGATCCGGATCGAGGAACTGCTGGGCGAAACCGCGCAATACGCGGGCCGCGCGATCCTCAAGTAAAGAACCGGCGGGGCCATCGCGGCCCCGCCGTCATCTCATCAATTCGGGCAAGGCGCGGTGTAATACGTGCCGTCGCCCCGTGCATAGGCGCAGTTGCCAGTCTGCCGGTTCTGCGCCACCAGCGTACCGGCGGCCGCCCCGGCGAGCCCCGCGATCAGGCGCCAGTCGTTATCGGCCTCCAGGATATCCGCGGCGATCAAACCGGCGGCAGCACCGCCCGCGACGCCCACCACAGTGCGCTGATCCGAGGTCAGGTTCTGACAGGCCGTCAGGCTGAACAAGGCCAGACAAGTCACGGAAATCTTGATAACATTCATTGCAACATCCTTTCTTGTTGTAACGTCCGGCGGCCATCCTTTTTGTCTTCTCGACCGGCGAACAGCCGGAAAACACGCAAACGCCTATATGCGCCGAACCTTGCCGATTGCTGCATCCCGCTCGGCACTGTCTTGCCGATAACGGCCTCTTGGCCCGTCCTGCCTGCCGGCATAGACTGCCGGGATGACCGCAGACGACATCATCGCGCAGTTGCGCCTCGCACCACATCCCGAGGGCGGTCACTACCGCCAGACATGGGTCGATGACGGGCCTGGCCGTCCCTCCGGCACCTGCATCTACTTCCTGCTCAAGGCCGGTGAACGCAGCCACTGGCACAAGGTCGACGCGACCGAGATCTGGCATCACTACGCCGGCGCACCTCTGATCCTGTCGCTTTCACCGACCGACAGCGGCCCACGCCGGGACGTCACGCTCGGCCCCGGCCTCGACAGGGGCGAAGCCCCGCAGGTGATCGTCCCCGCCCATCACTGGCAGGCCGCACGCAGCACCGGCGACTGGACGCTGGTGGGGTGCACTGTCAGCCCGGGCTTCAGCTTCGACGGCTTCACCCTCGCCCCGCCCGGCTTCGACATCGTCTAGGTTTTCTCTTTCAGGAAATATCCCGGGGGGAATTGGGCCGCAGGCCCAAGGGGGGCAGCGCCCCCAAACCGCGTCGCGGCCGAAGGACGCGGCGCAAATCCTGCCATCGCGCGGCACGCGCGATGTCCTTCCGCATCGTCAGCGACGCAGGAATGTTACCAATCCGGCGGTCGAGCCGTCCTTGCCTTCCGCGTCTTCGTCGCCCGACAGGACCGGCCCCAGCGCCGTCGCCAGTTCCTTGCCCAGCTCCACCCCCCACTGATCGAAGGAATTTATGCCCAGGATCACCCCTTCGACGAACACCCTGTGCTCGTACAGTGCGATGATCTGGCCCAGACGCCGCGGGGTCAGCCTGTCATAGGCCAGGGTTGTGGACGGGCGGTTGCCCGGAAACACCCGGTGCCGCGCCTGGATCTCGGCCTCGTCCCCATGCACACCCTTCGCCGCCATGATCGCGCGGGCCGACTCCAGCGGGCGGCCCTTCATCAACGCCTCGGATTGCGCCAGGCAATTGGCCACCAGCAATGCATGATGATGGGCAAGCGAAGGTTCATGCCCTTCGGCGGCGATCATGAATTCGCAAGGGACGATATCGGTGCCCTGGTGCAGCAATTGATAAAACGCATGCTGCCCGTTGGTGCCGGGCGCGCCCCAGACGATGGGCCCGGACGGGCGCGTCAGGTCGGCACCGTCCATCGCCACGCGCTTGCCGTTGCTTTCCATTTCCAACTGCTGAAGATAGGCCGGCAACAGCGCAAGCCGCTGGTCATAGGGCAGCACCGCGCGGCTGGGATAGCCGCAGATCTGGCGATGCCAAATCCCGGTCAGCGCCAGCAGGACCGGCAGGTTTTCCTCCGGCGGCGCATCACGGAAATGCGCGTCCATCGCGGCCGCGCCGTCAAGGAAAGCGGAAAATTCGTCCGGTCCGATGGCGATCATCAGGCTCAGACCGATGGGCCCCCAGACCGAATAGCGCCCACCCACCCAGTCGGCGAAACCGAAGACCCGTTCAGGCGCGATGCCGAATTCGGCCGCGCGGTCCTCCGCCGAAGACAGCGCCACGAATTGCGCACCGGGATCGGCCACGCTGGCCGCCATCCAATCCCGCGCGGTGGCGGCGTTGGTCATGGTCTCGACCGTAGCGAAGGTTTTCGAGGCCACGATCACCACGGTCGTTTCCGGGTTCAGCCCGGCCAGCGTGTCATGGATATGCGCACCGTCCACGTTCGATACGAAATGGCAGCGCGGCCCGTCGTGATAGGGCGCGAGCGCGGCGACAGCCATCGCCGGCCCCAGGTCGGACCCGCCGATGCCGATATTCACCACGTCGGTGACCCGTCCGCCCTGTGCCTTGAAGGCGCCGCTGCGCAGGGTCGTGGCGAACCGGGCCATGCGCGCGCGGGTTTCCTCGACCTCCGGCATGACGTTTTCGCCGCCGATCTCGATCACCGATCCTGCAGGCGCCCTGAGCGCCGTGTGCAAAACCGCGCGGCCCTCAGTTCGGTTGATCCTCTCACCGCCGAACATCGCCGCGCGGGCCTCGGGCAAACCCGCGGCTTCGGCCAGCGCGATCAGTGCGGCCCGGATCGCATCGTCGATATTCGTCTTGGAATAATCCAGCAGCATCCCGTCGAACCGCGCGGAAAACGCGTAGAACCGCGCGGGATCGTCGAACAACGTCTGAATGCGGCGGTCGGCCACCCCGGACTGCAAGGCATGAAGCTCGTCCCACATCGTCATCACTCCGCCCAATGAACCACCGCGTCGTCCAGCACCGCCGCGATCGGTGCCTCCTGGGGCGGCAGGTTCAGCGCGCGTTCCAGCGCCGCGCGCTTGTCCGGCCCGGTTATCACCACGTGCAGCGACAACGAAGAGGCAAGCGCCCGCGCGCTCAGGCTGACGCGGGTATGCTCCAACCCCGGTGCGCGCATCTCGACAAGCGCGGGCGCGTGCGGGTCGAGCGCAAGACGCAGGTTGTCGGCGCGGGGAAACAGGCTTGCCGTATGCATGTCATCGCCCATACCCAAAAGAGCGACAGCCGCGGGCAGATGCGCCTCGACCCGGTCTTGCAGCGCCGTCAGCGCGTTTTCGGGTGTCTCGCCTTCGACATGAAAGGGAAGGAACCGCGCGGCGGCTGCCCGGTCGACAAGCAGACGACTGCGCACAAGCCCCGCGTTCGATGCAGGATCGTCCTGCGGCACCCAGCGTTCATCCGACAACAACACGTCCACGCGCGACCAATCGAGATCGGCGGCACAGAGATCGTCAAAGACCGGACCGGGCGTGCTGCCGCCGGGCACGATCAGGGTGGCGCGATCCTCGTGCATCAGCGCGGCGGCCAGTTCCCCCGCCAGCTTGTTGGCAAGGTCGATCGCCAGCATGTCCGGGTCGGCGTATTCGAGCAGCTTCATACCCGTATCTCCCTCCAGCGGCGGCCATCGCGATGCATCAGGGCCAATGCCTCTTCGGGGCCTGCACTGCCGGTGTCATAGGGGATGGGATCCTTGCCCGCCTCCTCCCAGCCGGCAATGATCGGGTCCGTCCAGGCCCAGGCCGCTTCGACCTCGTCGCCGCGCATGAACAGGGTCTGGTTGCCCCGGATCACGTCCATGATCAGGCGCTCGTAGGCGTCGGGGACATCCTTGGCGTCCGGCCCCAGCGCCTGCGCGAACGTCATGTCGAGCGGCACGTCAACCAGCCGCATTCCCCCCGGCCCGGGTTCCTTGATCGTGACGCCGAGGTCGATCCCTTCGTTGGGTTGCAACCGGATGGTCAGGATATTGCGGTGCCGGCCCGCTTCGGGGCCGAAAATGGAATGCGGCGTGTCCTTGAACACGACGTCGATTTCCGAGGTCCGCGCGCGCAGGCGTTTGCCCGTGCGCAGGTAGATCGGCGTACCCGCCCACCGCCAGTTGCTGATCCGCACCTTCAGCGCGATGAAACTTTCGGTGGTGGATTCCGCATTTCCCACATGTTCGCGAAATCCCGGCCTGTCGCCATCGGCGAGGTATTGGCCGCGCACGACATCGTCGGGCGTCACCGGATCGAGCGCGCGGATAACCTTGAGCTTTTCGTCCCGAACGGCGTCGGGATCGAATTTCGACGGCGGCTCCATCGCGATCAGGCACAAAAGCTGCATCAGGTGGTTCTGAACCATGTCGCGCATGGCACCGGCGCGCTCGTAATATTCGCCCCGCCCCTCGACGCCCACGGTTTCGGCAACGGTGATCTGGATGTGGTCGACATACTGGCTGTTCCAGAGCGGCTCGAACAGCATGTTGCCAAAGCGGATCGCCATCAGGTTCTGCACGGTTTCCTTACCGAGGTAATGGTCGATGCGGTAAATCTGTCCCTCGTCGAAATACTTGGCGAGATCGGCATTCAGCGCCCGGGCCGAAGCCAGATCGCGGCCAAAGGGTTTTTCCACCACGATGCGCGTATCGGGCCCGGCCATGCCATGCGCCTGAAGGCGCTCTGCGATCGTCATGAAAAGCGACGGTCCGACCGAGAAATAAAACGCCTGTACCCGACCCGGCTCCAACCGGCCGGCCAACGCGGCCCAGCCGCCATCGCCGCGCGCATCGAGCGTGACATAGCCGATGATCGACAAGAATCGGGCCCGGTCGTCACAGCCGGCCGCCCCGGCGAACTCATCCAGGGCCGCGCCGACGAAATCGCGATACCCGGCGTCGTCCATCTCGGAGCGCGCGGCGCCGATGATCTGTGCATCGTCGGGAATCTGGCCCGCGCAGAAACGCCGGTAGAGCGCGGGCAGAATCTTACGCCGCGCCAGATCGCCCGTACCGCCGATCACCACCAGGTCAAAGGGATCGACGGGGATGACTCTGGAAACCATGATGAACCTCTCTGCTGCGATGCAGAGTAACACGCCGATACTTGGGCACAATCCCAAGGAAGAACTGGCAGGGCTTTGCGACGGCCCGGTTGTCGTTCTTTACAGCGCGGCGCTGGGACGACCCTGGACTGTTGCGGGCAGATACAGCGTCACGAACCGATCCTGCCGCTGATCTCACCCCCGCCCACGGCCGCGCGCACGCCGGTGGTTGACGGGCAGGACGTGGGCAGCCCGCGCGCCACCCGCACGGCGAGATAGGCAAATGCCTGCGCCTCGAGCATGTCACCATCCAACCCGACAGCCTCGACCGGCTGGACCGGGCAATCCAGCCCGACGGCAAGCATTTCCATCAGCACCGGATTGTGGCGCCCGCCCCCGGTGACCAGCAGGCGTTCGGGCGGTGCCGGGCAGAACTGCATCCCCTGCATCACCGCAGCCGCCGCCATGGCCGTCATCGTGGCGGCCGCATTGGCATCGTCCAGTTCCCGCACCAGATCGAGCATGAGCGAAAAATCGTCCCGGTCCAGCGACTTGGGCGGCATCTTGAGAAAGTAACCTTCGTCAAGGAACAGCTCGAGCGCGCCATCGACCACCTTGCCCTGTGCGGCCAGCGCGCCGCCCTCGTCGAACGGCAGGCCACGCCGTTCCATCATCAGGTCGTTGAGCGGCGCATTCGCCGGACCTGTGTCGAAGGCAAGCAGCGCGCCTTCGGCCTCGGGCGCAGGCCGCGCGGGGTCGATCCAGGTCAGGTTGCCGACACCGCCGAGGTTCAGAAACGCCAAAGGCGCGTCGGCGCCGATGAACTTTGCGCAGGCGAAGTGGAAAAACGGCGCCAGCGGCGCGCCCTGCCCGCCAAGCCGCATATCGGCGCTGCGAAAGTCCCAGACCACGGGCCGGCCCAGCAGCCCGGCCAGTCGTGCGCCATCGCCCGCCTGATGTGTGCGCCCGCCCGCAGGATCGTGCGCCAGGGTCTGCCCGTGAAAGCCGATCAGGTCGATGCCGTCGAATTCCGACAAAAGCTGCGCATGCGCGTCCTCGACCAGCCTTGCGGCGGGCGCGACCCCATCCTGGCCAGGCCAGCGGCCAAGCGCCGCGCGCAGCACCGCCTGTTCGTCGCGCGAATAGGGACGGTAGGCGCTTTCGCCAAAGCCCGAAATCGTTACCCCGTCGGTCTCGACCGCGGCCGCATCCACCCCGTCGAGCGACGTTCCCGACATCGCCCCGAGCGCCCGCACGACCTGCCCTTTCAACATGGCCTTTTCCTTTGCCAATTCGATGCCTATACATGCCGCGCAATTCTTATGGGAACAAGACAGATGACCTATCACCCCAAGTCGGATTTCATGCGTGTCATGATCGAGCGCGGCTTTCTGGCCGACTGCACCGATTACCAGGGCCTCGACGAGGCGCTGAGCAAGGGGGTGGTGCCGGGCTATATCGGGTTCGACGCCACGGCCAAGTCGCTGCATGTGGGTAGCCTGATCCAGATCATGATGCTGCGCTGGCTGCAAAAGACCGGGCACAAGCCGATCACGCTGATGGGCGGCGGCACGACGAAGGTGGGCGATCCCAGCTTTCGCGCCGACGAACGCCCGCTGCTGACGCCCGCCCAGATCGACGACAACATCGCCGGGATCAAGCAGGTCTTTGCCAAATACGTGCGCTATGACGACAGCCCCACCGGCGCGCTCATGCTTAACAACGACGAATGGCTGGACGACCTGAACTATCTGGATTTCCTGCGCGATATCGGCCGGCACTTCAGCGTCAACCGGATGCTGTCCTTTGAATCCGTGAAGTCACGTCTGGATCGGGAACAATCTCTGTCCTTCCTCGAATTCAACTACATGATTTTGCAGGCCTATGACTTCCTGGAGCTGAACCGCCGCTATGGCTGCCTGTTGCAGATGGGCGGATCGGACCAGTGGGGGAATATCGTCAACGGCATCGACCTGACCCGCCGCGTGCTGGATCACGAAGTTTACGGACTGACCTCGCCCCTGCTGACCACGTCAGACGGCAAGAAGATGGGCAAGACGGCAGACGGCGCGGTGTGGCTGAATGCCGACATGCGTTCGCCTTACGAATTCTGGCAGTTCTGGCGCAACACCACAGACGCGGATGTGGGGCGGTTCCTCAAACTTTATACCGAGATGGATATCGGGGAATGCGAACGGCTCGGCGCGCTTGGCGGGTCCGAAATCAACGCCGCCAAGATCGTGCTGGCCAATGCCGTCACGGCCCTGTGCCATGGTGCCGAGGCGGCCGCCGCGGCCGAAGCGACCGCGCGCGAGGTGTTCGAGCGTGGTGGCGTGGGTGACGATCTGCCCACGGTGACGCTGTCCGCGGCTGATCTTGGCGACGGTGTTTCCATCGTGCAGCTTTTCGTGAAATCGGGTCTGGCGAAATCCGGCAAGGACGCCAAGCGTCTGATCGCGGAAAACGGCGCGCGGCTGGACGATGCACCGCTGACCGATGCCGGTCTGATGATCGACGCCGCCGCGCTGTCCAGCCCGATCAAGCTGAGCGCGGGCAAGAAACGTCACGCGCTGGTCAAACTGGACGTCTGAATGGAAACGGGCAGGCCTGGCGCCTGCCCGATCGTTTTTCGCCAGCCCTCAGGCAGCTTGGGTGCCGCGCCGCCGGCGAAGGGCGGCCAGCCCGCCGATCCCCGACAGCAACAGCACCAGCCCTGCGGGCAACGGTACCGCCGCCGATGCAAGGCCACGCAGATCGGCGGCCGCGCGCGTATCGCCGCCTGAAAAAATGAAGCTTTCCCAACCGGTCAACGCGATGTCGAACATGCCGTTGCCGTTGTCCAGCGACAGGGCGAACCCGTCGGTGATCAGGGACACCCCCGCAATCTGGGAAAAGGCGTAATCCACGAACGTCACGGCATCGGTACCGGTCCCGCCGTCGAACACCGCGCCAGAGCCGCCGAAACGGCCGCTATAGTCGCCAAGCAAGGTCATCTTGTCATCGTCGTCGCCAAACAGCGCCGATCCCAGGATGGTGCCGCCCGCCTCGTTTGTCAGGCTATCCATGCCCGCCCCCAACAGCAGCGCAATCCCGGCGCGCCCTTCGATCGTGGCACCGGTGCGGTTTATGACAATCTGCGCTGCGGTATTGGCCTCGGCCGGATCGGTTTCGACCATGATGCCAGTTTCGCCCGCAATTTCGCCCGCGTTGTCGATGGTGGACGCGATGGCGCTTTCGTCAAAATCGATCGCGGCGTCGAGATCCGAAAGGATACGGCCCGTCGCACCGTTGACGATCGAGCCGCTGTCGATGTCGATACCGTCCTGCGGATCGCCGGGAATCCCGTTCGACCGGATCGTCCCATGGTTGGTGATGGTCGCATTCTGTCCAACCTGCAGCGCATCGTCATAGCCCTGGATCAAAGCACCGGCGGCATTGGTGACGGTGTTGAAATCGCCGCCTTCGACACCTTCGCCGGTCGTGGAAACGATGCTGCCCGTGTTCACCAGAACGTTGTTCAGCCCGCCGCCGGCATCGTCATCCATGTGAACGCCACGGTCGACACTGTTGATCGTGCCGTTGTTGATCAAGTTGACATTGCTGCGTCCTTCGACGTTCACACCGTCATCGCCTGCGTTGATCGTGCCGTTGTTGACAAGGGTAAAGCCGTCACCGCCCTGCACACCGTCGTCATCGGCATTGAGCGTGCCGGAATTGTTCAGAACCGTGTCGTCGTCGTCGATGTCGATGGCGTCATCGCCCGGCACGGAATTGACGGTTGCACCGGCCTGGACATTCACGGTGATGTCCGACGAGCCATCGGAAAACCCGTCATTGTCGACGCCCGTGCAAGTCGCCGTTTCGCCCGAAGCGATGCTGTCAGGTGCGCAATCGGCAAACGCCGGACCGACCGCGTGGGCAAACCCGAACGCGGCGGTCAAAAGCAGAAGTCTTTTCATGGAAATCCCCCAAGGTTAATTCACCCTGAGAGGCTAGCCAGATCGCATGACACATGCGTGACAGCCGCCTGCCCGCAATGCGCGTATCACCCGCGTGACGCCAAAGCGTCGGACAGCACCTGGCGGACCACATCGGGCGGCACGTCGGAGGTGACGAAGGCATCGCCGATGCCGTGCACGAGAATGAAACGAAGCTTGCCGTCGATCACCTTCTTGTCTTGCGCCATGAGCGAAAGCAGACCGTCTGCATCGGGAAGTTCCCCTTCGATATCAGACAGATCAACCTTCATGTTCATGTCGCGCAGATGGGCACGTACACGGCTGGGATCTTCCTGGCTGCACAGGCCCAGCCGCGCCGAAAGTTCGAACGCCAGCGCGCAGCCGATGGCAACGCCCTCGCCGTGAAGGAGGCGGCCGGAATACCCCGTCGCGGATTCGAGCGCATGGCAGAACGTGTGGCCGAGGTTCAGCAGCGCGCGATCCCCTTGTTCGGTTTCGTCGCGTTCGACGATATCGGCCTTCATCTGGACCGAGCGTTTGACCGCCGCGATGCGGGCCGTCATGTCACCCGCCGACGCGCGTGAGCCATTGCCCTCAAGCCATTGAAAGAATTCCGAATCCCCCAAAAGCCCGTATTTGACCACCTCACCGTAGCCGGCCAGGTAGTCCCGTTCCGTCAGAGTGCCCAGAACCTCGGTATCGGCCAGCACAAGGCTTGGCTGATGGAAGGCGCCGATCAGGTTCTTGCCCTGTGGTGCATTGATCCCAGTCTTTCCCCCGACCGAGCTGTCGACCTGCGCCAGCAATGTGGTGGGTATCTGCACGAACCGCACACCGCGCCGCAAAACCGACGCGGCAAAGCCCACAAGATCGCCGATAACGCCGCCGCCGAAGGCCACGACCATGTCGCGGCGTTCGACCTTTTGTTCCAGCAGCCATTCGACCGTGCGCTCGAACTGCGGCCAACTCTTGGTGCCCTCACCCGGCGGCAGCGCAAGCGAAACCATGTCGATGCCGGCGGCGGACAGCCCGGCGCGCAACGCGTCGAGATGGAGCGCGGCGACCGTTTCATCGGTCACGACGGCGACACGCGGTCGCGCCAGCAGCGGGCCGATCAGCGCGCCGGCCTGTGCCAAAAGGCCAGGCCCGATGTGAATGTCGTATTCGCGGCCTTCCAGACCTACATGCACGGTTTCCATCACGCGGCCTCTTCCAGAACGTCGGGGCGGGTTTTCAGAACCTCGATCACGCGGTCGACGGTATCTTCGATCGAGAATTTTGGCGAAACGTCGACCCGCAGATCGGCCAGCGCATAGACCGGAACACGGGCCTGGTAGAGATCGGTCAGCGTTGCCTTGGGATTGGGGGTGCGCAACAGCGGGCGCGTGGTCTTGTGTCGGACCCGCTGCCACAACAGGTCAAGCCCGGCATCCAGCCAGACGGCCACGCCCTTTTCGCTGATCATCGCGCGGTTGCCCTCGGCCATGAAGGCGCCACCGCCCGTGGACAGGATGCAGCGTTCCGATTCCAGCAGGCGTTCGATCACCTGCGATTCCTTGGTGCGAAAGAACGCCTCGCCGTCGCGTGAAAAGATTTCGGGGATGGTCATGTTGGCGGCGGCCTCGATCTCGGCATCCGAATCGAGGAACGGCACGGCAAGCCGCGCGGCAAGCGCCCGGCCCACGGCCGTCTTGCCCGCACCCATCATCCCGACCATGACGACCGTCTTTTTCAGTTGCCAGCCCATCACTTGCCCGCATCGGCGTCTCGACGCCGTTTTTCCCAATTCACGACTGAATGACGTGATCTTTGTCGAAATGCCAGTTATATCTTGTGAAAACAAAGACGAACAGGCAGGCGACATGGGGCGACTAATCAAATACCTTCTCATTCTGATCGTTCTGGGGGCCATCGCGTTGGTGGCCTATGCCTATATCGGGCCGTTTCTGGGGGCGGATTTCTCGCCCCCGCAGGAAGAGGTGCGTGAACGGGTGATACTGAATGCGGACTAGGCTGGCATTTGCCCTGCTGTGCCTTCCCTTTGCCGCCTCCGCCCAGGAAGCGCCGCTTTCGGCGATCGACTGGCTGAGCACGCCAACCGCCCTGCCCGTAACGCGCGTCATGCCGCCAACCGGCATTCCTGGGGAATCGCCCGTGACCGACAGCGCCACGATCCCGGCTGTCAGCGTGACGCCGTTGGGCGAGGTGCAGGCCGATGCGGTCGGATTGTTGCCCTCGTCGATCACCGGCTTGCCGCGCAGTCTTTGGCAGCAAAGCCGCGCCGCCGAATTGAGAACGCTGTTGATGGCGCGCAACGTCACGCGCCTTCCGGCGATGCAATCGCTGCTCTACACGTTGCTGCTGGCCGAGGCCGACGCCCCCGCCGACAGCGGAACGGACGCACCGTTCCTGCAGGCGCGGATCGACGCCTTGATGGAACTGGGCGCGGTCGAGCCGGCGCAGGCGCTGCTTGAACGCGCGGGTGCCGGGACGCCTGCCCTGTTCGCGCGCTGGTTCGACGCAACGCTGCTGACGGGCGACGAGGACAAGGCCTGCCGCGCCTTGCGCGACAGCCCGCATCTCAGCCCCAGCTATGCCGCGCGGGTGTTCTGCACCGCGCGTGGGGGAGACTGGTCGGCTGCGGCCCTGACGCTCGATACCGCGCGGGCCCTGGGATTCATTTCCGACCTCGAGGACCGGTTGCTGGCGCAATTCCTTGACCCCGAGATGTTCGAAGGCGAACCGCTGCCGCTGCCGCCCGTGCGCCCCAGCCCGCTGCTGTTCCGGCTCTACGAGGCGGTGGGCGAACCGCTGCCCACCAACACCCTGCCCCGCGCCTTTGCCATGGGGGACTTGCGCAGCACGGTCGGCTGGAAGGCCGAGCTGGTTGCCGCGGAACGGCTGGCGCGCACCGGCGCGCTGCCGGTGAACCGGCTGCTCGGCATCTATTCCGAGCGGTTGCCAGCGGCCTCGGGCGGTATCTGGGACCGTGTCGAGGCGATCCAGCGCTTTGACACCGCGATGCGGACCGGCGATCCCGGCGCGGTTGCGCGCGCGCTGCCGGGCGCGTGGCGGGCGATGCGGGCGGCCCGGCTCGAAGTGCCGTTTGCCGAACTTTACGGGGCCGAACTGATGCGGCTGCCGCTGACCGGCACCGCCGCGGCGCTGGCTTACGACGTAGCCTTGCTGGGCCCGGCCTATGAAAACGCCGCGATGACGCGCGGCAGCGCTATACCGGCGCGCGCCTTTGCGACCGGCGTTGCGCGTGGCGCGCCTCCGGCCCCCGGCAACGACGCGTTGCGCGTGGCCATTTCCCGTGCCTTCGAAAGCGCAACGCCCCCGCGTGAAATCGCAGATCTGATCGACACAGGCCGCCTGGGAGAGGCGATCCTGTCGGCCATCGCGCTGTACGAGCATGGCAACACCGGCGATGTTGCAGCGCTTGAAAAGGCGTTGTCGGCGTTCCGCGCCATGGGGCTAGAGGACACGGCGCGACGCGCCTCGCTTCAGTTACTGCTATTGGGAACGCGGGGCTGAGCATGAACGATCACCAGTGGATTTCCGCCTTTCTCGAAGCGGCCGCCGCCGAACAGGGGGCCGCAACGAACACGCAACTGGCCTATGGGCGCGACCTGCGTGATTTTGCCGACTGGTTGGCCGGCAAAGGCAAGGGTTTTGACGGCGCGCGGCGCGAGGACGTGGAAAGCTATCTGTTGCATTGCGACGCGCAGGGCCTTGCGAAATCGACCCGCGCGCGGCGGCTTTCGGCGATCAAGCAGCTTTACCGCTTTGCCTTTGAAGAAGGCTGGCGGGGCGACAATCCGGCGATCCAGATCTCGGGGCCAGGCCGCGACAAGCGGCTGCCAAAGACCCTGAGCGAGGAAGAGGTCGACCGCCTGCTCCAGTCCGCGCGCAGCGTGGGCCGCAGCACCGAGGAAAGGGTGCGCAACACCTGCCTGATGGAGCTGCTCTATGCCACCGGCATGCGGGTGACCGAGCTGGTATCCCTGCCCGTTTCCGCCGCAAGGGGCGATCCGCGCATGTTGCTGGTCATGGGGAAAGGCGGCAAGGAACGGCTGGTTCCGCTGTCGCCACCGGCGCGTGAGGCGCTGGCAGACTGGCTGGCCCTGCGCGACGAAACCGAAGAGCGCGCCCGCGAAAAGGGCGCGGCACCGTCGCGTTTCCTGTTCCCGTCGCGCGGCAAGCTGGGCCACCTGACACGGCATCGGTTCTACATGCTGATAAAAGAGCTTGCCGTGGCGTCGGGCGTCAGCCCCGGCAAGGTGACGCCGCACACCTTGCGGCATGCCTTTGCCACGCACCTTCTGGCCAACGGTGCCGACCTGCGCGCGATCCAGACGCTGCTGGGCCATGCCGACGTGGCGACCACGGAAATCTACACCCATGTTCTGGAAGAGCGCCTGCGCGACCTGGTGCTGGATCACCACCCATTGGCGCGCGACTGAGCCAACCCCTTGATCCAAATGGCGGCAGTCCCCATAAGTCATCTATCTTTCACAGAACAGAACCCAAATGACCCCCGAGGCCACCGCCCCAATGCTTGACGCCGCTTTCTGGATCACCGCCGGCGCGATCCTGTTTCTGCTTGTCCTGTCCGGTTTCTTTTCCGGCTCCGAAACCGCGCTGACTGCCGCCAGCCGGGGCAAGCTGCGCGCACAGGCCGACAAGGGATCGCGCGGGGCCGAACGCGCGCTGCAGATCACCGAGGACAACGAGCGCCTTATCGGCTCGGTCCTGTTGGGCAACAACCTGGTGAATATCCTGGCCGCGTCGCTGGCGACCGCCCTGTTCACAAGGGTCTTTGGCGAATCCGGCGTGGCGCTGGCCACGTTGGTGATGACGCTTCTGGTGCTGATCTTCGCCGAGGTTCTGCCGAAAACCTACGCCATCACCAACGCCGAGGCTGCCGCCAGCCTGGTGTCGCGGCCGATCCAGTTCGTCGTGACCGTGTTTGCCCCGGTCGTGTCGGCCGTGCGCTGGTTCGTGCGCGGCGTTCTGCGCGTGTTCGGCGTGCGCACCGATCCCGACAGCCAGATCCTTGCCGTGCGCGAGGAAATCGCCGGCGCCTTGTATCTGGGCCATTCCGAAGGCGTGGTGGAAAAGGAAGACCGCGACCGCATCCTGGGCGCGCTGGACCTAGGCGAACGCGCGGTCGAGGAAATCATGCTCCACCGCTCGAACATCGAGATGATCGACGCAGATACCGACCCCGAAGAGCTGCTGCGCCAGTGTCTCGAAAGTTCGCACACACGGCTGCCCGTCTTCAAGGACGACCCCGACAACATCGTGGGTGTCGTGCATGCCAAGGATTTGCTGCGCGCCATGCACAAGCTGATGTTCGGGCCGGATGCCTCGGCCAAGGGGTTGGCGGATTTCAACATTCTCGACGTGGCAATGGCGCCGTACTTCGTGCCCGACACCACGACGCTGGACGACCAGATGCGCCAGTTCCTGCGCCGCCGGACGCATTTCGCGCTGGTGGTCGATGAATATGGCAGCCTCGAAGGTCTGATCACGCTCGAAGACATCCTTGAGGAAATCGTGGGCGAAATCACCGACGAGTTCGACCCCGACGCCGATCACCCGATCCAGAGATCCAAGGACAACCAGTTCCTTGTCGAAGGGGCCATGACCATCCGCGACCTCAACCGCGCGACCGACTGGTCGCTGCCCGACGACGAGGCGAACACCGTGGCCGGGCTTGTCATCCACGAGGCCCAGATGATCCCCGAAGTGGGCCAGGTGTTTTCCTTCCACGGGTTCCGCTTCGAGGTGACGGGCCGTGACGGCAACCGGATCACAAAGCTGAAAATCCGCCCGCTCTGACGGTGTCACGGGCGGTCACGTTCGCGTTTCGGCAGTTGCCAGCATGGCCTTGCTTGAACGAGCATGGGCGGAGCAATTGACCCGGAGACGCCCCATGGCCCCTACCCGCCGCCTTGTCCTGACCTCGCTTGCCCTGCTTCCCGTGATCGCCGCGTTGCCCGCCCGCGCCGAGACGCCGCGCATCTTTCAGAAAGACGGCTTGGCGCTCGGGGGGACCGATCCGGTCAGCTATTTCCGCGACGGCGCCCCCGCCAAGGGCCGCGCCGAACACAGCCTTGACTGGAACGGGGCGACCTGGCGCTTTGCCAGTGCCGAAAACAAGGCCGTTTTTGCAGCCGACCCGGACCGCTACGCCCCACAATTCGGCGGCTATTGCGCCTATCGCGCTGCCAGCGGCTATGCCGCGCCCACCGTGGCCGACGCCTGGACGATCGTGGATGGCAGGCTCTACCTGAACTATTCAAGGGGCGTGCGCGGGAAATGGGAAAAGGACATTCCCGGAAACATCTCGAAGGCGGAAACCAACTGGCCCGGCATTATCGAGTGACGGCAAGCCTTCAGGCCGGTTGCAGCGCGCTTTCTTCGCCTCCCGCCGCAACGATCTGATCATAGAGATGCCATGTCGCGTGCCCGAAAAGCGGCAGCACGATGAACAGCCCGAGGAACCACGGCACCATCGCGACGAAGGTGGTAACGGCGATGAACGCCCCCCAGGCCAGCATCGGAACAGGGTTGGCCAGAACGGTCTGGAAACTGGTGATCATCGCGGTGACGAAATCCACCTCGCGGTCCAGAAGAAGCGGCAGCGAAATCACTGTGATCATGTAAAGCAGCAGCGCAAACAGCGCGCCCACCACCGTGCCGACACCCAGCATCGCCAGCCCTTCGGTGGTCAGGTAGACCTCATAGGAACTGGACACGTTGGTCATGGTCGAAAACCCCATGAACAGGGCAAAGATCATGTGCGCGATGAAGAACCAGAACAGGAACATGAACAGCACGATCGCGCAGATCGACGGCAATTGCCGCTTGGACTGCGTCGCGATCACGCCGAAGATCTGATAAAGGTCCAGCGCCCGGCCGCGGGCCAGCCTGCGGCTGACCTCGTAAAGTCCGACGGCGGCAAACGGTCCGACCAGCGGAAACCCGACCGCGGCGAATACCAGCCAATAGCTTTTCCCGGTGGCCCAGGTGATCAGAGCAAAGACAAGCCCCACCAGCACATAGACCAGCGCAAAGATGAAGCCGAACCCGGGCGCGCGTTTCAGGTCGCGCCAACCCCGCCTGAGCGCCTCGGCCAGCATGGCGAATGTCACCTGCCCGAGCTGCGGCACGCCAAGTTGCGGCTCCTGTCCCATGATCTCCCCCCGGCCATTTATGCGGTTTTGGGGATATGTGAGCGGGAAACGCCGCCCAAATCAAGCGTCAGGACAATTTCGGCGGGTGATTTCCCGGCCAGTCGGTGGCCTCGTGATAGGCTTGCGCCAGTTGCAGCAGCCCCAGATCGTCCCCGTGCCGCCCGAAAAGCTGCACACCGCCCGGCAGGCCGTTCGCGCCGAAGCCTGCCGGCAGGTTCACGCAGGGCAGACCGATCAGGCTGACCGGCACCACCACCTCCATCCAGCGGTGATAGGTGTCCATCCCGGTATCGTTGATGCGGTGCGGGCGTTCCCAATCTGCCGGGAACGGCCAGACCTGCGCAGAAGGCAGAACCAGTGCGTCGTAGCTGTCGAACAGCGCGGCCGCGCGGCGATACCATTCGGACCGGATCAGCGACAGGCGCTGTATCTCGGTGGCTGCCAGCGCGCGCCCGGTTTCGATTTCCCAGATTGCATCCGGTTTCAGCCGCGCGCGCGTCTCGGGGTTCTGGTACAGCGGATCGAGCCGCCCGGCATTGGCGAATGCGCGCAGGCCCAGCCAGCTGTCCCAGATCTGCGCCGCCTCGATCGGCGGGGCCACGGGTTCGACGATCGCCCCCAGTTCCTCGAACATGCGCAGGGCCGCTTCGGACAGGTCCAGTATCCCCGGCTCCATCTCGTAGGCGCCGCCCCAGTCGCCAAGCCAACCGATGCGGCGTCCCTTGATTCCAGCGGAGATCGCATCAAGGAAATTTTCCTTGGGCAAACCGAAGGGTTGGCGCGGATCGGGGCCGGCCTGCACCTCGAGCAGCGCAGCCAGATCGCGCGGGTTCCGCGCCATCGGGCCGCTGGTGGCCAGCGGATGCAGGAACATCTCGCCCAGCGGCTCGCCCGGCACACGGCCCCAACTGGGGCGCATGCCATAGACATTGTTCCAGCCCGCCGGGTTGCGCAAACTGCCCATCATGTCCGACCCGTCCGCAACCGACAGCATCCGCGTGGCCAGCGCCGCCGCCGCACCGCCTGACGACCCGCCCGCGCTGCGGTCGGCCGAATAAGGGTTCCGCGTGGTGCCGTGCACCGGATTGAACGTATGGCTGCCCAGGCCGAATTCGGGCGTGTTCGTCTTGCCGATGAACACCGCACCGGCCGCGCGCATCCGCGCGACCATCAGGTCGTCCGACTTGGCGGGTGTATCGGGCATCGCGGGCGAGCCGAACGACGTGCGAAAGCCCGCCACGTTCGCCAGATCCTTGACGGCGATGGGAATGCCGTGCAGCCAGCCCTTGCGCGGGCTGTCATCGGCCGCGCGCGCCGCATCCAGCAGCGCGTCCGGCGCCCCCAGCGATACGACCGCATTCACCGCCGGATTCACGGCGGCGATCCGGTCGAGCGTGGCCTGCATCAACTCGACCGCGCTGATTTCGCGCCGTTCCAGCATGCCCGACAATTCGAGCGCGGTTTTTTCGGTCAGTTCCATGCGCGGCCCTCCCTTGCCTTGCATCACATTTCGCGGAATCGGTGTTCCTGCCGGTCCGTCCAGCGCACAAGCAGATCGAACCCGTCCTCGCCCTGCTCTTCGCTTTCGACAACACCCTGTTCGTGCAGCCACGCGCGCTTGCGCCCATCGGCAAAGGACAGGTGCAAGCGCGTTTCGTGGCGTTCCGAGGCCAGTTGACGGGCGACCTCTGCCAGGAACGGCTCCAACCCCGCGCCGGTAAGCGCGGATATGGCGAACACGCCTTCCTTGCGCTCGGCTGCTGTGCGCATCGCCTCGGCCTCGGCGGGCGGAAGGCGGTCGATCTTGTTCCACAGCTCGATCAGGGGCACAGCCTTGTCCACGCCGAGCGAGGCCATGATCTCTTCGACATCCTGCGCCTGCGCCTCGGTTTCGGGGTGGCTGATGTCACGCACATGCACGATCAGGTCGGCCGCCAGCACCTCTTCCAGCGTGGCGCGGAAAGCGGCCACAAGTTCGGTGGGCAGGTCGCTGATGAACCCCACGGTGTCCGACAGGATCACTTCGGGTCCGCCGCCGGGCAGCTTGACCGCGCGCATCGTCGGGTCGAGCGTGGCGAACAACATGTCCTTCGCCATCACTTCGGCCCCGGTCAGGCGGTTGAACAGCGTCGATTTGCCCGCGTTGGTATAGCCCACCAATGCCACGATGGGATACGGCACCTTGGCGCGCGCCTTGCGGTGCAGGTCGCGCGTCTTGACCACCTTGTCCAGTTGACGGCGCAGGCGCACCAGCTGTTCGTCGATGGCGCGGCGGTCGGCCTCGATCTGGGTTTCACCCGGACCGCCGACAAATCCCAGACCGCCACGCTGGCGTTCCAGGTGCGTCCAGGCACGGACCAGCCGCGTGCGCTGATAGGACAGCGCGGCCATCTCGACCTGCAGCACACCCTCGCGGGTGGCAGCGCGGTCGCTGAAAATCTCGAGGATCAGGCCCGTCCGGTCCAGCAGCTTGACGCCCCAGGCCTTTTCAAGGTTGCGCTGCTGGATCGGGGACACCGGGCCGTCGACCAGAACCAGCTCGATCTCGTTGGCCTTGAACCGGTCTTTCAGCTCTTCGATCTTGCCCTTGCCGAACAACGGCCCGGCCTGCGGGCGCTGCAGGGGCACGATTTCCGATCCGGCAACCACAAGTCCGGGCATGGCCGCGGCCAGCGAAACGGCCTCTTCCAGCGCGAAACGGGCCGGGCGCCTGTCGCGGTCGGATTTTATATCGGGATGGAGCACCCATGCACGGGTCGGCTCCTGATCATGCTCCATCAATTGGAGTCGTCACCATCATAGAGGTTGATCGGCTGCGAGGGCATGATCGTCGAGATCGCGTGCTTGTAGACAAGCTGGCTTTGACCGTCGCGACGCAGAAGCACGCAGAAATTGTCGAACCACGTGATAACGCCCTGCAATTTGACGCCGTTGATCAAAAAGATCGTCACCGGGATCTTGGTCTTCCGCGTGTGATTAAGGAATGCGTCCTGAAGATTCTGTTTGTCGGAAGCCATGAAGTAACCTTTGTTCTTGCGCATGCCGCGGACCGGCATCCTCCCCCAGTTCGGGATCGAGTATGTCCTGCCGTAAGCCGAGTTTCCAGCCCCAAAATCAAACCTTTGGGTGCGCGCGTCAAGCCTCGCGTCACCGGCGCAAGAGATCGCTGGTGACAAGCGCGATGATCGCAAGCGTCTCGAGCCGGCCCAGAACCATGCCCGCGCAAAATACCAGCTTGGCCGATATCGCCATGTCAGCCAGCGCAATCGGCGTGTCCGCCGCAAGCGTGACAAGCGGGCCGGTGGTGCTGAGCGCGGCGATGGTCAGAACCAGCGCCTGTTCCAGATCGCCCACGATCCATGCCAGCACCAGCGTGAACACCGTGACCGAAATGGCGAAAAGCATGAAAAAAATCCATGCAATGTATGCCCCCTGACGGCGCAACCGGCGGCTGCCCGCGCCCGCACGTCCCACCGACGACGGATGCACAAGGCGTTCCATCTCGCGCAAGCCCTGCAGGTAGAGCGCCCAGACCCGCAGCAGCTTGACCCCGCCCGCGGTGGTCGCGACCCCGCCACCGATCATGGCGATCCCGAGAAAAATCAATCCCGGAGTCTGCAAGCCCGACCAGTCCTGCGCCGCGGCCCAGTCGGCACTTTCGAACCCCGTCGTGGTCAACACCGACAGGATGGTGAACACGCCACCCCAGAGCGCCCGCAGCGCCTGCGCGAAATCCTGCACCTCGTCGAACTCGTACGCCCCGCTCCAGTGACGCAGGAACAGCACCAGCGGCAGAACGGCGACCAGCACCAGCCCAAGGCGAAATTCGGAATCGCGCAGCACGCTGACCTTGGCGCCCACCAGCGTGTCGCCAGAAAACGTGACCCGCGACAAGGCGAACAGCATGAAAAGCGCCATCACGATCTCGCCGCCCAGACCCGAGCTTGACCCCTCGATGCCGCCGACCGGGGAAATCCCGCTTGTCGCCATGACCGACATGGCGTGGCTGATCGCGACCAGCGGCCGGTCGCCACCCACCAGCAGCATGATCCACAAGGCCAGCGTCAGCCCGGCATAGATCGGCGTAAGGTGCCACGCCACGCGCAGGATGCGGCGCTGCGGATCGGCCTGCCCCATCGGGCCGCCGGCTTCGGCCTGGCCCGGTTCGCCGCTGGCCGTCACTTCGAACCCGCCCAGGCTGAGCGGGGCCAGGATCGCCGCGGCGGCGACCCACATCAGCAGGCCGCCCATCCAGCCCACCAGCGCACGCCACAGATGCAGGCTGGGCGACAGCCGCTCGGGCGAGAACAGCGACGCGCCGGTTGTGGTCAGGCTCGAAACCATCTCGACATAGGCATTGAGAAAACTGGTCGTGCGCAGCGCCTCGTGAAAGGGCACGGCAAGCATCGCCGGCAGCACGATGAACCCCGAAAGCAACGCAAGCAGGTTCATCATCTCGTCGCGCCGGTGACTCCGGCTGCCGCGCGCCACGGCAATCAGCACCGTCAGGATCAGAAGCAGCGTGCCCGAATAGAAAAACGCACGCGCCTCGTCTTCGGTATCCAGCGCAAGGGCATGCAGGGACGGCACATACATCGCAAGCCCGCTGATCCCCATCATCAGCAGGAACAAGGGTTGTTGTGCGATCCGCGCCCGCATGCGTCAGAAGAAGTCGATCGAGACCTGCAACAGCCGCTCGACCTCGGGCACGTCGCTGGCCATGGAAAAGATCGTGATGACATCGCCTTCGTCGATGCGAAGGCTTCCGGTCGGCTTCACCAGCTTAGAGCCCTTCTGGACCATGCCGATAAGCACGCCTTCGGGGAACTCGATCTCGCCGATCTTGCGCCCCGCAATGGGCGATGTCGAAAGCACCTCGGCTTCGATCACCTCGGCCTCGGCATCGCCGATGGAGTAAACCCCGCGCACGCGGCCATGCCGGATGTGGCGCAGGATGGAGCTGACCGTCGTCGCGCGCGGGTTGATATAGGCGTCGATACCCAGCGGCGACATCAGCGGAACCATCGTCGGATCGTTGACCAGAACGATCGCCATCGGGCAGCCTTCGGCCTTTGCGCGCACAGCCGCCAGCATGTTCGTCTTGTCGTCGTCGGTCACGCACAGGACAGCATCCGCACGGTCGATATTGGCCTCTTTCAGCAGCGCGCTGTCCAGCCCGTCGCCGTTCAGCACGATGGTGCGTTCCAGCCGGTCGGCGGCGCGTTCGGCCACCGCGCGGCTTTTCTCGATCACCTTGACGCGGACGCGTTCGGCGCGCTCTTCCAGGCGGGTGGCCACGGCCAGGCCGACGTTTCCGCCGCCCACCAGCACGACGCGCTCCTGCTTTTTCAGGGACTTGCCGAAAATCTCCAACGTGCGCGGCACGTCCTCGTTTACGGCCACGACATAGCAATCGTCGCCCACGAAAAGCTGGTCATTGGGTTCAGGGGCGAAAAGCGTGCCCTCGCGGCGCACACCCACGACGATGGCGCGGAGCGTCGAAAACAGGTCGGTCAACTGCCGCAGAGGCGTATTCACCACAGGGCAATCATGTTCGATCGTGATGCCCAGCAACTGCGCCTTGCCGTCGTGGAACACTTCGGTGTCGAACGCCGAAGGCGATCCCAGGCGTTGCAGCGCGGCCTCGGCCACCTCGCGTTCGGGGCTGATCACCACGTCGATCGGCATGTGATCGCGGCGGTAGAGATCGGAATAGATCGCCGTCAGGTAGGATTGCGCCCGCAGGCGCGCGATCTTTCGCGGAACCGAAAAGACCGAATGCGCCACCTGGCAGGTGACCATGTTGACCTCGTCGGAATGGGTGGCGGCGATCACCATGTCGGCATCGCGCGCACCCGCACGATCCAGCACGTCAGGATAGCTTGCGAACCCGGCAATCCCCTGCACGTCCAAAGCGTCGGTGGCCCGGCGCACAAGATCGGCATTGCTGTCGACAACCGTCACGTCGTTGCGTTCGCCCGAGAGGTGCCGCGCGATCTGCCAGCCGACCTGCCCTGCCCCGCAGATGATGACTTTCATAGGTATTCGTTCCCATGTCTCGAGGGATTTGGATGGCAGATGCGTCCCTTGGGGTCAATTGAATTGTCATGACCGCCCGCATTGGGCAGACTGGATGCGCAAACCGGAGACACACGATGCCCGTCCGCGCCACCCACGCCGCATTCGCCGTGACCGCGATCCTTGTCGCGGCCTGCGCACCCATGAATATCTGGTACAAGCCCGGCGCAACGGTCGCCGCGGCAGAGGATCGGTTGCTGTCCTGCCGCGTCGAAGCTGCAAAGGACGTCCCCGTCAGCACCCAGGTGCGGCGCACCCCTGTCAGCATCGTGCCAAGGCGGATCTGCGATTCATCCGGCAAGAACTGCCGCGTGTTCTATGAACGCATCGGCGGCGAGGTGATCGTCTATGACGCCAACGACTCGCTGCGCGACCAGGTCGTTGCGCGCTGCATGCGCCAGGACGGCTACACGCCGGTCAGCCTTCCGGTATGCTCGGACGGTGTGCGGCAGGCAGCCCCGCCCGGACGCACCACGGTCTTGCCCCGCCTTGCGGAAAACTCCTGCGTGATCCGCAATCGCGACGGCACCTGGCAGATCGTGACGCCGGCGCAGTAACCGCCCGGCAATCAGCCCTCGACCTCTTCCTCGTCGCTGATCTGGGCCACGCGCGCACCGGCCTTGTTCGTCGTCACGACATTCAGGCTTTTCAGTTTGCGGTGCAGCGCGCTGCGCTCCATTCCGACGAAATTGGCGGTGCGGCTGATATTGCCCCCGAAACGGTTGATCTGGGTCAGCAGGTATTCGCGCTCGAACGCCTCGCGGGCTTCGCGCAGGGGCATTGTGGCCAGCGTGCCGGAAATCACGACCCGACCGTCCTCGGCCCCTTTTTCCTCTTCGCTGGGCAATTCGCGCGCGTCGATCTCGCCGGTGCCGTCACCGAGGATCAGCACCCGCTCGATCAGGTTCTTCAACTGGCGCACGTTGCCAGGCCAGATCATCGTCTGCATCAGCGCCACCGCGTCCTCGCTCAGTTCGCGCAGCGGCAGGCCCTGGGTCTGGTGGAAATTCTCGATGAAATGGCGGGCCAGTTCGGGGATGTCTTCGCGGCGCTCTTCGAGGCTGGGCACCTCGATCGGCACGACGTTCAGCCGATGATACAGCTCCTGCCGGAAATTGCCGGCCGCGATCTCGTTTTCCAGGTTGCGGTTGGTCGACGAAATCACCCGCATGTCGACCCGCACCTTGTCGGACCCGCCCACGCGGGTGAATTGCTGGTCGACCAGCACGCGCAGGATCTTGGATTGCGTGCCAAGCGGCATGTCGGCCACCTCGTCGAAATAGACGACACCGCCATGTGCCTGCTCCAGCAGGCCCGGCTCGATCCCGCGATCGGGCGTTTCGCGCCCGAACAGCACCTCTTCCATGCGCTCGGCGTCGATGCTGGCGCAGCCGACCGTCACGAACGGGCCGGACGCCCGGTTGGAATTGGCGTGGACATAGCGGGCCGCAACCTCCTTGCCCGCCCCGGCCGGGCCGGTCAGCATAACGCGGCCGTTGGATTTCGTCACCTTGTCCAACTGGCTGATCAGCGCACGGAAGGCCTGCGAACTGCCGACCATTTCGGCCGCGCCGGTATCCTTGCGCTTGAGCGCCGTATTCTCGCGCCGCAGACGGCTGGTTTCCATCGCGCGCCGGATCACCACCAGAAGCTGGTCGATATTGAACGGCTTTTCGATGAAGTCATAGGCACCCTGCTTGATCGCGGCGACGGCGATTTCGATGTTGCCATGCCCCGAGATGATGATGATCGGAACATCGGGATTGTCACGCTTGACGGTCTTGAGGATGTCGATCCCGTCCATCCGGCTGTCCTTGAGCCATATATCGAGGATCAAAAGCGCCGGCGGTTCGGCGTTGATCTCTTTCATCGCGTCGTCGGAATTGCCTGCTAGCCGCGTGGTATAGCCCTCGTCCTCCAGGATATCCGAGATCAGCTCGCGGATGTCGCGCTCATCATCGACAATCAGAATATCGCTCATAACGTCCTCACTTGTTGTCTTGCGCCGCGGCAAGCGCCGCCGGCGTCAGCGGAAGGCAAATGACCGCCATCGCCCCCTGATGCGCGCCGTCGTGGAATGGCGGCGCATCTTCCAGGGCGAGTGTCCCGCCGTGCTCTTCTATGATTTTCTTGACGATGGGCAGGCCAAGGCCCGTGCCCTCTTCGCGGGTGGTGACATAAGGCTCGAACAGGCGCGCCCTGTCTTCGGGCAGTCCGATGCCATTATCCATGATGCGGATTTCGGCGTGACCGTCATCCTTAACTGCGGTGACGCGGATTTCCGGCCGGTAATCTTCGGGTGCCCCTTTTTCGCGCAGGCTCTGGGTCGCTTCGCCGGCGTTCTTTATCAGGTTGGTCAGCGCCTGGCCGATCATGGTGGCGTCAAGCTCGGCCATCAGCGCGTCCTTGGGCAGGTCGTCGGAAATCACCACGTCGGGTTGCCCGGCCTGCTGCAACAGCACCGCATCCCGCAGGATCGCGGTCACGCTTTCGGGTTTGCGGTCGGGTTCGGGCATGCGCGCGAATTTCGAAAACTCATCGACGATACGGCGCAGGTCGTTGGTCTGGCGCACGATCACCTCGGTCAGCTGATCCAGACTTTCGGCCTGTTCCGGCTCCAGCTGGCGGCCGAACTTGCGCTTGATGCGCTCGGCCGACAACTGGATCGGGGTCAGCGGGTTCTTGATCTCGTGCGCGATCCGCCGCGCGACATCGCCCCAGGCCGCCATGCGCTGCGCGGCAACGAGGTTCGTCACGTCGTCGAACGCCACCACGAACCCCTCGCGTTTGCCATCGGCATTGCGCCGGGTCGACACCCGCACAAGCAGGTTTTCAAGCCGTCCGCCGCGGCTGACCTTGATCTCTTCCTGCGCCGTTTCGGCCTGACCGCTTTTCACCTTGTCGAACAGCGGTCCGAATTCCGGCACGGCAACCGCCAGCGCCAGCGATTGCTGATCCTCCTGCCAGTCCAGCAGGCGTTCGGCCGAACGGTTGACGAAGGTCACGCGCCCCTTCGCATCGACCCCGACCACGCCCGACGTGACCGAGCTGAGCACCGAGTCGAACAGCCGCCGCCGCCGCTCGATCGCCTTGGTATTGTCGAGCAGCGTATCGCGCTGACCCTTGAGCTGCCGGGTCATCTGGTTGAAATACCGGCCCAGCATGGCGATTTCGTCATCGCCTTCTTCCTCGATGACCTGGACATCCAGGTCGCCCTCGCCCACGCGCTGCGCCGCGCCCGTCAGGCGGCCCACGGGGCGGCTCAACCGTTCTGCGAACCAAAGGCCCAGCCAGACCGCGGCAAGGATAAGCAGAACCGCAAATCCGAGATACAGAACCGCAAAATCGAAAAGCCGCCGGCCCCGTTCGCTTTCCTGCTGCTGATAGAACCGCGCGGTTTCCTGGGTCTCATCCAGCAGCGCCAGCAGATCGCCATCCACCGTCCGGCTGATGTAAAGGAACCGGTCGGCGAACCCGCGCAGCGGCACGAGCGCGCGAAATTCGTTGATCGGCCAATCCGGGATAAGCAGGATGCCGTCCTGGCGCGCCTGCGCAAACATCTGCGGCGTGGGTTGTTCATAGTCGAACAGATAGGACCGCTGTCCGCGCGCCTGCAATCCACCCTTGCCGTCGATCACGTAAGCCTCTTTCAGGCCCCGCTGAATCAGGCTTTGCCCCTCGCTCAACACGACGCGCAGATCCCCGTCCGAGGTGAACCCCGTTGCGCGCTGGCGCTGGGTGATGAACCGCGCCAGCAAAAGCGCGTCGTCGTTCAGGTCTTTGCGCTCTTCCTCGTCATAGGATTGCGCCGCGGCGAGCGACGCCCCCACCACCTGCCGGACGCGTTCGGAAAACCATGTCTCAAGCCCGACATTGATCGTCAGCATGGCGAAGACCGCGACCGTCACCGTGGGCAGCAGCGCCATCAGCGCGAACACCCCTGTCAGCCGCAAATGCAGGCGCGAGCCTTCGGAATGCGCCCGCCGCGCCGCGACCAGCGCCACGACGCGCTGCAGCACCAGCGCAGCCAGCAGCAGCACATAGACGAGATCGGCCATCAGAACGAGGCGCAGCGACAGCGACGACGCGCCACGATCCAGCGGCCCGAGAACGGTAAACGTGGCAAGGGCGAGAACCGGCCCCAGCAGCACCAGCCCCAACGTCAGCATCGTCTGCACACGTCGCTGACGCCGCAGGCGCACCAGCCTGTCCCAGCCGAAACCTCTGTGCCGTGCCCTTGTGGTCACGCACACCCCCCGAAAAGATGCGCCCCGTAGGAGCGAAACCGCGATATGTTGTGGCATATATCGGCCCTGCGGCCCGAATGCCACGCAGATGTTGCGGTTTTACATCAATTTGCGACGGCGTGTCACGGAAATATCCAGATCGGTGATCTTCTTGCGCAACGTATTGCGGTTGATCCCCAGAAGATCGGCGCATTTTGCCTGGTTACCGCCTGTCGCCTCGAGCGCGATTTCGATCAGAGGCGTCTCCATCTCTCGCAGGATGCGACCATAGAGCCCGGGCGGAGGCAGCATGTTCCCGTGCAGATCGAAATACCGGCGAAGATGCCGGCCGATGCTGGCCGACAGGTTGTCCGCCTCTCCCACACCCCCCAGAACGGGTTCGACTTCGGGCTGGCTTCCCAGCACGCCCTCGACCTCGGTTCGGCTGATTTCATCGGCGCGGCTGGTCAGGACAAGGCGGCGGATCGCGTTCTCCAACTGCCGCACATTGCCCGGCCAGCTATAGGCCCGCATAAGTTCCAGCGCGTCGGCGGACAATCGCCGCGAAACGCCGGTGTCGCGCTCGGCACGCATCAGGAAATGCTCTGCAAGCAGAGGAATGTCATCGACCCGTTCGCGCAAGGCCGGCACGTCGATCGTTGCACCGCCGATGCGGTAGAACAGATCCTGACGCATGCGGCCATTCTCCATCGCCGCGTTCAGATTGCCCTGACTGGTCGCCATGAAACGCGGCACATGATCGCCGGGGGTGTCCATCATCCGCACGATGCGCGCCTGCGCATCCATGTCCAGATCGCCCAATTCATCGAACAGCAGCGTGCCGCCCTTGACCCGCGCCAGCACGCGCGCCGGCCCTTCGAGATCGGACAGGTCGGAGGCCGTCACCGTCACGAACGGCAGCGTGCGGCGGTCGGAAAAATCGTGGATCGCCCGCGCGATCAGCGACTTGCCCGTCCCGGATTCGCCGGTGATCAGCACCGGCAGATCGGTGTTCATCACCCGCGCGACCAGACGGTAGAGCGTCTGCATCGCAGGCGTACGCCCGACAAGCGGCAGATCTTCGGGGCGTTCCAGCTCGGCCGGGTCTTCGGTCGTGCGAGCAGGCGCCACGCGGCGGCGCGCCTCAAGCGCGCGGGCCGTGCGCTTCATCAGGTCCGGCAGGTCGAACGGCTTGGGCAGGTAATCGTAAGCTTCGGCCTCGGCCGCCTGGATCGCCGTCATGATCGTGTTCTGCGCAGATATCACGATCACCGGCAGGCCCGGACGATCCTGCGCGATTTTCGGCAGCATTTCCAGACCGTTACCATCCGGCATCATCACGTCCGATATCACCACGTCGCCCTTGCCCTCGCCCACCCAGCGCATCAGCGTGGTCAGCGACGACGTGGCGTGCACCTTGCAGCCCGCCCGTGTCAGAGCCTGTGTCAGGACCGTTCGGATCGTACGATCGTCATCGGCAACAAGAACGGTTCCGTCCATTACTCGGTCTCCTTTTCATCCATTGGCGCGCGTGGCAGCGAAATGCGGAACACCGTGCGCCCGGGCACGGAATTCACCGAAATCCATCCGTCATGGTCGCTGATGATCTTGCTTACCAACGCAAGTCCCAGCCCGGTGCCGTTTTCACGGCCCGAAACGAAAGGATCGAAAATGTCGCCCCTGATATCTTCGGGCAGGCCGGGGCCGTCATCGATCACCTCGATCTGCAGCGGCAGCGAATGTCCCGTCCCGTCGCTGCGCCGCAGGCGGAACGAGTGCTCGAAGAAGGTGCGCAGCGTGATCGTGCCACCATCCTTGCCCGCGGCCTCTGACGCGTTCTTCAGAAGGTTCAGGACCACCTGCAGCAACTGGTCCGGGTCGGCATGTGCCAGCGGAAGCGACGGGTCATATTGTTCGACGATCTTCATATGAGCGCCGAAACCCAACTGCGCCGAACGGCGCGCGCGGTCCAGCACGTCGTGCAGGTTGACCGGTTTGCGATGCGGCGCGGACAGGTTGCCGAATTGCTCGACTTGTTCCAGCAGCTTCACGATACGCCGGGTTTCGTTGACGATAAGATCCGTTAATTCAAGGTCTTCCGGCCCGAGGTTCATGCTGATCAGCTGCGCCGCGCCAGTGATTCCCGCCAGCGGGTTCTTGATCTCGTGCGCCAGCATCTCGGCCATGCCGATGGCCGATTTCGCCGCGGATTTCACCGAATGGCTCTGGGTCATGCGCCCGGCCAATTCCCGCGGCGCAATCAGGAACAGCATATGTCCCGGATGGCCCTGCAACGGCGCGATCTGAAGGTTGCATTGCAGCGGCGGGCGGTCCCCTGTCCCGACATCGACGTCATTCACGAAAAGCGGCGTGCCTTCGACACGGGCCCGTGCGAATGCCTCTTCCAGCGGCGCATCGACCGCCAGCCTGTCCCAGACCGGCTGACCGCGCGCGGATTTCGCCGAGGTATTGAGGAACCCCTCGGCCGCCGGGTTGATGTCGGCGATCAGATCATCGACGTCGACCAGCAGCGCCGGCACGGGCAACGAACTCCAAAGTGCGCTGTCGCTCATCATGCCGCGCACCTTTCGGTCTGATCGGCATCCGGCAGCATGCGGATCACCTCGGACGGGTCGCGGCTTGTCAGGATGCGGCGGCGCAGGTCTGCGGATGTTCCAAGGTCATCCATGTACCACCCCAGGTGCTTGCGCGCGACGCGCAAACCCAGGTCATGCCCATAGAACGTCAACATCGACTCGTAATGCCTTGTTATCATGTCAATAAGCTTGCAGCCTGTTGGCACCTGAGGTGCCGCGCCCTGGCCCAGCTCATGGGCTATTTGCGCCAGCATCCAGGGCCGCCCCTGCGCCCCGCGTCCGACCATGACGCCATCGGCCCCCGATTGTGCCAGCGCCTCACGCGCGGTCGCCGCATCGGTGATATCGCCATTGGCCACGACCGGGATCGATACGGCCTCTTTCACCGCGCGGATTCGCGCCCAATCCGCGCGCCCCTTGTAGAATTGACAGCGCGTGCGCCCGTGAATGACGACCATGCGCACCCCGGCGCCCTCTGCGCGGCGGGCAAGATCCGGCGCATTCAGGCTGTCGTCATCCCAGCCCAGCCGGGTTTTCAGCGTCACCGGCACGTCGACCGCCCCCGCAACGGCCTCGATCAGGCGCAACGCATGATCCAGGTCGCGCATCAGGGCCGAACCAGACATGCCGCCGACCACCTTTTTCGCGGGGCAGCCCATGTTGATGTCGATCACCCGCGCGCCGTTCGCGGCGACCATGCGCGCCGCTTCGGCCATCCAGCGCGGATCGCGCCCGGCAAGCTGCACCGAGGTGTTTTCCACCCCGAATCCAAGCTCGGCCCGGTCGCGCACGCCTGGCTTGGCCTCGACCATTTCCTGGCTGGCGACCATCTCGCTCACGACCAGCCCCGCGCCGAACGAGGACACGAGTTCGCGGAACGGCAAATCCGTGATTCCCGCAAGCGGCGCCAGCAAAACCGGCGGATTTATCTTTCGATCGTCGAGGGTCAGAACCATGTGCCTAAACCTTGTGCACTTTCATCTAGCTATAGCAGGGACCGGGATATCACAATAAAACCGGGGCTCTTTTTAACACCATCAGGCGTGTTCGCCTATTTTTTAAGCACAGCCTACCGGTCGATCTGTCCGATTGCCCTCCAGTCGTCAAGCGCCTATTCAAAGACGCAAGGAGTGCCCGAGATGAGAACCGCAGCCCTGATCGTCGCCGCCGGACGCGGCACCCGTGCCGGGGGCGACCTGCCCAAGCAGTGGCAGATCGTGGCAGGGCACAGCGTGGCCGAGTGGACCCTCGCGGCCTTTGAAAACCACAGCGGCATCGATCGCGTATTGCTGGTCATTCACCCTGACGATGCGGCGCATGTGCCCGCGGGGGTGGACTGGGTTGCCGGTGGCGCGACGCGCGATGCCTCGGTCCGGGCCGGCCTCGAAGCGCTGACCGCGCATGACATCGACAGGGTGCTGATCCATGACGTCGCCCGCGCCTGCGTCGATACAGCGGTCATCGATGCGGTTCTCGATGCCCTCGACCACTCGGACGGCGCGGCGCCCGGCCTTGCGGTTACCGACGCGCTCTGGCGGGGTGACGCGCATGTCACCGGAACCGAACCGCGCGACGGCCTGTTCCGCGCGCAGACGCCGCAGGGCTTTCGGTTCGACGCGATCCTTGCCGCGCATCGCGCGCATCCGGGCGGTGCCGCCGACGATGTCGAAGTCGCCCGCGCGGCGGGTCTTGCGGTTGCGATCACCCAAGGCTCCGAGGACAATATCAAGATCACGCAACCGCGCGATTTCGCCCGCGCCGCGGCGATACTGAAAGGACGACAGATGACAGCCCCCGATATCCGGCTTGGAAACGGCTATGACGTGCACCGCTTCGGGCCCGGCGACCATGTGGTTCTGTGCGGCGTGCATGTGCCCCATGACCAGGCGCTTGAGGGCCATTCGGACGCGGATGTCGGCATGCACGCGATCACCGACGCGATTTACGGCGCATTGGCGATGGGCGATATCGGCCGGCACTTCCCGCCCAGCGATCCGCAATGGAAAGGCGCGGAAAGCCACATCTTCCTGCGCCACGCGGTCGCCATGGCACAAGAGCAGGGTTTTGCGATTTCCAATATCGACTGCACGCTGGTCTGCGAACGCCCCAAGATCGGCCCGCATGCCGTTGCCATGCAGGCCGCGCTGTCCGACATCACCGGGATCGAGGCAGGCCGAATCTCGGTCAAGGCCACCACGTCCGAGCGGTTAGGCTTTACCGGCCGCGAGGAAGGCATCGCCGCAATCGCAACTGCAACACTGGTGAAATCATGAAGCTGTCACGCGCCGTTTCCATCTTTTTCGGGGCCGGTCTGCTGCGCCCCGCCCCCGGCACATGGGGCTCGGCCGTGGCGGTGGCGCTGGGGCTGCTGATCCACGGCATCGGGCACTTCCCGCTTTTGGCGGCCGCGACGCTTGCGGCAATCGGCTGGGGGGTCTGGGCCTGCGAGGTCGAACTGTTCGAGAAACCCGGCCAGGATCCGTCGGAAATCGTCATCGACGAGGTGGCCGGCCAGTGGGTTGCGCTTCTGTTCCCGTCCTTCGGGTTCTGGCTGATGGGGCTGGACAGCTGGAATTTCCCTTACCCGGGCTGGCTCGCCGCGTTTGTCTTTTTCCGCCTGTTCGACATCTGGAAGCCCTGGCTGGTCGGCCGCGCCGACCGCCGGCACGATGCCACCGGCGTGATGCTGGACGATCTGTGGGCCGGTGTCTTCGCGGGCGTCGCCACGATGATCGCCGCCGGGCTGAGCCACGGATTGCTGATGTGAGCCTGCCCGCCGACATACTTGCGGCCTACAGGGCGCGCGGCTGGATGATCGCCACGGCCGAATCCTGCACCGGCGGCATGGTCAGCGCCGCGATCACGGACATCCCCGGATCCTCGGACGTGTTCGAACGCGGGTTCGTGACCTACACCAACGATGCCAAAGAGCAGATGCTGGGCGTCGAGCGCGCCACGCTGGCCGCCCACGGCGCCGTCAGCGAAGAGGTCGCGCGCGAAATGGCCGAAGGCGCGCTGTGGCGGTCGAACGCACAAGTGGCCGTCGCCATCACCGGCATTGCGGGGCCCGGCGGATCGGACCACAAGCCCGAGGGCCGTGTCTGTTTCGGCCTTGCCATCGAAGGTGAACTGACCGTGACCGAAACGGTCGAATTCGGCGCACTCGGCCGCGCCGAAGTGCGGAAATCCGCCCGCGACCACGCGCTGAACCTGCTCTTTCAGGCCGCACAACAAGCGCCCGAAAAATAATCCAAGGCATGACTTTTCAGCCTATTTTTTAGGCGTTGCGATTATTGCACGATAATTGCGCACCCATATCGGGTTTTGCCGCTTTCCTTGGCGAACTTGGTGCGCTTCATCCCCGCCAAAGCGAAAAATCGCACGGGAAGGGGAAATCAATGAACGCAGCCGATACAGCCTGGATCATCGTCGCCACGGCGCTGGTCCTATTCATGACATTGCCGGGGCTTGCCCTGTTCTATGGCGGGCTTGTGCGCGCCCGCAACGTGCTGAGCGTCTTCATGCACTGCTACGCCATCGCCTGCCTTATGAGCGTGCTGTGGTTTGCCCTGGGCTATTCGATCGCCTTTGGCGACGGCGGCGCCTATTGGGGCGGCCTGGGCAAGATGTTCCTGGGCGGGATCGATGCCGGCACGCTGTCGGGCAGCCTGCCCGAGGTGCTGTTCTTCGCCTTCCAGATGACATTCGCGATCATCACGCCGGCCCTGATCGTCGGCGCCTATGTAGAGCGGATCGGGTTCGGCTTCGTCCTGCTGTTTTCTGGCCTTTGGATGCTGCTGTGCTACGCGCCGGTCACCCATTGGATCTGGGGCGGCGGGTTCCTGGCAGATGGCGGCATTTTCGGTGAAACCGGTGTACGCGACTTCGCAGGCGGCATCGTCGTCCATGAAACCGCGGGCCTCGCTGCCCTGGTGCTGGCCGTGATGCTGGGCGCACGCAAGAATGCGACCACACCGCCGCACAACCCCGGTTATGTGATGATCGGGGCGGCGATGCTGTGGGTCGGCTGGTTCGGCTTCAACGGCGGCAGCCAGCTTGCCGCGGATGGCGGCGCGGCGATGGCGCTGACCGTTACGCATATTTCGGCCGCGACGGCCTCGCTGACCTGGGCTTTGTGGGAACGGATCAAGTTCGGAAAGGCGTCGCTTGTGGGCATGGTAACGGGCACGATCGCGGGCCTTGCCTCAATCACGCCGGCCAGCGGCTTTGTTGGCCCGGTCGAGGCGCTGATCATCGGCGCAGTGGCAGGCATCCTGTGCCAGGAAGCGGTGGTGATGATCCGCGAACGGCTGAAGATCGACGATACACTGGATGTCTTTGCCGTGCATGGCGTCGGGGGCATCTTCGGTACGATCATGATCGCAGCGTTCGGTGCGGGTAGTTGGGCCGCGCAGTTGGGCAGCCTTGCCATCGTCGGGGCCTATACGCTGGTCGTTACCGTGGTTCTGGCCAAGCTGGTCAGCCTCGTTACCCCGCTGCGCGTGGATGTGGAAACCGAGCATAACGGGCTCGATATCTCGGTGCATGGCGAACGCGCCTACGACCACAGCTCGTGAACTGCCGCACATCCGGCACAAGGGCCCGCCGCAACCCGGCGGGCCTTTTCCATGTCAGAACCGCGCACCCAGCCCGTGCAGCAACCGCGCGCCGGTTTCGTAATAGAGCCCCCGCAGCGCCGTCCAGCTTTCGTCATGGCGATCGACCGGGGCCAGCGGCAGGCCGCTTTCATCGCCCGACAGCAGCGCGCGCGCCGCGGCGCGGCCCAGAACCGTGCCCGGTGCGATACCCCGCCCCGAATAGCCAAAGACCGCCAGACCACCCGGTCCGATACGCAGGATTTTCGGGATCTTGTCATCGCTCATCCCGATCCGGCCCGACCAGAAATACGCAAGGCTGGCCCCGGCGGCCTGCGGAAACAGCCGCGCAAGCGCCCGCTCCGCCCAAGCCTTGTGCAGCCCCACCGCGTCGGGCTTGCCCATCGCGCCAAGGATCATCCGCCCCGCGGCGTCCTTGCGATAGGATGTCATCACAAGTCCAGTGTCCCAGGCCCCTTCGCCCTGCGGCAGGATCGAGCCGGCGATATTCGACGACAGCGGAACGGTGGCCATCTGGAAGAAATGCACCGGCGTCATCGGCGGCAGGTCAGCCCCTTTCGTCTCGCGGTGATAGGCGTTCGTCGCCATCAGTAATGCGCCTGCCCGAACACGACCGCCCGCGAAATCGACCTGCCAGCCGGTTCCTTCGCGCCGGATGGTCGACACCGGCGCCCCTTCGACGATCCGGGCGCCCAGCCCGGCCGCCGCACGCGCCAGGCCACGGACATAGCCCATCGGCTGCACCGTTCCCGCGCGCGCGTCGTGCAAGGCACCGTGGATGCCCGCGCTGCCCAGCCGGCCCCGCGCGGTCTCTGGATCAAGCAGGGTCACGGGCGCATTGCGGGCCGCCTGCTGGCGGTGCCTTTCGCGCAGATCGGCAAACCCTTTCGGGGCATGGGCACAATGCAACGTGCCCGCCTGCACCGCCTCGCAGGCGATGCCGTACCGTTCGATCAGCTCGAACACCTCGCCGGGCCCTGCCGCCAGCGCAGCGTTGAGCCGCTCACCCGGCCCCTGCCCCATGGCCTGTTCCACCTCGTCCGGCGGCAGCCATAACCCCGCGTTCACCAAACCGACATTGCGCCCCGACCCGCCATGACCCACGCGCTCGGCCTCGAGCACGATAACGCTGGCGCCGGCCTGCGCGGCCTCAAGCGCGGCGGAGCAGCCGGTGAACCCGCCGCCGATCACCACGAGGTCGGCCCCGTGATCGCCCGACAAGGCGGCCGGCTCGACGGTTTCGGTGCAGCTTGCCTCCCAAAGGTTGCCGGTCATGCGCAAATCTCCTTCGCGGCGGCCAGGATTCCATCTGCCGAAGGCAGCGTCGCGGCATAGGCCGGACCCGTGGCGATAAAGCAATCTTCGGCGGTGACCCGGCGGGCATCCGGGCGGCCATGCTCCAGCATCAGCGCCATCAGCGCCTCGGACTGGCTGCCGCTGCGACGGCATTCATCCACGATCAGCACGCGCGCGCAGCCTTCGACCGCCGCCATGATCGCCGCCGGATCGAGCGGCGCCAGCCAGCGCAGGTCGATCACCCGCGCGTTCACGCCTTGATCCGCCAGCCGCGCCTGCGCCTGGCGCGACAGGTAGTGTCCATTGCCATAGGTCACGATGGCCAGGTCCGCACCATCGCCATGAATGCCCAGATCGCCGGGCGCGATCTCGATCCCCTGATCGGGATAGTGCGTCAGCCAGCCGCCATCGCCCTCGGCCAGCAGGTCGCGCATCGGATAGAGCGCGATGGGCTCCACCATCACCACGACGCGCCCGTCCTCGCGCGCCATGCGAACGGCGGCGCGGTGCATCGCAACGGCGTCCGCCCCGGTGCTGGGGCAGCCGATCACGATGCCCGGGATGTCGCGCAGAACCGCCAGCGAATTGTCGTTGTGGAAATGCCCGCCGAACCCGCGCTGATAGCCAAGCCCCGCGATCCGCAGCACCATCGGGTTGGCATATTGGCCATTGCTGAAAAACGGCAATGTCGCGGCCTCGCCGCGCAACTGGTCCTCGGCATTGTGCAGATAGGCCAGGAACTGGATTTCCGGCATCGGGATGAACCCCTGCTGTGCCATGCCGATGGAAAGGCCCAGGATCGATTGCTCGTCCAGCAGCGTGTCGATCACCCGCCCCGGCCCGAACCGCGCCTGCAGCCCCTTTGTGATGCCGTAAACGCCGCCCTTTTTGCCCACATCCTCGCCCGCCATCACAAGCGACGGGGTTTCCAGCATCAGGTCTGCCAGCCCGAGGTTCAAAAGCTTGTTCATCGGCTGCGGATCGTCCAGCGCCCGCATATCCGCCGCGCCGAACATCTCGGCCCGCAGTGCCGGATCAGGCCCGTTCAGGCGCGGCACGTCGCGTTTCGGCGGGATGAGCGAGGCCGCCACCTGCGCCGCATCCCCAAGCTTTGGCCGCGACACCGCCATTTCGGCCAATGCCTCGGTTTCCGCCCAGATACCCGTGTAGATATCCAGCACCCCCTGCGCGTCCGCCACGCCCTCGGCGATCAGCCGCGCGGCGCTGTGGATCAGCGGATCGTTGGCCTCTTGCCCGGCGATCTCGTCCTTGGGGCGGTAACTGGCTTCGACATCCGCGCCGGCATGGCCGTACAGCCGCACGCAGGTCATGTGCAGCACCGCCGGCCTCCGCCGCTTGCGCACCCAGTCGGCGGCATCTTTCGCGGTGCGGTAGGTGTCGACGATATCCAGCCCGTCGCAGGTGAAATATGCCACCCCCGCACGCGATTTCAGGCTATCCGCCACCCAGCCTTTCGGCGTTTTGACCGAGATGCCGATGCCGTTATCCTCGCACACGAACAGCAGCGGCAACGGCGTGCCCTGGTAGGTCGTCCAGCCCGCCGTGTTCAACGCCCCCTGCGCCGTGGAATGGTTGAGCGACGCATCCCCAAACGAACACATCACCACCGAATCCGCCGGCCATTCCGCCACTTCGGGCGGCATGCGGCGGCTCATCCCGATGGCAAAGGCCGCACCCACCGCCTTTGGCAGGTGACTGGCGATGGTCGAGGTCTGCGGAGGAATATTGAGCGCCTTCGACCCCAGCACCTTGTGACGCCCGCCGCTGGTCGGATCGTCGGACGAGGCAGTAAAGCTGAGCAGCATGTCCCATAGCGGCGTCTGCCCCGGCACCTGGCCCGCGCGCGCGATCTGGAACGCGGCATCGCGGTAATGCAGAAAGGCCGGATCGCTTACCCGCAGGGCATGGGCGATGGCGGCGTTGCCTTCGTGGCCCGACGATCCGATCGTGTAGAACCCCTGGCCCTTGGATTGCAGCACCCGCGCGACGCGGTCGAGCTGCCGGCTGGTGACCTGCGCCCGGAAAAGCGCCAGCAGGTCGTCCGCGCCAAGCCCCGCATCGGCGGCGCGTCCCGTCACATCGGGCAGGTCGCCGTCCTTCACCCTGCGCAGAAACGCCTCGTGCACACGCGTCGCCGGATCCATCGCTTGCCTCTTTCCCTGTGGTCCCGGTCCCCGTGATACGCGCCTTCGCGCCGCCGTTCCACCGGTCTTTGAAACGAAAAAGGCCGCCCCTGAACGGGACGGCCCTGACACGTCATGATCCGCGGATCAGAAGAACGCCTGCAGCCCGGTCTGCGCACGGCCCAGGATCAGGGCATGCACGTCGTGGGTGCCTTCGTAGGTGTTCACCGTTTCCAGGTTCACCGCGTGACGGATCACGCCGAACTCCAGGCTGATGCCGTTGCCGCCATGCATGTCGCGCGCCATCCGCGCGATATCCAGCGCCTTGCCGCAATTGTTGCGCTTGACGATGGAAATCATCTCGGGCGCGGCGTTGGCCTCGTCCATCAGGCGGCCGACACGCAAGCTGGCCTGAAGGCCCAGGGCGATCTCGGTCTGCATGTCCGCCAGCTTTTTCTGGTAAAGCTGGGTCTGCGCCAGCGGGCGCTTGAACTGGTGGCGGTCAAGACCGTACTGGCGCGCGGCGTGCCAGCAGAATTCCGCCGCGCCCATCACGCCCCAGCTGATCCCATAGCGCGCCCGGTTCAGACAGCCGAACGGGCCTTTCAGCCCCTCGATATGCGGCAGCAGCGCGTCTTCGCCCACTTCGACACCGTCCATCACGATCTCGCCGGTGATCGAGGCGCGCAGGCTCATCTTCTTTTCGATCTTCGGCGCGCTCAGGCCCTTCATGCCCTTTTCCAGGACAAAGCCGCGGATCTTGCCGCCATGCGCCTCGGACTTGGCCCAGACCACGAACACATCCGCGATCGGGCTGTTCGAAATCCACATCTTGGAACCGGTCAGCACATAACCGCCATCAGTCTTGACCGCACGGGTCTTCATGCCTGCGGGGTCCGACCCGGCATCGGGTTCGGTCAGGCCAAAACAGCCGATCCATTCGCCGCTCGCCAGCTTGGGCAGGTATTTCTTGCGCTGCTCTTCCGAGCCATAGGCATAGATCGGGTACATCACCAGGCTCGACTGCACCGACATCATCGAGCGATAGCCCGAATCCACGCGCTCGACCTCGCGGGCGACAAGACCATAGGTAACGTAACCAGCGCCGATGCCGCCATATTCCTCGGGCACGGTTGTACCCAGCAGGCCCATCTCACCCATCTCGGCAAAGATCGCCGGATCGGTCTTTTCGTCCTGGAACGCATCCAGCACACGCGGCTGCAGTTTCTCGGCGCAATAGGCGCGCGCGCTGTCGCGCACCATGCGCTCGTCTTCGGTCAGCTGATCGTCCAGACGGAAGGGGTCTTCCCAGTCGAAGCGGCCCAGATCGGGCATATCCTTGGCGCGCAGGGCGGGTTTGTCATCCAGCATGTCGATCTCCTATTCGCGTGCTTTATGCATTTTTCTTGTAATACCATGCGTGAACCGTCATGAATATCGCGTTTTCCGCATCATTAGATGAGGTTTTGGAATACATGCTTGCGCCGCGCCGCTACCTGCCCTCGCTCGCCGCGCTCCGCGCGCTCGAGGCGCTCGACCGGCTTGGCAGCGCCACGGCAGCCGCGGCCGAACTGAACCTGACCCAAAGCGCCGTCAGCCGGCAATTGCAGGGACTCGAGGATCAGCTTGGCGTGCAATTGATCCGGCGCAGCGGTCGCCGGATGCACCTGACCGCCGCCGCCAGCGACTACGTGGCCGAGGTGCGCGCCGCCCTGCAGCAGATCACACAGGCCGGCCTGCGCCTGCATGCCACGCCCCAGGGCGCGGGCAGCGTCAGCCTTGCGATCCTGCCGACCTTCGGGATGCGATGGCTCGTGCCCCGCCTGCCCGAATTCACCCGCCGCCACCCCGAGGTGACGGTGAACCTGTCCACCTGCCTGCGTGGCGTGAACTTCGACGCGGAACCTTATGACGCAGCGATCTTTTTCGGGGAAACGCCGCCAGCGGACTGCCACGCGCTGCGCCTGCGCACCGAAAGCGTGATCGCGGTCTGCGCCCCCGAATTGCTGTCCGGCAGCGAACTTGCGGCCGCGCAGGACATCCTCTCGCTGCCGCTTCTGCACATACAGACGCGCCCGGATGCCTGGGCCGAATGGCTCGCGCATCACGGCATTGCCGCTCGCGGGCAGTCGGGCATGGTCTATGACCAGTTCAACACCATCACCCAGGCCGCGCTGCACGGCTTGGGCGTCGCGCTCCTGCCCGACTACCTTGCGGAACAGGATCTCGCCACGGGCCGCCTGATCCCGGCCTGGGGCGGCGCGGTGGAAAGCGCGGGCGCCTATCACCTTGTCTGGCCGAAGGCGCGCGCCGCCAGCCCGGCACTGATCGCCTTCCGCGACTGGATGGCCACCCAGGCAGAAGACGGCGACTCGCTGCCACGCTGACGCGCAACGCCGCTGTTTTCTCTTTCCCGAAATATCCCGGGGGTGAATTGGGCCAACGGCCCAAGAGGGGGCAGCGCCCCCTGCCCGGTCGGATCGGCATCGCCGATCCGAAACGGCCTATCCCAGCGCGTATCCCGCGCCGCGCACAGTGCGAAGGGGATCGGTGCCGCCATGGCGTGTCAGCGCCTTGCGCAGCCGGCCGATATGCACGTCCACGGTGCGGGTGTCGACATAGATGTCGCGCCCCCAGACCCGGTCCAGCAACTGTTCGCGGCTCCAGACGCGGCCGGGCTTCTCCATGAAGGTCGACAGCAGGCGGAACTCGGTCGGCCCCAGCTTCAACGCCTCGCCCCCACGCGTCACCCGGTGAGTTTCGGAATCCAGGACGATATCCTCGTATTCCAGCCGCAGCCCCGCCGCCGCCGGACGCGTGCGGCGCAGTTGCGCGCGCACCCGCGCCATCAGTTCGACCACCGAATAGGGTTTGACCACGTAATCATCCGCCCCGGTTTCAAGGCCGCGCACGCGGTCGACCTCTTCGGAGCGCGCCGACAGCATGATGATCGGCACCGCACGGGTTTCGGGGCGCAGCTTCAGCCGCCGGCATACCTCGATCCCCGACAGGTTCGGCATCATCCAGTCCAGCACGATGATATCCGGCTGCTCTTCGTCCACGAGGATCAGCGCGTCCTCGCCATTGTCGGCGCTGGTGACGCGGAACCCTTCGGCCTCGAGGTTATAGGCCAGCACTTCGCGCTGCGCGGGCTCGTCCTCGACAAGCAGGACGGTGGGCTGGTCGGCTGCCATGGCAGGTTATCCCTCGTCCTCGGTCTCGTCAAAACCGTCCAGCATGGAATCCACCTTGGGGCGGTTTTCCTCGGGCATCTCGCCGGTCACCAGGTACACCGTCTGCTCTGCGATGGCGGTCACGTGGTCGCCCATCCGTTCGGTGTTCTTGGCGATGAAATGCAGATGCATGCAGGCGGTGATGTTGCGCGGATCTTCCATCATGAAGGTCAGGAATTCGCGGAACAGCGCGTTGTACATCTGGTCGACATCGGCATCGCGGTTGATCACGTCCTGCGCCAGTTCGGCATCGCGCTGGATATAGGCGTCCAGCGCATCCTTCAGCATCAGCTGCACCTCGCGCGCCATCCGCCGCAGCGCCGAATGCGCCCCGTTGATCGGCGGCATCTGCACCAGCACCCCGGTGCGCTTGGCCATGTTCTTGGCATAGTCGCCGATCCGTTCGAGGTTGCCCGAGATCTTCATCACGCTCAGCACCACGCGCAGGTCGATCGCGGTGGGGGCCCGCAACGCGATGACGCGGGCGGCGTCCTCGTTGATCATCTCTTCCAGCCCGTCGATGGCGCGGTCGCCCTTGCGGACCTTGTCGGCCAGTTCCTCGTCGCGTTCCTCGAGCGACCGGGCCGCCTCCAGGATCGCCTCTTCGACCAGTCCGCCCATCTTCAGGATCTTGGCCTGGATCGCCTCCAGGTCGCGGTCGAAGGCCGAAACGATATGTTCCTTGCTGTCGTGCATCTTCGTTTCTCCCTCAGCCGATCCGGCCGGTGATGTAGCTTTCGGTGCGGGGATCTTCGGGGTTGGTGAAGATCTGGCTGGTGTCGCCGAACTCCACCAGGTTGCCCAGGTGGAAGAAGGCGGTTTTCTGGCTGACGCGTGCGGCCTGCTGCATCGAGTGGGTGACGATCACCACGGAATAGTTCTGCCGAAGCTCGTCGATCAGTTCCTCGACCTGCGCAGTCGCGATCGGGTCGAGCGCCGAACAGGGTTCGTCCATCAACAGAACCTCGGGTTCGGTCGCGACGGCCCGCGCGATGCAAAGCCGCTGCTGCTGACCGCCCGACAGCCCCGTGCCGGGGGCGTCCAGACGGTCCTTGACCTCGTCCCAGATCGCACCGCGGCGCAGGGCGCGCTCGACGATCTCGTCCAGCTCGGCCTTGTTGCGGGCCATGCCGTGAATCCGGGGACCGTAGGCGATGTTGTCGTAGATCGACTTGGGAAACGGGTTGGGTTTCTGGAACACCATGCCCACCTTGGCGCGTAGCTGCACCGGGTCGACCTTGGGGTCATAGATGTCTTCGCCGTCCAGCTCGATCCGGCCCTCGACCCGGCAGATGTCGATGGTGTCGTTCATCCGGTTCAGGCAGCGCAGGAACGTCGACTTGCCGCAGCCCGACGGCCCGATGAAGGCGGTCACTGTCTTGTCGGCGATATCCACGTCGACATCCTTGATCGCATGGGTGTCGCCGTAATAGACCTGCACGTTGCGGGCCGAAATCTTGGTCTCTGTCTGCTGCACGCTCTGCTCCGTGTTGACTGCGTCGTACATAGCGATTTCCCTTGTCTCTTACCACCGACGCTCGAAACGGCGGCGCAGAAGGATGGCGATGATGTTCATGGTCATCAGGAACACCAGCAGGATGATGATGCCGCCCCACGCCCGCTCGTAATAGGCGGGATCGGCGCGCTTGGCCCATTCGTAGATTTGCGCTGGCATGGCCGAGTTCGGATCAACGAAACCGCCGGCCAGCCCGTCGGGATAGTTGGTGGCGATGTAGCCCACCATGCCGATCAGCAGCAGCGGCGCGGTTTCCCCGAGCGCCTGCGCCAACCCGATGATGGTGCCGGTCAGGATGCCGGGCATCGCCAGCGGCAGCACATGATGAAAGACCGACTGCATCTTCGATGCACCCACACCCAGCGCCGCGTCGCGGATCGAGGGCGGCACCGCCTTGAGAGAGGCGCGCGTCGAGATGATGATCGTGGGCAGCGTCATCAGCGTCAGCACGAGCCCGCCCACCAGCGGCGCGGATTGCGGCAGGTGCATGAACTGGATGAACACCGCAAGGCCCAGGATACCGAACACGATGGAAGGCACCGCCGCGAGGTTGGAAATGTTCACCTCGATGATGTCGGTCAGGCGGTTCTTGGGGGCGAATTCTTCAAGGTAGATCGAGGCCGCGACGCCAATCGGCAGCGACAGCGCCAGAACCACCAGCATCATGAAGAACGACCCCAGCATCGATACGCCCAGCCCCGCCTGTTCCGGGCGGCTTTCGGATGCGTCGGCCCCCGTGATGAAGCTCAGGTTGAAGCCCTTGGCGATCACCCCCGCCTCGCGCAGCGCATCGACAAGATCCAGATGTTCGGCGTCGATGTTCTTATCCCGCGCCACCGCTTCGCGGGTCACGCGGCCTTTCAGATAGCCGTCAACGCGGCTTGCCGCGAGCAGCCGGAACTCGACCGTCTGGCCGATCAGGTCGGGGTTGGCGATCACTTCGTCGCGCACGATGGCGGCGGCCGAGGCCGAGATCAGCGCCTTCATGTCCTTGGCACTGTCGAGCGGCGTCTCGACGCCCAGTTCCTGCACCTTGTCAAAGAGGGCCTGCTGGATCAGCGGCGTGTAGCCGAAGGTCGACACCTTCTTGATGTCCTCGATGTCACGCTCGCCCTTCTTGTCGAGCTTTGCGGGGTCCAGATAGACCTGCGCGGAAATGAAGGTTTGCTGGAACGCGCCCACACCGTTGGACAAGATGGTCGTCAGCAGCACCACCAGGAACACAAGCCCGATCACCACGGCCGAAAGGCCGTAGATCCTGAACCGCGCCTCGGCGGCGTTGCGCTTTTTGGTGCGCGCGTCCAGGACGTGAAGGCTGCCCTTTGCAGGCGTCATGTCGGACGGGGCCGGCGTGTTGGCTGCGTCGGTCATTCGTACTGCTCCCGGTATTTGCGCACGATGTAGAGCGCCAGGACGTTCAGCCCCAGCGTCACGATGAACAGCGTCATCCCCAGCGCGAAGGCCACCAGCGCTTCGGGGCTGGCGAAATCGGCATCGCCGGTCAGCTGGCTCACGATCTTGGCGGTGACGGTGGTCATGGCGTCAAAGGGGTTCAGGCTCAGCCGCGCGGCGGCCCCTGCCCCCAGAACCACGATCATGGTTTCGCCGATGGCACGGCTGGCGGCCAGCAAGATCGCGCCCACGATCCCCGGCAGTGCCGCGGGCAGAACCACCTGGCGGATGGTTTCCGATCTGGTCGCGCCCAGCCCGTAAGACCCGTCGCGCATCGCCTGCGGCACCGCGTTGATGATGTCGTCGGACAGCGAAGACACGAACGGGATCAGCATGATCCCCATCACCACGCCTGCGGTCATGACCGCCGTGCCCGCCTGCATCCAGCCAAGCCCCTCGTCCCCGAAGATACCCAGCAACAGCGGACCGACGGTCAGCAACGCGAACAGGCCGTAGACGATGGTCGGGATCCCGGCTAGCACCTCGAGCAGCGGCTTTGCGACGGCCCGCACCTTGGGCCCGGCATATTCCGACAGGTAAATCGCTGCGAACAGCCCGATGGGGACGGCCACCGCCAGTGCGATCAGCGAAATGTAGAACGTGCCCCACAAAAGCGGCAGGATGCCCAGCTCCGATCCGCCGCCGAAACTCGGCGACCAGGTCAGCCCGAAAAAGAAGTCCGCTGCCGGGTAAAGACGAAAGAACTCGATGGTATTGAAAACAAGGCTCAGCACGATGCCGATCGTCGTCAGGATCGCAATCGACGCCGCCCCGAGAAGAAGCGCCCGGATACCCGACTCCACCACGTTGCGGGCCCGGAAATCGGCGCGCGTGCGGCGCATGGCGAAAACGAACCCGCCGATGGCCGCCAGCAGGACGACAAGGGTCATCCAGAAACGCCCGGTCGCCGTCAAACCGCGATAGGACTGGGCGGCGTTCAGGATCTCCGGGCTGACTTCGGACCCGAGCGCAACGCCAACCGCGCCCAGCCGGTCGCGCAACCCGTCAAGATCGATGGTCGACGATTGCGCCTCTTCCGGGGTCATGCCGCCCGACGCCACGGCCGCATCCAGACCTTCGGCCACGCGGCGGACGTCGCTCATCACCAGATCCAGCGTCGTGTCCTCGGCAACAGCGCCTTCCGGCAACCCGCCCGAAACCGAGCCGTTCACCATGACCGGTTGCACCAGAAGCCACACCACCATGATCGCAAAGGCCGGAACCAGCACCATCAGCGCAACATGCCAGCCATAATAGGCCGGCAGCGAATGAAGGTTGCGGATATTGCCACCGCCCGATGAAAGGGCGCGCGCGCGTCCGGTCACGTAGCCAATTGCAGCCAGCGCAAGGACGATGAGGGCAAGCCAGAAAACGGGCATGTGGGCTCCGATTGAGGGGAAATAACCAAAAAGGAAGCGCAGGGCGGCGGAACGCCGCCCTGCAACAGCGGCTTACATGCTGCCGCCCATGGTCTTTTCGTCAGCCACGACGGCCTGGGTGTCGGCCAGTTCGGGGTCGGACACCAGGCCGTATTCGGCCAGCGGGCCATCGGGGCCGGCGATTTCGTCGGAAACGAAGAATTCCGCATATTCCTTCAGGCCGGGGATCACGCCGATATGAGCCTTCTTGATGTAGAAGAACAGCGGGCGCGACACAGGGTATTCACCCGAAGCGATGCTTTCCGTCGAAGGCGCAACATCCGACATCGTCGCCACTTTCAGCTTGTCGGTGTTGTTTTCATAGAATGCCAGGCCGAACACGCCCACGCCATTTGCGTTCGAGTCGATCCGCGCAAGCGTTTCGGTATAGTCGCCGTCGATGTCGACCGACTTGCCATCGGTGCGTACTGCGATGCAGGCGTCTTCGGCGTCGTCTTCGGACATGCCGGCGTCGATCATGGCCTGGAAGGCACCGGTGACTTCACAGCCGACCGCCAGGACCTTTTCTTCGAACACTTCACGCGTGCCGTGCTTGGTGCCGGGGATGAATGCGGCGATTTCCACGTCGGGAAGGTCGGCGTTGAACTCGGCCCAGGTGTTGTAGGGGTTGTCGACCAGCGCACCGTCCTTCAGCACCTTCGGCGCCAGGGCGTTGTAGAGGTCGGCGGGCTCGAACGCGGTAAAGGCCGGGCCGTTCAGCTGGCTGGCGAACACGATCCCGTCATAGCCGATGCGCACTTCGATGATGTCGGTCACACCGCTTTCCGCGCAGGCCTTGATTTCCTTTTCACGGATGGCGCGCGATGCGTTGGCGATGTCGATGGTGTTTTCGCCCACGCCCTCGCAGAAACGCTTGAGGCCAGCCGACGAGCCGCCCGATTCCACGACTGGTGTCGGGAAGTCGAAGTTTTCACCGAAGGCTTCTGCCACGATCGAGGCATAGGGCAGCACGGTCGAAGAACCGGCAACCTGGACATTGTCGCGTGCATAGGCGGCCGAGGCCGACACGGCGGCGATGGCCAGTGCGGAGGCGGTCAGTTTCAGGGTCATGGATAAGCTCCTGTCTGGGGTTTTCCCGATCATCCCCACGATGATCTTGCGGGCCGTGCTACGCTTGGCGTGCTGACCTTTTGTGACAGTTGCGTAACAGTTTTATGACAGCGGGAGGCCTTGGCAAGAACTAACACTAACCAACTGATTCAAAGGCATTGTTTTTTCCCGCTTTTGAACCGTTGGCGATACGGCAGCTCAGCTGGCGACCGGCAATATGACCGAAAACCGGCTGCCCTGCCCCGGTTCGCTCTCGATTCGAAGCCGTCCGCGGTGGCGATTCACGATATGCTTCACGATAGCGAGGCCCAGCCCCGTCCCGCCCATCTCGCGCGAGCGGTGGCTGTCCACACGGTAGAACCGCTCGGTCAGGCGCGGAATATGAAGCGGATCGATCCCCGGCCCGCTATCCGATACCGTCACGCGCACGGCCGGCCCCCGCAGGCCAAGCCCCTCGGACGGCCCGTCCAGCCGCAAGCCGACCCGCGCGCCATGACCGCCATACTTGATCGCATTCTCGATCAGGTTGGTCAGAACCTGGCGCAACTGGTCGGCATCCCCCGGCACCATCACCGGCCCTTCGGGCAGGTCTTCGTCAAAGGTGATCGCGTTCTTTTCGGCCATATGTGCCAGCGATCGGCGGGTCGAGCGCACGATTTCTGCGACGTCCACCCTGTCATCGGGGCGCATCCGCTCCTGAGCCTCGACATGCGACAGCGACAGCAGGTCGCGCACCAGCCGGTTCATCCGGTCGGCCTCGCGCGCCATGATGCCAAGGAACCGCTCACGCGCGCCCGCGTCGTCACGCGCAGGCCCCTGAAGCGTTTCGATGAAGCCCAAAAGCGCGGTCAGCGGCGTGCGCAGCTCATGACTGACATTGGCGACGAAATCCCGCCGCATCTGCCCGGCCTGTTCGAGATGGGTCACATCCTCGAATACGGCAAGCACCCCGGTCAGCCCGGCGATATCCAAAAAGGCGCAGCTGACCTTGTAGGTCACGTCCTGCTGCCCGTCATTGGTCAGATACCGGGTTTCCTGCGCGGCGCGCGCCCGGCGGCAGTTCTCGATCGCGTCCAGAACGGACGGCTGGCGCACCACGGTGATCAGGTGCCGGCCCGTCAATGTCTCGCCGAAAAGCGGCGCGCTCAGCGCATTGGCGGCAAGGATGCGGTCATCGCCCGACACCAGCAACGCCGCATGCGGCACCGCCGCGACAATCTGGGCGGCATCGCTCATGCGGTTTCGGCCGCCGCGACCGCACGGCTGAACACATCGGCCAGCGCATCGCTGTCCTCGAGGCCCACGGACACGCGGAAAAAGCCCTCGCTGATGCCGATGGCGGCGCGCGCCTCGGGCGTCAGCGCCCGGTGCGAGCTTGACGCCGGATGCGACAGCGTGGTGCCCACATCCCCCAGCGTGGGCGCAAAGGCGATGCCCTCGGCAGCGGCGGCAAAGGCATTGGCCGCCTCACGCCCGCCATGCAGTTCGAACGACAGCATGTTGCAGCCCCGGTTGCCCAGCACCGCGCGGGCGCGCGCCGCGTCAGGATGATCTCCGCGCATCGGGTAAAGCACCCGCTTGACCCCGGCCAGCGTGCCAAGGTGATCGGCCAGCCGCGCGGCGTTCTGCTCGGCGCGGTCGAACCGCAGGTCGAACGTCGCAAGCCCGCGCTCGGCCAGCCAGCAATCGAACGGGCTGGGTGTCATGCCCGTTGTCACCGCGAAGTCGTAGATCGCCTTTTGCAGCCCCGCATCGCGCGCCACTGCATATCCCAGCGTCACGTCCGAATGCCCGGCAAGCAGCTTGGTCACCGAATGGATCACGATATCCGCGCCGTGATCGAACGGCCGGTAGGCGCGCGGCGTGGTGAACGTGTTGTCGACCACCAGCAAAACGCCCTTCTCGCGCGCGACCCGGGCGATCCCCTCCATGTCGGCGACACGCAGCGTGGGGTTCGAAACCACCTCGACCAGGATCATCCGCGTTTCCGGCCGGATCGCCGCCGCGATGGCCGCGGCATCGCAGGGATCGGCAAGCGTGGTCGTGATGCCCATCCGCGGCAAGTCCTGCGTCATCAGCCGCAGCGACCGTCCATAAAGCTGATCCCCGCCCACGACGTGATCCCCGGCCTTGAGGATGCCCAGCATAACAGCCGTCACAGCCGCCATGCCCGAGCCCAGCACCAACCCGCCGTCCTCGCCCTCCAGCGCGTCGATCCGGCGCGCCAGAACCTCGGCGTTGGGATGGCCTTCGCGGGCATAGGTGTACCCCTCGACGCGGCCCTCGTATTGCGCATCCAGCGCATCGGGCGTCTCCGAGGCATAGACCACCGACGGCATGATCGGCGTCACCACCGGCCAGCTTGCGCTACCGGGAAGCCCCTCGGGGCGGATCAGGGTTTTATGGTCCTTGGACATGCGCGTTTCCTTTCTGCGCCACTCACTTCATCTTGCCGAAAATACTCCCGCCGGAGGCGGCCGCACGGGTTTTCCGCAAGGAAACTCCCGTGCAAATCCTGCGCGCGCGCCAGCGCGCACGATTCAATCAGACAGGTTTCAGGCCCGCGCGGAACCGGCGCATGTTATCCTGGTAATGCACAGCCGAGGCCCGCAGCATCGCTTCGGCCTTGCCGTCCAGCTCGCGCACGACCTTGCCGGGGCTGCCCATCACCAGGCTGTTGTCCGGGATTTCCTTGCCCTCAGTGACCAGCGCGCCCGCGCCGATCAGGCAATTGCGGCCGATCTTCGCCCCGTTCAGCACGGTGGCCCCCATGCCGATCAGGCTGTTTTCTCCGATCGTGCAGCCGTGCAGCATCGCCTTGTGGCCGATCGTGCAGCCGGCGCCGATCAGCAGCGGAAAGCCCATGTCGGTGTGCATCACCGTGTTTTCCTGCACGTTCGTGCCGGCCCCGATGCGGATTTCCTCGTTGTCGCCGCGCAACGTGGCGCCGAACCAGACGCTTGCGCCCGGCTCCAGCACGACACGGCCGATCACGTTCGCATCCGCCGCGACCCAGGTATCCTCGGCGATTTCGGGGCTCACCCCGTCAAGCGCATAGATCGTCATGTCATTCCACCTCCTGAAATTCCTGCTGCAGCTTGCGCACATGTTCCACCAGGCCCGGCTGCTGCAACCGTTTCAGCCGGGTGGCGGTGACGATGGTCTGCAGATCGGCGAATGTGCGCTCCAGGTCGTCATTGACCAGCACATAGTCATACGACCCCCAATGGCTGATCTCGTCCCAGCTTTTTTGCATCCGCTTTGCGATCACCTCGGGCGTGTCCTGCCCCCGGCTGATCAGGCGGCGGCGCAGCTCCGCGATCGAGGGCGGCAGGATGAAGATCGACAGCGTGTGAGGCCCGAGGGCCGAATTGACGATCTGCTGCGCGCCCTGCCAGTCGATATCGAACAACACGTCACGCCCGGAATTGATCGCCTCTTCGACGGGCGCCCGCGGGCTGCCGTAGAAATTGCCGAACACATGGGCGTGTTCCAGCATCCCGTCCTGCGCGACCTGGCGCTTGAACTCCTCTTCGCTCAGGAAATGATAATCGGTGCCATCCGCCTCGCCGGGGCGCGGGGTGCGCGTGGTGGCCGAAACCGAGAAACTCAGGCTCGGATCCCACTCCAGCAGGCGCCGCGACAGGGTGGATTTGCCCGCACCCGAAGGTGACGAAAGGATGATCAGTAGGCCGCGCCTCGGTGTCGTCATCGGCTTCACTCCACGTTCTGGACCTGCTCGCGCATCTGGTCGATCACCGTTTTCAGGTCCAGCCCGATCCGCGTCAACTCGGTATTCTGCGACTTCGAGCAGAGCGTATTCGCCTCGCGATTGAACTCCTGCATCAGGAAATCCAGCTTGCGCCCCACAGGCCCGTCCGTGTCCAGCAATTCGCGCGCGGCGTCCACATGGGCACGCAGGCGGTCCAGCTCTTCGGTGATGTCCGATTTGACCGCGATCAGCGCCAGTTCCTGCGCGATGCGCTGCGGGTCGGCATCCTCGGCCACGCCCATCACCCGCGCAAGCGACGCCTGCAGCGCCTCGGCCATGTCGCCGCGGCGCGCCTCGGCGGCCTGCGTGGCCGCAGCGGTCAGACGCGCGATTTCATCGAGCTGCCCACCCAGTATTGCAGCCAAAGCCGCGCCTTCGCTGGCCCGCATCTGCAGGAACGCCTCCAGCACGGGTTCGAAATCCTTCATCAGCGCGGCTTTCAACCCGGCCGCCTCGTCTTCGGGCGCCGAGGTTTCCAGAACGCCACGCAGGCCCAGGATGTCGGCCGCCGATGTCGGGCTGAGCGACAGGCCCTCGTGCTTTGCGCGCGCTTCGACCCGCGCCAGCGCCGACAGGACCGCCCCCAGCGCCGCCTCGTTGACGGATTGCCCGGCTTCACCTTCTTCGCGCGTGACCCGCAGGTTCAGCGTGACGGACCCGCGCGCCAGTGCCTTGCCCAGCCGCGCACGCAGCGCCGCCTCGAGCCCTTCGATCCAGTCGGGCATCCGCGCCCGGATATCGAGCCCCTTGGCGTTCACGCTGCGCAGTTCCCACGCCCAGCTGTGTTGCGATGTGCCGCCCTTGGCTGCGGCGAAGGCGGTCATGGATCTGATCACCTGCGATCTCCCGTCATGGAATGCAGCCGTTGCCTACGCGCAATGCCGCCCGGGGGCAAGCGTAACGCCTGCCGCCCGGCCGTGCGAGGGTTAACCAAACCCTCCGAATTATGGCGCAAATCGGTTCAAATCGCTTAGGTTTACAGTCCGGTAACCTCGGTTGCCCTACGTTTAGCAAAGATTAACCGCGCCACGGGGCGCTGGAGGCTCAAGATGACCGACACCCCTGATACCGCATATCGAAACCCTGCCACCGCACGGGTGACATCGCTGCACAAGGCGCGTCCGAACACCGATGCCGGAATGACGCCGCGCCTGTCCCAGGTCGAAGCATACTGGAACGCGCTGTGCCACGCGGGCGTTCCGCCGAAACGGGCGCAAATCGACCCGCGCGGGATCGAAACGGCGCTGGAATATGCCTTCATCGCGGAAAGGATCGCCCAGGGTGAGGCGCGATTGCGTGTGGCGGGGTCACATCTGTCGGACCTCATGGGAATGGAGATGCGAGGCATGCCACTCTCGTCGTTGTTTCTGCCCGCATCGCGTAGGGGTTTGTCCAATTCCATTGCGGCAATGTTCGACACCCCCGCCATCCTGCGCCTGCGTCTTTCCGGCGAAACCGGCCTTGGCAAGCCGGCCCTGCGGGCACACGCGCTCTTGCTGCCTTTGCGCGGCGACGACGGTGCCGTCAACCGCGCCCTTGGGTGCCTTGTCAGCGATGGCGCGATCGGGCGCTGCCCGCGCCGTTTCGCAATCGACGCAACGGACATCCGCCCTGCGTTCGCGCAGCCCGCTGAGCTTGCAAGTCAACCTGCCCGCGGCCTTGCCGAACCGGTCGTCCCGTTTCGACGCCCGCCTCATGACAAGGCACATCTGCGCCTTGTCACAAGCGACTGAAGTAAAACGAAAAGGGGCGCCGTGGCGGCGCCCCTGTCATGCTCGAATTGCCCGCCGGATCAGCCCGCGGCAACGGCCCTTGCATCGCGCAGGGACGACAGTTCTTCGGCCACGAGGAACGCAAGTTCCAGCGACTGGCTGGCGTTCAGGCGCGGGTCGCATGCGGTGTGATAGCGGTCCGACAGGTTCTCTTCGGTGACGGCGCGGACGCCGCCCGTGCATTCGGTCACGTCCTGGCCGGTCATTTCGAAATGCACGCCACCGGGGATCGTGCCTTCGGACCGGTGCACGGCAAAGAATTCCTGCACTTCGCGCAGGACCGCGTCGAACGGACGGGTCTTGAACCCGGTGGCCGATTTGATCGTGTTGCCGTGCATCGGGTCGCAGACCCAAAGCACGTTGGCGCCTTCCTTGCGCACGGTGTCGACCAGTCGCGGCAGATGCTCGGCCACGTTGCCGGCACCGAACCGTGCGATCAGCGTCAGCCGGCCGTTTTCGTTGTCCGGGTTCAGCTTGGCCATCAGCACCTTGAGGTCTTCGGCGGTCATGCTCGGGCCGCACTTCAAACCGATCGGGTTCAGCACACCCCGGCAGAATTCCACATGCGCACCGTCGGGCTGGCGCGTGCGGTCGCCGATCCAGACCATGTGGCCAGACCCGGCCAGCCACTTGCCGCTGGTGGAATCGAGCCGCGTCAGCGCCTCTTCGTATTCCAGCAGCAGCGCCTCGTGGCTGGTGTAGAAATCCACCGTCTGCAGCGCATGGTTCTGATCGGACGTGATACCCGCAGCCGTCATGAAATCGAGCGTGTCGCTGATGCGGTTGGCCATGTCGCGGTATTTCTCGGCCTTTTCGCCCTCGGTAAAGCCCAGCGTCCACTGGTGCACCTGATGCACGTCGGCATAGCCACCCGTCGAGAACGCGCGCAACAGGTTCAGCGTGGCCGCCGCCTGCGTGTAGGCCTGCAGCATCTTGCGCGGGTCGGGGATACGGGCCTCGGGCGTGAAATCAAGCTCGTTGATGATGTCACCGCGATAGCTTGGCAGTTCCACGCCATCGACCACTTCGGTCGGCGCCGAACGCGGCTTGGCGAACTGGCCCGCCATGCGGCCCACCTTGACCACGGGAACCTTGGCGCCATAGGTCAGCACCATCGCCATCTGCAGCATCACCTTGAACGTGTCGCGGATCGCGTTCGCGCTGAACTGATCGAATGCTTCGGCACAATCGCCGCCCTGCAGCAGAAATGCCTTGCCCTGTGCCGCTTCGCCCAACGCCCGCTTGAGCTTGCGCGCCTCGCCCGCGAAAACGAGCGGCGGATACTTCGACAACTGGGCCTCGACGGTTTCCAGCGCCTCCTGATCCGTGTAATCGGGCATCTGAACCCGCGGCTTCTTGCGCCAATCGGTCTTTTGCCACTCGCTCATCTGACTTCTCCGGTATGCAAGTTCTGCGTGAGTGGCCTCTATACAAAAGCCACGGGCCGGTGACCATATAAGAATCACGACGCCACCTGACGATTCCGTCCCCTGCCCCTTGATCCTGTCTGCCAAAGCGGGCTAACTGCCCGACAACATTCGCGCGCGGGAAGAAAATGTCTGCCAAAACGCCACCGCAAAACACCGTGCCAACGCCCGTGACAAAACGGCGTTTCGTCTTTGTTTTGCTGGATAACTTCACCTTGCTCAGCTTTGCATCGGCGCTGGAATGCCTGCGCATCGCCAATCGCATGATCGGGCAGCAGGCCTATGAATGGAAACTGATCGGCGAAGGTGGCGAAACCGCAAGCTGTTCGGCAGGCACGGAATTCAAGCTGGACGACGACCTGATCGAACTGTCGCGCGACGACACCGTTCTGGTTTGTGGCGGCATCAACGTACAAAAAGCGACGACAAAACGCATGCTCAGCTGGCTGCGCCGCGAGGCACGCAAGGGCCTGCGCCTGGGCGGGCTGTGCACCGCGGCCTACACGCTGGCGCGGGCCGGGCTTCTGGATGGCAAGCGCGCGACGATCCACTGGGAAAACCAGGACAGCTTCGCTGAGGAGTTCGACGAGGTCACGCTGACCAAGTCGGTCTTTGTGATCGATGGCAACCGGATGACGACCGCCGGCGGGACGTCCTCGATCGACCTTATGCTGAAGCTGGTGGCCGACGATCATGGTGAGGAAATCGCCAATCTGGTGGCCGACCAGCAGATCTATTCCTCGATCCGCACCGACCAGGACACCCAGCGCCTGAGTGTTCCCACGCGTATCGGCGTACGCCACCCCAAGCTGAGCCAGGTGATCCAGAAGATGGAACAGAATATCGAGGAGCCGATCAGCCCCTCGATCCTGGCAAAAGAGGTCGGCATGTCGACCCGGCAGTTGGAACGGCTTTTCCGGCGCTACCTCAACCGCAGCCCCAAGCGCTATTACATGGAATTGCGGCTGCAGAAGGCCCGCAACCTGCTGATGCAGACCGACATGAGCGTGATCAACGTGGCGTTGGCGTGCGGCTTTGCCTCGCCCTCTCATTTCTCGAAATGCTACCGGGCGCATTACAACACCACCCCCTACCGCGAACGCGGAAGCCAGGGCGCGCGTCTGTCGATCTGAAACCCGCGCGGTTTGGCGTCGAAAGCGCGCGGTTTCAGCGCGCCGGCGTCAGGCGGTAGATCGCACCGTTGGCTTCCGAGATCATCCAGATCGATCCGTCGGGCGCCTCGCGCAGGTCGCGGACGCGCAGCGTCGCGTTGCCCTCGATCCGCTCGATTTCGCGCAGGGGTGAACCGGACAGGCGGCTGATCATGTCGAACTTGAGCGAGCCGACCAGGAAATCCCCTTTCCAATCCGGCCAGAGCTTGCCCGAATAGATCACCATCCCCGAAGGCGCGATCGACGGATCCCAGTAGAATTCCGGCTGCTCCATACCAGGCTTGGCGGTGCCTTCGCCGATCTTTGCGCCGGAATAGTGCCGGCCGTAGGAGATCACCGGCCAGCCATAATTGCGCCCCTTGCGTATCAGGTTCACCTCGTCGCCCCCGCGCGCGCCGTGGGCATTGGTCCACAGACGGCCCCGTCCATCGAGCGCCATGCCCTGCGGGTTGCGGTGCCCCCATGTCCAGATTTCCGGCCGTGCGCCGTCACGGCCGACCAACGGATTGTCGGCGGGCACGCTGCCGTCGCGGTTGATGCGGATGATGCTGCCATTGTGACGCCCGACATCCTGCGCCGAAGGCCGGTCGCCGCGATCCCCGATCGACAGGAAGATCCGTCCATCGGGCCCTTCGACCAGCCGCCCGCCGAAATGCCGCCCACCCGAACTGCCCGGCGCCATTTCGAACAGGCGCCGAACGTCCTGCAAACGCGTCCCGTCGGCGCTGAGCGTGCCTGCGCTGATCGCCGTGCCCGCACCGCCCGGCTGGCGGGCGGCGTGCGAGAACAGAACCTCGAGCGTGGTCGCGAAATCGCGCGGGATCAGCACGTCCAGCAAACCGCCCTGCCCGATTTCGACCAGATCGCCAGGCAAGCCGGCCACTTCGTCCCTGCTGCCATCGGCCCGCAAATGCCACAGCGTTCCGCCGCGTTCGGTCACGAGCACACCGCCATCTGGCAGGAACCCGAGCGACCAGGGGGCAAAAAACCCATCGGCCACCAGATCGGCCTGGATCGGCCCGCCGCGACTGTCGAGACGCTCGGCCCAGGCGGGCACGGCAAGACAAATAGACAGGGCGACAAGCGCGGCACGAAACATGCAACTCCTCCGACAGACTGCGAGTTTCATATTAAGATGGAATGCCGCAGGCCCGGGACAACCCCGGTGCGTTTGCGTTGCGGCAGGATTACCGAAACGCCTTTTCTTTTCAAATTTGTCGGAATAGGCTCCGAAACGGACCTAAGTTCCAACGGGGAGTCGAGGAATGAAAACACTGATTCTGGCGGTGACCGCCGCGCTTGGCACATTGCGGGCCGGCGCAGCGCAGTCCGACCGGACCGGTATTCCGTCACCGGGTGACCTCATGCGCCAATCGGCGCGGTCGCTTCGTTCCCTTCTGTCGCCAGCGCCGCGCCCTATTCCGGTGCCGGTGCGAGCCGCACGCCGGGGCGACGACTATCCGGTCAAACGGAACAAGGGTTACAAAATCTGAGCAAATGAAACGGAAGGCGCCGGGATAACGGCCACCCTGTCCGTTCAGCATGGCCGCGTTACAGTAGGGCCAAACCAACCAAGGGAGTAAACCAATGAAGAAATTTCTGACCGCGACCGCAGCCGTGGCGCTGATGGCGTCGGGCGCTGCCGCCGAAGAGGTCAAGATCGGCATCCTGCAGGGCTTTACCGGCCCGACGGAATCGCTGGTCGGCCCGATGGCCTCGGCAATGGAAATGGCGATCGAAGAGGTGAACGCGAGCGGCAAGTTCATGAACGGCATGACCGTCGTTCCGGTCCGCGGCGACTCGACCTGCATCGACGCATCGGCCGGCACCGCAGCCGCCGAACGTGCGATCACCGCCGATGGCGTCAAAGGCATCGTGGGCGGCACCTGTTCGGGTGTGACCGGTGCGATCCTGGCCAACGTGGCCGTGCCGAACGGCATCGTGATGATCTCGCCCTCGGCCACCAGCCCCGCGCTGACCACCGCCGAAGACAACGGCCTGTTCTTCCGCACCGCTCCGTCGGATGCGCGCCAGGGCGAAGTCATGGCCAACATCCTGCTGGATGACGGCGTGAAATCGGTTGCCGTGACCTATACCAACAACGACTACGGCAAGGGTCTGGCAGATGCGTTCGCCGCCGCCTACACCGACAAAGGTGGCGAAGTGACGATCTCGGCCGCACACGAAGACGGCAAGGCAGACTATTCGGCCGAAGTCGCCTCACTGGCAGCCGCCGGCGGCGAAGTGCTGGTTGTCGCGGGTTATCTTGACCAGGGTGGCGCGGGCATCATCCGCTCGGCACTCGACACTGGCGCGTTCGATCGTTTCCACCTGCCTGACGGCATGGTCGGCCAGTCGCTGTCGGATGCGTTCGGCACCGAGATCGAAGGCTCCAAGGGTCAGGCTCCGGGCTCCAACAGCGACGGCACCAAGATCTTCCAGGACATGGGTGCCGACAAGTTCGACAGCCAGTCGCCCTATACCGCCGAAGGTTATGACGCGGCAGCTCTGATCATGCTGGCCATGCAGGCCGCCGGTTCGACCGATCCCAACGTCTACAAGGACAAGGTGGAAATGGTCGCCAACGCTCCGGGCGAAAAGATCAACCCCGGTGAGCTGGGCAAGGCACTGGAAATCCTGGCCAATGGCGGGGATGTCGACCTGGTCGGCGCCACCGGCGTCGAGCTGATCGGCCCGGGCGAAGCCGCCGGCAGCTACCGCGTTGTGGAAATCAAGGACGGCAAGTTCGTAACCGTCGAATACCGCTAAATCGGCAAATACGCGACGCCGCGCCCCGGCCAGACCGGGGCGCGGCATTCTGCATCCGCAATCGCACGATTATCCCGGGGGACATATGGGACAGATGATCGTCGTCGAGGACGTGCACAAGCATTTCGGCGGGTTTCATGCCGTCGATGGCGCGTCGCTTGAAATCGCCGAAGGGTCGATCACCGGGCTGATCGGGCCGAACGGCGCAGGCAAGACCACCCTTTTCAACGTGATCGCCGGCGTTCTGCCGCCGACATCGGGCCGCATAACCATGCAGGGCGAGGACATCACCGGCCTGCCCCCGCACGAGCTGTTCCACAAGGGCCTGCTGCGCACCTTCCAGATCGCGCACGAATTCCATTCGATGAGCTGCCGGGAAAACCTGATGATGGTGCCGGGCAACCAGTCGGGCGAACGGCTGTGGGACACCTGGTTCGGCCGCAAGCGCATCGCTGACGAAGAACGCGCCTTGCGCGCCAAGGCCGACGAGGTTCTTGAATTCCTGACCATCAGCCACCTGGCCGATCACAAGGCGGGCCAGGTGTCGGGCGGGCAGAAAAAGCTTCTGGAACTGGGCCGTACGATGATGGTCGATGCCAAGATCGTTTTCCTGGACGAGGTCGGCGCCGGCGTGAACCGGACGCTTCTGAACACGATCGGGGATGCGATCATCCAGCTCAACAAGGAGCGCGGATATACATTCGTCGTGATCGAACACGACATGGATTTCATCGAAAAGCTTTGCGATCCGGTGATCTGCATGGCCGAAGGCAAGGTTCTGGCCGAAGGTACGCTGGCCGAGATCAAGGCAAACGAGCACGTGATCGAGGCCTACCTGGGCACGGGGCTGAAAAACAAGGACAAGCTGGAAGAAACCGGGGCGTAAACGGGGCGCGTGCCGCAGGCACGCCCGCCCCAGCATGGCGGGGCAACCCCGCACCCGCAAGAAAATTCCGGCAACAAGAAGACGGGGGACGGCAATGGGTGACAACCCGTACCAGAACGATCGCGGCAACAAGGACCGCTCGATCACCAAGACCCACGGGGTTGGCTCGACGCCGACGCGCAAGGGGGGCAAGGCCACACCGGTCGACGGCGACACGCCCTTTCTGATCGGCGAGGCGATGACCGGCGGCTATGGCAAGGGCCCCGACATCCTGCACGATTGCACCATCGCGGTGAACGCGGGCGAGATCGCGGTGATCGTCGGGCCGAACGGCGCGGGCAAATCGACCGCGATGAAGGCCGTTTTCGGGATGCTGGACGTGCGCCAGGGCCGGGTTCTGCTGGATGGTGAGGACATCACCGCGCTCAGCCCCCAGGACCGGGTGCAAAAGGGCATGGGCTTCGTGCCGCAGACCAACAACATCTTCACCTCGATGACGGTCGAAGAGAACCTGGAAATGGGCGCCTTCATCCGCCGCGACGACATCCGCGACACGATGGAACAGGTCTATGAGCTGTTTCCGATCCTGCGCGACAAGCGCCGCCAGGCGGCGGGCGAATTGTCGGGCGGGCAGCGTCAGCAGGTTGCCGTGGGCCGCGCGCTGATGACCAAGCCCAAGGTATTGATGCTGGACGAACCGACGGCAGGCGTCAGCCCCATCGTGATGGACGAATTGTTCGACCGCATCATCGAGGTCAGCCGCACCGGACTGCCGATCCTGATGGTCGAACAGAACGCCCGCCAGGCGCTGGCCATCGCGGACAAGGGATACGTTCTGGTGCAGGGCGCGAACGCCTATACGGGCACCGGCAAAGAGCTGCTGGCCGATCCCGAAGTGCGCAAATCCTTCTTGGGGGGCTGAGGTGATGGATATTCTCAACGCAATCGTGGCGCTGTCCAATTTCGTGCTGATCCCCGCAATTGCCTATGGCAGCCAGCTGGCGCTGGGGGCGCTTGGGGTCACGCTGATCTACGGCATCCTGCGCTTTTCCAACTTTGCCCATGGCGACACAATGGCGTTCGGAACCATGGCGACCATCCTGTTCACATGGGCCCTGCAATCCGCCGGAGTCAGTTTCGGCCCGTTGCCGACGGCCCTTCTGGCCCTGCCATTCGGCATTGCGGCCTGTGTGCTTGCGGTGCTGGCAACCGACCGCGTGGTTTACAAGTTCTACCGCGAGGTAAAGGCAAAGCCGATCATCCTGGTGATGGCCTCGCTTGGCGTGATGTTCATCTTCAACGGCATCGTGCGCTTCATCATCGGGCCCGATGAACAGCGATTTGCGGATGGCGAACGGTTCATTATCACCGCCCGAGAATTCCGCGAGATGACCGGCCTGCAGGAAGGTCTGGCGCTGAAATCGACGCAGGGCATCACCGTGGTCACGGCCGTGATCGTCGTGGCCCTGTTGTTCTGGTTCCTAAACCGCACGCGCACGGGCAAATCCATGCGCGCCTATTCCGACAACGAGGATCTGGCGCTGCTGTCGGGCATCAACCCCGAACGCGTCGTGCTGGTGACCTGGCTGATCGTGGCCGCGCTGGCGACCATAGCAGGGGTTCTTTACGGCCTGGACAAGAGCTTCAAGCCATTCACCTATTTCCAACTTCTGCTGCCGATTTTCGCCAGCGCCATCGTCGGCGGGCTGGGCAGCCCTCTGGGTGCGATCGCGGGCGGTTTCGTGATCGCCTTTTCCGAGGTCTTCGTGACTTACGCCTGGAAAAAGGTGCTGGGCTACATGCTGCCTGAATCGCTCGAACCGTCGGGCCTCGTGCAGTTGCTGAGCACGGACTACAAATTCGCCGTCAGCTTTGCGATCCTGCTGATCGTTCTGCTGTTCAAACCCACCGGTCTCTTCAAGGGGAAAGCGGTATGAGCGACAAGGTCAAGACAATCGGGCTATTCGCCCTTGTGGCGGTGCTGATCATCGGGACCGGCTTTGTTCAAAGCTGGAACTCGGCGTTGCTGATCCTGAACCTGGGACTGATCAGTGCGGTCATGGCGCTGGGTGTGAACCTGCAATGGGGCTTTGCCGGGCTTTTCAACGTCGGGATCATGGGCTTTGTCGCACTTGGCGGCCTGGCCGCCGTCATCGTGGCGATGCCCCCAACCAACGAAGCCTGGGCCGCGGGCGGCATACGGGTGCTATTGGGCCTTTTGCTGGGCGCAGCCACCATCGTCGGCACGATCCTGACCTACAAGGCCATGGCGCCGGGCAAGATCAGGAACATCACGCTGATCGGTGTCCTGCTGGTGGGCTTTTTCGTCTTCCGCACGGTCTTTGACGGTGGTGTCGAAGCCATCGAGGCCGTGAACCCGTCCGTCAGCGGCTATCTTGGCGGGCTCGGCCTGCCGGTGCTGATCGCCTGGCCCATTGGCGGTCTGCTGGCAGCCGGCGCGGCATGGATCATCGGCAAGACGGCGCTGGGTCTGCGAAGCGACTACTTGGCGATTGCCACGCTGGGCATTGCCGAGATCGTGATCGCGGTCCTGAAGAACGAGGACTGGCTGAGCCGGGGCGTCAAGAACGTGATCGGCCTGCCCCGCCCCGTGCCATACGAGATCGACCTGCAGAACGATCCCGCCTTTGTCGAACGGGCCATCAACCTTGGCGTCGATCCGGTCACGGCCTCGACGCTTTATGTAAAGCTGGCCTACTCGGCGCTTTTCGCGGTGGTTCTGATCGTTCTACTGATCCTGGCGCAGCGCGCGCTGCACAGCCCCTGGGGCCGGATGATGCGCGCCATCCGCGACAACGAGGTTGCGGCCGAGGCGATGGGCAAGGACGTGACGGCCCGTCACCTGCAGATCTTTGTGCTCGGCTCGGCCATCTGCGGCATCGCGGGCGCGATGATGACCACGCTGGACGGGCAACTTGTGCCGACCAGCTATCAGCCGCTGCGCTTTACCTTCCTTGTATGGGTGATGGTGATCGTCGGCGGGTCGGGCAACAACCTTGGGGCCGTGTTGGGCGGGTTCCTGATCTGGTTCCTGTGGGTGCAGGTCGAACCGATCGGCCTGTGGCTGATGCAGACCCTGACAAGCGGGATGTCCGAAGGCTACTGGCTGCGCGACCACATGCTGGAAGGCGCCGCGCATATGCGGCTGTTCACCATGGGTCTGATCCTTCTGCTGGTGCTGCGGTTCAGCCCACGGGGCCTGCTGCCCGAAAAGTAGACGCCCCAAGGACAGGACGAACAAAGGGCGGGGCCGCGAGGCGCCCGCCCTTTTCTTTTCCATCCGCTGTCAGGCGGGCGTCCGTTGCGCCCGAGCTGGCGATCAGCGCGACTTGAACAGCCCGCCCAGGATGCCGCGCACGATCCGGCGGCCCGTGGTGCCGCGCAATTCCTTGACCAGCGCCTTGCCGAGCGCCTCGCCCAGCGTGTCGCCCCGGCTGTTGCTGCGCGTCGAGCGGCTGGAGGACCGCCCGACCCGGTCGGCGGTATAACGGCGGCCGGCGTTGAACTCTCGCAGGGTGACGTCCTCGGCCTCTTCTTCGGCGGCTTCGGCTTCAGCCGCGGCGCGGGCGGCCTCTTCTGCGCGGCGCGCGAGGATTTCGGCGGCCGAATCCCGGTCCACCCGCGTTTCATACTTGCCTTTGAGCGTGCTGGCGTCGATGACAGCCCGGCGTTCCGGCCCGGAGAGCGGCCCGAGGCGGGATGCTGGTGGGCGGATCAGCGTGCGTTCGACCATGCCGGGCACGCCTTTTTTCTGCAGCATCGAGGTGACGGCCTCGCCTACGCCGACCTGCATGATCGCCTCTTCGGTGTCGAAGCGCGGGTTGTCGCGATAGGTTTCGGCGGCCATGCGCAATTCCTTGCGGTCCTTGGCCGTGAAGGCGCGCAGCGCATGCTGCACGCGGTTGCCCAACTGGCCGAGGATATCCTCGGGCACGTCCGCGGGGTTCTGGGTAATGAAATACACGCCCACCCCCTTGGACCGGATCAGACGCGCGACCTGTTCGACCTTGTCGACCAGCGCCTTGGGCGCGTCGTCGAACAGCAGATGCGCCTCGTCGAAGAAGAAGACCAGCTTGGGCTTGTCGGGATCGCCCACTTCGGGAAGTTCCTCGAACAGCTCGGACAGAAGCCACAGAAGGAACGTCGCATAAAGGCGCGGGCTGCCCATCAGCCGGTCGGCGGCAAGGATGTTGATCATGCCCCGCCCGTCGGCATCGGTGCGCATCAGGTCGGCCAGTTCCAACGCGGGTTCGCCAAAGAAATCCGCCCCGCCCTGGTTTTCCAGCACCAGCAACCTGCGCTGGATCGCGCCGACCGACTGGACGGAGATATTGCCATAGCGCAGCGACAGATCCTCGCGGTTCTCGCCCACCCAGACCAGCAGCGCCTGCAGGTCTTCGAGATCGAGAAGCGGCATGCCCTGCTCGTCGGCCAGGCGGAAGGCGATGTTCAGGATACCCTCCTGCGCCTCTGACAGTTCCAGCAGACGCGACAGCAGGAGCGGCCCCATATCGGCCACCGTCGTGCGGATCGGGTGGCCCTGCTCACCGAACAGATCCCAGAACGTGACGGGAAACCGGTCATAGGTGAAATCGTCGAACCCGATCTTGGCGTTGCGCTCCATGAAGGGCGCATGCAGCTTGCCGGCCGGATCGCCCGCCACGGCAAGCCCTGAAAGATCGCCCTTCACGTCCGACAGGATCACCGGAACGCCCGCCGCGGAAAACCCTTCCGCCAGGATCTGCAGCGTGACGGTCTTGCCCGTCCCCGTCGCCCCGGCCACAAGCCCGTGACGGTTTGCATATCCCAGCGCGAGATACTGCTTTTCGCCGTAATTCTCGCCACCGCCACCAATGAAAATACCGTTTTCCACGCGACCAGCCCCTTTCGACCACAACCGTTCGGACCCGACCATACAATCTTAACCCCACCATGCCAGAGTGAATTGCGCCCGTTGCCACATGTCCACTTTCGGCGCGGGCCGACTTCCTCCCTGTCAGACTGGCCGCATCCTTCGGGATGCGGCTTTTTTCAGCATCTGCGACATGTGCCGGCGGTTGTCGGCCGGCCGCTGCGCAAATTGTGATCTATTGGCTGTTGACCGGACGGGGGAAACATCCTAGCGTCCGATCAATGACTAAGTCGGCCAGTCCGACGGGGAGTGAAAAACAAGGAAAAAGAGGCCTTTCGGGCCTCTTTTTTCATGTGGACGGTTCGCCCTGCGCCTTGGCGGAATTTCGCACGCACACTTGGGCTTGCGGCGATTTCGCGCCTGACAAGCCCCGCGCGTCATGCTAAGCCGCGCCCAACGATTTGTGACACGAAAAACGGGGATACCATGCCCAGACTGCTTTCCACGCTTTCCATTATCGCGCTTCTTTCCACGCCGCTTGCCGCAATCGCACAGCAGACCGGCACGCAGGAAGGTGACGCCGCGCAATCCGAAGAGAACCCGCAATCCGTCGTCGGGGCCGAAGCGGCGCAGCAGGGCGGCGAACTTCAGATGGGCGAGAACATCCAGGATCCGAACGCGCCCGGCACGCCCTACCTGCGCGAGATGGTCGATGACTGGGCGATGGAATGCATCCGCGTTCCCGAAGGCCAGGAAGAGCCATGTCAATTGTTCCAGTCGCTGGCAGATGCGAATGGCAACACCGTTTCGAACGTGCGGATCTTCAAGCTTCCCGAAGGCCAGCGCGCTGTTGCCGGCGCCCTGGTTGCCGTGCCTCTGGAAACGCTGCTGACCGCGCAGTTGACGATCCGTGTGGATGGCGGACAGGCCAAACGGTATCCCTTCGCCGTTTGCGACCCGCTGGGGTGTTACGCGCGCATCGGCTTTACTGCCGAAGACATCAGCGCGTTCAAGCGCGGCGCAAAGGCTACCGTCAGCCTGACGCCCTTTGTCACACCGGACAAACCGCTGGAGCTGGACATGTCGCTCAAGGGCTTTACCGCTGCATTCGACATGGCGACGGTCACCGCCGCCAACTGATCCTATCGGCGATACCCGCACGACAGGCCCGGATGCCGCAGCATCCGGGCCTTTTCATATCCGCCCGCGCCCAGCCGCAAGGATCAGCCGCAGCCGCGATCCTGCCTCGGACAGATCCATCGCCCCCGCAGAAACACGCGCCGGATCTTTCGCCACAGCGCGCAGGATCGGCGCGGATTTCCATGCCGGCAACAGCGCTGCGCGGGACGCGCGCGGCAAGGCGGTCTGCGTCTTGCGCGCCTGACCCAAGCGGTCAAGGGCGCGGCGCGCAAGCCCGGCCACCGCCTCGGGGCGGCCATCCACCAGCGGCACCCGGCCCGCCGCCTCGAGCGCGGGGATCGCGCGGAACCAGGCGACAAGACCATGCGCAAAACCGATATCGCGAACGGTCTGTTCGGCTGCGTCCGGTGCGCCAAGGGCGCGCGCCGCGACCCACATCAGCCCGCCCGCGGTATCGTCCAGGAACGTGTCGAACGCGGCGGCATCCTCGAACGGATCGCGGTAGATATCCCAGCGCCGCGCAAGAACCAGCCGGTCCAGAACGGCGCAGGCAGGATCGTCCAGGATCGCCGACAGAGGGCTGACGACCTCGTGCCGGCGGGGCGTGTCGCCGCGCGCGATCTCGTCCAGCGCATCGCGCCACCATTGCAGGCGCATTTCGGCGATCATCGGCTCTTGCGTAACCCAGGGCGCGCGGCTTACCTCGACATTGAAGGCATATAACGGGAACAGCACGTCGCGCGCGGCCGGCGGGGCCGCCATGGCGGCCATGAACCGTTCCATATCGCCCCGTTCGACAAGGCCCGCACAAGCGTTGAGGTCGTCAGAGATCACCAAGAAAGTCCCGTATCAGCGTTTCGGTGCGCGGATCGTCCACCACGTCCAGATGCCCCGCACCCGGCAGCACATGGTAGCGCCCCTTCGCGGTCGCGCCAGACATCAGCGGCTCGTACCCTTCGGCGACAAAGCTTTCGTCCGCTTGGCCGGCGATCAGCAGGAATGGCGGCAAGGACGCGACGTCGGCAAGATAATCGCGCCGGGGCGCGTAGGATTGGTTGAGCCGCCAGCTATAGGCTGTGGTCGCGGTGTGCCCAAGCGGGCCGTCCAGAACCGTGCGCGGCATCGCGAACTGGATCACCGTCAGGTGATCCAGCGCATGAATCCCCACTGCGTTCAGCATCGAAAGGCCGATGACGCGGCGCGTCAGCGGATGCGCCCAGCCACCGGAATTGGGCCGTGTCACGGGCGCGTCGTATTGCAGAAACGGCGCCAGCAGGATCGCGGCGTCGATCTTCGCGCCATGCGGTCCGCCGGCAAACCGCACCACCAGCCCGCCACCCGAGGAATGCCCCAACAGCACCACCTTGCGGCCGGCGGCATCGCCGATGATGTGCGCAAGATCATCCTCTAACTGGCCGATATACCCCACGTCGCCGCGGCGTTCCGGGTCCGCGCCATGGCCGCGCAGCGTGACGGCGCGCAACTCGGCAACGTCGCTCAGCGACCAGGCCAGCCGGTCGAACTGCGCACCGTGCCACCCGGACCCATGCACGAGGATGACCAGCGGCTTGGTGGCATCGCCCTCGCCCGCATAGGTGATGGGATGCGCGTAGCAGTCGGGGGTGGTGACAGTGCCCCGGCGCAGCCCGGCCTCGCCCGATGACGCCGTGCGGCCGGCGATCAGCTTGCCAAAATCGAGGGACTTGCCCTGCGGCAGGGCACCCGGGCGCTGTGACACGATCAGTCCCAGGGCAATCGCAAGATAGACCGCACAGGATACCGCGACAAAGATCAGCACCTTACCCAGCATCGCGATCCCCTGCCCGCATGGCCTAGGCCCCGGTTTCGCGCAACAGCTTCCAGACGATCGCGTCCAGCAGGGCGTCAAAGGATGCATCGACGATGTTGGGGCTGACGCCAACCGTCGACCAGCGCCGACCGGCGCTGTCTTCGCTGTCGATGATCACGCGCGTCACGGCGTCGGTGCCGCCTTGGGTGATACGCACCTTGAAATCGACAAGCCGCATATCCGCGATCAGGTCGGAATAGCGCCCCAGATCCTTGGCAAGCGCGCGCGCCAGTGCGTTAACCGGGCCGCGGTCGCTGCCCGCCTCGTCCAGCGATTCACTGACCGACAGTTTCTTTTCGCCGTCGACCTTCACCACCACGACCGCTTCGGACAGGCTGACCATGCGGTTGTACTTGTTCTTGCGCCGCTCGACCGTGACCTTGTAGCGCTTGACCTCGAAATACTCGGGCAACTGCCCCAGCTCGCCCCGCGCCAGCAACTCGAATGACGCCTGCGCGCTGTCATAGGTGTATCCCTGCGCTTCGCGGTCCTTGACGATATCGAGGATGCGGGCCAGCGCGGGGCTGTCCTTTGGCACCTCGATCCCGGCCTCGGACAGGCGGCGGCGCAGGTTCGACTGGCCCGCCTGGTTCGACATCGGCACGATGCGCGCGTTGCCCACAAGGGCGGGGTCGATATGTTCGTAGGTGCTGGGATCTTTCAGGATCGCACTGGCATGCAGCCCGGCCTTGTGCGCAAAGGCGCTGGCGCCGACATAGGGCGCCTGGCGCAGCGGCACGCGGTTCAGGATGTCGTCAAGCTGCCGGCTGATCCGTGTCAGGCCCTGCAGAGCCTCGGGCGTGATGCCGGTGTCATAGCGGCTGGCATAGGGTTCCTTGAGCAGCAGCGTCGGGATCAGCGTGGTCAGGTTGGCATTGCCGCAGCGTTCGCCCAGACCATTCAGCGTGCCCTGGATCTGCCGCGCACCCGCATCGACCGCCGCCAGCGAACAGGCAACCGCGTTTTCGGTGTCGTTGTGGCAATGGATGCCCAGCCGGTCGCCGGGGATGCCGGCGGCGATCACATCGGCGGTGATGCGGCCCACCTCGTCGGGCAGCGTGCCGCCGTTGGTGTCGCACAGCACGATCCAGCGCGCACCGGACGTCAGCGCGGAATTGAGGCAATCCAGCGCATAGTCCGGGTTGGCCTTCCAGCCGTCAAAGAAATGCTCGGCGTCGAACAGCGCCTCGCGCCCCTGGCCCACCACATGCGCGACGCTGGCGCGGATGCTTTCGAGGTTTTCCTCCAGCGTGATGCCAAGCGCAGTGGTGACGTGAAAATCATGCGTCTTGCCGACAAGGCAGACGGCGGGCGTGCCCGCGTTCAGCACGGCGGCCAGCACATCGTCGTTTTCCGCCGACCGGCCCGCGCGCTTGGTCATGCCGAAGGCGGTGAACCGCGCGCGCGTGTCGGGCCGGGCATCGAAAAACGCGCTGTCGGTGGGGTTCGCACCGGGCCAGCCGCCTTCGATGTAATCGACCCCCAAGGCATCCAGCGAGGCCGCGATCTTGATCTTTTCGGCGGTCGAGAACTGCACACCCTGCGTCTGCTGCCCGTCGCGCAGCGTGGTGTCGTAGATGTAGAGGCGATCGCGGGTCATGCCTGAACCTCCGGGTTGGAGAGGTCAAAGCCCGGGGCGCTTGCGGCCCTCTGATCAGCAAGGGAAACCATCACAGCAGCCCCTCCAGCTTGGCCGGGTCGAAATCCGGGCCGGGCACCAGATCGACCCCATCCTTGGACATGCGCACCTCAACACCCGCGGCCAGAAGCGCGGATTTCATCGCGTCGACCTGGCCGAAATCCTTGGTCGCCATCGCGTCGGCCCGCGCCGACGCCAACCTTTCGGCGAGCGCCGCGAGGTCCGCCGCGGGAACCGAGGCCCAATCCGGCACATCACCGCCCATGAACCCGAGAAACTGCAGACTGTGACGAAGGGTTGTCGCGTCATCGGCCAGTGAAAGCTGGTGCAATTCCGCGATGGCCTGCGCGGTGTTCAGATCATCCGAAAGCGCCGCGACGACGCCTTGATAGGGTGCGCCGTTACCGATCGCGGTGGCGGCCTGTGCATACCACTTCCGCAGCGTCCGTTCCGCCTCTTCCCGCTTCTTCTCGGTCCAGTCCATCGGTTTGCGGTAATGCGTGGACAGCATGACGAAGCGGATCACCTCGCCCGGCACGCCCTGGTCCAGCAGGTCGCGCACGGTAAAGAAGTTGCCCAGGCTCTTGGACATCTTCTTGCCCTCGACCTGCAGCATCTCGTTATGCAACCAGAACCGCGCGAACCCGCCCTCGGGATGGGCGCAGCAGCTTTGCGCGATCTCGTTCTCGTGGTGCGGGAACTGCAGGTCGATCCCGCCGCCGTGGATGTCGAACGTCTCGCCCAGCAGCTCATAGGCCATGGCCGAGCATTCGATATGCCAGCCCGGACGCCCCCGGCCCCAGGGGCTGTCCCAGCCCGGCAGGTCGTCCGAAGACGGTTTCCACAGCACGAAATCCATCGGGTTGCGCTTGTAGGGCGCGACCTCGACCCGCGCGCCGGCGATCATGTCATCGACCGACCGGCCCGACAGCTTGCCGTAGTCGCGGTAGCTGTCGACCGAGAACAGCACATGGCCCTCGGCGGCATAGGCGTGGCCCTTTGCGATCAGATCTTCGATCATGGCGATCATCGCGCCGATCCATTGCGTCGCGCGCGGCTCGCGGTCGGGCCGCAGGGTGCGGAGCTCGCACATGTCAGCGTGATACCAGGCAATGGTTTCCTCGGTCCGTTCGGCGATCAGCTCTTCCAGCGTTCCCTTGGCGCCAGCCTCTTTCCGGGCCAGCGCGGTGGCGTTGATCTTGTCGTCCACGTCGGTGAAATTGCGCACGTAGGTGACGTGATCCGGCCCATATACATGGCGCAACAGGCGGTAGAGCACGTCGAACACGATCACCGGGCGTGCATTGCCCAGATGCGCGCGGTCATAGACCGTTGGCCCGCAGACATACATGCGCACATTGTCGGGGTCGATCGGCTGGAACCGCTCTTTCTGGCGGGTTTTCGTGTTGTAGAGCCGGATTTCGGTCATGTCTGTCCTCACACGCGGGCGTCCGCGGCGGGCTTAGCAACTTCGATGCGCAAGGGAAAGAAGGAACGGCCCGCCGAGATATCTCAGCAGGTAATGCAGATGCAGATGATGCAGGTGCCGTTCATGGGACGTGACATTACGCCCCTGCCCGGCCCTTGCCAAGCGGAATCGACGCGGCCATGGTCGGCACGGAATTTGATCAAACCGAAAGGGGCCGTGCCATGAAACTGTCGAGCAGGATCACAGGAATGGTCGGCGCCGAGGGCGACGGCTGGGACTTGTTCTTCAAGGCGCGCGCGATGGTGGATGCGGGCGAACCGGTTGTCGAACTGACGATTGGCGAACATGACATCCGCACCGATCCGTCGATCCTGGCCGCGATGGATCGCGCGGCCCGCGGCGGTCACACCGGTTACGCGATGATGGCGGGCACCGACGAATTGCGCGATGCGGTGGCCGCCCGCGTGCAGGCGCGCACCGGCGTCGAAACGACCCGCGCCAACGTGCTGATCACCCCCGGCGGGCAATCGGCGCTGTTCGCCGCGCATCACGCCGTTTGCGACGAGGGCGACCGCGCCCTGTTCATCGACCCCTATTACGCCACCTACCCCGGCACCATCCGCGGCGTGGGCGCAAGGCCCGTTGCCGTGGCCGCCCATGCCGAGGACGCGTTCCAGCCCCGCGCCGCCGATCTGGCCGCGGCCGCACCGGGCGCGAAAAGCCTGCTGGTCAACACACCCAACAATCCGACCGGCGCGGTCTATTCGCGCGCAACGCTCGACGGGATCGCGCAGGTCTGCCTGGACCACGACCTGTGGCTCATTTCCGACGAGGTCTACGACACCCAGGTCTGGGACGGCGCCCATGTCAGCCCGCGCGCCCTGCCCGGCATGGCCGACCGCACGCTCGTCGTCGGCTCGATGTCGAAAAGCCATGCCATGACGGGCAGCCGCATCGGCTGGCTGGTCGGGCCCGCGCCGGCGATCCGCTATCTCGCCAACCTTGCCATCCACACCACCTATGGCGTGCCCGGTTTCATCCAGGATGCCGCCCTTTTCGCCCTGAACGAAGGTGCCGGGCTGGAACGTGAGATCGCCGCCCCCTTTGCCCGCAGACGGGCCATCGCGCTGGACGTTCTGGGCCGGCAGAACGCGATCCGCGCGCTGCCGCCGCAGGGCGCGATGTACATGATGCTGGATATCCGCGCCACGGGCCTGAGCGGGATCGAGTTCGCCGAAAAGCTGCTCGACACCCACAAGATCGCGGTGATGCCCGGCGAAAGTTTCGGCCGCGCGCCGGCGGGTCATATCCGCGTCGCGCTGACGGTCGAGGACGCGCGCTTTGCCGAGGCGTTCCAGACGCTGGTCGACATGGCAGGCGACCTGGCGCGATAGCGCCCGGCCGGTCAGTCGAGAAGCCAGGAAAAGGCGCGGTGCAACTCGTCGGTGCCGCCCTCGCGATACCAGCGCCCATGGGCCAGGATCACGCGCGTCGGCGCCCAGTCGATCATGCGCTGGACCTGTGCGCGCAACTGGTCCGTGTGCCCGGCAAAGCTGGCGCGCATGTCGCGCGGCATCGCCCCCGGTTCGCTGACCCCACCCAGCCATGCCAGCGGCCGAAACCACCAGGGCAGCTTCGCGGGTTCGAAATTCTCGATCAGGTCGGTCAGGATCAGCGTGTCGGACGCGCGGTGAAAGAACACCACCTCGCGATGGAGCCGACTGCCCTCTACGATCATCTGGTCGATCTGCCCGGCCCACTCTGGCGGCGCGTCCTGCGTCAGGTCATGGTCGATGCGGATATCCACCCCGTGCGAGGCCGCGCGCCCGGCCACGCCAGGCGCCGCCCAGACATGCGCATCCGGCAACGCCGCCTGCCAGTCGGCGACATAGGCGTAATGGATCCAGTTCGGAGCGATCAGATGGCGGATCGGGCCGAGCGCCTCGATCTTCTGCTGCAAGTCACGCGACCAACGGGTGGGCGAATGCAGCCAGATATCGCCGTTCTCCAGACGCACGATGGTGGCGCGGGTGGAAAACGGCATCTTGTAAAAGCGGATGATCGGCCCATCCACCACCCAGATGTCCCGCGCCACGGGCTTGGGCTCATCGAGCGGCGGATAGGTCGGGTCGCTCATTCGGTGACGGTGACCTTTTTCATCACGTCGGGCTGGCCGATCACAGCGCCGTTGCGGCCCTTGCCGCGCTTGATGGCGTCCACCACGTCCATCCCTTCGGTCACGCGGCCGACGACCGTATATTGACCGTTCAGGAAATAGCCTTCGTCGAACATGATGAAGAACTGGCTGTTGGCGCTGTCGGGGTCTTGCGACCGGGCCATGCCCACCACCCCGCGATCGAACGGCACGTCCGAGAATTCGGCCTTGAGGTCGGGCTTGCCCGACCCGCCCATTCCGGCCATGCGCATGTCTTCACCGATCCTGCCGAACTTCACGTCGCCGGTCTGCGCCATGAAACCGTCGATCACGCGGTGAAACACCACCCCGTCATACGCGCCCTCGGCGGCCAGTGCCGCAATCCTTTCGGCATGGGCCGGCGCCACGTCCTCCAGCAGGTCGATGACGATGGTGCCGTTTGCCTCGCCCTCGACCTCGATTTCGATGCCCGTCGCGGCGGCGGGCGTCGCCAGCAGCGCCAGCGCGAATGCAAGTTTACGCATCGGCGGCCACCTTGACCGAGATCATGCGGTCGGGGCTTGCCGGCGGCTCGCCGCGGGTGATCGCATCGACATGTTCCATCCCTGCAATAACGCGGCCATAGACGGTGTATTGGCCGTTCAGGAAATGGTTGTCCTTGAAGTTGATGAAGAACTGGCTGTTGGCCGAATTCGGGTTGGCCGAGCGTGCCGCGCCCAGTGTGCCGCGATCGTGCGGCAGTTTGGAAAACTCGGCCGGCAGGTCCGGCAGGTCCGACCCGCCGGTCCCCGCGCGCGCCGGGTTCCAGCCGTTTTCCATGTTGGCATGGGCCACGTCGCCCGTCTGCGCCATGAACCCGTCGATCACCCGGTGAAAGGCCACGTTGTCATACTGGCCCGAACGCGCCAGTTCCTTCATGCGCTCGCAGTGCTTCGGTGCCACGTCGGGCAGCAATTCGATGGTGACGGTACCACCCTTCAATTCCATCAGGATGGTGTTTTCGGGGTCCTTGATCTCGGCCATATGGCGCTCCTTTTCAGATGTTTGCGCAAACCTAGGCGCGCGCGCCGGGAAAGCCAAGCGCAGAGGTTGACGGCTGCGCGGCATCACGCCATGAGAACCCGCAAACAACCGGTACGAGGGATTGCGATCATGGCCTGGAAGACACTGGATGACATGGATCTGGCGGGCAAGCGCGTGCTCGTGCGCGTCGATATCAACGTACCGGTGGAAAATGGCCGCGTCACCGACGCCACCCGCATAGAACGCATCGTACCCACGGTGCGCGACATCCTGGCCAAGGGCGGCCACCCGATGCTGATCGCGCATTTCGGCCGTCCCAAGGGCAAGGTCGTGCTGGACATGACCCTGCGGGTCTGCGTGCCGGTGCTTGAGCAGAAGCTCGGCCGCAAGGTGCGTTTCATCGAAACGCTCGATGCCGCCGAGAACCTGACCGAAGAGGCGCGTGCCGCCGATGTGCTGCTGCTGGAAAACATCCGCTTCCATCCCGGCGAAGAGGCCAACGACCCCGAATTCGCCGCCCGGCTGGCGAAACTGGGCGATGTCTACTGCAACGACGCGTTTTCCGCCGCGCACCGCGCCCATGCCTCGACCGAGGGACTGGCGCGGCTGCTGCCGTCCTGCGCGGGCCGCCTGATGCAGGCCGAGCTCGAGGCGCTCGAAGCCGCGCTCGGGCACCCGGCCCGGCCCGTGATGGCCGTGGTCGGCGGGGCCAAGGTATCGACCAAGCTGGAATTGCTGGGCAACCTCGTGGAAAAGGTCGACAGCCTGGTGATCGGCGGCGGCATGGCCAACACCTTTCTGGCCGCGCAGGGCATCGGCGTGGGCAAGTCGCTGTGCGAACATGACATGACAGGCACCGCATCCGAGATCATGGCCAAGGCGCAGGCCACCGGCTGCGAGATCATCCTGCCCATCGACGTCGTGGTCGCCCGCGAATTCGCGGAAGGCGCCGAGAACGAAACCGTCCCGGCCACGGATTGCCCCGAGGACGCGATGATCCTGGATGCCGGACCGAAATCGGTGGCACGGATCATCACCGCGCTGGAGGCCGCGAAGACGCTGATCTGGAACGGCCCGCTGGGCGCCTTCGAAATCGCGCCCTTCGACACGGCCACCAACGCCGCTGCGAAGCGCGCCGCCGAGCTGAGCGCCGAGGGCGCGCTGGTATCGGTGGCCGGCGGCGGCGATACGGTCGCTGCGTTGAACAAGGCCGGCGCGGCGGATGACTTCACCTATATCTCGACCGCCGGCGGCGCATTCCTGGAGTGGATGGAGGGCAAGCTGCTGCCCGGCGTCGCCGCGCTGGAACAGGCGGCCTGAGTACCGTAAAACATCAAGCATATTTGCATCACCCGCACCGCTGGCGTATTCACATGCGGGCATAAATTTGAAGAAGAATAGGGACATATGACCATGAACGCGGCACAGGCAGAGCAAATTCGCAAAGGTCAGGGCTTTATCGCGGCACTGGACCAGTCGGGCGGATCGACGCCCAAGGCGCTGCGGCTTTATGGCGTGTCCGAAGATGCCTATGACGGTGACGAACAGATGTTCGATCTCGTCCACGAAATGCGCACCCGCATCGCCAAGGCGCCCGCCTTTACCGGCGACAAGGTGATCGGCGCGATCCTGTTCGAAATGACCATGGACCGCGACATGGACGGCATGCCCACACCGCAATTCATGTGGGAAAAGCGGGGTGTCGTGCCGTTTCTGAAAGTTGACAAGGGGCTCGACGACGAACGCGACGGCGTACAACTGATGAAACCGATGCCCGATCTCGACGCGCTGCTGACGCGGGCGGTTGCGGCCGGCATTTTCGGCACCAAGATGCGCTCGGTCATCAACGCGGCATCGGCCCCCGGAATCCGCGCCGTGGTGGCACAGCAATTCGACATAGGCCGCCAGATCCTGGCGCATGGGCTGGTGCCGATCATCGAACCCGAGGTGACGATCTCGATCGCGGACAAGGCCGAGGCCGAAGATATCCTTCTGAACGATATTGGCGCCTATCTGGATGCGCTGCCCGAGGACGCGCAGGTGATGCTGAAACTGACCCTGCCCGAACAGCCGAACCTATACAAACCGCTGGTCGAGCATCCGCGCGTGATGCGTGTCGTCGCGCTGTCGGGCGGCTATAGCCGCGACGAGGCCAACGCCCGCCTGGCCCAGAACACCGGCATGATTGCCAGCTTCAGCCGCGCCCTGACCGAGGGTCTGAGCGCGCAGCAGTCCGACGAGGAATTCAACGCCACTATCGCGGCAGCCATCGACGGCATCTACGACGCATCGGTCGCGGGCTGATACCCGGCATTATCCTGCGCCGCGGTCCTGCAGGACACGGCCCTTGTAGGCCGATGCCACGACGTGATCGGCCGCGGCAAGGAACTGCTCGATCAGGCGCGGCCGTCCAAGGCTGCGCCGCCACGCCGCCCCAACCGTGCGGTAAAGCCCGGCCCTGAACGGCACGACGACCACGTCACCATCGCTATGCGACAACTCGGACCGGGCATAAAGCGCCGGCAAAAGCGTCGCACCCATATTCATCGCCACCATCTGCCGCAGGGCATCGAGGCTCGTGCCCTCGTATTCGCCGCGCATCCGCGCGCCGGTGTCCCGGCACAGCGCCGCAACCTGGCCATGCAAGGCAAAGGACGGGTCCAACGCCAGCAGATCGACGCCCGACAGATCCGCATGATCGAGTTTTGCCTTCGCGGCCAACGGGTGGTCGGCCGCGACCGCCAGCAGCAGCGGTTCGCGATAAAGCCTTCGCACGCTGAGATCGGCCGCCGCCAACGGCAATTGCGTGACGATCACGTCATGCCGACCGGCCAGCAAATCCTCGACTACATCGCGGGGCGGACCGTCGCGGGCCGCCAGTTTCAGATCGGGATGCGCCTCGTGCAGGTATTTGACCACGCCCGGCAGCATGTAAGGCCCGATCGTCGGGGTCGACCCCAGCCGCAGCGTACCCAACATACCCGATTGCAGCGACCGCGCCAGGCTGGTCATATCCTCGGTGCGCGACAGGATTTCGCGCGCGTGCCGCAACACTTCACGCCCGCCGGGCGTCAGGATGATGCCGCCGCGCCGCCGTTCGACAAGGCGCAGGCGCAACACCTCCTCCAACGCCGAGATTTGCAGGCTGAGCGATGGCTGGCTGATCCCGATCTTTTCCGCCGCGCGCCGATACTGGCCGCTATCGGCCAGCGCCACAAAATACCGCAACTGGCGCATCGAAGGCAGGTCGGCTTGCAGCGTCATTTATAGGAAAATCCTATGGATAAAAGATGAAGCTTTGGCTGAATATTTGCATTCCGCCTGCCCATATCAACCTTGCAAGTCGCCAACGATTAGGGAGGTCGCGATGAAAACCAAGGTTCTTGAGCGCGTGGCATCGGTTTCGGCACGGGTCAACGCCCTGAAAAACCGCAAATCCAAGCTTGAAGGCGAAATCGCCGCCGAAGAAGGGCGCCCCGCCCCCGACACTTTGCGGCTGCGCCACCTCAAGGCGCGCAAGCTGCTGATCCGCGATCAGCTTGCCCGCTACGAAGGTGTGCTGCGCACGCTCCGGCCGCTGGCGGGTCACGTCGCCGCAAGGCAAAAGGGCGCAACGGGATAAGGCCGGACGATTACGCCCGCGCGGCGGCGCTGTTCCAGAGCCGCGACATCGACGAATTGTTCGAAGCTCTGACCGAGGATGCGCCGAACGGCCGCGCCGAACCGGACAAGCGGATCACGCGACTGCCGCCGCGCCTGCGGGTGATCGACGGCGGCAGGGCCTGAACGCCGGTTACGGGCAGTCAGGCCAGCCGCGCAAGGATTCCGTCGATATCTATGCCCGATACCGCGCCCGGCACATGGCCACGTTGCCCGTCCAGCCGCGTGGCGATGAACCCCTCGGCAACGGGGGTGTTTTCCAGCTCCAGCAGGAAAGCCGCGGCCAACAGGTTGGCCGCGCTTTCCGCAAACCACCGCGCCTCGGCCTCGGGCGGCAGTGCGGGCCAACGGTCCTGGTGGGCCTTCAGCGCGGCGTCATAGCGCGCATCGCGCCCAAGGTTCGATTGCAGCCGCGCCATCAGCGCCTCGGCGGCCAGCGGCTCCTTGACCAGCGTACGCAGGATGTCGAGGCAGATCACGTTGCCCGACCCTTCCCAGATGCCATTCAGCGGCGCTTCGCGATAGAGCATCGGCATCGGCGTTTCCTCGATGTAGCCCATGCCGCCAAGGCATTCCATCGCCTCGACGATCATCATCGGGGCGCGCTTGTTGGAAATGAACTTGGCCAGCGCCACGGATATGCGGGCAAAGGCGCGATCCGCCTCGGCCTGCCCGTCAAAGGCGCGCGCCGCCCCGAAGCCGAGCGCAAGCGCGGCCTCGGCCTCCAGCGTCAGGTCGGCCAGGACGCTGCGCATCAGCGGCTGGTCGATCAGCCGGCGCTGAAAGGCCGCGCGCCCCGACACCCACCAATGGGCCTCGGACAGCGCCGCGCGCATCAGCCCTGCCGGCGCCATCGCGGTATCGAGCCGGGTGTGATGCACCATTTCGATGATCGTCTTGACGCCCTGCCCTTCGTCGCCCAGGCGAAAGGCGATGGCATCGTGATACTCGATCTCGGACGAGGCATTCGCCCGATTGCCCAACTTGTCCTTCAGGCGCATCAGGTGCATCGTGTTGCGCCCCTCGTCCAGCCAGCGCGGCACCAGGAAACAGGTCAGCCCGCCAGGGGCCTGCGCCAGGGTCAGGAACCCGTCGCACATCGGCGCGGAACAGAACCACTTGTGCCCCCGCAGCCGGTAATGATCGCCCTCGGGCGTGGCGATGGTCGAATTGGCGCGCACGTCCGAACCGCCCTGCTTTTCGGTCATCGCCATGCCCATCGTCGCCGCACGCTTGCCCGCCACCGGCGCGATCGCCGGATCGTAGGCCCGCGCCGTCAGCTTGGGCACCCAGGTCTCGGCAAGCGCTGGATTCGCACTTAACGCGGGCACAGCGGCATAGGTCATGGTCAGCGGGCAGGAAATGCCCGGCTCGACCTGCGCCATGAAATAGACCAGCGCCGCATGTGTTGCGTGCCCGCCGGCGTGACCTTCCCAGGCATGGGCGGCATAGCCATGCTCCATCCCCATCTGCATGATCGCGTGATAGCCCGGATGAAACTCGACCTCGTCACGGCGGCGCCCCGACCGGTCGAACAACTTCAGCCGCGGCGCATCGCGGCGGGCGTTCTCAGCGTGTTCCCACGCCTCGGCCGATCCGAAGGCCGCCCCGGCGCGCGCCAGCGCTTCGGCATCGGCGCCGGACCATTGCGCAGCCGCCCGCAGCGCCTGATCGCCATGCCACAGATCGCGGTCTCCGCGTGGCACCGGCTGGTTCATGACCTCATGTGTCGAAAGCGCGCTATGCGGGGCCGTGGTGTTGGGCATGGTTTGGTCCTCCTTGCGGAAAGGATGGCAAAACCGCCGGCGCGCCACCAGCCTTACGCGGCGTATCAGCGGCAAACGGCCAAAAAACTTCACGCTTTTGAAAGAAGGGGGATTCACAGCGCGAATCACTTATGCCATTGTGCATGAAACGCGCCCGAAAGAGGCGCAGCACAAGGCAGTGACGGCAACACCATGACGCGGCGCAAAACCCCGGCAATCGGCATCCTGGCATTCTTTGTCGTGGCGTTCTCGATGGGCGCTTACTTTACCTTTGCAGCCGTGCAGGGCGATTACGGCTTGTTCCGCCGCGCTGAAATCCAAGCCGAAAGCGCAAACCTCCAGACCGAGCTGGACCGCCTCGAAGCGCAGGTCACGCGGATGGAAAACCTCACCCATCGCCTGTCCGACGACTACCTGGATCTTGATCTTCTCGACCAGCAGGCGCGCGATGTGCTGGGCCTTCTGCGTTCGGACGAAATCGTCATTCGCTGACGGCCAAGGCGCCGGACGCGCCGGTCCCCCCACCCCTTCACCTTCGAAGAATGCCCGCAATCCCCACGCAGGAAATTCTTTCTCGCCAAGAGCGGCGCGATGCGATATGAATAGTTTAACGCTAAACTATCGCCAATCGCCAAGGGAGGCGCAGCATGGCTGCACGAAAAACCCAAGCAAAACCGAATGTTTCGGCGGATGAGCTGAAAAAGTTCTACCGCGACATGCTGTTGATCCGCCGATTCGAAGAAAAGGCCGGTCAGCTTTACGGCATGGGGCTGATCGGCGGTTTCTGCCACCTCTATATCGGTCAGGAAGCGGTTGTCGTCGGACTCGAAGCCGTGGCCGAAGAAGGCGACAAGCGCATCACCACCTACCGCGACCACGGTCACATGCTGGCCTGCGGGATGGACGCAAAGGGCGTCATGGCCGAATTGACCGGCCGCGAGGGCGGCTATTCCAAGGGCAAGGGCGGCTCGATGCACATGTTCTCGAAAGAGAAGCATTTCTATGGCGGCCACGGCATCGTGGGCGCCAACGTCCCGCTTGGGGCGGGTCTTGCCTTCGCCGACAAGTACCTGGGCAACGACCGCGTGACATTCACCTATTTCGGTGACGGCGCCGCGAACCAGGGGCAGGTCTACGAAACCTTCAACATGGCCGCGCTCTGGGATCTTCCGGTGGTGTTCGTGATCGAGAACAACCAATACGCCATGGGCACTTCGCAGAAGCGGTCGACCTCGACCCCTGATATCCACACCCGAGGCGAGGCGTTCGGCATCCCCGGCGAGGCCGTCGACGGCATGGACGTTCTGGCGGTGCGCGACGCGGGCGCCAAGGCGGTGAAACACTGCCGCGCGGGCAAGGGCCCCTACATCCTGGAAATCAAGACCTACCGCTATCGCGGCCATTCCATGTCGGACCCCGCAAAATACCGCACCCGCGAAGAGGTGCAGAAGATCCGCGAGGAAAAGGACGCCATCGAACATGTGCGCGACCTGCTGCTGCAGGGCAACCATGCGACCGAGGATGACCTGAAAGCGATCGACAAGGAGATCAAGGCCATCGTGAACGAAAGCGCCGATTTCGCAAAGGAAAGCCCCGAACCCGCGCTCGATGAGTTGTGGACGGACATTTACGCCGACGTGGCGCCGCAGAACGCGTGACGGGAGGAGACAAAGACAATGGCAACTGAAATCCTGATGCCCGCCCTCTCGCCCACGATGGAAGAAGGCACATTGGCCAAGTGGCTGGTCAAGGAAGGCGACGAAGTCAAAGCCGGCGACATCCTGGCCGAGATCGAAACCGACAAGGCCACGATGGAGTTCGAAGCGGTCGATGAAGGCACCATTGGCAAGATCCTGATCGAAGAAGGCACCGAGGGCGTGAAGGTCAACACTGCCATCGCCATGCTGCTGGACGAAGGCGAAAGCGCCGACGATATCGAAGCGCCATCTGCACCCGCGGCGTCGTCCGCGACCGCAGACGAAGCGGCACCCGCGCCCGCCGCGGCGAAAAGCGCCCCGCGCGACGACTCCACCGCCGATGCGCCCCAGCCCGACCGCAGCCCTGACTGGCCCGAAGGCACGGAACTCAAGAAACAGACCGTGCGCGAGGCGCTGCGCGATGCCATGGCCGAGGAAATGCGCCGCGACGACACTGTTTTCGTCATGGGTGAGGAAGTGGCCGAATACCAGGGCGCCTACAAGATAACGCAGGGTCTGCTGGACGAATTCGGCGGCAAGCGGGTGATCGACACGCCCATCACCGAACACGGCTTTGCCGGGGTCGGCGTCGGCGCGTCCTGGGGCGGTTTGCGCCCGATCGTCGAGTTCATGACATGGAACTTCGCGATGCAGGCCATCGACCAGATCATCAACTCGGCGGCCAAGACGCTCTATATGTCCGGCGGTCAGATGGGCAGCCCGATCGTGTTCCGCGGCCCCAACGGCGCAGCGGCGCGCGTCGCCGCCCAGCACAGCCAGGATTACGCCGCATGGTACGCGCAGATCCCCGGTCTAAGGGTGGTGATGCCCTATTCGGCCTCGGACGCGAAGGGCCTGCTTAAATCGGCGATCCGCGACCCGAACCCGGTCGTGTTCCTGGAAAACGAGATCCTCTACGGCAAGTCCTTCGACGTGCCGGTGCTGGACGATTTCACCATCCCCTTCGGCAAGGCCCGTATCTGGCGCGAAGGCAGCGATGTGACCCTTGTCAGCTTTGGCATTGGCATGACCTATGCGCTTGAGGCAGCCGAGAAACTGGCCGCAGACGGCGTCGAGGCCGAGGTGATCGACCTGCGCACGCTGCGCCCGATCGACTACGACACCGTACTGGCCAGCGTGATGAAGACCAACCGCTGCGTCACCATCGAAGAAGGCTGGCCCGTGGGGTCGATCGGCAACCATATCGGCGCGGTCATCATGCAGCGCGCGTTCGACTACCTCGACGCGCCGGTGGTGAACGTGACGGGCAAGGACGTGCCGATGCCCTATGCCGCCAACCTCGAACGCCACGCCCTGACCTCGGTCGACGAGGTGATCGCGGCGGTCAACCAAGTCACCTACCGCTAAGGAGGACGCGCGATGCCCACGGAAATCCTGATGCCCGCCCTGTCCCCCACGATGGAGGAAGGCACACTGGCGAAATGGCTGGTCAAGGAAGGCGACACCGTCAGCGCCGGTGACCTGCTGGCCGAGATCGAGACCGACAAGGCCACGATGGAATTCGAGGCGGTGGACGAAGGCACCATCGGCAAGATCCTCGTGCCCGAAGGCACCGAGAACGTAAAGGTCAACACCGCCATCGCCGTCCTGCTGGAAGAAGGCGAAAGCGCCGATGACATCGCCGGCGATGCCGGTGCCGCCAAACCCGAAGCCAAGGCAGCGCCCGCGGAAGGCGACAGCGATGAAAAGCCCGCTGCGGCCCCCGAGGCCGCCAGTGCCCCGCCCGCGCCGAAATCCGGCGATGGCGAACGCATATTTGCCTCTCCGCTTGCACGCCGCATCGCGGCCGACAAGGGTCTCGACCTAAGCCAGATTGCGGGCAGCGGCCCGCGTGGCCGGATCGTGAAGGCAGATGTAGAAAACGCCACGCCGGGCGCCCGCGCCGCGCAGGCGTCCGCGCGCGGCGATGCGGCCCCGGCGGCATCGGGCAGCGCCCCTGCCCCGGCTGCGGCGCCTGCCGGCCTCGCGACCGAAACCGTGCTGAAGATGTACGAGGGCCGCGACTACGAGGAAATCAAGCTCGACGGGATGCGCCGCACCATTGCCGCGCGCCTGACCGAGGCCAAGCAGACCATTCCGCATTTCTACCTGCGGCGCGACATCCGCCTGGATGCGCTGCTGAAGTTCCGTTCCGAGCTGAACGCACAACTGGAACATCGCGGGGTCAAGCTCAGCGTCAACGACTTCATCATCAAGGCCTGCGCGCTGGCGCTGCAAGCCGTCCCCGCCGCCAACGCGGTCTGGGCGGGCGACCGTGTGCTCCAGATGAAGGCATCTGACGTGGCCGTGGCCGTGGCGATCGAAGGCGGGTTGTTCACGCCGGTCATTCAGGACGCCGAAACCAAGACGCTGTCTGCGCTGTCTTCGGCGATGAAAGACCTCGCCACCCGCGCCCGCGACCGCAAGCTGGCCCCGCATGAATACCAGGGCGGCAGTTTTGCGATCTCGAACCTGGGCATGTTCGGCATCGACAATTTCGATGCCGTGATCAACCCGCCGCACGGGGCGATCCTGGCGGTTGGTGCGGGCGTGAAGAAACCCGTCGTCGGCAAGGACGGTGAACTGGCCGTTGCAACGGCGATGAGCGTCACGCTCAGCGTCGATCACCGCGTAATCGACGGCGCGCTCGGGGCGGAACTGCTGCAGCAGATCGTCGACAACCTGGAAAACCCGATGGCAATGCTGGCCTGATCGAACGACATGATCCAAAAGCCGCCTCGCAGGGTACTGCGGGGCGGTTTTGTTTTCTGTCAGTTACTTACAGGGCGGTCCTGACCCATCGCGCCAGGGCAAGGTTGCGGCCGTTCAGACGATCAGGTTCAGCATCAGCCCCCCGATCAGCCACCCCCAGGCCAGCAGCGCCAGCCAGAAAAGCACACGGTCCAGCGCCCCGCCGTGGCTGTGGTCGTGATGGTGGCCGCCGCCCTTGTTGGTGCGCCATGCAATCCAGCCGAAACCACATGTCACGGCACCGAAGAACAGGTTCAGCCAAAAAGTATAGTCGATGGCGAACCGCTCCCCAGGCGCGATCAGCCCGGTCCCCTGGGCCTCCGGGACCAGCCCCAGGGCCGTGAACCCGACATGCATGATCAAAGCCGCCACAACCAGCGCCACCAGGAAAACCGCCGCGATATACCCGGCCATGCGCCAGCCGTAATATTGCGCATGCACCCGGATCACCGGGAACACCACGAGATCGGAAAAGATGAATGCCATGATACCGGCCATGCTGACACCGTTGGCGAACAGCAGCCCGGCCAGCGGGATATTCCCCATCGACCCGATAAAGGTGAAAAACGCCGCAACGGGGCCAATCAGCGCATGGCTGACAACCTGCCAAAGGCCCAGCTCGTCAGCCCCCGTACCGGGGAACAGCCAGGTGAAAAACGCCGGCGGCACGAAGGCTGCGATGATTCCCGCCGTCGCAAAGCCCACGGTCACGTCCTTCCAGACCATGCGCCACTCGCCAAGATAGGCCTGCGCCAGGCGCCCCCATGCCGCGAACGATCCGAACAGGGCCGATATCCCAAGCGTTTGCGCCTCTTCGCCCGCCTCCAGACGGGCGCGCACGTCATCGACCAGTCGTCGCGGAAAGCTCAGACGGACCAGCCCCCACATAAGCAGGATCAGGACGATCCCGCCGACATATTCGGCCACAACGAATTGCCAGCTTAAAAACACCGAAATGACGATCCCCAGTTCGATCACCAGATTGGTCGATGCCAGCAGAAACGCCAGCGACGGCACAAAGCCCGCCCCCTTTGCGAACAACGCCCGCGTCGTCGCCAGCGCCGAAAAGCTGCAAGATGATGATATGAAGCCGAAAAACGTCGCCAGCGCGACGGCGCGCCCCTCACGTTCGCCCATCGCGCGCCGCATCTGCGCCCGCCCGACGAACAATTGAATCGCCGCACTGATGACATAGCCTAGGCCAAACGCCCAGAACGCCATCCAGAAAAAACCGGCAGATGTCAGTGCGGCCTCTGCCCACAAGGACAGAAATGCCATAGCTCCCCCTTCCTGTTCCCCGCGCTCAGCCCGGGGGCGGCTGGTTCGTGTCTGTTATCAAAGCGCGTCGCGCAGGATCTGGTTCATCGTGACCGAAGGCTGCGCACAGCCCGCCTCGCCGACGACCTTGGCCGGAACGCCGGCGACGGTGGATTTGGGCGGCACGTCATGCAGCACGACCGAACCCGCCGCAATCCGCGAACAATGCCCGATCTGGATATTGCCCAGCACCTTGGCCCCGGCCCCGATCAGAACGCCATCGCCGATCTTCGGATGGCGGTCTTCCTCTTCCTTGCCGGTCCCGCCCAGGGTCACGGAATGCAGCATCGAGACATTGTCGCCAACCACGGCGGTTTCACCGATGACGATGGAATGGGCATGGTCGATCATGATGCCCCGCCCCATACGGGCCGCCGGGTGGATGTCGACACCGAAAATCTCGGATGTGCGCATCTGAAAGAAATAAGCCATGTCACGCCGGCCCGTTTTCCACAGCCAATGCGCGATGCGATAGGCCTGCAGCGCCTGGAACCCCTTGAAGAACAAGAGCGGCTGCAGGAACCGGTGGCAGGCCGGGTCGCGATCGTAGACCGCCGCGATGTCGGCGCGGGCATCCTGCGCCAAACCCGGCGAATCCCGATAGGCCGCGTCGCAAATCTCGCGGATCAACTGTTCGGACATTTCACCCGAAGCCAGCTTCAAGGCGCAGCGATAGGCAAGCGCACATTCCAGCGACTCGTGATGCAGAACCGAGGAATGGATCAATCCGCCAAGCAGCGGCTCATCCTTTACGGCCTGTTCCGATTCGTCGCGAATTTGCGACCAGACCGGATCGATTTCGGCCAGTCTCTTGCGCGTTTCAGCCATGTCGACGCTCCTTTGCTTGGCGTGACTATAGCAGATAGGCTGCCCATGCGAAAACGCAAACCCGTGATGAAGGGGATCGCGATCATGGATGAAACGGCGCAGAATCAGTTTCGCACATTGCTTAGGGCGCGTCTGGACGAGATCGAAAGCGCCGATGCCCTTGGCAAACAGGGTCAGGAAACCGTTCAGCTTGATCAACAGTCGGTCGGTCGTCTGTCCCGGCAGGACGCGCTGTTGAACCAGTCGATGGCCAAGGCCAACCAGAATCGCCGCACGAATGAGGCCCAGCGCCTGCGCCTTGCCCTCACGCGCCTCGAGGAAGGCGACTATGGCTTTTGCACCGATTGCGGGGAAGAGATCGCCGCAAAGCGGCTGGAACTCGACCCCGCCACCCCGAAATGCATTTCCTGCGCGCGCGGATAGCCCGCGCGCCGCGAAAGCCCGCTCAGAACCGCCAGCAGGCAATCCAGGTAGGCGCCGTTGCTCAAAGGTGGTTCGGGTGGCAGGTCGGTCGGCAAAACTGCCGAACGCAGCGTGCCGTCGCCCCAATGCGGATGCGCACGGCCCTCCCTGCGGCGGTAGAGATCCGCGGCATGGGCCCGCTCGACCAGCCTTACGAACGCCGCCTCGCGATCCTTGCGGGAAAGCGTCAAAAGCATCCGCGCCGCGGCAACGACGTCGCCATGCAAGACCCGCCGCATGATCACACAGGCCAAACCGCATGGCGCGCGAAATAGCCCGGCCCCACCTCGGCCGAAATCTGGGCCACCGCGATTTCGTAAGGATCACCACCGGTATCCGCCAACTCGTCGCCAGGATCGTACTGCCAGAACGGATCGCTCAGAACCCGCTCCTGCAGAACCGCCCCGCCCTGAAGCACGCGCAGCAGATAGGCCTCGCTCTCTTCCCCCACCGGTACATCGACGCCATCCCAGCTATCACCATTGATGCGGGTGCGCCTGATCCACGACACGCCCAGCGCACCATCCGGTGCACGCTTGGCCCTAAGATGTGCCGGGGCGTAAGGACGCAAACCGACACCGCTGAACGCAAGCTCGAACGGGGTAAAGGACGGATCGTCCACCGGTTGCTTTGCCGGACCGACGCGGTAGTGCCGCGTAACGCCACGCGCAACGGACGGCAGTTCAAGCTGCCTTGGCGCACTGTCCAGCAACACGAACCGCGCACCAACCGGCCAGATCGGGGCCATCACCGCATCGCTTCCAAGCTGGCCGCGCAACAAGCCGCGCAAGCGGTAAAGCCCGGAATCGACGATTTCAGCCTGTTGGAACTGGATGATCTCCCAACCCTCGGGCGTGCCGTTCCCAACCGCCGCCAGATTCCCGCCTGAAAGCAGAGCCGCCATCGAAATGCTCTGCAATTCGCCGGACACAAGCCGCACATCGACATCGCCCGCCCAATGCATCCGCCCAACCGGCCCGGCCTGCAAGGGGGTCGCAAGCGTGCCCATCGTGGCTTGTGCCGCCAAAATGGTGTTGAGCGAAAAATCAGCCCCCGTCGCACTGCCATAAACCGCCACGCTGCCTGGCCACGGGATGGCCGTCGCTGCAACATGCGGGCTGTGCGGCTGCTCATCCCCCTGGATCAGCGGCAGATCCATGAACTCCACCTCTGCTGGTGCCGGGGCGACGAACGGCGCCATCCGCGCGATGCTCTCGTCCAACTCGGCCGGCGCATAGACCGCGCGCTCCATGCGGACCGCTTCGATCATCTGGAACGGTCCCTGCTCGACACGATCGATCCTGAACTTGCCGGCCTCAACCTCCAGCACGTCCCCGGCGCCGAGGTTCTGCAGCGATGGCGGCAAGGCCACCCGCAACGTATCGCGCGCCACGCGCGCTTCGGCCAGCCAGCGCTCCAGCACCTGGCGCCCCTCGCGACGGGTCAATGCCATCGAAATATCCGAGGTCGAAACCGCATGCGTCGCCTCATCGGGCAGCACCGCCTCTTCTGCCGCCACCCCATAATCGGCATCGGTCTCGACGAACCGCAAACGCAGACGCCCCGCCATTTCCGCCTCTGCCGCCCGTGTGATCTCCACCCGGCCATCGATCTCGTCGGTTTCGACCGTGTTCTCTGGCCTTAACCGAGTTTCCGGCGCAGCCCCCCGCATTCGGAACACCAGCTTGCCGTCCCGCTCCAGCGCATCGACACCATAGGCCAGCATCAAGGGCTGAAGGATACCCCGCGCGGTATCGACCTCCGAAACGGTATACCCTCGGACAAACCCATACAGTTCCGACGTATCCACCTCATGCAGACCCGCGCGCGCGCAGACCTCATCGAAGATCGAAGCCAGCGAACGCCCCGCCATCCGCCCGCTGATCCAATGCCCGCGCACATAATTCTCACCATCGGCCCAGAGGTCGCGATTTCCGGGAAAGAACGGATAGGGCCGCGCGTCCCAGGCCCAGACAAAAGCCCGCGACATGTCCACCATCAGGCCGCCATAAACCTCGGAAACCGGGTTGTTTTGCGGGTCCAGCCAATGTGCATAGGTCGCACGCAGATATTGCATCTGATTCAGCTCGTCCCGCATCCCGTTCGAGTAATGCGGATATGCCGATTCCGACGATTTCGGATCGAGAAACTTGTTGGGTTGGTTCGTGCCCTTGTCGATCGCCGCACAGCCCAGCTCGGTAAAGACGATGGGTTTCGAGCGTGGCTGCCAACCTGTCGGTGTCTCTTGCCTCACACCCCCTATGCGCTCATGGTGATGGTTCGACCACCAGCCCCGTATATCCTTGTACCGCCAGATCCACGGTTCTCCATGTTCATCGTCAGTGATCGGTGTGCGAATTTGCGCATCGCGCGCCTCGGGCGAATGATAGAACCAGTCGTACCCTTCTCCGCCCGCGACATTCGCCTTGAGATAATCGAGGTTGTAGATGCTGCCCCATCCGGCATCGGCATGCCCGGTTTCGTCACGCCAATCCGATAGCGGCATGTAATTGTCGATCCCGATGAAATCGATCTCGGGATCGGCCCATAGTGGGTCGAGATGAAAATACCTGTCCCCGCTGCCGTCGTCTGGCTGATAGCCGAAATATTCCGACCAGTCGGCCGCGTAACCGATCCTTACGCCAGACCCCAACAAGGCTCGCGCCTCGGACGCAAGCCCGCGCAAAGCGGAAACAAACGGAAAGCGATCCGTATCACCGCGCAGTTGCGTCAGACCCCGCATTTCCGATCCGATACAGAACGCATCGACCCCACCTGCCGCCGCACAAAGCGCCGCATAATGCAGGATGAACCGGCTATAGCTCCATTCATCCGGGCCCGAATACGTCACGACGCCATTTGCCACCGTAAAATCCGACGCACGGACCGTTCCCACGAATTGCGAAACCTCGATCTCTGCAGCCACCGTTTCATCAGGGGAACCGGCACGGCCGGGCGCAACCGATCCGGTGATCCGCCCACGCCAGGGCAGGCGCGGCTGATGCTCCCCCCCGTCCAGGGATCGACCAGCCCGTTGCCATCCAGCTGCTCCATCAGGATGAACGGATAGAACATCACCTGTTTACCCCTGGTCGTCAGCCCCCGGATCGCCTCGGTGACAGCCTCATCCGCCGGTGTACCGCCATAGACGACCCGCCCGTGTTCGTCCGGCACCAGACCGGCATCCCGCCGCGTCAGGCCAGACACGGTCCAAGGCATGTCCGCCCCGTCGAATTCGCCTTGTTCGACCTTGGGCCGCAAACGGCACGCCTGCGCGCGCAGGTCGTCGCCGAACCAGCTCACGATCAGCGACACTGCCTCGCAGGACGGCAGCTCTGCCTCCAGCGCGTCCAGCGATGTCTCCATGTCGGTCTGGCCCGAGGGCGTGTTCACGTTCAGGCTGCGGCTTTGGCCCGGCCCGTATTTTGCCACCACCCGCGATGTCGCAAGCGCGTATTCACCTGTGCCGGGCATCAGGGCAACGGCCCGCACGTTCTGCGCAGGGTCGCGGTCGATGCCTTTCACTTCCTCGGGCCTGAGGACTTCGAAACTGAACTGCGGCACCCGGTTGCCGAATTGCTCCAGCGGCAAGGCATCCATGACGACATAGGCCGTCCCCCTGTAGGCCGGTACCGCGCCCGCCCCTTCAAGCGCCGCGATCGTCGGGTCAGGCATCTGATCGCGCGAACCGTTGTAGACGCGCATGTTCAGATCTTCTGGCGCCATTTCCACCCCGTCCGCCCAGACCCGCAGAACGCCGCCGATCTGACCCTCGCACAGCGCAATCGCCAGACTGACAGAGTAGCTGTAGCTGTAGGTCGTCGACCGCGCCTGCGGCCGGGCCGGCGCTCCCTTGCCGCCACCGCCTCCGGTCGAGGTTTGCGTGACATGCTCCTGAAATGCGCTCGCCCAGATCACGTGCCCGCCCACGCGCATCCGGCCATACACCTGTGCAACCGGCACCCCTTCACCCGCCGAGGTGATCCGAAACCTTTCGGTGCGGCCCTGGTGATGCTCGACCGCGTCCGATCCCTGCCCCATCAGGCGCTGATCGATCACACGGCCAAGGCTCGCACCCGCAAAGCGGCCGATCACCACCGATGACAGGCCAAGGAATGACCCCCCGACCGATCCGCCAATTGCGGCCCCGGCTGCAGACAGAACTATCGTCGCCATCTTTCAAGTCTCCTGTTTGAACCGGAACCGCGCTACGATGCGGCGCGCCCATGGGGGGCTCAGCGGGCTTTCAACGACCCCATGACCGGAATAGGCGTGAATGAAGCTCGCCCGCGCGCCCACCTCGGCGGCGATACCCAGATGCTTGGCCACCGCGCCCGCGCGCATCCGAAACAGCAGCACGTCCCCCGAACGGGCATCCTGCAAATAGACGGGCTGCAACAGGCGGCGGGCCACCCGCCACAGGGTCTCGTCGCGCTGGGTTTCCGACCAGTCGCGCGTATAGGGCGGTACGGGCATCGGCTCGGGCCCGATGACTTCTCGCCAGACACCGCGCAATAAGCCCAGGCAGTCCGTCCCCACGCCCTTGCAACTTGCCTGATGCAGGTAAGGGGTTCCGATCCAGCCGCGCGCGGCCTCCACGACAACAGAGCTCATCGCCGGCTACCCCCGCCCAGATCGCCGGATCGCGCCGGAACTGCCATAAGCCAGTCTTCGGCAGGTAAATCGGGAAATCCCTGGAAGTTCAGCGCATTGTCGAACTTGAAACGGCAGGTTTCGAACCGCTTGTCGCATCCCGCGGTAAGGCGCACCACGTCGCCTTCGGCCAACGGCGCACGCAGAGCCACCCAGGGCGCGATTACGCGGCGGTCGTTCACAGTCTCATCGCGCTTGATCTGCGCTTTCAAGCCGGCTGCAGCCCCATCCAGGATTTCCAGCGCGCCGCGACGGAACCACCCGGGCGCGTAGCCGGCCATACTGTCGAACAGCAGCGTTCCGTCGTCATCGACACCGCGCAACGCGACCTCGACCGCAAACCCCGGACGCGCCAGATCGAAACCGCACGCCCGATCCCCCAGAACCGCAGTGCAGGGCTTCTGGAACACCCGCCCGATCGGGCGATTGAGCGCCTCGGTCAACCCGCGCAGCTCGGCCCGGAACGCCCCGCCCGCGCGCCGGATTTCACCGATGCTTCCGCGAAAGCGCAAATGCCGCTGCGCCGGGTCTGCCCAGTTCACGATCCAGGCCCGCAGGTCCGCACCGTCATAGCGCCCGGCCTCGATATCCGCCTCTCGGATGCGGGCATCGCTCAACGCGCCCAACGCCTCCGCGTTATCCACCGCCAGGCCCGTCGTCTGCTGCAACGCGGTGGCCGACAGGCCGCTATCGGCGGCAAAGACGATGCCGTCGAACTCCATCGGGCAGTCGTGATCGGTAAAACCCAGAACGCGGCCATCCGTAAGCGTGATGGCCCAGGCGCTGGCCAGGGTGGTCAGCCCGCTGCGTACATGTTCGAGAAACTCGGCATTCATCGCGTCACACCCTCACTTCCACGACCGGAACGCTCGGCACATCGCCAGCCCGGAAACTCGCGACGCTGGTCTGTATCCGGTCGGTATCGAACCTGACCGGCACGTCGAATTCGAACCCCGCCGTGATCTCCATCCCTTCGTTCGGCGGATGGCCGAAGGTGATCATGCCCCGCGTCGCATCCAGCTCCCAATGGATGCCTTCCTGCTGCTCGTCCCCTTCGATGCCCACGCGAACGGTGCCCGCAACGGGCTTGGTTATCGGCCGCAGGTAGGATTGTTCGCCCGACCGGTATTCCTTTTTCAGCGTGAAAGCCGCGGTTTCCCCGTCCCCCATGGCGATCACCTGATCCATGAAACCCGGCGCGACCGACGGGCGGCAGGATTTGAAGTCCGACCAGTCCTTCCACCGAAAGGCGTAAAGCTGGCCGTGCCGCGCTTCGAAAAACGCGATCAGCGTTTCCACATCGTCGAGCGATCGCAATCCGACCCCGGCATCGTACCGCCGCCGCGAATGCGCCCAGGGGCTGTTGCGTTCCTCGAACCCGTTGGCCAAGGTCACGACGTCGGTGCGCCGCTCCGGTCCACCGACCGAGCCGAAACTCAGATTGGCGGGAAACCGTATCTCGTGAAATTCCATTGTCGTCTCCTCAGCGGTTGCGCTGTGCGCGCGACAGCGCGCGGCTGACCTGCCCGGCGATCTGGCTCTGGCTGCGGCGGAACCCCTCGGCGTTGGGGGTATGGATGTTCATCACCACGTTCACCGTTCCCGCACCGCCCTGCGCGCGGACGCCAAGGCTGCCATCCGGCCCGCGCGACAGCGGCATGATTGCCTCTGGTCCCGCTTCGCCCATCAAGCCGGTCGCGCCACGCATCGCGAAATAGCTGGGGCCGCTCACCACGCCGCCCTTGGCAAAGGGCATCACGCGGCCCTGCGCAAAACCCGCCCCATCGGCAAAGGGTAAAAGCCCATCCATCAACGAGCCGACCCCCTGCGCCAGCAACCCGCCCACATGGTCGGTCACGGGCTTCACGGCAGCGGAATAGGCGGTGTTGATCATGGATTGCGCCACCGTTTTCAGCGCATCCGACAGCTTCATCCCGTCCAGCAGCACCCCATCAAAGGCCCGCCGCAATCCGGTGCTCAACCCGCGCTCCAGCGTGCGCACGTCCTGACCCGCCGCGGCAAAGGTCGCGCGCATGCGGCTCAACTCGGCCTCGAACCCGGCGGCCATTCCGCTGGCGCCGTCCATCGCCGCTTCCAACGTGTCGATCTGGCTTTCCAGCCGGTCGAACCCTTCGTAGTCGGTCATCTCTCAGTCCTTTCTGCATCGTCGGGAAAGGCGGCCAGCATCTCTTCCAACCGGGCGCGGGCCATCGGCGGGGCACCCGCGCCCTGCCCCAGCATCAGCATCAGCTCTGCCGGCGTCAGCGCCCAGAACCGGTCGGGCGTCAGCCGCAGGCCGGTCATCCCGGCCCGCATCATTCCCGCCCAGTCGAACCGGTTCATGTGCGCGCCTCGTCCGGTATGGCAAAGGCTCGCGCCAGCAACTCTGCCGCGGCCCGCGCACCGGCCATCGGCCCACCCGCGATCTCGGCCCGCGCCAGTTGGCCTGCATCGCCAGGCCAGCCGCCGCCACGCAGCCCGGCCAACAGCAGGGCCAGAACGTCGCGCGACGAAAACCGCCCCGCCTCGAACCGCTCGACCAGCGCCACCAGGCTGTCCTCGCCCAGCACGTCTTCCAGCTCGGCCAGCGCCCCAAGCGTCAGCCTCATCACGACGGTCTCGCCATCCAGAACCAGCGCCACCTCTCCCCGCCAGCGGTTGACCATCACAGCACCGTAAACGACAGCACCCCGGCCGAGGCCATCGCCATCTCGTATGTCGCCTCTCCGTTGTGGCTGCCCGCATATTCCAGCGCCGTCACCTGGAATGGGCCTTCCACGATCCCGAAATCGGGGATCACCACCTGGAAATCCGGGATCTCTCCGTCGAAAAAGATCTGCCGCGCGCGTTCGTCGGTATCGGCATCGCGAAACACCCCCGAGCCGCTGATCGAGGCCGTCTTGACCCCCGCGCCCGCCAGCAATTCACGCCAGCCGCCCTGGCTTTCCAGGCTCGTCACATCCACGCTTTCTGCGTTGAAACTGATCCGCGTGGCGCGCAGCCCCGCGATCGTGCTGAACTGCTTGTCACCGGTCAGGTCGACCTTGATCAGCAGGTCCTTGCCATTCTGTGCACCCATGTCTCTCTCCAAGGTTGGGATTAGTCGTCTTCGATACGCGCGCGGAACCGCAACTCGATCCGGCGCAACTGCCCGGTGCCTTCGCGGCTCGCCCGCGCGCGCAGGAAATCCAGCGCGACCAACCGGCCGCGTGACAGGCTCAGATCAGCATCCACCAGCGCATCGCTGACCGCCGCAGCGATGGTCTTGGCCGCAAGAAACCCGCTGCCGTCGCTCACCACCGACACCGTGAAATCGTGCCGCGCCCCGCCACCCGTCTTGTCCGAGGCGTCGCGCACCTCTTCCTGCCCCAGCGTTACGTAAAGCGCAGGCAGGCTGCCGCTCGGCACCACGTCATAGATTGCGCTGCCGGCCAGCGCGGTCACCGCCGCGTCGCCGGTCAACCGCTGAAACACCGCCTCCTGCAGGGCAGCCGCCATGCCATAGCTCATGCCACCACCTCCTCTTCGGCAAAGCAGGTCAGAAACCGCCCGCGCGGATCACGCTCGGCCACCGCCGTTATGCGAAACAGCCTTGCGCCCTCCCGAAACCTCTGTTCGGGCCTGGGGCGCATCGTGCTGCCCACAGGCGCCGCGCGCACCGTGATGCGATACCCGGTCAGCGAAACGGGTATCCCGTCACCGTCCCGTTCACGGCCCGTGCGCGCGATCACGTCGGCCCAGAGCGTGCCCAGAACATCCCAGCCCCGCACCACGCCACCCGCGCCGTCGGGCAGTTCGCTCGGCGTTTCCAGCACCAGTTGGCGGGTCAGATGCACCGGGCCGCTCATGCCGCGCCCCCGCCCAGCATACGCACGGTGCGATAACGCTCGATCAGGCTGGTGACGCCGAAAGGCATGCAACCCGCGCTCAATCCGGTCTCGTCGCGATACTCGTAGTAATGCGCCGCCAGCAGCATGACCGCCTGGCGCATATCGGCAGGCAGGGCATCGAAATTCGCCCCCATCCCCGCCTGGAACGCGATCACGACAGAGCCGCCCTGCGGAACGACCGGCAACAGCGCCGCGACAGGCACAAGCCGCGGGCGCTGACTGTCGCGCTCCAACCGGTAAAGCGCGGGGTCCACAACCCTTTCGACGCCGTCGCGATCCAGCACGGCCACCCCCGTCACCGCATCGACCGGCGCCACAGGCATCGCCTGCCCCGTCGCATCGCGCCAAGACGCCAGCGTCAGCCGGAAATCGCGCTTCAGCAGGATTTTCCCCGTCCGCGCCTCGATCGCCGACACGGCGGCCCGCAGGAAACTCTCCAGAACCACGTCCTGCAGCCCGTCCTCGGCAAACCCGGTGCCCTGACGCAGATGCGCCCTGAACGCCGCAAGCGGCAGGGCCGCCTGCGCGACCTCGGTCTCTTCCATCAACATCATGGACCTATCTCCAATCCTCGCCCCCACCCTGGGGTCAGGCGCGCGCCGTCAGCGTTGCTCGAACGGAGGGAGCAGCCAGACAACACCGTTGCACACGGCACGCGCCCCGGGGACGGGCCCGATTTGCCCGCCCCCGATTCCCGGCGCTTACGCGACCGAGAATTTCAGCAGCTTGATCGCGGCAAAGTCGCTCACGTCCCCGCCAACGCGCTTGGTCGCGTAGAACAGAACATGCGGCTTGGCCGAGAACGGATCGCGCAGAACGCGCAGATCGGGCCGTTCCGCCACGGTGTAGCCCGCGCCGAAATCGCCGAACGCGATCGCTGTGGCATCGCTGCCGATATCCGGCATGTCCTCGGCGATCAGCACCGGATAGCCCAGCAGCCGCGCCGGTTCGCCCGCCGCCAGCCCGTCGGACCACAGGAACCGCCCGTCATTGTCCTTCAGCTTGCGCACCGCGCCCGCGGTTTTCGAGTTCATGACAAAAGCCGCATTGGCGCGATACTGCGCGCCCAGGGCATAAACCAGGTCGACAATCGCATCGGCCCCGCCGAACGCGCCATCGACGCCGGTCGCGACATATCCCAGGTTGCCCCAGCTCCAGCTGGCATTGCCGACATGCGGATGGGTCAGGAAGCCGGTCGGTTTGTCGATGCCGTCGCCGCCGACAAAGGCCGCCGCCTCGGCGCGGGCGAACTTGTCCGCGATACGGCTGGCCAGCCAACCTTCGAGATCGAACGCCGCGTCATCCAGCAACCGCTGCGAGGCCTTGGGCAGTGCCGACAGTTCGTGCAAGGGGATGGTGATCCGGTCGATCTGCGGCGTTCCGGTTTCCGAAACCGATCCGGTTTCCGCGTTCCACCCATGTCCGACATCGCCGTGATCAACCAACACGTCATAGCTCGTGGCCTCGACCTCGACGACATTGGCCACCGCCCTGATCGACGCCGCACCCTGCAACACGTTGCGTACGCTATCGGCGGTTTTCGGGTCCACCAGGTATCCGCCATCGGCGGCAACGGCGGTGTTCATCGCCTTGCCTTCCAGCGCGATACCCCGCAGCGCGTCGTCGTCGCCGGTGCGCAGATAGGCGTCGAACGCCTTTTGATGGGGCGCCTCGATCTCGGCGCCGGTGGCCAGCGCGGGGCGCTTGGCGGTTTGGGTGGCAGTCTTACGATCCAGCATGGTCAGTCGCTCTTCCTGTTGTTGAAGCCGTTGATGGATTTCATCACGAAACCCCTTGAATTCACTTGTGAACCCCGCAATCGCGGTGGTCGCCTCAACGACCGGAGACACACCATCCCCGGTCCGAGACTTGGTCTCGGTCGTGCTCATCAGCATTTCCTTCAGTCGTGGTCCCGGCCCGGGGTCAGCCCCGCGCCATCTCAAGGCGGGCCGCGTCGAATGCCGCCGCCAATTCGCGCCAGGCGGCATCGGCATCGGGCGTCTCGCCCTTCCGTCCCACCCGCGCACTGGGCTGCATCGGAAAGGTCACCAGCGACACTTCCCAAAGCTCCAGTTCCGTCAAAAGCCGCTGGCCCTTGTCGTTCTTCACCGCGCGCCTCGTGCGGTACCCGATCGACAACCCGTCGATCGCGCCCGCCGCAACAAGCGCCGCCGCCTCACGGCCTTTTTCCACGGTGTCGAGGATACGGCCCTTCACGAACAGGCCCCGCTCATCCTCGCGCACCTCGTCCCAGACCCCGATCGGCTGCGACGGATCGTGCTGCCACAGCATCTTGACCTGGCGGCCCTCGGCGGCCAGGCGGGCCAGGCTGGCCGCATAGGCCCCCGCCTGCACCACGTCGCCGCCCTGATCGCTCGCGCCGAACAGGCTGGCATACCCTTCGATCACCGCACCGTCGCGCAAGACGATATCCTCGCCCAGGCGACAGAACTTGGTTTCCAATCCGCTTTCCATCTCGTTCCCTTTCCCGCTCATGGCGCCACGGCCAGCAGCGACTGCACCGCCTGCGCCAGAATGATCCCCACGATCCCGTAGACCGCCAGCCACAGCCGCCGCTCCAGCTTTTCGATCGTCGCTTCCAGCCGCAGCGCCCGCTGCTGAAGCCCCTCGATCTGCAACGTGCTCACACGCTCATGCGCCTCGAGCCGCAGCGCCGGCGCGCAGTCGAACGCCTCGAACCCGTAACGCCGGTCATCCATCGGCAGGCTCGCTTTGCGCCGGCAGCCCCAGCAGGCTGCGCTTTTCGGCGTCCGACAAGAACGCCGCCTCGGTCACGCGCCGCCACACCTCGGACCGCTCGGCCGCCAGCGCCGGCACCTGGTCGAGATCGGGCCTCAACTCCAGCACCTCCCCCGCGAACCGCGACAGCCAGTCCGACACCTGCGCCGTCACGCGCGTGGCCAGCGGCAGAACGGTCAGGCGGTAAAAGGCGCGGTTGGCCTCCTGGTAGTTGGCAAAGGTCGCATCGCCCGGAATGCCCAGCAGCATCGGCGGCACGCCAAAGGCCAGCGCGATCTCACGCGCGGCGCTTTCCTTGGTTTTCTGGAATTCCATGTCCGAGGGGCTGAACCCCATCGGCTTCCAGTCCAGCCCGCCTTCCAGCAGCATCGGCCGGCCCGCGTTGCGCGCGCCCTGGTGATGGGTCTCCATCTCGGACACCAGCCGGTCATACTGATCCGCGCTCAGCCCGCCCGCGCCATCCGCACCGGTATAGACAATCGCGCCCGATGGCCGCGCCGCATTGTCCAGCAACGCCTTCGACCAGCGGCTGGCCGCATTGTGCACGTCCAACGCCTGCGCCGCCGCCTGCAGGGGCGACAAACCATAATGATCATCCTGTGGATGAAACGCCCGGATATGGCAGATCGGCGCCACTTCCGCCGTCGCGTCGAACCGGTGCCTGCGCCCGCCCACCGCATATTCATAAGCCACCGGCCATCCATCCGACCCGGGCACCACCTGCATCCGGTCCGAACGCAGCACATGCAGCTCTCCCGGCACCGCGTCCGCGCCCGCGACGGCCTCCAGATAACCGTCGCCCGACAGCAGCAGATGGCCGAAAAGCGCCTCGAACAGCTCGGCCTTGCCCTGCGCGGGGTTGGGCCGCTGCACCAGACGCAGCACGGGATGGCTGTCATAGCGCTGCGCGCTGTCCTGCAGCACCAGCGGCAGGGCCGCCGCGGCCTCTGCGATCATCTTGACGCAGCGATGCACCACCGGGTTCGCCGCATAGCCCGTGCGCGTCAGGCTGGCGGTGTCACGCGGGCTCCAGGCCACACGCCCGGCGCTGCCAAATGCCATGACACGGCCCGTGGCGCTTGCCTTGCGCTCGGGCGCGGCATCCACCCCGGCGCTGCGTCGAAAGAAATCCAGCTTCATGCGTCTTGCTCCTTATCCTCGCGGGCCGCCGGGCCATCGCGTCGTTGAACCCAACCTCGCGTCAAAGGTTTAAGAAAAGTGAACTAGAGCGCGCGCACCTGCGGATGCCGCCACTTTCGCGCCGGTTCGATCATCAGATCGGTCATCGCCCAGACCAGCGCATCCAGCCTGTCGGGGCTGCCCGTGCCCTCGAATCCCAAGGTGGTCATCGCGCACATCTGGTCCTCCAGAACGCCGAAACCGCGCAGGTGGTTGACCCGGCGCTGCTCGTAAAGCGCGGCGACCGGCTCGGCCCGCGCCTGCTTGTTGACCGAGGCGCGCACCTTGCTCAGCGGGACAAGGGGATCGACCTGCCGCAACACGGCTTCGACCATGTCACCGCCCTGGTTTACCTCGACGACAATGCGATCCGCGCGCCACCGTTCCTTTGCCGCAATCGCTGCGCGCGCCCAGGCATCGGGACTCGCGGCGCTGACGCTCGCATCCTCCAGAACGCAGGCCTGCCAGTGCTGCGGCCCGCCCTGGCTGCGCACACCGGCGACGACGATGCCGCATTCGTCCGACCGCGAATGACCGGTGACAGGCGGGTCCACCGCCACGACGATCCGGTCCAGTTCGGGCACCTCGCGCACCCGCGCCGCATCGAGCGTCGCCCGCGACCACAACGCCCCCTCGGCATCCTCCATCAGAATGCCCTCCAGCTCCTGGCGGCCCAGCCGCGTACCGGCATAGCGCGCGCGCATCTCGACCATGAAGCTCTCGCCCAGGTTCGCCGCGTTTGCCTCGGTCGCGGCATGGGTCTGCACCGTGCTTTCGCGCTCAAGCAGATCCTTCAGCACGCCGACATTGCGCGGCGTCGTCGTCACGCAAACCTGCGGGCGGTCCCCCAGCCGCAACGCGAACTGCAGCATGTCCCAGGCCTCCTGCCCGCGCTTCCACTTGGCCAGTTCGTCCACCCAGGCCGCATCGAATTGCGGCCCCCGCAACGCTTCCGGTTCGTGTGCGGAAAACACCTGCGCCGTCGCGCCGTTCGGCCATGTCAGCATCCGCCGCCCCCCGTGCCAGACAGGTTTGCGGTCGGGCGGGGCACATGCCAGGATGCCGCTGTCCCCGAACACCATCACCTCGCGGGCCTGGTCCAGCGTCTCGCCCACGATCGCCACCCGTGCGCACCGCCCCGGATCGAGCGGCATCGCCCCTTCGACCAGGCCGCGCACCCATTCCGCGCCCGCACGGGTCTTGCCCGCACCGCGTCCGCCCAGGATCACCCAGGTCCGCCAATCCCCATCCGGCGGCAACTGGTGTGGCAGCGCCCAGAATTCGAACAGGTGCGGCAACGCCAGCACCATCTCGTCATCGAGGCTTTCCAGGAACTCTTGCTGGACATCCTCGGGCGCGGAGGCGAGCCAGGCGGCACCCGATCTCAGTTCGTGCCCTGTCGAAATCGATGGCATAGTCGTTGACGATGCCCTGCTGTTCCTTGCGGCGCTCTTCACATCTTTGCTCCGTATCCAGTGCCATCTTCAGCCAGTGCCGGATTTCCGCAGTCAGCCGGGCGCTGTCTTTCAACGCCTCAACCTCGCCCGCGCGCACCCTTTGCTGAAGTTCCAGTAGCTCGGTGGTCATCCCGAGCAGTTGCTCTTCCACGACCCGAATGGCCCGGCTCAGAGAGCCTTCGGTCATGTCAGACAGTTCTGCTTTCATGTACTTGCTCGCTTTGCCCCATGCGTGTTCCCTCCGCACGAGCGAGACGAAAAAAGCGGCGCCCGGGTTCACCCCGGGGCCGCTTGCCCACCTCTTCCAGCATGTCACAACCTATACGATAAACCGTGCGCTGATGTCAAGGTTTTCCGCCTGAGGATCGGCACTCAACCGTCCGATTTCATTACACTTTATTAACCCGGAAAGGCATCACCCGATAAGCCCGCCCAGCACCAGGCCAAAGCCCACAGCCACGATCAGCCCCAGAACGTCCAGCACCGCGCCGGCCCGCAGCATCGCCATGCGGGTCACCCCCGCCTGTCCGAAAACGATGGCGTTGGGCGGGGTTGCCACAGGCAGCATGAACCCGACAGACGCGGCCAGCGCCACAGGCAACAGCACCACCACCGGATCGACCCCCATCGACGCCGCAGCCGCGCCGGCCACGGGCAGGAACAGCGCCGCCATCGCGGTGTTGCTTGCCAGTTCCCCAAGATAGACAATGATCGCCGCAAACCCGGCCACGACCATGGGCAAGGGCCATCCCGCCAGAACCGCGCTCTGCGCCCCGATCCAGTCCGACAGCCCGCTGTCCTGCATCAGTTGCGCCAGGGCCAGCCCGCCACCGAACAGGATCAGCACGTCCCAGCGCAGGTCACGCACGTCCCGCCACGCCATCAGCGCACCACCCTGCCCCGAAGGCACAAGGAACAGCACGATACCAGCCAGCATGGCGATGCCCGCATCGCTCAGTGCCGCCAGTCCCGGCACCCCGGCCAGGACCGGGCGCAGGATCCACGCGCTTGCCGTCACGACTGCGATCACCGCAACCCGCCGCGCCCCGGCATCCAGCCTGACGGCCGTGCCCGGCAACTCCAGCGCAAGGGGCGTTCTGCCCACGCCGGGCGACAGCTGGCACAGCAGCAGCCACGCAAGCACCAGAAGGCTCAAAGACACCGGAAGGCCGACGATGGCCCATTCCGCGAACCCGATCTCGACACCATGAACAGCGGCCATATGCGCCGCGAACAAGGCGTTTGGCGGTGTGCCGATCAGCGATCCCATCCCGCCGATCGTCGCGCCAAAGGCCACCCCCAGCATCAGCGCGATGCCCGTGCGCGGCTCGCGGGCCTGCGCGGCCAGCCCGGCAGCAATCGGCGCCATCACCATCGCCGAGGCGGTGTTGCTGATCCAGAGGCTCAGAAAGGCCGTCGCCCCCATCAGCGCGGCCAGAACCCGCGCCGGATCTGTCCCCGCCCGCTGCAAAAGGGCTTGCGCCACACGGTGATGCAGCCCCCATTTCTCGATGGCAAGCGCCAGAAGGAACCCGCCCAGGAACAGGAAAATCAACGGGTTGGCATAAGGGCCCGCAACATCCGCGACAGCCCCGGTCCCCAAGAGCGGCGCCAGCGCCAGCGGCAGCAGCGCCGTCACAGCCAGCGGAACGGCCTCGGTCAGCCACCACAACGCCATGAGCGCTGCCAGCCCCGTGACCCGCCACGCAGCCGGGCCCATCCCCTCGGGCACGGGCAGGAAAAGCGGCCCCAGCAAAAGGGCCAGACCGATGAAATGAACCGGTTTCATCGCCCCTCCCCCCGGCCTCCGCCGGATGGTCAGTCGTTGGCGCGCTCCGCCTCAAGCCGGCGATAGGCCGCCACGTTTTCGTTGTGCTCGTCCAGCGTCACCGCAAAATTGTGGCCATCCGCCGGATCCAGCGTCTTGGCCACGAAATAGATGAAGTCCGTATTGTCCGGATTCACCGCCGCCTCAATGCTGGCGCGGCCCGGATTGGCGATCGGCGTCGGCGGCAGTCCGCGGATCACGTAGGTGTTCCAGGGGGTCTCGGCGCGCAACTCGCTGCGCCGCAGCCCGCGGCCCAGAACCCCGCGCCCCTGCGTGATGCCATAGATCACCGTCGGGTCGGTCTGCAGCGGCATTCCCGCTTCAAGACGGTTGGTAAAGACGCTCGCCACCACGCCGCGCTCTTCTGGCGTGCCGGTTTCCTTTTCGATGATCGAGGCCAGGATCAGGGCCTCCTGCGGGCTGGCAAGCGGCAGCCCGTCCGCCCGCGATTGCCACGCGGCGGTCAGGATCGCCTCCTGGCGCGCCTGCATCTCGGCGATAACGTCGGCCCGGTTGTCTCCCACCCGCACCTCGTAGCTGTCGGGCGCCAGCATGCCCTCGGGCGGGATCTCGGAAACCTCGCCTTCCAGCACGTCGACCTGTTTCAGCTCTTCGACGACCTGCCAGCTTGTCACGCCTTCGGCCAGAGCGATGCGATAGCGCGTGTCGGCCTTTTCGCGCACCTGCGCAAAGGCCTCCGGTGCCTCGTCCTCGCCGGGAACGAACTCTGCTTTCTCGACATAGCGGTTGGTGGCTGGGTCCAGTTCACGTACCTGCACCTGCGCTCGCGTCACGCCGATCCGGTACACCACCTCGGTGCCGCAGGTCGATGCCCCGCCGCGGGTGATGATATCCACGATATCGGCCATGCTGGCGCCTTCCGGCACCAGGAAACTGCCGGCCTTCAGATCCTGTGTCTTGTCGGAATAATCCGCACCCAGGCGAAAGATTGTGTCGCTGGTGATCGCCCCCTGTTCGGCAAGGTTCCGGCTGATCCGCGACATCGTGCTGCCCGAAGGCACCTGAACGCAGATGGCCTGGTCCAGCGGCCCCTCGGCCGTGTATTCACGCTGCCCCCACAGGATGACGCCCGCCATCAGGAACAGCAGGACGATCAGCATGGTCAACCCGTTCGAGGCGACAGCCCGCCACATCAAACGACCTTTCCGACGATCAGGCTCGCATTGGTGCCGCCAAAGCCGAAGCTGTTGGACAGCGCCACGTTGATTTCACGCTCGCGCTTCTGGTTGGGCGCCAGGTCCAGCGATGTTTCCACCGCCGGGTTGTCCAGGTTGATCGTCGGCGGGGCGACCTGGTCACGGATCGCCAGGATCGAGAATATGGCCTCGATCGCGCCGGCCGCCCCCAGAAGATGCCCGCAGGCCGACTTCGTCGAGGACATCGTCGCCTTGTTGGCCGCATTGCCCAGCAGGCGCTCCACGGCCGCCAGTTCGATGACATCGGCCATTGTGCTGGTGCCATGCGCATTGATGTAATCGATATCCGACGGCTGCAGGCCCGCACGTTCCAGCGCGGCCTTCATCGACCGGTATCCGCCATCGCCATCCTCGGCCGGCGCAGTGATGTGATAGGCATCGCCCGACAGGCCATAGCCCAGAACCTCGGCATAGATCTTCGCGCCGCGCGCCTTTGCGTGCTCGTATTCCTCGAGAACGACGATGCCCGCGCCCTCGCCCATGACAAAACCGTCGCGGTCTGCGTCATAGGGGCGGCTTGCGGCCTTCGGATCGTCCTCGCGCTTGGTGCTCAGCGCCTTGCAGGCGTTAAACCCGGCGATACCGATCTCGCAGATCGCCGCCTCGGCACCGCCCGCAACCATCACGTCCGCATCGCCCCACTGGATCAGCCGCGCCGCATCGCCGATGGCATGCGCCCCGGTCGAGCAGGCGGTCACCACCGCGTGGTTCGGGCCCTTGAAGCCGTACTTGATGCTGACCTGCCCGGAAATCAGGTTGATCAGCGCGCCGGGAATAAAGAACGGCGACACACGCCGCGGACCCTTTTCGGCCATCATGAGCGTGGTCTGCTCGATCGACTGCAACCCGCCGATGCCGGAACCGATCATGACGCCCGTGCGCAGTTGCCCTTCCTCGTCCTCGGGCATCCAGTTGGCATCGCGCACCGCCTGCTCGGCCGCTGCGATCCCGTAAAGGATGAAATCGTCCACCTTGCGGCGCTCTTTCGGCTCCATCCAGTCGTCGGCATTGAACGTGCCGTCGCTGCCATCGCCCAGCGGAACCTCGCAGGCGTATTTCGTCTGTACCCTCTCGGGGTTGAAACGCGTGATCGGGCCCGCGCCCGATTGCCCGTCCAGAAGACGGCTCCAGGTATCCTCGACCCCGCAGGCCAAGGGCGTGACAAGGCCAAGCCCGGTAACGACAACGCGACGCATGAAGTCTGCCCCCTCTATCCTCTTTGCCCGCTCATACCCCGACCCGCCCGATGGGGGCAAGAGGGCAGCGCGACCGGGCGGCACACACCTGCCGGCTTGACCGTCCCGCCACGCCGGTATCTGGTGCAATAAAGGGAAGATAGGGACACGACACAACCATGGCCGAGGAACTGGCGCCGGTTTTCCTGATGCTCGGGGGCATTTTCGCCCTCGGGCTGGTGGCCGACAGCGTCGCAAGGCGCACGGCGATCCCGCGCGTCAGCCTGCTTTTGCTGTTCGGCGTGGTGCTGGGCGGCGCGGGGCTCGACCTGCTCCCGCGCCCCGGTGAGGCGCTGCAGAACTTCCTGTCCACCACGGCACTGACGATGGTGGCGTTCCTGCTCGGCTCGTCGCTGTCCTTCGAAACGCTGCGCAGCCGAGGGCGCGCCATCCTTGCGGTGTCGGTTTCGGTGGTCGTGGCGACCCTGGTGCTTGTGTCGCTGGGCCTGTGGGCGATTGGCGTGCCGCTGGGGCTGGCGCTGATCCTCGCCGCCATCGCAACGGCGACCGATCCGGCCGCCACACAGGACGTGATCACCCAGTCGGGCCGCGACACGCGCTTCACACGCACGCTCAACGGCATCGTCGCCATCGACGACGCGTGGGGGCTGGTCGCGTTTTCGTTCGTCCTGCTGGGCGTTCAACAGATCGAAGGGGCAACCACCGGCACATCCGTCCTGTTCGATCTCGCGCGCGACATCCTCGGTTCGGTCCTGCTGGGCCTCGCGGTCGGGCTGCCCGGTGCATGGCTCACGGGACGGATCGAAAAGGGCGAACCGCTGCTGATCGAGGCGCTTGCACTCGTCTTTCTTCTGTCGGGCATCGCTCTGGCGCTGGATCTCAGCTTTCTGATCGCGGGCATGACCGCCGGGATGGTGCTGGTCAACACCGCCAGCCACCACGACCGGGCGTTTCATGAAATCGAACACGCCCGCTGGCCGTTCCTGGTGCTGTTTTTCGTTCTCGCAGGTGCCGCGCTCGAGCTTTCTGCGCTGCTGGCACTCGGGCTGATCGGTATCGCCTATGCCGTCCTGCGGATCGCCGCCCGCGTGGCGGGCGGCTGGATCGGCGGCGCGATCGGACAAACGCCACGGGACGAGCGCCCGCTTTTCGGCCCCGCACTCCTGCCGCAGGCGGGTGTCGCGGTCGGCACCGCGCTGATCGCCGCGCAGGAACTCCCGCAATGGGGCGAAACCATCATGGCGCTCACCATAGGTGTGACAGTGCTGTTCGAACTCGTCGGCCCACCCGCTACGCTCTGGGCGATCCGCCGCAGCGGGCCGGACGACTGATCGTCAGATGAATTCCGCCTGCACTTCACCCGCCTCGGGCTGCGCAACGGCAAGCGCTTCGGCCAAGTTCACATCCTTGGAAAAAAGCGACCGCCCGATCAGCGTACCCGCGATATTGGGGACGTATTTCAACAGCGCCACGTCGTCGACGCTGGACACCGTACCGCGCGCAATGACCGGGTGCCGCGTCTGCGCGGCCAACCCGGCGATCAGACCCACGGACCCGTCGCCATCCTCGATATCGGAGTCGATGTCCGTGACGATGATCCCGGCCAGCGGACTGTCGGCGAACGCGTCCAGGAAAGATACCGGCGAAAACGCGCTTTCTTCACGCCAGCCGTGGGTCATGACCTTGCCGCGGAAGATGTCCAGCGCCAGCACGATCTGGTCAGGGTAATACTTGGCCAGTGAGCGCAGCAGGTCGGGGTCATAGGCTGCCATGGTCCCCACCACGACACGCCCTGCGCCCCGGTCGATCCACTGGGCCACCCGATCCCGCGACCGGAACCCGCCGCCTAACTGCACGGGGATGCCCGCCGCACGGATGATGCTCTCGATCAGCGCGTCGTTTTCACCATTGCCCGCCAAAGCGTCCAGATCCGTCACATGCATCCACGATGCACCCGCTGACGCGAATTCGCGCGCCACCGCGACAGGGTCGCGATGCCAGATCACGGGTTCTTCCAGACGCCCGCGCGTCAGCGACACGCATTTGCCGTTCATCACTTCGAGAGTGGGGTAGATGATCATCGCCGTCGCCTCCGCTGTGGCCCAGGATGCCAGGTCACATCCGCAAGCCACACATTAGCGCAAAGACGCCATCGCAAACTTGGCACAGAACGGCACGATCGGCGCGATTCACGTCATGCGTGCCCGGTCCGGCACGAAAAAGGCCCCTGCCGATCCGGCAGGGGCCCCATCCACACGAATGTGGAGAAATTCTTACGACGCGTCGTTGATGAACTTCACAGCATCGCCGAAGGTCTGGATGGTTTCGGCCGCGTCATCGGGGATTTCGATGCCGAATTCCTCTTCGAACGCCATCACCAGTTCCACGGTGTCCAGGCTGTCCGCGCCCAGGTCGTCGATGAACGAGGCGTTCTCGGTCACCTTGTCTTCTTCCACACCCAGATGCTCGACAACGATTTTCTTCACGCGATCTGCGATATCGCTCATGGTCCAGTCCTCACAACTTCTTGGGCGTCAGCGCCCGTTTCTGCCCTCGCCCTGCGGGGTGGCAATCCTGTGCCCGGTTGTCCCGGACGGTTATCAAAACCCCGCTTGGGGAGAACCGCAGGCATACCCCCCGGTTCGACTGCGTGGCCTATAGCACATGCCGCACTCAAGGCAAACGCTTTCACACGGCCACAGAAATGGCGATGAAATCCGGCGGATGCAAGGGGGAAAACTCGCTGCCGCTGCAGCATGACCCCCCTCAAGCAACTGATAACACGGACGTTTTCAACCCGCTCGCCCGGCACAACATTCCCGGCGCGGAACCCGCTGACGCCCGGAGACGAAACCGCCGCCATGCCACGGGCGGGGAATCAATGTCCCGCCCTGACATATCAAAGCATCGCCATTCCGCCGTTCACATGCAGTGTCGCACCCGTGACATAGCCGGCTTCTGGGCTGGCGAGATACAGGACCGCGGCCGCGATTTCCTCGGGCGTGCCCATGCGGGCGGCGGGAATCTGCGCGTTGATCTTGCCCTTCTGGTCGTCGGTCAGCTTGTCGGTCATCGCGGTTGCGATGAAACCCGGTGCGACCGCATTCGCCGTGATGCCGCGGCTGGCGACCTCGTAGGCGATGGATTTCGTCATGCCCACCATGCCGGCCTTTGCGGCGGCATAGTTGACCTGCCCGGGGTTGCCCGTGGCCCCCACGATCGAGCTGATATTCACGATCCGCCCCCAACGCGCCTTCATCATCGGGCGCATGACACCCCGGCAAAGCCGCATCGCGGCGGTCAGGTTCACGTCGATCACCGACTGCCATTCCTCGTCCGACATCCGCATGAAGATCTGGTCGCGGGTGATCCCGGCGTTGTTGACCAGAATATCGACCGCTCCCATCGCCTCGATCGCCTGCTTGGGCAGCGCCTCGACCGCTTCGGGGTCGGACAGGTTGCAGGGCAGCACATGCGCACGCTCGCCCAGTTCGGCGGCCAGCTCCTCCAGCGGGGCCTCGCGCGTGCCCGAAAGGCCCACGGTCGCGCCCGCGCCATGCAGCGCCTTGGCGATGGCACCGCCGATACCGCCCGATGCGCCGGTGACCAGCGCGCATTTTCCTGTCAGATCAAACATGTTCCTGTCCTTTCAAGTGTCCGGGGTGCGCGCCGATCGGCGCGCTGATGCGGCGGCAGGCGCCGCCGCTCGTGTCTCAGGCCGTGGCACTTTCAGCGGCCGCCTTCACATCTTCGGGTGTGCCGACGGCGCGGCACTCGATATGGCGCGCGATGCGGCGCACCATGCCCGACAGCGCCTTGCCCGCACCGATTTCCCAGATTTCGGTCACGCCCTGCCCATCCATCCACTGCACGCTTTCGCGCCAGCGCACGGCGCCCGTCACCTGCTGCACCAGCAATTCGCGGATGCGCGCGGGATCGTCGACCGCCTCGGCCAACACGTTGGCCACGACAGGCACGCGGGGCGCGGCGATCTCGACACCGGCCAATGCCTCGGCCATCTTTTCGGCCGCGGGCGCCATCATCTCGCAATGGAAGGGCGCGCTCACGGGCAGCATCACCGCGCGTTTCGCGCCGCGCGTCTTGGCAATCTCGACCGCGCGTTCGACCGCGGCCTTGTGCCCCGACACCACGACCTGCCCGGGGTCATTATCGTTGGCCGCCTGGCAGATCTCGCCCTGCGCGGCCTCTTCGGCCACGGCGCGGGCCGCGTCGAAATCGAGGCCCAGCAGCGCCGCCATCGCGCCCACGCCCACCGGAACGGCCTCTTGCATGGCCAGCCCGCGTGTGCGCAGCAGACGCGCCGCATCGCCCACGCTCAATGCGCCGGCTGCGGCCAGCGCGGAATATTCGCCAAGGCTGTGCCCCGCCACGAAGGCCGCCGCCGTGACGTCGACCCCCTCGGCCTCGAGCGCGCGCATCGCCGCCATCGAGGTCGCCATCAGCGCGGGCTGCGCATTCTGCGTCAGCGTCAGCACGTCCTGCTCCCCCTCCCAGATCAGCGCCGACAGCTTTTCGCCCAGCGCGGCATCCACCTCGTCAAAGACGGCACGGGCCTGCGGATAGGCGTCAGCCAGGTCGCGGCCCATGCCTATGGTCTGGGCGCCTTGCCCGGGAAATACGAATGCGCGGCTCATCGCGTGCCCCTCCTTGTCGCGTTTGGCCCGGAATAGCGCGCAGGCCGCGCGGGCGCAACGGGGCCCGCGCATCCATGCACGGGCGGTGTGCGATCCGGCGCATGGTGCCTCCCGCCCTTCCCCCTATGTGATGTGCAGGAAATCCAGAGGACGCCCGCATGAGCACCCGCAACACCGCGACCCGATTTGGCAGCGTTGCCAAGACCTTTCACTGGCTGACCGCCTTGCTGATCCTGACGGCCATCCCGCTTGGCCTTATCGCCGAGGACATGGCCCACGGGATCACCCAGGGCGACAGCGCCGCGCTCGCGCAGGTGGCAACGTTGTTTTCCCTGCACAAGACGATTGGCGTCGCGGCCTTCGTAACGGCCCTGCTGCGCATTCTCTGGGCCGTCGTGCAGCCCAAACCCGGCCTGCCGAACGGAGCAAAAAAGGGCGAGGCATTCCTGGCCGCGATGATCCACTGGGCACTTTACGGTGCGCTGGTGATCGTGCCGCTGTCGGGCTGGGTGCATCACGCCGCACAGACCGGGTTTGCCCCGATCTGGTGGCCGTTCGGGCAAACCCTGCCCTTCGTTCCGCAAAGCGCGGCCTGGGCCGAAGCGGCGGGAAGCGTACACTGGCTGTCGACCAAGATCCTGATCGGGGCCATCCTCCTGCACGTGGCGGGTGCGCTGAAACACCACTTCATCGACCGCGACGACACGCTGCGGCGGATGCTGCCGGGCCGGGCCGAAGCCGCGCCAAGCGCCGTGCAGCCGGGCCACGCAATGCCCGCCGCCCTGGCGGCTGCGGTCTGGGTCGGCATCATTGGCTGGGGCGTCGCCGGCACCGCGGCAGAAGCACCACAGCCCGCCGCCATGGCGCAGGGTGCGGGTGAATGGCAGGTGCAGGGCGGCGAACTGGCAATCACCGTTCAGCAATTCGGCAGCGCCGTGCAGGGGCAGTTCGGACAATGGCAGGCCGATATCGCCTTCGACCCGGAAACCGGCACCGGCGATGTCACCGTCACAATCGCGATTGGGTCGCTGACGCTGGGTTCCGTCACCGATCAGGCGCTCGGCCCGGATTATTTCGATGCCGCCACGCATGAAAGCGCGCGGTTCAACGCCGAAATCGCGCGGTCCGAAGGTGGCGCGCGCGCCTATGCCGCCACCGGGACGCTGACCATCAAGGATCAGAGCGTGCCCGTCACCCTGCCCTTCGATCTGGAGATCGCGGATGGCACCGCCACCATGACCGGGGGCCTGACATTGGACCGGCGCGATTTCGGCATCGGTGCGCAGATGACCGACCCCGGCCAGCTTGGCTTTGCCGTCGAAGTCTCGGTCGGCCTGACCGCACGGCGCGCCGAATAAGGGCTTGCCAGTCCCGTCCGCCTTGTCCCTACTGTGGCAAAACCGCAGGGGGACAAGATGGACAAACCGATCTGGCAACTGAGCGCCACGCAAACCGCAGCAGCAATCCGCGAGGGCCGGCTGACCTCGGTCGAAGCGACCGAGGCGCATCTTGCGCGGATGGACGCGGTGAACCCGGCGCTCAACGCCGTGGTGCTGGACATGCGCGACAACGCGCTGGACACCGCCCGCGCTGCCGATGCCGCGCTCAAGTCCGGCGACATTCACGGCCCGCTGCATGGTGTGCCGATCACCGTCAAGCAGAATGTCGATGTCGAAGGAACGCCCAATATCAACGGCGTGCCCGCCAACACCGGACTGATCGCCCCGGACGATGCGCCCGTCACCCGCAACCTGCGCAATGCAGGCGCCGTGATCCTGGGCCAGACCAACACGCCCGAATTTTCCATGCGCGCCTTTACAGACAACCCGGTGCATGGCCTGACGCTGAACCCCTGGGACGATGCCATCACCTGCGGCGGCTCGTCCGGGGGCGCGGCCTCGGCGGTGGCAGCGGGGATCGGCACGCTGGCGCATGGCAACGATATCGGCGGCAGCCTGCGCTGGCCCGCCTATTGCTGCGGTGTTGCCACGATCCGCCCGACGCAGGGGCGCATCCCGGCGTTCAACCCGTCGCTGGCCGGGGAACGCCCGTTTGTCGCGCAGCTATTCTCGACGCAGGGTCCGATCTGCCGTGACGTGGCTGACACCGTGCTTGGGCTGAGCGTGATGGCGGCCCGCGACGCGCGCGACCCGCTGCATGTGCCGATGCCGATGACCGGCGCGCCGCAGCCCAAGCGCGTGGCCATGGGCAAGGTCTATGACGACATGCACGCCGATACAGGCATCCTGGACATCTATGCACAAGCGGCCGACCACCTGCGCGCCGCCGGCTATGAGGTGGACGAGGTGGACCTGCCCGACGTCAAGGGATGCTGGCAGGCCTGGACGGATCTTCTGTTCGCCGAAATGTGCACCCTGTCCGAAGACGCCATGCGCGCTGCCGGATCAGAAGATTTCAACCGCGTGATGGACGCCTACAAGGCGTTTTCAAACCCGCTCGACCTGAAATCCTACATGCTGGCGCAGGCGCAGCGGCTGACCCATCTGCGGCAATGGCTGTCGGTGCTGGAGGACTATCCGGTGATCCTGACGCCGCTGATGGTGCAGCGCACACCAGGCCCGCGCGGCGACCTGGACGACGCCGACGCCGTGCGCCGCCTGATGCAGGACGGCGCGCGTTACCTGGGCATCATGAACTACCTCGGCCTGCCTTCGGCGCTGGTCCCGGTCGACACGCTCGACGGGCATCCTGTCGGTGTGCAACTGACCGCCACCCGGTTCCGCGAGGACACGGCGCTGGCGGCGGCACAGGCGATCGAGGATCGCGCCGGCACGCTGCTTGGCCGGCTCTGGGCGAAGATGGACTAAGTGTCTGCCGGGCGCGGCCTACCCGTCGCGCGAGGGTTCGTTCGGATCGCTGGAAAACAGGGCGACCTTGTTGCCCTGTGGATCGCGCAGGTAGCCGACATAGAAATGCGGCCCGTATGCCGCGCGAAACCCCGGCGCGCCTTCATCCGTGCCGCCGGCGGCAAGCCCGGCGGCATGCAGGGCGCGGACCTCGGCCTGGCTGTGGGCCTCGAACGCGACCATCGTGCCGTTACCGGACGAAGCCGGGCGGCCATCGAAGGTCGGCTTCACATAGAAATCGGGTGATACAGGCGTTTGTCCCGGATCCACCGGCAGGACGTAACTCAGCCCCTCGGGCCCTTCGGTCAGACCGTAGCCGAGTGCCGGCAAGAAAGCGGAGTAGAACCGTTTTGCGGCCGCGATGTCGTCGGCACCGAATGTGACATAGGCGATCATCGTTTCCGGCGCTTTCCTCTGATCCGGGTACAGGTACGGTACGACCCGGTTCTGGACACCATCGCCGGATGGGACCGGCCTAACATGGATCGGCGATGCCGGAAACGAAAACCGCGGCAAGAAAGAGAAAGGGCCGCGCGGATGTGTTCCGCGCGGCCCCTTCAATCGATACGAACCAAGGCTTATTCGGCCTTCATCGCCTCGATCGAGATCTGAACCTCGACTTCGTCGCTGACGGCGGGGGCGAACATGCCCAGGTCGAAATCGCTGCGCTTGAGCGTCGTGGTCGCGTTGAAACCGGCCCAGGGCTTGTTTGCCATCGGGTGGGTGCCGGCCTGTGTCATCTCGGCATCCAGCACCACCGATTTCGTCACACCGTTCAGCGTCAGGTCGCCGGTGATCATGGCCGTGTTGTCGCCCGTCACTTCGATCGCGGTCGAGGTGAAGCTGACCATTTCATCTTCGTCCGCGCCGAAGAAATCGGCCGACATGAAATGTTCAAAGCGGCCTTCCCAGCCCGTGAACATGCTGCGCACCGGGAAAGACACGGTCACGGTCGAATTGGCGGGGCTGTCCTGATCGAACATGATCTCGCCCTCGAAACCCGAGAACATGCCCCAGGTCGTGGAATAACCAAGGTGGTCATAGGAAAACAGCACCTGGCTGTGGCTTGAATCCAGAACATACTTTTCAGGGGCGGCCCAGGCAGCGGGGGCTGTCAGCAGCGCACCGGCAATTGCGGCGGCGGTCAGAAAACGGGTCATTGTCAGTCCTTTCGTGGTCATGCGACGGCATGTGTCAAAACGTGACCCACAAATTGCCCCTGACTGACGAAGGGGCAATTCCACAGAAACTCACATCTCCTGTTAAAGGATGCGCGGAAGTAATCAGGCGGACTTGGCCAGGCTCTTTTCCAGGCCGTTTCGGATCGTTTCCAGGTTCTCGACCCTTTCGACCGGCAGCTGCACCAGGACCGCGCCCGAATTACCGATCACCGTAAGCATTCCGTCGCGCAGGCGGATGTCGGACAGCTCGTCGAAATCGAACCGGGCACGCACGCGCGGGATGCCGTCGCACTGGCGGCGGATATGGGTCAGCTGGCGCGCGTTGGTATCGAGGTGGATTTCGTCGGTTGCCGCGTTGCGGCCCCATTCCAGCAGAACGACGCCGATACAGGCAAAGAACACGGAGACCAGCAGCTTCATCAGCACCATCATGCCGTCGCCGGACACGACCGGAACGAACCAGATTCCGACCGAGGCCAGAACCAGCACCGCACCGCCGAACCGCATCGCGCCGCTGACCATCGGGCACAGACCGCCAGTGGTCTGGATTTGTGCCGTGGGCAGGCGTTTTTCGATTTGATCAGGCAGTGCAACCATGACAGCGTCCTCCGGGTTCGGCATTTTTCGGGCCATGACAGCAATGTGATGCCAGAAAGGGGCAGGAATGCGGCACTCGCGCGGAAATGCCGCGAAGCTGCGCCCCCGGCCCCGTTTCGCTTGCACCACGTCGCGATCCGGTGTATCCGCCCACATCCTTTCCGCAGGTAACACGGAACTGCGCAGTCTCTCGTGGGGGGTCGCGGAAAGGTCAGATGGCCCTCCTATGAAATGCGCTTGAACATGACAGGAGTGCACATGCCGCTTTACGAGCATGTCTTCATCGCGCGTCAGGATCTGTCCAACGCGCAGGCCGAGGGCCTCATCGAACATTTCGGCACCGTACTGAGCGACAACGGCGGCAAGATCGTCGACAGCGAGTACTGGGGCGTCAAGACGATGGCCTACAAGATCAACAAGAACCGCAAGGGCCACTATGCCTTCCTCAAGACCGACGCACCCGCGCCGGCCGTGCAGGAAATGGAACGCCTGATGCGGCTGCATGACGACGTGATGCGCGTGCTGACCATCAAGGTCGAAGAGCACGAAGAAGGCCCGTCGGTCCAGATGCAGAAGAAAGACGATCGTGGCGAACGCCGCGAGCGCCGTTGATCACAGCCTGAAGAAAAGGACATAACCCATGGCCGCTAAACCGTTTTTCCGTCGTCGCAAGGTGTGCCCCTTCTCGGGCGACAACGCACCCGCGATCGATTACAAGGACACCCGCCTGCTGCAGCGCTACATCTCGGAGCGTGGCAAGATCGTTCCCAGCCGCATCACCGCCGTGTCCGCAAAGAAGCAGCGTGAACTGGCCCGTGCGATCAAGCGCGCGCGCTTCCTCGCCCTTCTGCCCTACGCCGTGAAGTAAGGAGAGACTGACATGCAAGTTATCCTGCTGGAACGCGTGGCCAAGCTGGGCCAGATGGGCGACGTCGTCGACGTCAAGCCCGGCTTTGCCCGCAACTACCTGCTGCTGCAGAAGAAGGCGCTTGTCGCCTCGGAAGAGAACATCAAGTCGTTCGAATCGCAGAAAGCGCAGCTTGAAGCCCGCAACCTGGAAACCCGCAAGGAAGCCGAAGCGCTCGGCGAAAAGCTGGACGGCCAGCAATTCGTCGTGATTCGCCAGGCATCCGACGGCGGCAACCTGTATGGCTCCGTCACCACCCGTGACGCGGCCGGCGTCGCCACCGACGAAGGCTTCTCGATCGACCGCAAGCAGGTCATCATCCGCACGCCCATCAAGGAACTGGGCCTGCACGAAGTCGAGGTGCACCTGCACCCCGAGGTGATGGTCACCATGACCCTGAACGTCGCGCGTTCGCCCGAAGAGGCCGAACTGCAGGCATCGGGCAAGTCGATCCAGGACGCCGCCGCCGAAGAAGAGGCCGCCGCGGAATACGAGATCGCGGAACTGTTCGAAGACATCGGCTCGGCCGCTTCGGACGACGAAGACCTCGCACCGGTTGCGGAAGCCGCCGACGCGTCGGACGAAGACGAAGACTGATCCCTTCGCCCACCAGACACCGGGAAACGCCGCGCCATCCGCGCGGCGTTTTTCTTTGGGCCCTGCCTATTCCGCGAAATTCCCGCCCGAGGTGATCGGCGACATGCGCACAAGGCGGCTGTCCGCGACGCCGGCCTGCCGGTGTTCCATCGCCTTGCGATACTGCGGATCCTTGATCATCTCGATAAACGCCTGAACGCTGGGATATTCCGCGATGAAACACAGATCCCAGGCTTCGTCCTGCGGGCCGATCAGCATCTGCTCCATCGCGCCACGCCAGACGATCCGCCCGCCCAGCCTTTCGAACACAGGCGCGCTTTCGCGGCCATAGGCGGCATAGGCCTCGCGCCCGGTTGCGCTGCGCCCGTCCTCGTATTCCGCGCGCGCGCGCAACTTCACGAGATTGAGCATGTGGATCGGACCCGGACGGTCGTTGTCACGAAATTCCCTGAATCCTTCGGATGTGAATGCAGTGTGCGACATGTCCCCTCCCTGTTCCGGTGAAAGCTTGCCGCCGCAGCCTGCGAAGTGGCCGGCAACGCGTCAATACTGACGCCGCGACGCAAATGAAAAGGGGCCGCCTGGCAGGGCGGCCCCGTCACTGGGAAACGCGCGTTTCCCGATTTCGTTATTCTTCGTCCAGCGCCTCGATGGCCTTTTGAAGATCGTCCTTGGACACCTCTTTCTCGGCCACCTCGGTCTGTTCCAGCACATGATCGACGACCTTGTCCTCGAAGATCGGCGCACGCAGTTGCTGCTGCATCTGCTGGTTCTGCTGGATGAATTCAAAGAACTGACGTTCCTGACCGGGATACTGGCGGGCCTGGTTCATGATGGCCTGCGTCATCTCGGCGTCGGTGACTTCGATCTCGTTCTTGCGGCCGATCTCGGCCAGCAGAAGGCCAAGGCGCACGCGGCGCTCGGCCAGGCGGTTATGCTCGTCGGTCGGCTCGACCTCACCGTGGTTGTGATCGTGCACTTCGGGGTTTTCCTCGTGCCACAACTGGTGGGCGATCTGCTTGGCCTCGGCTTCGACCAGGCTCGGCGGCAGGTCGAACTTGACGGCATCGTCCAGCTTGTCCAGCAGGGCGCGCTTGATCACCGCGCGTGCGGCACCGGCATATTCCGCCTCGAGCCGTTCGGAAATCTGCGCCTTGAGAGCGTCCAGATCCTCGGCGCCGTATTTCTTGGCCAGCTCGTCGTCGATCTCGGCGGCCTTGGGCGCCTTCACGTCCTTGACGGTGCATTCGAACACGGCCGCCTTGCCCTTGAGGTTCTCTGCGCCGTAATCCTCGGGGAAAGTCACCTCGACATTCTTTTCCTCACCGGTCTTGACGCCGACAAGCTGCTCTTCGAAGCCGGGGATGAACGAGCCCGAGCCCAACACCAGCGGGTAATCCTCGGCTGCGCCGCCTTCGAACGCCTCGCCGTCGACCTTGCCGACGAAATCGATCACGACCTGGTCGCCATCCTTGGCCTTGGACCCCTTCTTGCGGCTTTCGAAATCCTGCACGTTCTCGGCCAGGCTTTCCAGCGCTTCGGTCACGGCCGCGTCGTCGGGTTTGACGACCATCCGCTCCAGCTTGATCTTGCCCAGGTCGGGCTCGGGGATTTCGGGCAGCGCCTCATAGGTCATGGTGACCTTGACGTCATCGCCTTCTTTCCAGTTCTCGCCATCGACCATTTCAACGGCCGGCTGCAGCGCGGGACGGTCGCCCGTCTGTTCGAAATGCTCGGACATCGCGCCGTCGACGGCTTCCTGCATGGCCTCGCCCAGCAGGCGCTGGCCGAACTGCTTTTTCAGCAGCGCCATCGGCACCTTGCCCTTGCGAAAGCCCTTCATCTCGATCTCGGGCTGCGCCTCGACCAGCTTTTCGTTCACCTTCGCGTCGAGTTCCGCTGCGGTGACGATGATTTCGTACCCGCGCTTGAGGCCGTCATTCAGGGTTTCGGTGACTTGCATTGTTGTCCTCGCATAAGCTGACAGGCCGCCCGGATGGCGGCCTGAAGAAATTTGCGCCTTACTAGGCCGCGCCGTTGGGGGGATCAACCCTGAATCTGTGCCGCCGGGACGCCATTTTGACCTTGTTCGCCGAATGGAAACGTCCCCCTCGGCGCGTTTCCGGGAAACACGCCTGCCGGGCGTCGTTTCCGCTGCGCTCATTTGTGGATTTCGCCCCTCTCGGCGCGTTTCCGGGAAACACGCCTGCCGGGCGTCGTTTCCGCTGCGCGAAAACGACGTTGGTGCGGGTGGAGGGACTTGAACCCCCACGCCTTGCGGCGCCAGAACCTAAATCTGGTGCGTCTACCAATTTCGCCACACCCGCACGATGCGCAGCGGCCTTGTTTCAAAGGCTCAGGGCCGCGCGCCGCGCTCTCATAGCAAACCGGCGCAGCCGATGCGAGTGGAAAAAATTGTCGCGAAAAACACCGGGCCGATCCCCAGAAAGACCGCGACAAGGGCACATTCCTGCCTTAATGTGATGGAAAAAACGAGGCAGTAAGGTAGCAGGATTAAGCCCATGAAACCGCAAACGGTTGGGCGTGAAGGCGTTGTTGCGCGCCTTGCACGCGAAGTTGAATCCACTGGTCTGGTTGCAGGCAGCATTGTCATGACGCTTCAAGGTGAAATGCCCGTCGACGCCCTTGCGCCCGGCGATCGCATCATCACGCGCGAGGCCGGCATGGCCGTCATCCGCGATATCCGCAAGAAAGAGGTCACCTGCGACATGATCGCGGTCATGGCCGGATCGCTGGGGCATACGCGGCCCGACCGGGACGTGTCGCTGCCCGCCGATCAGCGCATCCTGATCCGCGACTGGCGCGCCGAGGCGCTGACAGGCCGCAAACAGGCGCTTATTCCCGCCCGCACACTGGTCGACAACGAATTCGTCCGCCTGCAAAAGGACGTCACCGTCACGCTCTACGAGATCGAGCTTGACCGCGCGCAGACGATCTATGCAGACGGGCTCGAAGTCGTAAGCCACATCACCGCCGAAGAATTGGAACGCGCGGCCTGATACGCGTCCCTTCGTGACAGGTACAGATGCCCCCGGCAGCCGAACAGGCGGCCGGGGGTTTTCCTTTGACCGTGCCGCCTTTGCCCCCGTTCTCCGGTTTCACAGACCAAGGGCGCGAAAGACCCTCGGCAGTTCCTCGGGAATATCTTCGGCAATCAGGCCCGGTCCGAAGCTCAGCGCGGATTCCACGTGCAGCCAGGCCGCGGTTTCGGCTGCCTGCATCGGATCGACCCCGCGCGCCAGCAGCCCCGTGATGAACCCGGCCAGAACGTCGCCCGACCCGGCGGTGGCCAGCCACGGCGCGGCACGGTCATACGCCGCAAGGCTGATCGAACACCGTCCATCCGGCGCGGCGATCACCGTGTCCGGCCCCTTGAACAACACCACACAACCCGCCCGCGCAGCGGCATCGCGTGTGGCGTCGACCTTGGAATAGGCGGGCCCCGTTTCGGCAGCTGCGTTCAGCCGTTCGGCGATATCGGGAAACAGCCGCGCGAATTCCCCGGCATGGGGCGTCAGCACGCAGTCTTCATGAAGCATCGCGAAGAATTCATCCGGCGCATCGCTGAAACAGGTCAGCGCATCGGCATCAAGCACCGTAGGGCGGGGTTCCACCCCGCCGCACGCCATACGAACAAGGCCCCGCGCCCGCTCGATCCCCAGGCCCGGCCCGAGGCAGAGCGCATTGATGCGACCGTCCTCCAACACCGCGGCCAGCTCTTCGGGGCCGTCGGCCCGTTTCAGCATGATTGCGGTCACCTGCCCGGCCACCTCCGTCTGTGCCGATCCTGGCACGCCCAGCGTCACCAGTCCCGCCCCGATGCGAAGCGCCCCGCGCGCCGCCAGCCGCGCCGCGCCGGTATGACCCGCGCCGCCGGATAGAACGAAGGCATGGCCATGGGCATATTTATGCGCCTGCGGTTTGCCCAGGGCATGGGCGCAGCGCTCGGTGACAAGTTTGACGCCTTGGGCGCCGATCCCGCCAGAAAGGCCGATATCCGCGATACGGACGCGCGACGCCGCGCCCGCTTCGGGAAACAGGTACTGCCCCAGTTTTCCCCGGTGAAACTGAACGATCAGGGATCGCTGGAACGGGTTGTCCGCACGATCCCCAAGGGGTTTTCCCGAATCCATGCAAATGCCCGAAGCGCTATCGACACCGACAAAGCGGATACCGGCTTGCGACCGGAAAACATGCTGGAACGCATTTCTTACGTCGGCGGGCAACGGACGGGTCAACCCGGTGCCGAACACGGCATCGATCAGCAGGTCATGCCGCGCGTCATTCGATGGAACCGCGGACATGGCGGCAATCGCACCCATCGCCTGCCACCGGTCATGATTTGCCTTTGCATCGGGCGGCAGCTTCGCCGGGTCGCCATAAAGGAAAACGTCGATTTCCCAGCCCCATTCCTTCAACAGCCGCGCCACCACGAAACCGTCGCCACCATTGTTTCCCGGCCCGCACAGCACCAGCGCGCGACAGGGCGCCCTTGCCAGGTCCGGCCATTCCGCGAACACCGCATCGATCACGCCGCGCCCGGCGCGCTCCATCAGCTCCAGCCCTGTCACCTGCCCCGACTCGATGGCGGCCTTTTCCATGGCGCGCATCTGTGCTGCGGTCAGCAATTCGGTCATTGCCCTGCACCCTGCGATTCAATTCCGCCCGATCCTTGGGCGCTGTGATCAATTTTTAGGCAATACATCTGCCCAATGGTTACGCATCCCCTGCCCGCGACCTTATCCAATTGTGGCCCCCCGCGGGAAGTGATCTGTCCGGTTCCTGAGACACGAGGGGCGAGGAGGCCGCGATGAAAAAGATCGAAGCGATCATCAAACCGTTCAAATTGGACGAGGTGAAAGAAGCGCTGCAGGATGCCGGCATTCAGGGCCTGAGCGTGATCGAGGTCAAGGGCTTTGGCCGCCAGAAGGGTCACACGGAACTGTATCGTGGCGCCGAATACGTTGTCGATTTCCTGCCCAAGGTGAAAATCGAAGTCGTGCTGGACGATGACCTCGTCGATGCCGCGATCGAGGCGATCATCGACGCGGCCAAGACCGACAAGATCGGCGACGGGAAGATTTTCGTCAGCCCCGTCGAACAAGCCATCCGCATCCGTACCGGCGAAACCGGCTCGGACGCGCTGTAATCCACAAACCGCGCGAAACCGCGGTGGAACCCATAACCTGACAGAAAGGGAAAAAACGGTATGAGCAACGCTGTTCTCACCATGATCAAGGAAGAGGACGTCGAATATGTCGACATCCGCTTCACCGACCCGCGCGGCAAGCTGCAGCACGTGACGGTGATGGCTGACCAGGTCGACGAGGATTTCCTCGAAGAAGGTTTCATGTTCGACGGTTCGTCCATCGCGGGCTGGAAGTCGATCGAAGCCTCGGACATGAAGCTGATGCCCGACGTGGACAGCGCCTATCTCGATCCGTTCTACGCCGAAAAGACCCTGTGCATCCATTGCTCGGTCGTCGAACCCGACACCGGCGAAGCCTATGAGCGCGACCCGCGCGGCACCGCTCAGAAGGCCGAAGCCTACCTGAAGTCGTCGGGCATCGGCGACACCTCGTTCTGGGGCCCCGAGGCCGAATTCTTCCTGTTCGACGACGTGCGGTTCTCGAACAAGATGAACAAGGTGTCCTACGAGGTCGACGCGCTGGATGCGGCGTGGAACACCGATACCGAATACGAAATGGGCAACACCGGCCACCGTCCGGGCGTCAAGGGCGGCTATTTCCCCGTGAACCCGATCGACGACGGCCAGGACATCCGCTCGGAAATGCTGTCCACGATGAAGCGGATGGGCATGAAGGTCGACAAGCACCACCACGAGGTGGCGTCGTGCCAGCACGAGCTTGGCCTGATCTTCGGCAGCCTGACCAAGCAGGCGGACGAACTACAGAAATACAAGTACGTCATCCACAACGTGGCGCAGGCCTATGGCAAGTCGGCCACCTTCATGCCCAAGCCGATCTACGGCGACAACGGCACCGGGATGCACTGCAACATGTCGATCTGGAAAGACGGCAAGCCGCTCTTTGCCGGTGACAAGTATGCCGACCTGAGCCAGGAAGCGCTGTACTACATCGGCGGCATCCTGAAGCACGCCAAGTCGCTCAATGCCTTCACCAACCCGTCGACCAACAGCTACAAGCGCCTGATCCCGGGCTTCGAAGCCCCCGTTCTGCGCGCCTATTCGGCCCGCAACCGTTCGGGCTGCGTGCGTATTCCGTGGACCGAAAGCCCCAAGGCCAAGCGCGTCGAGGCACGCTTCCCCGATCCGTCGGCAAACCCCTACCTGTGCTTCGCAGCTCTGCTGATGGCCGGCCTGGACGGGATCAAGAACAAGATCGATCCGGGCGAAGCGATGGACAAGAACCTCTACGATCTGCCCGCCGAAGAGCTGGAAGGCATCCCCACCGTCTGTGGCAGCCTGCGCGAAGCCGTCGAAGAGCTGAAGGCCGATCACGACTACCTGCTGGCAGGGGACGTGTTCACCAAGGACCAGATCGACGGCTATATCGAGCTGAAGATGGAAGAGATCGAACTGTTCGAGCACACGCCGCACCCGGTCGAATTCCAGATGTACTACAGCTGCTGATCCGCTCATCGGATCAACACTGCAAAAGGCGCCTTTCGGGGCGCCTTTTCTTTGTCCGGGCCGGCTTTCCGCGCCCTGCGCAAGGCGCACAGTTTCACCAAAAAGCTTTGTCCATGCCATCACCTTGCCGCGCTTTGGCGCAAGGATGCGGCAAAACGAGGCAAAGCGAGTCCGTCCATGGAAACCCAAACGCATGCGCATCTGGTCGCCCAGATCCTGTATGGCCCCGATACCGCCTTGCCCGACGCAACGGCGTTTCTGGGCACGTTGAACGCCGAACTGGCGCGCTTTGGCATCGAGTTGCACAGCGACGGGCAAGCCGACGATGGCGGGTTGCGATTTGCGGGGCCGCGCGTCGGCGTGGCGCTGCGCCGCGTTTCGTCGCCCTGCCCGTCCGAAACCCTGGATGAGGCGCTTGGCGCGCCGATCCTGGCCGTCAAGGCGACGGATCTTGCGCGACGCGCGCGTGCCCATGCCAGCCACGCGGATATCGCCGTTTTCACGCCCGAAGGCGCAGAACCCCTGCCCTGGCACTTGCGCTTTGTCGTTCTGCACCGCGCGATCGTGACCCTCTTCGACATATCCGACGCATCGGCGGCCTGCCTGCCCGCATCGGCGATGCTGTTCGACCGCTCCGAGATCGAAGCATCGCGCGACATGACCGTGCCGCTGACGCTGTGCCTGCACCCGATCCCGATTGCCGCGCCGGACGTCCCGGTGATCTCGGGCGTGCTGCCGCCTCTGGGCATCGTCGCGCTCGGGTCGGAGCGGTTCTGCGACAAGCTGCTGGTGCTCGCGCCCTCGCCCCTGCCCCTGCGCGAGGGCCTGGCGCTGCTTGCCCGGCTGTTGCGTGACCATGCCGGCAACATTCGCGCGCTCGAAGACGGGTCGCAGTTCGATGATCTTGGCCATGGCGGCGTTTTCGTGCGTCACGGCGCACCAGACGAGGGCGCGCCGAACGGCCGTATTATCGTGGGCCTCGGGGACTGGCCCGACGCCGGCATCGCCCAGGCACGTCCGCTGTCGCTCAGCGACATGGCGCCCGACGCCATGAAGGCAAGCGCCCCGCGCGAGTTGCCGCCAAGCATGATGTCCCGCGCGATGCGATTGGCGCTCAGCCCGAACGGGCTGACGGTGATCGCGGCGCTGGTGCTCTATCTGACATTCAGCCATGTGGCCGCGAACTGGATGGAAGGTCAGAGCGACCTGATCCGGTCGTCGCTGGGCGCAACGGGGCTGCCGAAAAGCAACTGATGTTCAGCCGCGCGGCGCCCCGTCGCCATGCGGCACCATGTGGGCGCCGCCAAGCCCGCCAAGCGCCTGCACCAGCCCGGCGGTGTTCTTGACCCCGAACTTGCGCATCAGTCGGCCGCGATGCACCTCGACCGTGCGAAAGCTCAGGTCAAGCACGCGGGCGATCTCCTTGCTGGTCTTACCCTCGCCCAACAGCGACATCACCTCGCGTTCACGCCGGGTCAGCGGCTGGTAGGGACGCGTTTCCGACAGGTCCGCGAACGACCACACGGCGCGCGTCAGCGGTTCGTCGGGGGTAAACGAGTGCCCCCGCACACGGCACCAGAACAACGCGCCGGAACTGCGCATCATCACCCGTTCGTCCCAATAGGCATTGGTTTCGCGCAGATCCTTGATGCCGCGATTGCGGATATTCACGAATTCCTCCTGGCTGGGATACAGAATCGCGAACAACTGATCGCGCAGCGCGCCACGGTCATAGCCGAACATGCGCGCGAACATCAGGTTGCAGTCGCGGATCACCCGATTTTCCGTCACGACAAGTCCAACCGGCGCATGCAGATAGGCAAGTTCGCCGAAATCGCCGTCACGATAGCTGCGCTCGATCGCCTCCTCGTTCATGTCATGCCCCAGTTGCACCCCTTGCTGGGGACGAAACTACGGGGCCGCGCGGTTCATGGCAACGCGGGTTCGGAATCGTGAGAATTCGGAGACGATTCCATGACCGGTTGAACAGTTTGGCACCCGTTCGTTCGCAATTGCGTCCAAAAGGATAGCGATCAGGGTAAGAATACGGCCAGAACATGGCGAACCTATCCCTCTGCCCCGCGTTTTGGCGGGTTTGGCTGCCACAGTCGTTGCACAATTCAAACGCGTATTTGGTTCCAACGACGAACACCGAACCTGAGAGAGGATAAGCCAATGTTCGACTTCCAGACCCAGACGATCTCGACCAGCCTTGTTTTTGCCGGTGACGACTGTGTAAGCGTTGATGTGTTGGCCGAAATTCTGAAATCCGCGCTGAACGAAAGCGACGACGCGGTGATCGCGACCCAGACCGACATGCTGGACGGCGTGACGATCGAAACCGCCACGCTGACCCTGCGGGCCGGCTGGCACCACGGCGAAGGCGAACAGCAGCTTGCCCTCAGCATCGGCAGCGAAACCGGCAGCTTCGGTGAAAACCGCGCCCAGCAGATCCGCATGACCCGCATCCTGCGCCATGTCCTGGATGCCCTGCCCGTGGCCGAGGTCGAATGGCTGGATACCGGGGTGCGCATCCCCGCCGCCCGCTTCCGCGCCGCACTGGAACCGGTGGCCAAGCTGTCGACGAAGGTGACGCCGCGCCGCGTGGCCCGCCGTGGCCGCCCCGCAGCGACCCGCCTGACCGCCGACGAAGCGCGCAAGGTCGTTCGCGCCGCCGAGCGCCCCGCGGATCCGCTGCCCTCGATGAAGGTCGCACCCCGCCGCGTGTCGGTGGAACGTCCCGCCGAGGCCCGCCGCCTGAGCCAGGACGAAGCCGCCCGCATCACGGCGCGCGTCCCCGAAGTGACCGAGGCGGACCGCATCGTGGCGATGGATATCGACCGGCCGCAGCAGGACGCACATGTTCAGGACTATGAAATGTACAAGATCGCCGACCTGCGCCGCGACGCCACGCCCGAGGAAATCGAGGCACTGCGCATGGAAACCGAAAGCATGGCCGCCGGCGGCCTGCGCCTTGCCGCCTCGCTGCTTATGGGGCTGACCGGGGCGACAACGATCACACAAAGCTCGGAGACGATGGCAAGCGTTCTGGGGGCATCTTGAACCCGACTGACGATCCGAGCTTTATGCAGCGGGGGTTTGGCGTTACCTTGGGTAACGCCAAACTCTTTTTTAAGGTGCGAAAAAGGAATTTCCCGTGATCCGTTTCGTTTTTTCCTTTTGCTTTCTAATCCTTGCAGTCCCCGTTTCCGCAGCGCCCTGTGGCAACACATCGGCCGGTTTCGATGCCTGGAAAGCCGATTTCGCACGCACCGCCCAGCGTGCCGGCGTCGGGCAGCGCGGGCTTCAGGCACTGGCGGGCGCGCGCTATTCCACGGGAACGATTGCCGCCGACCGCAACCAGAAAAGCTTTCGCTACAGCCTGGAAAAATTCATGCAGATCCGGGGGGCCGCGACGATCGTGAATCAGGGCCGCCAGCGCAAGACGCGCGATGCGGCGTTCTATGCGGCCCTCGAACAGCGTTTCGGCGTGCCCGCCGGCGTGATCATCGCCATTCACGGGATGGAAACCGGTTTCGGACGCTTCATGGGCGACAGCCCGGTGGTTTCGGCCATCGTCACGCTGGCTTTCGATTGCCGCCGGTCCGAGTTCTTCATCCCGCACGCCATCGGCGCGCTGAAGCTTGTCGACCGAGGCTCGATCACGCCGGACACTAAGGGCGCCAAGCATGGCGAGTTGGGCCATACGCAATTCCTGCCGGGCAACGCGATGACATACGGGGTCGATGCCAACGGCGACGGGCGCGTGGATTTCTACGATCAATCCGATGCGCTGGCCTCGACCGCGCATTATCTGCGCCAGAAAGGTTGGCGGCCGGGCCAGCCCTATGGCAAGGGCACGCATAATTATACCGTTCTGAAGGAATGGAATGCGGCTTCGGTCTATCAGGAATCACTGTCGATCATGGGCGCGCAGATCGACCGTTAGATGCGGGGCTTGACAGGGGCCCAACGCTCCCCCATCTACACCACCGGACGCAGGCTCCGGCCGTTCGCGGGCCATTGGCCATGGTGAAGCCCTGCAAACTACCCCACTGTCCCTTCTCGACCAGAGGTCGCGACAGGACGGCAATCGCGGACCCCGTTCACCGTCATACGACCTGTGGGAGATGGGAAATGACCCATGACATGCTTCCGCCCAGGGCGGCACTGAAAGACCAGGCCAGGCGATTGCGCGCCACCATGGCCGACAGCGGCACAGCGATCAGCCATTCCGCCGCGCTTGAAACGATTGCCCGGCAATGGGGCTATCGCGACTGGAACACGCTGAGCGCCGCTGCGCCCGAAACCGTGGTCACGCCCCGCTGGCAGGTGGGGCAACGCGTGACGGGGCGGTATCTCGGCCACGCCTTCGCAGGCCGGATCAAATCCGCGACCGAGGCATCTGGCGGGTTCTGGCAGCTTGTGCTGGTCTTCGACGAGGCGGTGGACGTCGCGGCCTCGACCCGGTTCAGCAACTTCCGCAAGCAAGTGCGCTGTGCCGTCAATGGGCAGGGCGTCACCGCCGAGCGCACATCGGACGGCCAGCCGCATGTGGTGCTGCGCGCCGCCTGATGCCTAAGCGCCGCCATCCGGGCCAACCGGGTGGCGGTGCCTCGTGATCAGAGCCCGTCGCGTTTCAGGACGAATGTGTGAATCCCGAACACGACCGCATCCGATTTCGGCAACCGCCAAAGGCTCTGGCGTTCGCTGCGCAGATAGGCCGCGTCCTGTCCGTGCCGTTCCGGGCGGCGGTCGTTTTCGCCGCGCGGCTGGTGCAATGCGGGATCGGCATAGTTCAGGGCATTGAACCGCCACAAGGGCCGACCGGGCCGGATACCGTCGAACAGGCGCTGCACGCGTTTCGCGATGTTGTCGTCATAGACCTCGACCGGAATATGAATACCGATCAGCGGGCGCATGAACTTTTCCTCAAGCGTCCAGCTTGCCGGAAAGCACAGAACCGCGCCCGTCATCACATGTTCGTCGCCGCGTTTTTCTAGGATGCAGAAATCCTGCTGCACAAGATGGCCCAGCGTTCCCAGCGGATCGTCGCGATCCAGCGCGACGGTCACATTGTCGGGCCGGCGCACACTGTCAGCCGATACGGCATAGTCGTCGCGCGCCCCGAGCGCCGTCAGAACCTCGTCCAGCAACTCTCGGGCGGCGGGCCGCGCGCTGTCATCCAGCGCCACGACATCGGCGCGGCGCTCGGCCAGCAGCCGCCCGCGTTCGGCCATCTGGGCGGCAAAGGCGTCGTCCACCAGTATCCAGTCGGCCGGATCGAGCGGCGCGATGCCCGGCAGGGCCTTTGGACCGATATCGTAGGGAAGGCGTTTCTGAAGGATCATGCCTTTCCTTAGCGCCGGCAATCGGAAAGGAAAAGCGGGTGAGCGCACAAAGCGCGCCCACCCATGCCGGGATCAGTCGATCCCCATGCAATTGGCGTAAAATGTCACCGTTGCCGGCCAGTCGCTGAAGACGCCGACCACGCCCGCCTCTTCGCGCAGGGCATGCAGAATGGTGAAGTAATCGCCATCGGTATCGGTTGCGTCCTTGACCGACTGGAAATACCAGCCGCCGCCGGTGGTCAGCGGGCCCGACCGTTCCAGCGTCCAGGTGATGATGCCAAGGCCCGCCTCCTGCGCGGCCAGCGCCAGTTCCGAGGCGACCATGTTGTCGGCTTCGTCCAGCGTCAGCAGCATCCACATCGGCGGCGCGATGTAGTTGACGCCCATCGCCTTGAGCTCTTCCATCGTGTTGGGCCAGGTCGCCGGGTCCATCGGCGAATAGCCTTCGGTGTCGTACTCGTCCATCAGGTAGACGGCCTGCTTGCCGAACTCGGGCTCGTTATCGACCCAGTATTTCACGATCTCCAGGTCGAAGGATTGCGGCCAGACGCGGTCGGGCGCGATGCCCGCGGCCTTGTATTCGTCGATCATCTTCTGGGCGTAATCCTGATAGGAAAAGCCGTCAAAGGGCATCTCGACACTGGGGGCCTTCAGCTCGGGCGTGAAATCTGCGCCAAGGCTGTCGAACAGCGCGATCGATTCCGCATGTGTCATCAGCGTGCCCTTCTGCACGGAATAAAGATCCGTGCGCCAGCCTGCCGTGCCGTCGAGATACTCGGCAACCGTCGTGGCGCTGGCGTTCGCCGCGTCCATCTTGCCGGTCAGGGTGCGGAACTCGGCCAGCGTGATGTCCGAGGTGCGGCATTCCGCCTGCGCGCGCGTGTCGCCATTGGCGGGCACGAAAACTTGCGTGCATTTCGCACCAAGATCGGTCGCAAGGATGTTGGTCGTGGTGTGCAGGTCGTTCTGCGCGTGGCGGCAAACCAGTTGCTTGTCCTTGGTAAAGGTCACGTCGCATTCCAGGATGCCCGCTCCCATGCGCGCGGCGGCCATGTTCGATTCCACCGTGTGTTCGGGGAATTGCAGCGGCGCACCGCGGTGCCCGACCGAAAAGCTCGACCGTGCGGGCGCCTGTTCGGTGCAGGAGGCAAGCTTGTCCTTGAGCGGACCATCTTCCATCCGCTCGATCAGGTAGAACGGGCGCGGCCCGTAGGATACGCCATCGGCATGCGCGGCACCTGCCAGCGCGGTCGATGCGAGGCACAGGGCCAGGAACGGTTTCATCGTCATCGGAATTCTCCAGCTTGGATTCGGATGGCGCAAGCCTGCCCAAGCGCAGGCAACAACCCGGTGACGGGGCCGCAACAGCGCCGTGAAGGTTCCGCAACAGTTCCACGACAGGACAGAAAGCGACCATTCGGCAGGTCGCAAAAGGATAAGACGCACGCCTGCGTCGCGCCCACCCTGACCGACAGTGGAGGACCGGGCATGAACCTACATTACAGCGACACCCGCAAGATCGACCCGACCCGCGGCGCACGGCTGGGCGACAACACGCCCAACGATGCGAACCGGGTGGAAATCGGGCCGACGCGGCTGGCCTTCGCCGAATGGGCGGCCGCGGGGCTGGAACTGCCCGACCTGCAGGAAATGCGCCGTTACCGATGGGACAGGCTGACGCGCCACGTGGTCGAGCGCGGCTATGCGGGCCTGTTGATGTTCGACCCGCTCAACATCCGCTACGCCACCGACAGCACCAACATGCAGCTTTGGAACACCCACAACCCGTTCCGTGCGGTGCTGCTGTGCGCCGATGGCTACATGGTGATCTGGGACTACAAGAACTCGCCCTTCCTGAGCGAATTCAACCCGCTCGTGCGCGAGGCGCGTTCGGGCGCGGACCTGTTCTATTTCGATCGCGGCGACAAGGTGGACGTGGCCGCCGACGTCTTTTCCAATGAGGTGCGCGCCCTGCTGGCCGAACACGCCCCCGGCAACAAGCGGCTGGCCGTGGACAAGATCATGCTGCACGGGCTGCGCGCGCTCGAGGCGCAGGGCTTCGAGGTGATGGAAGGCGAGGAAGTCACCGAAAAGGCGCGCTCCGTCAAAGGCCCGGACGAGATCCGGGCGATGCGCTGTTCTGTCCATGCCTGCGAGGTGGCCTGCGCCGAAATGGAGAAATTCGCGCGCGGAAACGTGCCCGGCGGCACCGTCAGCGAGGATGACATCTGGGCCGTGCTGCACGCCGAAAACATCCGCCGCGGTGGCGAATGGATCGAAACCCGCCTGCTGACATCGGGGCCCCGGACGAACCCATGGTTCCAGGAATGCGGGGCCCGCATCGTGCAGAACAACGAAATCGTCGCCTTCGACACCGATCTTGTGGGCAGCTACGGCATCTGCACCGATATCAGCCGCACCTGGTGGATCGGCGACCGCCCCCCGCGCCCCGACATGATCGAGGCGATGCAACACGCCCACGAACACATCATGACCAACATGCAGATGCTGCGTCCGGGCGTCACCATCCCCGAACTATCGGCCAACACCCATGTTCTGCGCGAAAAATACCAGGCGCAGAAATACGGCTGCCTGATGCATGGCGTGGGACTGTGCGATGAATGGCCCCTTGTGGCCTATCCCGATCATGCGGTGCCCGGCAGTTTCGACTATGCGCTGGAACCGGGCATGGTGCTCTGCGTCGAGGCGCTGGTCGGCGAGGTCGGCGGCGATTTCTCGATCAAGCTGGAAGACCAGGTGCTGATCACCGAAACCGGGTTCGAGAACCTTACGAAATATCCGTTCGATGCGGCGCTGATGGGGAACTGACGCGCTCGCCGGGCAGATCGGCCGCGCGCATCCTGTTCAGCAATCCCGGCAGAACGTCCTCGCGTATCACCGCGTCCAACGCGGCCCTTTGCACCTTTGTCACTTTTGCGCAGGCCAGCGTCTGACCGGCCATTTTTCCTGCGCTAGGTTGCGGCGCCAGCGGATCGTGCCGGGCAACGGGCTGAAAGCCGGTCGGAATGTGCTGGTCGGTTGGCGACATGGCGCCTATCCTTTCGGGGACAGGCAGTGGAAATGCGCGTTGGAGTCACGGTGGCAGCCCCCCCGATACCCGCCTTGATCGAGACCACACCCGGATTTTCACGAAACTTGACCGCCTTTCACCAAGGCGTGACGCCGCTGTCACATGGGTTGCGCCACGTCGGCTGACGGCACACCCTTCGGTATGCGCGCAGAATGAAAGGACCATCATGCCCAGTGAACGGATCGGCTTTCCCGGCCATGACGGCCAGACTCTTGCGGCCCGGCTGGACCTGCCCGACGGCCCGCACCTTGCCACCGCGGTGTTTGCGCATTGCTTTACCTGCGGCAAGGACATTCCAGCCGCGCGCCGGATCAGTGCGCGTCTTGCAGCGATGGGAATCGCGGTGCTTCGGTTCGACTTCACCGGGCTGGGCCATAGCGGTGGGGAATTCGCCAACACGTCGTTCCTGTCCAACGTGAAGGACATCGAAAAGGCGGCGGATTACCTGGCCGGGCGGGGTATGGCGCCGACGCTGCTGATCGGTCACAGCCTGGGCGGTGCCGCGGTGATCCGGGCGGCCGGTGCCATCCCCGGTATCCGCGCGGTTGCGACCCTGGGGGCACCGCATGATCCCGGCCACGTGCTCCGGCATCTTGATGACGCGCTGCCCGAAATCCGGCGGCATGGTCAGGCGCGGGTCGATCTGGGCGGCCGCCCCTTCACCATCGGCGAGGATTTCGTGCAGGACGTATCGACCGCGAAACTCGACGATGCGCTGGCGGGCATGAAGGCCGCCCTGCTGGTGATGCACGCGCCGCGCGACAGCGTTGTTGGCATCGACAACGCGACGCAGATCTTTGCGGCCAAGAAGCATCCCAAAAGCTTTGTCACGCTGGACGCGGCCGACCATCTGATCACGAACCCCGCCGACGCCGAATACGCAGCCGAGGTGATCGCCGCCTGGGCGGGCCGGTACCTGGACCTCAAGCCGCCCGCCCCGCCACCCGGCGCGCCCGAAGGCATCGTGCGCGTGTCCGAGGCCGACCCCAAGGGCTTTCTCCAGGATGTGCAGGACGGTCCGCATCACCACGCGCTGGCCGATGAGCCTGCGGCCTATGGCGGCACCAACCGCGGCATGTCGCCCTACGGGTTCCTTGCGGCGGGGCTCGGGGCTTGCACGTCGATGACGATCCGCATGTATGCAAGACGCAAGGGCTGGCCATTGGTGCATGTCTCCGTCGATGTGAGCCACGACAAGGTGCACGCACAGGATGCCGCGACACGCGGCACCGACAAGGTCGACCTGTTCACCCGGCGGATCACGCTCGAAGGTGATCTGGACGAAGCGCAGCGGGCGCGGCTGCTGGAAATCGCGGACCGCTGCCCGGTGCATCGCACGTTGGAACGCAGCGCAAAGGTTCAGACCGAACTGGCCTGAAACCGCGCGACAGATGGCTGAAACCGCGCGGTTTTCGCCCGGTCCTATCCGAATGGGCATGGTCATCTCCAACTGCGCCGAACCTCTCACCCTTTGCCCGGCCGCCGCCGTATAGCGTATCGAACTGGTGCAGCTTAAGGTTTAACCCGGGTGGGGGCGCCCCGCTGACCGGAGCGCCCCGATGGTTTCCTTGCTGGCAACCGCAACACATGAGCAGGCTTTCAGCGCCGCGCATTTCGGCGGCAACATCCTGGCGCATCGTGACGGTCTGGGCGAGGACGGGACATATGACGAGGCGGTCGACAGGCTGGGCATCGAAACGATCCGCTATCCCGGCGGGTCGCTGACCGAACGCTATTTCGACCTGTCCGATCCCGACCGCACCAGCGCACAGCACTATTCGGCGGACGCGATGATCGGGCTTTTGCCGTTTTCCGAGTTCATGGAATTCGCCGAGGCAACGGGCCGCGCCGCCCTGATCGTTCTGCCGACGCGCACCGCGCTGAGCGAAACGAGCGACGGCAACGGCGACCGGTTCGCCGAAATTGACGAGGATACTCTGCGCGGCTTCATCCGCGACACGCTGGACGGGGTATATGGCCGCCCGGAGATCAAGGGATTCGAGATCGGCAACGAATACTGGGACAGCGGCGAGATGAGCTCGGTCGAATATGGCCGTGTCGCCAGTGAGATGGCCACCATCATTCATGACGAGATCACCACACATCCCGAATACGAAACCCGGTTCCAGGACACCGACATCCTGGTGCAGATGGGCATGAATTACGGTCATGGCAGCCTCGACGGGCTGTATGACGGCCCCGCCGAGGACCAACTGGCGCAGTTCATGGCGGATTACGACCTTAAGGCCCAAGGCGATTTCATCTATGCCAACGGCGAGGTCGCGTGGCCGCACCTTTCGAACCACCTCGTGATGCGCGAATTCGATACGGATGCCGAGAAGGACGCCATCGACGGCGTCGTGGCGCATGTCTATTCGCGCGGCGAGGACGCCACCGCAAGCCGGTACTTTGCACTGAACACGCTGGACAGCACCTGGGGCGAAGTTCACCCCGACCTTGAAATCCATGTCACCGAATGGAACGTGCGCAACCGCGACCGCGACGAGGACGAGGATTTCGGACTGGTGCAATCGCGCGAGATGATGGACGTGCTCGAAGCGATGTCCTCGGTCGATGCCGACAGCGCCTATGTCTACCCCGTGCAGCAGCGCTCGCCGGCCAGCCTTGCAGGCGACGAGGACGATCCGCAGGAAAAGACCGCCGGGGTGTTCTTCAGCATGCTGAACGAAACCCTCCCCGGCCTGCGCCCGGTCGTGCTGGACGGCGCCGAGGGCCGCGAAACCGAGCTGGCGACCGAACACGCGGACATTCACGCCTTCGCAGGTGGTGACCGGATGGCGTTCTACGTCTTTTCGACCGAGAACGAAGGCAGCCACGTAACCGAATTCGACGCCAGCGCACTGTTCACCGGCTTCGACACGATCGAGGTGGAAAAGCTGGGTGTGGCGTCAGGCGACGCACCGGGCAGCGCGAACGCCACGCCCGAGCACACGGTCGTACCCGCGGACGAGGTTTTCGCGGACGGCACCTTTCGGTTGGCGCTGGGCGCGCGGGAAATCATGCAGGTCACGTTGAAAGGCGTCGCATTTTCCGGCGATCTTTCCGCCTGGCTGCAGGATGACACACAAGCGGTCCCTGCCCCGGCGGAGGATGCCGCGATTGCAGACCCCGAATCCCTGCCCCTGACCGATGGCGATACCCCGACGATCGAAGCCATCGCCGCCGCACAGGAGCGCGAAGCGGCCGACCAGGACGACGACGACGCCAACCCGCTGGTCGAGTTCCTGAGCAACCTGGGGCTTTTTCCGTTCATTCTGCTCGGCATTTGACCGCGTCATTGCGCGCAGGCCCGACCTGCCGCCTTGCCCCGGCCCGGCACCGGCGTTAAGACGCGGGCGCACGCAACGAGCAACGAAAAAGGCTGCCGCCATGATCCCCCGCTATTCCCGTCCCGACATGACCGCCATCTGGGAACCCGCAACGAAGTTCCGCATCTGGTACGAGATCGAGGCCCATGCCTGCGACGCGATGGCCGAACTGGGCGTGATCCCCAAGGAAAACGCCGAAGCCGTCTGGAAAGCCAAGGACGTGGAATTCGACGTGGCCCGTATCGACGAGATCGAGGCCGTGACCAAGCATGACGTGATCGCGTTCCTGACCCACCTGGCCGAACATGTGGGCAGCGACGAGGCGCGTTTCGTGCACCAGGGCATGACCAGCTCGGACGTTCTGGACACCACGTTCAACATCCAGCTGACACGCGCCGCCGACATCCTGCTGGTCGACATGGACAACCTGCTGGACGCCCTGAAGCGCCGCGCGTTCGAGCACAAGATGACCGTCCGCATCGGCCGCAGCCACGGCATCCACGCGGAACCCACGACCATGGGCCTGACATTCGCCCGCTTCTACGCCGAGATGGACCGCAACCGCCTGCGCCTGCAACTGGCGCGCGAGGAAATCGCCACCGGTGCGATTTCGGGCGCGGTGGGAACCTTCGCCAATATCGACCCGCAGGTCGAGGCGCATGTCTGTTCGATGATGGGCCTCAAGCCCGAGCCGATCAGCACCCAGGTGATCCCGCGCGACCGCCACGCGATGTTCTTTGCCACGCTGGGCGTGATCGCTTCGTCGATCGAGAATATCGCGATCGAGGTGCGCCACATGCAGCGCACCGAGGTGCTGGAAGCGGAAGAGTTCTTTTCCAAGGGTCAGAAAGGCAGCTCGGCCATGCCGCACAAGCGCAACCCGGTTCTGACCGAAAACCTGACCGGCCTTGCCCGGCTGGTGCGCATGTCGGTCATCCCGGCGATGGAGAACGTGGCGCTCTGGCACGAGCGCGACATCTCGCACAGCTCGGTCGAGCGCGGCATCGGCCCGGACACCACCGTGACGCTGGATTTCGCCCTGAACCGCCTTGCGCAGGTGGTGGACAAGCTGGTGATCTATCCCGACAACATGCTGGCCAACATGAACAAGTTCCGCGGCCTGGTGATGAGCCAGCGGGTGTTGCTGGCCCTGACGCAGGCCGGGGTCAGCCGCGAAGACGCCTATCGGCTGGTGCAGCGCAACGCGATGAAGGTCTGGGAAGAAGGCAAGGACTTCAAGACCGAGCTGCTGGGCGATCCCGAAGTGACCGCGGCGCTGAGCCCCGAAGAAATCGAAGAGAAATTCGACCTCGGCTATCACACCAAGCATGTGGACACGATCTTTACCCGGGTCTTCGGCGAATGCTGAATTAACGTGCGCCCGCCTCTCAGGTGACGATGCGGGCGCATTCGGCGTTTTGACCTAGGGCCGGGCCGTGCTACTCTCTTTCCCGTTGCAAACGCCAACAGGAGAGAACTCATGAAGATCAAGACCACAATCGCCGCGCTGGCCCTGATCACGTTGCCGGCCCTGGCATCGGCCATGTGCGCCGACAAGACCCATCAGGCCATGTCCTGCGCCGAAGGCACCGTCTGGGATGCCGGCAGCCAGGCCTGCGTCGCGCAGATCAATAGCTGATCGGTAGGGCGAAAGGGTTTATTTACGCCTGAGCGGTTATCTGGCCTCATCCGCCAGTAAGGACAGGCATGACCCAACTGACGCCCATCACCAGACCGGTGCGCGCGCCCGAACCGCAAGCGCAGCACCTGACCCGCCGCCAGAAAGCGGCCATCGTGGTGCGTTTCCTTCTGCACGAAGGCGCGCCACTTTCCTTGTCCGACATGCCCGAAGACCTGCAAGCCGCGCTGACCCAGCAGATCGGACAGATGCGGCTGGTCGACCGCACGACGCTGGCGCAGGTCGTCGCCGAATTCGCCCAGGAACTCGAAGATATCGGGCTGAGCTTTCCGCGCGGTCTGCTTGGCGCGCTGAACGAACTCGACGGCAAGATCAGCGCCCAGACCGCCGCAAGGCTGCGGCGCGAGGCCGGGGTGCGGCAACTGGGCGATCCGTGGGACAGATTGCGTGCGCTGGATGTGGAGGCCCTGCTTGAAATCGTCGGGCGCGAATCCACGGAAATCGCGGCGGTCGTTCTGTCAAAGCTCGACACACCCAAGGCGGCGACGCTTCTGGGCGCCCTGCCCGGCGAACAGGCCGGCACCTGACCTATGCCGTGTCACGAACCGACGCGATCACCCCCGACGCAGTGTACCGCATCGGCTTGTCGCTGGCAGCGCAACTGGACGACGTGCCGGCGCGGGCCTTTACCGACACCTCGGACAAGCGCTTGGGTGCGATCCTGAACCTGTCGCCTTCGACAACGCGCGACGCGCTGCTGGAGGGCCTGGAAGAGCAGGACAGCGCCTTTGCCGAGCAGGTTCGCAAATCGATCTTCACCTTTGCCGACATCCCGGCCCGGATCGCCCCGGCAGATATCCCCCGCATCCTGCGCGAGGTCGACCAGCCCACGCTGGTCGTCGCCCTGCGCTTTGCGGCGGATAGCGGCGCCGCGGGGCAAACCGTCGTGGACCACTTGCTGGGCAACATTTCCAAACGCATGGCCGAAGGTCTGCGCGAAGAAATGGCCGAGCTTGCCGCCATCAAGGAAAAACCCGGCGAAGAGGCGCAGAATGCCGTGATTGCCGCGATCCGATTGCTTGAAGATGCCGGCGAAATCGTGCTGCGCGTCCCCGAAGACCCCGAAGACAACTGATCGCCGCAGCGCTGGACACCGGGCGCGCCCGGTCCTAAAGCAGGCGCATGAGCGCGCTTTCCGTTACGGTGTCGCGATGATCCGCCTCGGCCAGACCGGGCAGGCCATCGCCCTGATGATCACCGCGATCTTCTTTTTCTCGGCGATGGACGCCACCGCCAAGGAACTGGCGCAGGTGACCGGGCCGGTGCCCGCCATCTGGGCGCGCTATGCCGGACAGGCCAGCATGGTCCTGATCCTCGTGGCCCCGCGGCTCAATACCATCGCGCGCACGCAATATCCCTGGCTGCAACTGGCGCGTTCGATCTTTCTGATGTTCGGGACGACCTTTTTCTTCTTCGGGGTGGCCAATATCGGCCTGGCCGAGGCGACGGCGATCATGGATATCAACCCCGTGCTCATCACGTTGGGCGCCGCGATTTTCCTGAATGAACGGATCGGGCTGCGACGGGCGCTGGGGATCGCGGCCTCGCTGGTTGGGGCGCTGATCATCATCCGGCCGGGCAGCGCGGTGTTTTCGCCCTACGCCATCCTGCCGCTGATGGCGGCACTCAGCTATTCGGCCTACAACATCACCACCCGCTTTGTCGGCCGCAACGAGAACCCCTGGACCTCGCTGCTGTATACCGCGCTGTTCGGCGCGGTGATCTTTACCGCCGTGGTGCCGTTCTACTGGCAGGATCCCGGCCTGAAAGGCTGGGTTCTGATGGGAATGATCGCGGTGTTCGGCACGCTGTCGCAGCTATGCCTGATCAAGGCGCTTGGGCTGGGCGAGGCCAGCATGCTGGCCCCCTTTGCCTATGCCGGGCTGATATTTGCGACGGTCTGGGGTGTGCTGTTCTTTGGCGAGTTCCCCGATATCTGGACCATCCTGGGGGCGGCGATCATCGTGGTTGCCGGCCTTTACGTCTGGCACCGCGAGACATTCGGCAAATCTGCCAGACCCCGGTAACGCAGTCAGCGCAGGCGCGCCGCCGCCTCGATCAGGCCGGGCCCTTTTTTCTGGACCAGCACGACGGTCGGCATCTTGCCCGGGATATCCGCCTCGATCCGCAATGGCGCGGCGCCGTCCCATTCGCCCAGAACCGTCCATTCGCTGACGATATTGGCATAGCTGATACGCTTGCCCGCGTTTTCGCCGCGCGTGATGTCCACGGTTTCCTCGGGGCGGTAGCGCACGAGATGCACCATCATCGGGCCGCTGACAGCGCCCCGCGGCGCCAGTTCGATACGCATGCGGTCGTTGCCCAACCGCGTGACGCTGAGCGAAACGGAACGCGGGCGTTCGGAATGGGCGCGCACCAGTTCGGCGACGTCCATCGGGTGGTTGCCGACAACATGGTCGCCCCCGTCGATGATCATTTGCGGGGTGTAGACGCTGCGCCGGCCTGCCGCCACGGCATAGGCCTTTTGGCGGGCGGTGTTGCGCGGGCTGGCGAACTTGTCCTTCCAGCCGATGTAGTCCCAGTAATCCACGTGCAGCGCCAGGGCGATCACGTCGTCGCGCGCGGCAAGCTCGTGCATGAACTTGTCGGCGGGCGGACAGGACGAACACCCCTGCGAGGTGAAAAGCTCGACCACGACAGGCTGCGACTGTGCATGGGCCGGGACGCCCCAGGCAAGCAGAGTGGCCACGATCCAGGCGGTCAGGTTTCGCATTTTCGGTCCTTTGTCTTTCGTGTCGCTGCCGACATTAGGCAAGCAGGACTGAAATAACCAATCAAGCCTTTGCGAGAGGCCGGTGAAGGCGATCTGGAAAAATTGTGTGCAATGGTATACATTTTCGTCACACCCCCCTTGAACGGATGCCGGGGATGCGGCAGAAGCATCGCAAACATGTCATCCCCGCAAGCACGGAGGCCCATATGCCCATCACAGTCGGACAGGACACCGCCAAGACCCGCAAGACGCTGAGCGCCGGCGGACAGACCGTCGCCTACTACTCGATCCCCGCAGCCGAGGCCGCGGGCCTGGGTGACTTTTCCAAGCTGCCCGCCGCGCTGAAGGTGGTGCTGGAAAACATGCTGCGCTTCGAGGATGGCAAGACCGTCACCACCGACGACATCAAGGCATTCGCCGAATGGGCCAAGCAGGGCGGCAAGAACCCGCGCGAAATCGCCTATCGCCCGGCCCGCGTGCTGATGCAGGATTTCACCGGCGTTCCGGCCGTGGTGGACCTGGCCGCGATGCGCGACGGCATCAAGGCGCTTGGCGGCGATGCGCAAAAGATCAACCCGCTGAACCCCGTCGACCTGGTGATCGACCACTCGGTCATGATCGACGAATTCGGCAACCCGCGCGCGTTCCAGATGAACGTGGACCGCGAATACGAACGCAACATGGAGCGGTACCAGTTCCTGAAATGGGGCCAGGGCGCGTTCAACAATTTCCGCGTGGTGCCGCCGGGCACCGGCATCTGCCACCAGGTGAACCTGGAATACCTGGCGCAGACGGTCTGGACCGACGAGGATCAGAACGGCGACACCGTGGCTTATCCCGACACGCTGGTGGGCACCGACAGCCACACCACCATGGTCAACGGCCTGGCGGTTCTGGGCTGGGGCGTTGGCGGCATCGAGGCCGAGGCCGCGATGCTGGGCCAGCCTGTGTCGATGCTGATCCCCGAGGTCGTGGGCTTCAAGCTGACCGGCGCGATGGTCGAGGGCACCACCGCCACCGACCTGGTGTTGAAGGTCGTCAAGATGCTGCGCGACAAGGGCGTCGTGGGCAAGTTCGTGGAATTCTACGGCCCCGGCCTGGATCACCTGCCGCTGGCCGACCGTGCCACGATCGCCAACATGGCGCCCGAATACGGCGCCACCTGCGGCTTCTTCCCGGTCGATGACGAAACCCTGCGCTATCTCAGCCAGACCGGCCGCGATGAGACACGCATCGCCCTTGTCGAAGCCTACGCCAAGGAAAACGGTTTCTGGCGCGGCCCGGATTACGATCCGGTCTATACCGACACGCTGGAACTGGACATGGGCGACGTCGTGCCGGCCGTTTCCGGCCCCAAGCGCCCGCAGGATCACACGCCGCTGACGCACGCGGCCGACAGCTTCTTCAAGGTCGTGGCCGAATACCGCGGCGAGGACGAAGGCCAGGCCGCCAATGCGATGGCCGCCGAAGGCCCTGCCCCCGACGCGCTGGTCGATCCGCGCAAGTCGCACCCCGTCAAGGGCGAGGACTACGAGATCAAGGACGGCTCGGTCGTGATCGCATCGATCACCTCGTGCACCAACACCTCGAACCCCTATGTGATGATCGGCGCGGGGCTTGTCGCCCGCAAGGCGCGCGCGCTTGGCCTGAACCGCAAGCCCTGGGTCAAGACCTCGCTGGCGCCGGGCAGCCAGGTGGTGAGCGAATACCTCGAGGCCGCCGGCCTTCAGGAAGACCTCGATGCCGTGGGCTTCAACCTGGTGGGCTATGGCTGCACGACCTGCATCGGCAACTCGGGCCCGATCCAGCCCGAAATTTCCGAAGCGATCGCAGAAGGCGACATCGTGGCCTGCTCGGTCCTGTCGGGCAACCGCAACTTCGAAGGCCGGATCAGCCCGGACGTGCGCGCAAACTACCTGGCCTCGCCGCCGCTGGTCGTGGCCTATGCGCTTGCCGGCGACATGAACATCGACCTGACCAGCCAGCCGCTGGGCGAGGACAAGGACGGCAACCCCGTCTACCTCAAGGACATCTGGCCAACGCAAAAGGAAATCGCCGAGCTGGTCGAAAAGACCGTCACGCGCGAGGCGTTCCAGTCGAAATATGCCGACGTGTTCAAGGGCGACGAGAAATGGCAGGCGGTCGAAACCTCCGAGGGCGAGACCTATGACTGGCCGGCAAGCTCGACCTACATCCAGAACCCGCCGTATTTCCGTGGCATGGGCAAGGATGCCGGCACGATCCAGAATATCGAAGGCGCGCGTATCCTGGCCGTCCTGGGCGACATGGTCACCACCGACCACATCAGCCCCGCGGGCAGCTTCAAGGCCGACACGCCCGCAGGCAAATACCTGACCGAACACCAGGTGCCCGTGCGCGAGTTCAACTCGTACGGGTCGCGCCGTGGCAACCACGAAGTCATGATGCGCGGCACCTTTGCCAACATCCGCATCAAGAACGAGATGCTGGACGGTGTCGAAGGCGGCTTTACCAAGGGGCCGGACGGGCAGCAGACGACGATCTTCGACGCGTCGATGGCCTATCAGGACCAGGGCACCCCGCTGGTGGTGTTCGGCGGCGAACAATACGGCGCCGGCTCCAGCCGCGACTGGGCGGCCAAGGGCACCAACCTGCTCGGCGTCAAGGCCGTGATCGCCGAGAATTTCGAGCGTATCCACCGCTCGAACCTGGTGGGCATGGGTGTGATCCCGTTCGAGTTCACCGGCGGCGACAACCGCACGTCGCTGGGCCTGAAGGGCGACGAAACCGTCACCATCAAGGGGCTGGACAACGTCACGCCGCTGGCCGAAGTCCCGTGCGAGATCACCTATGCCGATGGCAAGACCCGCGAGATCACGCTGAAATGCCGGATCGATACCGCGGTGGAAAAGGAATACGTGGAAAACGGCGGTGTGCTGCACTTCGTGCTGCGCAACCTGGCCAAATCCGCCTGATCCCGTCACATCGCAGACATGCAAAAGGGCGCCTTTCGGGGCGCCCTTTTTCCGTTTCCCGACCTGGGATGCAAACGCCTTAGTTGCCGCGGGCTTTCTCGATGGCGGGCATCAGCGTGTTGTCGATCACGCGCTGGGTCACCGGGCCGGCATGGCGTACCACGATCACCCCGTTGCCGTCGATCACGTAGGTTTCCGGCACGCCATAAACGCCCCAATCGAGCGCCATCCGCCCCTCGGTATCCGCGCCGATCGCAGCATAGGGGTCGCCCAGTTCGTTCAGGAATTTCAGCGCGTTCTCCGGCTTGTCCTTGTAGTTGACGCCATAGATCGTCAGGCCCTGCGCCGCCAGTTTTTCAAGGTTCGGATGCTCGACCCGGCAGGGGGCGCACCAACTGGCCCAGTAATTGACCAGCGTCACCTCGCCCGTGCGCAGATCGGCGTCGGCAAACGTCGTCTTGTCGCCAAGCGTCGTGACCACCACCGCCGGGGCCGCCTTGCCTGCCAGCGCAGTCGGCAGTTCGTCGGGGTTTTCGCGGCTCATGCCGACGTAGAACATTGCAGCCAGTGCCGCGAAAATCAGCGGCGGCGCGACCATCATGGGCTTGACCTTAGCCATTGCGCCGGATCCTCTGTTCGACCTCGTCCAGTTCGCGGCGCACGCGGCGCGCGCGATGCACCGACGCGATCACAAGCACCAGCAACAGCGCGATCGAAATGCCATAGGACGACAGGACCGCATCTGCGTATTTTCCAAGCTCGGGCATCATTGCAGCCTTTCGCGTGCCAAGAGCGCGCGCATCCGGCGCGCGCGGATTTCGGTTTGCGTGCGCAGGAACACCAGCGCGATGAACAGCAGAACGAAGCCCGCGATGCTGACCAGCAGCGGATGATAGAACACGTCGGCCACGTTCTCTTCCTTGTCGAGGCTGAGCGACGCGCCCTGATGCAGACCCTGGTTCCAGAAATTCACCGCATACCGGCTGAGCAGCGCAAAGACGGAACCGACAAGGCACAGCACGCTCGTCAGGTCGGCCGCCGTGTCGTCATTTTCGATCGCGGCCCAAAGCGCCATGTAGCCCAGGTAGAACAGGAACAGGATCAGGAACGAGGTCAGCCTTGGATCCCAGGCCCACCATGTGCCCCACATCGGCTGCCCCCAGATCGCCCCGGTCACCAGCGCGATCACCGTCATCATGGCCCCGATGGGCGCCGCCGCCCGCGCCGCCAGCGCGCTGACGTGGTGGCGCCGCACGATCCAGATCAGCGAGGCGACCAGCATCATCAGCCAGGCGTTGATCGCCATCAGCGCCGAGGGCACATGCAGGTAGATGATCTTGACGGTCGAGCCCTGCCGGTAATCCTCGGGGGTGAAGAAGAAGCCCCAGACCAGCCCCACGACAAGGCAGATCAGCGCCAGCGCGGAAAGCCACGGCAGGAACCTGTCCGTGGTATCAATGAACTTCTTGGGGTTCGCGTATTGCCAGATCGACGCCATCGTCCCTCCTCTAAGCGCAGGTCGTGCCCACGCAAGTCACATCTCCGTCAGCGCAGGTTCACTCTCAGTACAGCAGCCGAGGCGAAAGGCAAAAGCGCGATGGTGCCGCAGGTGATCCCCGCCAGCATCAGCATCGGCGTGGTGTTGTCCATCCCCTCGGCCCCGCGCCGTGCGACTTCGGCCCCGAAAATCAGCGTCGGAACGTAAAGCGGCAGAACCAGCAGGCTCAGCAGCAGACCGCCCCGTTTCAACCCCACCGTCAGCGCCGCGCCGAAGGTTCCGATCACGCTCAGGGCCGGCGTGCCCAGCAGCAGCGACAGAACCAGCGGCGCATAACCGGCCGCCGGAAGGCTGAGCAGGACGCCCAGGACAGGTGCGGCCAGAACCAGCGGCAGGCCGGTGGTCAGCCAATGGGCCAGCGCCTTGACGCTGACCGCCGCCTCCATCGGCAGGGGCGAGGTCGCCAGCAGATCGAGGCTGCCATCCTCCCAGTCCAGCGCGAAAATCCGGTCGAGCGACAAAAGGCAGGCCAGAAGCGCGCCCAGCCACAGGATGCCCGGCGCAATCAGCGACAGCCGCCCGGTTTCGGGGCCGACGCCGAACGGCACAAGCACCACGACGATCAGGAAAAACGCAAGGCCCAGGCCAAAGCCGCCCCCGGCGCGTGTGCCCAGTTTCATGTCGCGGATCAGCAGGGCTATCACAGGAACGCCCCGTCGAAATCGTCGGGTTCGGGTGCGCGCGCCCGGAACGGCGCCAGGTTCAAGACCCGCGCCTCGTCCAGCCCCAGGTCGATATGCGTGGCCAGCAGCGCCATGCCGCCCCCGCCCAGATGCGCGCGCACCGCCCGCGCAAACATCGCGACCGCATCCACGTCCAACGACACGGTGGGTTCATCCAGCACCCAGACCGGGCGCCCGGTCACCACCATGCGCGCCAGTCCAAGCCGCCGTTTCTGCCCCGCCGACAGGTTGCCGGCGAACCGGTCCGCCAACGGCTCGAGCTCGAACGCGGCCAGCGCCTCCCCCACGCGATCCGTGGCAAAGACATCGGCCCAGAATGTCAGGTTCTCGCGCACGCTCAGCGTCGCCTTGATCCCGTCGGCATGCCCGGCATAGGCCATCGCCTCGCGGTCCAGCCCGACATGCCCGGCCAGCGGCGGCTGCAAGCCCGCCACCGTGCGTAATAGCGTCGTCTTGCCGATCCCGTTCGGGCCGCGCAGAACCAGCGCCTCGCCACCCGAAAGGGTAAAGGACACCCCTTCCAGGACGGGCACTCCGCCGCGCGCGACGGCCAGGTCTGTCACAGTCAGTTCCATTCAGCCCGATTACCCCATCCCCGCGACGGCGAAAAGGGACAAGGGCGCGCAGCCCCTGCTTTCTCTTTCCCCAAATATCCCGGGGAGCGCGAGGGGCAGCGCCCCTCGCCCGGCGACGCCCGGAACGGGCGGCGCAAAACCTGCATCGCGCGCACGCGCGATACCGCCCTACTGCCGAAAGTCCTCGGGCTTCAGCCCGTAGCGCGCCAGCTTGTCGTAGAACGTCTTGCGCGGCAGCTTGAGCCTCTCGGCGGCCACCGCTGCCCGCCCGCCCGTGCGGCGCAGCGCCTCGATCAGAAGCGACCGTTCCACCTGTGCCATCTGCTCGGCCAGACCCAGCCCGGTGTCGCGTGCCTCCTCCTCGCTGCCCAGCCCGAGCGCAAAGCGCATCGCCGCGCTCATCAGCGCGCGCGCGTTTCCGGGCCAGTCCTGTGCCATCAGGCGGGCGATCACATCCGCGGTGATTTCGGGTGGGCTCAACCCCGCCTGTTCGCTGGCTTGCGCGACATAGTGGCGGAACAGCACCGGGATATCCTCTGGCCGTTCGGCCAGTGACGGTATGCGCACCCGCATCACGTCGAGCCGGTAGAAAAGATCCGCCATGAAGGCGCCGTTCGCCACGGCCTCGGACAAGTCGGCGCTGGTTCCCGCAATGACGCGGGCCGGCACCCCGGCCTCGATCCGGTCGAACGCGGCGAACTGGGTGTCAGGGGGCAGGTTTCCCACCTCGTCCAGGAACAACGCACCGCCCGCGGCCTCGGCGCAGGCGTCCTCGAACCCGGCCGGGTCGAGGGCGGCAGCCGCGCGTTTCACGAACGGGCCCTTGGCGTGGGCCGAACACAGGTGCACCACTTCGGCGACCTTCGATATGCCCGATCCCGGCGGGCCGCTGACCAGCACCTCGGCGCCGGCCTGCGCGACGATGCGGACGCGCGCGCGCAGCGCGTCGGCTTGCGCCGAATTGCCGAACAGCATGCGTGCCGCGGCATCGCCCGCCTCGAGCTGCGCCTTGAGGCGGCGGTTTTCCAGCACCAGCGCGCGCGTCTGCAGCGCCCGTTCGATCACCGAAACCAGCTCGGCCGGCGGGCAGGGTTTTTCCAGAAATCCGAACGCCCCCTGCCCCATCGCGCGCACCGCCATCGGGATATCGCCCTCACCGGTCAGCAGGATGACCGGCAATTCCGCATCGACGGATTGACTATGTCCCAGCAGGTGAAACCCATCGCGGCCGGGCATGCGGATATCCGACAGGACAACCCCCTCGAAACCGGCGCTGATATGATCCTTTGCCTCGATGAAAGAGCCTGCCGTGATCGGCGACAGATCGGCCAGTTCAAGCGTTTGCGCCAGGGCCGAGCGCACCGCGGCATCGTCATCGACAACCAGAACCCGCCGCGTCATGCCACCCGCTCCTCGGCCCATGGGTCAAGCTCGACCGTAAAGATGGCGCCGTCCGGGCCGTTCGCGCCGCGGATGTTGCCGCCAAAGCTTTGGACAAGCCCGTAAGAGATCGACAGCCCCAGCCCCATGCCCTGCGCCGCCCCGACCGCCTTGGTCGTGTAGAACGGGTCGAAGATCCGGTCCGGCTCTTCTATGCCGGGGCCGGTATCTGCGATGCGCACGCAGACCGGCGCACCGGGCAGGACCGAGATACTCAGCCTTTTGTCATCACTGTCGGCCATGGCGTCGGCCGCGTTGCCAATCAGGTTCACGATCACCTGCCCCAGCCGCACCTCGCCGCCGCGCACCAGCACGGGCGCGGGCGGGCGCGCCCAACCGACGACGATGCCATCCTGACGCAGACGCGCCGCGCTGAGATCGAGCGCGCTGTCGATCACGGCGACGATGTCCACCCGCCCCATCGGTTCGCTTTCGTTGCGCGCAAAGGCGCGCAGGTTGCGGATGATCCGCGCCATGCGCGCGGCCATTTCGCTGATGCGGCCCAGGTTTTCGCTGGCCACCCCGGGTTTGCCGCGCTGCAGGAATTGCGCGCCGTTTTCGGCATATTGCTGGATCGCCATCAGCGGCTGGTTCAGTTCGTGGCTGATGCCCGCGCTCATCTGGCCCAGGGCGGACAGCTTGCCCGCCTGCACAAGATCGTCCTGCGCCTTCTTCAACGCCTGCTCGGCGGCAAGACGCTCGGCCACCTCGCGGCGCAGTTGTTCGTTCGCGGTGCTCAATTCGGCGGTGCGTTCGGCAACGCGGCTTTCAAGCCGCTGATTGGCCACCGCCAGAACCCGCCGCCGGCCGATAAGCCAGAACAGAATCGCGCCAAAGGCCAGAAGCATCGCCGCCAGCGAGGCCGCCTGCAGCCCGGCAAGACGGCGCGCTGGCCCCACGTCGATCAGCGCCTGCGCCGTCATGCCTATCACCGGCAGGTCACGCGACAGGTGCAGCGCGCGCGATGGCACATAGGGCGACCAGTTTTCGATCCAGACCGTGTGCCGGCCGACAGTACGGGTCGCAAACTCGGTCTCTTCGCCGCCTGGCGGCCGCAGCCCCGCCGATCCCTGCCGCCAGAACAACAGCTCGGACCGGTTGGTGATGAACACCTGCCCGGTGCGGTCGGTAAAGAAAACCGCAGGGCGCGCGCCGCGCCATTCGGCCTCGACCCGGTCAATATTCGCGACAACCACCAACGCCCCCGCGGTGCGTCCCGCTGCATCGAAACGCGGCGCGGCAAAGTAATAGGCGCGTTGCCCGGTCATCGGGTTCAGCCCGTGTTCTTCGCCCAATGCGCCCTGCATTGCACGGCGGAAAAAGGCGCGGCGGGACAGGTCGGGCGAATCCGTGCCATTGGCGGCGCTGACAACCCGGCCCTGCCCGTCCACCAGCATCACGTCCAGCGCGGCGGTCTTGTCGGCGGCCTCAAGCAACAGGTCGCGCGGCGCGCGCGCATCGAGACCCGGATGATCGGACATCAGGACCGCCATCTGCTGATACAGTTGCAACTGACCGGTCAGCCGGTCGGCGGCCAGCGTCAAGTCGGCCTCGCCCCGCTGTGCCAGCTGATCCAGCGCTTGCCGGTATCCATAGGACCACACCCCCACCGTCAGCGCGGCAACCGCGGCAAGGAACACCGTCAATGCGGCCAGGGTAGGAAGGAAACGGCGTGTCATGACCCATCTTTACCCCTGCCCGGCTTTCCTTGACCAGAGCGGATGCAAGGGCCGCACGGCGCCACCGTGGCAATGGATCAGATTGGCAGTGCGGTCGTCGACTTGATCTCTTCCATCGACAGCAAGGCGGTCACGTTATGCACTTTCACCTCGGAGATCAGCGCCTGGTAGAACGCATCATATGCCCGCGCGTTGGCGACCCGCACCTTGAGGATATAGTCGATATCCCCCGCCAGGCGGTGCGCCTCCATCACTTCGGGACGGTTCAGCAATGCGTGCAAGAACGCCGTCTGCCATTCCGCGTCATGTTCGGACGTGCGGATGAGAACAAAGAAACAGGCGTCGAAACCCAGCTTTTCAGGGTCGAGGATCACTGTCTGCGGCCCCATGACCCCGGCCTCGCGCATTTTGCGAATCCGGTTCCAAACTGGCGTCTTGGACGAACCGACGCGCTTGGCGATCTCGTCGAGGGATTGACCGGCATCCTGCTGCAACTCGCGCAGGATACGCTTGTCCAAGGCATCTATCTTCTGACTCATTTCGCCGCCCCTGAAAAACTTTGTTCTTCCTGATGCAAGATCACAACGCAGATATTCCATGTTTCAGGCAGTGTCACCCGAAACATGAAACATATTCCCGATAGAGAATTCCGAACAAGGGCGAAGCGCATATCAATTAATGTTTGCACACAAACATTTTCAGGATTGCCGTGGCATGCTATATCCGGGTTTAATCTGATATGGATCAAAGCTATGTCCGGGATACCGGTTTAGCACCGCCGGAATTGTTATCGAAACGGGATACCCAACGTGACCGACGCCGCAGCCCCCGCCGCCAAGACACCGACCCTGCCCGACGCCCAGACCGTAACGGACGTCCGGCACTGGACCGACCGCCTTTTCAGTTTCCGCTGCACACGCCCTGCATCGCTGCGGTTCCGGTCTGGCGAGTTCGTGATGATCGGGCTGATGGGCGACAACCGCAAGCCGCTGCTGCGGGCCTATTCGATCGCCTCGCCCTCGTGGGACGAGGAATTGGAGTTCTACTCGATCAAGGTGCAGGACGGTCCGCTGACCTCGAAACTGCAGCACATCCAGCCCGGCGACCAGATCATCCTGCGGCCCAAGCCGGTGGGCACGCTGGTGCACGACGCGCTGCTGCCCGGCAAGCGGATCTGGTTCTTTGCCACCGGCACGGGCTTTGCGCCCTTTGCGTCTTTGCTGCGCGATCCGCAGACCTATACCGACTACGACGAGGTCATCATCACCCATACCTGCCGCGAAGTGGGCGAACTGCAATACGGCAAGGAGCTGATCGACAGTATCCGGCAAGACGAATTGCTGGCCGAACTGATCGGCGAAGGTTTTGCCGACAAGCTGCGCTATTACCCCACGACCACCCGCGAAGAGAGCCCCAAGATGGGCCGGATCACCGACCTGATGCGCTCGGGCGAGGTGTTCAAGGATCTGGGCGTGGCGCCGCTGAACCCTGAAACCGACCGCGCGATGGTGTGCGGGAACCTGGCCTTCAACCTGGAAATCAAGGACATGCTCGAAGATTACGGGCTGGAGGAAGGCGCGAATTCCAAACCCGCACATTACGTGGTGGAAAAGGCGTTTCTCGACTGAGAGTTTTCGATTTCGGACGAAAAGGGGCCGCCCGGGCAATGCCGGACGGCCCCTTTGTCATTCCTGGCGGCCGATCAGAGTCCCAGCGCCTCGCGCACCTGATCGAGCAGAGCCTTGAGCGCGTCGGGATTTTCCTGCGCTTTCTCGAGGCCGGACTTGAGCAAGCCCTTCTGCATGTCGTTGATCGACGAGTTGTCGATCAGCTCCGCCACCTTGTCCATGTCGAAGCCGTCGACCGTCAGCAGTTCGTCTGGATTGGTCGCGGCGGTGTTCGCTGCGGTGTCTGCGGCGGTTTCGGTCCCGGTGCCCGACTGCTCGGACATATCGGTCGTATCACCGGTCGTTTCGGTGGCCGTATCGACCGCGCCGGTGGCGGCATCGACGGTCGCCTCGGCGGTGTCCTTTGCGGCCTCGGCAGCATCGCTGGCTGCGCTTTCCGCGTTATCGGCCATGGACCCGGCCGCACCGGCGGCAGAGTCCATCGCCTCTTCCGCGGCCTCTTTGGCGCTTTCGACGGCCTCGGTTGCGGTTTCGACGGCCGACTGGGCGGCATCGCTGGCCGCCTCGGCCGCTGTTTCGGCAGTATCCTGCGCGGCTGAGGCCGCCTCTTCGGCGGCTGATGTCACCGTATCCACCGCGTCCTGCGCGCTCTCGCTGGCCGACTCGGCCGTTTCTTCGGCGGCTTCCTCGGTTGCGGCCGCGGCGTTTTCGGCGGCTTCTTCAGTGGCTTCGGCTGCCTCCGAGGCGGTTTCCTCTGCAGTTCCGACCGCTTCTTCAGCCGTCTGGCCGGTGACATAGAGATAGCCGGCCACCGCGACGATGGCCGCCAACACGATCCAGGTCACGTTTTTCATATCACTTCTCCCGTTTACAAAGGCGGTTCCTCGCCTTGCTCGTTACACGGGTGACAGATGTCGTCGGCAACCGAAAGCTGCAAGGGGAAACCCTGCGAAATCGGCTCATATCAGCCGATTGCCGCTTGCAGAGAACCTCGGCCACAGCTACTTTCCGGTTTCGAAAAAGCCGTATGAACAACCGAAAGGATCGTCACCATAGCCCGCAGACCCCATAACGCGCCGCCCACCCGCGACACCGGCCCCCGCGTCAACGACCGGATCCGGGCCCCCGAAATCCGCCTTATCGGCGCAGAAGGCGAAAATGTCGGCGTTGTCACCCCCGCCCGTGGCATGGAACTTGCCGAAGAGGCCGGGCTCGACCTTGTCGAGATTTCACCCAACGCCACGCCGCCCGTGTGCAAGATCATGGATTACGGCAAGTTCAAGTACGAACAGCAAAAGCGGGAATCCGAGGCGCGCAAGAAGCAGAAGGTGATCGAGGTGAAGGAGGTGAAGTTCCGCCCCAACACCGACACCCATGACTATGACGTCAAGATGCGCAACGTGGTGCGGTTCCTTGAAAACGGCGACAAGGTGAAAGTCACCTTGCGGTTCCGCGGCCGCGAAATGGCCCACCAGAACCTGGGCCGGGAATTGCTGGAACGCGTGGCCGAGGACGTCAAGGAAATCGGCAAGATCGAAAACATGCCGAAGATGGAAGGCCGGCAGATGATCATGATGATCGGCCCGGTGACGAAATAACGCCCAAGTAAGCCCTATACGCCCCGCCCTTTCGGCGGGGCGTTTTCGTTGCAAGACTGCAGCATGTGGGAAGAGCGGTTCAAGACGCCAGACTATGTGTTCGGCACGGAACCCGCACAGTCCCTGCGCGACCACCAATCCTGTCTTTCACAGGGCAAGACCGCGCTTTCCGTTGCCGATGTCGAAGGGCGCAATTCGGTGTTCATGGCGCAATGCGGGATGGACGTGACCGCGCTCGAATTTGCCCCCTCAGCCATCGCCAAGGCACGAAAACTGGCCTCGTCGCGCGGCGTGACGGTCGACTTCCGTCAGACAGACGTTCTGGCCCATGACTGGCCCGACACATACGACATCGTCGTCGGGATCTTTATCCAGTTCGTCGGGCCGGACGACCGCCGCCGGCTTTTCGATGGAATGAAGCGCAGCGTAAAGCAGGGCGGGCTGATCATGCTGCATGGCTACACGCCACGCCAGCTGGAATATGGCACCGGCGGGCTACCCTTTGCCTAAAACATGTACACCGAAGTGGTGTTGCGCGGGCTTTTCCCTGGCTGGGAGGTGCTGGAACTGCGCGCCTATGACCGCGAGGTTCAGGAGGGGCGCGGCCATTCCGGCATGTCGGCGCTGATCGATTTCATCGCGCGCAAGCCCGGCTGATTATTCGCATCATACGCCACAACGAAAAGGCCCCGGAACGATCCGGGGCCTTCCACGCTGTTCCAGGCTGTCGCCGGTCAGCCGGCGGCATCGACCGCGCGTCGGGTCATGACGGCGACGAGATGCGCGCGATACGCGCCCGAGCCGTGCAGGTCCGAAATCATGCCGTCCGCAGGTACGCTCAACCCGTCGAGCGCCCCGGCCGAGAAGTTCGACGACAATGCCGCCTCGGCCTCGGACCAGCGGAAGACGCCGCTTTCCGACGCACCCGTCACCGCCACGCGCACACCGTCTGCATATTTCGCAACGAACACACCGACCAACGCAAAGCGCGAGGCAGGCTGCTCGAACTTCATGTAGGCGGCCTTTTCGGGCACGGGGAACCGCACCTCGGTGACGATCTCGCCCTCGTCCAGCGCGGTGGTGAACATGCCCTGGAAATAATCGTCGGCCGCGATCTCGCGTGCGTTGGTGACGATGGTCGCGCCCGATCCCAGCGCCGCCGCCGGGTAGCACGCCGCCGGGTCGTTATTGGCAAGGCTGCCGCCGATCGTGCCACGGTTGCGCACTGCCGGGTCGCCGATATGCGCGGCAAGTTCGGCCAGCGCCGGATAATCGCCCGCCGCTTCCGCCGCGACCACCGCATGCGGCGTCGCACCGCCGATGCAGACCGCGCCATCGTCGGCCTTGCACACGCCCTGCATCTCGGAGATGCCGGTCAGGCTGACCAGTTTCGACGGCATCGCAAGGCGCTGTTTGAGCGTCGGGATAAGCGTCTGACCGCCGCCCAGCGCCTGTGCGTCCTCGTCCTTGAGGGCCGCCACCGCGTCGGCAATGCTGCCGGGTTTCTCGAAATCGAATGCGTACATTCCTGTCGTTCCTTTCTGCAAGGGCGGATCGTCCCGCCTTCATCTTGCTCAAAATACTCCGGGGGTCCGGGGGCTGGCCCCCGGTCCCGGTCTCAGATCAGCCGTTCATCGCCGCCCAGACGCGCGACGGCGACAGGGGCATATCGATATGGGTCACGTCCTTGCCGGCGCGCTGCAGCGCGTCGACCACCGCATTGACCACGGCGGGGGGCGAGCCGATGGCCCCTGCCTCGCCACAGCCCTTCACGCCCAGCGGGTTGTGTGTGCAGGGCGTCTGGCACGAGTGATCGACCTGGAAGAACGGCACGTCCTCGGCACGCGGCATCGCGTAGTCCATGTACGAACCGGTCAGAAGCTGGCCGTTTTCGTCATAGGCCGCCCCTTCCAGAAGCGCCTGGCCGATTCCCTGCGCCAAACCGCCATGGACCTGCCCGGTGACGATCATCGGGTTCACCACGTTGCCGAAATCGTCCGCCGCCGCGAACCGTTCGATCGTGACGCGACCGGTATCGGGGTCAAGCTCGACCTCGCAGGCATAGGCGCCGGCCGGGTAGGTGAAGTTGGACGGGTCGTAGAACGCCGTTTCCTCAAGCCCCGGTTCGATCTCTTCCAGGGGGTAGTTATGCGGCACATACGCGGCCAGCGTCACATCCCCCCAGGCAACCGACTTGTCGGTGCCCGCGACGCTGAAGGCGCCGTCCTTCAGTTCGATATCCGCCTCGGACGCCTCCAGCAGGTGGGCTGCGATCTTCTTGGCCTTGTTGATGATCTTTTCGGTCGCCCGCACCATGGCCGAGCCACCGACGGCCAAGGAACGCGAGCCATAGGTGCCCATGCCCATCGGCGTGTTGGCGGTGTCGCCATGCACGATATCGACCATCGATTCATCGATGCCCAGCATCTCGGCGATGACCTGCGGGAAGGCGGTTTCATGCCCCTGCCCGTGGCTGTGGCTGCCCGTCATCACGCTGATCGAGCCGGTGGCGTTCACGCGCACCGTGGCGCTTTCGTAAAGGCCCGCCCGCGCGCCCAGCTGCCCCACGAGGTTCGACGGCGCGATGCCGCAGGCCTCGATGTAGCAGTTGACGCCAAGACCGCGCAGCTTTCCGCGCTTTTTCGATTCTTCGGCCCGCGCGTCAAAGCCTTCGCGGTCGATCATCTCAAGCAGCTTGTCCATCGTGGCGTTGTAGTCGCCAGTGTCGTATTCCACCGCCACCGGAGTGGCATAGGGGAATTCGGTGACGAAGTTCTGCCGGCGCAGCTCCACGGGGTCGACGCCAAGTTCACGCGCTGCCTTGTCGATCACGCGCTCAAGCTGATACGTCGCCTCGGGCCGCCCGGCGCCGCGATAGGCATCGACCGGCACGGTGTTGGTGAAGACCGCCTTCACGTTCACGTAGATCAGCGGCGTCTTGTAGTTGCCGGCCATCAGCGTGCCATGCAGCCATGTCGGCACCGACGGCGCGAAGGTCGACAGATACGCACCCATGTTGGCGTAAGTCTCGGTGCGCAGGGCGGTAAAGTTGTTGTCCGCATCGAGCGCCAGTTCGATCTTGGTGACGTGGTCGCGGCCATGCGCGTCAGACATGAACGCCTCCGAGCGGCTGGCCGTCCACTTGACCGGACGCGCCAGTTGACGCGCCGCGAAGGTGCAGAACGCCTCTTCGGCATAGTGGAAGATCTTGGTGCCGAAACCGCCGCCCACATCGGGGGCGACCACGCGCAGCTTGTGCTCGGGGATGCCCAGCACGAATGCGCCCATCAGCAGCCGGATCACATGCGGGTTCTGGCTGGTGGTATAAAGCGTCGATTCGTCGGTTGCGCGGCTGTAGTCGCCCACCGCCACGCGCGGTTCCATCGGGTTGGCGATAAGCCGGTTGTTCACCAGCTCCAGCGTGGTCACATGCGCGGCCTTGCCGAACGCCTCTTCGACGGCGGCCTTGTTCTCTTCGACAAAGCCCCAATCGTAGCAGAGGTTGTTCTTGAGATCGTCATGCACCTTGGGCGCACCGTCCTGCAGTGCCGCCTTCATGTCGACGACGGCCGGCAGTTCCTCGATATCGACCTCGATCGCCTCGGCGGCGTCGCGGGCCTGTTCGGGCGTGTCGGCGACGACTGCGGCGATCGGGTCGCCCACATGCCGCACCTTGCCCTGCGCCAGCACGGGATGTGCCGGTTCCTGCATCGGCTCGCCGTGGCGGTCGGTCACCTGCCAACCGCAGGGCAGACCGCCCACGCCTTCGAAATCGGCGCCGGTAAAGATGCGCACGACACCCGGCATGCCTTCGGCCGCCGATGTGTCCACGCTGTTGATCTTTCCATGCGCCACGTCCGAGCGCAGGAAATGCACATAGGCCTGGCCGTAGATGTTGATGTCGTCGGTATAGTTTCCGGCCCCGGTCAGGAACCGTACGTCTTCGCGCCGCTTCGGGCTGGCGCCGATGCCATGATCTTTCGGCATGTTATTATCCTCCCTGAAATACCAGGCGCTCACCGGGCCTTGCGGCCCTTTTCGCGAAAAGGCCCCGCAGGGCCGATGAGCGCGCGCATGTTATTCTGCCGCGATGACACCGACATCCTGACCGGACGCCGCCATGATCGCCTTGACAATATTGTGATAGCCGGTGCAGCGGCAGATATTGCCCTCGAGGTATTCGCGCACCTCGGTTTCGGTGGGCTTGGGATTCTCGGACAGCAAAGCGGCAGCCGACATCACCATACCCGGTGTGCAGAAACCGCACTGAAGCCCGTGATGGTCCTGGAACGCCTGCTGGATCGTGTTCAGCGATCCATCCGCGCCTGCCATGCCTTCGATCGTGACGACTTCGGCGCCGTCCGCTTCGGCGGCCAGCATCGTGCAGGCCTTTACTGCCTTGCCGTTCACATGCACCACGCAAGCCCCGCACTGGCTGGTGTCGCAGCCCACATGGGTGCCCGTTAGCCGAAGGTTTTCCCGCAGGAACTGCACCAGCAGGGTGCGGCCTTCGACATCGCCGGACGCGGCTTTGCCATTCACCGTCATGGTGACCTTGGTCATTGAGGATCCTCCCAAATCTCTATGTTGTCGGTTGGGTCGAGTTAATCATGCTGTCCTGCGGTTGAGAACAGGAAATTTCGGATTGACGGTTTTTGCGGCAAACGCCCGCAAAGCGCGGACTCAGGTGCCTGTCGCGCGGCGCGGGCGCGGGCGCGTGGGCATTTCCTTGAGAAGCCCACCCACACCCATGGCCGCGATGTCCGCATCGCTGACGGCCAACCCGCACAAAACGCGCTCCAACACCCAGTCGGCACCGTTGAGCGCCGGGCTGCGCGCGCATCCGGGCAGGCCGATGACCGGACGGCCATCGCCCATTTGCCCGATGAACAGCAGGTTGCCCGGATCGACGGGCATGCCAAACCGCGTGACCGCGCCGCCCGCCCGCCGCACGGCCGATGGCGCCACGTCCGCCACATCCGATGTGGCCGAGCCCGTCAGGATCAATACCGCCTGCCCTTCGGCTGCCGAAACCGCGGCCGACAGCGCGTGTTCGTCGTGGTCCACGATCACGCGCGGGGTCAGGCGCGCGCCCAGGCGGGCCAGCCGGTCGGCGGTTGCGCGGCGGCCCTTGTCGGGCATGGTGCCGGTGCCGACGCGGGTTTCGATCAGCGTGGCCGTTTCGATTACCGGCGGGATCAGCGAAAGGGCCGAGCGCGCAGCGTCGCATGCCTGATCCAGTTGCCCCTTCGGCACCGCGTAGGAAATGATCTTGACCGTGCCGACCATCGCGCCCTCGATCACGCGCCGCAACGGCGGCAACGTGGCCAGCGTGATCATCGGGTCGACCGTGTTGATCGCATTCACCGCCGCGGCGTCCACCCGCAACAGACCCGGCCCGCCCGCGATCAGGTTGACACGCCCCGCACCCGCACCCGACAGGCGCAACCCCTGCGCCGCCGGATCGGGCACCAGCGCTTCGGCCAGCGCGCGGGCGGCGTCATCCTCGGGCACGTCGCCGGGATCGAGCCGCGCCACGATCACCTTGCCGATCCCGGCCGTCCGCAGCCGCGCGACATCGTCGTGCGTCAGTACCCGGCCCTTGGCGAGCTTGCCGCCCGGCAGCTTCAGCGAATGGGCCAGCACCGCGCCTTGCGCGTGATCCAGTTCGACCGGGCCAAATCTCATGCGCCGCGCCTCAGCACCTGTGTAATCTCGGCCATGATCGACACGGCGATCTCGCCGGGATTGGCTGCGCCGATATCAAGACCGACGGGACCGTGAATCCGCGCGATTTCGGCCTCGGCAAACCCGGCTTCGGTCAGCCGCTCGACGCGCTTGGCATGGGTCCGGGTCGAGCCCAACGCCCCGATATAGAAAACGTCCGAGCGCAGCGCCTCGGTCAGTGCCGGATCGTCCAGCTTGGGATCGTGCGTCAGCAGCACCAATGCGGTGCGCGCATCGAGCCCGAAGGCACGCACGCCCTCGTCGGGCCATTCGTTGACGATGGTTTCGCCGGGGAACCGCTCTTGCGAGCCGAAGGTTTCGCGCGGGTCGATCAGCACCGGGTCATACCCCGCGACCCGCGCGATGGGCACCAGCGCCTGCGCGATATGCACCGCACCCACGATCAGCATGCGCAAAGGCGGGTTGTGTATGGTGACGAAAACCCTCTCGTCCTCTTCAAAGCCGGACCGGTCCATGCGGAAACGTTCGGCATAGCCGTCATGCACGATCCGGCGGGCGCCCTCCTCCAGATCGGCCTCGACCGCAACGGCCTGGCGATTGGCGCGCGCCTCGACCAATTCGGCCAGCACGTCTTCGGGCAGGACACTGCCCACCGGCTCGACCAGCACGCGGATGGTGCCGCCACAGGCCAGTCCAACGGCAAAGGCATCGTCGTCGCTGACCCCGAATTCCAGCAGCCGGTGCTTGCCGTCATCCAGCGCTTCGAGTGCCTCGACGATCACCGCGCCTTCGACACAGCCGCCCGACACGCTGCCCTGGATTTCGCCCAGGCCTGAAACGACAAGCTGACTGCCGACCCGGCGCGGCGCGCTGCCCCAGGTCTGCACCACGGTGCAGAGCGCGGCCCCCTTGCCGGCACGATGCCAATCCAGCGCGATTTCCGGTATGCGATCCATCAAGCGGTCCTCCCTGCTCCGGCTCACGATGTGATGTTGCCAGAAAAAAGCGGCCACCCCAAGGGGATGGCCGCGTGTTTCGCGTGAGTGGTTCCGGCTTTATTCGGCCGGCATGTCCGCCATGCGGCCTTCGCCGCTCAGACGCTCGGGCAGGACGAACGCCACGGCGATGAATCCAAGGCCCAGAACGATCCCCAGGATATCGCCCTGCATCGCCCAGATACCGTCGAATTTCGACCCCGGCACCGTGCCCAGCGTGACCTTGCCGCCGGCAATGTCGTTCAGCAGGCCGCTGGCTTTCCACATCGGGTAGGTCGCCATGTAGGCCGCCGCGCCCAGAAGGCCGCCGGCGATGAAAAAGAGCGCGTCCTTGCGCCCGGATGCCGCGGCGCACACGCCGGTGCCGGGGCAATAGCCCGACGCGGCCCACCCGGCCCCCAGCAGCAGACCGCCGATGAACACGCCGACATAGGCCGCCTTGACGCTCATGTGGCCCACATCGACGATGCCCGCCATCTGCCCCGCGAACATCAGGACCGATCCGGTACCGATGGCCAGCAGGATCGTCTTCATCAGGTGCAGGTGCTTGAGCGCCAGCATCTTGCCGATCCAGTTGGGGTCGGTCGCGCCGATCCGGTCAAGCACCGCGCCGAAGGCGGCGCCGATTACGATTGCGAGAATGATCGAGGTCATGGATCAGGCCTCCTTCTTGTACATCATCATGGCCACGGGAACCGCGGCGGCGAAGGCACCGGCGGCAAAGATATAGCCCGACAGAGCAGTCTGCATCATGCCGGACATCATGTGCCCCGAGGTGCAGCCCCCCGCGAGGCGCGCGCCGTAAAGCACGACGAACCCGCCGAGAAAGGCGACGGCATAGCGTTTCATCGGGGCATCACCGAAATTCGCCCGCCAGATCGCCGGGCTCTGACGCTCCGAGGCGCCGATACCGCCACGCGTCCTGGCCGAAAGAAACGCACCCAGCATCATCGCCAGCACGAAGACAAAGCTGTAATTCAGCGGGTTTGCAGCGCTTTTGGCGTATTTGCCGCCGGATTTCGCCATGTAGGCATTGGTCGAGGTATAGCCCTCTTCGGTTTTGGTGATGAATTCCGAATTCACCACATCCGCGACGATCCCGTCGAGGATCACGAACTGGGTGCTGACGCCGATCGGCTTGACCAGCAGCACCGCCAAGAAGAAGACAAGGCCCAGCAGAACCCCGCCCGTTTTCCAGTTGAGTGGCATGTGTTTCCCTTCCATTGCGATACATTCTATTGGTGGAATATATCAGCGGAAACACATTCCTGATTTGAGATGGATCAAATCAGCCGCGGCGGGGCCCGCCCTGTCAGAGCATCGCCATCAGGCGGTCCTTGTCGCCGCTGTCGCGGGAGGCGGAAATCGCCCTGCCCAGTTCTTCGAGGCTTTGAATGTTGTGGCCGGCACGGAAGGCATCGACATGCGGCAGCATCGCGCGGATGCCCTCGGCTTTGGGGGCAAACCCATCCCATCGCAACAGCGGATTGAGCCAGATCAGACGGCGCGACGACAGGTGCAGCCGCTCCATTTCGCGGGCAAGATCGTGGTCGGTGTCGCGATCCAGCCCATCAGTGATCAGCAACACGACCGCGCCCTGCCCCATGACGCGGCGCGACCAGTCGCGGTTGAAGGCATGCAGGCAGGCGGCGATACGGGTGCCGCCCTCCCAGTCCTGCGCCTCGGCCCCGGCGGCGGCCAGCGCCTGATCGACATCCCGCGTGGCCAGATGCCGGGTGATGTTGGTCAGCCGCGTCCCGAAGGTGAAGGCATGGACCTTGGCCCATCCCGCGCCCTTTTCGTTGGCGACGGCATGAAGGAAATGCAGGACCATCCGGCTGTACTGGCTCATCGAGCCGGAAATATCGCAAAGCACCACAAGATTGGGCCAGCGCGTGCGATGCGCCTTGAGGCTGAGATCGCGCATCTCGCCGCCCTGCCGCAGACTGGCGCGCAACGTCCTGCGCCAGTCGAGCGCATGGCCCGAAAGGCTGGCCCGCGTCCGGCGGGACCGCAACGGCTGCACCGGCAATTTCAGCCGTGCGATCATGCGCTTGGCCTCGGCCACCTCGGCGGTGCTCATCTGTTCGAAATCGAGCGTCTTGAGGCGTTCTTCGCGGCTGATCGTCATCGAGGCGTCGATTTCGATCTGGGTTTCCTCTTCGCCTGCCTCGGGCTGTTCGACCTCGCGGTTGGCCCCGTCGAGCAGCGCCTCGGCCGCGCGCTTTTCGGCCGCCTGCGCGGCGCGCTCTTCCTGCACACCGCGCACGGCGGGCAGCATCATCGACATCATGTGCTCCACGTAGCGCGGATCGCGCCAGTAGAGCCGGAAGATCTGCGAAAACACCCGCGCCTGTTCGGGACGCGAAACGAAACAGGCATGAAGCACCCAGTAGAAATCGCGCTTTTCGGTAAAGCCCGCCGCCTCGACCGCGCGGATCGCGTCGATCACCCGTCCCGGCCCGATCGGCAACCCCGCCTTGCGCAGCGCGCGGGCGAAATGGGTGATGTTATGGGTCAGCTTCGGGTTTTCGGGCAGTTCGAGCGCGGGGTATTCTGGCATAGGTCAGAACCGGGGGCGCTGCCCCCGGACCCCCGGGATATTTGCTGAAAGAGAAAACATCAGGCCGGTTCCATGCTGGCGCGGGCCTCGTCGAGGATGCGTTTCGCCTCGGAACCCTGCAGGCGGGCGATGTCGTCCTGGTATTTCAGGATCGCGCCCAACGTGTCGGCGATGACCTCGGGCGACAGATCGATCACGTCGAGCGCCAGGAGGCACTTGGCCCAGTCGATTGTTTCGGCGACGCCCGGTTTCTTGAACAGATCCTCGGTGCGCAATTGCTGGACAAAGGCCACCACCTCGCGGCTGAGCGCCTCGGCCGCTTCGGGTGCGCGGGCCTGCAGGATTTCGATCTCGCGCTCGAAGCTGGGATAATCGACCCAGTGATAGAGGCACCGGCGCTTCAGCGCGTCATGCACCTCGCGGGTACGGTTGGAGGTCAGGATCACGATGGGCGGCTCGGGCGCCTTGACGGTGCCAAGCTCGGGGATCGTGACCTGGAAATCGGACAGCGCCTCGAGCAGGAAAGCCTCGAACGGCTCGTCTGTGCGGTCGATCTCGTCGATCAGCAGGACGGGCGCGCCGCCATCCTGCGGGCGCATCGCCTGCAAGAGCGGCCGTTCGATCAGGTAGTCCTGGGTGAAAAGTTCGGTCTTGAGCGCATCGCGATCGGCCCCGCCTGCGGCTTCGGCGGTGCGGATGGCGATCATCTGCTCGGCGAAATTCCATTCATACACGGCCGAAGAGGCATCCAGCCCCTCGTAGCATTGCAGCCGGATCAGGCGGCGCCCGAGGGCGGATGCGATGGCCTTGGCGATCTCGGTCTTGCCGGTGCCGGCCTCGCCCTCCAGGAACAGCGGCCGCCCGAGCCGCAGCGACAGGAACACGACGGTGGCAAGCGCCCGCCCGCAAACGTAATCCTGCCCGGCCAGCGCCTCTTGCACAGCGTCGATCGATGGCAAATCTTTCATTGTCGTCCTCCCTGCCAGCAAGAGAAGTGCATTTGCGGCGCAACAGGTCAACACCCGCAATGCCGCAGCCGGGCGCCAAGATTGACGTCAATCCCGTGACCTGTCATGATTTTGGCAACAAATTTCAGGCCAAGCGGGACCAACCCGACCGGCCGACGAGGCGTAGACGAGTGATGACATCGGACATGACAGCCGGGGGGCGGGCGTGATGCGGATTGCCGCCGTCACCTGTGTAAAGAACGAGGGCCCGTTCCTGCTGGAATGGATTGCGTTCAATCGGCTGATCGGGGTCACGGACCACCTTTTCTATTCCAACGACTGCACCGACGCGACCGACCGGATGCTGGATGCGCTGGCCGCGCGCGGGATCGTGCAGCACCTGCCCAACCCCGCCGAGGGGCGCAATTACCAGATGGAGGCGCTGAAAGACGCCGCCAGGCAGCCGATCGTGCAGGACGCCGACTGGGTCTGGGTTGCCGATGTCGATGAATTCCTGAACATCCATGCCGGCGACCACACGATCCCCGCCTTGATCGACGCCTGCGGCGACCCGCAGGCGATCAGCGTGACGTTCCAGTTCTTCGCCAATGACGATATCGAGGCGTTCGAAGACCGTCCGGTGATCGGGCAATTTACCCGCAGCCACAATCCCGACCTGTGGTGCGGGCAATCCGCGATCGAGGTCAAGTCACTGGTGCGGAAGGATTTTCCGCTGCAGTATTTCGGCGCGCACCGGCCGTTCTTCAAGAAAACGCTGGCCCCGCGCAAGCGCCCGATGTGGACGGACGGGTCCGGGCGCAAGGTGCCGCACAAATTTCTTGTGGCCGCCAACCCGCGCCGCATCCGCAAGTTTCCGGCGGCGGGCGCGCGCGATTTCGCGACGCTCAACCACTATGCCTTGCGTTCGCTCGACAGCTACCTTGTCAAGAACGACCGCGGCGACGTGAACCGCGAAAACCGGGCTTTCGACGACACCTATTGGCGCGAGCGCAACGACCCCGCCTATCTGGACACATCGATCCAGCGTTACCTGCCGGCGTTGGAAAAAGCGCTGAAAGAGCTGAAATCAGATCCCGAAATCGCTGCATTGCATCACGAGGCGGTGGCGCTCCATCTCGCCAAGCGCGACGAGCTGCTGACGCAGAAACCCTATCGCCAGATGCGCGACCAGCTTAAGGCGGCGAGCAAGCTGCCCCCGGACGAAGAGGCGCTTCTGATCGAACTGGGGCTGGCGTCATGAGCGACCGTCTGCGCGTCATAAACCTTGGCCTGCCGAAATCCGGCACGACGACGCTGGGTCATGCCCTGAAAGTGTCGGGCTTGAAGACCGCCGATTACCGGATCCGCCCGCACCAGACCCGCGACGAGACATTGCGCCGGCAATTCGTGGGCCAGTTGATGTATGAGGGGTATTTCCATCAGGGCGACCCGTTGGCCCGGATGGAAAATTTCGATTGCTTCACGGAAATCAATGTCTTGCGGGGCGATCTTTCCATTTGGCCGCAGATGGATTGGGGGTTGATCGACGCGATCCGCAGATGCCACCCCGGCGCGCGCTTCGTGGCCAGCTGGCGCGATCCGCGCGCCATGTCGGACAGCATGCTGCGCTGGTCGAACCTTGGCACCGAACGGCTGCCCCGCGGCCACATCCCCGGCCTGCCTGCGGGCTTCGGCGTCACCACGGACGAGCGCATACGCTGGATCGAGGCGCATTATGCCCATCTGGACCGGCTTTTCGAAGGCGACGAGGCCTATCTGCGCTTTGATATTGCCGATCCGGGCGCGGCCGACCTGATCAGCGGGCATCTCGGCATCGCCCTGAAATGGTGGGGCCGCCGCAACGCCAACAAGGCATCAAAGACCGAACGGACGGAAAACGCCTGATGCGCATCTACCTGCATATCGGCCTTGCGGCCATGGGGGCCGCGCGTCTTCAGGACGTGCTGGCCGACAAACGCGAACAGCTTGCGCAAAAGGGGTATCTCTTTCCGCGCGCCGCAGGCGGCAAGAACCACACCCGGCTGTTCATGGCCGTAACAGACCCCGACCATATCGACACGCTGCGCTTTAACCGGGGCTACATCACCCCGGAAAAGCAACAGGCGCTCTACGATCAGCTTGCTGCTGGTCTGGCCCGCGATGTGGCGGCGGCCGATCCCAAGGCGCTGATCCTGTCGGCATCGCAGCTTGGCCCATCATTGGCCCGGCGGTCCGAGCTGGAGCGGCTGCACGCACTGCTTTCCCCGTTGTCCGACGATATCCGCATCATCGCCCATGTCGACGAACAGGGCCGCGCACTGGCCCGCCACTATGCGCAGCAGGTGCTGGAAGGGCGTAGGGCGTCGCTCGACCTGGAATTCGAAATGGCCGGCAGCAAAGACTGGTGGGACGACGCGCTGCTGGACGGGCATGTGATCGAACCGGACAAGGGCCAGTTCCTCGAAGTGCAGTGCCCGGCGTTCTGGTTGGATTATCAACGGCTTGTCAGCCACTGGGAAAGCGTTTTCGGCAACGGTTCCGTCACATTGCGCCCCTATGACGAGGCGCGGTTTTATGGTGCCGAAGCGACCGAGGAACTGCGCGAGATGTTCGGGATCGAAGAAACCCTGGGCAAGGCGCAGCCCGGCAGCCCCGACGCGCAGCCCTCGGCGGCGTCGCTGGCGCGGTCGCGGCAGTTGAATGACCTGATCCTGCGGCTGCTTGCCCGGACCGACCGCGTGCTGCCCCGGCAGCTTTGGCGCAAGTTTCACGGCGAAATAGCGATTGACGGCGATCCGATCCATCCCGGCGAACTGGCCGAAATATCCAAGACCTTCGAGGCGCAGAACAAGGCGCTTCTCAAGGCGCATCCGGCGTTGACGCCCGAAAGCCTGAAACGCGACCGCGCGCGCCCCGGCGGCTGGTCCGAGGCCGATCCCGGCAACGGCTATCGCGCCTCGCAATACCTGCTGGCCTTCAGGTGGCGGATCGACAAGGCCACGCGCGAAGAAAAGAAAACCAAGATCGCCGACCTTGAACAGGTGAACGGCAACGCCGCGCCGCCCGCCGAACCCGAGGACGGGTTGAGCCAAGCGGCAAAGGCGATCATGCCGCCGCTTGCGGTGCAGAATTTTCACAAGCTCAAGGACAGCTCGTTCCGCCCGCACAACAAGCTGGGCCGCCTGAACGAAGAACAGCCTCTGCCCCCCTACGCGCCCATGCCGCCGCGCGACCTGCCGAAAGGATCGACCGGTAACGTGATCGTCGGCTGCATGAAGAACGAGGCCCCCTACATCGTCGAATGGGTGGCCTATCACCGGGCGATCGGGATCGACAATTTCCTGATCTACACCAATGATTGCAGCGACAGCACGGCGGAGATCCTCGACCGGCTGGATGCGATGGGCATCGTCCATCACCGCAACAACGACAACTGGAAGGGCAACTCCCCCCAGCAGCACGCGCTGGATCAGGCCCTTAAGGAAGATGTCATCCAGAACGCCGAATGGATCATCCATATCGACGTGGACGAATTCATCAACATCCGCTGCGGCAACGGCACGCTGGACGATTTCCTGGCCGCCGTGCCCGATGCCACCAATGTCGCGATGACATGGCGGCTTTTCGGCCATAACGGCGTGCGCGACCTGAGCGATGACCTCGTGATCGCCCAATTCGACACCTGCGCCCCGAAATACTGCCCCAAGCCGCATACCGTCTGGGGCTTCAAGACGATGTTCCGCAACATCGGCGCCTATTCCAAGATCAGCTGCCACCGCCCGAACAAGCTGTCAGACGATTTCGCGGCCAAGGTGAAATGGGTCAACGGATCGGGTCAGGACATGACCCGCGAAGTCGCCAAGAACGGCTGGCGCAATTCGAAAAAATCCATTGGTTACGACCTGTTGCAGCTCAATCATTATGCGCTCCGCTCGGCCGAATCCTTTCTGATCAAGCGTCAGCGCGGGCGTGCTCTGCATGTGGACCGCTCGATCGGGCTGAACTACTGGATTCGGATGGACTGGGGCGATGCGCGTGACGTGACGATCCAGCGCAACATTCCCCGCCTGCGCGCGGAATACGACCGGCTGATGCAGGACAAGACGCTTGCGAAATGGCACGCAAAGGGCCTTGAATGGCACCGTGCCAAGGCGCAGGAACTGCACGCGATGCCCGAGTTCGAAGAGCTTTACCAGCAGGCCCTGCAGGTTCGGCTGAACGGGATGGAGCGCGTGGCCTATGCCCTGGCGCTGGATATGGAAAGTTAGGAAAGGCGCGTAGGCGTTTGAATTTTCTCGCAGTTCTTACCGTCCGAAACGAAGGCGCCTTTCTTCTGGAATGGCTGGCCCATCACCGTGCGGTTGGATTTACCGACTTCCTGATCTTTTCGAACGATTGCCAGGATGGCACGGATGCGATGCTCGACCGGCTGGATGCAATGGGCATCGTCACCCACAAGCGCAACGATGGCCCCTATGACAAGGGCGGCATCCAGTTCACCGCGCTGAAAGCCGCCGAGAAACTGCCCATCGTGCAGCGTGCCGACTGGATCCTGCCGCTGGACGTGGACGAGTTCGTCAACATCCACACCGGTGACCGCACCCTGCCCGCGCTGCTGGCGGCGCTGCCTGACGCCACGGCGATCACGCTCACCTGGCGGCTGTTCGGAAACGCCGATGTCGTGCATTTCGAAGATACGCCCGTCACCCGCCAGTTCACCCGTGCGGCGCCGGTGGTCATGCACTGGCCCTGGCGCTCGGCGATGTTCAAGACGCTTTACCGCAATGACGGCACGTATGGGAAACTGGGTGTTCACCGCCCGCGCAAACCGGACGACGACCGCCTGGCGCAGGCGCGCTGGTTCGACGGCGAAGGGCGCGAACTGGACGACAAGTTCAAGACGACGCGGATATTCTCCAACTACGGCCGCTCGAATTACGCCCTGGCGCAGCTAAATCATTACCCGCTTGGCGCGATGGAAAGCTTTGTGGTCAAGGCAGACCGCGGCCGCGCGGTGCATTCCGACCACATGCTGGATGTCGACTACTGGGTCGAACGGAACTTTTGCACCGACGAGGACCGTTCGATCCTGTCGTTCGACAGCTCGGGTGAATTGGTGGCCCTGAAATCCGACCCCGAACTTGCTGCCCTGCACGATGCGGCGGTGGCCTGGCGCAAGGCCCGGTTCCAGGAGCTGATGCTGCACGAGCCCTATCGCGCGCTCTTCGGGCGTCTGCTGATGACGCCGCCTAGCCGCCCGGTGCCTGTCAATGCGGCGCGCTTCATGATCCAGCACGCCAACCGCGCCCGCACGGGCGAGGACTCATAGCCCGAAATTCACACGCTTTCTCCCAAATCCTGCCGCAAACTCCGCCTAGCTTGCCGCTCAAAGAATGACCTGCGCCCGATTTCAACGGGCGCGGCGGAACTTGAGGACGAGTGGTATGCAGGACGACGCCCAGCGCAGCCTGGAAGAGTGCCTAGAAGACAGCCTGGACGGGCTGAAGAAAGTCGCGTGGATTCGCAAGGTGGCGGCCATCGCGGACGAACACGGGCATTTCCAATCCTGCGGGCATCGCCATTTTGGCGCTCTTGTCGAACAGGGCGACACGCTGCTGGTCACGTTTGAAACGATGCAGGGCGCCCAGGCCAATCCAGATGGGGGCCGGCCGCTTGGCTGGGATTTCGTGCTGGAATACGGCTGGTCGCACCTGGGCCTGTTTTCGGACGGCGACACATGGTTCCGCGACAGGCATGTCTACGGCTATTTCGACAGGCTGGTCGATGACGGGTTCTTCGAGGAATTCGAAACCGTGATCTTTTACGGCGCCGGCCCGGCGGGTTATGCCGCCGCAGCATTCTCGGTGGCCGCGCCCGGCGCGCGCGTCGTGGTGCTGCAACCGCAGGCGACGCTCGACCCGCGGGTCACCGAATGGGACGACCGCTTCACCGACATGCGGCGTACGGATTTCACCAACCGCTACGGCTATGCGCCGGACATGCTGGATGCCGCGCACAGTGCCCACGTCATTTACGACCCTGCCGAAACGCTCGATTCCATGCATGCCGCCCTTTTCACACGCTCGAATGTCGCGAAACACAGGATGCGGTTCTTTGGCGCGGCCTTGCAGGGCGACCTGCAAAAGATGGGCATCCTCGCCCCGCTGTTGGAAAAGGTGGCCCAAGATACGCTGACCACCCACAGTTTTGCCGACATGCACCGCGCGCGGCGCGACTATGGCGGCTATCTGCGCAACCTTCTGGGCACGCTCGATGCCCGCGACAGGCCCTACCTGGCCGCGATGCTGTGTCGCAACGTGACCAGCCGAATGAATGTTCCGCGCTTCCGCCGCAGGCTGGAGGCACTGGAAAAGGCCGAAGCCGAAGGCAAGGTCAAATTGCCGCCCTCGCGCAAGGACGGTTAACGGCACTGGCGCAGGCGCGCGCGATGCGCTAATCGCGGGCGCATGACCCAGACGCTGACCATCGCCCGCCCCGACGACTGGCACCTGCATCTGCGCGATGGCGCGATGCTGCGGGCCGTTCTGCCAGAAACCGCGCGCCATTTCGCCCGCGCGATCATCATGCCCAACCTGGTGCCGCCCGTCGTCACCGGGGCGCAGGCCGCCGCCTACCGCGACCGCATCCTGGCCGCCCTGCCCGCGGGCATGGCGTTCGAGCCGCTGATGACGCTTTACCTGACCGAAGACACCGACCCCGAAGACGTGGCAGCCGCCGCGCAAAGCGGTCTGGTCAAGGCGGTCAAGCTTTACCCGGCGGGCGCCACGACCAATTCGGCCAGCGGCGTCCGGGATTTCAACCGTGTCCGCCCTGTGCTGGAAAAAATGGCCGAGATCGGCCTGCCGCTCTGTGTGCATGGTGAAGTGACCGACAACGATATCGACATCTTCGACCGCGAGGCCGTGTTCATCGACCGCGTGCTCGACCCGATCCGCCGTACAACGCCCGGACTGCGGGTGGTGATGGAGCACATCACGACGCGCGATGGGGTCGACTATGTCAAGGCGAACGATACCGACCTGGGCGCGACGATCACCACGCATCACCTGGTGATCAACCGCAACCACATCCTGGTTGGCGGGATCAAGCCGCATTACTACTGCCTCCCCGTCGCCAAGCGCGAGGAACACCGCCTTGCCCTGCGCGCCGCCGCAACCAGCGGGGACGCGCGGTTTTTCCTCGGCACCGACAGCGCCCCGCATACGGATGCCAACAAGGAAACCGCCTGTGGCTGCGCGGGTTGCTTCACCGCGACGAACACCCTGTCGATTCTGGCGCAGGTGTTCGAGGAAGAGAACGCGCTCGACAGCCTGGAAGGGTTCACGTCACGCCACGGCCCGGCCTTTTACGGCCTGCCCGTGAACGAGGGCACGATCACTTTGACGCGCGGCGACGCGGTGAATTATCCGGCAAAGATCATCACCGGCGAGGGCGAGGTCACGGTTTTCGACCCCGGCTTTGCCCTGCATTGGAGCGTTTCCGCCTGACGCTCAACGGGCCTGGCGGCCCTATTCGCGGACGGGCCGCCAGGCCCGGACACGCCCCCGATTTGAAAGGACATTGGCCATGATCCCCACTTCCTATCCCACACGCGAGGAAATCGCCCGCCTGACCGCGCGCATGCTGCTGGAAATCGGCGCGGTGAACTTCAACACCGAAGAACCCTACACCCTTGCGTCCGGCCTGCCCTCGCCCAGCTATATCGACTGCCGCAAGCTGATTTCCTATCCGCGCATCCGGTCGACGCTGATGGATTTCCTGACCGTGACGATCATGCGCGAAGCCGGGTTCGAGGCGTTCGACAACATCGCGGGCGGCGAAACGGCGGGCATACCCTTTGCCGCCATGGTGGCCGAGCGCATGGCCCTGCCCATGACCTATGTGCGCAAAAAGCCCAAGGGCTATGGCAGGAACGCCCGGATCGAAGGTGAAATGACCGAAGGCCAGCGCGTGCTGCTGGTCGAGGATCTGACGACCGACGGCGGATCGAAGCTGTCCTTCGTCGATGCGATCCGCGACACCGGCGCGGATTGCGCGCATACGGCGGTGATCTTTTACTATGGCATCTTCCCGCAAACGGAAAAGACGCTGGGCGATCACGGCGTCAGCCTCCACTACCTGTGCACCTGGTGGGACGTGCTGGCAGAGGCAAAGGAGCAGGGCGCTTTCTCCGAAGAGACGCTGGCCGAGGTCGAATCCTTCCTGCGCGCCCCGCGCGAGTGGCAAAAAGCACGCATGAACTGATCAAACCGGTCGGCAGGCCCTTGCCGCGTGCCGGGGCCGCCGCCGCAAGATGTTGACGAAAGGTCAGGCAACGGCGCAATATCGGGTGTGGATCAAGCTACCCACAGCTTATCCACAAAAACATACAAGTTGCCGGGAATCGCCTGTGTTTCTATGACATCGTTCCGGGACAGGGGACGACCATGAACGAGATCACGACTTTCAATCCGACCGGGGCCGAGGTCCAGGACGCCGAAACGATGCCCCACTCGATCGAGGCCGAGCAGCAACTGCTGGGCGCGATCCTGACCAATAACGATGTCTACGACCGGGTGGCCTCGATCATCTCGGCCAAGCATTTCTACGACCCGGTCCATGCCCGCATTTACGAGGTTGCCGCCGGGCGCATCGCCAAGAACAACCTGGCCAGCCCCGTCACGCTGAAGGCGTTTTTCGAAGATGACGAGGGGCTCAAGGAGCTGGGCGGCCCGGCCTACCTGGCCCGGCTGGCGGGGGCTGCGATTTCGGCCTACGCGGTGCGCGACTACGCGCAGATGATCTATGATCTGGCGGTGCGGCGCGAACTGATCCGACTGGGCCAGGAAATCACCGCCAAGGCGCGCAAGGTCGAAACCGAAACCGACCCCAAGGAACAGATCGTCGAAGCCGAGCAGGCGCTTTATACACTGTCCGAACAGGGCCAGACGGAAACCGGGTTCCAATCGTTCCTGCGTGCGGTCACCGACGCCGTGAACGTGGCCAACGCCGCTTACCAGCGCGATGGCGGGCTGGCGGGGATTTCCACCGGGCTGATCGATCTCGACAAGAAACTGGGCGGGCTGCACAAGTCCGACCTTCTGATCCTTGCAGGCCGACCGTCGATGGGCAAAACCTCGCTTGCGACGAACATCGCCTTCAACGTGGCCAAGGCCTATCGCAAGGGCACCCTGCCAGATGGCAACGAAGGCGCTGTCGATGGCGGCGTTGTCGGTTTCTTCAGCCTTGAAATGAGCGCCGAACAGCTGGCCGCCCGTGTTCTGGCCGAAGCCTCGGAGATCTCGTCCCACAAGATCCGTCAGGGCGACATGGACGAAACCGAGTTCCGCCGCTTCGTGCAGGCCGCCAAGGATCTCGAAGCCTGTCCGCTGTTCATCGACGACACCGCCGCGATCCCGATCGCACAGCTTGCCGCCCGCGCGCGGCGTCTGAAACGCACCCACGGGCTGGACCTGCTGATCGTCGACTACCTTCAGCTTGTGCGCGGCACCTCGGACAACCGGGTGCAGGAAATCGGCGAGATTTCCATGGGCCTGAAAGCCATCGCAAAAGAGCTGAACATCCCGGTGGTTGCGCTGTCGCAGCTCAGCCGTCAGGTCGAATCCCGCGACGACAAGCGCCCGCAATTGTCGGACCTGCGTGAATCGGGGTCGATCGAACAGGACGCCGACGTCGTGATGTTCGTGTTCCGCGAGGAATATTACGTCGAACGCGAAAAACCCTCCGACGAAAAGCTCGAGGAAATGGGACAGTGGCAGGACAAGATGGCGCGCCTTCACGGCAAGGCCGAGGTCATCATCGGCAAGCAGCGTCACGGCCCGATCGGCACAGTCGAGTTGGCGTTTGAGTCGCAGTTCACCCGCTTCGGCAACCTCGTGAAGCCCTGGCAGCAGGGCGATGGCGGCGACAGCTTCTGATCTACCCGCGCAGATGTGAGTGGACAGCCCCCCGCCCGATGTGGCGCAATGCGGGTATGCGTAACCTGATCGCCGCTTGCCTGACCTGCCTGGCCACAGCCCTGCCAGCCCAGACACCTGTCGAGGTGGATGTAGAGCTCGTTCTGGCCGTCGACGTTTCGCGCTCGATGACCCCGGCAGAACTGGAAATCCAGCGCCAGGGATACGCCGCCGCACTCACATCCGACGTGGTTCTGGGCGCGGTGCGCGGCGGGCTGTTGGGGCGGATCGCGATCACCTATGTCGAATGGGCGGGCAGCGGAAGCCAGCGTGTCGTCGTGCCCTGGACGCTGCTGGAAGGCCCCGAAGATGCCGAATGGATCGCGGGCCAGATCCTTACGCAATCAGGCGGCGGGATGCGCCGCACCTCGATCTCGGGTGCGCTGAGGTATGGCGCGCAAGCCATTGAAAAAAATGAATTCCAGGGCTTGCGCCGTGTGATCGACATTTCCGGCGACGGGCCCAACAACCAGGGCAGCGCGGTGGACGAAAGCCGCGATGCGGTGCTGGCGCAGGGCATCACGATCAACGGCCTTCCGCTGATGACGACCGACGGCCTGAGTTCGCGCTGGGGCATCGAGGATCTCGACCTTTACTACGAGGCCTGCGTGATCGGCGGCCCCGGTGCATTCCTGATCCCGGTGACACGATGGGAGGATTTCGGCGATGCGGTGCGCCGCAAGCTGGTGCTGGAAATCTCGGGTTTGCCGCCGCGTGTAATCCCCGCACAGATGCGCCAGAGGCCCAGCTTCAATTGCCTGATCGGCGAGGAAATCTGGCAACGCAACATGCATATCTTCATGGAGCCCTGAACCCGGCCCGCTTTTTGCTTGACCCCGCCTGCCCGTCTGCCAAAACCGCCTCATGACAGCCGCGACCCTGACCATCGACCTCGATGCCATCGCCGCCAACTGGCGCGCGCTGGACGCCCTGACCTCGTGTGAAACCGCCGCCGTCGTCAAGGCCGACGGCTATGGATGCGGGGCTGGCAAGGTTGCCCGCCGCCTTGCCCGCGAAGGCGCCCGCCGGTTCTTTGTGGCAGTCGCGGAAGAAGGCGCCGCCCTGCGCGAGGCGCTTGGCCCCGGCCCCGAAATCAACGTGTTTTCCGGCCACATGCCCGGCGACACCGACATGATCCACGACCTGTCGCTGACGCCGATGATCAATTCGCTGGACCAGATGCTGCGCCACCTCGAGGCGCTGCCGGGCCATCCGTTCGGCATCCAGCTGGACAGTGGCATGAACCGTCTTGGCATGGAGCCGGCGGAATGGATCGCGCTACGCGACATCGCCACCCAGCAGAACATGACCCTGGTCATGTCGCACCTGGCCTGCGCGGACGAGCCGGATCATCCGATGAACGCACAACAATTGCGTATTTTCAAAGAGATGACGGATGGTCTTGATGTTCCCAGGTCGCTTGCCGCGACAGGTGGCATTCTGCTGGGGCCTGATTACCACTTCGACATCACGCGCCCCGGTGTGGGCCTCTATGGCGGCGCGCCTTTCACCGACGCACAGCCCGCAGCCCATGTCAGCGTGCCCGTGATCCAGGTCCGCGACGTGGAGGCCGGTGAAACCGTGGGCTATGGCAACACCTGGACGGCGCCGTCCCCCGCCCGCATCGCCACGATCGCCGCCGGATATGCCGACGGGATCATCCGCGCGATGGGCCCGAAAACCAGCGTCTGGGTGGGCGACACACCCTGCCCGATCGTCGGGCGCATCTCGATGGACCTGATCGGAGTCGACGTGTCGGACCTCGACTCCGATCCAAGGGCGGTCGAATTGCTCGGCCACCACAACTCGGTCGATACGCTGGCCGATGCGGCCGGCACGATCGGCTATGAAATCCTGACATCGCTGGGCAGCCGCTACAGGCGGCGCTATCACAGCACATGAGCGCGCTGACCAAACCGCTGGGCGCCCTGGGCCACGCCACGCTGGCGGCGCTGGCGATGATCGGGCGCGTGGCGCTGTTTGCGTTCGACGCGCTGTCGCACATGGTGCGCCCGCCCTTCTATGCGCGGGAATTCCTGGCCGCGTTGTTCCAGATCGGATGGCTGTCGCTGCCGGTCGTCGGCCTGACGGCGATCTTCACAGGTGGCGCGCTGGCGCTGCAGATCTATGCTGGCGGCGCGCGCTTCAACGCCGAAGCGGTGGTGCCGCAGATCGTGGCCATCGGCATGGTGCGCGAACTTGGCCCGGTGCTGGTGGGCCTGATGATCGCGGCGCGCGTGACATCCTCGATCGCGGCCGAGATCGCGACCATGAAGGTCACCGAGCAGATCGACGCGCTGGTGACGCTGTCGACCCATCCGATGAAATACCTGACCGTGCCGCGGGTGCTGGCCGGGCTGATCGTGGTCCCGGCCCTGGTGGGCATCGGCGACGTGATCGGCGTGTTCGGCGGCTATGCGGTTGCCGTGAACAACCTGAACTTCAATGCAGCCGCCTATCTCAAGAACACGGTCGATTTCCTTGAGCCGCTCGATATCATCTCGTCGCTGGTCAAGGGCGCGGTGTTCGGCGGGATCGCCACCACGATGGGCTGCTTTTACGGCATGAATTCGGGCCGCGGCGCGATGGGCGTGGGTGGGGCCACCAAAAGCTCGGTCCAGGCGGCGGCGATCCTGATCCTGGCGGCCAACTTCCTGCTGACGGGGCTGTTTTTCTCGGTATGACCCGCACGCGCCACATATCGCAACCGACCAATGGGGCCGTCGCATGATCACCCTGTCCGGCGTGCACAAGACATTCGGCACCAACCAGGTGCTGCGCGGCGTCGACCTGACGATCGACAGCGGCACCTCGATGGTGATCATCGGTGGCTCGGGCACCGGAAAATCCGTGCTGCTGAAATGCATCCTGGGCCTTGTCAAACATGACACCGGCACCATCACGCTGGACGGTCAGGACGTGACCAAGGCCGACCGCGACGCGTTTCTGGCCCGTTTCGGGATGCTGTTCCAGGGCGGCGCGCTGTTCGATTCGCTGCCCGTCTGGCAGAACGTCGCGTTCCGCCTGCTGCGCGGCAGCTTGAAAAAGCCCAAAGATCAGGCGCGCGAGATCGCAATCGAAAAACTGCGCCGGGTCGGCCTGAAACCCGACGTCGCCGACAAGTTCCCGGCCGAGCTGTCCGGCGGCATGCAGAAACGCGTGGGGCTGGCCCGCGCCATCGCCGCCGAGCCCGAGATCATCTTTTTCGACGAACCGACCACCGGGCTCGACCCGATCATGGCCGGCGTCATCAACGACCTGATCCGCGAAATCGTGACCGAGATGGGCGCCACCGCCATGACGATCACCCATGACATGACTTCGGTGCGCGCGATTGCCGACAATATCGCCATGCTGCATGATGGGGTGATCAAGTGGACGGGTCCGGTGTCGCAGCTCGACAAAAGCGGCGATCCCTACCTCGACCAGTTCATCCACGGCCGCGCGGAGGGGCCGATCGAAGCGGTAAGGTAGCACACAGACACCATGAACGCCTTTCAGCCCGATCCACTTCTGGTGAACTTCATCCTGCTCAAGGAATTCATCTATCTGCCCGTTCTCGCGGTTCTGGCGCTGGTGCGTGTGCTGTCGGCACGCTCCGCCGCGCGGTGGGCTGGCGCGCTAGCGCTGGCGCTGGCCGTGCTTGGCGCCGTGGCCCAACTTGGCCCGTCACTGGCGGGCATGCAGGGCGGACAGGCGATGCGCCTGGCCATACAGCTGGGCGATCTGGGGGGCGGCGCCGCGCTTCCGCTGCTGGCCAGCGCACCGATGCTTGTCTCGGCCACCCTGCCCGGAACGCGCTGGCGCTGGATCGACGCGCTGCACATCCTTCTGCTTGGGGCATTGGTCGGGATGTGGGTTCTGACCAGGTAACCCAAGGGGCTGGCGCTACCCTGCGCTCCGGGCTAGGCATATCCGATGCAGAACGCCCTTCGCCTGGCCAACCTGGCCCTTCTCGTACTTTTCCCGGTCGCTTGGTTTGCGCCGCTCATGCGCGCCGGGTTGCTGCCGCTGTTCCGCCTTTCGGAAATCAGCGTGATTTCCGGGCTTCAATCGCTGTGGCAAAGCGATGTGATCCTGGCCCTGCTCGTCACGTTCTTTGCGCTTTTTGCGCCGTATCTGAAAACGCTGGGCCTTGCCCTGGTGCAGTTCGGGTTGCTGGACAGCCGGGTGATGCCCGTGCTGGGCGTGCTCGGCAAACTGGCGATGGCCGACATTTTTCTGATCGCGCTTTATATCACGCTGGCCAAGGGCATCGGCGTCGGGCGCATCGAAACCGCCTGGGGGCTGTACCTGTTCACCGCCTGCATCCTGGCGTCCCTGGCGATCGGGATGCTGACAAGGCCCCGCGGAGCGCCCGCAATTGACGTTTGACGCCCTGCACGGCTTGCGGCACTAAACTGTCATGGCAAAAACACCCAGCTTCACCTGCACCGCTTGTGGCGCGTCCCATTCCAAGTGGTCGGGCCGTTGCGACGCCTGCGGCGAATGGAATACCATCGTCGAAGAGGCGCCGCTTTCTGCCGGACCGGCGTCCAAGTCGCTCGGCGCGTCGCGCGGGCGGGCGGTGGCCCTCACCGATCTCGCGACCGAGGAAACCCCGCCCCCGCGCACGCAATCGGGCATGGACGAGCTGGACCGCGTGCTGGGCGGCGGGCTGGTGCCCGCCAGCGCGATCCTTGTCGGTGGCGATCCGGGCATCGGCAAATCCACCTTGCTGCTGCAGGCCGCGGCGCGCTTCGCGCAGGCGGGGCTCAAGACGCTCTATGTCAGCGGCGAGGAAGCCAGCGCCCAGGTCCGCATGCGCGCGCAGCGCCTCGGGTTGGAGCAGGCCCCCGTGCAACTCGCCGCCGAAACCAACCTGCGCGACATCCTGACCACGCTCGAAGCGGAAAAGCCGCAACTTGTCATCATCGACTCGATACAGACCATGTGGGCCGACAACGTCGATAGCGCGCCCGGCAGCGTGTCTCAGGTCCGTGCGGCCGCGCATGAGCTGACGACATTCGCCAAGCGGCGCGGCGTCAGCGTCGTGCTTGTCGGACATGTCACGAAAGAAGGCCAGATCGCCGGCCCCCGCGTGGTCGAGCACATGGTCGACACGGTGCTGTATTTCGAAGGCGAGCGCGGCCACCAGTTCCGAATCCTGCGCAGCGTCAAGAACCGCTTTGGCCCCGCGGACGAAATCGGTGTCTTCGAAATGACCGGCGGCGGCCTGGCCGAAGTACCCAACCCTTCGGCGTTGTTCCTGTCGGAACGGGGCGAACCCAGCCCCGGCTCGGTGGTTTTTGCCGGGATCGAAGGCACCCGCCCCCTGCTGGTGGAGTTCCAGGCCCTGGTCGCGCCAACACCGCATTCCCAACCGCGCCGCACGGTCGTGGGCTGGGATGGCGGGCGGTTGGCGATGATCCTGGCGGTGCTCGAAGCGCGGTGCGGCATCCCCTTTGCGGGGCTCGACGTGTACCTCAACGTTGCGGGCGGCCTGAAGGTGACGGAACCGGCCGCCGACCTGGCCGTGGCCGCCGCGCTACTATCTGCGCGCGAAGATGCCAGCCTGCCCGCGGAAACGGTGGTTTTCGGCGAAATCAGCCTGTCCGGCGCGCTGCGTCCGGTCGGTCAGGCCGAAAACAGGTTGAAAGAAGCCCGAAAACTTGGTTTCAACACCGCAATCGTTCCGGCGGGTGGCAAGCTGACCGGTAATGGTGGTCTGGCCCTGACGCAAATGAAGGATCTGGCCAGTTTCGTGGGTGAGTTGTTCGGCGCAGTGTAGCGTCTGGCAGGCGGGGAGAAGCATGGAAGGCTTTACCATTATCGACGGCGTCGTTGCGCTGGTCATCATCGTGTCGGCCCTGCTGGCCTATGCGCGCGGCTTCGTCCGCGAGGCTCTGGCCATCGCGGGCTGGATCGTCGCAGGCATCATCGCGTTCATATTCGCCCCACAGGTCCAGCCGCTGGTCAAGGAAGTCCCGGTTGTCGGCTCGATGCTCTCGGACAGTTGCGAATTGTCGATCATCGCGGCCTTCGCTGCCGTTTTTGCCGTGGCTCTGGTCATCGCATCGCTGTTCACGCCGCTGTTTTCCTCGGTGGTGCAACGTTCGGCGCTTGGCGGGATCGACCAGGGGGTCGGATTTCTCTTCGGTGTGCTGCGCGGCATCCTCTTGGTTGCGGTGGCCTATTTCGTCTACGACACCGTGATCACCAGCCAGGAGGTCGCGATGATCGACGACTCGCGCTCCGCCCGCGTCTTCAGCCGCATGACCGAAAGCATCGAAAGCCAGAACCCCGAAGCTGCCCTGGGTTGGATCACCGCCCAGTACGAACAGCTTGTCGGCGTATGCGAAGCCCCGGCGACCGAATAACCGGGGCGTATAGCCGCGGCTGCACGGCCAGTATGTGATAGTTCCGTGACAGTCGCGTCGCAAATCCTTAAGAGTGGCGCGTAAGCAGGCCACACGGATTCGGAGCTGCCCTTGTCCAAGCATATGCCCCCCGCCCATCCCTTCGATTTCGACGCCTGGTCCGAGGACGCAGGTGATGACAAGCTGCATGAGGAATGTGGCGTCTTCGGCGTCACGGGCGTCACCGACGCCGCCAATTTCGTGGCACTCGGGCTGCACGCTCTGCAGCACCGCGGACAAGAGGCCGGCGGCATCGTCAGCTACGATCCCGCAAGCGGCTTCAACTCGGCACGTCGGTTCGGCTATGTGCGCGACAACTTCACCAAGCAATCGCTGATGGAAACCCTGCCCGGCGCGCTGGCGATCGGGCATGTGCGCTATTCCACCGCCGGGTCCAAGGGCGCCACGCAGATCCGCGACGTGCAGCCATTTTTCGGCGAGTTCAGCATGGGTGGCGCGGCGATCGCGCATAACGGCAACATCACCAATGCCGACGCGCTGCGCCGCGAACTGATCGAGCGCGGCTCGATCTTTCAGTCGTCGTCGGACAGCGAATGCATCATCCACCTGATGGCGCGCTCTTTGCAGCGCAAGGTGCCGGAACGCATGATGGACGCGCTGCGCCGCGTCGAAGGCGCGTTTTCCGTCGTCGCCATGACCCGGACGAAACTGATCGGCGTGCGTGACCCGCTGGGCGTGCGCCCGCTCGTGATCGGCAGGATCGGCGACGAAGGTTGGGTTCTGTCGTCGGAAACCTGCGCGCTCGACATCATCGGCGCGGACTATTTGCGCGATGTCGAACCCGGCGAGATGGTGGTGATCGAAGACGGCGAACTCAAAAGCCTGCACCCCTTCGTGCCCGCGAAACCGAGGTTCTGCATCTTCGAGCATGTCTATTTCTCGCGCCCCGATTCGATCATCGGCGGCCGCTCGGTCTATGAAACCCGCCGCCAGATCGGCGTGGAACTCGCCCGCGAGGCCCCGGTCGATGCCGACCTCGTGTGCCCGGTGCCCGACAGCGGGACGCCCGCGGCCATAGGCTTTGCCCACGAAAGCGGTATCCCCTACGGCATGGGGATCATCCGCAACCAGTATATGGGCCGGACCTTCATCGAACCGACCGAACAGATCCGCAACATGGGTGTGCGCCTGAAACTGAACGTCAACCGCGCCCTGATCGAAGGCAAGCGCGTGATCCTGGTGGATGACAGCGTCGTGCGCGGCACGACCAGCCGCAAGATCAAGGAAATGATCCTTGATGCCGGCGCCGCCGAGGTGCATTTCCGCATCGCCAGCCCGCCCACCGCATGGCCCTGTTTCTATGGCGTCGACACGCCGCAGCGCGAAAAACTGCTCGCCGCCACCATGAGCGAGGAAGAAATGCGCGAACACCTTGCGGTGGACAGCCTGAAATTCATCTCGCTCGACGGCCTCTACCGCGCCGTGGGTGAAGTGAAAGGCCGCGACGCATCCTGCCCGCAATACTGCGACGCGTGTTTTTCGGGGGACTACCCGGTCGCGCCGACGGATATGCTGGAAAAGGGTTTCCAGCTCAAGGCGGCCGAGTGACCCGCACCTGACGCAAGGGCATCGGCGGCAAAGCGCGCAGGGGCGAAATCGCCCCTTTTCGCAGTCGCAGCATTTGCCTATCTGCCCGGTCCGACAGATCAGGAAACGGACCCTTCAGACATGGCTACCCCCGAGGCAACGCCCGACAACGTGGCGGCGCTCGCCACGCAACAAATCCCCCCACAGGGGCACGACCCGGTGCTGATCGGCACCTTCGGCCCGGACACGGATGCAAGGGCGCTCTTGCGCCTGCCCTCGGGCAGGATCGAACGGGTGGCCAGCGGCGACCGGCTGGCAGGAATGCAGATCACCGCCATCGCACCGGGCCTGCTGCACGCGATACGGCGCGGACAATCGGTGACGCTGACTATTCCCGGCGAATAGAGCGTATCGCACCGCCTTGACCTGCCGGGGGAAAAGGCGCAAAGCACCGCCATGACTGACAAGATCGCACTCATCACCGGGGCATCGCGCGGGCTGGGCGCCGCGCTGGCGGAAACGCTTTGCGAAACCCATCACATCGTGGCCGTGGCCCGCACCACCGGCGCATTGGAAGAACTGGATGACCGCATCCAGGCCCGCGGCGGCAGCGCCACGCTCGCGCCGATGGACGTCACCAACAAGGACGCGATGGCGCAGCTCTGCCGCTCGATCTTCGACCGCTGGGGCGGGATCGACATCTGGGCGCATTGCGCGGTCCATGCCGCACCGCTCAGCCCGGCCTTTTTCATCGACCAGAAGGACTGGCAGAAATCGGTGGATATCAATGTCACGGCTACCGGTGTTCTGATCCCCTTCATCGCCCCCCTGCTCGGTGAATCCGGCACGGCGCTGTTCTTCGACGATCCGCGCGCCGGCGAAAAGTTCTTTGGCGCCTATGGTGCGACCAAGGCCGCGCAGACGGCGCTGGCGCGCAGCTGGGCCGCCGAAACCGTAAAGACCGGGCCGCGCGTGCATGTTGTGACGCCCGATCCGATGCCGACCGCCACGCGCGCACGCTTCTTCCCCGGCGAAAACCGCGATGCGCTGGCCAAGCCGATGGATGTGGCCGCGCGCCTGCTTTCGGAACTGCCCTGATCTTCATCTTGCCCCAAATACTCGGGGGTGAATTGGCCGCAGGCCAAGAGGGGGCAACGCCCCCTGGCATTGCCGGTGCTTGCCCCGCGCGCGGCGCTCCTCTAAGGACAAGGCAGGGCAAGACAGGGGCAGAACATGCGCATCCTCATCACCAATGACGACGGCATCAACGCGCCCGGCCTGCGGGTCATGGAAGAAATCGCCGCCGACCTGGCCGGCCCCGGGGGCGAAGTCTGGGTGGTCGCTCCGGCGTTCGAACAATCGGGCGTGGGTCATTGCATCAGCTACACCCACCCGACGCTGATGGCGAAAATGGGCGACCGGCGCTTTGCGGCCGAAGGCAGCCCGGCCGACTGCGTGCTGGCCGGCATCCATGACGTGATGGCCGATGCACGGCCCGACCTCGTGCTGTCGGGCGTCAACCGCGGCAACAACTCGGCGCAGAACGCGCTCTATTCGGGCACTCTGGGCGGCGCGATGGAGGCCGCCTTGCAGGGCATCCCCGCAATGGCGCTGTCGCAATACCTCGGCCCGCAGAATTTCACTGCCGACAACCCGTTCGAAGCGGCCGGCGTGCATGGGCCCGCACTTATCCGCAAGCTGCTGAAGGCCATGCCGCAGGACGAAGACGACTACCGGCTGTTCTTCAACATCAACTTCCCGCCTGTATCCGCCGACGATGTTCGCGGCACCGTTGTGGCGCGGCAGGGCTATCGCCGCAACGCGCCCTTCACGGTCGAACCGCACCTGTCGCCCTCGGGGCGGCGCTTTGTCTGGATCAAGGGCGGCGACCAGCATATCCAGACCGAACCCGGCTCGGACGCGGCGGTCAACCTTGACGGCTATATCTCGGTCACGCCGATGCGGGCCGACCTGACCTGCCACAGCACGCTTGAGGCCTTGAAAGACGCGCTATGAGCGACGACGGCGACACCGCGGAACGCAAGATGCAGTTCCTGTTCGCGCTCCGCTCGCGCGGGGTGACGGATGCGCGTGTGCTGACCGCGATGGAGCGGGTGGACCGCGCGCCCTTCGTGCGGGGCATCTTTGCCGACCGCACCTACGAGGACATGCCCCTGCCGATCGCATGCGGCCAGACGATCAGCCAGCCCTCGGTCGTGGGCCTGATGACGCAGGCGCTGAACGTGCAGCCGCGTGACAAGGTTCTCGAGGTCGGGACCGGCTCGGGGTATCAGGCCGCAATCCTCAGCCAACTGGCGCGCCGCGTCTACACCGTCGACCGCTACCGCCGCCTTGTCCGCGAGGCGCAGGCCATCTTCGACGAAATGGGCCTGGTGAATATCACCGCGGTGACGGCCGATGGTTCGTTCGGGTTGCCCGACCAGGCACCGTTCGATCGCATCCTCGTGACCGCCGCCGCAGAAGACCCCCCAGGGCCGCTCTTGGCCCAGCTCAAGATCGGGGGTATCATGGTTCTGCCGGTGGGTCAGTCAGACACGGTGCAAAGCCTGATCCGCGTTACCCGGAACGAGGACGGGTTCGATTATGACGAACTGCGCCCGGTGCGTTTCGTGCCCCTTGTCGAAGGGCTCGGACGCGAGGAATGACAGGCGCCAGGATGCGCGCGCACGAGTGAACCAAAGCCCCGGCGAACAAGGGGCACGGATAATGAGGAATAGATCGAGATGACCGCCGAAAACACCGCCCTTCGTCCGCCCCGCCTGCCCCGCTGGGTACTAGCCACGGCTGCAACCGTGCTGGTGGCAGCATGCCAGCAGCCACTCGATTATGACCTGCGCGGCAATTTCGGCAACGCCATGTCGACGACCGAGGCCGCCCAACAGGCCGTTGCCGACCGCCCCGCGCCGGACAACCGCGGAATCATTTCCTATCCCGGCTACCAGGTCGCCATCGCCGAACGCGGCGACACGGTGATTGACGTGGCCAACCGGATCGGCACCGATCCCGCCGCATTGGCGCGCTACAACGGGCTGCAGGTCGATGACCGCCTGCGCGACGGCGAAGTGATCGCCCTGCCGAACCGCGTGGCCGAGCCTTCTCCGGCGACAGGCGCCACCGGCATGGGCCCGATCCAGCCGCCCTCGCAGGTGGACATCACCACGCTGGCCGGCAACGCCATCGACCGCGCGCAGCCGGATGCCGTGCAATCCAGCACGTTGCCCCAGACGCAAACCGGGGTCGAACCGGTGCGCCACAAGGTCAAGCGTGGCGAAACGGCCTATTCCATCGCGCGGCTTTACAACGTGTCCGTCCGCTCGCTTGCCGAATGGAACGGGCTGGGCCGCGATTTTGCCGTGCGCGAAGGCCAGTATCTGCTGATCCCGGTACCGGATACGGCGGCTCCGGCCACCGCCTCGGCCGCTGCCGCGCCGGCCGTTGTGACCACCACGCAGCCGGGCACCGGCAGCCCGACGCCGACGCCGCCATCGGCCACGCAACCGCTGCCACAGGACACCACCCCGGCCGCGACCCCTGCACCGGCCGCAACGCCGGCCCCCAACCTGGGGCGAACGCAGTCCAGTTCCTCGAACGCGCGTATGGGCTATCCCGTGCAGGGCAAGATCATCCGCGATTATGCCAAGGGCAAGAACGAAGGCATCGACATCCAGGCCGCCGCCGGCACACCGGTCAAGGCCGCCGCCTCGGGCACGGTCGCGGCGATCACATCGGATGCCGACCAGGTGCCGATCGTCGTGGTGAAACACGACGACAACCTGCTGACCGTCTACGCGAACATCGAAGGTATCCAGGTCAGGAAAGGCGACAGCGTCAGCCGCGGCCAATCCATCGGCAAGATCCGCGGCGGCAACGCCAACTACGTGCATTTCGAAGTGCGCAAAGGGTTCGAAAGCGTCGATCCGACACCTTACCTGAACTGACGCGCAACGCGCGTCAGAGCGCGACGCCCTTGCGCCCCGCCAGATCGGTGAAGAACTGCCAGGCCACCCGGCCCGACCGGCCACCGCGCGTGGCTTGCCATTCGATCGCTTCTGCGCGCAGGGTGTCGTCGTCGATTTCGACCCCGTGCGCATCGCAATAGCCGCGGATCATGGACAGGTATTCATCCTGATCACAGGGGTGAAAGCCCAGCCAAAGACCGAACCGGTCCGACAGAGATACCTTTTCCTCGACCGCCTCGGACGGGTTGATCGCGCTCGAGCGTTCGTTCTCGATCATGTCGCGCGGCATCAGGTGGCGGCGGTTCGACGTGGCGTAGAAGATCACGTTGTCCGGCCGCCCCTCGATCCCGCCATCAAGAACCGCCTTGAGCGACTTGTAATGCTGGTCGTCATGGCTGAACGACAGGTCGTCGCAAAACAGCACGAACCGGTGCTGCGGCGCATCGCGCAGTATATTCAGCAGCCGCCCGACGCTTGGCAGATCCTCGCGCTGCAATTCGACGATCTTCAGCGCCAGCCCCTCGGCCAGCACGGCGGCATGCGCGGCCTTCACCAGGCTGGATTTGCCCATGCCGCGCGCACCCCACAACAGCGCGTTGTTGGCCGGCAGGCCACGCGCGAACTGGCGGGTGTTTTCCAAAAGCGTGTCGCGCGAGCGGTTGATCCCCACAAGCAGCTCGATCGCCACCCGGTTGACCCGTGGCACAGGCACCAGACGGTCGGGCGTCACGTGCCAGACAAAGGCGTCCGCCGCATCGAAATCCGGGGCGGCCATCGGGGCCGGCGCGATCCGTTCCAGCGCCTCGGCGATCCGTTTCAGGGTCTGGTCGTCCATCAGTCCTTGTTCACCATGCCGGGATCGTCGTCACCCTCATCGAATTCCTTCATCAGGGGGTCGTCGAACTCTGCCTCGTCATCCTCGAACCAAAGCCCCTCTTCCTTGAGCTTTTCTTCGCGTTCACGCTCGACCCGGCCAACAAGGAAAATGGACACCTCGTAAAGCCCGTAGACCACGGTGAACAGGATCACCTGCGTGATGACATCCGGCGGCGTCACCAGCGCGGCAAGGATCAGGATGCCGACGACTGCGTATTTCCGCACATCCTTCAGCCCGCGCGCACTGACCAGCCCGGCCTTGCCCATCAGCGTCAGCAGGACGGGCAGCTGGAAACACAGCCCGAAGGCCACGATGAACTTGATCGTCAGGTTGAGATATTCCTGCGCCGAACCCTGGAACACGACGGACAGACCCTGGCGCACTTCTTCGCCCACCACGGCCTCGCCGCCCTGCCCGAACTGCTGGAAGCCCAGGAAAAAGTCATAGGCAAGCGGCGTTACCACGTAGAATGCAAAGGCCGCGCCCAGAAAGAACATGAAGGGCGACGCCACCAGGAAGGGCAGGAACGCACCTTTCTCGGACTTGTAGAGCCCCGGCGCCACGAACCGCCACATCTGGTTCGCGATATAGGGAAAGGCCAGCATGAAGCCGCCCAGAAGCGAGATCTTGATCGCGACGAAGAAACCTTCCTGCGGGCTGATAAAGATCAGATCGCAATCCTGCCCGCGGCTGGCCAGAACCTGGCACAACGGATCGGTGAGGAAATTGAAGATCGGCGTCGCGATGGTGAAACAGATCACCATGCCGATCAGGAAGGCGATGACCGAATGGATGAGCCGCGTACGCAGCTCGGCCAGATGCTCGATCAGCGGGGCCGAGCTGTCGTCGATCTCGTCAGTGTCGCTCATGCGCTGTCCTTGGGCGTATCAGCCTCGGCCGCCACGTCAGCCTTGGGCTGCGGCTTGGGCTCGGGGCTGTCCTGTTTCAGCGCGGCTTCGGCCGCTTCGGCCTTGTCCATGGCCTCTTGCGCCTCGCGCTGCATCCGCTCGGCCGCCTTGCGCGCGGCGGCGGCCTCGATCTTTTTCTTGGCTTCCATGCGCTCGGCCGACAGCTTGCCGGTCTCGCTTTTCGGATCGATGTCGGTCAACGACTTGGCGGCATCCTTGACGCCGTCCATCGCGGTGCCGACCGGGTTGGTCGCACTGCGGATGGTCTTGGTGATGTCGCGCATCCCGGAATCATCCGCCGCCTCTTCCATCGCGCGGCTGAATTCCCGCGCCATGCCCTTGGCCTTGCCGATAAAGCGGCCCACCGACCGGAACAGACCCGGCAGGTCTTTCGGGCCCACCACGATAAGGGCCACGATGCCGATCAGCAGCAGCTCGGTCCAGCCAAGGTCGAACATGGATCAGGCCTTGTCCTTGTCGCTTTCCGGCGTCACGTCCTTGGCGGCTGTCGCTGCCTCGTCGTCGTTCGTCTCAAGCTCTTTGGTGCCTTCGGCGACGCCCTTCTTGAACGAGGTGATGCCCTTGCCGACCTCACCCATGAGCGAGCTGATCTTGCCACGGCCGAACAGCACCAGCACGACGACGGCGATCAGAAGAAGGCCGGGAAGGCCGATATTGTTGAGCATGTGATCTCTCCCTTGGTGGGGGTCCGTGCACGGACCCTTCGAAAATCATTTTCCGTATCTAATGGTGAAGCCCGGCACATGGAAGGACCAAAGCGCCGCAACGGGCGGAATTTGATCGGCAATGTCCGCATTGGCGGGCCTTTGCCGTTCAAACGACGCATGTGCAGCGGGACTGGCGCCCCGCTTGCGCAGCGCCGCGCCACACGATTCGCGGCTACGCCCCCGCGGCCGGGAACACGAAACAGCGGTCCCGCCGGATCATTAGCCACAGAGGCTTTCCCAAGCTGGGCAGGAACACGTTGGGCACCGTCGCCTTGAGGACCGAACCGTCGTAATCCATGCGGATCTCGACCAGGCTTTCGGCCCCCATGAAGCGCGCGCGCACCACCTCGCCCCGGGCGGCGACGCCGTCCTGAACTGTCGGGTTGGGCCCGCGCCCGCCCCGGTCCAGGTCCAGCTTGATGTGCTGCGGGCGGATCACGATATCCACCTCGGCACCGTCAGGCACGCCAGGCGCAAGGAACTGGCCAAAGGGCGTATCGGTCAAAGCGCCCTGAACTTTGCCCCGGATCACGTTGATATCGCTGAAGAATGCAACCGCCTGACGATCGACCGGGGCGTTGTAGACGTTATAGGGCGCACCCTGCTGCACGATCTTTCCGTTGCGCATCAGCGCGATCTCGTCGGCCATGCGCATCGCCTCTTCGGGCTCATGCGTCACCAGCAGAACCGCCGCATCCTCGGCCTTGAGCACTTCGAGCGTTTCGTCGCGGATATCGTCGCGCAACCGGTTGTCGAGGCCCGAAAACGGCTCGTCCATCAGCATGATGCGCGGCTTGGGCGCCAAGGCCCGCGCCAACGCGACCCGCTGCTGTTCGCCCCCGGACAACTGATAGGGATATTCGTCGATGAACCGACGCAGCCCGACCTTGTCCAGCAGCTCCTCAACGCGCGCGCGCTTGCGGTCCGCCGGGCCCTTCAGGCCGAACGCCACGTTGTCGCCCACGCTCAGATGCGGAAAAAGCGCGAAATCCTGGAACATCAGGCCGATATGGCGCCGTTCCGGCGGCACCCGGAAAACGGTGTCGCAGATCAGTTGGCCATCGACGAAGATCTCGCCCGAATCCTGCATCTCGACCCCGGCGATCATCCGCAGCGTCGTCGATTTGCCGCAGCCCGATGGCCCCAGCAGGCAGGTCACCTGCCCCGGCATCACCTTCAGGGACACATGATCCACCACCACCTGCCCACCGAAGGCGCGCGAGAGATTGCGGATCTCCAGTCGGGGAACGGTCTGGTTCACCTGTGTCCTTTCCGGTCCGGGCTGGGGCATGTCGTGCTTCATCGGCGGCGGGCTTGGCTGATAAAATTGCTCGGGATTTGCCTAGCAACTCGTTCGCCCGGGGGCAAGCCCGCCGCGCACGCGGCGGGATGTCCGGGGCTTTCGCCCCGGCCTGCCGGATCAGATCGTGACGTTCGTGGCACCGCCATCCAGCAGGATGTTCTGCCCGATGATAAAGCCCGAATATTGCGAGCACAGGAATGCACAGGCCGCGCCGAATTCCTCGATCGTGCCATAGCGCCGCGCAGGGATCGTCGCCTCGCGCTGCTTGCGCGCCTCGTCCATCGTGATGCTCTGTGCCTTGGACACGCCGGTATCCAGCGAAATCGCCCTGTCGGTTGCGTGAATGCCGGGCAGCAGGTTGTTGATCGCAACACCTTTTTCCGCAACCTGGCGTGCGGTGCCCGCGACATAGCCGGTCAGCCCCGCGCGGGCCGAGTTCGACAGGCCCAGCACAGCGATCGGCCCCTTGACCGACTGCGAGGTGATGTTGACCACACGGCCCCAACCCTGCTCCATCATGCCGGGCAGCATCGCCTTCATCAGCGCGATCGGCGTCAGCATGTTGGCATCGAGCGCCTTGATGAAATCCTCGCGGTCCCAATCCTTCCACAGGCCCGGCGGCGGACCGCCCGCATTGGTGACAAGGATATCCACCTGTCCCGCCGCTTCAAGAACCTTGCCACGCCCCTCTTCGCTGGTGATGTCGGCGGCCACCGCCGTCACCTCGACGCCATAGGCATCGCGGATCGCCTGCGCAGTTTCCTGCAACGGCCCGTCGCTGCGGGCGTTCATCACGAGGTTCACACCCTCTGCCGCCAGCGCCTCGGCGCAGCCACGGCCCAGCCCCTTGCTGCTGGCACAGACCAGCGCGCGTTTGCCTTTGATCCCCAGATCCATTCTGTCGCTCCCTGTTCGAAAATTCGCGTTTGCAGCCAAAGAGCTAGAGCAATCCGGCCCGGTTTGCCAGTAAAACACCCATTCGTTGACCGACCCCCGCCACATTCGTATCCTAGGTCGGTCCTGCACAGGCCGGACCGGGCCGAAGTGACAAGAATGCCAGTATGACAACCGAACCGACCAACGCCACGTTTTCCCTGCCGGTCTACCGGTCCGACGCGCTGAACGTGGTGAACGGCGCGAATATGGGCGATCCGCTGTCCTTCGCGGACGAGCTGGTCCATAGCGATGTCTACATGCTCAGCCCGCAGGTCAGGATGGCCCGGCTCAGCGTTCAGCCCCACGCCGACGGCACGTTGATCATTGCCCGCGACACCACGGTCGGAAAGATCGGCGCGGTCCTGCATCTCGACAGTTGCCTGACCTTCATGTCACCCGACGGGCAGACCACCGAAATGCTTGTCCTCGTCGAAGTGGACGACACCAGCGGCGTGGTTGAGGTCTACGGCCTTCCGCTGGCCGCCATGCAGCCCAAGACGGATTATGCGCTGGTGACCATCGACCGCGACAACACACGCGCCAAACTGGCCGAACTGGCCTGCGTGTCCTTCACCCGCGGCACCCATATCACCATGGCCGACGGCGCGCAGAAAAGGATCGAGGATCTGCAACTGGGCGACCGCGTCCTGACCCGCGACGAAGGCCCTCAGGAAATCCGCTGGATCGGCCAGAGCACGGTGCGCGCAGTCGGGGAATACGCGCCGATCGTGATCACGGCCGGCACCCTGCACAACGAACATGACCTGATCGTCAGCCCGGAACACCGCCTGTTCATCTATCAGCGCTCCGATGCCCTGGGCGCGGGACGCTCGGAATTGCTGGTGCGTGCCCGGCATCTGGTCAACGGCACCAGCGTCTACCGCCAGGATGGCGGGTTCGTGGATTATTTCCAGCTGCTCTTCGACAGCCACCAGATCATCTATGCCGAAGGGATCGCCGCCGAAACGCTGCTGGTCGATCCGCGCACGCGGCCTGCCCTGCCGGCGGAACTGGCGGAAACGCTGTCTTCCAGCCTGAACACACACGGTCAAAAGGCGCATCTCGCCTACGAAGTGCAGGAATCGCTGCTTGACCGACCCGATGCCGCCGAAATCCTGCGGCGCGCCTCGACCCGATAGGGGTTAGCCGCCCGATTTCATCGTCGACAAAAGCAGGCTGGTTTCGCTGGTCGACACGCCGTCGAACCGGCGGATCGTGTCGAGGATCCGGTCAAGCTGCGCCAGCGTATCGGTGCCCAACTCGACGATCAGATCCCAGCGACCGTTGGTGGCATGGATCGCCTGAACCTCGGGCAGACCGGACAATTGCCGCTTGATGCGGTCTGCGCCGCGCCCCTCGATGCCCAGCATCATCAGTCCGCGCACCGGATCGCGCGCGACATCCCCTTTGAGCAACACGGTAAAGCCGACGATGTCGCCGGAACCGCGCAGCTTTTCGATGCGCGCGCGCACCGTGGCCCGCGACACCCCCAGCAAGGCCGAAAGCGAGGAAAGCGGCGCCCGGGCATCCTGCCGCAAGGCACGGATCAGGGCGTGATCCAAATCGTCCATTTTGGAACCTAATCCTGTCGTTTTGACCAGTTTGCATCCTTTATGGGCAATTCGGCCGCTTAACTCCACCCCGAAACGGCACCATACCGTGATCAAAGCGAACAGGAGTATCCGAATTGACCCAGCAAAACTGTATCCTGATCGGCGCGCCGATGGATTGCGGCAAGCGTCGGCGGGGCTGCCTGATGGGCCCCGATGCCTACCGCACCGCCGGCTTGGCCGAGGCGCTGGCCTCGCTCGGGCACAGCGTGACCGACCGCGGCAACCTGGCCCCCGCAGCCCACGCCGCCGACGACGCCGCTGCCCATCCCTATCGCCTGCACGAATGTATCGGCTGGACCCGCGCCCTGATGGCAGAGGCCGAGGACGCGATGGATCACGGCGTCCCGATATTCCTTGGCGGGGACCACGCGTTGTCGCTGGGGTCGGTTGCCGGTGTCACCGCCCATGCCGCGCGCACCGGGCGTCCGCAATTCGTTCTGTGGCTCGATGCCCACGCCGATTTTCACACCGTCGACACCACCGAAAGCGGCAACCTGCACGGCACGCCGCTGGCCTATGTCACGGGCCGGCCCGGTTTTTCCGGCTTTCCCGAACTGACCGCGACGGTCCCGCAGGAAAACGTGTGCATCGTCGGGCTTCGCTCGGTCGATGGTGCCGAAAAGGACGCGCTGCAAAGCTCGGATGTCGCCCGCCACGACATGCGCGAGATCGACGAAACCGGCATCGCACGACCGTTGCAGGCGTTCCTCGACCGCGTGGCGGCATCCGGCGGAGCGCTGCATGTCTCGCTGGATGTGGATTTCCTCGACCCTGCCGTGGCCCCTGCCGTGGGCACCACGGTGCCTGGCGGCGCAACCGTGCGCGAAGGGCACCTTGTCTGCGAAATGCTGCATGACAGCGGGCTTGTCACCTCGATGGATCTTGTCGAGCTGAACCCCTTCCTGGATGAGCGCGGCCGCACCGCGCAGTTGATGGTCGATCTATGCGCCAGCGCCATGGGCCGCCGCGTGTTCGACCGCCCCACCCGCGCCTTCGGATAAGGAAACGCCCCAGATGACACAACCTTCGCACAAGGCGCTCGTGCCCTTCGTTTCGGTCGACAACATGATGCGCCTCATCCACCACATCGGGATCGAACCGATGCTGCGCGAGCTTGCCGGCTATATCGAAGAAGACTTCAAGCGCTGGGAATTGTTCGACAAGACGCCCCGCGTCGCCAGCCATTCGGATGTTGGCGTGATCGAGCTGATGCCCACCTCGGATGGCGAGGCTTATGGCTTCAAATACGTCAACGGCCACCCCAAGAACACCCGCGAGGGGCTGCAGACCGTGACCGCCTTCGGCCTGCTGGCGGATGTGCACACCGGCTACCCGGTGCTGCTGACCGAAATGACGATCCTCACGGCGATGCGCACCGCCGCAATGTCGGCGCTGGCCGCGCGCTATCTGGCGCCGCGGGACGCGCGGGTCATGGCGATGATCGGCAACGGCGCGCAGTCCGAGTTCCAGTGCCTCGCCTTCCACGCGCTTTGTGGGGTCGAGACCGTCCGGCTTTACGACACCGACCCTGCCGCCACGGCGAAAACCGCGCGGAACCTGGCGAAAACCGCGCTGTCGGTGGTGCCCTGCACCAGCCCCGAAGAGGCGATAGAGGGCGCGCAGATCATCACCACCTGCACCGCCGACAAGCAATACGCCACTATCCTGACCGACAACATGGTCGGCAGCGGGGTGCATATCAACGCAATCGGCGGGGACTGCCCCGGCAAGACCGAACTGGCGCCCGCGATCCTGAAACGCTCGGACATCTTCGTGGAATACCCCGAACAGACGCGGATCGAGGGCGAGATACAGCAAATGCCGGCCGATCACCCGGTGACCGAGCTTTGGCAGGTCATCACCGGGCAGGCAAAAGGGCGGCGCGACGCGCGCGCCATCACCCTGTTCGACAGTGTGGGGTTCGCAATCGAGGATTTCAGCGCCCTGCGTTACATCCGCGACCGTATCAAGGGCACGGACATGTTCGAACCGCTCGACATGCTGGCCGATCCCGATGATCCGCGCGACCTGTTCGGCATGGTGCAACGCGCCAAGGTGTAAGGTTCGGGCGGGCCGCCTTGGCCCGCCCGTCAAGCATCAGGCCAGTGACGGCAGCCACAAGACGATGGCCGGGAACATCACCAGCAGCGCGATGGTCACCGCATCGGCGAGGAAGAACGGCATGACGCCCTTGAACACGTCCTGCACACTCAGATCGTCGCGCACGCCGGCCACGACAAAGCAATTCAGGCCGATGGGGGGCGTGATCAGGCAGAACTCGGCCATCTTCACCACCAGGATGCCGAACCAGATCGCGCACATCGGGCCGGACATGCCAAAGGCGCTGTCTGCCGCCGACACGAACTCACCCCCGTTCAGCGCCATGACCGCCGGGTAGACCACCGGCAAGGTCAGCAGCAGCATCCCAATCGCATCCATGAACATGCCGAGCACGGCATAGGCCAGCAGGATGCAGACCAGGATCACCCAGGGCGAGAAATGCAGCGAAGTGATCCAGGTGGCAAAGGCATCCGGCAGTTCGGCAAAGCCCAGGAAACGCACATAGATCAGGACGCCCCAGATGATCGTGAAGATCATGACCGTCAGCTTGGCGGTTTCGACCAGTGCCGATTTAAGCTCGGTCCAGCGCATGCCCCGGCCTAATGCCATCAGGAAGACGATGAAGGCCCCCAGCGCGCCGCCCTCGGTCGGTGTGCCCCATGCTTTCTCGCCGAACGGGTTGTAGACGAAGAAGATGATGATCACGACGACGAAAAGGATCGGCATCGCCGCGGGCAACGAGGCAAAGCGTTCACGCCAGGTGAACCCGCGCACCGGCGGGCCCACGGATTTGAAGATCACCGCGATGCCGATGATCAGCAGCGCATAGATCACCGCCGAGAACGCGCCGGGCACAAAACCCGCAAGCAGCAGCTTGCCCACATCCTGTTCGACGATGATCGCGTAGATCACGAGGATCGCCGAGGGCGGGATGAGCGAGGCAAGCGTGCCGCCCGCCGCCACGACGCCCGCGGCGAATTGCTTGTTATAGCCGATCTTCAGCATCTCGGGGATGCCGATGCGCGCAAAGACAGCCGCCGTTGCGACCGACGCGCCCGACACGGCGGCGAAACCGGCCGTTGCGAACACGGTGGACACCGCCAGCCCGCCCGGCACCCAGGCGATCCAGCGCTTGGCCGCCTCGAACAAAGCCCGCGTCAGGCCCGCGTAATAGGCAAGGTAGCCGATCAGGATGAAGGTCGGGATCAGGCTCAGCTCGTGGCTGGCCACCTTGGAATGGGGCACCTGCCCCGCCGTTTTCGCCGCGACCGTGATCGCCCAGCCCAGTTGTTCGGGGTCGAAGCCGCGTTTCGACCAGAAGACCAGGAACAGCCCCACAAGGCCCGCCAGCGCCGCGGCGAACGCCACGCGCATGCCCAGCAACACAAGCACGAGCATCCCACCCGACACCCATAGGCCGATATCGATAGGTTCCATGCGCTTACCCTTTCTCGCTGAGGGTTTCGGCCTCGGCCGCGGCCTGCGCGGCCGCGTCCTGCACCAGCGGCACCGCAACGGGGCTATCCAGCCCCAGCACCATCGCGCGCCCGTATCCGATGGCCTGCACGCACAGGCGCAGGCACAGCACGAAGAACGCCACCGGAACGATCAGTTTGGCCGGCCAGATCGGCAGGCCGATATCGATCGTTGAATCGCGGCTCCAGAGCGGGGCCGCGAAATCGAAGCTGCGCACGAAATGCGCCCAGCTGCCCCACAGAAGAAAGATCATCAGGAACAGGATCAACAGGACCGAGATCAGCTCGAACAGCCAAAGCGCCCTGCCCCCGAGCCGCGCGACCAGCAGGTCCATGCGGATATGCGTGCCATCGCGCTGCGCAAAGGACACCGCAAGGATCGCGATCAGCGGCATCAGCTGCATGATCCAGTCGACATAGCCTGAAAGCGGCGCGTTGAACAAAACCCGCCCGCCGACAGACCGGACGGCCAGGAACATCAGCGAAAGAACCGCCAACCCTGCAAGCAGGGCGAAGAACCTTTCCAGCCGCAACAGGCCACGATCAAGACGACTTAGAAGACTGCCGTCTTCCAACACGGGTGCTGCACCAGCCATACCCTGCCCCCCGACTTGTTTTTGTAAGAAATGCGAATAAGCCGCGCCGGGTCATCCCCGGCGCGGCCCAGGCGTTTCAGCGGCCTCAGTTCGAGGCGCGATGCTCTTCGAGCGTCTTGAAGACGAGATCGTACAGTTCCTGCGCGGGCATACCCTGCGCCGACATGTCGGCAATCCACTTTTCATGGATGGGCTTGCCGGCCACTTCGCGGAAGTTCGCCAGTTCCTCGTCCGAGATCATGACTTTCTGCACGTTCTTTTCAGCCAGAACGTCATCCCACCGCTTGAGCAGCTTGGCGTAGTTTTCAAGGTAGTAGTCGATCGCCTCGGACACGGATTCATCCAGCACCTTGCGGTGCTCGTCGCTGAGCGCGTTATAGGCGTCGATGTTCACCACGACCGGGCAGTTCACCGTGCCGGGGTTCAGGTTCGCCGTCCACCAGGTTGCCTGGTTGATGGTGCCGAAAGACAGGTGCGCGTGCTGGGCAAAGGCCACGGTGTCGACAACGCCCGATTCCATCGCCTGGTAGGCTTCGGACGAGGTCACCGAGGTGGGCACGCCGCCCACGGCGCGGAACGCTTCGCCCAGACCGCCGGTGGCGCGGACGCGCATGCCTTCGAATTCGCTCAGCTCGTCGCGCGGCTCGCCGGTGCCGACGAGGTTGTACTGCGGCATCGGGCTGGTCATCAGCATCTTGGCGTTCCACTGCGCCATTTCCTTTTCGACCGCCGGATGCGCATAGACCGCGTGGCTGACGGCCACTTCTTCCTTCAGGTCGCTGACGCCCAGGAACGGCAGTTCCAGCACGGTGATCGCGCGGTTCTTGTCGGGGTGGTAGCCCGCGCAGAACTGCGCCATCTCGAACGCGCCGATCGAAATACCGTCAAGGTTTTCGCGGTTGTTGGACAGGCCGCCATAGCTGACATTCATTGTGAATTCGCCGCCGGTCTTTTCCGAAACCAGCTCGGCCAGCTTTTCGATGTGCTCGGTGAAGGCGCGGCGCTTGCCCCAGACGGACACGTTCCATTCGGTCGCCATGGCCTCGGTTGCAAATGCGGTTGCAATGGCCGCCACTGCGACCTTCGACAGGATTTTCTGCATGTCTCACTCCCTGGATGACGGTTCGTTTGCCGAACCATTGCCGGGAAGCTAGCCCACAGGGCCAGACATGCCAAGGGGTCTGGTCAGAAAAGATGACCAATCGAGCGCCCTTTGCGCGGTTACGAAGCCGCGCGATGCGCCTCGGCCTCGGCTGCTAGCAAAGCGGCATTGCCTCCCGCCGCGGTGGTGTCGATGCAGATGTGACGCTCCAGCCGGCAACGCGGGGCAAGATCGCGGCCAGCGGCCAGCCCGATCAGCGCACCATCGCGGCCCGCCAAGGCCTGCCGTGCGGCGCGCAGGTCATCGGCGCCCGACCACAGCGCGACAAGGGCGATCCCCTGCAACGTTCCCAGCGCCGTGCGCGGCAGAAAGCCGTCGATGCCTTGCGCGGGCGGCACACCGGGCGCCACGGCCAGGGCCTGACATCCGGCATCGCGCGCACTGCGCAGCTGCTCGGCGGCATCGGCCGCCGTGGGCCCCAGGCACAGCACCGTGCCGCGGCCATAGATCGACAGGCGGTTCGATTCCCCCGTGGGTCCGGGAAGGTCCGTGACACTCATGCGCGGCAGCTCCAGCTTTGCCAGCGTATCGAGCCGCGCCTGCACCTGTGCCAGATCGACCGCGCCGCCCGGCACGACATCGCCATTCGGCAGCGTTTCGGCGGCAAAGCGCGGCACGTAGTTCGGCCCGCCCGCCTTTGGCCCGGTGCCTGACAGCCCCTCGCCGCCAAAGGGCTGGCTGCCCACGATCGCCCCGATCTGGTTGCGGTTCACATAGGCGTTGCCCACGCGCAGCCGGCTGGTGATCTGTTCGACCCGCCCGTCGATGCGGGTGTGCAGACCGAATGTCAGGCCATAGCCGCTTGCGTTCACCGCATCCACGACCCGGTCGATATCCTGTGCGCGGAACGTGGCGATGTGCAGCACGGGGCCGAAAATCTCACGTTCGAGACCGGCAATGCCCGACACGCGAATCGCGGCCGGCCCGATGAAATGCCCCTGATGCGGCGCATCGATCCGTTTCAGCAACCGCCCCTCGGCTTCGGCGGCGTCGATATAGGCCGCAAAGTCCGCTTGCGCGCGTTCGTCGATCACCGGGCCAACATCGGTGCTGTGATCCCAGGGATCGCCCAGCCGCAATTCATCCATCGCGCCAAACAGCATGTCGAGGAACGGCTTTGCGATATCCTCCTGCACGTAAAGACAGCGCAACGCCGAGCAACGCTGCCCGGCCGACTGAAACGCCGAGGCCACGATATCGCGCACCGCCTGTTCCGGCAGCGCGGTACTGTCCACGATCATCGCGTTCAGCCCCCCGGTTTCGGCGATCAGCGGCGCATCGGGCGCGACGTTTTCGGCCATCACCCTGTTGATCCGCTGCGCCGTCGCGGTCGAGCCGGTAAAGCACACGCCGTTCACGCGCGCATCGCCGGTCAAGCGCGCGCCCACCGTCGCGCCATGACCCGGCAAAAGCTGGATCGCATCACGCGGCACGCCGGCCTTGTGCATCAGTTCCACCGCCACATGCGCGGTCAGCATCGTGGCTTCGGCCGGCTTGGCCAGCACCGCGTTCCCGGCAGCAAGCGCCGCCGCGATCTGGCCGGTGAAGATGGCCAGCGGAAAGTTCCACGGGCTGATGCAGGTGAAAACGCCGCGCGGCCCCTGCGACAGCTCCTGCCCCCGCGCTGCGTAGTAGCGCAGAAAATCCACCGCCTCGCGCAACTCGGCCACCGCATCCTTCGGCGTCTTTCCCGCCTCGCGCGCGACAACGGCGAAAATCTCGCCGAAATTCTCTTCGTACAGATCGGCCACACGGTTCAGAACCTTCGCACGTTCCCCGGCATCCGCGCCCCAGGGCCGCGCCGCGGCAAGGGCCGTTTCCACATCGGCGTCGGAACACAACGTGACCTGGCCCACAACATCCTCGGGCCGGGCAGGATTGCGCACCTCGTGCGGCTCGCCGCCCACGACATCGCCCGCGATCAGCGGACCTGCCTGCCATCGCGTATCCCGATGGGGCATCCGCGCCTGTTCGATAAGCTCCAGGTCATGCGTTTCATGCAGATCGAAGCCGCGCGAATTGGGCCGCTCGGGACGGAACAAATCGGCCGGATCGCGCACCGCTGCCGATTTTTCAGTAACCGCGAGCGCCGCGAAAGGATCGGCGGCCACCTGCGACGGCGGCACGTCTTCATCGACGATCTGGTTGACGAAGCTGGAATTCGCGCCGTTTTCGAGCAGCCGCCGCACCAGATAGGCCAGCAGGTCGCGATGCGCGCCGACCGGCGCGTAGATGCGGCATCGGGTGCCGGACTCTTTCAACACCAGATCGTGCAGCGCCTCGCCCATGCCGTGCAGGCGCTGGAATTCGAAGGCGCCCTTGTCGCCCGCCATTTCCAGGATGGCGGCAACGGTATGCGCATTGTGCGTGGCGAATTGCGGATAGATGCGGTCGGTCATCCCCAGCAGTTTTTGCGCACAGCACAGGTAGGACACGTCCGTGGCGGGCTTGCGGGTGAAAACGGGAAACCCGTCCAGCCCCTCGACCTGGGCGCGCTTGACCTCGGTATCCCAATAGGCGCCCTTGACCAGCCGCACCATCAGCTTGCGTTCCAGCTCGGACGCCAGCGCATGCAGCCAGTCCAGAACCGGGGCCGCACGCTTGCCGTAGGCTTGAACCACCACGCCGAAGCCATCCCACCCGGCAAGGCGCGGGTCACGCAGAACCGCCTCGATCACGTCCAGCGACAGATCGAGCCTGTCGGCCTCTTCCGCGTCGATGTTCAGCCCCATCCCCGCCTGCCGGGCCATCAGCGCCAGCTCCAGCGTGGATGAGACCAGCTCGTCCATCACACGGTCGCGCTGACCGACCTCGTAGCGGGGATGCAGCGCCGAAAGCTTGATCGAGATGCCGGGATTGTCGCGAATGTCGCCGGATTTGCATTGCGCCGCCAGCCGCGTGATCGCGTCGGCATAGGCCGCGTGATACTTGGCCGCGTCCCGCGCGGTCAGCGCCGCTTCTCCCAGCATGTCGTAGGAAAAGCTGTATCCCTGCCGCGCGCGATCGGCCCCGCGCTTGACCGCCTCGCCGATATCGCGGCCCAGGACGAACTGGTGCCCCAACTCTTTCATCGCGCGCGCCACGGCCGACCGGATCACCGGCTCACCCAACCTCTTGACCGCGCCGTGCAGGACGCTGGCGATGCCGGGTTCCTCGTCCTCGCGCAGCACCTTGCCGGTCAGCATCAGCGCCCAGGTCGAGGCGTTGACCAGCGACGACGAGGACCGCCCCAGATGCGTGCCCCATTCGGACGGCGCGATCTTGTCCTCGATCAGGTCATCGATGGTTTCGCGGTCGGGGACGCGCAGCAACGCCTCGGCCAGGCACATCAGCGCGACACCTTCCTTGGTCGACAGACCGTATTCGGACAGAAAGACCTCCATCAGCCCCGGACGGCCGGCCCCGCGAATGCCTTCGACCAGGCGGACGGCGCGGGTATGCGCGGCCTGGCGCGTCGCCTGATCCACCGGGCTGCCTTCTTGCAGGGCGGTCAGCACATCGTCTTCGCTTGCATGATGCGCCGCGCGAATGGACTGGCGCAGGGACGTGAGGCGGGACATGGGCAGGCTCCTTTCAGCCGGAACGTATTCTTCGTCCGATGTTACCGCGAAAATCGCAGCTTTTTGTCCTGTTGATTGCGCCAAGACAGGCGGATAGCCTTTTTATGGAACTTCACGGAAGGACAAATGATGCCTATTAGGATCGAAACCGATCAACTGGACCGCATCGACCACAGGATTCTGCGCATACTCTCGGCCGACGGGCGGATTTCGATCGCCGATCTCGCCCGTCAGGTCGGGCTGTCGAAAAGCCCCGCGCAGGTGCGGGTCAGGAAACTGCAAGAGCATGGCTATGTTCTGGGCTATCGGGCGATGCTGAACCCCGCCAAGCTGGGGCTGGACCATGTTGCCTTTGCCGAGGTCAAGCTGACCGACACGACGGAAAAGGCGTTGTCCGCTTTCAACGCGGCGGTCATGAAGGTGCCCGAGATCGAGGAGTGCCACATGATCGCGGGCAGTTTCGACTACCTGATCAAGGTGCGCACCGCCGATATCCAAAGTTATCGCCAGGTACTGGGCGAAGTGATCTCGGCCCTGCCTCATGTCGGCGCGACATCGACCCATGTGTCCATGCAAGCGGTCAAGGAAAGCGGGCTGTAAAGGGTTTGTGCCGCGACTGCGTCGCGACACCCGATTGGGGGCTCCGCCCCCAAACCCCCGGGATATTTGCAGAAAGAGAAAACAAGGGGGGCCGAAGCCCCCCTCGCGAAAAGCCTGAGTGCTTTCCCTTTCACGGTCATCGGCGTCCCCGCCTGTTCCGCGCAGGCAGGACACCACCGAAAGATTAAGAAACCGTGTCTTTCTCTTTCGGAAAATATCCCGGGGTCTGGGGCAGAGCCCCAGGGCCTGCGCGGCCCGAGCGCATATCGGGAATGTGCGCGCAAAGCGCGCGCCGGCGGGTCACTTGCCGTAGTAGTCGCGGTACCAGGTCACGAATTGCGCGATGCCGTCGCGCACATCCGTTTCAGGGCGATAGCCTGTCAGCGTTTGCAGCAGCGTCGCATCCGCCCAAGTGGCGGGCACATCGCCCAATTGCATGTCCATCAGGTTGCGCTTTGCCGGGCGGCCGATGGCATCTTCGATGGCCGCGACGAAATCGAGCAACTTCACCTTTTCGGAATTGCCGATATTGACGATCCGGTAAGGCGCGACCGGCGACAGGCTGTCGCCTTCGGCAATATCATCGGGAGAGACCGGGCGCTCGGGCACCGCGTCGATCAGCAAGCGGATCGCGCGGACTAGGTCCGAGATATAGGTGAAGTCGCGATACATCTCGCCGTGATTGTAGATGTCGATCGGCCGGTCGTTCAGGATCGCATCGACAAACTTGAAATTGGCCATGTCGGGGCGCCCCCATGGCCCGTAGACGGTGAAAAACCGGAACATCGTCGTCGGCAGGTTCCACAGATGCGCATAGGCGTGCCCCATCGCCTCGGTCGCCTTTTTGGTGGCGGCATAGATCGTCAGCTGGGTATCGGCCTTGTCGGTTTCCGCATAGGGCATGTCCGTGTTGGCCCCATAGACCGACGAGGTCGAGGCCATGAGAAGGTGATCGACGCTGTGCCGGCGTGCGGCTTCCATCACGTTGAAGGTGCCGACCACATTGGCATCGACATAGGCGCGTGGCGCTTCGAGGCTGTAGCGCACACCGGCCTGGGCTGCGAGATGCACGATGACGTCGGGTGCGAACGCATCCACCGCCGCATCGAGCGCAGCCGTATCCTCCAGCATCGCCCGCGTGGTGGAAAAATTCGGCGATTGCAGCAGCATGGCCTCGCGACGCTCTTTCAGGGTGACGTCGTAGTAATCCGTCATCCCGTCATAGCCCGCGACCTGCCAGCCTTCGTCGAGCAAGAGTTGCGCCAGATGATAGCCGATGAAACCCGAAGTCCCGGTGATGAACGCCTTGCGCATGAAGCTGCCTTTTTCCTGCTTGCCCGCAGAGTTACCCGGCATCGCGGGCATGGGCAACGGCGGTGATCGCCTGCACCACGTCTTCGGGCCGCGTGCGGTGGTTGGTGATGGCTGCCCGCAGCGCGGTGATCCCGTCGATCGTCACCGTGGAAAACACCGCGTCACCGGACAATTGCAGATCCTGCGCGATCGCCGTGTTCAATGCGCTTTGCCCATCTGCCGGCAAGCGGGTATCGGCGGTAAAGACGCACAGGTTCGAAACCACCGGCGCCATGAGCCGCATATGCGGGTCCGCCGCAACCAGGTCGCCCATCTGCGCGGCGCGCGCGCAATTGTCGGCGATGGCCGCGCCCAGCCTTTCTGGGCCGTAGGCCACCAGCGCCGACCAGACCTTGAGCGCGCGGTTGCCGCGCGACAAGTCGACACCGTAATCGCAATACCACGGATCGCCCCCGGCCAGCCCCCTGTCCTGCCCTTCCAGATAGGACGGCCGGGCCGCGAAGGCCGCACGATGCGCTGCCTCGTCCCGGATCAGGACAAGCCCGCAATCGTAGGGCACGTACATCCACTTGTGAAAATCGCATGCCAGCGAATCCGCCCGGTCGATCCCCGTGACAAGACCGCTCCAGGGCGCACCCGCGATGCGCACCCAGGCGCCAAAGGCCCCGTCCACATGCAGCCAAAGCCCCTCGTCCCGCGCTATATCGGCCAGGGCGTTCAGATCGTCGAACCGTCCCAGGTCGACCGATCCGGCCGTGCCGATCACGGCAAAGGGCATCGCGCCTGCCGCGCGGTCGGCGGCGATGGCGGCGTGCAGGGCTCCGGTATCCATGCCCGCGTCGGTTTCGGGAATGGCACGCAGGTTGTCCGATCCGATCCCCAACAGTTCGAGCGCCTTCTTCGTGGCATTGTGCACGCCCGCGCCGGCATAGGCAGTCAGACGCGCCGCGCCCTGCCCGGTCTTGCGCACCTGCTGCCCCAGGGCCCGCACTCGCGCCGCCGCCAGCGCAATCACGGTGGCCTGGCTGGTGCCGGTGACCAGCACGCCGCTGGCCGTTTCGGGAAACCCGAACACCCCGCGCGACCAGTCGATCACCGCGCGTTCGACATAGATCGCCCCGTGGTCACGCCCGCCAAGATTGGCGTTCATCGTGGCGGCCACCATTTCCGACATCAGCCCCGAGGCCAGCCCGGTTCCATGCACCCAGCCGAAGAAGCGCGGATGGGTGTTTCCGGTGCCATGGGGCAACACGTCTGCGGCCAGTCTTTGGGCCAGAGTCGTTTCGCCCTGCCCCCCGCCGTCCAGCCGGTAGCCGGCTTTCACCGCCTCGGGTACGGACTGCCACGGATAATCGCGCGCGCCTTCCAGGCGGTCGAGACAGGCATCCAGCAGGGCATGGGCCGCGCGGCGGAACGCGGCGGGATCTTCGGGGTCGAGACCGTCGGTCATGGCAATCCTCCTGTCGGCACCATAGGCTTCGCCCGGAGCTTGCCAAGACTTTCCAGGTCAAGCGTCAGGGATCAGCCGTCGAAAGAGAACGCCGGGAGACTGTCGAGCGCCTCTTTCAGCGCGTCGCCCCACCCTTGCGAAATCGACCGGAAATACGGGTCTTCCAGTTCGATCCGCCCGCGCGGTCCGGTTTTGAAACTGTCGGTTTCATACAGATGGAAATCGAACGGTGCGCCCACGGTCAGATTGGCCTTGAGCGTGGAATCGAAGCTGACGAGCAGCAGCTTCATCGCATCCTCGAAACGCATTTCAGGGTCATAGGCCCGCACAAGGATCGGCCGGCCGTATTTGGTTTCGCCGATCTGGAAAAACGGCGTGTCGGTCCCGGCCTCGATGAAATTGCCTTCGGGATAGATCAGGAACAGGCGTGGCGGGCCGCCCTTGATCTGACCGCCCAGGATCAGCGTGGCATTGAACGTGCTGTCGGCGCGCTGGCCGGTTTCGGCGTGGTTGGCGATGACCTCGCGCAGGGTATCGGCCACCATGCCCGCCGCCTGGAACATCGACGGCGCAGCCATCAGCGAAGGTTGGCGGTCGGCCGGCGATTTGCTGCGTTCGTCCAGCAGGCTGACGACCGCCTGCGTGGTCGCCAGGTTGCCCGCCGCCATCAGCGTGATCAGGCGTTCGCCCGGCTCTTCCCAGATGGTCATCTTGCGGAAGGTCGAGATGTTGTCCAGCCCGGCATTGGTGCGGGTATCGGACATGAAGACAAGCCCACGGTCGAGCATCATCCCAACGCAATATGTCATCTTCCGCCTGCCTGTGTCCTACTGCTGCGCCTGCACCTCGATGCGCACATCGAGCGACTCGGCGTTTCCGCCGATCCGGGTTCCAGATACGGGCGCGGCGTCGGAATAGTCCAGCCCCGTCGCGACCCGGACATAGCGCGTATCGGGCGAAATGCCGTTGGACACGTCGAACCCGACCCAGCCTAACGCCTCGATATGGACTTCGGCCCAGGCATGCATGGCGTCCTGCGCCACGCGGTCTTCCAGCATCAGGTAGCCCGAGACATAGCGCGCCGGCAGGCCCATCTCGCGCGCGCAGGCGATGAAGATATGCGTGTGATCCTGGCAGACGCCGCGCCCTTCCTCGATCGCGTCCTCGGCCGTCCAGTCGGGATGGGACACGCCCACCTCGTAGGCGACGGCGTCACGGATCACGGCAAGAAGGCTGTGCATCTGCTCCAGATCCCCGTCCCCCTCGACCTGGCGCACAAGCCCGCGCACACCGGTGCGCGCCTTGGTGCGGTCGGTTTCGCGCTGGTACAGCCAGAGCGGCGCCGGGCCGCGATGGCGGCCGACGACGCCGTGGGTGTCGTTTATTTCGACCTCGCCGCGGCTGGTCACGACCAGCTCGGTCACGCCACGCTCAAAGCTGATCAGCTCGGTCACGTTGTGGTGGTAATCGTCAAAGCTCAGTTCCTTGATGCCGCCGGTGACCTGGGTTTCCCAGGCCAGCACCCATTGCTGGTGGCTGGTTTTCGGCGTCTTGCGCAACTGCTGCAGGCCATAGGATACCGGTGCGTCAAAACGGTAGCGGGTTTCATGTTGTATCTTCAGTCGCATCGGCCGCCCTATTCGTAGAACCTGTAATCGATCTCGATCTGGCGTGACAGATCGGCCATGAGGTCCAGCATCTTCTGGATGAAGTCGTGCAGGCCGAAATCGAAAATCGCCTCGACATCATGCGACAGGTACATCCGTTCGATGTGATTGACCTTTTGCAGCGATGGCGCAGTGCCGTTGTCCCCCGCCCCGAGGTAGCGCAGGTTGTCCTTGAGCTTGGACACGCAAAACGCCAGGCTGCGCGGCATCCGCTTGTCGAGGATCAGGAATTGCGTGATCTCGCGCGGGCCGGCGCGGCCGCCGTATTCCATGCGGAACCCGCCACGCGCCGAGACCGAGCGCAGGATCGTTTCCCACTGCACATTGTCCAGCGACGTCCCAACCGCGCGGGCCGAAGGCAAAAGCACGTAGTATTTCACGTCCAGGATGCGCGCCGTGTTGTCCGCACGTTCCAGGAAGGTGCCGATACGGGCGAAATCGTAGATCTCGTTGCGCAGCATCGTGCCATGGGTCATGCCACGCACCAGAGCGGTATGCTGTCGGATCGTGCCCAGCGCGGCCGGAAGATCGCGTTCCGACACCTTGCGCGCCAGCACATCGCGCGCGGTCATGTAGGCGGCATTGGTGGCTTCCCACACCTCGCCGGTGATGGCCGTGCGCACCAGCCGCGCGTTCTGCCGCGCCTGCGCGATGCAGGACATCACCGAGGACGCGTTGTCGCGCGACCGCAGCAGATAGTCGATCGCGGCATCCTTGGTCAGCTCGTCATGCTGCTCCAGATAGCCCGGCAAAACCGCCGCCGATTCCAGAACCGAGCGCCACTCCGCATCGCTGTCGCCCAGGCGCGTCAGCGCGATCCTTTGACCCGCCTCGATCAGGCGCGCGGTGTTCTCGGCGCGTTCGAGGTAGCGATACATCCAGAACAGGCCATTCGCCGTCTTGCCCAGCATGTGCCTACTCCTCCAGAACCCAGGTGTCCTTGGTGCCGCCGCCCTGGGACGAGTTCACCACCAAAGACCCCTTCTTCAGCGCCACACGCGTCAACCCGCCGGGGGTCACGCGGATGCCTTCGGGGCTGACCAGCACGAAAGGCCGCAGGTCCACATGGCGCGGCGTCAGGCCTGCGCGCGAAAAGATCGGCACCGTCGACAGGCTCAGCGTCGGTTGGGCAATATAATTGCCGGGGCGGGCCTTCAGTTTCTTGCGGAACTCGGCCAGATCCTTCTTGGTCGCGGTCGGGCCGATCAGCATCCCGTAACCGCCCGAGCCGTGCACCTCCTTGACCACGAGATCGGACAGGTTGTCGAGCACATAGGCCAGCGCCTCGGGCTCGGAACAGCGCCAGGTCGGCACGTTTTCCAGAAGCGGGCGTTCGCCGGTGTAGAACTCGACGATCTCGGGCATGTAGCTGTAGATCGCCTTGTCGTCCGCGATGCCGGTGCCGGGCGCGTTGGCGATGGTGATGCCGCCCGCACGGTAGACATCCATGATCCCCGCCACCCCAAGCTGGCTGTCGGGGTTGAAGTTCAGCGGATCGAGGAAATCGTCATCCACCCGGCGGTAGAGCACGTCGATCGGCTTGTAGCCGCGCGTGGTGCGCATGGCGACGCGTCCGTCCACGATGCGCAGGTCGTGCCCCTCGACCAGTTCGACACCCATCTGGTCGGCAAGGAAGGCATGTTCGAAATAGGCCGAGTTGTAGATGCCCGGCGTCAGCACCGCGACAACCGGGTCGCCCGTCGTTGCCGCCGGCGCGCAGGCGCCCAGCGACCTGTGCAGGTCGGCCGGATAGGTCTGGACCGGCTGAACGCGGTTCTGGCTGAAGAGTTCGGGGAACATCTGCAGCATGGTTTCGCGGTTTTCCAGCATGTAGCTGACGCCCGATGGCGTGCGCGCGTTGTCTTCGAGAACGTAGAACTCGCCCGGTCCGGTGCGCACAAGGTCGATCCCGACGATATGCGTGTAAACGTCGCCCGGAGGTGCGACACCGATCATATGCGGCAGGAACGCCTCGTTCCTGGCGATCATCTCGGCCGGCAGGCGGCCAGCCTTGATGATTTCCTGCCCGCCGTAGATATCGGCCAGAAAGGCGTTGAGCGCGCGCACACGCTGTTCGATGCCCCGGCTCAGGCGCAGCCATTCAGCACCCGAAATGATGCGGGGAATGATGTCGAACGGGATCAGCCGCTCTTCGGCCTCTGACCGTCCGTAAACGTTGAAGGTGATACCGGTGAGGCGGAACAGCTTTTCCGCCTCGCGTTGCTTGGCCCGCAGGCGTGCCGCGTCTTCGGCGCTGAACCAGTCATGGAATTTCTGATAAGGCGCACGAAGGCTGTCGTCGCTGCCCCACATCTCGTCGAAAATCTGCGTATCCGTCATTGCATGATCCTGAATGTGCCTCCATCAGAACATCGGCAGATGACCAGGGCCACACCGAAGTGACAGAAACCGGACGGCCGACCAAAAAACCGCACAAAAAGCCGACATATCGCACAAAATTCAGGCCCAGCTTTGCGCAGATGGACGATCAGGTCAAAACCTAACTGCCGCATAGGGCCGGCTTGCCGCGCCGGCCTGCCGGCCCTAACCTGTTGAAACAGCCGGAGACACGCGTGACATTCAGCCAGACCAAATCGATGCCCCGGGACGCATCGGCGCGCCGCATCGCGATCGTCGACATCGCACGCACCGCCGCCTTGCTGGGCATGATCCTGTTCCACCTTGTATTCGATCTGGCGATGTTCGGCTTTCTGCCCGCCGACACCGCGCGCAGTGCAGGCTGGCCTTTGTTTTCTAAACTCGTCGCCGGCAGTTTCCTGGGCCTCGCCGGGCTGTCGCTGTACCTGGCGCACGGTTCCCGTTTCCGACCGCGCGCCTACCTGAAACGCCTGATCCGCGTTGTGGCCGCCGCGCTGCTGGTTACGGCGGCGACCTATCTCGCGCAGCCCGACTTCTACGTCTATTTCGGCATCCTGCATTCCATCGCCGCAGCCAGCGTGATCGGGCTGGCGTTTCTGCGCGCTCCGGCTGTCGTGACGCTTGCGGCGGCGGTCGCAGCCTTCGCCCTGCCGGGCATATTCGACGCAAGGGGATGGTCCATCGACTGGCCGCTGTCGCTGGGTCTGTCGCAACAAATCCAGCCCGCAATGGATTTCGAGCCGGTATTCCCCTGGATCGCGCCTTTCCTGATCGGCATGGCGCTTGGGCGGATCGGACAGTACGCCGGTATCTGGGAAACACTCGCCTCTGTCGCCAGCGACGAAAACCGCCTCGTGCGCTTGGCTGCCTGGCCCGGACGGCACAGCCTGGCCGTCTACCTCGTGCACCAACCCATTCTGATCGGGCTCTTGCAGGCGTGGATGCTTGTCGCGCCTGCCTGACGTGGCCCAACGGGCTTAGCCAGCGCCAGCCGAAACGAGCGCCTTCCAGTGTTCCTGGTAGTCGGGGAAATCCCAGTAGACGAAATGCTTGCGCTCTTGCAGCAGATCGCCCGGCTTGCAATTGGCCAGCAAGCTGGGCTTGAACGGTGCACCGTCGAAGGTCAACCCGATCAGCGCCCTGCTGCGATAAGGGTTAAGCCCCAACCGGGTTTTCAACCGCGCCAGCCACGGCCAGTAAGGCGCCGAGAAACCGCGCCGGAACCGCGCGAACTTACGCAGAGAAAAACCCCTTGTGCGCCCCTGTGCCGACCAGCAGATGAATTGTTCGTCCGTACTCCATGCCCGGCTTTCCCCTGGCGTCAGCGGGCGGCGGTTTTCCGAGACAATGTCGTAATATCTCTGGAAATCCTCGTAGATGCCGTAAAAGTCGCGCGGCTTGAACAGCATCATGCTGGACGTGCCGTAAAAGTACTTGCCCTTTCGGAAGGTTCTTTCGATCCACGGGTATTTCCAGACTTGGACCATGTGAAACGGCAGCAGGTAAATCCCGGGGTTCTTTTCGTAGATAGCCAGAAGCTCGGCGATATCGCCGGTGATCATCGTGTCGAGATCGAAAAAGAAGGTCGGCAGATCCGGTGACAGAACGTCGGGATGGAACAGACCCAGCTTGAATTTGCAGCCTTCGCGCAGGCGTTCCATGTCCAGGCCTTGGGCCAGACCCGGATGCACGACCAGACGGACATCCGCCCCCAGATCACGATCGAGCCGGTCGGTCAGGCAAACGAAGTCTAGATCGAGCGCGGTTTTCGAGCGGATCTGCGACACCAGGCTTTTCACGAAAATCGGGTGATAGTAGTCGCCGTAAAGTACGAACGCGACCTGAGCGTCTGCCATCCGTGCCCCCCGTAGTCAGATCAAGCCCATCAACGGGCCGATGCGTTAAAGGATAGGCCGCAGATTTGCCAGACATTTCCTTGCCTGGGGGACAAGGCAGCTACGCCCAGAAGGCAAAATGCCCGCCCAGGACCGGACGGGCATTTTCAAAGACAAGTCATCTATGTCGCGCGGATGCGGCAGAGGGCGTCAGCCCGACATCCAAAGCGGATCAGGCCGCTTTCTTGCGACGGCGCGCCAGGAAACCTGCGCCGCCAAGCGCACCCAGCAACAGCGGCGGCGAGGCCGGAACCGGCACCAAAGCAGCGAAAGTTCACCACCGTTGAAAAAGCGGACACCAGTGTCGCGGTTTCACCGACAGGGCCAAGGCGTCCGCCGATACGCACACCATCGTCGAAGATGGCAAAGCCGTCATCATGCGTCACGGTAAAGTCGCCCGCACCGAAATTGGCCAGCGTGAACAGAAAGAAAGTGGTGGTTGCGTCGCCATCGTTGATGTTGGGATAGCTGCGCTGTGCATCCAGCGTGGCCGTTTGCTGCGGAACTGAGTCACAAATTCGTTTGAATGACTGCCGCGCGGATAAAGAGGCTGATACTTTGAGAGTCTATTAATGAGTATTGAATGCCGGATTTAACTGATAATGCGCGGCGCATCCGCGATGTGTACGGCAACAGCGGCGAAGAAGAGGATACTCCCAATCAACACGCATACATGCCAGATCGTGTTGTGATATGGGAGCCAATCGAGAAGGAAAAAGACTACGCCAACGGTATAAACAAGACCGCCTGCAATGATCAGAAACAGAACAGGTTCCGCAACCTCGGCCAAGAGTGATTGGCCAGCCCATACGACGGCCCAACCCATCATCAAGTAAAGAGCAAGCCCGAACCACCTAAAGCGATGAGGGTTGTACATCTTCAAGAGTGACCCAAGGGCTGCGGATGACCATAGGCCGACCAGCAAACCTGTCGTTTGAACTCCGGACATCAACAAGAACGGCGTATAGGTACCCGCGATTTTCACGTAGATTCCAGAGTGATCAAGGCGTCGAAAAAGTTCCGACCATTTTTCGCTCTCGATCATGTTGTGAAGAGCGGAAAAGGTTAACATCAGAACCAACGTAATCCCGTACACTGAAACACCTGCCAGAATGGTCGGCTCAGAGTGAATTGAGACAGTTGCCGTTACCAAGCCTGGGACCGCTACGAGCGCAAAGGTGATGCCGACAATGTGCACGATTCCGTCGCTTATCCGTTCAGCTCGGTCATATGCAGGACGGATATGCGCAAAAGACTTCATAATGCCCTAGTTTTCTGACTTGTTCGGAATGGCCTTGGAGGCGGTTGCATCGACCTCGAGCGATTTTCCAGCTTCGCGTTCTAGTCGCGCCTTACGCAAGTGCTCTGTCTTGCGTTCACGCTGCGCCTTCTCTTCGTTTAAGATCTCATTGGCCGCGCGCGTCGTTTTTTCCATCGCAGTTTCCGCGCGGGGTTTTCCGGGGTTAAACGGCTCAGACTTGGACAATTTCGACATCGTTAGGCCTCCTGAAAGAACGGATGGTCAGGGTTAAACTCCGGGCGATACTTCTACGAGGTCGTAGTCTGGTATGAACCCAGCGGTTCGCGCAGCAGAGACGAAAGCCAGGCGGGCGGCACTGACGGGAGCCAAACAGTTCATCGCCGCATCGATAAGTTCGATTGCGCGGTCCCGAGCTTTATCCGTCACTGGCCATTTCTTGTTCAACCAGTAATACGCCTGCTCAATCGTTGTGAATTTCTTGGTATCGCCATCTTCAGAGATAACCAGTGTCAGGGGGCTTCCCCAGTAAATTTCTATCATGGACTTCTTTCAAATCATAGTTCGCATACCCCTGCGAAATGCATCGGGGCTGCTTAAGAAGACGGGCGCTGCCGAGTGGCTGCCCCCGTCACAATGCCTTGGTAGCGAAGAATTATGCCAGAGCGAGATTACTCGCGGCCTCACGTCCATCGCGGCCACTCTCGACATCGAACGTCACGGCTTGACCGTCGTCCAGACGATCAATCCCAGCCCGTTCGAGCGTGGAAATATGAACGAAGACGTCTTTCTTTCCATTTTCCGGAGCAATGAAGCCGAAGCCTTTAGTTTGGTTGAACCATTTCACGGTGCCATTAGCCATCGTGTAGTCTCCATATATTCTTGCCGCCCACAGAATGCAGCGGCCCGGCCCAGTGTCGTCAAAAGATCAACTGAGGCCGTTAGGAGACAGAAGGTCGAAAGAAGATGCTTTGCACTACTAGAGGTAAGTTAGCGCCGTAACACTTACAAGTGCTGTTGGTTTTATTCTTCTCGAGATGAACCGCCGTCGGCCCTCACGCGTTTTCTTGCCGCAGCCCTTTTGTTCTTGCCGTAAGTTCGGGCTGGTTCATTGCTCCCGACACAGCGCAGTGTGGGGGCGTTTTCCTGGAGCAGTCCCGGGCAGATCAATCAGGAGCAAATGATTGGGTTGCTTGGAGCACAACTTTGGGCTCAAGCGGCCTTACACCGCTGCCCGACTGAACGACGGCTTTGCGGGACGGATCTGCCATTGGCTGAGTTTCGGCCAATGACTTCTCTATTTTGTCAGATCACCGAAAGCAGGTCAAATTCACTGAACTTGATCGCCATGCAACTCAATTCCGAAAGCCGATCTTCAAAAGGCGTTCAGCATGCACGCCTCGGGCACTTCGCGGACGTTCACTGCAGCCCAGCTTAAAGGATGCATTGCGGGACGAAGTGAGCTTTCGCTGCAATCGCTCCTACGGCAACTTTCGCCTCGCGTTCGGATCTACTGCGATCTGTCGTGCACGGCTGCTGAGCAATTCTCCGCGGGGATTTCTGGATCACGCGCGAGCCTCATGCATGGCCCTGATCATTCGCGCGTTTTCCAGGGCGATTACGCTTTGGGCGGCGAACATCTGTGCGAGCCGGGTGGCGTCATCTGAAAAGGGACGGACCGTTTGCCGGTAAAGCGCGAAAGCCCCGACCAATTCGTCTGCGGCCATCATCGGGATGGCGACAAAGGATCGTGCCCCGCCCAATTCGGCGGTGGCATAGCGCAAGGGATCGTCGGTTTTGTAAATGCTCTCAGATTTGACGTCGAAGATATTTATCACCTCGCGTTGAGCATCCATGCGGCCAAGCCCTGTCTGAGGGCTGACGGTGAACCAGCCCTGATCGTCGAACCATGTCTTGAAGTTTGACGGTATCCCCAGCGTGAATGTCGCGTGAAATTTCCTGTTCTGCCCGTATTCGAAGAGGATTCCGTACTCGGCGTCGCAAAGCTCTAACGCATAAGCCAGAATCAGGGGCATCACGGCGTCCAGGTCGCCTTTCGCCGCGCTGATAATCCGCAATACCTCGCTCAGGGCTTTTTCGCGGCTGATCGCTTCTTCGAGGCTCAGCGCCAGTTCTGACATCACAGCTGTCATTTCGGACTGGTCGCGAGGTTGCGAAGACCCTCCGCTAAGGTGCGTTGCCAGTTCCTGTTTCGAAGACACCTCTAGCTTTCGATAGATCGTCGCCAGATGCGTGCGCACCGTGGACGGGGCAATGCACAAGGTGTCGGCGATCGTCTGATAGGTCGCGCCACTGGCATAGGCATGCGCGATCTCCAATTCCCGTGGGCTAAGTTCGACTTGCTCTGACACGAATAACGCCTCGCTGGAAATGATGTGGTTTCAGTGTGGGCACGGTCGGAGCGATACGCAATCCTGCAAGTGCTGTACCGCAGATACTGCATGAATGATGCACATTTTACAGCATCTGCACGATACCCGGCGTGTCGGTCCCTGACCTAAGATAATCCGCATATCATCAGCATGGAGGACCTTCCGATGTCACGTTTTGAAGCCGCAAAAGCCTTTTTCGAAGCCTGCGAAACCGGCAAGGGATGGGATGGGTGCAAAGCTTTCTGCCAAGATGGCGCGACTTTTTCCTGTCAGGCAGATGCGCTTGCTGACACCAATACCCTCGCAGACTATGCCGAATGGATGAAAGGCCTGCTGACGCCTGTGCCCGATGGGCGCTATGTGCTTAAGGCGTTTGCCTTTGACGAAACGCATGGCACGGCAGTGGCGGCGGCCGAATTCCACGGGACACAGACCGGCGAAGGCGGGCCAGTGCCGCCCACGGGCAGATCAGTCGTTTCCGACTACGCTTATGTCATGCACTTCGACGGTGACAAGATCAGCCACATGACCAAGATCTGGAATGATGTGCACGCCCTGCGCGGGCTGGGCTGGGCGTAATGCGCTGGCGTATACTGGCACTTCTGTTTCTGGCCCGCATCGGACTTGGGTTTCAGTTTCAGACAGTGGCCTCCGTGGGCGATGATTTGATCGTCGCCTTCGGGCTTGATTACGCGGGGATCGGTTTCCTGATCGGTCTCTTCATGGCCCCCGGACTGTTTCTGGCCATACCGGCCGGGTATTGGGGCCGATATGTTTCGGATCGCATCATGGTGGTGATCGGTTTGGGCGCACTGGCATTGGGTGGGGCCGTATCGTCCTTCGCAACAGAAAGCTGGGCTATTGGGCTGGGTCGCATATTTGCCGGCGCAGGCTTTCTGTTTACCACGCTCTATTTCACGAAAATGGTCGCGGATTGGTTCGAAGGGCGTGAAATCGCGACCGCCATGAGCATCCTTGTCATGTCTTGGCCATTCGGAATCGCCATGGGTCAGGTCGGCCACGCGTGGCTTGCGCAGGCTTTCGGTTGGCAGGTTCCGTTTCAGGTGGCCTCTGTTTACTGTCTGCTCGCCGCGCTCGGGGTGTTTCTGTACTACAGATCGCCACATGATCTACCGCCAGAAAAAGGTGGCTCGGGCGCTGTACTAACAGGTCAAGAATGGCGATTGGTTCTTTGTGCCGCTGCCGCGTGGGGTGTGTTCAACGCCGCCTACGTCACCTATCTATCGTTTGGTCCGAAGGTTCTCGAAGACCTTGGCCAATCCGCCATCGCCGCCGCAAGCATCGTCAGCATCGGGAGTTGGTTGATGATCCTGTCAGGTGCCGCGTGCGGGCAGGTTGTAGACCGCTTCGGCGGACGAAATGTAGTATTGACCATTTGTATGGCAGGCGCGGTCGTTTCTCTCATGCTGCTTGGCGTCCAAGGGGCCGGGCTGGGCGCGAGCGTGCTGTTCGGTCTGATCGGCATGGCACCGGCGGGCGTCATCATGGCAATGGCGGGACAAGCCATGCGGCCACAGGTGCGCGCCTTCGGGATGGGCATCTTCTTTACCGTCTACTACACGATCATGCTGGTCACGCCCCCGGCCGCTGGTGCAATCCTGGATGCGACGGGCAGCGCGCAGGGGCCGATATGGCTAGCCATCGTCCTGTTTACCGCGGTCGTCCCGCTAGGCCTCGCGTTTCAATATTTCAAAAGAACGCCTCTCGCAGGTGTGGAAAGGAAAGTCGGATGACGGATGTTCGCAAAACAGTTTTCTTCCGGGAGAATATCACCGCCGATGAAATGGGCAGGTCAAGTGATCCGATCACCCGCGTCGCGGTCGCGGCCGTCTTGAGAAACCCTTTTGCCGGAGTTGACCAAGAAGACCTGTCGCAGCTGTTCGAGTTAAGTGCGGAACTTGGTCAATCCTTGGCAGACGAGCTTGTGAACATGCTGAGTGAGGCACCTGTTTGCTACGGCAAGGCGGCTCTCATCGGATCGTCCGGCGCGATGGAGCATGGTGCCGCTGTACTTCATCCCGCCCTTGGCAAACCCGTGCGAGCAGCCATCGGTGGCGGCAAGGCCCTGATGCCGTCAAATCACAAGGTCGGCCCTTTGGGCGGGTGCATTGACTTGCCGCTTGGGCATAAGGACGAGCCTTGGTCGTTTGATCATATCGACACGATGACGCTTTGCGTGCCGGATGCACCGCGGGCAGACGAAATCGTGCTGTGCATTGGTCTCTCAGACGGAACCCGTGCAAATCCAAGAGTTGGAAAAGGCCCAACCCAATCCTAACCATTCAAATCCTTCGCACAGGTACCGCATAGCGGTCGTTTAAATAAGTCGCAGCAATGGTCGAAGTGGGCACTGTGCCGCCGTTCGCTGTGATCCCGTCCACCGACTGCTTTGCGGGACAAAACTGCCGTTCGATGCATTGTAGCCGGCTGGTCAGCTTGTAAGCCCGCTTGGCGGGTTAGAGCGGCATCGCCACAATTTGGCCTCCGTTGTTAACTAGTTTTCTTAAGCCTTGGAACAGTCGCGGAACCAGAGACATGACCAACCTTCTGAAAGCATCAACAATTGCCTTTGCAGTATTGACCCTGAGTTTTGCGGCAAGTTTGTCGATGATTGCGACGGAAATTTCTGCCAAGGGCAACGGTGGCGGTGGCGGCAACGGCGGCGGCAACGGAGGTGGCAACGGCGGCGGCAATGGCGCTAGCAACGCTGGAGGCAATGCTGGCGGTCATGGTGGCGGCAAAGGCGGGGGCCATGGGGTCGGGCACAGCGGTCAACACGGCGGCGGACATGGGCTGGGCAACGCAAATGGCCACGCGAAAGGGTCTTCAAGCCAGTCTATGAAAGGCAAAAGCGCGAATGCAAAAGGCAAGTCAAACGCGAAGGGCCACAATTCTGCAAACCCGGGGAAAGGATCCATCGCGTCTGGGATGAAAGGGCTCAATGCCGTGAATGCCAGTGCAACAGCCTTCGCAAATGCGGCGCCCAACAGTATGGTTGGCCAGATTGCCCAGTATAGCGACTCTCTGAGCAGCTTGTCAGAAGCACAAATTGCCCAGGAGGAGGCCAATACCGCTATCTCGGCGGCCCAGGCATCCATAAGCGAAGCCGAGGCGGCCGTAGCAGAGGCGCAAGAGGCCGTCGATACTGCCGCAGACGAAACCGCCGCAGCCGAAGCAGAGGCGAGCCTTGCAGAAGCTCAAGCAGAGTTGGCGGATGCAGAAGCCGCGATGGCCGAGGCCGAAGAGGCAGCAGTGGCAGCGGAAGAAGCGGTTGCAGAAGCAGAAACCGCTGTCGATGACATGAGCGCAGCACTTGGCCTTGGCAGCCTGTCCGAAGAGGCGCTTAGTGCGTTCCATGGTCAACTGGCCGGCAAATAACTCAATCTCGGTGAAGAGCTCTTGCAAAGCGAGAAAATCATGAACGGTGCGCATTGAAATTCGCCGACTGATATTTCTTCCGGGAAAAACCCACTTTCGGAATGAAGCGGTAAAGACGCTACGGGAACGGCTTAGGTGCTTCGACAAGGAAAATTTCTTTCTGCGGTTCTACTATCCGCCTTGGCCGTGCTGGCTGCTGCAGTCTTAGTGCTTTCGTGGGGGGCGTGGGGTTCCGGTCCAACCGCTGCCAAGGCTGAAACTGTGCCCGATACCGGTAATAGCCGGACAGTAACCAAGTCGCCGGGCGATGGTAAAAGCCCTGAAGACCTTGAACCTACCGGTGTTTCCGAAATCGAAGGAAAGCTGAAAACGGCGCTTGGAGAGTGCTTTGACTACCCCGAAAAGGTTTCTCCAGACACCGAAGTGACACTCGCATTCACCCTTGATGAACAGGGCGAACTTGTGGGCATCCCGCAGCTTACCGACGATCCAGACAAGACGCCCGATGTTCGACGCCTTTATCTGGGTGGTCTGCTCGCGCTGGAAAACTGTGCGCCTTTTACCGTAGGCGGAACACGAGGCACTTTCAGAGCCACGATCGCAGACACCGGCATCGACTCCGTGAAAGACTTGTCTAAAGCCGAGCCTGAACAAAAACCGTCTGTCCAAGTGGCCAAACGGGTCGTGCATAGCACCGCGAGCCAGGCGTCTGAAGATGCGCTCTCTCTCGATAGATCCGCCCGTGTCGAGATCCAGCGCCGTCTGAAGCTGTTGGACTTTGATCCGGGGGGTGTCGACGGCGTTTTCGGAAAAAACAGTCGCAACGCGATTACTTCTTGGCAAGAAGACAAGGGGTTCCCGGTCAGCGGGCACCTGAACGCGATTCAGTTGTTGGCTTTGAATGCTCAAAGCCAAGCCAAGTATGACGCGTACCAATCCACAAATCCGGGTGCCGAGGAACGAAAAACGCGCGTGCGGGTTTGTCGTCGCATTGGGGTTCTGGGAATAAAAGTCTGCAAAGATGAATATCGGTAAGCTGAAAACTCAATTCAGCTCGAGCAGAAAAACCCTGATTTGCCGGATTAACAGTGTTTGGCACGACCGTGGTGCCGTGTAGCTGACGATCAAGAAATGGACCTGCCCCTCGTCCCGTTGAGGGGGCGTCTTGGGATCGAAGCCGATGTTTGCTGTGACAAAATCAATGGCCGTTCTGGGCCATGAAGGTCGAATCTATGCTTCCGGTATACTGCTTGCGCCAGCGATAGTACGTCTGTTCAACAACGCCGATCTGTCGGATCGCGTCGAGACGGGACATGCCCTGTCCCATCAGCACCTCAACCTGTCGTAACTTCGAGACAATCTCTTCGGGCTTGGGTCGCCTGTTTGCCATTCTCGGTCCTCCGTTTCCTAAACATAGTGGTGGACCAGTTCAGTTGGGGAGGCTCACAAGGTTCGATTTGTGTGAATAATGGGAGGCACCTTGAAACAATGAGGTGCCCCATGCGCTATATAACTTTCCGCGATCTGCAAGAGAAACTTGGCGGCAGAAGCCGCAGTTCGCTCTATCGAGACCTGGAACTCGGTCGACTGCCACAACCGATTAAGTTTGGCTCTCGCGTGTACTGGAAGGAATCCGACATAGATGCCGCGCTCGAAGCGTTGGCTGAATGAGAACTACCCCCGACCATCGGGAAACCGTGGCGCTGGGGGTAGTCGTGTTCCTGGAAAGAACTCCGCGACTATACGCCCAGCGCCTTTCAACTTCAATGAAAGGTGACTTATGACACGACAAAAATGGTACTCTGGTGCCACCCAGGTCTACTGGACCTGCAAGGCGCTGCTGGAAGGCCGCGCAATCTCACACAAAACCGAAATCCGCGAGGTTCGCGGCTGGCGATTGGGGGCAATCATCCACCGCCTGCGCCATGAGTTTGGCTGGCCCATCGTCACGGAATACCGAGGGCCTGACCATGTGGCCTATTATTCGCTGGCCCCAGGCTCCGACAAAGCCGCCCTGCGCTTCCCCAGATCGGCCCGTGCATTGGCTGAAGGGGGTGAAGGATGAAGCAGGCACGTATCGCCTATCTGCGCCGTGCATTCGGGTTTTCTGAGACACGCGCGAGACTGCTGGCAGAGCTTATCTATGGGGGCGCTCATGGCGACTAAGGAAACGCGGATAAACCGTGAGGGCGGCAAGTGGACGGTATACGTCCGTAGCAGCGCTGAGAGGGCCACACAGGCGGCTTGGCTGTCTCTGGGCGGCTGTGGCGATGCAAAGGTCGCCTTTCGCCTGTGGCTATCCCTGCTTGGCGACAAGGGACGCAAATGAGCCTTAAGCGCTACAAGCATCAAAAGAAAGGAGCTGGGCGTCATGTCCAGCTCCAGGAGTGGCTTCAGCAAACCGAAGCTTGGGCCACACTCACCCCCGGCCCTCGCGCGCTCTACATCGAGCTGAAACGCCGCTTCAACGGCACGAACAACGGCAAGATATACCTAAGCCACCGCGATGCCGCAGAGGCGATAAACGTGCATAAGAATACGGTAGGCGGATATTTCCGCGAGCTTGAACAACGCGGCTTTATCCGCATGACCAAGGGCGCGCATCTGGGGTCAGAAGGCTACGGCAAGGCCGCGCAATGGGCGCTCTGCGAAATGCCGACCTGCGACGGCGTAAAGGCAGACCATGCGTTCCGCACCTGGACGGAAAGGACCAACCAGTAAAATTCTGTATTCAACCGGTGAAGCTTTTACTAAAGCAATTTGCGAACACGCGGCCTGGCCGAAACCCGCATTACAGGCATCAAAACAGTTTGGTTCGAATGGAGGCGTTGCAATATTTCGACCGAATGGTAGGGTTTTTTTATTCGACTAGGGAGAAAGTAATGAAATTAAAGAGCTTGGTAGCAGCCGCCTTGTTGATTGCGCCAGTAGGCGCGAATGCAACGCCGCTGCATCTTGAATATAGCGTTGAAGCACAAGGTGCCGGATACGCTTACAACTTTTTGCTGACCGCAGATAACAACGACGGTTCTTTGAACCTTGGTGACACCTTTGATTGGTTTATTATCGGTGATGCAAATAGCACTGCATCTCCTTTCTCCGAAGGCGCCACATTCTTCACTTCGGTCCCGAGTGGCTGGCTTGCGACGTCTTCAGGCGGCGCCCACAATGGCCCGACTTTGGGGTTTGGCGCAAATGTTACCGAGCCCGGCTGGGCTCCGTCGGTTGGAGAGAGCATCTCCTTCAGCGGATTTTCCACAACATACTTGGGCGAAGGCAGCTTGTTGTGGTCAAACTTGGTCGGAACGGGCACCAAAGCGAATTTCGTCGCGGCGTCGCTGGCGGCGGTTCCAGTCCCGGCAGCACTGCCGCTTCTAATCACATGCTTTGGCGGTTTGGGCTTTATCGCACGGCGCAAACGCAAAGCGGCCTAAAACAGTCCTAAAAGAAATCAGTGGACGGGGGTGCTCAAATGCGCCCCCGTTTTTTCTGCCGTGCAAAATGCTTAACCGTAACGGTGTTCAGCCTAACCTCGCATTCCGCACCTGGATCGAACAAAAAAGCCCGTCACAAAAATTGTGCCTGACCGTCACAATAATTGTGTTTTCGACCCGCCGCGCGAAACCCAGAACGACGAAACCGTCCCAAAAATTGTGCCATATTAGCGCCGCAAGGCGTCACAATAGTTGTGCCATATATACATTTAGCCATGGGGTACGGTTTGTCTCGACTTTCTTCGGCCTACGAAACCAATTCCGAATAGCACACTACCAAGAAACACAAACGATGCCGGGAGCGGCACAGTCGCAGAAGGCGGAAGATACTTGGAGTCGACACAGCCGGAAGCGTTGCCCGTGCAAAATTCGTAAATGCGAAAACTAGAGTTGGAAGCGGCGAAACTAAAGGTAGCCTGCACCGCCGAAGTGTCGGTCAGGTCAACATTTACCCCACCCACCAAGTCCGCGAAAGCGACTTCAAGCGTAAATGGCTGGGTCGGGTCATTGCTTTGCAAAACTGGCGGAATATCAATGCTCGAAGCGCCTGAAAGCGCTTCTAAGGGATTTGTTTCATAGGCTCTTGCAACAAAAGTAAACGGTACGTCCCTTACGAACGGATTGTCCGTGAGACGTTGTCCGAACAGCATTTCACCACGAAGAATGAAACGATCTGAAATGCCGCCATCTGTCAGGTCCACCCCCAAGTCTCCCTGTACACCATTCAGCCCGTTGTCCAGGTCATAGGTCCATGTACTTATGCTTTGCATGCGGCTGGGATACCCGGCTTTCAGCAAGGTAGTTAGCGAAAGAGAATTATCCACGAAATCCGCTTCAGCGATACCGTCGATTGCGTCGATTTTCGCGTCCCTCTGCCCACCAAGCGCCGACGGGTCATCAAAGGATCGAGTCGCAGTTTCCCCCGGCCCCACGATAAAGGGAATGGTGGTAGGGCTTCCGTGAAAAAGGTCGATAGTAACTGCGCTTGCCTGTTCTACGTTAAAAAAAAAGACAAGCCAACGCCAGCAAATGAAATTTTGAATTCCTCATATTTTACCCCCTGGTTCAGGTTGAAGAGTAACAAATCCGGTCTATCCGGTCAAAATTCAGCAATTTTTGAACCAATGAATTACCAGCAAGTCTATGTGTACGCTCGAGTTTCAGAGCAGACAGTTTTATAGGAGCAGCAGGATGCAGACAGGAAACGACTTGAAACAGGCGCGTATTGCCTTGGGCTGGAGCCAAAGAGAATTGGCCCAACGCGCAGGCATCGACAGAAAAGCAGTCAGCTATTGGGAAATGCGCGCTGTGCTGGACTCGAAAGGCTACGCAACGGGAAAAATGGCTGCTGTTTTAGGTGGGGAATTTTCGGACTAGTACGCGCGCGGAAGCCTGCGGATTATGTGTTAGCCCAACGTTACAGTTCTGAAATTGACGTGCCATTAAATCGCACAAATAAATCGGGCGAGCATGAGCTCGCCCAACTCGAATAGTATTAAGAGGTCGATCTAGGTCAACTTTGACTTACGCCGACGAGTCAACCCTAAGGCACCAATACCAGTCGCAAGGAATATTACACCTGCAGGCAATGGAACAACACCGCTAATATCTCTAGAGGTTACACTGGCCGAACCATCATCGATAAACGACCCCTGAACTATCGATGGGCCCCAAGCGGTCGCGAATGTAGTGGCGAAGTTCTCCAAGCGAACGTAGAAATCATTGGTGCCAAAAGACGCAGCAACACCACCTATCGACCCATAGAGAAGAATAGTGTTCACGCCAAAGGGATTTTCGTAAAGAACCGAACCATCAACCGCGAAATTGATGCTGTTGATTGTCAATCCTGCGCTTTGGCCAGAACCTGTAGCAAGCAGATCGGTATCAAGAGTTATGTCCAAGACTGCTGGGTTCGGTGAACCTGTTGTGCCCATGGAGATTACATGGTTGATTGTCGCTGCATGAACTGGCGCGCTCACCAAGAGCGCCGCGGCTGCAGCAAGAGCTTTCAGTTTCATGGTGTAATTTTCCCCCTAGATTTTTTCTTATGCATCAACAACGGTACCCTACCTTTTATTCCTCCCAAAGAAATTTCTCAGCCTCCACAGGGAATTATGCATTTCCCTAGAAAGTTATCCGAATAAGCAAAACAATCCCCCCCCCCAAAGCGGGCATTGTTTCGCTTTTCGGAGCGCAAATGTTCAAATTTTAGAAACAAGCTTGGAGCGCGGGCTTTGTGGCAACAGTCAAAACGATGAAACACTAGATAAGCAACGAGCCGCAAAGGGCTGAACAGAAGAGAACTCACAGAATTTCGCCTGCTTTGGAGCAGCCATAAGACTGGGACTTTGCTCCCCAAAGTCAGTCTGCATCGTGCAAAGTATTCCTATGTCAGTCCAAGCCTTGCGAAAGATTAAAGGGGGACGACAGGGGGGACTGGATTTGGATAAAATAAAATAGCTCAATTAATTCAAATATTTAAAGAATTAACTGGTGCCCCCACACGGACTCGAACCGCGGACCTACTGATTACAAATCAGTTGCTCTACCAGCTGAGCTATAGGGGCACTGCGGGCGGGAATACGAAAACCGGGGCGCCCGCGCAAGAGGGAAAGATCAGCGATTTGCCCGTGCCAGCAGGCCCACCGCAGCCAGCCCCACGAGGATCACCAGCACGGCCGCCGGGGCGGCATCTCCGAGGTTCTCGAGGCTGGCCTGGTCATGCACCCGCGTGGCCAGGGTGTCGAAGTTGAAAGGCCGCAGCAGCAGCGTGGCAGGCAACTCCTTGACGCAATCCACAAACACGAGCAGCAGCGCCGAACCGACAGACGCGCGGATCAGCGGGTAATAGACCTGCCCCAGCACCTGCCCCTGCGTGCGCCCCAGCGACCTGGCGGCCATCGGCAGGCTGGGCGACACGCGCCCCATCGCCGCATCCGCCGCGCCCTGCGCGATCGCGAAGAACCGCACCCCGTAGGCCAGCACAAGCGCAAAGGCCGACCCGGTCAGGACCAGCCCGATATCTATGCCGGTCGCCGCTTCGACCCCATCGGCCAGAACGTGATCGACGCTGGCCAGAGGGATCAGGATTCCGACCCCCAGCACGGCGCCGGGCGCGGCGTAACCGATCGTCGTCAGCGGCAAGAGCAGCCTTGGCAGGTTGCGCCCCGACAGCCGCACGCCGTAGACCATGAAGACACCTGCCAGCACAGTCACTACAGCCGCCGTACCCCCGACGCTGAGCGTGTTCCAGAGCGCGCGCAGAAGCTCGGGATCGGCCCAGCGGTCGGCATTGCCCAGCGCGTGCGAGGTAATGACCGAAGCCGGAAGAACGAAGCCCAGCGCGAAAGGCAGGAAACACGCGGCAAAGGCCAGCGTACCGGCAAGCCCCGTCAGCCGGTGGCGCGGCACCGGGCGGTGGCGGCCGGACATGTTGAAGAACCGCAGCCTGCGGCGGCTGAACTTCTCGAGCGTCACAAGAAGGATCACCAGAACCAGCACGACGCTGGCGATCTGCGCCGCGCCTCCGGCATTGTTGCTTTCCAGCCAGACGCTGAAAATGCCGGTGGTCAGCGTCTGCACGGCAAAGTAATCGACCGTGCCGAAATCGTTCACGGTTTCCATCATCACGATGGCCATGCCTGCGGCGATGGCCGGGCGCGCCAACGGCAGGCCGACGCGCAGAAAGCGGCCCAGCGGTCCTGCCCCGAGGCTCATGGCGACCTCTTCGCTGGCGCCCGATTGTTCGCGGAACGCCGCGCGGGTCAAAAGATAGACATAAGGGTAAAGCGCCGCCGTCAGCACCACGATGGCTGCGCCCATCGACCGGATTTCGGGAAACCAGTAATCGCGCGCGTTCTGCCAGCCCATCACCTGGCGCAACCCAGTCTGCACGGGCCCTGCGTATTCCAGCAGATCGACCAGCGCATAGGCCCCGACATAGGCCGGGATCGCCAGCGGCAGCAAAAGCAACCATTCCAGCCAGCGCGACAAGAAGAACCGGTACCGCGTGATCAGCCACGCGGCCCCGGTGCCCACCATCCCCGACAGGATGCCGACCGACAGCATCAGCACGGCCGTGTTGCCGAGATATCTGGGCAGGGTCGTCGAGATCAGGTGCGGCCAGATGTTTTCCTTGGGCGTCAACGCGATGACAAGAACCGACAGGATTGGCGCCAGAACGACGGCCGCGATCAGAACGGCCCCGGCGGACCAGACACCGCCGCCCGGCAGAATGCGTCGCGCGCGCGTTGGATTGATGGCTGTATCGGTCATGCCATTCCCTTGCCCGAAACCGGTTTAACTGTCCAGAAAAGAGCGTATATTGCGCCCCTGTCACGACCATAAGAACCGGAAACCCCATGCAGGTTGTCCTACATGCAGGCGCACATAACACAGACGATGACCGGCTGATCAAATGCCTTTTGCGCAACCGCGACGATTTTCGCAAACGCGGTATCTCGGTCCCCGGTCCGTCACGCTATCGACGGCTATTGCGCGATACCATCAATGCGATGTCCACCGGCAACCTGGCGCCGGATGCGCGGATGGTGCTGCTGGACGCAATCCTGGAAGAGGACTACCCCGAGCGGCTTTTGCTTTCCAACGAGAACTTCTTTTCCGTTCCGAAACTGGCCGTATCGAAAAGGGTGTTCTACCCCCGGGCCGAATTGAAGCTGGCGCAGCTGTGCCGGATCTTCGAACGCGACGAGGTTGAGCTGTTCCTGGCCATCCGCAACCCGGCCAGTTTCCTGCCCGCGGTCTATGCCAATTCGCCGGATATGAGCTTTGAGGATTTCATGGCGGGCGCCGATCCGCGCGACCTGCGGTGGTCCGAACTGGTCCGACGCATACGCGAGCATGTTCCGGGGTTGCAGATCACCGTTTGGTGCAACGAGGATACGCCCCTGATCTGGGCTCAGATCATCCGTGAAATGGCGGCACTCGAACACAATCAGAAGATCGTCGGCGGCTTCGATCTGCTGTCTGACATCATGACCAAGGTCGGCATGAAGCGGTTTCGCGAGTACCTCAAGAAGTATCCGAACATGAACGAGATCCAGAAACGCCGGGTCATCGCGGCGTTTCTCGACAAGTTCGCGATCGAAGAGGAAATCGAGGAAGAACTGGACCTGCCCGGCTGGACGGAAGACCTTGTCAACGAACTGTCCGATATCTACGACGACGACGTGTTCGAGATCGGACGCATCCAGGGCGTCAATCTTATGGCGCCCTGAACGCCGGGGGCCCTCAGCCCATTCCCAGCGCGCTTTTGTACATCTCCAGCACCGCTTCCTCTTCGGCGATGTCGTCCGGTTCGCGCTTGCGCAGGGCGATGACCTTGCGCATCACCTTGGTGTCGTAGCCGCGCGCCTTCGCTTCGGCCATGACTTCCTTTTGCTGGTCGGCGATGTCCTTTTTCTCCATCTCCAGCCGCTCGAAGCGTTCGATGAACTGGCGCAGCTCATCGGCCGTCACGCGGTAGGTGGCATCGCCCTGTTTGTCATTCTCGTCGATCATCGCGTCTTTGTCCTGCTCGTTGCTGGATGTCCGGGGCCCTTTCCTAGCGCCCGCCCCTGCCCCCCGCAAGGGCGGATGCGTTGCGCCGCCGCGCGCAATGCGCTAACCCGCGCGCAGACGGAACGAAACAGGATACATGACGCGATGGAAATCCTTGTCTGGATCGGGGCGGTGGTGTCGCTTCTGGGGCTGGCCGGACTGGTCTGGTGCATCCTGCGTGTGGCACGTGCGAAGAGATCCGGCCTGCCGGACGAAGAGCTGCGCGCCGTCGTTCAAAAGGTCGTGCCGTTGAACATGGGCGCACTGATGCTGTCGGTTCTGGGCCTCATGATGGTGATCCTGGGGATCTCTCTGGGCTGACGCGCCGGTTGACGAACGCCTAGCCCGGGATTGGCCGGCGGTTCTTGCCCACCTTGTTCAGCGCATCGAAGTCTTCGCCATTCTTGACAAGCGCCGCGAAAGCCGGATCTGGGCTGTATAGCTCGGGCCAGTCGACCGCGAACCGCGTCAGCGCGCGCTGGACGTCGAAAAGGCCAAGCTGATCGGCCGCCTTCATAGGGCCACCACGCCAGCGCGGAAACTGCGTGCCCAGCACGCAGGCCACGTCGATATCGGACGGGCGCAGCGCAAAGCCGGCGCGCAGCATCCGCGCACCTTCGTTCGCCATGGCCGAGATCACGCGCAGGCGGATTTCATCCTCGGACATGGCCATCCTGTCAGCCCCGGCCCCGAACAGCATCTCGCCCAGCATGTCGTCGGCATGGGCGTGCCCGGCCCCGTCCCATAAATAGAAACCCTGCCCTGACGCACGCCCCTTGCGCCCCGCCTCGACCAGACGCACAAGGGCATCGAGATGCGCCGTCGGAAACCCGGCTGCCCGTGCCAACAGGCGTCCGCGCGTCAGAACAATGTCGCAGCCGATCATGTCGATCTGCCGGAAGATCCCCTGCGGCACCCCCCATTCCGCCATCACCCGGTCGATGCGTTCGATCGGGACGCCCATACCAAGCATCGAAAGCCCGGCATCGCGCGCGGCCGCGTTGATGCGTTCGGGCAGCGTGCCGCCACCGGTTCCCGCCCGCACCGCAATCCGGCCCAGCTTGCCCCGCACAAGCGCGGCGACGGTCGCCACGGCCTTTGGATCCGTCTGCTTGCCGGGGATAACCTCGATCAGGCGCGACGCACCCACCGGCGCATGGAAATGCAGCCCCAGCACATGATCGGGACGCGCCGCGGCCGCAGCTATGGGATCGATCGGCAAGAGCCCCGATTGGGTGGCCAGGATGGCGTCATCGGAGGCCACTTCGGACAGTGCTGCGAAAACCTGTTCCTTGGTGTGCAACAAGTCGGCGACCGCCTCGACGATCAGGTCGGCCTGCGACAGATCACCGAGCGACGTCGTTCCCTGCCAACCGGCAAGATTGACGGGGGCGCCGTCGCTTCCCCGTGTCATCCGTTCGCGGGTCTTGGCCAGTGCGTCATCGGTGCGTTCGAACTGGATCACCGGCAAGCCGGCGGCCAGGCAAACGCTGGCGATGCCGCAGGCCGTCGGTCCGCCACCGACGACGCCCACCGTTTCGACACGGCGGGCGGCCCCCGGTTGGGTTTCCGGCATGTTGACGGCCCGGCGCTCTGCGCGGGTCACATGGCGCAGCGCGCGCGACTGTGACGACACAACGGCATCGCCGAACACCTGCTCTTCCAGCGCAAGCCCGGCTTCGAACGGCAAGAGCAGCGCCGCCTCGACCGCAGCCACCACGTCACGGGTTGCCGGCACCGGGCTGGCGGTCACCTCCTTGCGGCGGCGCGAAATCTCGGCCTGGTAGCCGGCCGGATCACCGAACCCGTCGCGGCGCGCACGGGTCGGCGGACGAGGCGTTTCCGAAAGATCCTTCGCCAGAGCTACGGCAGCGGCAACGGGGTCGGTCGCGGCGGCATCATCGAAAAGAGCGGGGATTTCCGACGCTGCAACCGGGCGCGCCGACAGGACCAGGGCAAGCGCCGCTTTCGCGCCGATCAGGCGTGGCAGGCGCTGCGTGCCACCTGCCCCGGGCGGCAGTCCCAGCCCGAGATCGGCCATCGCGATGCGTGTGCCCGGATGCGCCACGCGCGCTGTTGCCGCCAGCGCCAGTTCCAGCCCGGCCCCTGTGGCCATCCCCATCAGGGCGGCCACAACGGGCTTGCCCAACATCTCAAGCCTGTCCGCCAGGTCGCGCGGGGTCGGGGCCTGGAAAGGCGCGTCCAACTCCTTGAGGTCGAGACCATGAGAAAACAGCCCGCCCTTGCCGCAAATCACGGCGCCGTGCAGGCTGTCATCGGCGGCAATCCCGTCAAGCGCATCCAGCAATGCGGCCCGAAGCGGCGCGCTCAGCAGGTTTGCGGGCGGGTTGTCGAGGGAAACAACGGCTATATCGCCCCTGCGGTCGATTTGAACCGTCCCGGATGACTGTCCCACACGCACCTCCCGCGGGTCGCGCCCGCTTGCCCCGACTTGGCGTTACTTTGCCGAAATCACTGGGGCAAACGCAAGCCCTAGATGATGCAAAAGGGCGCGCCACAATTTCTAGCCCCCGACCTGAAAGCGGCAGGACTGTTCAAAGGGGGATATTGTCGAACTGGTCCTCGACGCTGGCATCGGTCAGCATCTCGTCGATATCGTGAAGGCGCTGCGGCACTTGATGCCCTTCGGCCTGCAGCTGCGCGATCATGTCATGCAGGCGCTTGCGCACCTCTTCACGGGCTTCCGGGGCGCAGGCCATCGCGGCCTGCTCCAACTCTTCGATCATAGGCACCAGCCTTGGATCCTTAACCATGATCTGCTTCTCCATCTGCTTTCGCGCCTCACCCGACGCTGGCGGCGCAGTCCCGGCACAGCGGCGTGTCCGGCAAGACGTCAAGCCGCTCTGCCGCGATCTCGGCGCCGCACTTCGCGCAATAGCCATATTCGCCATCGCGAATCCTTTGCAGGGCGGCGCGGATACGGCGAATCTCGTCCTGGCCAGCCTGCCCGAGATGCTCAAGCACCTCGTCGCCCTCATGTTCGACCGCAGCCTCTTCCCAGTCCTTGGAATGTTCGGTGTCCAGCTCGGCCTCGATCGTGTGCAGCCGGCTGTCCAGCTCGGCCAGACGATTCAACAGGGCCTTGCGGCGGTCGTCTATCGTGGTCATGCGCGTGTCTCCTTTTGTTCAAGATGATGATTGCATGCACTGCGGCGCAATGCCTTGATACAAGTCAACCAGAACCCTTGAAACATATTCGCCTAATCGTATATGTTTGCGGAAATGGAGGACACCAGCATGAAACCCGAAGTCACCGCCTTTTTCGACGACGCCACGAACACGATTTCCTATGTGGTGAAGGATCCCGCCGGCAGCAGCTGTGCCGTGATCGACAGCGTTCTGGATTTCGACTACTCGTCGGGCCGCACCGATACAAAGTCGGCCGATGCCGTCGTCAAGTTCGTCAAGGACAACGACCTGACGGTGGAATGGCTGCTGGAAACCCATGTTCACGCCGACCATCTGAGCGCCGCGCCCTACATCCAGGAGCAGGTCGGCGGCAAGATCGGCATCGGCGACCGCATCAAGATCGTGCAGGACACGTTCGGCAAGGTGTTCAACGAAGGCACCGAATTCCAGCGCGACGGCAGCCAGTTCGACAAGCTGTTCGTCGAGGGCGACAGCTTTCACATCGGGCAACTGCGCGGCGACGTCCTGCACACGCCGGGCCACACGCCCGCCTGCCTGACCTACGTGATCGGCGATGCCGCCTTTGTCGGTGACACGCTGTTCATGCCCGATTTCGGAACCGCGCGCTGCGATTTCCCGGGCGGATCGTCGGAAACCCTGTTCGACTCGGTCCAGAAAATCCTGACGCTGCCCGACGACACCCGCATCTTCGTCGGCCACGACTACAAGGCGCCGGGCCGCGACGAGTATGCATGGGAAACCACCGTGGGCGAACAGAAGGCCCGCAACATCCATGTCGGCGCAGGCAAATCGAAAGAGCAATTCGTCGAGATGCGCGACGCGCGCGATGCGACGCTTGCCATGCCCAAGCTGATCATCCCGTCGCTGCAGGTGAACATGCGCGCCGGCCAGATGCCGCCGGCCGACGAAAAGGGCGATGTCTTTCTGAAGGTTCCGGTCAACAAGCTCTGACCGGGGCCACCCGTGTGGCCGGCATTGGACGACGCGTGCGCGAACACGCCGGCATGCCGGCCACACGAACCATTACAGGACCAACAGGAAACGCAAAATGGAACAAGACTGGATTTGGGGGCTGATCGGCGGGTTGCTGATCGGCACCGGAGGCGCCGTGTATCTGCTGGCCAATGGCCGGATCATGGGCGCCAGCGGCATCATCGGCGGGCTGGTTGACGGCTCGGGCCGCGACACGAAATGGGAACGCATCGCCTTTCTGGCAGGGGTGTTCCTCCTTCCGATCGTGATTTACCCCGTCTACAGCAGCATCGACACCCATGTGACCGACAATTGGGCGGTGCTGATCGCCGCGGGCCTTCTGGTGGGCGTCGGCACCCGCATCGCCAATGGCTGCACCTCGGGGCACGGGGTCTGCGGGATGTCGCGGCTGAGCCTGCGGGGCTTTGTCGCGACGATCGCGTATATCATGGCCGGTGGCATCGGCGTGATCCTGTTCCGTCATCTTCTGGGGGTGATCTGATGCGCAACCTTTTCGCATTCTTCGCAGGCGGCCTGTTCGGTGCGGGTCTGTTCATTTCCGGCATGACCGACACGTCCAAGGTGCAGGGCTGGCTCGACGTGTTCGGCGACTGGGATCCCACACTGGCCTTCGTCATGGGCGGCGCCATGATCCCGATGGCAATCGCCTGGATTCTGCGCAATCGCCGCAGCACCCCAGCCCTGGGCGGCAGCTTTCCACCCGCGCCGCCGCAGCGCATCGACCGCAACCTGATCCTGGGGTCGGTCATGTTCGGTTTTGGCTGGGGGCTGGCCGGGTTGTGCCCCGGGCCTTCGGTCGCCTCGCTCAGCTATGGCGGGGTGGGGCATTGGGTGTTCTTCCTGGCGATGCTGGCTGGCATGGCCGTGACACCGGCCGTGCGCAGGATGCTGGACAGGCAGCCCGCCACGGCGTAAATCGCACGCATGGATATACGACCGCTTTCCCCCCGCTACGCCGTTGCGCCGCAAATCGAACCGGGTGATCTGCCCGCGATCAAGGCGGCGGGCTACACCACGGTGATCTGCAACCGGCCCGACATCGAGAATCCGCCTGCCCTGCAGGCGGATGAGATGCGGAAGGCGGCCGAGGCCGCAGGCCTGGCGTTTCACGTCCTGGAACTGACGCATCAGACGATGACACCCGAGAATATCGCGCGCCAGCGGCAGATGATCGAGGACGCGGACGGCCCGGTGCTGGCCTATTGCGCCAGCGGGACGCGGTGTTCGGTCATATGGTCGCTGGGCCAGGCCGGGCGGATGGATGTCGACGACATTCTGGCCGCGACGCGCCAGGCCGGGTATCAGCTTGACCAGCTGCGCCCCACGCTCGAGGCGTTCGGCGCGCAACAGAACGGCTAGTCCGGCAGGCGTCAGCCGCCGCCCGGATCTGCCCCCCCATTCCCTATTGCCAGCGGCGTACCTGTGACGGCCAGGGGCGCATCCTGATCGTCCGGCAGGTCGAACTCGGACAGGTCGGGCAGGCCTGCGCCGGGATCGACGCGGTCGACCTGCGCTGGCGCTGACACTGGCGGAGCAACGGGCGCGTCATCAACTGATGGGCTCACGGAGCTGTCCCGGTCTGCCGCCCCTGCCCTCGACGACATGCCCCCGTGCAGCCTGAGGGCGCGCTGCCCGCGGATCTGGCCGAGTGTCGCCCGGGCGACTTCGCGGCCGGTCACCGATTCCAGCCGGGTGTCCGACAAAACACCAGCCGGCAGGTGCAAGACCTCTCCTTCCCGCAGCGCACGCAGTTGCGACAGCGGCAGCGATACCCGGCACAAGACCGCGTCCAACCGCGCCGGCGCCACCAGCAGGCTGTCACGCAACGGACGCCCCGCCCGGTCGGGTGCGGCATCATCGGGCCCGTCGGTCACGTCCTCGGGCACCGGCGGATCGGGCAAGGCAAGAACCACCTCCCCTGCCCGGTCGGGGCCAAGGTCGCACCCGACACGAAACACCCGGTACCCACCGGTCCCCAGCGCTAGGGACAGGGCGCGCCCGTCCTCGATCATCGCGCCGAACCCGAACCCCGTGGCCCACGCGCCGGCATCCTGCAAAAGCGCAACAAGTCGCGACAGCACACCGTCAACCAGCGGAACGGCGATCGCGGCATCGGTGCGGGTGGGTTTGCGCGCCGTGGCTGGCCGCGCCGAAACATGGCCGATCGTCTGCGCCTCGATCAGTGCGGCGGTCATCTGCATGTCCAGGATCATGGCGCCAGGCACGCCGTCAGGCCCGTCCAGCAAGAGGATCAGCGCCGGGTCGGGCAAGGCAGCGGCCAGCGCCTCGGCCATCTCGGTACCGGTTTCGACCCCGGCGACCGACAGCATGAACCCCAGATCGCCGCTTGCACAACGTTCCAATGCCAGCCGCATGGCGCGTTCGGCCGACATCGCGCGCGCGTGGTGTGCGTTACGCGCCGCATGCGCCTTGCGGCGCAGAGCCGTTTGTCGAACTGGCTGCTCCATCGCCTCCGCCACCGTGAACCGGATGTCGCGCCACCTTAGCGGTGGCAAGGTTACCAATTCATTGATCGGTCACTGCGCGGCAAGGCGCTGCGCAAGCGGCAGCGTGACCCGGAAGGCCGCGCCGCTCTGCCCCGGCAGGTACGAGATCGTCCCGTCGAGCCGCGCCATGATTTCGCGGCAGATGGCAAGACCCAGTCCCGCACCCCCGGCTTTCTGGTCGCTCACGCGGCTGAACTTTTCGAACACGACAGATTGTGCCTGCCGCGGAATACCCGACCCGTTGTCGATGAAATCGACCAGCAACTGCCCGTCCCGCGACCCGACGGCAATCGTAAGCTCCGGCGCCTCGGCGTCGCAATATTTCTGCGCGTTCGCGATCAGGTTGATGAAGACCTGCGCCAGCCGGTCCATGTCGGTCTCAAGCATGACCTCTTCATTCGCGCGCCGCCGATGAAGCTTGAGCGGTCCATGCTCGACCCCGGTAGCCGCGACCGCATGGTCGATGACCTCGGCCAGCACGCCGGTTCGGATGTTCAGGTTCACCTGCCCGTTCTCCAGCACGCTGAGATCCAGCAGATCGTCGAGAAGCCGCGTCAGCCGGATCGCCTCGTCATGGATGATGCCCGCGTATTTGGCCTGAGCCTCCGGGTCGAGCGCGCCACCGTCGCGCAGGATCTCGGAAAAGGCACGGATCGATGTCATCGGCGTCCGCAACTCATGGCTGATCTGCGACAGGAACGCGTCCTTCTGAACCGAAATCTGCGTCAGCTTTTCGTTGGCCGCGCGCAATTGCCTGGCCGTGCGGGCCAGTTCTTCGGACTTGGTTTCAAGCTGGCTGGAATATTCCATCATCTGCGCGGTCTCGTCGGCCACGGCCAGCAGGTCTTCGACCGACACGGTCGCCGCGCCCATGATCTGCCCCACCATCGCATGGGCCGTCGCCGCCCCGACCGAACCCGACATTTCGCGTTCCAGCAAGGCCAGGAAATCCGGCGTCGGTTCGGGAAGGTAGCCGACAAGGCCCTGGCGCTGCGCCTCGTCCTGGAACAGGGCCTGCGCCTCGCCGGGCCCTAGGATACGTTGCGCCATCACCATCAGGTCTTCGCTCTGGGCGGTGCCGCCGGCCCAGTTCTGCGGACGCGCAGAATGCTGGAACACGTTGACGAACTGCGCCCCCTGCAGCCGCTCCAGCGGCGTGGGAAAACTCAGCAGCGAGGCCACGATGAACCCGCCGGTGTTGAACAGCATCGACCAAAAGATCGCATGCACCAGCGGGTCGATCCCCTCGATTCCGAACAGCGCCTGCGGGCGCAGCCAGCCGATGCCTAGTGGCCCCTGCGCCATCACCGCCTCGGGGATCACGACGCCCGCACCGAAACTCGGCAACAGCAGGCACCACACCCAAAGGACGAAGCCCAGGCTCAGCCCCACCAACGCGCCAACCCGCGTCGCACCGCGCCAGAATATCCCGCCCATCAGCGCCGGCAGGAACTGCGCCACACCGGCAAAGGACACAAGGCCGATCGCCGCAAGCGCAGCGCCGCCGCCCGACATCTGGTAATAGACATAGCCAAGCCCCAGAACCCCCGCGATCGACACGCGCCGCGCCATGATCACCACGTTGCGCACATCGCCCGACATGACAGCCCCGCCGCCTGTCAGGTTCAGCCAGATCGGCATGACGATGTGGTTCGACACCATGGTCGCCAGCGCGATCGCGGCCACGATCACCATTGACGTGGCGCTGGAAAAACCGCCAAGGAAACTCAGCATCGCCAGCGTATCCTGCCCTTGCGCCAGCGGCACGGTCAGGACAAACTGGTCGGGATTGGCGCCCGCGGGCATGATTTCCAGCCCGACCACCGCAATCGGCACCACGAAAAGGCTGATCAGAAGCAGATAGACCGGAAAGGCCCAGCTTGCCGTGCGCAGGTGCTGTTCGTCGTCGTTTTCCACCACCAGCACCTGGAACATGCGCGGCAGCGTCAGAAAGGCCGCCGCCGAAAGGAACGTCAGCCCCGCCCATCGCGTGCCGTCCACCTGCCAGTGATCCAGCGCGCTGGCATCGATCCGGGCCAGCGTCGCGCCGACGCCGCCGCCAAGCCCCCATACCACGAAAACCCCGACCGCCATGAGCGCGAACAGCTTGACCACCGCCTCGACCGCGATCGCCATCACCACGCCGTGGTGGCGTTCGTTCGCATCCAGGTTCCGCGTTCCGAAAAGGATGGTGAACAGGGCAAGGCCCACAGCCACCGAAAGCGCGATCTGCCGTGTATCTTCCAGCGGCGCGGCGTTGGGGTCGGCCTGTGCGATGCTGGCGAAGGACGCTGTCACCGACTGCAGCTGCAGCGCGATATAAGGTGTGGTGCCGATCACGGCGATCAGCGTGACGAAAACCGCCAGCAACGTGGATTTCCCGTAGCGTGACGAAATCAGGTCGGCCACCGACGTCACGCGCTGGGTGCGGCCGATGCGGACAAGCTTGCGCAGCCCCCACCACCATCCGACCATCACGATCGTCGGGCCGAGATAAATCGTGAGGAACTCCAACCCCGACCGCGCGGCGTATCCGACCGCCCCGTAGAATGTCCAGGCCGTGCAATAGATCGACAGCGACAAGGTATAGACGATGGGCGAACGCAACCACCCGCCACGCCCCCGCAAGGCCGCCCGCTCGGCGGCGAACGCCACGAGGAACAGAAACGCGACATAACCGAGGCACACGACGACCAGCAGGTTCAGCGTCGCCGTCACTGTCCGCCCTCTCCATCGCCGGGCGCACCTTCGCCGTCATCGGCAAGCTTGCGTGAAATCAGAAACGCCAGGACCGCCAGGACGACCCAGACGCCGAACAGGTAAAGGATCGCCGTCGACATCGACACCGCGCCTTCCGTGCCACCGCGCGGCCACAGCAGCGGGACACCCCAAAGCACCGCCGCCAGCAAAGGCAGCAACCGCGCCGCATCCATCAGGCGGCGCTGGCGATAGCTGCGCCGCTCCAGAAACAGCGGTACGGGCTTTTCGTTCATGCCGGCACCAGTTCGCGCAACGCCTCCAGCACATCGGCGTTGGAAAACGGCTTGGTCATGAACCGGCTGGCCCCCAACCGCTCGGCCATTTCGCGATCCTTGTTCTGACCGCGCGCGGTCAGCATGAGTACGGGCAAGCCCGCGGTTTCCGGCCGTTCGCGCAGATCGGTCAGGATGTCATATCCCGACCGCCCCGGCAGCATCACGTCCAGGATCACCAGGTCCGGCGTCTTCGACAGAACCACATCGACCGCGTCATGCCCGTTGGAATGTGTATCCACCGTCCAGCCGTCACGGCTGAGGATAAAGCTGATCGCCTCGATGATGTTCGGTTCATCCTCGATCACAAGGACATGTTTGCCCATGCCATCGTTCCCTCCCTAATGCGCATTGAGCGACTTGTTTTCCCGCAGTTAAACGCGATGCGCGCCCCCAAGTCAAAACCCATCCGCAAGGATCGAAGGCTCTCGGCGGGCATCGCACGAGATGCGCGGGCAGATCCGGCAACCTACCCCAACCTCGCGCGCAGGCGCCGCCTGCGCCTCGGACCCGCCCTCCAACGGGATGATCAGCATATGCGCCTCGAGGACGGGCAGCGCGTCGAAATCAGGTGCCCCCTGCGGCAATGCCAGCGCATAGCAAAGGAACCGCCCACCATCACGCGCTGCCTGCTGCACGACCTGCCGGATGGGCGTCATCGGCTGGCTCAACGCCGCGAAAAGCGGCCACAGCGGACAGGCGGCCCCGAACCGCGGAACCGCGAAACCATCCACCGGCTTTCGGAAGATCAGCGTGCCCGAGGCATCGCAACTGACCATCCCGATGCGCCCGGCGGGTCCGTCTGCCGCCAGGCTGGCAATCCGGCGCATGGCCACCGGTACGCTGACCCCGAATTCCCGCGCGACCCGGCCCGGATCGGGGGCGTTGTCCTCGCACCAGCGCATCAGGTCACGCGCCGGAAGCTGCGCCGCCTCGTCGGCGTAACGTTCGAGCCACGCCCGCGCCAACGCTCGCGCCGGCGCGGATTTCAAAGTCTCCGCCCCTGCGATCAGCGCCTCGACATCGGCCTGCCCGTCTTCAAGCTCGGGCACATGCCACCCGATCTGCGCAAGAAAGGCGTCCAGCTCTTCCTGCGGGGCGGCCGCCTCTCCTCCGTCGGCTTCGCCCGCGCGGTCCAGGTAGGTGACAAGCGACTGCGCACTTTCCGCCAGCCGCGCGGCATCCTCGTTGATGTTGCGCTGGAACCGGTCGCGCCATTCGGGCTCGATCTCGCGGGTGTCGGCAAGGATCGCCGCGGTCGAGCGGATCGCCGTCACCGTGGACAACACCTCGTGCAGCGCCGCCGCGAGATGCGGGTCATGCGTCAGCCGGTCGGTGAGCGTCTCGACCGTCCGCTCCAGCGACGCGGCCCGCCTCTGGCTGCGCGCCAGAACCTCGGCCCAACCCGGGAAACGCCCGGCGAATTCCTCGGCGCGCTCCTGCTCGGCGCCGGCGCCGGAATGGGCGGCCCGCGCCTCGCGCAGGGTCGCGATCAGCGCCGCCTCGGCCCCTTCGGTCAGTTGCGCGGGCTCGACCGAAAGCTCGTGCGCGATGGCAACCAGAAGCTTGCCGCCGATTCTGCGCTTGTTGTGCTCGATCAGATTGAGATACGAGGCCGAAATTCCGACCTGCGCGGCCAGATCGGCCTGCCGCATCCCCTGCCGCACACGACGCTCGCGGATGCGCGTGCCCGTCAACTGACCCTGGGGCATGATCGGCACCTCTCATTTTTGTGACAAATCAACGCTTTTCTGCGCTGCGGAATAATTTCTTTACAATGCATACTATGGCATTGTGCAATTCTTTACAAAAAAATTCTTTCTTCAAAAGCAGTTGTTGCGAAGTTTTCTTGTCTGACCCGATAATCCATTTGCACAATTGTGCCTGCGGGGACGCTTGAGGAGGCCCCCCGCTTTTCACGAAACGGGAGGATTACATGTCCAAAACCAATCTGACGCGTCGTGGCGTTCTCAAGAGCGGTGTCGGCGTCGGTGCCGGTGTCGCACTGCCGACGATCTTTACCGCATCGTCCGCCAGCGCATTTACCAACGAACCGACCGGCGGCTCGGTCACGCTGGGCTTCAACGTGCCCCAGACCGGACCTTATGCCGACGAGGGCGCCGACGAACTGCGCGCCTATGAACTGGCTGTCGAACACCTGAACGGTGGCGGCGACGGCGGCATGATGGGCACCTTCAGCTCGAAGGCGCTCGACGGGACCGGCATCCTGGGCAAGAAGGTGGAATACGTCACCGGCGACACCCAGACCAAGTCGGACGCAGCCCGCGCATCGGCCAAGTCGATGATCGAAAAGGACGGCGCCATCATGATCACCGGCGGTTCGTCCTCCGGTGTGGCAATCGCCGTTCAGGGCCTCTGCCAGGAGGCGGGCGTGATCTTCATGGCCGGCCTGACGCACTCGAACGACACGACCGGCAAGGACAAGAAGGCAAACGGCTTCCGCCACTTCTTCAACGGCTACATGTCGGGCGCGGCACTCGCGCCGGTGCTGAAAGAGCTCTATGGCGATGACCGCAAGGCCTATCACCTGACCGCCGACTACACCTGGGGCTGGACGCAGCAGGAATCCATCGCAGCCGCCACCGAGGCGCTGGGCTGGGAAACCGTTGAAAACGTGCTGACCCCGCTGGCCGCGACGGACTTCTCGTCCTACATCGCGCCGGTTCTGAACTCGGGCGCAGACGTGCTGGTTCTGAACCACTACGGCGGCAACATGGTCAACTCGCTGACCAACGCGGTTCAGTTCGGCCTGCGCAACAAGCAGGTGAACGGCAAGAACTTCGAAATCGTCGTTCCGCTCTTCTCGCGCCTGATGGCACGCGGTGCCGGCGAGAACATCAAGGGCATCGTCGGTTCGACCAACTGGCACTGGTCGCTGCAGGACGAAGGCTCCAAGGCGTTCGTCAAGTCGTTCGGCACCAAGTATGGCTTCCCGCCGAGCCAGGCCGCGCATACCTGCTACGTGCAGACGCTGCTTTATGCGGATGCCGTGCAGCGTGCCGGTTCGTTCAACCCCTGCGCCGTCGTCGAAGCCCTCGAAGGCTACGAGTTCGACGGTCTGGGCAACGGCCCGACGCTCTACCGCGCCGAGGACCACCAGTGCTTCAAGGACGTGCTGGTCGTGAAGGGCAAGGAAAACCCGACCTCGGAATTCGACCTTCTGGAAGTTGTCCAGATCACGCCCCGCGCGCAGGTCGAATACGCACCCGATCACCCGATGTTCGCAGGCGGCGCTCTGGGCTCCTGCAACCCCGGCGCCTGATCGCCAGACAAGGGTGGGCGGAAACGCCCACCCTTTTCGCACAGCTCACTGACGGCCCTGCGGGGCCTTGGGCTTTATCCACACTCCCAGGCTTAAGGGTGGGACAATGGACGCAATCATCCTGCAAATCCTGAACGGGCTCGACAAGGGCTCGGCCTATGCGCTTATCGCGCTGGGTCTGACACTTATTTTCGGCACGCTCGGCGTGGTGAATTTCGCCCATGGCGCCCTGTTCATGATCGGCGCTTTCTGCGCGGTCACGCTGCAGCGCCTGCTGAATCTCAGCTTCGAGACGATCGACCCCGACAAGACCGACTTTCTCGGCCAGCCGCTGAAGGTCAAGACACCCTATGTCGAAAGCTGGTTCGGCCCCGATGTCGGCGCCACCATCATCGACTGGTCGGTGCCGCTTGCGATCCTCTTCGCCATCCCGATCATGCTGGTCATCGGCTTTGTCATGGAACGCGGCCTGATCAAGCATTTCTACAAGCGTCCCCATGCCGACCAGATCCTCGTGACCTTCGGCCTTGCCATCGTCCTGCAGGAGATCATCAAGGCCAATTTCGGCGCCAACCCGATCCAGACCCCGGCCCCCGAGCTTCTGTCCGGCGTGGCCACGCTGATGGACGGCGTCGTCTATCCGGTCTGGCGGATCGTGTATTTCTGCTTTGCCGCGCTGATCATCGGCGGTGTCTTCGCATTCCTTCAGTTCACCACCTTCGGGATGGTCGTTCGCGCCGGCATGGCCGACCGTGAAACCGTGGGGCTGCTGGGCATCGACATCGACAGGCGCTTTACCATCATGTTCGGGCTGGCGGCCGCCGTTGCGGGCCTCGCCGGCGTGATGTACGGGCCGATCAATGCGCCCAACTACCACATGGGGATGGATTTCCTTGTCCTCAGCTTCGTCGTGGTGGTTGTGGGCGGCATGGGCTCGCTGCCCGGCGCCGTGCTTGCCGGTTTCGTTCTCGGTATCCTGGAAAGCTTTGCCTCGACCACCTGGGCAACGACCACGATCCCCGGCATCAACCAGATCATCATCTACCTTGTCGCCATCATCATCCTTCTGACCCGTCCGCGCGGTCTGATGGGACGTGCAGGCGTGATGGAGGACTGAGCCCATGTTCGGACTCGACAAAAAAGACACCACTCTTCTTCTGGTGGTCGCGCTGCTGACGCTGCTGGCCCCATTCATCCTGAACCCGTTCCCCACCGACAGCGGCCTTGCGCAGTTCAACGCGGGCTACCCGGACCTGATGCAGCGCTTCGTGATCTTCGGGATCTTCGCGATCGGGTTCAACATCCTGTTCGGCCTGACCGGTTATCTGTCCTTCGGCCACGCGGCCTTCCTGGGTGTGGGATCGTACTCGGCGGTGTGGATGTTCAAGCTGCTCAGCATGAACATCATCCCGGCCATCGTCCTGTCGGTTGTCATCGCCGGGCTCTTTGCTCTGGTCATCGGCTATGTCAGCCTGCGGCGCTCGGGTATCTACTTTTCGATCCTGACGCTGGCCTTCGCGCAGATGTCGTTCGCACTCGCCTACTCGGTTCTGACGCCGATCACCAACGGCGAAACCGGCCTTCAGCTGACACTGGAAGATCCGCGCATACTGGGCACCTCGGCCACCGCTGACGGCTCGATCCCGGTGACGAACCTGTTCGGGCTTGAAATGCGCTCGGCCACCGATCTCGTGATCGGCCCGTGGAGCTTCACATTCTCGGCAGGCTACTATGTCTGCGCGATCGTGATGCTCGTCGCCTTCTACCTCGCGATCCGCATTTTCCGCTCGCCCTTCGGCATGATGCTGCGGGCGATCAAATCGAACCAGAACCGCCTGAACTATACCGGCCTGAACTCGCGCCCCTACACATTGGCGGCCTTCGTGATCTCGGGCATGTATGCCGGCCTGGCCGGTGGCCTGATGGCGTCGATGGACCCGCTGGCGGGCGCCGAGCGGATGCAGTGGACCGCAAGCGGCGAGGTCGTTCTGATGACGATCCTCGGTGGCGCCGGCACGCTGATCGGCCCCGTTCTGGGCGCCGGCATGATCAAGTACTTCGAGAACATCTTTTCGAAGATCAACGACAACGTCCTGCATGGCTGGTTCGCCTGGATGCCGGACGGGATCGAAGACCTGACCGTGGCGATCATCCATCCCTTCATCGGCAAGGGCTGGCACCTGACCCTGGGCATCCTGTTCATGCTGGTCGTGATCTTCCTGCCCGGCGGCCTTGTCGAAGGCGGACAGCGCATCATGCGGCTTTTCAGCCGCAAGAAGGCGACCAAGGACGACAAGTCCAAAGCCAAGCAACCTGCAGAATAAGGAGAGGGACCAATGGGTATCCTTGAAGTCAAGGGCGTCAACAAGCGCTTCGGCGGTCTGCAGGCGCTGGGGGATGTGAACCTCAGCGTGGCGGAAAACACGGTGCACGCCATCATCGGCCCGAACGGCGCGGGCAAGTCCACGCTGCTCAACTGCCTGGTGGGCAAGCTGATCCCCGACACCGGATCGGTCATGTTCAACGGACAGTCGGTGCTGGGGCGCAAGCCGTTCGAAATCAACCAGATGGGCATTTCCCGCGTGTTCCAGACGCCCGAGATCTTCGGCGACCTGAGCGTGCTGGAAAACGTCATGATCCCCTGCTTTGCCAAGCGCGACGGGGCGTTCCGCATGCACGCGATCGAGGGCGTGCAGAACGAAAAGCAGATCATGGAAAAAGCGCTGCTCATGCTGGAAGACCTCAACATGGCCGACAAGCGGAACATGCACTCCGCCAGCCTCAGCCGGGGCGACAAGCGCCGCCTGGAAATGGCGATGTGCCTGGTGCAGGAACCGAAGCTGCTGCTTTTGGACGAACCGACCGCCGGCATGGCGCGCGCCGACACCAACAACACCATCGATCTTCTCAAGGAGATCAAGGAAAAGCGCGACATCACCATGTGCATCATCGAACATGACATGCATGTGGTGTTCAGCCTGGCCGACCGGATCACCGTCCTGGCGCAGGGCACGCCGCTGGTCGAAGATGCGCCCGAGAACATCAAGGGCAACCCCAAGGTGCGCGAAGCGTATCTAGGCGAAACCGCGTAAGGAGGGCCGGACATGAACGTCAAACCCGATTTTTCGAAGGGCAAGAACCTGGCCGAAACCGCCCCCGCCTACCTTTCGGTCTGGGACATCCACGCCTATTATGGCGAAAGCTACATCGTGCAGGGCGTCAGCTTCAACGTGCACGAGGGCGAAATCCTGGCCCTTCTGGGCCGGAACGGCGCAGGCAAGACATCGACCCTGCGCGCCATTGCCCGGCTGGACGACCCGCAGATCAGCCATGGCGAGGTCTGGCTGGATCACCAGCCGCTGCACCTCAAGAACAGCCACCAGGCATCGCAGCTTGGCATCGGGCTGGTGCCCGAGGATCGCCGCATCATCCCCGGCCTCACGGTCGAGGAAAACCTGCAGCTCGCCCAGATCGCCCCACCGATCGGCTGGTCGATCGAACGCCTGTACGAGCTGTTCCCCCGCCTGGGCGAACGCCGCAAGCAGGAAGGCGTCACCCTTTCGGGCGGCGAACAGCAGATGCTGGCCATTGCGCGGGCGCTGGCCCGCGACATCAAGGTGCTGCTGCTTGACGAACCCTACGAAGGTCTGGCACCCGTGATCGTGGACGAGATCGAAAAGACGCTGCGCCTGATCAAGGAACAGGGCATCACCACGGTGATCGTCGAACAGAACGCCGTTCGCGCGCTTGAGCTGGCCGACCGTTCGGTCATTCTCGACACCGGGTCGGTCGTGTTCGACGGAGCCGCCGCCGAAGTCCTCGAAAACGAGGAACTGCGCGCGGAATACCTGGCCATCTGACGGCCAGGGCCTGCCCGCCCCCGGCCGCAAGGCTTGTGTCGGGCGGGCCCATAATCGAAAATCAGGAAAGACCAAGGGACAGAAGGACGAACCATGTCTGACAAGACCTATCCCCCCGCCCCGGAATTCGCGGCGAATGCCCATGTGGACGCGGCCAGATACGCCGAGATGTACAAGGCATCGATCGACGATCCCGAAGCCTTCTGGGCCGAGCACGGCAAGCGCATCGACTGGATCAAGCCGTTCACCCGCGTGAAGGACGTGAACTACAATTTCGGTGACGTTTCGATCAAATGGTTCGAGGACGGCACGCTGAACGTCGCGGCCAACTGCATCGACCGCCACCTGGCCACGCGCGGCGATCAGACCGCGATCATCTGGGAACCGGACGAGCCGGGCGACGACGCGCAGCACATCACCTACAAGGAACTGCACGCCGAAGTCTCGAAGATGGCGAACGTGCTCAAGAACCTCGGCATCGGCAAGGGCGACCGCGTCGTCATCTACCTGCCAATGATCCCCGAGGCCGCCTATGCCATGCTGGCCTGCGCGCGCATTGGCGCGATCCATTCGATCGTCTTTGCGGGCTTCTCGCCCGACGCCCTGGGCGCCCGAGTGAACGGCTGCGACGCCAAGCTGGTGATCACCGCCGACACCGCCCCGCGCGGCGGCCGCCGCACCAAGCTCAAGGACAACGTGAACCAGGCGCTTCTGCATGACACCACGGACGTGAAATGCCTGGTCGTCCAACGCACGGGCGATCAGATCGCATGGCGCCGCGACCTGGATTTCTGGTGGCACGAAGAGGCCGAAAAAGTCAGCGCCGATTGCCCGCCCGAGGAAATGAGCGCCGAAGATCCGCTGTTCATCCTCTACACCTCGGGATCCACCGGTCAGCCCAAGGGCGTGGTGCATACGTCGGGCGGCTACCTCGTCTATGCCGCGATGACGCACCAGTACACGTTCGATTACCACGACGGTGACATCTTCTGGTGCACGGCTGATGTGGGTTGGGTGACCGGACACAGCTACATCATCTACGGCCCGCTCGCCAACGGCGCGACCACGCTGATGTTCGAGGGCGTTCCGACCTATCCCGATGCCGGCCGGTTCTGGGCGGTGTGCGAAAAGCACAAGGTCAACCAGTTCTACACCGCCCCCACCGCCATCCGCGCGCTGATGGGCCAGGGAAACGAGTTCGTCGAAAGATACGACCTCAGCGATCTCAAGCTGCTGGGCACCGTGGGCGAGCCGATCAACCCCGAGGCGTGGAACTGGTACAACGACGTCGTCGGCAAGGGCAACTGCCCCATCGTCGACACCTGGTGGCAGACAGAAACCGGTGGCCACCTGATCACCCCGCTGCCCGGCGCGACCGCGGCCAAGCCGGGATCGGCCACCCTGCCCTTCTTTGGCGTGCAGCCGGTCATCCTGGAAACCGAAAGCGGCAAGGAAATCACCACGACCGAGGCCGAAGGCGTGCTGTGCATCAAGGACAGCTGGCCGGGGCAGATGCGCACCGTCTGGGGCGATCACGACCGGTTCCAGGCGACCTATTTCCAGCAATACAAGGGCTATTACTTCTCGGGCGACGGCTGCCGCCGCGATGCCGACGGCTATTACTGGATCACCGGCCGCGTCGACGACGTGATCAACGTGTCGGGCCACCGCATGGGCACCGCCGAGGTCGAAAGCGCGCTGGTCGCCCATTCCAAGGTCGCCGAAGCCGCCGTGGTGGGCTATCCGCACGACATCAAGGGCCAGGGCATCTACGCCTATGTCACGCTGATGTCCGGGGAAACCCCGACCGAAGAGCTGCGCAAGGAGCTGTCCGACTGGGTGCGCCAGGAAATCGGCCCGATCGCCAAGCCCGACCTGATCCAATGGTCCCCCGGTCTGCCAAAGACCCGTTCGGGCAAGATCATGCGCCGCATCCTGCGCAAGATCGCCGAGAACGATTACGGCAGCCTGGGCGACACCTCGACCCTCGCCGACCCCGGCGTGGTGGACGAGCTGATCGAGAACCGCATGAACCGGGGCTGACCCCATTCTTGACGCACTAAAGGCCCCCGCCGGATACGTTTCCGGCGGGGGCTTTTCTTATTGCGGTTCCGGCACAAATGCCCGATGGAAGCGCAGCCGCCCATCCCGGGCAGCCGGTTGTGCCGCCACCGCGGCCACGGCCTCACGCGACCGCGGGTCGACAATTCCTGCCAGGCTTCGATGGAAAAACCAGATAACCGCCGCGGATCGAATGCCGTGGCCATCGACCCGGCTCCGATCCGGTTGGTCAAACGCGCGATCCTCGTGTTTTTTGGCCCGTTCTATTTCCTGTTCATCGCTTTCGTGCCGCTGCTATGCGTGCATCGCCGCGGGTTTCGCGGGTGGTACTGGCGTTTGGTGAAGCGGGCCTGTTCCAGGTTGCTGTGGCTGCTCGGCATACGCGCCGAGATGTCGGACCAAGATCGCCAGACCCTTGGCACGGATACCGGCAGCATCATCGTGATCAATCACCGCAGCCATCTCGATGGCTTTGCCCTGATGGATGTCGTCCCCGACAACAAATGGTTCACCTTTGCCGCCAAGAAGGAACTGTGCGACGCCCCGCTGCTGCGGACCGGGTTCAAGGGCGCCGGACTGGTCGAGATCGACCGGAAAAGCGGAAAGCTGGCCATGGAAACCCTTTCACGCGCCGTGCGGGACATGCCCGACCGTCAATCCGTCGTGCTGTTTCCCGAAGGCACGCGCACGGCCACGCAATCGCTTGGCGCGTTCAAGGCAGGCGCCGTGATGGTCGCGCGCGAAACGGGGCGGACGATCCGTCCAATCGTGATCCACGATTCCGACGCCCTGCTGCCACGGGGCAAGGTATTCCCCAAAAGCGGCACGATCAGGATAGATGTGCTGCCGCCCTTTCACTGCGATCCCGCCGCCACGGTGGATCAGGATGTCGAACGGCTGCGCGCGGCGATGATGGCGGTTTTCGACGGCAGCTAAGCCCGGCTTTGGTTACTGCGCGGTCCAGCCGCCATCCACAGGAATGGACACACCCGTCACATTGTGGGCAACCGGGCTGCACAGCCACAGCGCCAGCGCGCCGATTTCGGACGGGTCGCTGGTGCGCCGGCTGGGCTGCTTTTCGGCCAGCAGATCGGCGATACCGGCATCGCGATCCCCGCCATGGGCCTTGGCACGCGCTGCGACCTGCGGCTCGATGATCGCGGTTTCCGTCCAGCCCGGACAGATGCAATTAACCGTCACGCCGCCCGCCTGCTTGCTGCCCGCATCGGCATATTCCAGCGCCGCCACCTTGGACAGCCCCACCAGCCCGTGCTTGGCCGCCACGTAAGGCGCCTTTTCTCTCGACGCGACCAGCCCATGCACGCTGGCGATGTTGATCACCCGGCCATAACCGCGTTCGGCCATCAACGGCATTGCCGCCTGCATCGTGTGAAACGCCGCCGTCAGGTTCACCGCCAGGATCGCATCCCAGGTGTCCCGGCCCACATCCTTTAATGCGGCCGTTTTCTGGATACCGGCATTGTTCACCAGGATATCCGCCCTGCCCCACGCAGCGACGGCCTGCATCAGCTCGTCCACCTGGTCAGGATTGCGCAGGTCGCCGTGAAAGAACTCGGCCTGCGGCGCGCCCTTTTCGCGCAGATGGGTGCAGACCTCGTCGATCTGGCTGTCGCCCGCCAGCCCATGCACCGCGATGCGCGCGCCCGCCCCGGCCAGAGCCTCGGCAATCGCCAGTCCGATCCCCTGCACCGAGCCCGTCACAAGGGCCGTTTTTCCACTCAGATTCGTCATGCCACACCCTCCTCCAGACGTTTGCGCAATTCTGTCTTCAAAACCTTGCCATAGTTGTTTTTTGGCAATTCTGACAGCGAATAATACGATTTTGGCCGCTTGAAACGTGCGATTTGTGCAAGGCAATGCGCGTCCAACTCGGCCTCGGTCAGCGGTTGCCCAGGCGTACAAACCACGAAGGCGACCACCTCTTCGCCCCATTCCGGGTCGGGCCGGCCGACGACGGCGACCTCCTGCACGGACGGGTGCGTCAGCAGCGCCTCTTCGACCTCGCGCGGATAGATATTCGTGCCGCCCGAGATGATCATGTCCTTGGAACGGTCCTGCATGGTGACATAGCCGTCCTCGTCCATGAACCCGACATCGCCGGTCTTCAGCCAGCCGCCGACCAGCGTCTTGGCGGTCGCCTCGGGGTTCTGCCAGTAGCCAGGCATGACGGTGTCGCCGCGCGCCATGATTTCACCGGGCGTGCCGCGCGGCACCTCGCGGCCCTCGGCATCGCCGATCCGCACCATGACCGACGCCTGCGCCCGCCCGACCGAGGCCAGCCGTTCGCGCCAACGCGGATGATCGCGATCCGCCACCTCTTCGCGCGACAGCGCGGTGATCGCCATCGGGCATTCGCCCTGCCCGTAGATCTGCACGAAAATCGGGCCGAACAGGTCCACGGCCTCGACGATATCGGCCACGTACATCGGCCCGCCGCCATAGACGATGGTGCGCAGGCCCTTGCCCGTTTCGCCCATCTCCTGCGCGGCAAGCGTCATCCGCTTGATCATCGTCGGCGCGGCAAACATGTGCACCCTCTCGAAATACCGCGCGAGGTCGAAAATCTCGCCCGGTTCGAACCCGCCCGAGACAGGGCAGACATGCCGCGCGCCCATCTGCACATGCATCAGGTTGTAGATCCCTGCCCCGTGCGACAGCGGCGCGGCATAAAGCGCCGTGTCCTCGGCCGAGACGCGATCCACATCCACCTGATAATCCAGCGCCATGTTGATCAGCATCCGGTTGGTGATCATCACGCCCTTGGGCCGGCCGGTGGTGCCGGATGTGTAGAACAACCAGCACAGATCGTCGGCGGCACGTTCCGTCACCCCATCGATCGGGATGTGGGCGCGCGCGCGGGCGAACATGTCCGACCCGGTGTCGATAACCCGCGCCGGGGCATCAGCCTCGGACAGGGCCTCCGCCAGGGCCGACGTGGCAAAGGCGATACGCGCACCGCTGTTTTCGATGATCCAGGCGGCCTCGCGCCCGTGCAGCTTGGCGTTGATGGGCACGACCACCGCGCCGGCATACCAGATGCCATATTGCACGATCAGATAGTCGGGAACGTTCTTCATGAAGATCGCGACCCGGTCGCCGGGCGCGATGCCCTGCGCCCTCAGCCATCCCGCGACCGCACGCGCGGCGGCGTCGAACCCGGCATAATTTTCCACCAGGTCGGTCCCGAGATACAGCGCAGGCCGTCCGGGCCAGCGGATCGCACTGCGTTGCAGCCACAAACCGATATTCATTGGGCTTGCTCCCTCCCTCGTCCGGGTTCAGAAAACCATCGCAGCCCACCGCAATCAATTGGTAGAAATACGGGCATGGATATCGCCGAGACAGTTTTCGAAAACGCACCGGTCGGGCTGTGCCTGCTGGAAAACCGGATCATCCGGCGCTGCAACGCCCTGTTCGCCGAGGCGTTCGGCGGTGCGCCCGGCGATTACACCGACACGCCCGTGGCCGATCTTTACCCCAGTCCCGAGGATTACAAACGCATCGGCGCGCGCGGGCTGTCGGTGATGCGCGAAACCGGGCGCTATGCGGATGAACGCGTGATGCGGCGGCAGGACGGGCAGCTTTTCTGGTGCCGGGTCCGCGGGCAAAGCCTGACGCCCGACGATCCATTCCGGCGCGGGATATGGTCATTCGCCGATCTGTCCGACGAACGCCCGCTTGTCGAACTCACGCAGCGCGAACGCGAAGTGGCGATCCTGACCTGCCGCGGCATGACGTCGAAAGAGATCGGCCGCGATCTCGGGCTGAGCTATCGCACGGTCGAAGTCTACCGCGCGCGATTGCTCGAGAAATTTCACGCAAGAAAACTGGCCGAACTCGTTGCGAAACTTTCGGGCATGCCGCTCTGAGGCGCGAAAAGCCGCGGATCGCGTGCTTTTCCCCTCGCAATCCGGGGCCAAAACCCCCAAATTCAGCCGAAACCGCCGCTTTTCGTCGGGTCAGCTATCCCCTATAAGCGGCGGCCAGAGGCCGGGCCATCACGATGCGCCCGACGGACAGAACCGGCGAGGACACCGATGAACAAAAAGACCCATGATGCCGACGTGACTTTCATCCAGGCACTGGCGGAACTGCTGCGCGAAAACGATCTCAACGAGCTTGAGGTGATGCGCGAATACGGCGAGAACGACAGCCTGAATGTCCGCGTCAGCCGCGGTGGCGCACAAGTGGTGACGCAGGTCGCAGCCGCCGCGCCCGCCCCGGTGGCCGCACCAGCGGCCCCGGCAGCCGCAGCCCCCGCCGCAGCACCAGCCGCCGAAGCGGACCCCGCCAGCCACCCTGGCGCCGTGACCTCGCCCATGGTCGGCACGGTCTACCTGCAGCCCGAGCCCGGCGCGCCGTCATTCGTCAGCGTGGGCGACAAGGTGGCCGAAGGCGACACGCTGCTGATCATCGAGGCCATGAAGACCATGAACCATATCCCCGCCCCCCGCGGCGGCACCGTCAAGCGCATCCTGGTCGAAGATGGCGGCGCGGTGGAATATGGCGCGCCCCTGATGATCATCGAGTGAGGCCGCGATCATGTTCGACAAGATCCTGATCGCCAACCGCGGCGAGATCGCGCTCCGCGTCATCCGCGCCTGCCGTGAGATGGGCATCCAGTCGGTCGCCGTGCATTCCACGGCCGATACCGACGCGATGCACGTCCGCATGGCCGACGAATCGGTCTGCATCGGCCCGCCCTCGGGCACCGAAAGCTATCTGTCGATCCCGGCGATCATCTCGGCCTGCGAGGTGACGGGCGCGCAGGCGATCCATCCCGGTTACGGCTTTCTCAGCGAGAATGCCAATTTCGTCCAGATCGTCGAAGATCACGGCATCACCTTCATAGGGCCGTCGGCCGAACATATCCGCATCATGGGCGACAAGATCACCGCCAAGGACACCGCCAAGAAACTGGGCATCCCTGTAGTGCCCGGCTCCGAAGGCGGTGTGCCCGATGTGGCCGCCGCGAAAAAGATCGGCGCCGATTTCGGATACCCGGTGATCATCAAGGCGACCGCCGGTGGCGGCGGGCGCGGCATGAAGGTCGCCCGCAACGAGGCCGAGATGGAACGCGCCTTCCAGACCGCGCGCTCGGAGGCCAAGGCCGCTTTCGGCAATGACGAGGTCTATATCGAGAAATACCTGCAAAAGCCGCGCCATATCGAAATCCAGGTATTCGGCGACGGCAAGGGCGGCGGGGTGCATCTGGGCGAACGCGACTGTTCTCTGCAACGGCGTCACCAGAAAGTCTTTGAAGAAGCCCCCGGCCCCGCCATCAGCGCCGAGGAACGCGCGCGCATCGGCGGCATCTGCGCCAACGCGATTGCCGAAATGGGCTATCGCGGCGCCGGCACGATCGAATTCCTCTACGAAGACGGCGAGTTCTACTTCATCGAAATGAACACGCGCCTTCAGGTCGAACACCCCGTGACCGAGGCGATTTTCGGTGTCGACCTCGTGCGCGAACAGATCCGCGTCGCCGAAGGGCTGCCGATGTCCTTTACCCAGGACGATCTGCAGATCAACGGCCACGCAATCGAGGTACGGATCAACGCCGAAAAGCTGCCGAACTTCGCCCCCTGTCCCGGAACGATCACGCAATACCATGCCCCCGGCGGCTTGGGCGTGCGTATGGATTCGGCACTCTATGACGGCTACCGGATCCCACCCTACTACGACAGCCTGATCGGCAAGCTGATCGTGCATGGCCGCGACCGCCCCGAGGCGTTGTCGCGTCTCAACCGTGCATTGGGCGAATTGATCGTGGACGGCGTCGACACCACCGTGCCGCTGTTCCACGCGCTGCTGCAAGAAGCCGACATTCTCAGTGGAAATTACAATATCCACTGGCTGGAACGCTGGCTCGAGGCGAATTTGCAGGCATGATTTGCCGTCCGGGTCATCCAGGGATCGACCCGGACGCGATCCCCCTCGCCATTCCGGGTGCGTTCAGGCAGACTCGGGCTCATGCCGCGCGATGACCCCGACATCAGCCCTGACCTTTTGCTCCACGCCTATGCGGCGGGGGTATTTCCGATGGCCGAAACGCGCAGCGACCCGGACCTGTTCTGGGTCGATCCGCGACGGCGCGGGGTCATTCCGCTGGACGGGTTCCACATTTCGCGCAGCCTGGCCCGCGCCATAAGGCGCGGCGACTACCGCGTCAGCATCGACCGCGACTTTGCGGGCGTCGTGGACGGATGCGCCGACCGCGAGGAAACCTGGATTTCCGAACGTATCCGTACGCTTTACATGTCGCTGTTCGATCTGAACCGTGCCCATTCGCTCGAAGTTTGGGATGAAAGCGGGACATATCTGATCGGCGGTGTTTACGGCGTCACGCTGGGACGCGCGTTCTTTGGGGAAAGCATGTTTTCGCGCCGGCGCGACGCCTCGAAGATCGCGCTGGCCTGGCTGGTCGATCACCTGCGGCGCTGCGGCTTCACCCTGTTCGACACGCAATTCCTGACACCGCATCTGGCGTCGCTCGGCGGCGTGGAAATCCCGCGCGCCGAATACCGCGCGCGGCTGGCCGAAGCGTTGGAGGGGGATGCCGATTTCAACGGCCACGACCTGTCAGGCGACGGTCACAGCGTATTGCACCGGATGACCCAAACGTCATAGCGCGGATGGTCAAGCGCGTTCAGCGCAGGGGACGACGCGATCATCCAGCCCGAAAAGACCGGTTCGCCATCGGTGTCCCGCACGGTTACGAACGCATAGGCATCACCCGAAGGGTTGCCCTCGGGATAGCGGCATTCCCCCAGTTCAAGCTGCAAACGCCCCATCGACGCCGCGCCGCCATTGGGCAGCTCAACATCGCGCAACTCGCCTGTCAGCTTGTCTAGCACGCGCAGGATCGCGCCATTGCCCCGACTTACCGCTTCGGCCCAGCCTGTGCTTGCCGCCAGCAGCAAACCGGCCAGCAGCAGCCCCCTCATTGGCCTTCGCCCCCGTTGCCCGATACGAATTTGAGCAGCAGCGACACGAGGCTGACCGAGCTTTGCGTATCCTCGATCTCGGATCCGGGCTCCAGGTTGAACGGAGAGCCACCCGGCATGATTTCCACGAAATTCCCGCCAAGCAGCCCTTCGGACGACACGATCACCGCGCTGTCGTCGGGGATTTCGATCCCGTTCGCGACCGAAAAAGTCGTGTCCGCCCGGAATGTCTGCGGGTTCAGCGCAATGTCGGTCACGGTGCCGATCTTGACCCCGGCCAGGCGCACGTCGGTCCCTACATTGACACCTTCGATGGACCGGAAGGACGCCGACAGCGGGTAGCCCGCGGTCGAGGTGGCAAACCCGGTCGTCTGCCCCGTATAGACCACAAAGCCGATGGCGGCCGCCAGAACCGCGCCGCCGACCAGGATTTCGGTGGAGGAATGCGACATGGTCTTATTCCGGGCTCCAGGCCTCGTAATCGCGACGTTCGGCCGGTTGCGCGCGCCGGATCGACCCTGCCGGCGCATAGGCCAGCGGTGTGCCCGTCAGGTTTTCCTGATGCGGTTTTTCCCATGGCTTGTGCTGCAGGGGGCGTTCACTGGGCGCCTCGTCGAAGGTGTGGTGCAGCCAGCCGTGCCAATCGGGGCTGATGCGGCTCGCCTCGACCTCGCCGTTGAAGATCACCCAGCGGCGCTTGCCGTCGCGCGAGCGGTAAAAGATGTTGCCCTGCTCGTCTTCGCCGACTTTCACACCCTTGCGCCACGTGTAGAGTTGCGTGCCAAGGGTTTGGCCGTTCCACCAAGTGAAGATGCGCTTGATAAAGGTGGTGATGCCCATGGGTGCCTCCGAAAATATCGCCCCTGATATGGCGCATTCGGGCTGCAACGTCCAGTGCGAAACCGGGGTTGCGCGCCCTGGCCGACAAGGCTTTTCCCCTGCGCCGCCCCAATTACGCCTGATCCAAATGTCACGCAGGGCGCGCTGCATCCGATTGTGTGGCGTTGATGATGCGAAAGGACGCGTAATGAGTTTCAGGTTGGCAATCGCCGTGGTCGGCGCAACGGGTGCTGGACTTTGCGGGATCGCCGCGAAAAGCGGCGCACTTCAGGACTTCGGGGTCGACAAGGCATGGTTCGAACCGTCGAAGGCACAAAGCCTGATGGCCGGATTCGGTGGCGGAACGTCCGGCTTGCCCGCGTCGGTCACCGGCAGCAAGGGCGCCAAATTCGTGCCGGTCCCGACCCGGGAAAGCGAAGAACCTGCCACCACCCGACGGGATGCCTACAAATCCCAGCGCGACATGGCTCTGCAAGCGGCGGGCATCCACACCGGCCCCGACCCCCGCGTGGGTCACAGCCTCGATGCCCTGAAGATGCGGCAAAAGGACGAGAGGGGCCAACTCGGCATCGAAGACATCGGGATGGACGCCATGATCAAGGATATCGAGGACAAGATACGCACCAACGATTTCTGATCCCCCATCACGGATACGAAAAAGGGGCCTGACGGCCCCTCTTGTTTGGCGATGGCGGCGGTCTTACCCCGCGTTCGCGCCTTCCTTTTTCTTGTCCGAGTAGATCAGCAAGGGCTTGGCGTCCGAGGTCACCGCCTCTTCGTTCACCACGACTTCCTGCACATCCGAAAGGCTGGGAAGCTCGAACATCGTGTCCAGAAGGATGTCTTCCAGGATCGACCGCAGGCCCCGCGCCCCTGTCTTGCGCTGGATCGCGCGCTTGGCGATCGCGGTCAGCGCGTCGTCGGTAAAGGTAAGCTGCACGTCTTCCAGCTCGAACAGGCGCTGGTACTGCTTGACCAGTGCGTTCTTGGGCTCGGTCAGGATGGTGACAAGCGCATCCTCATCCAGGTCTTCCAGGGTCGCGATCACCGGCAGACGGCCGACGAATTCGGGGATCAGACCGAATTTCAGCAGGTCTTCGGGTTCGAGCTCGGCAAAAAGCTCCCCAACCCGGCGCGCATCGGGGTCTTTCACATCGGCGCCAAAGCCCATGGCGCTGCCCTTGCCGCGCTGCGCGATGATCCGGTCAAGGCCCGCGAAGGCACCGCCACAGATGAACAGGATGTTCGTCGTGTCGACCTGCAGGAATTCCTGTTGCGGATGCTTGCGGCCACCTTGCGGCGGAACGCTGGCAACCGTGCCTTCCATCAGCTTCAGCAGCGCCTGCTGCACACCCTCGCCCGAAACGTCACGGGTGATCGACGGGTTTTCCGACTTGCGCGTGATCTTGTCGACCTCGTCGATATAGACGATGCCGCGCTGCGCGCGTTCCACGTTGTATTCGGACGCCTGCAGCAGCTTGAGGATGATGTTTTCGACATCCTCGCCGACATAGCCCGCTTCGGTCAGCGTGGTGGCATCGGCCATGGTGAACGGCACATCGAGGATGCGCGCCAGCGTCTGCGCCAGCAGCGTCTTGCCGCAACCGGTCGGACCGATCAGCAGGATGTTGGATTTCGCCAGCTCGATATCGCTGGATTTCGCGGCGTGGTTCAAACGCTTGTAGTGGTTGTGAACCGCGACGGACAGAACGCGCTTGGCCATCGCCTGGCCGATCACGTAATCGTCCAGCACGTCGCAGATGTCCTTGGGCGTCGGCACGCCGTCCGTGGATTTCAGCCCCGCGCTCTTGGTTTCCTCGCGGATGATGTCCATGCAGAGTTCGACGCATTCGTCGCAGATGAACACCGTAGGGCCTGCGATCAGCTTGCGCACTTCATGCTGGCTCTTGCCGCAAAAGCTGCAATAGAGGGTGTTCTTGCTGTCGCCGCCGGAATTCGTCGCCATGTCGTACCTTTCGGGCCTCGTCGTGCAGTGAGCCGGCCAAAGCCGGTGTCTTGCGCTGGGACAAGCCTAGAACAGCCGCCCAGCGCCGACAATGCGAAATTTATACCGCACCGGCGGGGTGCGGCACCTGTGTTACTTGTCGTCTTCGCCGGTGTTGCGGCTTGCGACGATCTCGTCGATCAGGCCCCATGCCTTGGCGTCTTCGGGGCTCATGAAATTGTCGCGCTCCAGCGCGGCCTCGACCGTTTCCAGATCCTGACCGGTGTGTTTCACGTAGATCTCGTTCAGCCGGCGCTTCAGCTTCAGCGTTTCCTCGGCGTGGATCATGATGTCGGTCGCCTGGCCCTGGTAGCCGCCCGAGGGCTGGTGCACCATGATCCGGCTGTTGGGCAGGCTGAACCGCATGCCCTTTTCGCCCGCCGTCAGCAGCAGCGACCCCATCGACGCCGCCTGCCCGATCACCAGCGTGCTGACCTTGGGCTTGATGTACTGCATCGTGTCATAGATCGACAGCCCCGAGGTCACCACGCCGCCCGGGCTGTTGATGTACATCGAGATTTCCTTGGACGGGTTTTCCGCCTCAAGGTGCAGCAACTGCGCCACGATCAGCGACGACATGCCGTCATGAACCGGGCCGTTCACGAAAATGATGCGTTCCTTCAGGAGGCGCGAAAAGATGTCATAGGCGCGCTCGCCCCGGCTCGTCTGCTCGACCACCATGGGCACCAGAGTGTTCATGTAAATGTCTAGAGGATCTTTCATTTCCGCCCGCCTGCTTAAGGTTTGTCGCTGATGATTAGCTTTCACTTCCTAACGGAGTCTTAGTGTTGCGCCCAAGGGGCTGCAAGGGGGCGCGGACCAGATTGCATCCGCGCTTGTCGCCCGGCCGGCACGTCCTAGCTGTCCGCTTCCGTAACGTTGCAACAGGGCGGACAGATGGATTTTCCCGCGACACGCACAGCCGCGCTTGAAAAACTCAACGCTTTCGTTCCGCGCGCCGGGGCCGATTATGCCCGGCTGCGCAACTATGACCACGGGGCGGGCAAACACGAAAACGTGTCTACGCTGTCACCCTACATCCGCCATCGCCTGCTGACCGAACCCGAGGTTCTGGCAGCGGTGCTGGGCCGCCATTCCCCCCGTGCGGCCGACAAGTTCGTGGCCGAGGTGTTCTGGCGCACCTATTGGAAGGGCTGGCTGGAAATGCGCCCGTCCGTCTGGCTGGATTACCGCGCGGGTGTCCTGCGCGCCTGGGACCGCGTGCAATCGGAAACCGGCTTGCGCCGCACCTGGGAACAGGCCTGCCTGGGTCAGACGGGCATTGACGCCTTCGATGCCTGGGCACGCGAACTGGCGCAAACCGGCTATCTGCACAACCACGCGCGCATGTGGTTCGCGTCGATCTGGGTTTTCACCCTGCGCCTGCCATGGCAACTGGGCGCCGATTTCTTCCTGCGCCACCTACTGGACGGCGATCCGGCGTCGAACACGCTGTCCTGGCGCTGGGTCGAGGGCTTGCAGACCAGGGGCAAGACATACCTCGCGCGGCAGTCGAACATCGCCAAATTCACCGGGCAGCGGTTCCGCCCACAGGGCCTTGCACCGGATGCCCCTGCGCTTGACGGCCCGCCCAACCCGCCGCCCCTGCCCGCGCCGACGGGCGATACGCCCGACATGGCGCGCCCGAGCGCGCTGATCCTGCACGAGGACGATCTGAGCCCCGGTTTCCTGTTCGATCGCGGCCTGCGCCCCGTCGCAACGGCGCTGGTGCGCGCCACGGCGCAGCGCAGCCCGCTGGCAGTGTCCGAAAATGTCCATGCTTTCGCCGCGCAGGCGCTGCAGGACGTGCAGGCGCGATGGGGTGAAAGACTGGGCGCGGTGAGCGTGATCGAGGACGCCACCGACCTGCGCGCCTGGGTCGAAGAGGCGGGCACGGAACAGGTCGTGACGCCCTATGCCCCTGTCGGCCCGGTTTCGGAAATGCTGGGTGCCGTTCAGGCAGACCGCCCCCTTTTGCGCTGTCTGCGCGATTTCGACGCCAGGGCATGGCCCCACGCCACGCATGGATTTTTCCGGTTCAAGGAACACATCCCCGATCTGCTGGCCGCCTTGAACCTCCCCGCGCGCTAGGGCGTCAGCCGCGCAGGGCGGCGATCAACTCGTCCTTTGTCAGGTCGCTGCGGCCGTCGACATCCAGCTCCTGCGCGCGCCGATAGAGCGCGTCTTTCGTCCACTCTTCGTAAGGCGCGGCCTTGCCGCCCTTTCTTGACGGGTGCTGATCCCTGGATGCCTGCGCATTCGCGATACGCGCGGATTTTTCCTTGGAATAGCCCTTGTCGCGCAATGCCTCGTAGGTGTCTTCGTCCTTGATGCTGGGATTTGGCATGGCTCTCGCTCCTTTCCGGTTTCGGTGCGATCACTTCATGACACTAGTCCGAAGGCTACAGCCGTCCATGCGCGTGGCCCCGACCCTGCCAAGAGTCATTGCACGCCGGGTGATGCGGCTCTATATGCGCGCACATGCTTGACGCCGCTTCAAACCGCCCCGACCTGCCGCCCGAAATCGCGCGGCGCCGCACCTTTGCGATCATCTCGCACCCGGATGCGGGCAAGACGACCTTGACGGAAAAGTTCCTGCTTTACGGTGGCGCGATCCAGATGGCCGGACAGGTCCGCGCCAAGGGCGAGGCGCGACGCACGCGCTCGGACTTCATGAAGATGGAACAGGACCGCGGGATTTCGGTCTCCGCCTCGGCAATGTCGTTCGATTTCAAGACGTTCCGATTCAATCTTGTGGACACGCCCGGCCACTCGGATTTCAGCGAAGACACCTATCGCACCCTTACGGCGGTGGACGCGGCGATCATGGTGATCGACGGCGCCAAGGGCGTGGAAAGCCAGACGCAGAAACTGTTCGAGGTCTGCCGCCTGCGCGACCTGCCGATCCTGACCTTCTGCAACAAGATGGACCGCGAAAGCCGCGACACGTTCGAAATCATCGACGAAATCCAGGAAATGCTGGCCATCGACGTGACCCCGGCAAGCTGGCCCATCGGCATGGGGCGCGATTTCCTGGGCTGCTACGACATGCTGCATGACCGGCTGGAACTGATGGACCGCGCCGACCGCAACAAGGTGGCGGAATCCATCCAGATCGACGGGTTGGACGATCCCACGCTGGCCGAACACGTCCCCGCGCACCTGTTGGAAAAGCTGCGCGAAGAGGTCGAAATGGCGCGCGAATTGCTGCCCGCGCTCGATCCGCAATCGGTGCTCGAAGGGCACATGACGCCGATCTGGTTCGGCTCGGCCATCAACTCGTTCGGGGTCAAGGAACTGATGGACGGGATTGCCGAATACGGCCCCGAGCCGCAGCCGCAATCGGCAGAACCGCGCCAGATTTCCCCTGATGAAACAAAGGTTTCGGGCTTTGTCTTCAAGGTGCAGGCCAACATGGACCCCAAGCACCGCGACCGCGTGGCCTTTGTCCGGCTGGCCTCGGGGCATTTCAAGCGCGGAATGAAACTGACCCATGTGCGCAGCAAGAAACCGATGACCGTGTCGAACCCGGTGATGTTCCTGGCCTCCGACCGCGAACTGGCCGAGGAAGGCTGGGCCGGCGACATCATCGGCATTCCGAACCACGGTCAGCTTCGCATCGGCGACACCCTGACCGAGGGCGAGGCCCTTCGCGTCACCGGCATCCCGTCCTTCGCGCCGGAACTGCTGCAAACCTGCCGCGCGGGCGATCCGATGAAGGCCAAGCATCTTGAAAAGGCGCTCATGCAATTCGCCGAGGAAGGCGCCGCCAAGGTGTTCAAGCCCTCGTTCGGTTCGGGCTTTATCGTGGGGGTCGTCGGCGCGCTGCAATTCGAGGTTCTGGCCAGCCGGATCGAGCTGGAATACGGCCTGCCCGTCCGGTTCGAATCCTCGCAATTCACCAGTGCACGCTGGGTCACCGGCCCCAGGGACGCGGTCGACAAGTTCACCGCCGCCAACAAGCAGCACATCGCCCACGATCATGACGGCGACATCGTGTACCTGACCCGCCTGCAATGGGATATCGACCGGATCGAACGCGATTACCCGGACGTGAAACTGTCGGCGACCAAGGAAATGATGGTCTAGGGCCATGCCCCTGCAGAACCGCGTCCTGCCCACAGGCGAGATCGTCGCAAACCCGGCGCGCGGGTTTTTCATGGGCAATCGCGGCATCCTGCATGACGACGACCGCCAACTCGGGACAGCGCGCTGGCGGCACCAGAATTGGGTGTGCTGCGTGCTGGATTTCAAGGGACGGCGCCGGCCGGTGATGAAGCCGGGCGCATATACCGAACTTTTCTTTCTGGACGAGGCGGTCGCCCTTGCTGCCGGCCATCGTCCATGCGCCGAGTGCCGCCGCGCGGTTTACCTGCGATTCCGCGCGGTTTGGGAAGCGGTGCACGGCCCCGTCGCCAACGCCGCGGCGATCGACCGCCATCTGCACCGCCACCGCGTGACCCGCACGAGAAACCAAATCCGCCAAACCGCCCCCGCCGGCAGCTTGCCGCCCGGCACGTTCATGATGCTGGATGACGTGCCGCATCTTGTCACGCCCGATGCGGTCCGCCCCTATGCCCCCTCGGGCTATGGCAGCCCGCGGCAAACACCGCGGGGCATGGTCGAGGTTCTGACACCCAAGCCGATCGTGGCGGTCCTCGGTGCGGGCTTTCGCCCGATCCTGCATCACAGTGCCGGCTGACCGCTTCAAAGGCGAAACGGGGGCTTTTTCCGTTCGTCCCCATGGGTTTGACCGGTTGCGCGGCGGCGGCGCGCGCGCCATTCTGCCAGGACGCAGTCAAAGGATGCCCGAATGACCATGCTTTCCCGCGATCTTGTGGCCAAGGCCCTGTCCGTGGATGCCGACAGCCTTCCGCCAGGAGACCTACCGCTGGACCGCCTGGCGCAAAGGTTGCTAGGCTATCTGCGCGACACCGCAGACGACGACCCATCGGAAGAGGCGCTGCGCGACCACCCGGATGCATGGACCTATGCGCTGAGCGATGCACTGTGCGAAACACACCCCGACATCGCTTTCGAACTTGTCCGCGACCTGATCCGCATATGCGCCACGCCCGACGATATCGCGCTGGTCGCGGCCGGCCCGCTCGAGGATCTGATCGTGCAGCACGGCCCCGACCTGATCGCCGCGATCGAACAGGAGGCCGCAGGGTCCGCCCGCTTTCGATTTGCCCTGTCCGGCGTCTGGCAGCGCGATGCCAACCCGTTTGTCTGGGCCCGGATCGAGGCCGCGCGCGCCGACGGGCCGGATCTCGATGCGGGCGACCCTCTTCCACCGGCCTGACAGGCCATCTTGCGCAATCCAAGGGCACAGGCCATCTTCGCGCCATGAGCGACCCCGAACCAACCTATCCCGGAGGCTTTCCGGCGATCCTCGAACAGATGGAGGGCCGTCGCGATCCGCTGGTCTATGGCCCGGACGAAGCGCTTCCACCCCTGGACGTGGATTTCGCGCCGCTGAAAACCACCCGCGTCGATGCGCGCGCGCCCGAAGTGGCAGGGTCACGCACAACATATGCCCGCAAATTCCGGGACTTGTCGAAAGAATTTGACTCTCTACCTGAACTATTGCGCCTGCATGGATTGCTGATTGCCAACCTGCGCCGCCGCGGCCAGCCCCCCCATTGCGCGGCCCTGTTCCAACGGCTCTGGGCGGAAGAGGCCGATTTCCTTCTGGCGCGGCTCGATGCCCGCTGGCTTGTCTCGGCCATCACGACATTCGGCGATCACGGCATGACCGATGCGCAACGGCGCGTCGGCCAATCGCTGACCGTCCTTTTCGGCATGATGAAGCTGTATGAAACGGAGCGCCTCTATTCCGGGTCGAAACCCGACCAGCCCCACGCGATCCGAAAAAAGTCGCACAAGCGCCTGCCGCTCGAGATGGACCCGTATTCCATCGCCGGCGGCGGGCTGGACGTGAACCTGCTGGGCCGACTTTGGCAGGATGCCTCCGAAGATCCGGTGATCGCCCCGCTGGCGCATGACCTGCTGAACAAGCTGATCAACGATCCGGCCGGAATATTCCGCCGCCTGCGCATCATGCGGGCACGGCGCGCAAAGCAACTGGCCGCGGATGGCGTGCACAAGCGTAAACCCGGCATGATGGCGGACGCGGTCGACGCCCCCGTGCCTGCAAGCGCGGTCAAAACCGACGCGGCGTCGATCCGGTGGGGCACGGTCACCCTGACAAATGCGCCCCTGCCGCGTATCGCACGGTTTGCCGCCCATCATCTCGACCTCGGCGCCGCGCGGGTCACGCTGTTCCTCGATACGCCGGATGCCGAAACCGCCGCCTTCCTGTCGCGCAACCCCGCCGTTCAGGTGATCGCATGTGATGACGCCTGGTGGTCGGCGCAGAAAAAACCGCGCATGAAAGCCCACCAGATGCGGCAGGCCTGGGTGGCGACCCAGTGTTACAACGATACGGACCTAGACTGGCTGGCGCATATCGACATCGACGAGTTCATGCTGCCGCAATCCGCCCTGCCCGATATTCTGGCTGGCGCGCCTGCCGATCAGGCCGCACTGTTGATGCCACCGGTCGAATTGCTGGCCGGAAGCGCCCCGGAGATGTTCAAGACAACCCCGCGTATGGCCGGTCAGGACAAATCGGTGCTCGGCACCCTTTACCCAACGTTCGGCCCACATCTGCGCGGCGGTTTCGTCAGCCATCTCGAAGGCAAGCTGATCACGCGCACCGGTATTCCGGGCCTGCGCATCGGTCTTCATGCACTCAGCCATGACGGTGCGCCGGTGGCCAACCGCCTGCGCGACGACCGGCTGCTCTTGGGTCATGCCCATGCGCCGGACTGGAAAAGTTTTCGCGCGCACCTCGAATTTCGGATGACGCGCGGATCGTATCGCAAGGCCGACAAAGAGGCATTCAGACTGCGCGACGTGCTGGATTTCCTGCTTGAAACCGAAGGAGAGCCTGGATTGCGCGCCTTTTTCGACGAGGTCTGCACCGCCAGCCCCGAATTGGTGGGCAAACTGCGCGACCATGGGATGCTGATCGAACAGCCGCTGAACCTCGATGCCGCCGTGACACGCCAATTCGGCGCTGTGCCGGAGGGCGCATGATGGACACGGCGAAATGGGGGATCGTGTCGACCATCAAGGCGCCGGCGCGCGACGTGCTGAACTTTGCCGCGCATCATCTGGACATCGGTGCGCATCGGCTGTTCTTCTACCTAGATGACGACAATCGCGCCGCGTTCGAGGCGCTAAAGGGGCACCCGAAATGCCGACCTATCCTGACGGATGACGCCTATTGGCGGAAACTGGGGATGAAGCGCCGGGTGAAACACCAATCCCGGCAATTCGAAAATGCCCGCCATGCCTATGCCCGTGCGACGGGGCAAGTTGACTGGCTCGCCCATATCGACGTCGACGAATTCCTGTGGCCCGCGCGCCCGCTTGCCAGCCAACTTGCCGCCCTGCCCGACACCTGCATGGGCGCACGGGTGCGCCCCGCCGAAGCGCTGGCAGGCCCCGGCCCCGTCACCCATTTCAAGGCCTGCAACCCCGACCGCGCGACCCGAGACCGCCAGACCGCCGAGATCTGGCCAGATTACGGCGCGCATCTGAATGGCGGTTTCCTCAGCCATGTGGCCGGGAAAATGATCTATCGCACCGGGGTGGAGGGCCTGAAGGTCCAGATTCACAACATCTGGGTCGGTGACGACATGAACCCCGGCGAGGTGACGCTGGCCGACACCGCCCTGTTGCACATGCATGCCGAAAGTTGGGAGTCATTTCGCCGGGCGCTGGATTACAGGCTGGAGAAAGGCTCCTACCGCGCCGAGCTGAAACCCGGCCAGAAAGGCGCGCTGACCATGCACGAGTTTTTCAAGGCGCTGATGGCCGAGGGCGGAGAGGACGAGATCCGGCGCTTTTACGACCAGGTCTGCACCGCCGCGCCCGAAACCCTGGAGAAGTTGCAGACTCATGGCTTGCTGCACAGCCATGAGTTGAAGCTTGAAGAGAAACGCAAGCAGCATTTCCCGGATTTTTGACGCCAGATAGGAAACAATCCGCCACCGCAAGGCGGATTTCCGGTCTATGGCGCCCGCTCTGCGCGTTTCACCATGCCCTTGCATTGACCCTCACAGCCCTTTGCGCTAAGTGCGCGCAACGGGATCATTACGCGAATAGCCGCGGGGCCATACGGGCCTGACCCGAACCAGACGCTGCGGGCCAAGACGTGTCCGTAAACAACGGATACACATGACGAAGTTTTCCGACCTCAATCTCGACCCGAAAGTTCTCAAAGCCATCGAAGATGCGGGCTATGAAACGCCCACGCCCATTCAGGAAGGCGCCATTCCGCCAGCCCTGCAGGGCCGCGACGTTCTGGGTATCGCCCAGACCGGCACAGGCAAGACCGCAAGCTTCACGCTGCCGATGATCACGCTGCTGGCCAAGGGCCGCGCACGGGCACGGATGCCGCGCAGCCTGGTGCTGTGCCCCACACGCGAACTGGCCGCGCAGGTGGCCGAGAATTTCGACACCTACACCAAGTACATGAAGCTTACCAAGGCGCTGCTGATCGGCGGCGTCAGCTTCAAGGAGCAGGAACAGCTGATCGACCGCGGTGTCGACGTGCTGATCGCGACGCCCGGCCGGCTGCTCGATCATTTCGAACGCGGCAAGCTGTTGCTGACCGGCGTTCAGATCATGGTGGTGGACGAAGCCGACCGTATGCTCGACATGGGGTTCATCCCCGATATCGAACGCATTTTCAGCCTGACGCCGTTCACGCGCCAGACGCTTTTCTTCAGCGCCACGATGGCGCCCGAAATCGAGCGGATCACCAACACCTTCCTGTCGGCGCCCGAACGTATCGAAGTCGCCCGCCAGGCCACCACCAGCGAGAACATCAAGCAGGGCGTGGTGATGTTCAAAGGCTCGCGCCGCGACCGCGAAGGCACCGAAAAACGCAATCTGCTGCGCGCGCTGATCGATGCCGAAGGCGAAAAGTGCAAGAACGCGATCATTTTCTGCAACCGCAAGACGGATGTCGATATCGTCGCCAAATCGCTCAAGAAATACGGCTATGACGCGGCCCCGATCCATGGCGACCTGGATCAGAGCCAGCGGATGCGCACATTGGACGGGTTCCGCGATGGCAGCCTGCGCTTCCTCGTGGCCTCGGACGTGGCGGCACGCGGACTCGACATTCCTGATGTGAGCCATGTGTTCAACTTCGACGTTCCCGGCCATGCCGAGGATTACGTGCACCGCATCGGCCGCACCGGCCGCGCCGGCAAGAAGGGCACGACCCTGATGATCTGCACGCCGCGCGACGAAAAGGCCTTCGACGCGATCGAACGGTTGGTGCAGCAGGAAATCCCGCGGATCGACAACCCGCTTGGAGACAAGCCCGCCGCCAAGGCGGACGACGATGAAAAAGGCAAGGACGAAGGCAAGCCGCGCAGCGCGCGCAGCCGGTCGAAGAAACCCGACCGCGACCAGCCCGAAGCCAAGGCTGAAAAGCCCGCCGAAAAGGAACAGCAGGCACAGCCCGCACCGCAAAAGCCCGAGCGCAAGGACGACAAGCCGAAATCCGACCGCAGCCGCGGCGGGCGCGGGCGCGACGACAAGGTCGTCGGCATGGGCGACCACCTGCCCAGCTTCATCGCGCTGAGCTTCGACGAACGTCGCACCGGCTGATACGGCCAAGGCAGACATGAAAAAGGCGGCCGATCTGGCCGCCTTTTGTGTTCAGGGGGCGAACCGATGGCCGCGTTCAGGCCTCGAGCCGGCTGATGATGACCGTCACCTCGGCCTTCTTGCCGATCTCGTCGAGACAGGTCTTGCGCACGATGCGCTTGATCCCCTCTTCCAGCTTGTCGTCATCGCCGCGCGTCTTGTCACCCGCGCGCCCGACAAACTGATCGAGGTCGGATTCCAGCACGTCCACAAGAGGTGCGTTCGAGCGGCCGATTTCGGGCAAACCTTTCAGTTCGCACCAGGGTTCGCCCAGCGGTTCGTCGTTTTCGTCCAGAACGACCGACACGACCACATGGCCGTTCAGCGCCATGCGGATACGGTCGCGGACGATGCCGTCCAGTGCGCCGATCTGAACCGAGCCGTCCAGATAAGTCCGGCCCGTTTCGACGTAACCCGCGATTTGCGGCGCATTGCCCGACAGCGACACCATCGTGCCGTTGACAGCCACGATGGACTGCGCGCCGTTCGTTTGCGCAAGCCGCGCATGTTCCCGAAGATGCCGGTGTTCACCATGCATGGGCACGACGATCTGGGGCTTCATCAGCTTGTGCATCGTTGTAAGGTCGGGGCGGTTGGCGTGGCCTGAAACGTGATAGCGCCCGCCCTGGTCGTCGATCACATCGACACCCATTTCCGAAAACTGGTTGATGATGCGGATCACGCCGCGTTCGTTGCCCGGGATCGTCTTGGACGAGAACAGGAACAGGTCGCCCTCTTTCAAACGCATCCCGTTATACTTGCCTTGCGCAAGCTGCGCGCTTGCGGCGCGGCGTTCGCCCTGGCTGCCGGTGACCAGCAGCATGACGTTTTCGCGCGGGATCTGCGCCGCCTCTTCCGGGCTGACGACCGTTGGGAAATCGGCCAGCACGCCGGTGGTGACAGAGGCCTCGATCATGCGGCGCATGGCGCGTCCCATCAGGCAGATCGACCGCCCGGCCCGATGCCCGGCATCGGCCAGCGTTTTCAGCCGCGCCACGTTGCTTGCAAAGGTGGTGGCAACCACCATCCCCTGCGCCTCGGAAATCAGCGCCTCGAGGTTGTCGGCGATATCGGATTCCGACCGCCCCGGATCGGGCGAGAACACGTTGGTGGAATCGCAGATCAACGCCTTGACCCCAGGCTTGGCCACCTCGGCCCAGGCATCCGGGTTCCATGGCTCGCCCACGATCGGGGTCGGGTCGAGCTTGAAGTCCCCGGTATGCACCACCCGGCCATCCGGCGTGTCGATCACCAGCGCACTGGTTTCGGGGATCGAGTGCGATACCGGCAGAAAGCCGACCGTGAACGGCCCGGCATTGACGGTTTCCGGCCATGCGGACACGGTTTTGACGGTCTTGTCTGACAACCCGTACTCGGCCAGCTTTCCGCGTGCGATATGCGCGGTAAAGGCGCGCGCATAGACCGGCGCGCCCAGCCGTTCGAAAAGATGCCCGACCGCACCGACGTGATCTTCGTGCGCGTGGGTGATGAAAATCGCCTCGATCCGGTCGCGCCGCTCTTCGAGCCACTGAATATCGGGCAGGATCAGGTCAACGCCGGGCGTGCTGTCCATATCGGGAAAGGTGACGCCAAGATCGACGACGATCAGCCGTTCCTGATCTTCGGCGCCATAGCCGTAAACGTAACAATTCATCCCCACTTCCCCGGCGCCGCCAAGGGGAAGGTAAATCAGTTTCTTGCTGCTCATATGCTGCCGTTTTCCTTGTTGTAGGCATGGATCACGGTCAATCCGTGCATGGTCAGATCGTCTTCGATCGAGTCGAACAGGTCTTCGGCCTGCGCGAAGAGCGGCGCAAGTCCGCCCGTGCCGATCACCTTCATCGGGCGGCCGTATTCGGCCTTGATCCGCGCGGTGATCCCTTCGATCAGGCCGGTATAGCCCCAAAAGACGCCGGATTGAATACACGCGACCGTGTTTGTGCCGATCACGCGCTCGGGCTGGGTGATGTCGACATGCGGCAGCGCCGCCGCGCCCATGTGCAGCGCCTCGAGGCTGAGGTTCACGCCAGGCGCGATCACCCCCCCGACATAGGCGCCATCCTCGGCCACGACGTCGAAATTGGTGGCCGTTCCGAAATCCACCACGACGACGTCACCGCCGTGCCGGTCGAACGCGGCCACCGCGTTGGCAAGGCGATCCGGCCCGACCTGCGTGCCCGGATCGACGCGCGGCGTTTGTGGCAGCAGGCATTCGGGTTTGCCCACCACCAGCGGTCGCACACCAAAGAACCGGTCGGCAAAGACGCGCAGGTTCCACACGACGCGCGGCACGGTCGAGGCGATCACCACGTCTGTTATGTTCGGCTCGATCCCGTAGTGATTGATGAGCGTCGTGAACCAGGTGAAATAGGCATCCGCCGTGCGCGCGTGATGCGTCGAGGTGCGCAAGGTGCACAGAAAGGACTTGCCGTCCCATATCGAAAAGACGGTGTTGGTATTACCGCAATCAATTGCCAGAAGCATCCGCGCCCCCATCAAAGAATATGTCCGCCGCAGGTATCGCGACCCTGCCCGTTTCCGCCGCCAGAACCAGGTTGCCCCGTTCATCGACCGTTTCGAACCGGCCTGTCAGGGTCTGACGCTGGGTCCGGGCAGTGATCTCCTGCCCCAATCGCGCCGCGCGCGCAAGCCACGCCTCGCGGATCGGCGCAAAGCCGTAGGTGTCAAAGCGGTGTTTCCAGGCGGCAAACGCCTCGGCCAGAACGTCAAGGAACTCTTCGGGTGTCACCCGTGCTCCGGTTTCGGCCAGCAGCGACACGGGGCGCAGCGCGCCAGGTTCGATCCCGGCCGCGCCCGGCGCGTCCTGCAGGTTGACGCCGATCCCGATGGCCAGATACGTGACGCCCCCCGCGCTGCCGGTGCTTTCCAGCAGAATGCCCGCCAGCTTTCCGCCGTTCAGCAACACGTCGTTCGGCCATTTCAAGGCAAAGACTTCGGGCCGGCCCGTCACCGCGACACATGCATCGAATAGTGAAAGCGCCGCCACGAACGACAAAAGCGCGACCTGATCGGGCGGCCCGTCCGGGCGCAGAACCAGAGTGCCCGCAAAGTTTCCCTGCGGGTCCGTCCAGGCCCGGCCGCGCCGTCCGCGCCCTTGCGTCTGTCGCAAGGCGAGTATCCATTCCGGGCCCTGCAGCGTCGGGGCCAGGCGGGCCGCTTCGGCATTGGTGCTGTCCACTTCGGCCAGCACGCGCCGGCCGTATCCTGTGGGCCAGCTCATGGCCGCAGCGCGCAAATGCGAACGGCGCCCGATGGGCGCCGCTGCGTGGGATATAAGGCCCACTTAGTTGACAAGCGTCGCCGCCGCGGCGGCCGCCGCGCCTTCGATGCCGAACAGGTTCACGATGCCCAACACCATGATCGCGGCCGACCCCATCAGGCAGACCCACAGAACGGGCGCGCGCCCGGTTTCCAGGGTCTCGCCCTCTTCGCCGAAATACATGTAATAAACGATGCGCAGATAGTAGAACGCACCGATTGCCGAGGCCACGGCAGACGCCACGACCAGCCACACCATGTCGGCATCCAGTGCTGCGCGCCACACACCCAGCTTGGCGAAAAAGCCCAGCATCGGCGGAACGCCCGCAAGGCTGAACAACAGGACCAGCATCGCCAGCGCGCGGCCGGGTTCACGCTTGGCATACATGTTAAGCGCCGAAATCTCGGTCACCGGCTGCCCGTCCTTCTCCATCGACAGGATAAAGGCGAAGGTGCCGATATTCATCGTGACGTAGATCGCCATGTAGATCAGCATCGCCTCGACACCCATCGCGGTGCCGGCGGCAAGACCGATCAGCGCATAGCCCATATGCGCGATGGACGAGAACGCCATCAGCCGCTTGATGTTGGTTTGGCCGATCGCCGCAATAGCACCGAGGAACATCGACAACACAGCCAGCATCGACACGATCTGCCCCCAGTCACCGGAGACACCGCCGAAGGCGTCATGCATCACACGGGCGAACAGGCCCATCGCCGCCACCTTGGGGGCGGTAGCGAAAAACGCCGTGACCGGTGTGGGCGAGCCTTCGTAGACATCCGGCGTCCACATGTGGAACGGCACTGCCGACACCTTGAACGCCAGGCCCGCGATCATGAACACCAGGCCGAACAGCAGGCCAAGCGGCGTCTGCCCCTCGCCCGCGGCGTCGATGATGCCCGAGAACAGCGTCGTGCCCGCAAAGCCGTAGATCAGCGAGGCGCCATAAAGCAGAAGGCCCGAACTGAGCGCGCCGAGGATAAAATACTTCAGGCCCGCTTCGGTCGATTTCATGCTGTCCCGCCGCAGCGAGGCCACCACGTAAAGCGCCAGCGACTGCAGTTCGAGCCCCATATAGAGCGCGATCAGATCGCCCGCGCTGACCATCATCATCATGCCGACCGATGCCAGCGCCACCAGAACCGGGTATTCGAACCGCAGCATCCCGCGCCGCGACATGTAATCCTGGCTCATCACCAGGACCACCGCCGCGCTCAGCAGGATGGTGACCTTGGCAAAGCGCGAGAACGCGTCGTCGTGGAACATCCCGTCAAAGGCCACGTTCGTGCCACCGCCGACAAAGGCGATCCACAGGGCCACCAGCGTCAGCAGCCCAGCGGTCAGCCAGGTCAGCAGCCCGGCCACACGGTCCTTTGCCGTGTAGACCGCCCCGACCAGTGCGCCCATCGCGTAGACCGAGATGACGATTTCCGGCAGGATAATGTTCAGATCAGCCTGGATCATGTCGTCTGTCCTTTATTCGGCTTGGGCGACCTGGGTGGCGGATGCGCCATCGGCCAGGGCCATGTCATAGTTCTGGATCAGCGCCTCGACCGAGGGGCCGATGATGTCGGTCACCACGCTAGGATAGACCCCCAGCCACAGCGTCATCACCACGAGCGGGGCAAAGATCGCCTTTTCCCGGCGGGTCATGTCGCTGATCGTTCTCAGGCTTTCCTTGATCAGGTCGCCAAAGACGACCCGGCGGTACAGCCACAAAGCATAGGCCGCCGACAGGATCACGCCCGAGGTGGCGACCGCGGCCACCCAGGTGTTGACCTGGAAGATGCCCATCAGCGTCAGGAATTCGCCGATGAACCCGCTGGTGCCCGGCAGGCCCACATTCGCCATGGTGAAGAACATGAAGATCAGCGCATAGGCCGGCATCCGGTTCACCAGGCCGCCATAGGCGTCGATCTCGCGCGTGTGCATCCGGTCATAGATGACGCCCACGCACAGGAACAACGCCCCCGAGATGAAGCCGTGGCTGAGCATCTGGAAGATCGCACCGTCGATACCCTGCTGGTTGGCGGCGAAGATGCCCATCGTCACGTAACCCATATGGGCGACCGACGAGTAGGCGATCAGCTTTTTCATGTCCTCCTGCACCAGCGCGACAAGGCTGGTATAGACGATGGCGATCGCGCTCATCCACAGGACCAGCGGCGTCAGCACCTCTGCGCCCACGGGGAACATCGGCAGGCTGAACCGCAGGAAGCCGTATCCGCCCATCTTCAGCAGGATCGCCGCCAGAACGACCGACCCCGCCGTGGGCGCCTGGACGTGCGCGTCCGGCAGCCAGGTATGCACCGGCCACATCGGCATCTTGACCGCGAAGCTGGCGAAGAAGGCCAGGAACAGCAGCGTCTGCATACCGCCCACGATCTGGATACCCAGCACGCTGAAGCTTTCCGAGCCGAAGCTGTGGCGCATCAGGGTCGGGATATCGGTGGTGCCGGCATCCGAATACATCGCCACCATCGCCACCAGCATCAGCACCGAGCCGAGGAAGGTATAGAGGAAGAACTTGAAGCTGGCATAGATGCGGTTCTTGCCGCCCCAGATGCCGATGATCAGGAACATCGGGATCAGACCGGCCTCGAAGAACAGGTAGAACAGCACCAGATCCAGCGCCATGAATACGCCCAGCATCAGCGTTTCCAGCAACAGGAAGGCGATCATGTATTCCTTGACGCGGGTCGAAACTTCCCAGCTGGCCGCAATGACGAGCGGCATCATGAAGGTGGTCAGCATGACGAACAGCACGCTGATACCGTCCACGCCCATCTTGTAGGTCAGGCCCATCAGCCATTCCCGCTCTTCCACGAACTGGAAGCCGGTGTCCGCCGAGTCGAACTGCGCCAGGATGAACAGCGACACCAGGAAGGTGACGGAGGTCGCGATCAGCGCCAGCCACTTGGCGTTACGCTGTGCCGCGGGATCGTCGCCCCGAAGGAAGATCGCCAGGATCGCCGCAGCGATTGCCGGGATGAAGGTAACGATGGAAAGAAGGTTATCCATTACTGCGCCCCCCCGGTGAGCGACATCCAGGTCACCAGCACCGCGATGCCGATCACCATCCAGAATGCATAGGTAAAGATGTAGCCGGACTGCGCCCGCCCTGCGAGGCGGGTGAAGAACGGAATGACACCCATCGACACGCCGTTGATCGTGCCGTCGATCACGTCACCATCGCCGCGCTTCCACAGCAGCGTGCCCAGTTTCTTGGCCGGCTGCACGAACAGGAAGTCGTAGATCTCGTCGAAATACCACTTGTTCAGCAGGAACAGGTACAGCGGGCGCTGGGTTTCGGCCAGGCGGCGCGGCATCTCGGGATTGACGATGTAGAACCAATAGGCCGTCAGCAGGCCCAGGATCATCGCTATGAAGGGGCTGACCTTGACCCATTTCGGCACCTTGTGGGCGTCGTCCAGCACGGTGTTGCCCTCGGCCACGTGAATGGCGCCTTCGCCCGGCGCACCGGTCAGCACATAGTGATGCTCGCCCTCGGCCTTGGTTTCGGCCTTGGCCTCGCCATGTGCGGCGGCCTCTTCGCCGTGGCCGGCCTCTTCGCCATGGGCCGCGTCGCCATGGGCGCCGGCCTCGGCATAGGGCACGCCGAAGAACTTGCCGACGCTGTCGGTGTGACCGAAGAAGCTGTTGTACCAGACCATCCCGGAAAAGATCGCACCGATCGCCAGGACGCCAAGCGGCACCAGCATGACGGTGGGGCTTTCATGGGCGTGCTCGTGCGTGTGCTTGTCGCCGCGCTGCTCGCCCCAGAAGGTCATGAACATCAGCCGCCAGCTGTAAAAGCTGGTGAAAAGCGCCGCAATGACCAGCATCCAGAACGCATAGCCGCCATTGGTGCCGGCATAGGCGCTTTCGATCACGGCGTCCTTGGACAGGAACCCGGCAAAGCCGATGGTGGTCAGCGGGATGCCGACACCGGTGATGGCCAGCGTGCCGATCAGCATCGCCCAGAATGTCACCGGGAACTTCTTGCGCAGGCCGCCATAGTTCCGCATGTCCTGTTCATGATGCATCCCGTGGATGACCGAGCCGGCCCCGAGGAACAGCATTGCCTTGAAGAACGCGTGCGTCAGCAGGTGGAACATCGCGACCGAATAGACACCCACGCCCGCCGCCACGAACATGTAACCCAGTTGGCTACAGGTCGAATAGGCGATCACGCGCTTGATGTCGTTCTGCACGAGTCCCACGGTCGCCGCGAAAAAGGCCGTGGTCGCGCCAAGGTAGACGATGAACGTCTTTGCCTCGGGCGCATATTCGAAGACGGGCGACATCCGGCAGACCAGGAACACACCCGCCGTCACCATGGTGGCGGCGTGGATCAGCGCCGACACGGGCGTCGGGCCTTCCATCGCGTCCGGCAGCCATGTGTGCAGGATCAGCTGCGCCGATTTCCCCATCGCGCCGATGAACAGCAGCACCGCGATCAGGTTGGCGGCGTTCCATTCCGTCCACAGGAACGACAGCTGCGTTTCCGCCAATTGCGGCGCGGCGGCAAAGACGTCGTCCATGTTGATCGAGTCGACCAGGAAGAACAGCGCGAAAATCCCCAGGGCAAAGCCGAAATCGCCCACCCGGTTGACCACGAAGGCCTTGATCGCCGCCGCGTTGGCCGACGGTTTCTTGTAGTAGAAACCGATCAGCAGATAGGACGCGACACCCACGCCTTCCCAGCCAAAGAACATCTGCACCAGGTTGTCCGCCGTCACCAGCATCAGCATCGCGAAGGTAAAGAAGGACAGGTAGGCAAAGAACCGCGCCTTGTAATTCTCGTCCTCTTTCCAGGCATGGTCATGCGCCATGTAACCGAAGGAATAAAGATGCACGAGCGCCGACACGCTGGTCACCACGATCAGCATGATGGCGGTCAGCCGGTCCAGGCGGATCGACCACGCGGTATCCAGTGTGCCCGACTGGATGAAATTCAGGATATGGATGTGCTGCGTGACGCTGGCATCGAGCGTCAGGAACACGATCCACGACAGGATGCACGAGACGAACAGCAGCCCGGTGGTGACCCATTGGGCCGCAGTCTCGCCGATCAGGCGCCAGCCGAAGCCTGCGATCAGGGCCCCGATCAGGGGGGCGAATAGGATGATCTGTGCCATGATCGGTCAGCCTTTCATCACGTTGACGTCTTCGACGTCGATGGTGCCGCGGTTGCGGAAGAAACAGACAAGGATCGCAAGACCGATCGCCGCTTCGGCCGCGGCCACGGTCAGAACGAAAAGGGTAAAGACCTGCCCGACCATGTCGCCCAGGAAGCTGGAGAAGGCGACAAGGTTGATGTTCACCGAAAGCAGCATCAATTCGATGCTCATCAGCAGGATGATCACGTTCTTCCTGTTCAGGAAGAGCCCGAAAATCCCGATGACGAACAGCGTCGCCGCCACCGTGAGATAGTGTTCAAGTCCGATCATTGTGTCCGTCCCATCGTCTGTCCGGTTCTGTGCCCGGGCGCTGGCCGCGCCCCGGCCCGGTTCAATTCGTCGTCAGAGGCCCTGCCCCGGTTTCACATCGCGCAACTGCATGGCCTTGGCCGGGTCGCGATACATCTGCGCCAGGATGTCCTGGCGTTTGACATCCGCGCGGTGGCGCAGCGTCAGCACGATCGCTCCGATCATGGCCACCAGAAGGATCAGCCCCGAAAGTTGGAAGATCAGGAAATACTTGTCGTAAAGAAGCAGACCCAGGGCCGCGGTATTCTCGATGCCTTCGGGTGCGGGGGCTGCGCGCGCGGCCTCGGCCCCGGCGGCGCTTTCCCAGGCGCCGAAGGCAATGCCAAGCTGCATCAGGAACACCAGTCCGATCAGCAGCGCCAGCGGCATGTATTTCGCCATCTCGGCCTTGAGCTGCGCGAAATCCACATCCAGCATCATCACCACGAACAGGAACAGAACCGCCACGGCGCCCACGTATACGATGATCAGCAGCATCGCCACGAATTCAGCGCCAAGCAGCACGAACAGCCCCGCCGAGGACAGGAAGGCCAGGATCAGCCAAAGCACCGAATGCACCGGGTTGCGGCTGATCACGGTGAACAGCCCCCCGACGATCGCGCAGATGGCGAACAGGTAGAATGCCAATGCGACAATGGTCATGTCTCGTCGTCCTTTTCTTCGTCCATCACCTCGCGCGCAAGTTCCATCGCGCGGGTCATGGCGGGTATGCCTGCGAACATCGACATCTGTGCGATGGTCTCGGCGATTTCATCCTTGGTGGCCCCGGCTTCGCGTGCGTGGCGCACCGTCATGCGGAACGGCGTATCCGCCTGCGCGCCCTGCATGGTCAGCCCGGCCAGCGTCAGCAGCAGCCGTGTCTTGGCGTCCAACCCGTCCTTGCTGACGCCTTTGCCGAACCAGAGCTCCATGATGTCCTTGGGCATGGTCGGCCAGAGTTTTTCGAACCCTTTCGGATTGAATGTCTCAAGCGCGGGATTGAAGGCTTTCGCCATCTCCTGCGCCTGGGCCATCATCAGCTCGAAAGGGGTTTTTGCATCGCTCATCGGTACGGCGCATCCAGTTCGAGGTTGCGGGCGATCTCGGCCTCCCAGCGTTCGCCGTTCTCCAGCAGCTTGGCCTTGTCATAGAACAGCTCTTCGCGGGTTTCCGTTGCGAATTCGAAATTCGGGCCCTCGACGATCGCATCGACCGGGCAGGCCTCCTGGCAGAAGCCGCAATAGATGCATTTCGTCATGTCGATGTCATACCGCGTGGTGCGGCGGCTGCCATCCTCGCGCGGTTCGGCGTCGATCGTGATCGCCTGCGCGGGGCAGATCGCCTCGCACAGTTTGCACGCGATGCACCGCTCTTCGCCGTTGGGATAACGGCGCAGCGCGTGTTCCCCCCGGAAACGCGGGCTCAACGGTCCCTTTTCGTGCGGGTAGTTGATCGTGACCTTGGGCGCGAAGAAGTATTTGAACCCGACCTTGAAGCCCTTGAGAAAGTCGGTCAGCAGGAAATACCCGGCCGCACGTTTGTAATCGATCTGTGTCATCTACAAGCTCCCTCAGCTCCAGCGCGCGAACGCGCCCCAGAACCATTCGAATTTCGCCGCAAAGGCCACGAAGACCACCCAGAACAGGCTCATGGGAAGGAAGACCTTCCAGCCCAGCCGCATCAGCTGGTCATAGCGGTAGCGGGGCGTGATCGCCTTCACCATCGAGAACATGAAGAAGACGAGCAGCATCTTGAGGATCATCCAGAAGATCCCGTCGGGCAGGCCCGGAATGGGCGACAGCCAACCACCGAAGAACAGCAGGCTGACCAGCGCGCACATCAGCACCACCGCCACCAGTTCGCCGATCATGAACAGCAGGAACGGGGTCGAGCTGTATTCGACCTGGTAACCCGCGACCAGTTCCGACTCCGCCTCGGGCAGGTCGAAGGGCGGGCGGTTGGTTTCGGCCAGCGCCGAGATGAAGAACAGGAACAGCATCGGGAAATGCGGCAGCCAGTACCAGTTGAACAGGCCCAGATCACCGTCCTGCGCGCGCACGATGTTGCCGAAGTTCATCGACCCGGTCGAAATGATCACCCCGATGATGATCAGGCCGATCGACACCTCGTACGAGATCATCTGCGCCGCCGAGCGAAGCGACCCCAGGAACGGGTATTTCGAGTTCGACGCCCAGCCGCCCATGATAACGCCGTACACCTCGAGCGAGGAGACCGCGAAAACATAAAGGATCGCCACGTTGATATCCGACAGCACCCAGCCGTCGTTGAACGGGATCACCGCCCAGGCGATCAAGGCCATCACCAGCGAAATCATCGGCGCCAGCAGGAACACCGCCCGGTCCGCGCCCGCGGGGAACACGACCTCTTTCACGATATACTTGATGAAATCCGCAAAGCTCTGCAGCAGGCCGAAGGCGCCCACCACGTTGGGGCCCTTTCGCATCATCACGGCCGCCCAGATCTTGCGGTCGGCATACATCAGGAACGCCAGCGCCACCAGCAGCGGCACGATCACAAGAAGGATCTGCGCGACGATGACGAGCAACATGCCCAGGTAGGTGTTGGTAAAGAATTCGACCATTTTGTCCTCTACACCGTCGGTATTCCGTTTTCCCTGCAGGCCGCGACAACCACCTCGGCGTCGATGGTCCGCGTACCCCGGGGCAGCGCGGGCGAGATGGTATAGACCGCATCGCCCGTCCAGGCCCCGTTTTTCTCATCCACTGTCGTGCGCACCTGGCGCGCAAATCCGTAGCCGCGGATCAGCGCGTATTGCGCAGCCGCGCACTCGGCATAGGCCGTCACGTCGTCCGGCCCGCGCGCCCCGCGCATCGCGACGACGAAATTCACCAGCTCGCCGTCCAGCAACCGTGTATCCACGCCCTCGTAGACCGCACCGTCCGGCGCGGCCAGATGCTCTGCGCCGCCCTGCGTCTGCGAGACCACGCAACCCGCCAGCACCGCGCTGGCGAGGGGGGATATGACGACGGCTGCGCGCATTATTCGGCCGCCATCCCCATGTTGCGCGCCTTGGCGTTTGCGCTGAGTTCCGCCATCAGCGCACTGGCGCGCGCGATCGGGTTCGTCAGGTAGAAATCCCTGATCGCGTTGCGGAACGCGGCATCGCCAAGCTTGCCCTCGGGCAGCGGCTGCCAATCGTTTTCCGGCACCTCGTCGATCTGGGCCAGGTGCGGCACGGCGGCCACCAGCGCCTGACGCAGTTGCGCAAGGCTGTCCCAGGGCTGGGTCGCCCCGATCTCGCCCGAGAGCGCGCGCAGGATCGCCCAGTTTTCCTTGGCTTCGCCCGGCGCGAACCCGGCGCGCAGCGCCAGTTGCGGGCGGCCTTCGGTGTTCACGAACAGGCCCTGTTCCTCGGTATAGGCCGCACCCGGCAGGATCACGTCGGCACGATGCGCGCCGCGGTCGCCATGGCTGCCCTGGTAGATGACAAAAGCGCCTTCACCGATTTCGATCTCGTCCGCGCCGAGGTTATAGATCACGTCGGCCTCGTTCACGGCGTCCATGCCGCGTTCGTTGGTGGCGTCCACATCCATAGCCCCCACGCGCGATGCGGCGGTGTGCAGAACCAGCACCCGGCCCGTCAGCGACTGAGCCGCGGCCAGCACGGCGGCGCCATCGGCCTCGTTCAGCGCGCCCTGGCCCACGATGACGATCGCATCGTCCTGCGGCTTGAGCCTGGACAGCGCCGCGCGGTCGGTGCCGACATGCGTCACGTCAAAGGTCAGATCGACCGCTTCGCCCACGACGACCACTTCGGCGCCCTGGATCCAGGCCTTGCGGATACGTGCGTTCAGAACCGGCGCTTCGTCGCGCGGATTGGTGCCGACCAGGATGATCTGGCGCGCGGTATCAATATCCTCGATCGCGACGTTGCCGACATAGCCCGAGCGGTTGCCCGCGGGCAGTTTCGCGCCGTCGGTGCGGCATTCCACGATGCCACCCTGCCCTTCGATCAATTGCTTGAGAGAGAATGCCGCCTCGACCGGTGCAAGATCGCCCACGATCCCGGCCAGCTTGCTTGCGCCCTGGATACGCTCGGCGGCGATACCCAGCGCCTCGGCCCAGCTTGCCGGGCGCAGCTTGCCGTTCTCGCGCACATAGGGCTTGTCCAGCCGCTGGCGGCGCAGACCGTCCCAGACAAAGCGCGTCTTGTCGGAAATCCATTCCTCGTTCACGCCGTCATTGTTGCGCGGCAGGATGCGCATGACTTCGCGGCCCTTTGTATCGACCCGGATGTTGGAACCCAGCGCATCCATCACGTCGATGGTTTCGGTCTTGGTCAGCTCCCACGGACGCGCGGTAAAGGCGTAGGGCTTGCTGACCAGCGCCCCCACCGGGCACAGGTCGATGATGTTGCCCTGCAGGTTGCTGTCGAGCGTTTCGCCCAGGTAGGCGGTGATTTCCGCATCCTCGCCCCGTCCGGTCTGGCCCATCTGGGTGATGCCTGCCACCTCGGTGGTAAAGCGCACGCAACGGGTGCAGGAAATGCAGCGCGTCATGTGCGTTTCGACCAGCGGGCCAAGGTCCAGATCCTCGACCGCGCGCTTGGGCTCGCGGTACCGGCTGAAATCGACGCCATAGGCCATGGCCTGGTCCTGCAGGTCGCATTCGCCACCCTGGTCGCAGATCGGGCAATCCAGCGGATGGTTGATCAGCAGGAATTCCATCACGCCTTCGCGGGCCTTCTTGACCATCGGGCTGTTGGTTTTCACGACGGGCGGCTGGCCTTCGGGTCCAGGGCGCAGGTCGCGCACCTGCATCGCGCAGGAGGCCGCCGGCTTGGGCGGGCCGCCCACGACCTCGACCAGGCACATGCGGCAGTTGCCCGCGATCGACAGCCGCTCATGATAGCAGAACCGCGGCACCTCGATGCCCGCGACCTCGCAGGCCTGGATCAGGGTCATGGCCCCTTCCACTTCCACTTCGTGCCCGTCGATGATGATCTTGCGGAGGTCTGTCATTGCTCTTCACTTCGCTTTCAGCAAGGCGCCGATCTGGCTGCCTTTCTTGATTTCGCGGCGACCCAGCTTGCACAGGTCGCGGTCTATTTCCGGGTTCAGCCCGCGTGCGCGGACATAGGCCTCACCGCGGTTGCGGATGCGCTCTTTCTCGGTCCGGCTGTCGGCATAGGCCTCGATATCGGCGTCCGAATATCCCAGTTCGGCCGCCCTGGATTTGAGCTGCCACAGATAGGTCAGCCCACGGAACGTGCGCGGCTCGATGGTTTCGCAGCGGTCGCTGATCTCGACGGCAAGCGCCACCCACAGCATGCTGTCATCTATTTCCGGCACGTCACGCAAAGGCGGCAGCGCCGCGGCCGAGGTCGTGATGATCGAGGTCGAGAAGGCGATTACGGGAACCAGGTTCATATCAATACTCCTTTTCCGGCGGGCAGGTCGTGCCGCCGCGAAAAGCTGCGCCCTGAACGGCATGATATGCAATATCAGCCAGGGCAACAGATTGATATGAAAGTGCTTTTACCATCCCGCGCAGCGCCCTTTCAGGATCAGGACATCGTCGACGATCTGCAGTTCGGCATCTTCCACATCGGGGCCCTGGCTCCAGGTCATGCGGGAGTTTCCAAAGCTCTCGATGCAGTATTGCACGGCCTCGTAACGGCCGGCCTCGCGCGCACCGGCGAGCGATTGCACGGGGTCGCGCACCTCGACGGTGAAATTGCGGTTGTCTTCCTTTTCGGCCGACAGTTTCGCCCGGAACGCCACACCGTCAAAGGTCTGGCGGTCGTCCGACAGCGTACCGCAGGCGGTCAGGCTCAGCCCCGCCAGCATCGCAAGGATCACGTTGCGCATGGTCATGCCCCCGGCCCCTTTCACTCTGCCGCAACCGCGCTGACGCGGCCCGATTTCTGCGCCTTGATGCGGTCCTCGATCTCGTCGCGGAAATTGCGGATCAGTCCCTGGATCGGCCAGGCGGCCGCATCGCCCAGGGCGCAGATCGTATGACCTTCGACCTGCTTGGTGACGTCGAACAGCATGTCGATTTCCTCGACCTCGGCCTCTCCGCGCACCAGGCGGTCCATCACGCGCATCATCCAGCCGGTGCCTTCGCGGCACGGCGTGCACTGACCGCAGCTTTCGTGCTTGTAGAATTTCGACAGTCGCCAGATCGCCTTGATGATGTCGGTCTGCTTGTCCATCACGATCACCGCTGCCGTGCCCAGGCCCGAGCCCAGCTCACCGCGCAGGTAATCGAAGTCCATGATCGCGTCCTTCATCTTTTCGCCGCGCACGCAAGGCACGGACGAACCGCCCGGGATCACGGCCTTGAGGTTGTCCCAGCCGCCGCGAATGCCGCCGCAATGCTTTTCGATCAGCTCTTCGAAGGTGATCGACATCGCCTCTTCGACGACGCAGGGGTTATTGACGTGCCCGGAGACCGCGAACAGCTTTGTGCCCGCGTTGTTCTGACGCCCGAAGCCCGCGAACCACGACGCGCCACGGCGCAGGATCGTCGGGACGACCGCGATGGATTCCACGTTGTTCACCGTGGTCGGGCAGCCATAAAGCCCCGCACCCGCCGGGAATGGCGGCTTCATCCGGGGCATGCCCTTCTTGCCTTCAAGGCTTTCCAGCAGCGCGGTTTCCTCACCGCAGATATAGGCGCCCGCACCGTGATGCAGGAAAAGATCGAAATCCCAGCCCGATCCGGCGGCGTTCTTGCCCAGAAGGCCGGCATCGTAGGCCTCGTCGATGGCGGCCTGCAGCGCCTCACGCTCGCGGATGTATTCCCCGCGGATGTAGATGTAGCAGGTATGCGCGTTCATCGCGAAAGACGCGATCAGGCAACCCTCGATCAGCGTGTGCGGATCGTGGCGCATGATTTCGCGGTCCTTGCAGGTGCCCGGCTCGGATTCGTCGGCGTTGACGACCAGATAGGCCGGCCGCCCGTCGCTTTCCTTGGGCATGAACGACCATTTCAGACCGGTCGGGAAACCCGCCCCGCCGCGCCCACGCAAGCCGCTGGCCTTCATCTCGTCGATGATCCAGTCGCGGCCTTTCTTGATGATGCCGCCGGTCCCGTCCCAATGACCACGGGCCATCGCACCTTTCAGTGTGCGATCGTGCATCCCGTAGATATTGGTAAAGATCCTGTCTTCGTCCTTCAGCATCCGCTTACCTCTGGTCGTTTTGGCGCGCGCGCCAGATTTGATAGATCATCACGATGGCCAGCACGAAGCCGGCCAGCGCGATCAGGTCGAAGAGCGCCCGCGTGCGGTTGCTCCAGCCCATTTCCGCTCCGATGAGGGTGGCGAGGATCCAGAACGCCCCAGTGCCCGCTATGACAAGGGCGGTCAACCGCCCCTTGCGTGCCTGATATTGCTCCGGATCCGCCATTCCCCACCTGTGTCAGTACACGTCGCCGTCTTCGACGCGTTTCGAAAACTCGGTCTCGCCGCCCGCGGCCAGGATCTTGGCCTGCTCGATCCAGTTGTCGCGGCTTGCCCGGCCCTTGAAGCCGGTCAGGTTCGCGTTGACCCAGGCCAGCTCGTCCGCCGTCCATTTCGCAATCTGGTCGAAATGGTAGAACCCCATCTCGTTCAGCATCTTTTCAAGCTTCGGGCCGACACCCTTGATTTCCTTGAGGTTGTCGGCCTTGCCTCCGCGCGCCGCGCTCAGCGTTTCGGGCTTGGTGCCTTCCGCTTCGCCTTCGGTGGCGGCTGGTGCCGCTTCGGCAGCAGGCGCGGGTTTGGGTGGCGGTGCCGGCGCGGGTTCAGGTGTGGGCGCGGGTTCAGCGGCAGCAGTCGGTGCAGCAGTCGCAACCGGCGTCGCCCCACCGTTCGCCACCTTCTTTGCCCGTGCGCTCAGTTCGATGTCACCCGGCGCGCGACCGGCGGCGCCCGGCGCGACCGGCCCGGCCAGCGGGCGGCACAGGATCATGCCCAACACCAGTCCGAGAAACAGGAACACCAGCGCGGCGATCAACACACCTGCCCAGAAATTCCAGCCGCCGAGCAGCATCAACAAAACCAGCGTCAGCGCCGCCGCGGCTGCGGCCATCGCCCAGGATCCCACCTGGCAAACAAAACTGTTCGATCCGTTACTCATCTCAACTCTCCCCGATCATTTAGGTTCGCGTCCTAGTAGACGTCCCCCTTCTTAACACGGCTTGAGAATTCAGTCTCGCCCCCAGCGGCCAGCGTCTTGGCCTGCTCGACCCAGTTGTCACGGCTGACGCGGCCCTTGAACCCTTCGAGGTTCTGATCGACCCAGGCGATCTCGTCGGCGGTCCAGTTCGCGATCTGGTCGAAATGGAAAAAGCCCATGCTGTTCAATAGCGCTTCGAGCTTTGGTCCAATCCCCTTGATCTGCTTGAGATCGTCGGCACCACCGTCGCGCGCCGCGGCCAGGGTTTCGGGTTTCTTGCCCTCGCCCGCATCGGTTGACGGCTTGGGCGCGGAGGCAGCCTTGGCTTTGGCCGCCGGCTTGGCCTTGGTCTTGGCCGGGGCCTGTTGTTTCTGAATGCCGGTTTCGTCGGCGGTGTGTCCGTTCGCGCGATCCGCCTTGTCGGCGCCCACGCCCTTGGCGCCCTTCGCCGGCGCCTTGCCGGGCTTGGACGACAACCACGGGGTCAGGATCGGAACTTCGGTGCCGTCGATCCGCTTGACCGTATCCCCAAGGTCCACCGCGCGTTGCACGCTGGCATTATACTGCGTGTGGCCGCTGTCGAAATCCTTGAGGCTGGTAAGCCCCGAAAGCGGCTCGGATGTGTAGCGCCCGTTTTGCGGCCCCGGAACGGGAACGCGGCCCGCGCGCAATTCCTCGATGATCTCGCCGAATTTCTCGGCCGTCAGGTCTTCGTAGTAGTCCTTGCCGATCTGGGCCATCGGTGCGTTGGCGCAGGCGCCAAGGCATTCGACCTCTTCCCAGCTCAGCTTGCCATCCTCGGAAAGCTCGTGCGGGTTCGCCGCGATCTTTTCACGGCAGACGGCGATCAGATCTTCGGCGCCGCAGATCATGCAGGACGTGGTGCCACAGACCTGGATATGCGCGACCGAGCCAACGGGCTGCAACTGGAACATGAAATAGAAGGTCGCCACCTCGAGCGCACGGATATGCGCCATGCCCAGCATGTCTGCCACGCCTTCGATTGCGGGGCGGCTCAGCCAGCCTTCCTGCTCCTGGGCGCGCCACAGCAGCGGAATGATCGCGCTGGCCTGGCGGCCTTCGGGATACTTGGTGATCTGCGCCTCGGCCCATTTCTGGTTTTCGGGCGTAAAGGCAAAGCTTTCCGGCTGTTCGTGGTAAAGACGGCGCAACATCAGGCACATGCTCCGGTGGTCAGGACGATCCCGCCACTTTCCAGGCTTTCGGCCTGGTCAGCGGCAAGCTTGTATTTGGCGATGTCGAGCACCTGCTGACGGGACAGACCCGTTTGCAGCTCGACGGGAAGGTAATCGGCTTCGGTCACGAGGCGGCAGCCGATCGACGCAACCGCTGCGTCGAATTCGGCGATGTTCTGCGTGCTCACCCCTTGCGGGGGAACGGCGCAGGCGGCCAAAAGACCAAGTGACGCGAGAACGATTGGATGACGGGTCATGCGGCCCCTCCCCTGAACTGGGCAAAAGCGGCAAGGCCGCTGACGGCACCGGCGGCGATGCCGGCAGCTACATGCTTGGTGACGGGATGGCCCGCGCGGGCATAGATCGCCGCGTCATGAAAGCCCATGTAAGCGAACGAGGCGAAAAGGACGGCAATAACGCCGGGATGGCCGAACCATGCGGCGGCCAGCGCAAGAGCCGTCATCATGACATAGCGATCCGCCATGACCTGCGGCAGTTGCTCGGCCCTGTGGGTCGTGTCGGCAAGGCCCGCCGCCGGGTCGCGCAGGAACAGCACGGCAAGCCGACCGACCACCAGCGCGCCCGCAGCGCACAATGCTATGACGATGCCCGTCAGCGACATTACCGGTCGATCTCCCCGAACACGATATCGAGGGAACCGAGAATGGCCGACGCATCGGCCAACTGGTGGCCACGGCACAGGTGATCCATCGCCTGCAGATGCGGATAGCCCGGCGCCCGGATCTTGGCGCGGTAGGGTTTGTTCGTCCCGTCGGCCACCAGATAGACGCCGAACTCGCCCTTCGGCGCTTCGACCGCTGCGTAAATCTCGCCCTCGGGGACGTGGAAGCCCTCGGTATAAAGCTTGAAGTGATGGATCAGCGCCTCCATCGAGCGCTTCATCTCGCCGCGATTGGGCGGCGTCAGCTTGCCGCGCGCCAGGATATCGCCCTGGTTTTCCGGCATCCGCAGCTTTTCACAGGCCTGCCGGATGATGTGCGTCGACTGGCGCATCTCTTCCATGCGGCAAAGGTAGCGGTCGTAGCAATCACCATTGGTGCCGACGGGAATCTGGAAATCGAACTCGTCGTAGCACTCGTAGGGCTGCGCGCGGCGCAGATCCCAGGCGAACCCCGACCCGCGCACCATCACGCCCGAGAATGCGAAATTCTGGATATCTTCCTCGGTGACGACACCGATATCCACGTTGCGCTGCTTGAAGATGCGGTTCTCCGTCAGCAACTCCGAGATGTCGTCCAGCACTTGCGGAAACGCCTGCGCCCAGGCGTCGATATCGTCGATCAGCTCGGGCGGCAAATCCTGGTGAACGCCGCCGGGCCGGAAATAGGCCGCGTGCAAACGCGCACCACAGGCCCGTTCGTAAAAGATCATCAGCTTTTCGCGCTCTTCGAACCCCCAGAGCGGCGGCGTCAGCGCGCCCACGTCCAGCGCCTGCGTCGTGACGTTCAGCAGGTGGTTCAGGATGCGGCCGATTTCGCAATACAGAACCCGGATCAGCGACGCGCGGCGCGGCACCTCGACCCCAGTCAGCTTTTCGATGGCCAGAACCCAGGCATGTTCCTGGTTCATCGTACCGACGTAATCCAGCCGGTCGAAATATGGCAGGTTCTGCAGATAGGTCCGGCTTTCCATCAGCTTTTCGGTGCCGCGGTGCAGCAGCCCGATATGCGGATCGCAGCGTTCCACGATCTCGCCGTCCAGCTCCATCACCATGCGCAAAACGCCATGCGCGGCAGGGTGCTGCGGGCCGAAGTTGATGTTGAAATTGCGGATCTTCTGTTCGCCCGTCTGGGCGTCGTCGAAGCCTTTGGAGCCGTCCATCATGCGGTGCCTCCGTCAATCTTGTCCTTGAAGGCCATGACCCAGAGCAGGATCAGCGCGACAAGCGGGAAAAGGGTCAAAATCGCAACCCAGCTCGGAATGCCGAAGCGCGGCAACAGCCGCCAGAACGGCACGATGATCAATAGCCCGACGATCAACAGGCCCAGAAGGCCGCCGCCGCCCATTCCATATCCGCCCATCATCTTGCCCTACCCTTCCAGTGCCGGGCCGCTTGCGGTCCGGAACAGCTTGGTCACCAGTTTCCATTCCCCGCCCACATGGAAGAAGCCGAGGTAATCCAGATACCTGCGCGGCGGCATATCCACCCACAGTTTCACATGCGCGATATCCGGCCCCGCCACATCGACGGTTTCGATGTGATAGGACGGATCGCCCGCAAACGGGTCGCGCCCCGCGACCCGCGCGACAAAGGCCGCCTTGTCGATCACCCGCGAGGTGCCGTCGGGCGCGACGAAGGTCATCAGAAACGCCTCGTCGCACATCGCCTCGAACACGGACGCGTCCGAGCGGTGCAACGCCTCGCAATAGGCGCGCGCCTGGGCGGCGACCTCTTGAACGGGCAGCGTCATCCCTTGGCCTCCTCGCCCTTTTCGTCACCGGGCAGGATGTATTCGGCCCCTTCCCAGGGGCTCATGAAGTCGAACTGGCGGTATTCCTGAACCAGCTTCACCGGCTCATAGACCACGCGCTTGAGCGTTTCGTCATACCGCACCTCCGTATAGCCGGTGGTCGGGAAATCCTTGCGCAGCGGATGCCCGCGGAACCCGTAATCCGTCAGCAGACGGCGCAGGTCCGGGTGGCCGGAAAACAGGATGCCGAACATGTCGAAAACTTCACGCTCGAACCAGTTGGCGCTGGGATGGACCGCGGTGATCGACGGCACCATTTCATCCTCGCGCAGCGCCGCCTTCAGGCGGATGCGGTGATTCTGGTACATCGACAGGAAATGATAGACCACGTCGAACCGCTTGGGCCGTTCGGGCCAGTCGATCGCTGTGATGTCAACCAGCGTCGAGAATTTGCAGGTCGGGTCGTTCTTCAGGAACTCGACAAGCCCCGCGATATTGGCCAGCGCGACCTCGACGGTCAGTTCGTCATTGTCGATGCTCCAGCCCAGAACGCAGTCAGGACGCTTGAGCTCGATATGAGTGGCGAGTTCGGTCAGTGCCTCGGTCATCGTACGATCGTCCCCGTGCGGCGGATTTTGCGGGCCAGTTGCAGGATGCCATAAAGCAACGCCTCGGCCGTCGGCGGGCAGCCCGGCACGTAGATGTCGACCGGAACGATGCGGTCGCAGCCGCGCACCACGCTGTAGCTGTAATGGTAATACCCACCGCCGTTGGCACACGATCCCATCGAGATCACGTAACGTGGCTCGGGCATCTGGTCATAGACCTTGCGCAGCGCCGGGGCCATCTTGTTGGTCAACGTGCCCGCGACGATCATCACGTCGGACTGGCGCGGGGATGCGCGCGGCGCGATCCCGAAACGCTCGGCGTCATAGCGCGGCATCGAGGTGTGCATCATCTCGACCGCGCAGCAGGCCAGACCGAAAGTCATCCAGTGCAGACTGCCGGTGCGCGCCCAGTTGATAAGATCCTCGGACGCGGTCAGCAGGAAGCCCTTGTCCTGCAATTCGCGGTTCAGCGCCTGCGTGGCCACGTCCTTGTCGCCGCCGGCCGCATATGCGCCATAGGGCGACATGGCGGACGGACCGGATTTAACGCGATCACCCTGCTGGCCGTCACCCTGTACGTTGGTGACAAGCGGCTTGTCGTCGCTCACTCCCATTCCAGCGCCCCTTTCTTCCACTCATATGCAAAGCCGATCGTCAGCACACCGAGGAAGACCATCATCGACCAGAAACCGACCATGCTGACATCCTTGAACGCCACCGCCCAGGGGAACAGCATCGCGATTTCGAGGTCGAAAATGATGAACAGGATCGACACGAGGTAGAACCGCACATCGAATTTCATCCGCGCATCGTCGAACGCGTTGAATCCGCATTCATAGGCGCTGACCTTTTCGGGATCGGGGTTGCGCACCGCCAGCACGATGGCGGCAAGGATCAGGACAAGGCCAATCGCAATTGCAAGGCCCAAGAAGACGAGAATGGGAAGGTATTCCCGCAGCATCTCTTCCACGGAGCGGCTCCTTTCAGGCGCGCGCGCTGCGCGCTCACTGCTGGCGACAGTATCACGGGGGGTTTACTCCTGCCCCTTGGCCGGGTCAACCGAAGCCGGATCACATTCAAAAACACGAAACTATTGCGCTTTTACCTTTGTATTCAGCAGCACACCGTGCACGTTCTTGACCGCCCGAGCGCGCCTACGACAATTTTTTTCGCCTGAATTCCGCAGCCTTCGCGGCAGCGCAGCAAGACGCGAGTCGCCAGGCCACGGGAACGGTGCGCCATGCGCCCGCAACCTTGCCTGAAGAGGAAGAAAATCACAGCCGGGAAGATCCGGCCGTCAGCCGACCCAGGCGGGCTTGCGCTTGTCAAAGAAGGCGCCGATGCCTTCGGGGGCCTCGTCCCCTTCCCAGCAGGCGACCAGCTCGTCGATCGTGTGCCGGATCGTGTCTTCGTCGATCACGGGGCCCAGCCGGCGCAGCAGCGCCTTGGCCCGCGCCACGGCGCCCGGCGCACAGGACAGGTAGGGCGCGACTTCGGCTTCGATCGCCGAATCCAGATCCTCGGGCTGCACGACCCTCGCCAGCAAACCCAGTTCCACCGCCTCTTCCGCGACGAACCGGCGCCCCGACATGAAAACGCGCCGCGCCTTGGCCTCGCCCATGCGGGCGCAGACATACGGGCCGATGGTTGCGGGAATCAGTCCAAGCCGCGTTTCGGTCAGCGCCATCTGCACATCCGGCGTTCCGATGCAGACATCGCAAACACTGGCCATGCCCAGCCCGCCGCCAAAGGCATTGCCCTGCACCCGGCCGATCAGCGGCTTGGGCAGCGTGTTCAGCGCCTGCAGCATCCAGGCCAGTTTGCCGGCCTCCTCGCCGCGCTCTTTCGGTGTTGCGGACATCTGTTTCTGCATCCAGGCCAAATCACCCCCCGCGCAGAACGTACGGCCCCGCGCCCCCAGAACGACGACCCGAACCGAACCATCGGCGGCCAGTTCATCCACCGCGGATTTCATCTGGGCGATCATCTCGCCGGACAGTGCGTTGTGTTTTTCAGCGCGATCCATCCACAGATGCGCGACCCCGCGAGAATCGCGTTCGACCGTGATCAACTGTTCCATCCCGAAATCTCCTGTTTTCCTACGGCCCGACGGCCATGACATATCCCGCCAGCGCCACCATGATCAGGGTCACCGGCCCCCAGACGGCGCGTTCGCGCGCCGAGGGCGTAATCCAGTTCAACACGCAAGAGGCGCTGCTCACAGCCAGCGCCACCCATCCCGTCCAGCGTGGCCAGAACCCGCCGGCGAAACCGGCTGCCGACACGATGGCCAGCCCCATGAAGACAAGGACCGGCACCGACAGCGCCGCCAGCAACCGGCCCGACACCGGCAAGGCCCCTTCGTGGCGGCCGCCCTGCGTCCATGGACCAAGCGGCGCCCCGGCGATCAGCGCAAATTGAAAGCCCACGACGCCAAGGCACAGCAACGCGTAAAGATGGGCGATCTGAACCGTCATTGCCCGCGCATCGCCCGCGCCATCGCGGCGCCCTGCAACAGCACGGCACTGTCCAGCCCGGTGTCGTAACCCAGCGCGACAAGCCGGTCATGGACCCCTTCTGTGGCGACATTGCCCGCGGCGCCCGGCGCATAGGGACACCCCCCAAGGCCACCCACGGCGGCATCGAACACGCGCAGGCCCTTTTCCAGCGACACCTCGATATTGGCCAGCGCCCGCCCTGCCGTGTCGTGGTAATGCCCGGCCAGCCTTTCGGCCGGAACCATGCAAAGAACCGCGTCCAGCATCGCGGCGATGCTGTCGGGCGTGCCCTGGCCGATCGTGTCCCCGAGGCTGATCTCGTAACAGCCCATCGCATCCAGCTTCGCCGCAACCTCGGCCACCTTCTGCGGCGGCGTCGGCCCGTCATAGGGGCAGTCCGTCACGCAAGAGATATAGCCACGCACCGGCAGGCCCGCCGCCTTTGCCGCCTCGGCCACAGGTGCGAAACGGGCAAGGCTTTCGTCGATCGTGGCGTTGATATTGGCCTTGGAAAACCCTTCCGACGCGGCGCCGAATATCGCCACCTCGTCCGCGCGCGCCGCGATCGCGCGCTCCAACCCCTTCATGTTGGGCGTCAGCGCTGCATAGGACACACCCTCCGCCCGCGCGATCCTGGCCAGCACTTCGGCGCTGTCGGCCATCTGCGGCACCCATTTCGGGCTGACGAAACTTGCCACCTCGATCCGGCGGAACCCCGCCGCGCTCAGACAATCGACCAGGGCGATCTTGTCCGCCGTCGGGATGTGGCGCTTTTCGTTCTGCAGCCCGTCGCGCGGGCCGACCTCGAATATCTCAACGAATTCAGCCATTCGGCACCTCGTAAAATTCCTGCGTGAACATCCTTGCCGCATCCGGCGAGGGCAAGGCCGCTTCGAACGTGTCGCGTTCGGTGATGCGCGCATACCAGGCGGTCAGTTCCGGCCACGCCTCGATCGCCAGGAAATGCCGCGCCATGTAGACGGCCTGCCCCACCGCGATATCGCAGGCGGAAAACCCGCTGGTCAGCAAGTAGTCGCGGTTCTCAACCGGGGTCGAAAGCCGCCCCTCTATCGCGTCGTAACAGCGCCGCAAGCGGACCAGCTCGTCGCGCATCATGCCCGCCGCACCCTCTGCGTGGGCGCGCCGCAGAACATCCACGCAACCCGTCACGGTATCCGCGAAATGCAGCCAGACCAGCCAGGCCATGCGGTCGGGATCGGTTGGCGCCCGACCCAGCCCGCGTTCGGGGAACTTCTCGCAGAGGTATTCCATGATCGCGGTGGCCTCGAACATGCGCTCGCCCTCGATTTCCAGCGCCGGCACGCGGCCCGCAGGCGACAGCGACAAAAAGGCGGGATCGCGCAGCGACCCGTCCAGAGGATGCGGCGCGATGCCGAACTCCACTTCGAGTTCGTTCAACAGCCACAACACCCGCATCGAACGGCTTTGCGGAACATGGTGCAGCGTGATCATGGGGTAGGCTCCGTCAGACAGGGCGGCCGCGTCGCGACAAAGGCGGGACGGGCCGTAACCCGGTCAAGCCATGCGCTCAATGCGCCGCGCTTGCCCGTCAGGCGCGCGGCCTCGGGCACTGCGTTGAAATAGGCCAGCATCGGCGCAAGCATTAGGTCTGCCAGTGTAAGCCCTTCCCCGGTCAAGACCAGCCCCTCGTCCGCGACCTGGTCCAGCGCGTCCAGAACCAGCGGCGCCCGCGCCAGCCCGGACGAAAACGCGGCCTGATCGGCGTCCTGCCCAAGGCGCGGCAGGTAGTAGCCGTTGGAGAACACCTGCCGGACAAGCGGCCAGTATACCTGCGTCGTTGCAACCGACATCACCTGCAGCATCCGCGCCTCGGCCCTGGGAGAGGCCGGAACCAGATCGGCCCCGCGCTGCAGCCGGTCCAGATAACGCAGGATTGCAGGCGTTTCGTAAAGGGCGAACGCCCCGTGCCGCAACACGGGCACAAGGCCGAACGGATGGTGCAGGCGCAAGCCCGGCGCGTCCTCAGGGTCGAACGGGTTGGCCTCTTCCTTGCGGGCAGGCAGCCCTGTCTCGGCCAGCGCCCAGCGCACCGCCCAGGTATAGACGCTGTCGCGAAACCCGATCAGGGTCAGATCGCCCGCCTCCGTCACGCCGCTGCGTCCTCCTCGTCCTCCAGCCGGATCAGCGCGGCACCGGCTTCGACCTGTGCGCCGGCCTCGGCCAGAACCTCGGCCACCACGCCATCGCGCGCGGCCAGCAGCGAATGCTCCATCTTCATCGCTTCCAGCACCGCCAGACGATCTCCGGCACTCACATGCTGGCCCGCTTTCGCAAACACCGCCTTGACCAGGCCCGGCATCGGCGCTTCGATCAGGTTGCCCCCCGCCCCGGCCGCCGCCGCCCGATCCAGCGGGTCGATCACGTCAAAGCCCAGCCCCGCATCCCGGAACAGCGTGACCAGCGCCCCCGTGCGGATTGCCGGTACGGGCGGCAACCCGTCGAATGTCCAAGCCCCGGCCACGCGCCGCGCCGCGACCTGCGCATCCGCGACATGTACCGTGGCGGCATCCGGCCCGGCCAGAGCCACGCGCGCAACCTGCTCATCATCTCCGAACCGCAAGGCCACGCTACGCACCAGCGGCGACCAGAGGCTGAAACCTGCATCTCCGGGTAAGTCCTCGCCCAGCCCCAACGCGACCATGGCAGCCTGGGCCCAATCGGCGGGACGGGGCGCGGGCACCTGCACCAGCGTATCCAGATCCCGCGCGATCAGCCCGGTATCGACCTCGCCCGCGGCAAACCCGCGATGCGCACAAAGCGCCGACAGGAACCCCAGATTGGTCACCGTGCCCGCAACCTGGCACCCGGCCAGCGCCGCGCGCATCCGCGACAGCGCCACATCGCGGGTGGGCCCGTGGGTGATGATCTTTGCGATCATCGGGTCATAGAACGGGCTGATCGTATCGCCCGCACGCACGCCGCTGTCCGACCGCGCGCCCTGCGGAAACTCCAGATGCGCCAGCGTGCCGGTGGCCGGCAGGAAGCCCTTGGGCACATCCTCGGCATAAAGCCGCGCCTCGAAGGAATGACCGTCGATCGTCAGATCCTCTTGCTGCGCGGGCAGAGACTCTCCGGCCGCGACGCGCAATTGCCATTCCACCAGGTCCACGCCGGTGATCGCCTCGGTCACCGGGTGTTCGACCTGCAGGCGCGTGTTCATCTCCATGAACCAGAACCCGTCGGGCCGCAGGCCCCGGCTGCCATCGACGATGAACTCGACCGTGCCGGCCCCGTTGTAGCCGATCGCCTCGGCGGCGCGCACGGCGGCCTGGCCCATCGCGGCCCGCATTTCCGCCGTCATGCCGGGCGCGGGCGCCTCTTCGATCACCTTCTGATGCCGCCGCTGGAGCGAACAGTCGCGTTCGAACAGATGCACCGCACGGGTGCCATCGCCAAAGACCTGCACCTCGATATGGCGCGGCTTCTGGATGTATTTCTCGATCAGCACATCCGCGTTGCCAAAGGCGGTGCGCGCCTCGCCCTTCGCGCTTTCCAGCGCGTCCATGAAATCCTGCGGCCGCTCGACCAGCCGCATGCCCTTGCCGCCACCGCCGGCAACGGCCTTGATCAGCACCGGGTAGCCGATGGTATCGGCGGCACCCGATAGATGCTCGGGATCCTGGTTCGAACCATGATAGCCGGGAACGACAGGAACCCCCGCCTCTTCCATCAAGGCCTTGGCCGCGTCCTTCAGGCCCATCTTGCGGATGGCATCTGCCGAAGGCCCGATGAATGTCAGCCCCGCGGCCTCGACCGCGTCGACGAAATCGGGGTTCTCGGACAGAAACCCGTATCCCGGATGAATGGCCTGCGCGCCGGTCGCCTGCGCCGCAGCGATGATCGCATCGCCCCGCAGGTAACTGTCAGCCGGCGCCGAGCCGCCGATATGCACGGCGACATCCGCCGCCGCCACATGCGCCGCGGCCGCATCGGCGTCGGAATAGACCGCGACCACGCGCACCCCCATCGCCCGTGCCGTGCGCGCCACGCGACAGGCGATCTCGCCCCGGTTGGCAATCAGGATCGTGTCAAACATCCATATCTCCATATTTTGTTGGCGTTGCGCCACACCAGCCCGACCTTCGACCGCCTTCATACGGTCGTGCGAAGCCCGATGAAATCATGGCTGGTGCAACCGACACGCCGTCCACGAAAAGTCGGACAAGTGCCCGATCGTATCTGTCCGTTCCCTGTCGGACCGCCGAAACTTCGGACGCGCTCCAGATTTGCATGCGCAGATATTGCTTGGCAGCGATAGCCTTGAAGAATTCCGAAGCGCAGCGCGCTTTCAATTCCGGCGTATCGAAACCGATGATGCGCGCTGACTGCCGTCCGCGGCCGGGACATGCGATCTGCAAGGTGTCCCCGTCGACCACAACCAGGATGCGGCACCCATTGGTTCCGGTGCGCCATCCGTTGATTGCATCGCCAACACTGGGAAGTATCGAAAAAGCCAGGACCAGACCTGCCGCGGACAATCCCAAACGCCCCTGCCGGGAACGCGGGTCACGCTGGCGCGGATCGCCCGGCGGATCACCGAGATTCCAATTCGGGTGTCGCCGGGCGCCCCGATAGAACCGTGTCACTTTGCGTCTGGTGTCGCTGCTCCGGCTCATTTCCCGAAATCCTCGACCATCCGAAAGGTTTCGACCACCATCGTGACATCCGGCGCGAAATGGCCCGCGCGGCGCAGATATGCCTCGTAACCCGCGCGCCAGTCGGCGAGGTCGGAAAACTCGCCCTGCGGCGGAACGCGCGCCTCGTCCATCCGGTCGAACGGGACATGCTCTACCTTAAGCGTTTGCACGGCCAGCGCCGGTTTCCCGCTCCAGTCCAGCGCGATGTCGATCCGCCCCTCTTCGGGCAAGGTCTCGCCCCTCGCCTCGAAGGCGGGCAAGGCATCGCATGTCATCGTCTTTCGCCCGGCCCGCACAAGGGCAAGGATGTCGGCGTTAAGACGGGCACTGTCGCCATAGCGAAAGGTCACGGCCCCGGGGTAGCGGGCAAGTATCTGTGAAAGCCCCCCGCTCACAGTGCCAATTCCTTCATCTTGCCCCAAATACTCAGGCCAACCATCCCCACGCCGCCTGGCCAATGGCAGGGGCACAGACGCAGGCCAAGCACCGCACGACGAGGCCCGTGGCCGAGGACGTGCGCATCCTGCGCGCCGAAGGCGCTCGACCGGATCAGGCGTTGCAGCCCAAGCCACCGGTATTGATATGTGCAACTCGCCCTCACCGCGCCTACATCCGGAACACGCCGAACTTCGTCTCGCCAATCGGCGCGCACAGCGACGCGGACAAGGACAGCGCCAGCACGTCGCGCGTCTTGCGCGGATCGACGATGCCGTCATCCCAAAGCCGCGCACTGGCATAGAGCGGGTGGCTCTGTTCCTCGAACATCTCGATCGTGGGGCGCTTGAACTCGGCCTCTTCCTCGGGTGACCAGGTTCCGCCCGCGCGTTCGATGCCGTCGCGTTTCACCGTGGCCAGCACGCCCGCCGCCTGTTCGCCGCCCATCACGGAAATCCGGCTGTTGGGCCATGTCCACAGAAAGCGCGGGCTGTAGGCGCGGCCCGCCATGCCGTAATTGCCCGCCCCGAAAGAGCCACCCACCAGCATGGTGATCTTGGGCACCTGCGTGGTGGCCACCGCCGTCACCATCTTGGCGCCATGGCGCGCTATGCCTTCGTTCTCGTATTTGCGGCCGACCATGAAGCCTGTGATGTTCTGCAGGAAAACCAGCGGGATACGGCGCTGGCTGCACAGTTCGACGAAATGCGCGCCCTTCACGGCGGATTCGGAAAACAGCACGCCATTGTTGGCCACGATCCCGACCGGGCATCCCTTCACATGGGCAAAGCCGCAAACCAGAGTTTCGCCAAAGCGCGGCTTGAACTCGTCGAAGCGCGACCCGTCCACCACGCGGGCGATCACCTCGCGGATGTCGTAAGGCGTGCGCAGATCTGACGGAACGACGCCCAGAATCTCGTCGGGGTCATAGGCCGGCTCTTCGGGCGATTGCCACTGCACGCTGCCAGGTTTCGTGCGGTTCAGGTGCGAAACCGCGCGGCGCGCCAGCGCGAGCGCGTGAGCGTCATCCTCGGCCAGGTAGTCGGCCACGCCGGAAAGACGGGTATGCACGTCGCCGCCGCCCAGGTCTTCGGCGCTGACCACTTCGCCCGTCGCCGCCTTGACCAGCGGCGGCCCGGCCAGAAAGATCGTGCCCTGCTCCTTGACGATGATCGTCACGTCCGACATCGCCGGCACATAGGCCCCGCCCGCGGTGCACGACCCCATCACCACTGCGATCTGCGGGATGCCCTTGGCCGACATGTTCGCCTGGTTGAAGAATATCCGCCCGAAATGGTCGCGGTCGGGAAACACCTCGTCCTGCTGCGGCAGGTTGGCGCCGCCCGAATCCACAAGGTAGATGCAGGGCAGATGGTTCTGTTCCGCGATTTCCTGGGCGCGCAGGTGTTTCTTGACGGTCATCGGGTAATAGGTGCCACCCTTCACCGTGGCGTCGTTGCACACGATCATGCATTCGTGTCCCGACACGCGCCCGATGCCGGCGATGACGCCTGCACATGGCGCAGCGCCGTCATACATGCCATGCGCCGCCGTGGCCCCGATCTCCAGGAACGGCGATCCCGGATCGAGAAGGTTGGCCACCCGTTCGCGCGGCGGCATCTTGCCCCGGCTGACATGGCGGTCACGCGCCTTCTGACCGCCGCCGGCAGCGGCCAGCGCGGCCGCTTCTTCGACCACGCGCAGCGCTTCGAGATGGCCCGCGCGGTTTGTCTGGAACTGGTCCGAGGACGGGATGGCTTGGGAATGCAGTTTCATGTGATTTCCACCCGATGAAGTAAAGGTTGAAACGCGCCGGGCGCGGTCGCGGCTCGGCCACGGGCCACCAGCCCCCTGCGGTGACCTTTGCGAAACGGTGACGCGATGATTTTTCGGTTTTGATCCAGATCATTGCCGGGTTGGACAAAGCGGATCACGCTGGATTTCAGGACGAACGCACGCAACACGTTAGCAACGAGAGAACGACCATGAAGAAGACATTGCTTGCCGCTTCCGCCGCTGCCATGGCGCTTGCCATCGGCGCGCCTGCCTATGCGCAATCCAAGGGCGACATGACCCTGGGCCTCGGCATCGGCTGGGTGAACCCGCCGGGTGCTGACGGCATGGGTGGCGCGCTTGACGTCAAGGAAGACGTCCGCCCCACGCTGACCTTCGAATACTTCATCGCCGACAATATCGGCCTCGAAATCCTGGCGGCCACCCCGTTCGAACACGAGCTGGTGGTCGGAGGCTCGTCCATCGGAACGACCAAGCACCTTCCGCCGACCATCTCGGTCAACTACCACTTCCCCACGGGCGGCAAGGTCACGCCCTTCGTCGGCGCAGGTGTGAACTTCACCCACTTCTGGGACGAACCGACCGGCATCTCCATCGATGACAGCTGGGGCTTCGCGCTGCATGCGGGCGCCGACTTCGCGATCAGCGACAGCGCTGCGATCCGGGCCGATATCCGCTATATCCAGATCGAATCCGACGTGTTCTCGGGGGGGACCAAGATCGGCACCGCCGAAATCAACCCGGTGGTTCTGGGCGTGTCCTACATCATGAAGTTCTGACATCCGATACCGTCGTGCCGGGCGTGTCATGCCGCCCGGCCACATAACGGCGAACCTGCAGCCCGCGCCCGTCATGGGGTTTCCCTCTCACGGTTGGCGCGGGCTTTCAGTTCCTTGCGGATGACCTTGCCCGTGACGGTCATCGGAAGCGCATCCAGAAACCCGATTTCCCTTGGGTAGGAATAGCTTGCAAGCCGCTCCTTGACCCATTCCTGCAGCTCGGCCGCCAATGCGTCGCTGGCCTGCGCACCGTCCTTCAGCACGACATAGGCCTTGACGATCTCGGTGCGCATCGGGTCGGGCTTGCCGACGACGCCCACGGTGGCGACCGCCGGATGGGTCAGCAGGCAATCCTCGATCTCGGCCGGACCGATGCGATAGCCCGAGCTGGTGATCACGTCGTCCTCGCGTCCGACGAAACGGATGAACCCGTCCTCGATGACACCACGATCGCCGGTCAACATCCACTGACCGCGAAACTTTTCGCGGGTGGCTTCGGGCTTGCGCCAGTATTCCAGAAGCATCGCGGGGCTGCCCGCGCGCACGGCGATGTCGCCCTCGCCGCCAGTCTCGGCCCCGTCCCCGTCGATCACGGCCACGCGGTGCCCGGGCACCGCGCGCCCGATCGCGCCGGGGTGCGGATCGAACAGCGCCGCGCAAGAGCTGGCAACCATGTTGCATTCGGTCTGACCGTAAAATTCATTGATCGTCACGCCGAAGGCGCGCCGCCCCCAATCCAGCATCTCGGCGCCCAGCGGCTCACCACCCGACGCGACCGACCGCAGCCCCGGTATCGCCTGATCGGCAGCCTTGAGCATGCGCAGCGCCGTGGGCGGGAAGAAAACGTTGCGCACGCCCGCCTGCTCGACGATGCGCGCTGCGCCGCGCGGGGTGAATTTCGCCATCCGGGCCGCCACGACCGGCACGCCCAGCGCCAGCCCCGGCATCAGCACGTCGAACAGCCCGCCGATCCACGCCCAATCCGCCGGCGTCCAGAGGCAATCGCCCGGCTGCCCCAGGAAATCGTGACTGATTTCGACGCCCGGCAGATGGCCGGTCAACACACGGTGCCCGTGCAGCGCGCCCTTGGGCGCACCCGTCGTGCCGCTGGTATAGATCAGAACGGCAGGGTCGTCGGGCGTCGTATCGACACCGCCACTGGCCTGGGTGCTATTCGGCAGATCGGCCTGCCGCAGGGCCGCCACCCCCATGCCCGACAGCATCGAAGCGCCCTCGTCATCGGTGACGACGACGCCCGCGCCGTTGTCATCCAGCCGCGATTGCAGCGCGTCACGCCGGAACAGCTTGAACAGCGGCACCGAGATCGCGCCGATCCGCCACGCGGCAATATGCGCCGCAGCGCACAGGAACGACTGGCTCAACAAAACGCCGACGCGGTCGCCCCGCAGAACACCACGTTCGATCAGCGCGTTCTCCACACGGCGCGAAAGGTGCCAGAGTTCACCATAACTCAGCTCACGCCGCACCCCGTCCGTCACATCGATCAGAGCGATCCGGCCGGGTTCGTGCACGGCCCAGCCATCACAGACCTGGTGGGCCATGTTCAGACGGTCGGGCAGATCCCATTCGAACCGCGCGCACAGGGTCTCGTAGTCTTTGGCAGGCGTCAGCATTGCATCAACACTCCCTCGGCGCGGCGATGGGCAAGCCTGCCGTAGACGTCCACGAAATATTCCCGCACGGCACCGCCGCAGGCGCAGCGCACCACCAGCCACAGCCCATCCGACGCCGCCGGCCGCGCGGCGCAATCGCTGATCCTTCCGCCCTCCTCGGCGTAAAGCGCGGCCATGCGCTCGATCACCTCGGTCTCGCCCGGCGCGGCACTGCGCGCCCCCAGAAGATAGCCCACCAGGGCGGCCAGCGCGACCAGCGCGGCCACGGGGGCCCATATGCGCAGGCCAGGCGTCATGCCGGGAATGCCGCGCCGCGTGCCATCACTGCATCGCGGCCATCAGCTCGCGTCCGACCAGCATCCGGCGGATTTCGCTTGTGCCCGCGCCGATCTCCATCAGCTTGGCATCGCGGAAAATCCGGCTCACCACGCTGTCGTTCAGGAAACCCGCGCCACCAAAGGCCTGCACCGACTGGTGCGCAACGGTCATCGCGACCTCGCTTGCGTACAAAACGCAGGCCGCCGCGTCCTGGCGTGTCACCTCGCCCCGGTCACAGCTTTTCGCCACCTCGTAGACATAGGCACGGGCCGAATTCATCGCCGTGTACATGTCCGCGATCTTGCCCTGCATAAGCTGGAAATTCCCGATCGGCTGGCCGAACTGCTTGCGCTCGACCATGTAGGGCATGACCTCGTCCATGCAGGCCGCCATGATGCCCGTCCCGATACCCGACAGGACCACCCGTTCGTAATCCAGACCCGACATCAGCACCGCGACGCCCCGGCCCTCTTCGCCCAGCACGTTTTCGAAAGGCACTTCGCAATCCTCGAAGATCAGCTCGCCGGTGTTCGATCCGCGCATGCCCATCTTGTCGAAATGCGGCCCCTGCGAAAAGCCCTTGAACCCCTTCTCGATGATGAAGGCGGTCATGCCCTTGGCGCCAGCCTCCGGGTCGGTCTTGGCATAAACCACCAGCGTGTCGGCATCCGGGCCGTTTGTGATCCAGTATTTCGATCCGTTCAGCACGTAATAGCCGTTGCGCTTGTCGGCACGCAGCTTCATCGACACCACGTCGGACCCGGCCGAGGGCTCGGACATCGCCAACGCACCGACATGCTCGCCCGAGATCAGGCCGGGCAGGTATTTCTTCTTCTGCTCTTCGTTGCCGTTCAGCTTGATCTGGTTGACGCAGAGGTTGGAATGCGCCCCGTAAGACAGGCTGACCGAGGCCGAGGCCCGCGCGACTTCCTCGACCGCGATCGTGTGCGCCAGGTACGACATGCCCGCGCCGCCATATTCCTCGTCCACGGTGATGCCCAGCAGGCCCATGTCGCCCATCTCGCGCCACAGCTCGGCGGGAAACTCGTTGGTCTGGTCGATCTGCGCCGCCAGCGGCTTGATCCGCTCCTGCGCCCAGCGGTGCACGGTTTCGCGCAGCGCGTTCACATCCTCGCCCAGGTCGAAATTCATCGTTGCATGGAACATGCGGCCCCTCCCAAGGGTTTATTGAACACTTGTTCATTAAATGACACGAAACTCCGAGTCGGGTCAAGCGCCTGCAACGCGGCGCGTCCGCCGCCCGCATCTTCATCTTGCCGGAAATACTCCGGGGGTCTGGGGGCAGCGCCCCCAGCCGGTCGGATCGGCGTAGCCGATCCGAAACCGGTCTCAGCCCGCGACGCCCTGCCAGACTGCGCCGACCTCGCCCCGGATGATGCGGGCGATCAGGCGGCAATCCTCGACGCTGAAGGTCAGCGGCAGGCGCATGTCGATGATGCCGCGCAACACCCGGTCGCTTGCCGGCATCGGGCGCGATGGCGCATAGCGCCAGCTATCGTAGCGGCTGGTGAAACCGACGGGCTCCGCCCCGCCGAACCACTTCAGCTCGACCCCGCGCGCGGCGCAGCGGCGGATCACCTCCTGCACGGGTTCGACCGCCCAGTCGAGCAGCAGGAACTGGATCGACGAGCCCACGTAGTATTCCTCGTCCGGCCGCTCCACGACCGTCAGGCCCGGCGTGCCGCGCAGCCCGTCCTCGACCGCGCGGTAGCGTTCGTTCCAACGCTCGCACTGCTCGGACAAGCGGCGCAGCTGCGGCCGCAGGATGGCCGCGCGCAGGTGATCCATGCGCCCCGACACGTTGGGCGTTTCATAGCGGATCGTGTCGAACACGTCGGGGGCCGGCGCGGCCAGGTGGCGGTCATAGAGCATGTAAGACCCCGACAGCATGACCGCCCGCGCCATCACTTCGGCGTCGTCCGTGACAAGAAACCCGCCTTCGCCCGAGTTCAGGTGCTTGTAGGTCTGCGTGGAATAGCAGCCGATCACACCGTCGGTGCCCGACAGCCGCCCGCGCCAGCGCGCCCCCATCGTGTGGGCGCAATCCTCGATCACGCGGATGCCGGCCGCATCGCAGATCGCCATCAGCCGGTCCATGTCGGCAAGGTGCCCGCGCATGTGGCTCAGCATCAGGACATCGGCCTCGTCCGCCTTGGCCGCCAGATCGTCAAGGTCGATCACCAGCGCCTCGGTCACGCCGACGAACACCGGCACGGCACCGACACTGGCGATCGCCCCCGGCACCGGCGCCAGCGTAAAGGCGTTGGTCAGCACCTTGTCGCCCGGCTTGACGCCCAGCGCCCGCAGCGCACAGCCCAGCGCATAACCGCCCGAGGCCACGGCCAGGCAGTATTTCACGCCCATGGCCGCGGCGAATTCCTGCTCAAGCAGCGCCACCTCGCCGGGGTCGTCGCCCGCGACATTGTACCGATGCAGTCGGCCCGAACGCATGACACGCACCGCCGCCTCGATCGCATCGTCGGGGATCGGCTCCTGCTGGGTGAAATTGCCGGTGAACATCTCTGTCATGGGCACAACAGATGCGCCAAGCCCGCGCACCCGTCAATGTCGCGGGGCGACATTTCACATGTCGCGAATGTCCGGTTCGGCCTTTGTGCAACAGGCGAGGCTGATCCCGAAAGGGGCCGCCATGACCACAAATCCGATCGACTTCATCCACACGCTCGACGCCGCCGCCATCCCCGCGCCGGTTCTCGCACAGGCAAAACTGTCCCTGCGCGACCTCATCGGCGTCGCCGTGGGGGGCAGCGCCACGCGGCTCGCGGGCATCATCCGCGATCACGCGGCCGAGGACATGCCCGGCACCATGCCGATCCTGTTCGATGGGCGCGGCAGCACGGCCGCCGGTGCGGCACTGTCCGCGGGCATGGTGATCGACAGCCTGGACGGGCATGACGGGTTCAACCCCTCCAAGGGGCATATCGGCTGCCCGCTCCTGCCGGCGATGCTGGCCCTTGCGCACGGTGACTGCACCGGGGCCGACTTCCTGCAAACACTCGTGATGGGTTATGAATTCGGCGCCCGCGCCGCCATCGCGCAACATGGCAGCGTGCCGGATTATCACACGTCGGGCAGTTGGGGCGCGGTGACCGGGGCCGCCGCCGGCGCACGGCTGCGCAAACTCGATCCCGGACAGACCCGGCACGCGCTGGGGATCGCCGAATATCACGGCCCCCGCAGCCAGATGATGCGCGTGATCGACCATCCAACCATGCTCAAGGACGGATCGGGCTGGGGCGCGCTGTGCGCGGTCCAGGCCGTGCAGATGGCCGCGCGCGGGTTTACCGGCGCCCCGGCCATCACCGTCGAAGAAGCGCCGCAGGTCTGGGGCGACCTCGGTCGGCGGTGGTACATGCTGGAACAATATTACAAGCCCTACCCGGTCTGCCGCTGGGCGCAGGCCCCGGTCGAGGCAATCCTGTCGCTCCGCCGTGCCCACGGCCTTGCACCGGAAGACGTGGCGCGCATCGAGGTCGAAACCTTCCACGAAGCCGTCCGCCTCGCCACCAACCGTCCCCGCACCACGGAAGAGGCGCAGTATTCGACATCCTTCCCCTGCGCGCTGGCCATGGTGCATGGCGATGTGACCCCCGCCGCGCTGATGGACACCGCGCTTGACGATCCGCGCGTCCTGCGCCTGTCGGAAGGGCTGGAAATGGTCGAAAGCGCCCATGCCAACGGGCCCTTCCCGCTGAAGCGCCTGGCACGTGTGCGGCTGCACCTTGTGGACGGCCGGGTGCTGCAAAGCGGCTGGACCGAACCGCGCTGGGATCACGACGCCCCGCCCACCCCGGACGAGCTGCACGCGAAATTCACCGCGCTCGCCGCCCCCCTGGGCCAGACGCGCGCGCAGGCCATCGCGGATGTCATCGACACGCTCGAAACCCGCCCGCTCGACGATCTCCGCACGCTGCTGGCGCGGCCGATCTAGCCGATCAGCCGCCGCACGACGCCCGGCAACTCGTCGAAATGACCGATCAGGGCCTCGGGCGCGAGATCGGCAACACCGGTGCCGGCCGGGCCGAATGTCACCAGCACAACCGGAACGCCCGCGGCGCGCGCAGTTTCGCGGTCGGTATTGGTGTCCCCGATCAGGCAGGCGCGCGCCGGGTCGCCGCCCGCACGGCGCACGGATTCGCGGAATGGCTCGGGGTCGGGCTTGCGTACCGGCAGCGTGTCAGCCCCGATGAGCGAGGCAAAGGCATCCCGCACACCCAGCCTTTGCAACAGCACCTCGGCCAGACCTTCGGGCTTGTTGGTGCAGATGCCGACAGCGTAACCCGCACCGCGAAGCGCATCCACGGCCTCCATCGCGCCGGGATAGAGCTTCGTGTGCACGTCGATCGCCGCGCCGTAGGCGTCCAGCAGAACAGGGTAAAAGCGTTCGATCTGCCCGGCGACATCCTCGTGCGCGACACGCTCCAACCCCAGCTTCAGCATCGCGCGCCCGCCGTGAAATGCCGTTAGCATATCGCCAACGGGATCCAGAACATCTCCCAGGCCCATATCGCGGAAACAATGGTTCGCCGCGGCGATCAGATCGCCGCTGGTATCCGCAAGCGTCCCGTCCAGATCGAATATCACAGTGCGCATGGCACCCCCTGCTCTTTGGCGGAAAACCGCGAATCCCTGTCACAATCGGCAATCTCAAGTGATGCCGCCCCCGCTTGCGCCATGGCGGCAAGCCCTTATAACGGCGCAAAGATATAACGAACGAGTTTTATTATGACCACGGCCCTGATCGTCCTTGCCGCAGGCATGGGGACGCGCATGAATTCCGACTTGCCCAAGGTGCTGCATTCGGTCGCCGGCGCCCCCCTTCTGATCCATGCGATGAAATCCGGCGCCGGACTGGACCCCGCGCACACGATCATCGTGGCCGGTCACGGCGCGGAGGCGGTGGGCAAAACCGCGCGGTCCTGGGACGAAACCGCGCGGATCGTGCTGCAGGAAGAACAGAAAGGCACCGCCCACGCCGTCGACATGGCGCGTGACGCACTGGCCGATTTCGACGGCGACGTGATCGTGCTTTATGGCGACACGCCTTTTATCCGGCCCGAAACGCTCGAGGCGATGCAAGAGGCGCGCGCGCAGCACGATATCGTCGTGCTCGGGTTCGACGCGGCCGATCCCGGTCGCTACGGGCGGCTGGTGATGGATGGAGACAGGCTGGAACGCATCGTCGAATACAAGGACGCGTCAGATAAGGAACGCGCGATAACCCTTTGCAATTCTGGCGTTATCGCAGCCGACTGCAAGGCACTGTTCGACCTGGTTTCCGAGATCGGCAACGACAATGCCAGCGGCGAATATTACCTGACGGACATCGTGGCCCTTGCCCGCGCCCGCGGGCTGGGCGCGACGGTCGTCACCTGCGCGGAATCCGAGACCATGGGCATCAACAGCCGCGCCGAGCTCGCCCGCGCCGAAGCCGCCTTTCAGGCCCGCGCCAGGGACGAGGCGCTGGAAAACGGCGTCACGCTGACCGCCCCCGAAACCGTGTTCTTCGCCCATGACACCGTGATCGGCCGCGACAGCATCGTCGAGCCGCACGTCTTTTTCGGCCCCGGCGTCACCGTGGAAAGCGGCGCCACGATCCGCGCGTTCAGCCATCTGGAAGGTTGCCATGTCAGCCGCGGCGCGGTTGTCGGCCCCTATGCACGCCTGCGCCCCGGTGCGGAACTGGCCGAAGACGTTCGGGTCGGCAATTTTGTCGAGGTCAAGAACGCGATCCTCGACGAAGGCGCCAAGGCAAACCACCTGTCCTATATCGGCGACGCGCATGTCGGCGCGGGCAGCAATATCGGGGCGGGCACGATCACCTGCAACTATGACGGCGTGATGAAGCACCGCACGGAAATCGGCGCGGGCGCCTTTATCGGCTCGAACACGATGCTTGTGGCCCCCGTCAAGGTGGGCGCGGGCGCGATGACGGCCTCGGGCTCGGTCATCACCCGCGATGTCGAGGACGAGGCCCTGGCCCTTGCCCGCGCCGAGCAAACCAACAAGCCCGGCATGGCGCGCAAGCTGTTCGAAATCCTGAAGGCCAAGAAGGCCAAACGCGACAAGGGAGAGGCATAATGTGCGGCATCGTCGGCATCCTGGGCACACACGAGGTCGCCCCCACCCTGGTCGAGGCGCTGCGGCGCCTGGAATACCGCGGCTATGACAGCGCGGGCATCGCCACGGTGAACGAAGGCAAGCTCGACCGCCGCCGCGCAGTGGGCAAGCTGGTCAATCTCAGTGACCTGCTGGTCCATGAACCGCTGGCCGGCAAGGCCGGTATCGGCCACACCCGCTGGGCCACGCATGGCGCGCCGACCGTGGGCAATGCGCATCCCCACCGCGCCGGAACGGTCGCCGTCGTGCATAACGGCATCATCGAAAACTTCCGCGAATTGCGGGCCGAAGCGGCCACGCACGGCCGCAAGCCGGAAACCGAAACGGATACCGAAACCATCGCGATGCTGGCCGCGCAGTACATGGATCAGGGCGACGATCCCGTCACGGCGGCGCGCAAGACGATTGCCCGCCTCGATGGCGCCTTCGCGCTGGTGTTTCTGTTCGACGGCCATGACGACCTGATGATCGCCGCGCGGAAAGGCAGCCCCCTGGCCATCGGTCACGGCAAGGGTGAAATGTATGTAGGCTCGGACGCCATCGCCCTGGCGCCGCTGACCGACCGCATCACCTATCTCGAAGAAGGGGACTGGGCCGTCGTCACCCGCGCGGGCGTGGAAATCCGTGACGAGCACGGCAATCTTGCGAACCGTCCGGTCAAGACCATACGCATGGACGCCACGCGCATCGACAAGGGCGGCCACAAGCATTTCATGGCCAAGGAAATCGCCGAACAGCCCCATGTGATCGGCGAGGCGCTGAACCACTATCTGACCGCGGATGGCACGGGCATCAACGTGCCCGAAAGCCTGCCGGATTTCCGGGGTGTGGAACGGCTGGTCCTGGTCGCTTGCGGCACCGCCTACTATGCCTGTGTGACCGCGAAATACTGGTTCGAACGCATCGCCCGCCTGCCCGTCGAGGTCGATATCGCCAGCGAGTTCCGCTATCGCGAACCGCCCGTGACCGATGGCACCGTTGCGCTGTTCGTCAGCCAGTCGGGCGAAACGGCCGACACTCTGGCGGCGCTGCGCTATTGCGCGGACAAGGCGGCGCATGTCGTGTCGGTCGTGAACGTCCCGGAAAGCTCGATCGCACGGGAAAGCGGCACGGCCCTGCCGATCCTGGCCGGCGTCGAAGTCGGCGTGGCATCGACCAAGGCCTTCACCTGCCAGTTGACGGTGCTTTACCTTCTGGCGCTGAAAGCGGCGCAGCAGCGCGGACATCTGGATGCCGATGCGCTGACCGACCGGCTGAGCGCGCTGCGCTCGTTGCCGGGTATCCTCAATCATGCGCTGGCGCAGGACCGCAGCGCGAAAAAGGTCGCGCGCAAGCTGGCCGAGGCCGACGACATCCTGTTCCTCGGGCGCGGCCTGATGTATCCGCTTGCGATGGAAGGCGCCCTTAAACTAAAGGAAATCAGCTATATACATGCCGAAGCTTATGCATCGGGCGAACTGAAACACGGCCCCATCGCCCTGATCGACAAGCGGATGCCCGTCGTGGTCATGGCCCCGAAGGACAAGCTTTTCGACAAGACCGTTTCGAACATGCAGGAGGTGATGGCCCGCGGTGGAAAGGTGACGCTGATCACCGACGAGGCCGGGCTGGACGAGGCCGGCGACGGCGTGACCAACACGCTCGTCATGCCCACCGTGCCCGATGATCTTGCCCCGATCCTCTATGCGATCCCGGCCCAGCAACTGGCCTATCACACCGCCATCGCGAAAGGCACCGACGTGGACCAGCCGCGCAACCTGGCCAAGTCGGTGACGGTCGAATGACGCCAGACGACGCTCTTGATGCCTTGCGCGCCGCCGCCGAACCCGGACGCGCCGAAGGCATGGCGCAATATCACAGGGCGCCCCGGACCTATCTCGGGGTGCCGAACCCGGTGCTGAACGACCTGACCAAAGAGTGGCGGCAGGAAATGTACGTCCCCGCCCGCGTGGCGCTGGCAGACGCGTTGTGGAAAACCGACATCTTCGAGGCGCGGCTTGCCGCCGCCAAGCTGTTGACACAGGCAAGGCTGCGCCCCGACGACAGCGCGGCCTGGGCCCTGATCGTGTCATGGGTGCCGGATTTCGACAGCTGGGCCATTGCCGATCATGCGATGATGGCCGGCCAGAAACGCCTTGTCGCAGACCCTGCCCGCATCGACGAGGTCGAAACCTGGACCAAATCCGACAGCCACTGGACACGGCGCGCGGCCATGGTCATCACCCTGCCCTTCGCCAAGCAGAACCATCCCGACGAAACCGAAACCGCAATCCGCGAACGAGTTCTGGAATGGGCGGCCACCTATGTGCGCGACCCCGAATGGTTCATCCAGAAATCCGTGGCCTGGTGGCTGCGCGACCTGTCAAAGCACGACCCCGACCGGGTGCGCGCGTTCATGGCCGAAAACGGGCGGCAAATGAAGAAATTCGCCCGCAAGGAAGCCGAAAAATACCTCTGACGGTGTTTATCCGTCTGTAAACACGCGGATTTCCGGCAAACCGGCCAATGGCGCACCGATCAGGCGCATGGCAGCCAGCGACAGCCGACTGCCGGCCGTCGCGGCGCCGTCGATCGGGATCAGGTCCACCTGCGCGCTTTTCCCGTCATATTCCACCCGGCCCTTGGCCGGACTTCGCACCAGCGGTGTTTCCAGCCAGAAACCGGGCCGCGCCGGATCGCCCAGCGTCGCGATCGTCGCGCCCAGATCGCGCGCGCCCCCGGCCGCGGGTGAGGCGGCAGCCGCGCGTTCCTCGGCGGTGGTTGTGTCCAGCGCCTCGGCCGTGCGGGCCCCGGCGGGCGGCACGCGCGCCGCACCGCTGTCGGGCCGTGCCACGGGACGAAGCTGCCCTTCGCCCGGCGGTGCGGGTGGAAATTCGGCGGCATCCCGTCCTGGCAACAACGAACATGCCGCCAGCAGAGGTGCGAAAATCATCGGGAAAAAAACACGCTTCATGCCGGGGAGATTAGGAGCAAAACACCAACCGCGCAACGCAATCCCCCCTTGTCCCGGCGCTGTGCCGCGCATAGGTTCGGGGACATGACCGATGCCCCGCTCATAGACCCGTTTGCGCGTCCGATCAGCTATTTGCGTGTTTCGGTCACCGATCGCTGCGACTTCCGCTGCGTCTACTGCATGTCCGAAAACATGACCTTCCTTCCCAAGAAGGAACTGCTGACGCTGGAAGAGCTTGACCGCATGTGCTCGACCTTCGTGCGGCTGGGGGTGGAGAAGCTGCGCATAACGGGCGGTGAGCCCCTTGTGCGACGCGGCATCATGTCGTTCTTCAATTCGATGACCCGTCACCTTGAAAGCGGCGCCCTCAGGGAACTGACGCTGACGACGAATGCCAGCCAGCTCGACCGTTTTGCGGACGATCTCTATTCGGCGGGCGTGCGCCGGGTGAACGTGTCGATGGACACCCTGGATGAGGCGAAATTCGCTGACATCACCCGTTGGGGCCGGCTGCCGCAGGTTCTGCGCGGCATCGACGCCGCCCAGCGCGCCGGCCTGCGTGTCAAGATCAACGCCGTTGCGCTCAAGGGTTTCAACGAGGATGAACTGCTGTCCATGACCGAATGGTGCGCCGAGCGCGACATGGACCTGACCTGGATCGAGGTCATGCCGATGGGCGATATCGGCAACGAGGACCGGCTCGACCAGTATTGGCCGCTCAAGGATCTGCGCGCGACCCTGGCCGAGCATTACACGCTGACCGATCTGGCCGAGCGCACGGGCGGCCCTGCACGGTATGTACGGATCGAAGAGACCGGCCAGAAAATCGGGTTCATCACGCCGCTGACGCATAATTTCTGCGAAAGCTGCAATCGCGTGCGCCTGACCTGCACCGGCGAGCTTTACATGTGCCTCGGACAAGAGGACATGGCCGATCTGCGCGCGCCGCTTCGTGCGCACCCGGACACCGACGCCCCCCTGGAAGAGGCCATTCGCGCCGCCATCGCCCGCAAACCCAAGGGCCATGATTTCGATTACTCCCGGCAGACCGTGGACGGCCGCGTCAGCCGCCACATGAGCCACACAGGCGGATGACGACCGGCGCGCCCCTGCCGGTGCGCCTGTATTCGGGGCTGTCCGCACTTCTCTATCCGATGTTCGCCCGTCGCGAGGCCGACAAGCTGCGCGCGGCTGGCATGGAAACGCGCATCGGTGAGCGGCAGGGCCGCGCGACCGCCGAACGGCCAAAGGGCCGGCTGGTCTGGTTTCACGCCGCAAGCGTCGGCGAAAGCCTGTCCGCGCTGCCGCTGATCCGGGCGTTGGGAAAGGCGCATCCGGACTGGTCCTTTCTGCTGACATCCGGCACCACCTCTTCGGCGCAGATACTCGGGCAGCGCCTGCCGCCACGGACACGTCATCAATTCGCGCCGATCGACGGCAAACCCGCGCTGCGGCAATTCCTGGCGCATTGGAGGCCCGATGCGGCCGTCTTCATCGAAAGCGAATTATGGCCCAACATCCTGCGGATGCTGCGGGCACGGGGCATCCCGATGGCGCTGTTGAACGCGCGGATTTCGGACAAGACCGCGCGCAACTGGCAGCGTGTTCCCGGCACCGCACGGTTCCTGCTGGGCGGCTTCGCGATGATCCATTGCCAGGACCAACGCACCGCCGATCACTTTCACGCCCTGGGCGTACCGGGCGCGCGGACCGGGCAGAACCTCAAAGCCGTCGCCGGCCCCCTGCCCGTCGATCTGCCCGAGTTGGAGAGGATGCGCGGCGCGATCGGCAAGCGCCCGGTCTGGGTCGCAAGTTCGACCCATCCCGGCGAAGACGAGATCATGGCCGAGGCGCATCTATCGCTTCTTTCCGATCACCCAGAGCTTTTGCTGATCCTGGTCCCCCGCCACATCGACCGCGCGGACGCGATCGAGGCGATGCTGCGCCAATCGGGGCTGAGCGTGTCCCGCCGCAGCCGGGGCGAGATGCCCCAGGGGGCCGTCTACCTGGCCGACACGTTCGGCGAAACGGGCCTGTGGTATGCGCTGTCCCCGATCGTGTGCCTGTGCGGATCGTTCACCCCGGTTGGCGGGCATAACCCTTATGAGCCCGCGCATGCGGGCGCCGCCGTGCTGCATGGCCCGCTTTATGCGAATTTCACCAATGCCTATGCCGAATTCGGGGTCGCCGGCGGCGCGACCGAGGTCGCGGACGCCACCGCGCTGGCGACTGCGATGGCCGAAATGCTGAACAACCCCAGCCACCTTGCATCCGAACGCGCCGCCGCCCGCAGCTTTGCCGAAAGCCAGGCACAGGCCCTTGACCAACTTGTCACGCAACTGGCAGACGCACTGGCGCCACAGCGTTAACAAAGGGCGCCCCATGACAGACCCCGCGCAAATCGACGTCATCGCCCCGAATTTCAAGAAACGCCTGTCGGGTGTCACGTCGACCGTAATCCGGCTGGTGCCGCTGCAGGCGCGCGAAATCGCGATTGCCACCACCGGCCCCGAGCTGCCCGCCGACATGCCGCAGATCCCGCTTTCGGCCCTGCCGCTGATGTCGCGCAGCGGCCCGTCCGGGGCCCGCGTCTGGCACGCGCGCCGCAACATCGAGATGCTGGCCGGTCTGGGCCTGAAATACCTTTTGGGCAAACGGCTGAAGCTGATTTTCACCTCGGCCTCGCAGCGGCATCACACATGGCTGACCAAATGGCTGATCCGGCAGATGGACGCGGTGATCGCGACCTCGGACAAGACCGCAAGCTACCTTGAGCGGCAGGCCACGGTGATCCGCCACGGGATCGATACCGAGACTTTTTGCCCGGTCGACGACAAGGCCGCGCTGCGCCGCGACCTGGGCCTGCCCGAAACCGGCCCGATCATCGGCTGCTATGGCCGCATTCGCGCGCAAAAGGGCACGGACGCCTTCGTTGACGCGATGCTTTGCATCCTGCCCGACCATCCCGGCGCGACGGCCATCGTCATGGGCCGCGCCACCGACAAGCATCAGGATTTCGAACAGGATCTGAAAAACCGCGTGGCCGCCGCCGGATTGTCGGACAGGTTGCTGTTCCTGCCCGAGGTGCCGGTCTGGGAAATGGCGCGCTGGTACCAGGCGCTGGATCTCTATATCGCGCCGCAGCGGTGGGAAGGCTTCGGGCTGACCCCGCTCGAGGCGATGGCCTGCGCCGTGCCCGTGATCGCCACCCGCGTCGGCGCCTTCGAGGAATTGATCGTCGATGGTGGAACGGGTGCCCTGATCGACGCGGGCGACGTGGACCAGATGGTCGCCGCGACCGATGCGGTCCTGCGCGACCCTGCGCGACTGGCCGCCTGGTCGCAGGCGGCCCGCCAGCACGTGCAGGATCATTTCCGCATCGAACAGGAGGCCGCCGCGATCATCGCGATCTACCGGTCGCTGCTGAAGCGCGGCTGACCGTCAGGCAGCCGGCATCCGCTTTTCGACCAGTTCGGCCCACCACGAACAGCCTGCCGGGATCGCCTCGTCGTCGAAATTGTATTCCGGGTGGTGCACCATCGCGGTGTCGCCATTTCCGACAAGGATATAGGCGCCGGGCCGCTCTTCGAGCATGAAGGCGAAGTCTTCGCCACCCATGACCAGCGGTGCCTCGTCACAATTGCCCGCGACCGCGCGGGCCACTTCGGCTGCGAATTCGGTCTGTTCGTCGTGGTTCACCATCACCGGGTAGTTGCGGAAATAGTTCAGCTTGATCGTTCCGCCGAACGTCGCCGCCACCCCGTCGCATATCGCCTGCATCCGGGTTTCGGCCAGATCGCGCAACTCGTTCGACAGCGTGCGGACGGTTCCCTTGATCGACACGCGCTGCGGGATGACGTTGAACGCCTTGGACGAGGTTTCGAACGAGGTGACCGACACCACGATGTTGCCCACCGGATCGGCATTGCGGCTGACGATGGATTGCAGCGCGGTCACCAGGTGCGCGGCCATCAACGTGGTATCGACCGTTTCCTGCGGCTTGGCGGCGTGGCCGCCCTTGCCCTCGCATTCGATCTCGATCAGGTCGGTCGCGGCAAAGAACGGCCCCGGCCGAATGGCAAAGCTGCCGACGGGGCGGCCGGGCCAGTTATGCATGCCATAGACCTCCTGGATGCCCCAGCGGTCCATCATGCCGTCATTGCACATCTCGCGGCCACCGCCGCCGCCTTCTTCGGCGGGCTGGAAGATCACAACCACGGTGCCGTCGAAATTACGGGTCTCGGCCAGGTACTTGGCCGCGCCCAGCAGCATCGCCGTATGCCCGTCATGGCCGCAGGCATGCATCGCGCCATCGGTTTTCGACGCATAGGGAAGGCCCGTCTGTTCATGGATCGGCAGCGCATCCATATCCGCGCGCAGACCGATCACCTTGCCCGACCCGGTTGCCTTGCCCTTGATGACGCCCACGACGCCGGTCTTGCCGATGCCGGTCACCACCTCGTCGCAGCCGAACTCTTTCAGCTTGTCGGCGACGACCGCGCTGGTGCGGTGCGTATCGAACAGGATTTCCGGGTGTTCGTGCAAATCCCGGCGCCATTCGGTGATTTCATCGTGCAATTCTGCAAGTCGGTTTTTGATCGGCATGATCTGAGACTCCCCTGTCGTCACGGTTTCGCGGCATGGTGTGGGGACGGCGCGGGAATGTCCAGCACCCGTCAATTGTCCGTAGCGTCCAGAGGCCGCAATAGACCTGCGATCTGCTCGCGCATCCAGCGATGCGCGGGATTGGCTGAATGCCGTTTGTGCCAGATCATCATGATATCCGCTCGGTCGAGCGCGACCGGAGCCTCGTAAATGTCGAATCCCGCCATGTCCCTGACCCGGTGGGCCAGCGTCGAAGGCAACAACCCGATCAGGTCCGACCCCGCAACGGCGCGATAGACACCCGAGAACACCGGCAGCGTCATCACGACCCGCCGCGTGCGCCCGATCCGTTCCAGCGCCAAATCTCCCATCGCGCTGTCATTGCCTTCGACCGAAAAAATCACATGCCCGAGATCACAGAACAGATCGAGCGGAACCATATCTCCGGGCGCGATCCCTGCACCGGCCAGCCGGGGATGACCTTTGCGGGCGATCACACTGAAGGTTGACGAGAAAACCCGCTGCCCCTCGATCCAGCCCGGCAAAGCGGTGCGCGGCAATAGCGCGATATCGACCTCGTAGCGGTCCAGCGTGTCGACATAGTTGTCCGGCACGAGATCGACCAGATGCACCCGCACGCCCGGCGCCGCGACGGCCAATCTGTCGGCCAGCTGCGGCATCAGCATTTCGGCAAAGAAATCGCTGCCCGATATCCTGAACCGGGCGGTCGATACCGCCGGATCGAAAGGATCTGGGCGGCGGATCACACGTTCGACCGCCTGCAGCGCCTGCGCAAGCGGCTCGGCCAAAGACAGGGCGTAGTCCGTCGGCTCCAGCCCCTGCCCCTTGCGAAAGAAAAGCTGGTCGTCCAGCACCAGCCGAAGCCGCCCCAACGCTGCCGAAACCGCAGGCTGCTACAGACCCAGCCTCTCGCCCGCGCGGACGGTAGACCGTTCCTGAAGCAACGCATCCAGAACCCGCAGGAGGTTGAGATCAATGCCCGTCAAATTACTCATGTGAATAGCTTTAATACAATAAATCGATTTATCGAATTAATTTTCGGATGCTAGGCTCGGTCCCATCCCGGCGCGAAGCATTCGAGATACCGTCACTCTCGCGCCGGAAACCTTGAGGACCAAGACTATGCGACCCATTGCGAACCTGTTCTTTCTTACCGGTGCAATCTTTGCTCTTTGCGGGATGGTCTGGGGCATCCAGATGTCTGCCAGCCACGATCACAGCCTGTCGCCCGCCCACGGCCACCTGAACCTGATCGGGTTTGTCTCGATGTCGGTTTTCGGCGCCTATTACGCGCTCTCGCCCGGCGCGGCGCAATCGATGCTGGCGCGCGTTCACTACGCTCTTGTCACGGCAAGCGTGCTGGTTCTGGTCCCTGGAATCGTTCTGGCGATCCAGGGCCAGACCGAGGTCATGGCCAAGATCGGATCCGTCCTGGCCGTGGCCTCGATGGCGCTTTTCGTTCTGATCGTTCTGCGTAACCGGGCTGGCCAGACGGTGACGTCAAGCGCGCAGCCGGCCGAGTAATCAAAACGGTGCAACGGGATGCCGGTCAGTCGGCCGGCATCCGCTTTTCCACAAGCTCGGCGAACCAGCTGCACCCGACCGGGATCGCGTCGTCTGCGAAATCGTATGCCGGGTGGTGGCACATGGCGGTATCGCCGTTGCCCAGGAAGATATAGGCCCCCGGCCGGGCTTCCAGCATATAGGCGAAATCCTCGGCCGGCATGATCGGCGGCGTGTTGCGGTCGACATTGCCCGCACCCGCGACGGCCGCGGCGCAATCGGCTGCGAATTCCGCCTGCTCCTCGTGGTTCACGGTCGGCGGATACCCGCGCTCGTACTGCACAGTGGCGGTCGCGCCATGGCTGGCGGCGATACCCGTTGTCAAAGCGGTCAACCGCTCTTCGACCAGGTCGCGCACATCGGCGTCGAAACACCGCACCGTCCCGCGCAGCTTGACGGTCTGGCTGATGACGTTCTGCGTATCGCTTTCGGTACGGAACGTGGCCACCGTCAGTACGGCGTTCTTCACCGGGTCGACATTGCGCGACACGATCCCGTTCAACGCAACGACGATCTGGCTACCCACCAGCACCAGATCGATCGCCTCGTGCGGAACGGCCGCGTGCCCGCCCCTGCCTTCCAGCGTGATCACGAATTCATCGGCCGAGGCCATCTGCGGGCCGGGGCGGATCGCGAATTGCCCCACGGGCATGCCCGGCATGTTATGGAGCCCGTACACCTCTTGTACGCCGAACCGGTCCATCAGGCCGTCCTCGACCATCTCGCGGCCACCGCCGCCGCCCTCTTCGGCGGGCTGGAAGATCACGACCACCGTACCGTCGAAATTGCGGGTCTCGACCATGTATTGCGCCGCGCCCAAAAGCATCGCGGTGTGCCCGTCATGGCCACAGGCATGCATGGCGCCGGGGGTCTTGCTGGCGTAGGGCAGATTCGTGATCTCGTCCATCGGCAGCGCGTCCATGTCGGCGCGCAGGCCGATCACCTTGCCGGATGCAGTCTTGCGGCCATGGATGACACCGACGACACCGGTGCGCCCGATGCCTTCCACCACCTCGTCGCATCCGAACGCGCGCAGCTTCTCCGCCACGAAGGCCGAGGTGCGGTGCGTGTCGAACAGGATTTCGGGGTGCTCGTGCAGATCGCGGCGCCAGGCTGTGATCTCGTCATGCATTTCGGCCAGACGGTTCTTGATGGGCATCTCTTGGGGCTCCTTGCTTGGTGCGGCAACACTGCCCCAAGCCTCGACGGGCCGCAAGCGCGCCCGGATCAGAGATCCGGTCCGAGCCGGATTGGCGACCCATCGGTGAACCGCCCCCAGCGGAACCGGGCCATGTCGTGCCCGGGGTCATCGCCCGTCACCAGATCCGAAACGATCCGCCCGAAACCCGGTCCGATGCCAAATCCGTGGCCGCACATGCCGGTCGCCACCACAAGCCCCGGCAGGTCAGCGCAATGATCGACGACCGGCACCACATCAGGCGTGGTGTCGATCATCCCCGCCCAAGCCGCCTTGATTCCGGGGGCGCCCGCAGCGGGGCAACGGTCCTTGAATGCCGCATGCGCGGTGCGCACACGGCCAGCCTCGGGCGCGGGATCAAGAATGCGCATCCGTTCGAAGGGCGTTTCCTCGTCCGGGCGCCAGCGCCGCTTCGTGCGCCATCCGTCGGGGTGCCCCTTGGGCGCCAACCCGCGGAAGGACACAGGAAACCCACCCTGACGCAACACCGGAAGAAAGGCCCGAAACGCCCGGAACGCATCGGGGCCGACAAAGAATTCCGACATCGTCGCCCGCGCCAGCGAATACCCCCCATCCGCCCGGCGGCGCATCGCAACGCGCCCGTCGATCGCCGCGCCTGTGAACGCGTCCGGGCAGGGGTCGGTCGCCATCACCGTCGAGCGAACGGAAAGCTGCGGCAGCCAGGCACCGTGATTGCGCAGGAACAGCGCCGACCACGCCCCACCCGCCAGAACCACGCGCGGCGCGGCGATGCGGCCCGCCTCGGTCACGACGCCGGCGACCCGGCCCCGCACCATGTCGAGGCAGCGCACGGCGCAGTTTTCGCGGATCGCGACCCCTTCCGATGCGGCAAGCCGCGCGATTTCCGGCACCGCGACCCAGGGCTCGCCCACCATGTCGCTGGGCGTGTGCAGCGCGCCCACCCAGTCGCCCTGCAGCCCGGCCAGGACATCGGCAAGCGCGGCCCGATCGACCAGGCGGCTATCCAGCCCGTCATGCCCCTGCGCCCCTTCAAGCCACGCGGCGTAGCGATCCATGTCCTTTTGACCGCCGGCAAGGTAACTTACGCCGATCGTCGCGACGCCCAGGCGGCCGCCGCATTGCTGATCGAGCGCGCGCCATAACTGCCGGGCCTCGAGAGAGACCGGAATTTCCGCCAGATCCCGCCCCTGCGTGCGGATCCAACCCCAGTTGCGGCCCGATTGCTCGGCGCCGACGCGGCCTTTTTCCAGCACGACCACGCGCTGCCCCTTGCGCGCCAGGAACAGCGCGGCGGTGATGCCGATGATCCCGCCGCCGATCACCACGCAATCCGCGGCGGCAGGCAGCGCTGCCTGGTGCTCGGGCGGGTTGGACAGGGAAAACGGCAGTCCGGTCACAGGCGTTCCAGAAGCCTTTTCATGAAATCGTGGCCGGCATTGAATTGCTCGACCGTGATGAATTCGTCGGGTTGATGCGCCTGTGCGATGTCGCCCGGCCCGCAGACGACGGCCGAGTAGCCGCGTTCCTGGAACTGGCCGGCCTCGGTGCCATAGCTGACGACATGTGTGGCGTTGTCGCCGGTGATCGCGCGCACCAGCGCCTCGGCATCGCCCTGCTCTTCGGGTTTCAGCCCCGGCACTCCGAACCTGGTGTCGACGTCGATGCGGGCATCGGGGTGAACGGCCTTCATCCCCGCTTCGACTTCGGCGATCTTGTCGAAAATGCGCTGGCGCCAGACCGCGTGATCGTCGGTCGGCACGGCACGGAAACCCAGGTCGAAACGGCAGTGTTTCGCGGTGATATTGGCCGCAGTGCCACCCTCGATCAGACCAGTATGGAGCGTGGTGTAGGGCGGGTCGAACAGCGCTGCCATCGCCGAGGGCGTCTTGGCCGCCTCTTCGGCGTTCACCTCGTTGGCCCAATTGATGATCTTGGCCGCCTCCATGATCGCCGAAACTCCGCGATAGGCGATCGAGCTGTGCACCTCGAAGCCCCAGACATCGATCCAGAATCCCTGCCCGCCCTTGTGCCCCGTGACGGCCTGCATCATCGACGGCTCGCCCACGATCACCGCCCCGGCCTGCGGCAAGGTTTGCAGGATGCGTTCGATCATCGGCGGCGCGCCCGTGCAGCCAACTTCTTCGTCGAAGCTGAGCGCGATCTGCAACGGCCGGTCGATACCGCGGTATTTCGCCTCGACCAGGGCCCAGAGCGACAGCGCGTCAAAGCCTTTCATGTCGCACGTACCGCGCCCGAAATACTTGCCGTCGCGTTCCGCCACGGTCCAGGGGTCGGTCGTCCAGGGCTGGCCATCGACGGGAACCACATCGGTATGCCCCGACAGCACGACGCCGCCTTCGATTTCCGGGCCGACATGGGCAAAGATCGCGGCCTTGTCCCGGTCTTCGTTGTAAAACCGGTGCGCGGCTATCCCGTGGCTGTCCAGGTACTCTTCGACCCAATCGACCAGCGGCAGGTTCGTGTCGCGGCTGACGGTTGGAAAGCTGATGAGCTTTGTCATCAGGTCCAGCGGTGAAAGCCGTGTCGCCATGTCAGTAACCGCTGTCGGTGGTCAGTATGAAATGCCCCGGGCTGATTTCCTCGTATTCCGACGGCGGAGGCACATAACCCACCTTGTGAATCGGCGAGGGGATCGGTTTGAAGTTCAGCTCGCGTTCGGATTTCCGCATGCGCGGATCGGCGATTGGAACAGCCTTCATCAATGCCTGGGTATAGGGGTGCTGCGGGTCTTCGAACACCGCCTGGCGCGGGCCCAGTTCGACGATGCGGCCCAGATACATGACCCCCACATCGTGGCTGACACGTTCGACCACGGCCATGTCGTGGCTGATGAAAACATAGGACAGGCCCAGCTCGGCCTGCAGTTCCATCATCAGGTTCAAAACCTGCGCCTGCACCGAAACGTCGAGCGCGGAAACCGCCTCGTCGGCGACGATCAGCTTGGGATTGAGCGCCAGCGCGCGGGCGATGGCGACACGCTGCCGCTGGCCGCCCGACAATTCATGCGGATAGCGCCGCATGAAGCTGCGCGGCAGTTCGACCCGGTCGAACAGGGCGGCGACACGGTCCTGCAATTCCTGACGGTTGGTCTGGCCATAGTTGCGCAGCGGTTCGGCCACCTGATCCAGCAACTGCATCTGCGGATTCAGGCTGGCGAACGGGTCCTGGAACACCATCTGCATGTCCTCGCGCGCGCGGCGCAGGCCGTTGGTATCGAGTGCCATCACGTCGACGCCATCCAGTTCGATATGCCCGGCCTGCGGTTCCACGAGGCGCAGGATCGAGCGGCCCGCCGTCGACTTGCCGCAACCGGATTCCCCCACCAGAGACAGCGTTCGCCCCTTGTTGAGGGTGAAAGACACGTCCTCGACCGCATGCACATTGGCAACCGTGCGGCGAAAGAAGCCGGCCTTGACCGCAAAACGCGTGGTCAGGTTGCGCACCTTCAGCAGCGGCTCGTCGCTGCCCATGATCGGGCCGGTGTCGTGGGTTTCCACCCCAAGCAGGCGCATCGGTTCCGGCGCGGGCTTGCCGCGCATCTCGCCTAGCTTTGGCACAGCGGCCAGCAGCGCCTTGGTGTAATCGTGCTGCGGGTTCTCGAAGATCTCCTCGACCGTGCCTTCCTCGACCTTGTTGCCGCGGAACATCACGACGACGCGGTCGGCCATCTGCGCCACCACCGCCATGTCATGCGTGATGAACATCACCGCCGTGCCGGTTTCGCGCTTCAGCCGGTCCATCAGTGCCAGGATTTCCGCCTGGATCGTCACATCGAGCGCGGTCGTCGGCTCGTCCGCGATCAGCAGGCGCGGTTCGCAAGCCAATGCCATGGCGATCACCACGCGCTGGCGCATGCCGCCCGACAATTCGTGCGGATATTGCTGCAGCCGGCGCTCGGGCTCGGGGATACGGACCTGCTTCATCAGCTCGAGCGCGCGGTCCCGCGCCTGCTGCTTGGTCATGCCGCGGTGCAGCCGCAGCCCCTCGGTCAACTGGCGGCCAACCGTGAAGACGGGGTTCAGCGCGGTCATCGGCTCCTGAAAGATCATGCCGATCTCGTTGCCGCGGATGGTCCGCATCAGCGACTGGTCGGTTTTCACAAGGTCGATTTCGCCGCCATCCTTGCGGTCGAACAAAAGCCGCCCGCCCGCGATTTCACCGCCGCCGAATTCGACAAGCCGCATCAGCGACAGGCTCGACACCGATTTACCCGATCCCGATTCCCCGACGATACAGACGGTTTCCCCCGGATTGACCGAGAAAGACACGTCTTCGACCCCTACGACTGGACCATCTTTCGTCTGAAATTCAACGCGAAGATTCTCGATTCTGGCAATCGGCTGATCCAGCATCGCGCCCACCCTGTGCAAATTGTTGTTCGTTTGACCTGAACGCTACAGACAGCGCGCGGCCAAAGTCAAACCGTAAGCACCCGTGCACGGTTCACCGACCGACCCGCCACAGAAGCCTTGCAATTTTCGGGCAACCTGTTTTCAGATGGGCTCAGCCGTGGTTGGCCGGAATTCCGGTCGGGGATGGGTCTGCGGTGCTTCTCGTCCTCTTCCTCGGAAAAAAGACGAAGCCACCTCCTGTCCGCACCACGGGAGCGATAATGAGGCACGTCATGTGTCCAACAAGGAGAGAAAAATGAAGTTGAAAACCCTTTTGATGGGTGCCGTCGCGGCTTTCGCCATGGCCCCTGCCGCCTTTGCCGAACGAGGTTCGGATGGCGAGCTGAGCATCATTTACTGGCAAGCGCCCTCGATCCTGAACCCGTATCTGTCGGGCGGCACCAAGGATTTGGAATCCTCGTCGATGATCATCGAGCCGCTGGGCCGCTACAACGAAACCGGTGAAATGCTGCCATGGCTGGCCAAGGAAATCCCCACCATCGAGAACGGTGGCGTGGCCGAAGACCTGACCAGCATCACCTGGAAACTGAAAGAAGGACTTTTGTGGTCCGACGGCTCGCCCGTCACTTCGGCTGACGTGGTGTTCACCGCCGAGTACTGCATGAACCCCGAGGGCGGCTGCGCGCAGCTGGCCAAGTTCGAAGGCGTGAAATCGGTCGAGGCAGTGGATGATCTGACCGTCAAGGTCACCTTTGCCGAGCCCAAGCCGTTCCCCTATGGCCCGTTCATGGGGGCCCAGTCTCCGATCATCCAGAAGGCGCAGTTCGAAAACTGCACCGGCGCGCGTGCGCCCGAATGCACGGACGCCAACTTTGGCCCGATCGGAACCGGTCCGTTCGTCGTTGACGACTTCAAGCCGAACGACGTGATCACCATGTCGGCCAACCCCAACTACCGCGACCCGGCCAAGCCCGCCTTCGCCAAGGTCACGTTCAAGGGCGGCGGCGACGCCACCGGTGCCGGCCGTGCGGTTCTGGAAACCGGCGAGTTCGACTATGCCTGGAACCTGCAGCTTGCACCCGACGTGCTGGCCAAGATGGAATCCGCAGGCGTTGGCGTTCTCGAAGTCGGCTTTGGCAGCCTTGTGGAACGCATCATGCTGAACATGACGGACCCGAGCCCCGACCTGCCCGAGGGCGAACGCTCCACCGCGGCGCATCCGCATCCGTTCCTGTCCGATCTGAACGTGCGCAAGGCGCTGTCGATGGCCATCGACCGCGTGCTGCTGACGGAAATCGGTTATGGCCAGGCCGGTCGCCCGACCTGCGACCTGGTTCCCGCACCGGCGGTCTACACGTCCGGCGACGAAAGCTGCCTGACCCAGGACATCGCAGGGGCCAACGCCCTTCTTGACGAAGCCGGGTGGGTCCGTGGCTCCGACGGGGTGCGCGCCAAGGACGGCGTGCGTCTGTCGCTGCTCTATCAGACCTCCACGAACGCTGTGCGCCAGGACTTCCAGGCGCTGATCAAGCAGTGGTGGGAAGAGATCGGCGTCGAAACCGAACTGCGCAACGTCAATGCCAGCGTCTTCTTCGGCGGCGATCCGGGCAGCCCGGACACGTTCCAGAAGTTCTATGCCGACGTGGAGATGTATGCCAACAACTTCGATGGCACCGACCCCGAGGCGTACATGGCCGCGCAGACCTGTGGCAAGGCTCCGCGCCCGGAAAGCCAATGGCAGGGTGAAAACATCAGCCGTATCTGCATGGAAGAATACGATGCGCTGGTGGCCGAACTGGGCCGCACCGGTGATCTGGAAAAACGTGCCGCTCTGGTCAAGGAGATGCACGCCATGATCATCAACGACGGCTACATGATCCTGCCGCTGGTGGATCGTGGCCGCGTTTCGGCCCGCGCCAAGACCCTGGGCGGTGTTGTCCTGAACACCTGGGACAGCGAGCTGTGGAACGTCGCCGACTGGTATCGCGTGGACTGACCACTTGCGACATGCACGGCCCCGGCGTCATTCGACCCGGGGCCGCGTTTCGCCCCAACTATAACCGATAAACGGGGTTTACCCGCATGCTGACCTTCACCATCCGCAGGCTGGTACTAGCGATACCCACCCTGCTGATCATCTCGTTGGTGATCTTCCTGCTGCTGCAAATGGCGCCGGGCGACCCGATGGCGCAAGTGCCGCTGACCGTGCCTCCCGAGGTCAAGGAAAAGATGCGCGAGGCTCTGGGCCTCGGGCAGCCGCTTCATGTCCAGTTCTGGAAATGGCTGGTGCAGGTTTTCTGGATCGAGCCCAAGGTTTTCATCGATTTTCTGACCCGCGACAGCTGGCTGTTGGGCTGGTTGCCCGACACCTCGCTTTACCAGGGCGAACTGCGCGTCATCAGCTGGCAGACCCGCTCGCCCGTCATGGATATCGTGGTGCAACGCTTGCCCCAGACGCTGTGGGTGGTGGGCATGTCCTATATCGTGGGCATCCTGATCGCGATCCCGATCGGTATCTATTCCGCCTACAGGCAATATTCGGTTTTCGACCAGGCCGGCACCTTCGTGACGATGATCGGCTTTTCGATCCCGCCGTTTTTCACCGGCCCGTTGCTGATCGTGATCTTTTCGGTCCAATTGGGCTGGTTCCCCTTCATCTATGACACCACCCATGTGGTGAACGACTGGGACAGCTTCGTCTACCAGCTCAAGCAGATGATCATGCCCGTGATGGTTCTGGCCCTGCAGACAACCGCGCAGATCAGCCGATTCATGCGGGCCTCGGTTCTCGACAACCTCAACCAGGATTATGTGCGCACAGCGCGCGCCAAGGGCCTGAGCGAGGCGGTCGTCGTAATGATCCACGTGCTGCGCAACTCGATGATCCCGGTCATCACCGTGATCGCGCTGGGGGTGCCCGGCATCTTTGGCGGCGCGATCATCACCGAGGTCGTGTTCTCGGTTAATGGCATCGGTCAGCTTTTGATCACGGCGCTGTTCGCCAACGACCTGCCGATGGTGCAGACGCTGACCTTCATGTTCGCGGTGCTCATCGTACTGTTCAACCTGATTGCCGACATCCTGTACGGCGTCCTGGACCCGAGGATCCGCTATGACTGATCCGACGCCCACCCAAATTTCACCGATCGCAGCCCTGCAGGACCGCGAACCGTCCAAGCCGCCGCGCAGCCAATGGCGCGACGTCTGGGACCAGTTCAAGCACCACAAGGGCGCAATGCTGGGCGGTGGTTTCCTGTTGTTCGTCACGCTGGCCGTTCTGTTCGGCGACCTGATCTGGCAAATCGACCCGAAAAAGCTCGATATCCGCAACAAGGATATCCGCCCCATATTCAACGCGATCTGGGACAGCGGCGCCAAGGTCAGCTGGTCCCATCCGCTGGGAACCGACAACCTGGGCCGCGACCACCTGGCGCAGATTATCGCGGGCGGGCGCGCCTCGATGGCCGTTGGCTGGGCGGCCATGCTGCTGACCATGCTGATCGGCACCTCGATCGGCGTGATGGCAGGCTTTTTCAAACGCCTCGACGGTCCGCTGATGCGCTTTACCGACCTGGTTCTGAGCCTTCCGATCCTTCCTCTGATGCTGGTTGCCGTGACACTGTTCCGGCAGCCGCTGCGCGCCAGCTTCGGGCCGGAAACGGGTATGTTCATTCTGATCGTCGGCGTGATCGGCGTGACCAGCTGGATGCAGACCGCCCGGATCGTGCGTGGCGACATCCTGGCAATCAAGGAGCGCGAGTTCGTGCTTGCGGCCCGCGCCTCGGGCACGACGGCGCGCGGCATCATCTTCCGGCATCTTCTACCCAACGTTCTGTCCCCGATCATGGTGTCGGCCACGCTGGGACTGGCGACGGCGATCATCACGGAAAGCGCGCTGTCCTTCCTCGGCGTGGGCTTCCCGTCGGATTTCCCGACCTGGGGAAAGATGCTGGCAGACGCCGTGCCGCGGATGCAGGAATTTCCCGAACGCGTGATGCTGCCGGGAATCATGATCTCTCTGACGGTGCTCAGCGTGAACTATCTCGGCGACGGTCTGCGCGATGCGCTCGATCCGCGCATTCGCGGGCGCTGACGCCGAATAAGAACACAAACCCAAGGCCCGCCTGCCCGGCGGGCCTTTTCTTTTTCACGCCTTCGGCGTCCGGGAACGCACGTTCGCCAAACTTAACCGCGCAAAGAAAGATGTTCTTCGAAAGGCACTTCCCGACACCGGTACGGCGCTTGATTTGACCAGGTCTCCGCTGCATCTGGAACGTTGTTCCATTCTGACGCGGAGACAGGACATGTTCGAGACACTGGGATTTGAATCGCTGACCGCCCCGCAGGCGGCGGTGTGGTTTGCCCTTTTCGTGGGGCTCGCTTTTGGCGTTCTGGCGCAGGTCACACGCTTCTGTTTTCGCCGCATCATCGATGGCGAGGACCGCAAACAGGCGGCCGGCGTCTGGCTGACGGCGCTGGCGGTGGCTGTTCTGGGTACGCAGGGAGCGGTGGCGCAGGGTTGGATCACCTTTGCGGAACACCGGTTCATGGCAGAAGGCCTGCCCATTCTGGCCATCGTGGCAGGCGGGTTGATGTTTGGCGCCGGCATGATCCTGACGCGCGGCTGCATCTCGCGCCTGACGGTGCTGACCGGCACCGGCAACCTGCGCGCAGCCCTGGTTCTGGTGGTGTTCGCGGTCGTGGCCCATGCCACGCTGAAAGGGGTGCTTGCCCCCGTGCGGACGGGTCTGGGAAGCGTCACGCTTGACGTGGCCCCCGCCCTGCCCGGCGCCGGTCTTGTCTGGGCCGTGATCATCGCACTGGCCGCAGTGGCATTCGCGCTGCGCTCGGGCAACCGGGCGGGAACGCTGGCGCTCGCAGGCGTTCTGGGCGCACTGGTGCCACTGGCCTGGGTCGGCACCGGGTTCGTTCTGTTCGACGAGTTCGAACCGATCGCGATGGAAAGCCTCAGCTTCACCGCGCCCGCGACCGAAACCCTGTTCTATGCCGTCGCCTCGACCGCCGTTTCCCCCAGCTTCGGCCTGGGCCTTGTCGGTGGCGTCGTGCTGGGCGCGCTTGCCGCTGCACTGATCCGCGGACAGTTTGCTTGGCAGAGCTTTGAAAGCCCGCGCCAGACAGGCCGCTACATGGCCGGCGCCGCGCTGATGGGCGTTGGTGGCGTTCTGGCGGGCGGCTGCACCGTGGGCGCGGGCCTGTCGGGCATCCCAACCCTGTCCGTCGCCGCGATCCTGGCGATAGCGTCCATCGGGCTGGGCGGCTGGATCACTCGCGCGGCTCTGAATGCAGCGACCGCTGAAGTCGACGGATCAGCCACCACACCAGCAGCACTACCGGCAGAGTGATCGCCGCGGTCAGCGTTCCCTTGCTGAGGTTCAACAACTCGGCAAGGGGATACAGCGCATACCCCACCAGCGACACCGCGTAATAGCTGATCGCGACAACCGACAGCCCCTCGACCGTGCGTTGCAGCTTCAACTGCATGTCGGCGCGCGTGTTCATGCTTTCCAGCAAGGCCTGGTTCTGCGCGCTGCGTTCGACATCCACACGTGTCCGCAGCAGATCGCCCGCCCGGATCGCCCTGTCCGACATCGCCGCAAGCCGTCCCTGCGCGGATTTCACCGTGCGCATCGCGGGGTCATACCGGCGCATCATGAACTCGTTGAAGGTCTGGCGCCCGTCGAACCGTGCCTCGCGCATGACTTCGATCCGCTGGTGCACGATCGCCTCGTAGGCGCCGGTCGCCCCGAACCGGAAAGACGCGCGCGCCGCCATCGATTCAAGCTCGGCCGACAACACAAGCAGCTTGCCAAGCGTGTCCTCGGCGGGCGTGGCGTTGTCGGTCATCTCTTCCATCAGCAGGGTCAGGCGCTCGTCGATGTCGTTCATCCGCGGCGACATCGCCTTGACCTCGGAAAAGCCGAGCATCGACATCGTCTTGTAGGTTTCGATCTCGCACAGGCGCTGAACCATCCGGCCCACCCGGCGGTCGCCGGTGCTGGGCGCGACGAACACGGCGAACCGCTGGTGCCCGGCCGCGTCAATACGGAAATCGCCCGCAATCACGGCGGCATCGTCCAGCACCCGGCTGACCGCCATGCTTTCGGGAACGAACCAGTCGTTGATCGCACCGATCACCTTTTCCTTGTCGCTCCATTTCTCGATGCGGATCAGCGCCGAGGTCATCCGAACACCCGGTATCTCGGCCAACCAGTCGGGCGGGAACACCTCGAAATCCGCAGGATCGAAGGGACGCGACGACAGCCCGTCGATGAAAGCGGTGTAGGTCACGAACTCGGTATGGCTTTCCCATTTCAGCTGGTAGCGGCCAAGCTTGCCGAAATAATGCGTGGCACCTGGCTGAGGATGCGGTGCGCCGTAGCGATCCAGCAGCGCCAGAAGATGCGCCATGTCCGCCTCGCGGTTGCGGCTGGCCGCACCATCGGGTTGCTTCACCGCAAGGTAAACGGCCGTCGACGGGGTCGAGATCGACGGAAACGGACGCGCATGCAGTTCGTTGGCCAGCTGATAGCGCAGCGGATGATCGGCGATGGGGGCCATGTGACACTCCTGATTACCCGGAAAATGAGCCGGACACACCGCGATGTAAACGAAAAACCGTTTCGTTTCCAATGACTTGGCGGAATACTATGGCATACTTGTGTAATTGTCACGCCACCGCACGCGCGGCTATGCGCCCGATGCCCGCGCTGACAAAGCGCAACGCCGCGCATTGCGTCCAACAAAACAAAGTCGGCATTCAAAAGAAAACCCCCGCCCGGGCAAGCCGGACGGGGGCACGCACAGACCCGGCGGGCCTTAGCTGATTTTCTGCAGCAGCGCCTCGAGGCTCTGCTTGGCGTCGCCATAGAACATGCGCGTGTTCTCTTTGTAGAACAGCGGGTTCTCGATGCCGGAATAACCGGTGCCCTGCCCGCGCTTGGACACGAACACCTGCTTGGCCTTCCAGACCTCCAGCACCGGCATGCCGGCAATGGGGCTGTTGGGGTCGTCCTGGGCGGCCGGGTTCACGATGTCGTTCGACCCGATGACGATGACGACGTCAGTGTCGGGGAAATCGTCGTTGATCTCGTCCATTTCCATGACGATGTCATAGGGCACCTTGGCTTCGGCCAGCAGCACGTTCATGTGCCCCGGCAGACGGCCCGCGACGGGGTGGATGGCGAAACGCACCTCCTTGCCCTTGCCGCGCAGGCGCTTGGTCAGCTCGCTGACGGCGTTTTGCGCCTGTGCCACGGCCATACCGTAACCGGGAACGATGATCACGCTGTCGGCTTCGTCCAGCGCGGCGGCCACGCCATCGGCGTCGATCGCGATCTGTTCGCCCTCGACCTCCATCTGCGGGCCGGAGGCGCCGCCGAACCCGCCCAGGATCACGCTGACAAAGGCGCGGTTCATCGCCTTGCACATGATGTAGGACAGGATTGCACCCGAAGAGCCGACCAGCGCACCGGTCACGATCAGCAGGTCGTTGGACAGGGTGAAACCGATCGCCGCCGCAGCCCAGCCGGAATAGCTGTTCAGCATCGACACCACCACGGGCATGTCGGCGCCGCCGATCCCCATGATCAGGTGATAGCCGATGAAGAACGACAGCAGCATGATCAGCACCAGCGGCCACATCCCGCCATAGGCAAGATAAACCACCGCCAGCAGCAGGCAGGCAAAGGCCGCCGCCGCATTCAGCATGTGCCCGCCGGGCAGTTGGAACGGCTTGCCGTCCACCTTGCCGGCCAGCTTGCCGAAGGCAATGACCGAGCCGGTGAAAGTCACCGCACCGATGAAGATGCCCAGCACCACCTCGACCTTGAGGAAGGCGATCTCGGACGGGATCTTGGTGGCGACCTTGTAGGCGAAGCCCTGGAACTCCTTGAAGAGGTCCGCCTGCCCCGCCTGGGTTGCACAGGCGATCGCGCTGATCGCACCCTCGCAGGCGTCGATGCCCGCATCGGCCAGCTTGCGGATGACGCGCAGGCGCTCCATTTCCGCATTCAGGCCGACAAAGACCGCCGCCAGACCCACGAAAGAGTGCAGCGCCGCCACAAGCTGCGGCATCTCGGTCATTTCGACGCGCTTGGCGACGACCGTGCCGATCACGGCACCCACGACCATCGCGATCAGCAGGAAGGCATAGTTGCCGATACCGGGGCCGAACATGGTGAAGAACACGGCCAGCGCCATGCCGACAATCCCGTACCAGACGGCGCGCTTGGCGCTTTCCTGGCCCGACAGGCCGCCCAGGCTGAGGATGAAAAGAACGCTCGCGGTGATGGCCGCGGCAGTTACGAATTGATCTCCGAACATATCTCTCTCCGCAGCCCTTTAGGATTTCTGGAACATGGCAAGCATGCGCCGCGTCACGAGGAAGCCGCCCACGATGTTGATCGTCGCCACCAGCACCGCGATGGTGCTGAGGAACACGACCAGCCCGTTCGACGACCCGATCTGCAGCACCGCGCCCAGGACGATGATGCCCGAAATCGCGTTCGTCACGGCCATAAGCGGCGTGTGCAGCGAGTGGCTGACATTCCAGATCACCTGGAAGCCGATAAAGCAGCTCAGCACGAAGACGATGAAATGCTGCATGAAGCTGGGCGGAGCCACGAGCCCCAGAAGCGCCATCAGCGCGCCGCCGATCAGCAGCAGCGTGACCTGGCTCTTGGTCTGCGCCTTGAACGCGGCCACTTCCTGCGCGCGCTTTTCTTCGGGCGTCAGCTCTTTCGGCTTTTCCTTTTTCTGCGCCGCGATCGCCTGCACCTTTGGAGGGGGCGGCGGCCAGGTGATTTCGTGATCATAGGTCACGGTCGCGCCGCGGATCACGTCGTCTTCCATGTTGTGATTGATCTGACCGTCCTTTTCGGGGGTCAGGTCGGTCATCATGTGACGGATGTTGGTCGCATAAAGCGACGAGGACTGCGACGCCATGCGGCTGGGGAAGTCGGTATAGCCGATGATCGTCACGCCGTTGTCGGTGACGATCTTTTCGTCCATCACCGTCAGTTTGCAGTTGCCGCCCTTTTCCGCGGCAAGGTCCACGATGACCGAGCCGCGCTTCATCGAGGCGACCATGTCCTCGGTCCACAGCTCGGGCGCCTCGCGGTTGGGAATCAACGCCGTGGTGATGACGATGTCCATTTCGGGCGCCAGTTCACGGAACTTGGCAAGCTGCGCTTCGCGGAACTCGGGGGACGAGACACTGGCGTAACCGCCGCTTGCCGCGCCGTCCTGCTGTTCCTCTTCGAAATCGAGATAGACGAACTCGGCCCCCATCGATTCGACCTGCTCGGCCACTTCGGGGCGCACGTCGAACGCGTAGGTGATCGCGCCCAGCGACGTCGCCGCACCGATGGCCGCCAGACCGGCCACACCGGCCCCCACGACCAGAACCTTCGCCGGCGGCACCTTGCCCGCGGCGGTGATCTGCCCGGTAAAGAAACGGCCATAGTTGTTGCCGGCCTCGATGACGGCACGGTAGCCCGCGATATTCGCCATCGACGACAGCGCGTCCATCTTCTGCGCGCGGCTGATGCGCGGCACCATTTCCATCGCGATGACGTTGGCGCCCTTCTTTTTCGCCGCTTCCAGCCCCTTTTCGTTGCCGGCCGGATTGAAGAAGGAAATCAGCGTCTGGCCCTCGCGCAGGCGCTTCATCTCGGTGTCGTTGGGCTGGCGGACCTTGGCGATGATATCGCAATTCTTCCACAGGGTGGCGGCGGTCTTTATGACCTCGACGCCGGCCTCTTCATAGGCGGCGTCCGTAAACCCGGCCAGGGCCCCTGCCCCGGATTCGATCGCGCACTCGTAGCCCAGCTTTTGCAAAGCCTGGGCCGAGTCCGGGGTCATGGCGACGCGCGCCTCACCCTCGTACACTTCCTTTGGCGTTCCGATTTTCACCTATCCATCCCCTTTCTCGGCAGATATGATTTGGCCACCCTCATGGGGCGGCCTCGCTGTTTAAATTCTTCGCGCAACATTTGCAAAGATTTCTGACGCCTTCGATTGCCAAAATGTCGCTTATTGTCAAACCCAACGCCGCGTTTTCCGCTCGTAACGGGCAAAATCTGCCCGAAATTTGCGCCGCAGACGGTTTTCTTCGGGTATGATGAACCTTCGCTCGATAATCCAGACAAAAATCGGGATCAACGGCAAGGACAGCACCGCGTCCCAACGCAGGATCATCCCCGCCAGCACCAGCGCGTCCCCCAGGTAGATCGGGTTGCGAGTGCGGCTGAAGATGCCGCTGGTGACCAGGCGGTCGGCCTCGCGGTGCGGAATGACCGTGGTGCGCTGTCGGCGCATTTCGTAGACGGCCAGCAGCATAAGCACGATGCCCCCGCCCGCCAGGATACCGCCGAGAAAATCGGTGGCGGCACCGCCCAGGCTCAGCCCCATCGGGAAATAGGTTGCCTGCACCCAGGCCAGCAGGAGTGCGGCCAGCAACCAGACCGGCGGAAGATCGATCCATTGCTTCATTCCGGCCGCCACGCCCCATATCCGCGCCGCACGGTCTCCGCCGCGCGCCGGTCTGTCCCGCAATCTGCCGCCGGTCCGGCCATGGGGGCGATCGGCGACCGCCCCGCAAGACACGCGTTGTTAAGGGACACTGTCATTCCCACTCCATTTCCTCGAACACGCGGCCGGCATTCTTGGTCGCCAGTTCCTCGAACGTGTCCAGGTGTTCCCATCTGGTCTGATCGACATAGTACGCGCCCGCAAGATCGCCACCTTCGTCCAGATGCGCGCCCACCTTTTCGCGCAGGTCGCGCAGGTACCCGACCGTCCCGATGGTGACGGTTCCCATGTTCGTCGGATGCCCGTGCCCGGGGATCACATAGGTGGCGCCCAGGTCGGTGAACGGGCCTTCGAAGGTTTCGATCCAGCAACTCGTGCAGGTATCCGCAAAGATCGGGGGCATGCGCTCGTGAAAGGCGATATCGCCGGCGATCACAATCGACCATTCGGGGATCCAGACCTGCGTGTCACCCGGCCCGTGCGCGGGGCCAAGATGCAGAACCTCGAAGCGGACACCGCCCATTTCGAAATCGTACCGGTCCGAGAAACTAATATTGGCGGGGACGACCTTCGTGCCCTCGGCCTTGTCCTGGTTATAGCGCTGCATACCCTGCAGGATGAAGTCACCGTTCTCCTTGACCTCGTGAATCGCATCCTCGTGCGCCAGGATGTCGACGCCCTGCTCGGCCCAATAGGAGTTCCCCAGGATCGCATGTCCCTGGCCGTTCTCGTTGATCACCAGCTTCACCGGCTGGTCGGTGATCTGCTTGATCTCGTCGTGCAGCGCGCGCGCCAGGCGGTAGGACGCGCCGCCATTGACGACCACCACCCCGTCACCGGTGACAACAAAGCTCAGGTTGTTGTTATGACCCGAGTTTTCATAGGTCGGCGGGGCCGTTGCACCAATCGCCGACCAGACGTTCGGAATGAACTCCACCGGCTTGTTGTACAGTTCCGATTGCGGGTACTTGTCGGCAATATCCTCATGCGCAAGCGCCATTCCGGCGCCCAGCGCGAGGGCTGCAAAAGTTACGATGAAACGCGCCATGGTGTCCTCCCTGGATAACTGGACAACAAATTCACAGATATGAATACCAAAGTAAAGCGATGGTGTGCAGGTGCATACCACGACGCAACGGCGCGGCTTGTCAGCCCTGTGCGAACCGCTAGTGTGGCGCCGATGACCGAGGGGAGGAACAGGACATGAGCATCAACGGAAAACACGCGCTTGTCACAGGTGGCGGCACGGGCATAGGGCTGGCGATCGCGCGGGCGCTTGCCGAACAAGGGGCGCAAGTCACCATCACCGGCCGCCGGCAGGTGGTGCTGGATGAGGTCGCGGGCGGCGGGCTTCACGGGATCGCCATGGACGTGACCGACGAAGCGCAGGTGCGCGACGTGATCGACGCCGCCGTCGACGCGCGCGGTCCGCTGCAGATCATCGTCGCGAATGCCGGCATCGCCGAGGGCCGCAAGCTGCACAAGACCGACACCGCGCTGTGGCGCAAGATCATGGCAACCAATCTCGACGGTGTGTTCTGGACAGTCCGCGAGGGGATGCGCTCGATGCTGGGAACCGACTGGGGCCGCGTCCTGGCCGTCAGCTCCATCGCCGGGGTGCGCGGCCTGCCCGGCGGCGGGGCCTATTCCGCGTCGAAACACGGCGTGATCGGCATGATGCGCAGCCTGGCCGAGGATTTCCTGGGCGCGCCCTATACCTTCAATTCGATCTGTCCCGGCTATGTCGATACCGACATCATCACCCGCAACGTCGACGCCATCAAGGATCGCGCTGGCATCAGCGCGGACGAGGCCAAGCAGATCATGGTCCAATCGAACCGCCACAACCGCCTGATCGCCCCCGAAGAGGTGGCCGCCGCCGCGCTTTGGCTGTGCCAGCCCGGATCGGAAAGCGTGAACGGCCAGGAAATCATGATCGCCGGCGGGCAGGTCGTCGGGCGCTGAAGCACGGCTCCGGGCGCGTGCGCGCGCCCGGAAATTTCTGGACTCACGCCGGCAAAGCCGATAGGACGCCAGAGATACTTCAAGCCTAAAATAAATCCTGACGAGGGACGCCATGACCGATTTCGCAGCCACCAAGGCCCGGTTCCACCTGCCGGAGGGCGTGATCTATCTCGATGGCAATTCGTTGGGTCCGCTGCCGCGCCATGCGCAGGAACGCATGTCCCGCACCATGCAGGACGAATGGGGCGAGATGCTGATCACCGGCTGGAACAAGGCCGGCTGGATGGATCAGCCCACCCGCGTGGGCGACCGTATCGCCCGCCTGATCGGCGCCGAACCGGGCCATGTTGTGATGGGCGACACCCTGTCGATCAAGGTCTACCAGGCGCTGGCCTCGGCCATCGCCATGAACCCGGACCGCCGCGTGATCCTGTCGGACAGCGGCAACTTTCCGTCCGACCTCTACATGGCCGAAGGGCTGATCGGGTTCCTTGGCAAAGGCCACGAACTGCGCGTCGTCGCGCCGGAAGAGGTGGCCGACAACATCACCGACGAGGTCGCGGTGATGATGATCACCGAGGTCGATTACCGCACCGGCCGCATGCACGACATGAAGGCCCTGACCGCCAAGGCGCATGCGCATGGCGTCGTCACGGTCTGGGATCTGGCCCACACGGCGGGCGCCACCCCGGTGGACCTAAGGGGCGCGAATGCCGATTTCGCCGTTGGCTGCACCTACAAATACCTCAATGGCGGCCCCGGCGCCCCGGCGTTCATCTACGTCAACCCGCGCCATGCCGATGCCGCGCTTCCGGCGCTGTCGGGCTGGCTTGGCCATGACGCGCCCTTTGCCTTCGAACCGAGCTATCGCCCCGGACCGGGGATCGAACGGATGCGCGTGGGCACGCCCCCGGTGCTGGCGCTGGCCGCGCTCGATGCCGCGCTGGACATCTGGGACATGACGGACATGCCCGCGATCCGCGCCCGTTCGCTGGAACTGACCGACCGTTTCATCGCGGGCATCGAGGCCGCCTGCCCCATGCTGCAACTCGCCACCCCCCGCGATCACGCGCAACGCGGCAGCCAGGTGTCGTTCCGCTTTGCCGAAGGATATGCCGCGATGCAGGCGCTGATCGCACGCGGGGTGATCGGCGATTTCCGCGCCCCCGACATCATGCGCTTCGGCTTTACCCCGCTCTACATCGACGACTCGGACGTGGATGCCGCCATCGCGATCATCACCGACGTGATGCAAAACGACCTGTGGGACCGCCCCGAGTACAAAACCCGCGCCAAGGTGACATGATGCACGCCGCGCGCACCCGACACCTGCCCCTTTGCCAGCCCGCCGGCTGGGTGGCGCTGTGGCGGCGCATGGCCGCGATCTCCTGCCTGAACACGTGACGCGCGCACCCCGCCCGCGCTACCATTCAGATCAGGAGACACGACACATGACAGACGCATACGACCCTTCCGCCGAGGGCGCCCAGATGGAATTCGACGGGCGCATGTCCTATGGCGATTACCTTGACCTCGAACACATCCTGTCGGCCCAGAAGACCTGGACCGATACCCATGACGAGATGCTGTTCATCATCCAGCACCAGACGTCCGAACTGTGGATGAAACTGGCAATCCACGAAATCGCCGCCGCGCGCCGGTCGCTTGCCGCCGGCGAAACCCGCCCCGCCTTCAAGATGCTGGCGCGTGTGGCGCGGATCTTCGAGCAGCTCAACAGCGCCTGGGATGTGCTGCGCACCATGACGCCAAGCGATTACACCGCATTTCGCGATGCGCTGGGGCAAAGTTCGGGGTTCCAGTCCTACCAGTACCGGCAGATCGAATTCATGCTGGGCAACCGCAACAAGGCCATGTTGCGCCCGCATGAACACCGCGCAGGGATCGTGCAGATGCTGGAGGACGAACTGGCGCAGCCCTCGCTCTATGATGTTGCGCTGCGGCTGCTGAACGGGTCGATCCCCCTGCCCGATGCGGTTCTGAACCGCGACCTTTCGCGCCCGTGGAAGCCCGATCAGGCCGTGGCGGATGCCTGGACCCAGGTCTATCGCAACCCGCGCAAATACTGGGAGCTATACGAGCTGGCCGAAAAGCTGGTCGATTTCGAGGATTATTTCCGCCGCTGGCGCTTCAACCACGTCACCACGGTGGAACGCGTGATCGGGTTCAAGCGCGGCACCGGCGGAACCGGTGGGGTCAGCTATCTGAAACGGATGCTCGAGGTCGAACTGTTCCCCGAACTCTGGCACCTGCGCACCGACCTGTAGGATCGCGCGCCCTATGCCGGGCCGCTGACAGCCAGCGCCCGGCCGAACATCGCCGCCAGCCGGTCGGCGCTGTCGCGATAGGCGGCATAGGCGGGCTTGCCCGCCTTCAGCCCGTGCAGGGCGGTCAACATGGTTTCGGCCACCGCCCGCGCGTCCCCGCCATAGGCCGCCATATCCACCCGTCCGGCGCGCGCCTCGGCATCCAGCCATGCCGCATAGATCCTTGCCAGGCGCGCTTCGCCCGCGTCGGCCACATCCGCGGCGGTGGCGTATTTCGTATCCAGCAACTCGTCCCCGTGGGGCGATGTCAGCAACGCCTCGAACAACTCGCCCGCCTGTGCCCGGAACGCGGCCTGCAACGCCTCGGCCACCGGGCGCGCAGCGCGCAACTCCGCGGAAATCGCCTGCTCGGCAGCGTCGTAGTAATAGCCTGCGAGCGAGCGGAAGATGTCTTCCTTGTTGCGGTAGTGCAGATAGAGCGCCGCGCGCGACATGCCCGCCCCACGGGCTATGTCCTCCATCGACGTGCGCCGGAAGCCATATAGTCGAAACGCCTCGAATGCCGCGCCCAGGATGGCTTTCTGGCGCGGGTTGATCGACAGGTTTTCGGGCGTTTCCAGTGTCATAGGGACCAAATGACAGATTGAACAAATTTTGTCAATTGACACACTGACACTTTGAAACCATTTTGTCATAAAGCCGACCATAAAGCGAGGAATCGACCATGGCCACCACCCTGACCATCAATGGAAAGTCCCACGACGTGGACTTGCCCGAGGACGTGCCCCTGCTTTGGGTTCTGCGTGACGAGATTGGTTTGACCGGCACGAAATTCGGCTGCGGCGTCGCGGCCTGCGGTGCCTGCACCGTGCACATAGACGGCCAGGCGGTCCGATCCTGCCAGGTGTCGCTTGGCGATGTCTGGGGCGATGTGACGACCATCGAGGGGCTTGGCACACCCGACGCGATGAGCGTGCTGCAACAGGCCTGGGTCGAACATCAGGTTGCGCAATGCGGATACTGCCAGTCGGGCCAGATCATGCAGGCCGCAAGCCTTCTGGAACAGAACCCCAACCCCAGCGACACAGATATCGACGACGCGATGCAGGGTAACCTGTGCCGTTGCGGCACCTATCCGCGCATCCGCGCAGCAATTCGCAGCGCCGCTGCGAAGATGGAGGGTTAATCCAATGGCAAGCATAGGAAAAATCGCCCGCCGCACCTTTCTGATCGGCTCGGCCGCCATCGTCGGCGGCGCGGCATTCGGCGCATGGTATGTCGGCCGTCCCGCCCCCAACCCGCTGAAACCCGGCTCTGGAGAAGCTGCACTGACGCCGTTCGTGCTGGTCACCGGCGAAGGTGTCACGCTTATCACCCCGCGTTCGGAAATGGGTCAGGGAACTCAGACCACGCTGGCGGCGCTGATTGCCGAAGAACTGGACGTGGCCTGGGAAGACGTGCGCATCATGCACGGCCCGCCCGCCGCTGCCTATTACAACAGCGCCCTTCTGCACGAGGTCATCCCCGGCAAGGGCTATGACCAGTCGGAGTTCATGCATGCGCTGGCTGAATATGTCGGTCGCGTGGGCAAGGTGATGGAGATGCAGATCACCGGCGGATCGACCGCGATGAAGGATGCCTATGAACGGCTGCGTGTCGCCGGTGCGACGGCGCGCGAGGCGCTGAAATCCGCCGCCTCCGCGCGGTTGGGCGTCGAAACCGCGCGGTTGCGCACCGAAAACGGTCAGGTCATCGCCCCCGACGGCACGGCCATCCCCTATACCGACCTCGCCTCCGATGCGGCCAAGGTCGACTTGCGCGAACCCGAACTGCGCGACCCGTCGCAATGGAAATACCTTGGCAAGGCGATGCCCCGTCTGGACATGGTCGGCAAGGTCACCGGCACGGCTGCGTTCGGCATCGACACCCGGCCCGAGGGCCTGAAATTCGCGGCCCTGCGGATCAACCCCAAGCGCGCGGGCATGCGCAATTTTGATGCCAGCGCCGCCGAATCCATGCCGGGCGTGGAAAAGGTGGTCGATCTCGGCAATGGCCTGGCGGTCGTCGCGCGCAACACCTGGCTGGCGCAGCAGGCGGTCGACGCAATCGACGTGGAATGGGAAGACGCGCCCTACCCCTCTGAAACCGCTGCGATTTTCGAAAAGATCGCCGCCGCCTTCGACAAGAAACCCAACTCGACCATGCGCAACGATGGCGATGCCGACGCGATGCCCGAAGGCGCGACCGAGGTCACGGCGGAATACACCGTGCCCTACCTCGCCCACGCCACGATGGAGCCGATGAACGCCACGGCGCATTATACCGGCGATGCGCTGACCGTGTGGTCGGGCAACCAGGCCCCCACCTTCACCCGCGATCACTGTGCGCGTGCCGCGGGTCTCGACCCGGCGCAGGTGACGGTCATAACGCCTTACCTGGGTGGCGGGTTCGGCCGCCGGGGCGAGATGGATTTCTCGGTCTATGCCACGAAAGTGGCCGTGGCGATGCAGGGAACGCCCGTGCAACTGACCTGGAGCCGCGAAGAGGACATGCGCCACGATTTCTACCGTCCCGGCGCTATGGCGCGGATGCGCGGCGCCGTGCGCAGAGGCAGCGCCGTGTTGCTGGATGCGCAGGTCGCGGCGCAATCGACCTCGCAACAGGCGATGAACCGCTGGCTGGGCATTTCGCCCGGCGGGCCTGACAAGGGGCATGTGGACGGCTTGTTCAACGCACCCTACGCGATCCCCAACCACCGCGTGCGCGGCTATCTTGCGGACCTGGACGTTCCGGTTGGGTTCTGGCGCTCGGTCGGCGCATCGTTCAATGCCTTCTTCCAGGACTCGTTCATGGACGAACTGGCCCACGCCGCCGGCGCCGATCCTCTGGATTTCCGCCTTTCGCTGATGCGCGACGAATTTCCTGCCGGCGCAGGTGTGCTGGAGGCCGTGCGCGACATGTCGGGCTGGGGCGGCACAAAGCTCGCGAATACCGGGCGCGGCGTCGGCTTTTCCTACAGTTTCGGCACGCCCGTGGCCCAGGTGGTCGAGGTCATCGACGAAGGCGGGACGATCCGCATCGCCCGTGTCTGGATCGCGGCGGATGTGGGTACGATCCTCGATCCCGGCATCACCGAGGCGCAGATGATCGGCGGGTGCATCTATGGCCTGTCCGCCGCCGTGAACGAAGAGATCACCTTTGCCGATGGCGCGGTCGAGCAGATGAATTTCCCCGACTATGATGCATTGCGGATGCACAACACCCCCAAGTTCGAGGTGCAACTCCTTGAAAACAATAACCGGCTTGGCGGTGTGGGCGAACCGGGCACACCCCCGGCAGCGCCGGCGCTGGCAAACGCCCTGTTCGATCTGACCGGCACGCGCGCACGGCAATTGCCGCTATCGCAGAGCTTCGATCTGCTGCTCTGACACGCACGACGCGCATAATTCAACCGCGCTGAACAATCAGGGGACAGTCCTTAAGGATTGTCCCCAATTTTTTCACAATTCCAACCTATCGCCGCCTCAGCCATCGCATAGCCCTGTTCCGAACCCGTATGTCCGGCGGCCGCCGGGAACGGGCCAGTGTGAGAGAAAAAACTGACGCAGAACGCGTCGGAACAGGCAAGAAATGGCTGATTACAAGGTTCGCTTTTACGATTACAACCCGTTCGGGAACTTCCCGACCGGAACCGGCAACACGTTCACCTGGTCCGGCCCGTCCGACCCCCAAGGCTTCGCGGATATCTCGGACCCGGAAAGCGGCATTCAGGGCGTTACCCTGGACGATGACAGCGCCGGCCAGGAAAGCGCGACCGCCGATGTCACCATCGGCGGGGTGACATCGACCGGCAGCAATGTCGATGCCGAAGCGGTCTGGACCTTGCGCGATACCGTCACCGGAGAGATTTTCGAGGTCGCGGCCTTCGACGTGGAAAACGGCGCCGCGGCGGGCGATTACCTGATTTCCGAGACCCCCCTGGTTGCTGGCCGCAACTACGAGGTGCTCAGCTATGACAGCAATCCAAACGTCAATACGGGCGACATCGCCTTCAATTCGACAGACTACGTTGCGCCTGACAACATCGTGGACGGCACCGTCGGCGGTGAAACGATCGACGCCTCGTATGTCGATGCCGACGGTAACCAGATCGACAGCGGGTACGGCACCGGGGCCGGCGGCCTGGGGGACGTGGTCAATGCCGGCGGTGGCGACGATGTCGTCGATGCCGGCGGTGGCGATGACTCGGTTTTCGGCGGGCTTGGCAGCGACACCCTGATCGGCGGCACGGGCAACGACACGCTTGATGGCGGCACCGATGGCAGCACGGATATCGGAGGCACCGTAACGGTAGACAACACGTTCACCGTAATCAGCCTTGGTTCGGCTGCGGATGTCGACCCCGATGAAACGAACGGCGTCTCGGAAAACGCGGGAGACCTTGTCGGCACTTACGGTTCGGCGGGTACACCGCTCTATGCCGAGCTTGCCAACATGGAGACCTTCGACACCAGCGGCAACGGCGCGATCGAAGACAACGACAACGGCGGCACACCCGAAAACCTGACGATCAACGGGGTCGTCTACAACGTCGACTCGCTGTAGGTGTATGACGCCACGGTGTATTTCACCGATGGCAGCTCGGGTATCTTCGACGCCGTGATCATGCAGACCACGACCGGCGAGGTCTTTCTACTGCCGGAAATGTCGAACAATGCCGACAACATCCTGCTTTCCAGCGCCCCGATCGAGTCGATCTCGCTGAACACCCTGACGAACGACTCTGCGCTTATGGCGGCAAACCGCGTCGATGCGAACTATCAGGTCGACCCAAACGACGCGTCGGCGGATTTGCTCCAGGGCGGCGCGGGCGATGACGTGCTCTATGGCCGCGACGGCGACGACACGCTGGAAGGCGGCGACGACAACGACCTGCTCGATGGCGGCGATGGTGCCGACAGCCTTTCGGGCGGCGCGGGCGATGACACGCTGCTCGGCGGCGCGGGCGACGACACGCTGGCCGGTGGCGCGGGCGCGGACAGCCTGTCGGCCGGTGCCGGCATGGATTTCGTCGATTATTCGACATCGTCCGCCGGCGTGAATATCGACCTCGCAACCGCCAGCGCCTCCGGGGGCGACGCGACCGGCGACACGGGCTTTGGCGGGGTCGATGGCATCATCGGCTCGGCCTGGGACGACACGTTGTCGGGATATGACGGGGAAGGCCCGGACTGGACGAACGAATTCTACGGCGGCGCCGGCAACGACATCCTCGACGGGCGCGGCGGCGCGGACCTGCTCTATGGCGAGGATGGCGACGACTCGATCATCGGCGGCGCGGGCGCCGACACGCTTGACGGTGGCGCGGGCAACGACACGATCGTCGTGGGTTCGGGCGATGTGGCCACGGGCGGTGCAGGCGACGACCTGTTCGTTCTGGACCAGGCCAACCTGGGCGGCGGCACGATCACCATTGACGGCAGCGAAACATCCGAACCCGGCGGCGACACGATCGATTTCGCGGGCCTGCTGGACTGGGAGGACGTCACCTACAGCTCGACCGATCCCAGCGCCCTGTCGGGCACCGCCACATTGTACGACGGGACGGTGGTCAATTTCTCCAACATGGAGGACGTGATCATCTGCTTTGCGCGGGGCACACGCATCCTGACGCCGATGGGCCCCAGGCGGATCGAGTGCCTGCAGGAAGGCGATATCGTGGTAACGCGCGACAACGGCCCCCAACCGATCCGCTGGATTTCATCCCGCCGCGTGATCGGAGAGGGCAACTTCGCTCCGATCCGTTTCAAGACCGGGGCCATCGGCAACGCGCACGAGCTCTGGGTATCGCCGCAGCACAGGATGCTGCACCGGTCGCATACCGCGGCGCTTTATTTCGAAAACGCCGAGGTGCTGCTGACAGCCAAGCACATGGTCAACGGCTCGACCATCGTCCAGCAGGAGCTGGAAACGATCGAGTATTTCCACATCTTGCTGGACCAGCACGACCTTGTCTTTGCGGACGGCGCGCTGGCGGAAACATTTCATCCCGGCGAACTGGGGCTGACGGCGATCAGCGACGCAGCGCGCGAAGACCTGTTCACCAAGTTTCCCGTGTTGCGCAGCGATCCGGGCAGTTACGGGGACACCGCCCGTCTTTGCCTGCGTGGTTTTGAAAGCCGCATTCTTCAGGCAGCGTGATCCGCGAAATCGTCGATCAGCGCGCCCAGCGCGTCCCAGTCGGTGTATTCGCGGTCGCCATGCGGGTCGACCTGCTGTCCCTTCTGATGCGCGATCCAGCGCATCGCAAGGCGGCGGAAGAAATCGTACTTGCTGAACCGGAACGCCCCGGCCACCTGCACAACCCGTCCTGCGCGCCATCCGCTGCGCGCCTGGAACGCGTCGGCGATGCGTGCCAGATCGTCCCATTCCTCGGCATCGTCGCCAGCCGCCGCCAGCGAGACCGCCAAGAGCACCGTCGGACGCGCGTTCAGCCGCAATTCATGGCGCAGGGCAAAGTTTTCCAGTGCCTCCTGGTATTTGCCAACGTGTACCGAGGCCGCCAGGATCGCCGCGCCGCATTCCGGCATGTCCTCGCCCCCGCTTTCGACATGCAGCAGAAGCGGACGATGCCCCCGCGCCGCAAGCCGGTCGGCGCAGAACCGCGCGATCTTTTCGGTCTGACCTTCGGTCGTGGCATAAGCGATCAGAATATCCATCGCGGCCTCCTTTAGCGGTGAAACCGCCGGAAGGTTGCCACAGGGGGAAGGCCCACACCTTGCGTCAGGTCAAGGCAAAGGCGGGAATCAGGCCGATTTCAGGATTTGAGGCTGGCGCGCCTGCGCCCAGGCCCGCACCGCATCGCCAAACGCCGTGAACAACGGCCGCGACACCGGATCGTTCGCGGCATCCCATTCCGGGTGCCATTGAACCGAGAGGGTAAAGCCGGGGGCATCCTTGACAAAAATCGCCTCTGGCGTGCCATCGGGCGCGTGCCCTTCGACGACGATCCGGGAACCGGCGGTCAGTATGCCCTGCCCGTGCAGCGTGTTGGTCATGACCTCGGTCGCGCCGAGAAGCCGGTGGAACATGCCGCCCTCGGTCAGGGTCACCTTGTGGCGCAGCGCGAATTTTTCCTCCAGCGTGCCGTCGGGCGGCATGCGGTGGTTCAGGCGGCCGGGGATGTCGCGAATCTCGGGGTGCAGCGTGCCGCCCATGGCAACGTTGACCTCCTGAAAACCGCGGCAGATACCGAAAAACGGCTGGCCGCGCTCAACGCAGGCCCGGACCAGCGGCAGCGTGATCGCGTCGCGTGCACGGTCGAAATCGCCATGCGCCTCGGTCGGCTCGTGGCCATATTCTTCGGGGTGGACATTGGGACGCCCGCCGGTCAGCAGAAAGCCGTCGCAGGTTTCCAGCAACTCTTCGACCGACATGAAGCGCGGGTCGGTCGGCACGATCATCGGGATGCAACCCGACACGCAGGCCACCGCCTCGGAGTTCATGGTACCGCCCGCATGGGTCGGGTAGCTGTCGTTGATCAGGTGCGAATTGCCGATGATACCGACGACGGGACGAGTCATTTTGGGCCTGTTTGCTGCGTTCGGAGCATAGATATAGCGCGCAAAGGGTCAAGAAAACACCCTTCGCGCGCCTGCACTGCCGCACATCGCATATGCACGCCCGAAAAACGGGCGATCAGGGCTCGGCCGTCAGCCCCCCGGCGGCCTCGATACCGGCGACCGCGGCAGCTTCGTCGTTTTCCGACGTGTCGCCGGTGACGCCGACCGCGCCCAGCATGCGGCCCTTGGCATCGCGCAGGATCACCCCGCCCGGCACCGGCACGACCGACCCGCCGAACACGCCATTCGCCGCGGCCATGAAATAGGCCTGCGCCTCGGCCCGCGCCATCTGCGCGCGCCCCGACATGCCCAGCATGACCGCGCCATAGGCTTTGCCGTGGGCGATGCCGAACCGGCCCGGGCTGGCCCCGTCGCCCCGTTCGAAGGCGATGACGTTGCCGCCATCGTCCAGCACAACCACCGACAGGGGCTTCATCCCTTCGCTCTTGCCGTGCTCCATTGCCTTGCGAATGATCGTGCGCGCCTTGCGCAGGGAAATTCCGGCCATCTGTTATCCTCTTGCTGCAAATCTCAAGGAATGGCGAGGGGGCAGCCCCCTCGCCCGTCTGTCTTATCCCGCCGCTTTCAGTTCCAGGCGGCGGCGGTGCAGGACCGGCTCGGTATAGCCCGAGGGCTGCACCCGGCCTTCGAACACGAGGTCGCATGCCGCCTTGAAGGCGATCCCGTCAAAGCCCGGCGCCATCGGACGATAGGCCGGATCGCCGGCGTTCTGTTCGTCCACGACCTTGGCCATCTTCTTCATCGCGTCCATCACCTGGTCGTGGCTGACCACGCCGTGATGCAGCCAGTTCGCGATATGCTGCGAGCTGATACGGCAGGTTGCACGGTCTTCCATCAGGCCGACATTGTTGATGTCAGGCACCTTGGAACAGCCGACGCCCTGATCAACCCAGCGCACGACGTAGCCCAGGATGCCCTGTGCGTTGTTCTCGACCTCGCGCGCGATCTGCGCATCGTTCCATTTCTGGTAGCTGGCCAGCGGGATATCCAGCAGCATGTCCAGATGCGCACGGCGTCCGCCGGCCTTGATCTTGTCCTGCACAGCGAAGACGTCGACCTTGTGGTAGTGCAGCGCATGCAGCGTGGCGGCGGTGGGCGACGGCACCCAGGCGCAGTTGGCGCCGGCCTTGGGGTGCTCGATCTTCTGCTCCAGCATCTCGGCCATGGCGTCGGGCTTGGCCCACATGCCCTTGCCGATCTGCGCGCGGCCCTGCAGCCCGCATTCCAGGCCGATATCGACGTTCAGGTTTTCATACGCGCCGATCCAGGCCTTGCGCTTGATGAAATCCTTGCGGCTGAACGGCCCGGCCTCCATCGAGGTGTGGATCTCGTCTCCGGTACGGTCGAGGAACCCGGTGTTGATGAAACACACGCGGCTTTTCGCGGCGCGGATGCACTCTTTCAGGTTGGCGCTGGTGCGGCGCTCTTCGTCCATGATGCCCAGCTTGACGGTATTGCGCGGCAGCCCAAGCGCATCTTCGACCATATCGAAGGTTTCGACGGCGAATGCCACCTCTTCGGGGCCGTGCATCTTGGGTTTCACCACATAGACCGATCCGGTGACCGAGTTGCCGCCATCGCGGGCCAGGTCGTGCATCGCGATCAGCGTGGTGATCATGCCGTCCATCAGCCCTTCGAAGATCTCTTCCCCGTCGCGCGTCAGGATCGCGGGGTTGGTCATCAGGTGGCCCACGTTCCGCACCAGCATCAGCGCCCGGCCCTTGAGCGACAGCTCACCCTTGCCGTCCGGCGTGATGTAGCTGCGGTCGCCGGCCAGCCGACGGGTCATCTGGCGGCCACCCTTTTCAAAGGTTTCTTCAAGGTTGCCCTGCATCAGGCCCAGCCAGTTGCCGTAGGCGTCTACCTTGTCTTCGGCATCGACGCAGGCCACCGAATCTTCGCAATCCATGATCGCGGAAATCGCGCTTTCCATCTGCACGTCGGCCAGGCCCGCCTGGTCACGGCTGCCGATCGGGTGCGTGCGGTCGAACACCAGTTCGACATGCAGTCCGTGATTGACCAGCAGGATGCCGTCCGGCGCCTTGGGATGGCCGCGATAGCCCACGAATTTCGACGGATCGGTAAGCGGCATATCATCGACCAGCAGTTGCCCGCCTTCGACGTGATACCGCTGCGCGTCCGCGTGGCTGCCGCCCGATACCGGGAAAGCCTCGTCCAGGAACACGCGGGCCTTGGCCACAACGCGCGCGCCCCGGCCCTTGTCGTAACCGCCTGCCGGGATCGGCGTGCCCATCACGTCGGTGCCATAAAAGCAGTCGTACAGGCTGCCCCAGCGCGCATTCGCGGCATTGAGAGCGAACCGCGCGTTGGTGATCGGCACAACCAGTTGCGGGCCGGGCACCTTGGCGATTTCCGGGTCGACATTGGCGGTGTCGATCTCGAAATCCCCGCCTTCGGGCACGAGGTATCCGATTTCTTCCAGGAAGGCGCGATAGGTGTTGGCATCGCGCGGCTCGTTGACGCGTTCGCGGTGCCAGGCGTCGATCTTGGCCTGGATATCCTCGCGTTTCTGCAACAGGGCGCGGTTCTTCGGCCCCTGCGTATGCGCGATGTCGGACAGCCCCTTCCAGAAGGCATCCGCCGCGACACCCGTGCCAGGCAGCGCGCGCTCTTCGATGAAAGTGACCAGTTCCTCGGCCACCTGCAGGCCGTGCTTGTCGATCCGTGCCGTCATGAACCCCTCCATTGACCGGTTGGTTTCAGGATTAGGACAGAAGTTTCCTATAGGCAACACGGGTGGTAAAATAAATTTACCAATTTTTCCGCATGTCTTTCAAGAATTCGCGAAAACCGACCCGTATTTTCAACGCTTTTCGTCAGTTCGCCCCTTTTCCCGCCGGCATCTTTCGGAACAAAAGCGCACCTCGTCCCAGACCCGCGCCCATTTCTTGCGCCAGGCAAAGGGACGGCCGCAGGTCGCGCAGACCTTTGTGGGCAGATCGCCCTTGCGGCGCATCCGGCTCATAGGTCGAGCCGCAACTGACGGTCCTCGGCAGGGCGCGGCTCGGGATCGCGGGTGAAATGGCCCGCGCGGTCCTTGCGGCTGGCGTGCTTTTCCACGATCCGTTGCGCCGTCTGGCGGAACCCGTCGCGCTTGCGCACCGCCCAGACCGCGTCGCGCGCGGCGGCAGCGGCCCGTTTCACATCGACCAGCGGTTCGGGATAGGTGCGGCCCAGCACACGGCCGGCCTGTGGCCAGCGCCAGGGTTCCTGCAAGTAATCGTCGGGCACTTCGGACAGTTCGGGAACCCATCTGCGGGTGAAAACACCATCGGGATCCTGATCGTGCCCCTGTTTCACCGGGTTGTATATGCGGATCGTGTTCATGCCCGTCGTGCCCGATTGCATCTGCATCTGCGACCAGTGGATGCCCGGTTCGTAATCCGTGAAATACCGCGCCAGCACCGGCCCCGTCGCCCGCCAATCCAGCCAGAGGTGATACGAGGCCACCGCAACCACCATCGAGCGCATCCTGAAATTCAGCCATCCGGTCGCCCGCAGATAACGCATGCAGGCATCGACAAAGGGCAAGCCGGTCTGCCCCTCGGCCCACGCGTGCAGGCGCGCCGCGTCCGCCTCGGGCGGGCGCAACCCTTCGTAGGCGGGGTGCAGGCAATAGTGTTCAAGCCCAGGTTCGTCTTCCAGTTTTTGCATGAAGTGGTCGCGCCATGCGAGGCGTGACTGGAAGGAGCGGACTGACCCGGGCCAGCCCCTTTGCCCTTTGACCTGCGCCGCACGCGCCTGTGCCGCCTGGGCGACCTCGCGCACGGACAGCGTTCCGAAAGCAAGATGCGGCGACAGCCGGGAACAGGCGTCCTCGCCGGTCAGGGGCGACGACATCGCGCTGCGATAATCCTTGCCACGCGCATGCAGGAAACCGTCGAGCGTTCGCAGGGCGGCTAAACGCCCCCCTGCCTGCCGCCCCGGACAGGGATCGTCCAGCGCCATGGCTTGCGCATCCGGCACCGGGTCGCTTTCGATGCCGCTGGCAAAGCGCAAACCTTCAACGCGCACCTGGGGCTGCCTGACGAACGCCTCGCGCCGCGCCGCCCAGCCGTTTCGGCCCGCAAGCCGGCGCACGACGCCCGATTGCGGAAGCTCGTGCCAGGCAACGCCCTGCCCCCGTGCCCATTCAGCCACGCGCCTGTCGCGGGCATAGGTCCATCCGTTCCCGGTCTCTTCGTGGCTGACAAGGTGGCGCACACCATGATCGCGGCGGAGCCGTTCCAGCACGTCGGGCGCATCGCCCTGCCGCACGACAAGCCGCGCGCCGTGCTTTTGCAGATCGGCATCAAGGTCGATCAGCGACTCGCGCAGGAAATCGAACTGCCGCCCCGATGCGTCAGACTGCGCCCAAAGCGCGGGCTCTACGATGTACAGGGGAATAACGGACCCCAGCGCGGCAGCGCGCGCCAGGGCTGCATTGTCATGAAGGCGCAGATCGCGCTTGAACCAGCAGATCACCGTATCCGTCATCTGCGACCATCTAGCGGTGCGACCCGCGCCGGAAAGGGTCAGTCGGTCTGCACTTCTTCGCCGGTGCGACCGTCGATGCGGGTGTCCGGGGTTTCGGGCGACTGGCCGTTCACGATCACCCAGCCGACGAACAGCACGAGCAGCACGGCGGCAAACGCGATCGCCCCTTTGATGCCCAGCAGCGCCGGTTTGTGTTTCTGCTCCTCTTTTTCTACATTGGTGTCGGGCGCAGACATGGATGTCCTCCGTTCTTTTCCGGGATCGCCCTGACTTGCCATTGAAGCCACGCCAGCATCGCTCTAACGTCGCGGGCAAATCCCGTTTTTTCTCTATTCGGAGCGCCTCGCGATGAAAGACGCCTCTCCCCAGACGATCTATCTTGCCGACTACACGCCGCCAGCCTTCCTCGTCGAACAGGTCGGGCTTACCTTTCGCCTTGATCCAGGTAAAACAAGGGTTATCAGCAAGATAGAATTCAAACCTAATCCAGATTCACAATCGGGTGAGTTCTTTCTGCACGGCGAGAACCTGACGCTGATCCGCGCCGCGATCAACGGGCAGGAGGTGACGCCCGAAGTAACCGATCAGGGCCTGACATGCGATGTGCCCGACGGCCCGTTCACATGGGAATCCGAGGTGGAAATCGACCCGGCCGCCAACACCGCGCTGGAAGGGTTGTACATGTCCAACGGCATGTACTGCACCCAGTGCGAGGCCGAAGGTTTTCGCAAGATCACCTATTACCCCGACCGCCCGGACGTGATGGCCCCCTTCACCGTGCGGATCGAAGGCCCCGAAAAGGTGATGCTGTCGAACGGCAATCCCACCGGCCAGGGCGATGGCTGGGCCGAATGGCATGATCCTTGGCCCAAACCCGCCTATCTTTTCGCGCTGGTCGCGGGCGATCTGGTCAACCATCCCGACCGGTTCACCACGAAATCCGGCCGCGAGGTCGCGTTGAACATCTGGGTCCGTCCGGGTGACGAGGACAAATGCGCCTTCGGCATGGAGGCGCTGAAGAAATCGATGAAATGGGACGAAGACGTCTATGGCCGCGAATACGATCTGGACGTGTTCAACATCGTGGCCGTCGACGATTTCAACATGGGCGCGATGGAGAACAAGGGGCTGAACATCTTCAACTCTTCCTGCGTTCTGGCCAGCCCCGAAACCAGCACCGACATGAATTTCGAGCGGATCGAGGCGATCATCGCGCACGAATACTTCCACAACTGGACCGGCAACCGGATCACTTGCCGCGACTGGTTCCAGCTTTGCCTCAAAGAGGGGCTGACGGTGTTCCGCGACGCGCAGTTCACCGCCGACATGCGCAGCGCGCCGGTCAAACGGATAAGCGACGTTATCGCCCTGCGCGGCCGCCAGTTCCGCGAAGACAACGGCCCGCTTGCGCACCCTGTGCGGCCCGACAGCTTTGTCGAGATCAACAACTTCTACACCGCCACCGTTTATGAAAAGGGCGCCGAGCTGATCGGGATGCTAAAGCGACTGGTGGGCGATGACGCCTATGCCAAGGCGCTCGATCTCTATTTCGATCGCCACGACGGCGACGCCGCCACGATCGAGGATTGGCTGAAAGTGTTCGAAGACACGACAGGCCGCGACCTGGGCCAGTTCAAGCTGTGGTACGAACAGGCCGGCACCCCGCGCCTAAGCGTGACAGACGACTTCAAGGACGGCACCTACACCCTTTATTTCAAACAGGAAACACCCCCGACGCCCGGACAGCCCGACAAGGCGCCCAGGGTGATCCCGATTGCCGTTGGCCTGCTGAACCCGAACGGCGACGAGGTCGTGCCGACCACGGTTCTGGAAATGACCGAAGCCGAACAGAGCTTTACCTTCGACGGGCTGTCTTCGCGCCCGGTGCCGTCGATCCTGCGCGATTTCTCGGCCCCCGTGATCGTGCAGCGCGACACGACCAACAAGGAACGCGCCTTCCTGCTGGCGCATGACACCGATCCCTTCAACAAGTGGGAGGCCGGGCGCGACCTGGCCCGCGACGTGCTGATCCGCATGGTCCGCGACGGTGCGGCCCCCGACAGCGGATACCTGCAGGCCATGCATGCGATGCTGCGCGACGACACGCTCGACCCGGCGTTCCGCGCCCTGGCCGTGGGATTGCCCAGCCAGGACGACATCGCCCAGCGCCTGCATGACGAGGGCGCCACCCCCGACCCGCAAGCCATCTGGGAGGCGGGCGAAACACTGCGCCAGACACTGGCGCAAGAGATGCAGGACACCCTGCCTCGCATCTACGCGCAGTTCCAGGTGACCGATCCCTACCGGCCCGACGCCGAACAATCGGGCAGCCGCTCGCTGGCGAACGCGACGCTGGCCCTGCTGACGCGGCTGGATGGCGGCGCGCAGGCCCAACGCCAATATGACAGCGCCGACAACATGACCCAGCAACTGGCGGCCTGGGGCTGCCTGCTGCAGGCCGGCAAAGGCGACGCGGCGACCGCCGCCTTCTATGACCAGTGGCGCCATGACCGGCTTGTCGTCGACAAGTGGTTCAGCCTGCAGATCGTGCATGACGATCCGGCCACCGCCGTGGAAACCTGTGCCGCGCTGACGAACCACGCGGATTTCAACTGGAAAAACCCCAACCGCTTCCGCGCCACGCTTGGGGCGCTGGCGATGTCGCCCGCGGCCTTTCACCGGGCGGACGGGGCGGGTTATGCCCTGCTGGCCGACTGGCTGATCCGGCTGGACCCCGTGAACCCGCAGACAACCGCGCGCATGTGCACCGCGTTCGAGACATGGTCGCGTTACGACAATGCGCGGCAGGCCCACGCCCGCGCCGCGCTGGAGCGCATACTGGCCACGCCGGGCCTCAGCCGCGACACGAACGAAATGGTCGCGCGCATCCTGGGCTGATCTGGAAGGGGAACAAGGATGACGAGAACTGTTTTCATCACCGGCGGCAGCGCCGGCATCGGCGCGGCCTGCGCGCGTCTGGCGGCGGCACAGGGCCGGGATGTTATCCTGACCTACAATTCCGACCCCACGGGCGCCGAGGCCGTGGCCCGTGATGTCGAAAACGCCGGTCGCACCGCACGAATCCTGCGCTGTGACGTGGCCGACCCGGCGCAGATCGACGCGGCCTTTGCCGCAATCGACCCGGGCACCCCAATCGACCTTGTGAACAACGCAGGCATCGTGGGTCAGACCGCCACGATCGCCGGCCTGACACCCGAACGTCTGTCGCATATGTTCGCCGTGAACGTTGTGGGCGCGATCCTCGTGGCGCGGGCCGCGGTGGCACATATGCGCGGTTGCGGCACACCCGGCCATATCGTCAATGTCTCGTCCGCGGCCGCCCGGCTGGGATCGGCCAACCAGTATATCGACTATGCCGCCACCAAGGGTGCGATCGACACCTTCACCCTGGGTCTTGCCGACGAGCTCGCCCCCGAGGGCATGCGTGTCAACGCCGTGCGCCCCGGCCTGATCGAAACCGACATCCATGCCAAGGGCGGTGAACCCGACCGGCTGGAGCGCCTGTCGCACATGGTGCCGATGCGCCGCGCCGGCAGCGCCGAGGAAGTCGCCAGGACGATCCTGTGGCTGCTCTCGGAGGATGCGTCCTATGTCACGCGCACGCTGGTGGACGTGGCGGGCGGGCGATGAGCCTGTCCTTTCACCGCATAGGCCGCTCGCGGCGCAACGTGGTGGCGCTGGTCCTGATCTGGACGGCGCTTGTGGCAATGCTGGTGCTGCTGCAGGCCGCGATATGGATCGTGGTGTTCCTGTGGCTTTTCACCCTGCCCCTGGCCTGGGAAATCTGGAAAAATCCCGAAAGCCGCCTGACGCTCGACACCTATGAAATCGGCTGGCAGGGCATTCTGGGCGGCGACAGGGTGACGCTGAAGCAGATCGACAAGGTTCGGTTCGACAGGCGGCTCGACATGTCGATGCGCGTCACGCTGGTTCTGGCCGACGGGCGCAAGATCCGCCTGCCGCACGACGTGTTGCCCCCGCACGAGCGGCTCGAAGCCGCCTTGCAGGCGCAGGGCGTGCGGACCGAGCGCAATCCGTTCTCGCTGATGGGGTGAAACGGCCAGTCGCCCGCGCCTAGCCCTCGTCCGCTGTCCGCTCGACCGCGATCAGCCCCAGCCGGCGGGCCGCGGCAAGCGACAGGATGCCGGAATCCAGCCCCTCGGGCGCCTGGTAGCGGCGCACGGCATGGCGCGTCCGGGCGTCCATTTCACCGGTCGGCGTGCCCGAATACAGGCCGCGCGCGGCCAGCGCGCGCTGCAGGCTTTGCACGAATTCTACCGTCAGGACGTCGTCGCACGGGGTTTCGAACCATGTTTCGCGCCGTTCGCGGACGATCTTCTGGCGGGTTTCGGTGCGATAGATCGGCGGCGTGACGATCGACCCGTCCGACAGCACCTCGGCGGGCTGGACAAGCACCTGTTCGGTCACGGTTTCGATCACGGCGGGCGTTTCGGTCTTGCCCCAGCAGGTGCCGGGCGCGGCACCCGGCGGGGCCGCCTGGAACAGCCGCGTCACATTGGGTTCGCCCGCGCCATTGGGCAGCGCCGCCTGGCACGCGCCGAGCGCAAACAAAGCTGCCGCCGCGATGGCGGGCCGGGTCATCGTGAACATCTGCTCGTCGCCTCTTTGATGGGGCTTTCGGCGATATTACCCGCTTTCCCCCGCCAAAGAAAGCGCGCCGTCCGTGCCGCCTTCCAGCAGCCTGTCCAGCAGGGCCGAGATATCCTCGATCTCTTCGGCGAGGACATGGGTCACGCCCGCTTCGCGCTGCAGCCGCCCGGTGACCCGCAACAGCCGCCCCGCGATCACCGCGCGGCGGAACCGTTCGTACATCTTGCGCCAGACGATCACGTTCACCACGCCGGTTTCATCCTCGAGCGTAAGGAAAATCACCCCCTTCGCCGTGCCGGGGCGCTGACGCAGGATCACCAGCCCCGCCACTGTCACCCGCGCACTGGATGGCGGGCGGTCCAGTTGTGCGGCCACCGCCGCCCGTGGCGGGCGCGGCCAATCCTGGGCGGGGTGCTTATCATGGGGGCGCTGCATGAGAACAAAAATAGAACATTCACGAATTCTTGCAAGCCTGCGGCGCGTTGCGCACAAAAGGGGCTGGCACGGCCCAGATCGCTTGGCTAGGAAAGGCAGCGAAATCGCACTTGGGGAGAGCACGCAGATGGCCAAGATCACCTATATCGAGCATAACGGCACCGAGCATGTCGTCGAAGTCGCCAACGGCATGACCGTCATGGAAGGCGCCCGCGACAACAACATCCCCGGCATCGAAGCCGACTGCGGCGGCGCCTGCGCCTGTTCCACATGCCATGTCTATGTCGATCCGGCCTGGGTCGAAAAGCTGCCCGCCAAGGACGACATGGAAGAGGACATGCTGGATTTCGCCTACGAGCCCGATCCCGAACGCTCGCGCCTGACCTGCCAGCTCAAGGTCTCGGACGCGCTGGACGGCCTTGTCGTCCACATGCCCGAAAAGCAGATCTGACCACGCCATGTCGCGCATATGGGCCGGACTATGCTGCGCGGCGCTGATGGCCGGCGCCGCCCAGGCCCGCGACATCACCGAGGCGCGCTTTGCCGATCCGACAACGCATTACCCCCATGGCATACTGGGCGACAAGGTGGAATATTCCGCCATGCTGTTGCGCCTGTCCGATGGCAGCAGCTTTCGCATCGGCTTCGCCCCGGGCACACGCCTGTTCGAAGATATCGCACCGCGCCTGTGGGATGTCAGCGGTGATGGCGCACCCGAGGTCGTGGTCATCGAAACCGATCCGCCGCAAGGGGCACAACTGTCGATCTATGGGCTGAACGCCGACGGGATGCCCGCAAAACTGACCTCCACGCCCCATATCGGACGCACGAACCGCTGGCTGTCGCCCATCGGTGCGGCGGATCTCGATGGGGATGGTGCGATCGAAATCGCCTATATCGACCGTCCGCACCTGGCAAAGACGCTGCGTATCTGGCGCTATGACAATGGAAAGCTGCGCCATGTGGCCGACCTCGAAGGGCTGACCAATCACAAGATCGGCTGGGATTTCATCCCCGGAGGCATCCGCGATTGCGGACAGGGCCCCGAAATCGTGACGGCGGATGGCGCATGGGCGCGCATCATGGCCACGACTTACAGGGACGGGCAATTTTCCAGCCGCGCCATAGGCAGCTATACAGGGCCTGCCGACCTCGATGCGGCGTTGAACTGCGGCTGAGGCCGCTACTCCCGCCGGCCCATGGCGGTCAGGATGCCCGGCAGGGCCGCCGCACTGACATCCGCTGATTGCCGGCGCTGACGCACCACGAAGACGATGGCGGCGAGAACCGCAACCGCCAGCGCGAACGGCAGCACAGCCCCACCCAGCGACGCCCCGGAATCATCCGGCCGCAGCAGGACCAACAGGAACAGCGCGGCAACGGCGACACCGCCCGCCACGACCCAAAGCCGCCCGGGCGCATGGGCCACGCGATACGTCATGCGGAATCCGGGATGCAGATCGGCCAGGGTCTCGGCCACCCGTGCGACAAGCGCGCGGTGTTCCAGCAGATCGACGGACTGCGCCATGCCGCCATGCGGCACCTCGACCGCGACCGCGCGGACATTGTCGGGCGTTGTCAGTTCGAGCGCATGGCGCACATGCGCCAGATGATTGCTTTCGGAATAGACCGCGCCCGTGACCTGCCCGAGGTCAATCGTCCAGACTCCACCGCCCTCGTCACGCCCCGAAAGGTGGCGCCCGGTCAGCCGGGCGCCGGTACAGGCAATCGTTTCGCCTTCCAACATCACATTCCCGCATTCGGTTTCTACGCAAGGTAGCAACCCGTCGGGGCGCGGCAAAACCTTCTTCCTGAAACGGGAAAAGTAAATCTAGATACTACCGAAAGTAGTTCATCCCAGCGCGCGCCAGCCGATGTCGCGGCGGTAGAACCCTTCGGGCCAGTCGATCGCATCGACCATCGCATAGGCAAGGTCCGCCGCTTCCCGCAACGTCGCGCCCCGCGCGGTCACGTTCAGGACACGCCCCCCACTGGCCACGATCTGGCCGTCCTTTTCGGACGTGCCCGCATGAAACACGATCTGGCTGCTGGTTTCGGGCAGCGCATCGAGCCCGCGAATGACACTGCCTTTTTCATAAGCGCCCGGATAGCCGTTGGCCGCCATGACCACGGTCATCGCATGATCGTCGGCCCAGTTCACGCGTGCCTCGTCCAGCCGGCCCTCGGCCGCGGCCTGCAGCAGGTCCAGCGCCTGCGCCCCCAGCCGCATCATCAGCACCTGGCATTCCGGGTCACCGAAACGCACGTTGTATTCAACCAGCCGCGGCTGGCTGTCCTTGATCATCAGCCCGGCATAGAGAACGCCCTGGTAGGGTGTGCCGCGCCGCGCCATTTCGGCCACCGTCGGCTTGATGATCTCGTCCATCGCCTTTTGCGCCACCGCATCGGTCAGCACGGGCGCGGGCGAATAGGCCCCCATGCCCCCGGTATTGGGTCCGGTATCGCCCTCGCCCACGCGCTTGTGGTCCTGCGCTGTGCCGATGGGCAGCACGTTCTTGCCGTCGCACAGGATGAAATAGGACGCTTCTTCGCCCTCCATGAATTCCTCGATTACCACCTCGGCGCCCGCCGCGCCGAACTCGCCGCCGAACATGTCGTCGACGGCCGCCAGCGCCTGCGCCTCGGTTTCGGCCACGATCACGCCCTTGCCCGCGGCCAGCCCATCAGCCTTGACCACGATCGGCGCGCCTTGTGCGCGGATATAGGCGCGCGCCGCATCGGCGTCGGTGAAATGCGCGTAACCCGCGGTGGGCGCGCCCGCCGCATCGCAGATTTCCTTGGTAAAGCTTTTCGACGCTTCCAGCCGGGCCGCGTCCTTGCTGGGCCCGAACACCAGAAGGCCCGCATCGCGCAGCCTGTCGGCAACACCGGCCGCCAGCGGCGCCTCGGGGCCGATGATGACGAAATCGATCGCCTCGGCCTCGCAGAAATTCACGACCTCGCCGCCATCCTCGATGTTCAGGCTGGCACATTCCGCCATTTTCGCGATTCCCGCGTTGCCCGGCGCCACGACCAGCCGGTCGCATTTGGGATTCTGCAGCACGGCCCAGGCCAAGGCATGTTCGCGGCCACCGCCGCCGAGGATCAGGATGTTCATGGCACGCACTCCGTCTTGGCCTTGTCTGCGCGGCGTTCTAAGCTGGCACACAGGCAAGAGCAAGCGAGGCACGATGTCCGACCTGATCGACGATCCCCTTCCCGGTATGAACGAGCCCGAATTCTCGGTCACCGAGATTTCGAACGCGATCAAACGCGTGATCGAGGGCGAGTTTTCCCATATCCGCATCCGTGGCGAGGTGGGCCGCGTCAGCCGTCCGCGCTCGGGGCATATCTATCTTGACCTGAAGGACGACAAATCCGTCCTGAACGGCGTGATCTGGAAAGGCGTGGCCACGCGCCTGTCGGTCCAGCCCGAAGAGGGGATGGAGGTCGTCGCCACCGGCCGGATGACCACCTTCGGCGGGCAGTCGCGTTATCAGATCGTGATCGAGGATCTCAAACCCGCCGGCATGGGCGCACTGATGGCGATGCTCGAAAAGCGCAAGAAGGCGCTCGAGGCCGAGGGGCTGTTCGCGCCCGAACGCAAGAAACCCCTGCCCTACCTGCCCGAAATCATCGGGGTCGTCACCTCGCCCTCGGGCGCGGTGATCCGCGATATCCTGCACCGGCTGCGCGACAGGTTCCCGCGCAAGGTGCTGATCTGGCCCGTGGCCGTGCAGGGCGAACGCTGCGCCCCCGAGGTTGCCCGCGCCATTGCCGGGTTCAACGCATTGACGCCGGGCGGCGCGCTGCCCCGCCCCGACCTGCTGATCGTCGCGCGTGGCGGCGGCAGCATCGAAGACTTGTGGGGCTTCAACGAGGAAATCGTGGCCCGTGCAGCTGCGGCGTCCGACATCCCGCTGATTTCCGCCGTGGGCCATGAAACCGACACGACGCTGATCGACTATGTCTCGGACAAGCGAGCGCCGACCCCGACCGCTGCGGCGGAACTGGCGGTTCCGGTGCGGCTGGAACTGCTGGCCTGGACCGACAACCAGGGCGCGCGATTGTCGCGGGCGCTGACACAGACCATCGGGCTGCGCGGTCAACGCCTGCGCGACCTGTCGCGCGCCCTGCCCCGTCCCGATACGCTGCTGGACGGCCCGCGCCAGCGGCTTGACCGGGCCACCGACCGCCTGCCGCAGGCGCTGACCGGCACCGTGCAACGCCGCCGCGTGCGCCTTTACGAGGTGTCGGGCAGCCTGCGCCCCGCCTTGCTGTCGCGCCAGCTGGCCGAACAGAAACGCCGGCTGGATGCCAGCGCGCCGCGCCTGGCCAGCGGGCTGAACGCAGCCGTGGAGCGCAAGAAAGAGGCCCTGGGCCGCCGCACCGACCGGCTGAGCATCACGCCGATCCGCCGGAACATGGCGCAGCAACGCGACCGCCTGGCCGATCTGTCGCGCCGGCTGTCCAAGGCCGGGATCACGCAGACCGAAGGCTGGCGCAAGCAGATCGACGCGCTCGACCGGCTGCGCGAAACGCTGGGCTACAAGGCGACGCTGGGCCGGGGCTATGCCGTGGTGCGTGGCGATGGCGCGGTGGTCACGACCGCCAAGGCCGCGCAATCCGCGCAGGTGCTGGAAATCGAATTCGCCGATGGCCGCATGACGCCGGGTGGCGGAAAACCCGCAAAACCGGCAGCCAAACCAAAGGACAAGCCGCCCGGTCAGGGCAGCCTGTTCTAAGCGATTCTGCCGATCACAGCCCCAGTTTCTGCTGAACGATGTCGTTCACGGCCTTGGGGTTGGCCTTGCCGCCGGTGGCCTTCATCACCTGGCCGACAAACCAGCCCGCCAGTTTCGGGTTGGCCTGCGCCTTTTCGACCTGCGCGGGGTTTTCCGCGATGATCTGATCGACCGCCGCCTCGATCGCGCCAGTGTCGGTGACCTGTTTCATTCCCCGCGCCTCGACGATCTCGGCCGGGTCGCCGCCTTCGGAATAGACGATCTCGAACAGATCCTTGGCGATCTTGCCCGAAATGTCGCCCTTGGCGATCAGGTCGATGATCCCACCCAGCTGCGCAGGCGTCACCGGGCTGTCGGTGATGTCGCAATCATCCTTTTTCAAACGGCCGAAAAGCTCGTTGATGACCCAGTTGGCCGCCATCTTGCCGTCGCGGCCCTCGGCCACCTGTTCGAAGTAGTCCGCGTTGGCCACCTCGGCGGTCAGGACGCCGGCATCGTATTCGCTCAGGCCCAGCTTGGTCACGAAGCGCGCCTTCTTCTCGTCCGGCAGCTCGGGCAGCGAGGCCGCGATGTCGTCGACCCAGGCCTGTTCGATTTCCAGCGGCAGCAGGTCGGGATCGGGGAAATAGCGGTAATCATGCGCCTCTTCCTTGGAGCGCATCGAACGCGTTTCGCCCTTGTCGGGGTCGTAAAGGCGTGTTTCCTGCACGATCTCGCCCCCCGCTTCGAGGATCGCGATCTGGCGGCGGGCCTCGTAATCGATGGCCTGCTGGATGAACCGCATCGAGTTCATGTTCTTGATTTCGCAGCGGGTTCCGAGATGGCTGAAATCCTGGGTCGCCTGGTATTTCTCGTAATCGCCCGGACGGCAGACCGACACGTTCACGTCGGCGCGCAGGTTGCCGTTCTGCATGTTGCCGTCGCAGGTGCCGAGATAGCGCAGGATCTGGCGCAGCTTGGTGACATAGGCCGCCGCCTCTTCGGGGCCGCGGATGTCGGGGCGGCTGACGATTTCCATCAGTGCCACGCCGGTGCGGTTAAGATCGACGAAGGACATGTTGGGGTCCATGTCGTGGATCGACTTGCCCGCGTCCTGTTCCAGGTGAATGCGTTCGATCCGCACAAGCCGCGCGACGCCGGGGCCCATGTCGACAAGGATTTCGCCCTCACCCACGATCGGGTGATACAGCTGGCTGATCTGGTAGCCCTGCGGCAGGTCGGGGTAGAAATAGTTCTTGCGGTCGAAGGCCGACCAAAGGTTGATCTCGGCCTTCAGGCCCAGACCCGTGCGCACCGCCTGCGCCACGCAGAATTCGTTGATCACGGGCAACATGCCGGGCATCGCGGCGTCCACGAAGGACACGTTCGAATTCGGCTCGGCCCCGAAAGTGGTCGAGGCGCCGGAAAACAGCTTGGCGTTCGACGCGACCTGCGCGTGCACCTCCATGCCGATCACCAGTTCCCAATCGTGCTTGGCCCCGGCGATCACCTTGGGTTTCGGCGTCTCGTAAGTCAGGTCGAGCATGGGTTGCGCCCCTTTGTTTGCAGGATCGACGCGGTTCTAGGACAGCGCCGCGGCAGGGGCAAGGGCCAAGGCGGCCGAACGCGGCCGCGCTATCCGTCCATCGGTTCGAGATGCGGACCGGTGCGATCGAACACCACGCGCATACCGCGGCGCAATTCGGCATCGAAATGCCGCCCGATCCGTGCCAGCGCGCAATCGCGCCCTAGCCGCGCGACCTCGTCGCGGGCCAGCGGGCCGGTGGCGTGCTGCGCCCCCTTGGCGGCAACGCCCCAGACCAGCGGATGCAGCTCGGTCAGGTGGTCGCGCAGGATCCAGTCGAGCGCTGCGCGAATCTCGCGCAGGCCCTGGCTGTCCGGTGCACGCCCACAGCGGGGCTGCTGCAGGGTCACCGCGCAAAAGGCCGCCATCTGGTTGGCATAGTGCTGATCCGGCCGGCGGGTCAGGATATCGCGCATGCCGTCCAGGAAAAACGGCACGTCGAGATGTCCCAGGGCAACCGGATCGACCGCCAGGGCATCGAGATAGACCCAGGTATACGCACCCGCGCCCCAGATATCCCCCGTGCGTGCCGCCGTGCGCCGCGCCTCAAGCTCGAGCTGTTCGTAGCTGCCGAACCAGCGCGGCAAAAGATGATTGCCAAGCCCGCGCATATGGCGCGGATTGCCGGGGTCGAGGTCGATCAGGTCCTCGTAATCGTCGGCCACCCGGGCCTTGGGCGCCGGGGTCGAGGCCAAGAGCGCGCAGCGCGCAGCGGCCAGCGCGGGACTGTCCTCGGCAAAGGCGTCGAACCGGTCGAGGATTTCCTCGGCGCGGTCGAAGTGATGGTGAAACGCCTCCCAGTGCTTTTCCGGCACTTCCGAAATCCAGCCCTGCCCGCGCCATGCCCAGCCGATATCGACATGCGCCTGCGCCACGACCAGCGCGACACCGTAATCGTCGGGATGGTCTTGCAGCACCTCTTCCAGGGCGATCATTCCCTCGCGCGGGGCATGCGCCGACATCAGGCCGGGGTCGCTCAGCGCGGTCTCAACCGGCAGCACCACGTCCGACCGCGCGCCATAGCTCAGCAAGTCGGCCAGGGCGGTGCCGCCCGGGGTCGCCTCGCGCGCATGGTCATGGTCGCGGATCATGCCTCCCAACTCGTCCCACATCTCCTGGCGGGCCATGAACCGGCCCTTTTCGCGCAGCCGGGCGCCTTCGGTTTCCTCGGTCGTCTGATCGCAAACCGGGATCGACAAACCCGCATCGTACTGCCGCGCAAGGCTTTCGTCGCTGGCCTCACCCCGCGTTGTCAGAACGGGCAATTTCCGTGGCAAGGCCTTCAGGCGATGTCCGATGCGGGCGATGGGGGATTTCTGCGAGTCGGTCATGACGGTCCGTTGATGGCAACTGCCGTCAGATAAGCCGGAGTTTCGGGCGCAATCGTGGCGTGACCGGGGAGTTTGCGCGAAAATGCGCGGGCGAAACCGGGCAGGCGATATTGCGCCCCGCCGACCGCCGGTGCAGGATCGGAGCCATGCGGCTATCCAGTCTTCTTTTTCTCGTTCTGATGCCCGTTGCGGCGCTTGCGCAGCCGATCGGCGATCTGCCGCGCCCACCCCAGAGAGCAGCGGATGTCCCGCATGCGCGATGGGATCACCGAACGGACGCGCCGATCTGGACACGTGCGGCGCTTTCGGCGCTCAAGGGGCATGGCGCGGCGTTGACACGCACGGTGCCGCGCGACATCGGCGACTGGTGCCCGGCCTACACCGATGCGGACGCGCAAAGGCGCGCGCAGTTCTGGGTCGGGTTTCTGTCCGCGTTGGCAAAATACGAAAGCACGTGGAAACCCGGCGCCGTCGGCGGCGGCGGGCAATGGTTCGGGCTGCTGCAAATCCTGCCGGCCACCGCGCGCGGCTACGGATGCCGCGCCGACAGTGGCGAGGCGCTGAAACACGGCCCATCGAACCTCAGTTGCGCGCTGCGGATCATGGCGGTCACGGTCCCACGCGACCGCGCGATCGCGCTGCGTGACAGCCGTTGGGTTGGCGTGGCCGCGGATTGGGGGCCGATGCGGTCCGAGGCGAAACGCCGCGAAATGGCCCGCTGGCTGCGGGCGCAGACCTATTGCAAGCCGCTGTCGTCGACCCGCCCGAAACTGCGGCCTTTCTGATCCCGGCCCCCAAATGAAAAAGGGCGCCCGCAGGCGCCCTTTTCAGGTTCTTGATGCTCTGGTCACTCTTCCAGCGACAGCGCCACGAAACGGGGATCGCCCGCACGCCGGACCAGCAAGAGCAGCGATTTGCGCCCTGCGTCCTTGGCGGCATCGACCCGTTCCTGCAGATCGCTGACGCTTTCCAGCTTTTCCTGGCCGGCCTCGGTGATCACGTCGCCCGCACGCAGGCCCTTTTCATAGGCTTCCGTGCTTTCGTCCACGTCCATCACCACCAGCCCGGTCATGTTGGCGTCAAGGTCCAGTTCCTCGCGCATGGCATCGGTGACCGGCGCCAATGTCAGTCCAAGCATTTCGACCTCGGCGGGCTCTTCCGGCTCGGCTTGTTGGGCTGCGGGCACGGCGCCCTCGGCCTCTTCGCGGCGGCCCAGCGTCACCTTCAGCGTTTCGGTCTGGCCGTCGCGCAGCACGACGACACGAACCGTCTTGCCGACTTCGGTGTTGCCCACCTTGCGCACCAGAGTGCGGGTATCGTCCACATCCGCGCCATCGAAGTTCAGGATGACATCGCCCTGCAGCACACCGCCTTCCTTGGCGGGGCCGTCAGGCACATCGGTGACCATCGCACCGCGCGCGGTGTCCAGCCCTTCGATCGCTTCAACCATGTCCGGCGTCACGTCCTGGATGCGCACACCCAGCCAGCCACGGCGTGTTTCACCGTATTTCTGCAACTGGTCGACGACTTTCGTCACAACGTTCGATGCCATCGAAAAGCCGATCCCGATCGACCCGCCATTCGGGCTGAGGATCGCGGTATTCACGCCGATCACGTCGCCATCCATGTTGAAAAGCGGACCGCCCGAGTTGCCGCGGTTGATCGCGGCATCGGTCTGGATGTAGTCGTCATACGAGCCGCGCAGCGCCCGGTTGCGGGCCGAAACGATACCCGCGGACACCGAAAAGCCCTGGCCCAGCGGGTTGCCCATCGCCATCACCCAGTCACCGACGCGCATTTTGTCGCTGTCGCCAAAGCTGACGTATTTCAGCGGCTGATCGGTGCTCACCTTGAGCAGCGCAATGTCGGTGTTGGGATCGGTGCCGACCACTTCGGCCGGGAGTTCCGTTACCGGCTGGCCGTCACCGGGAAAGAACTCGATCAGGATCTCGTCCGCGCTTTCGATCACATGGTTGTTGGTGACGATGTAGCCATCTTCGGAAATCACGAAGCCCGAGCCCAGAGCCGATGTCCGGCGCGGCCGGTCGCCATCGCCCTGACGGTCGCGGAATTCGCGAAAGAAATCCTCGAAAGGGCTGCCTTCGGGAACGATCGGATTTGGGCCGCCTCGGGCCGCGACAACGGTCGACGTGGTGATGTTCACCACCGCCGGGCTGATCTTGTCGGCAAGATCTGCAAAGCTTTCGGGCATCCGTGCATGGGCCGCCAGCGTTTGCGCCAACATCAGCAGCAACGCAAGCAACGCCATCCACATCCCCCGGATCATCGGGGCGGAACTGCGTTGAGTGAATGAAAGAGCTTGAGTGGTCACGCCAGTATCTCCTCTGGGTTACCTGTTTCCAGTAGCGACACTTTCTATGTAGGGCGGCAGAGTTGCAACACAAAGGGCTGTCGCACCCCGTCAAACCCGCGTGACAGCCCGTGACGGGCGCGTGAACCCGCTCAGGCCCCCAGCGCCTTGGCCATCCAAACCAGCACCACGCCCAGCGCCATCGCCAGCAGCCCGACATTGCGCCGCGTCGCTTCGGGCAGCATGCGCAGCATCTCAAGCATCTGTTCCACAAGCGAAGGGGCCAGCGCATAGGCCAGCCCCTCGACGATCAGAACCAGCCCTAGGGCCAGAAATGCGGTTTCGATCATTGCGTTTCTTCAGTCGGTGCGCTGCGCTGCTGGATTTCCTCGTTGCTGCGCTCGATCTGCTCGCGCGCTTCTTCGGGCAGATCCTCGGACAGCTCGCTTTGCGGGGCGAGTTCGCGCAGCTCGTCGGGGCTCAGCGTTTGCGCCTCTTCGGCCAGCAGGCCCTCGGCACGCACGGCATCGAACATCGCCGAGATGAAATCGCTTCCCGGTGTCAGCACGATGGTCGACGTGTCGCTGTTGAGGCTGCGCTCGAAGGCCGAAAGCGAGCGGTAGAACTTGAAGAACTCGGGGTTCCCGCCAAACGCCTGCGCAAAGATCCGGTTGCGTTCGGCATCGGCCTCACCGCGGCGGATTTCGGCCTCGCGTTCCGCCTGGCTGACGGTTTCCACCACGGTACGGTCGGCGGCGGCACGGACACGCTGCGCGGCCTCGTTACCGCGGGCGATCTCGTCGGCGGCTTCGCGTTCACGCTCGGCGCGCATCCGGGCGAATGTCGCTTCGAGGTTTTGCTGCGGCAGGTTGGTCTGCTTCAGACGCACGTCCACCACTTCGAGCCCGAGGCTTTCCGCAGCGGCACGCGCCTGCGCGCGGATACGCACGGCCAGGTCACGGCGCTGGTCCGAAAGGATCGTGTCCGACGTCACCTGATCGGCACCCAGAACCTCACGGATTTGCGCGTTCAGGATCGAGGACAGACGATCTTCGGCGGCACGGATGCCGCCCACGCCCACGGCTTGCCGGAACTGAACGACATCACGGATGCGGTAACGCGCGAAGGCATCGACCACCAGTCGGCGGTCATCCGAGGGCGTCACCTCGATCGTGTCGGTATCGAGCGACAGGATACGGTCATCGTATTTGACGACTTCCTGGATGAACGGGATCTTGAAACCCAGGCCCGGCGTTTCGCGCACCTGCTTGATCTGCCCGAATTGCAGAACAAGCGCCTTTTCGCGTTCGTCCACGATAAAGAGCGACGAAAACGCGACGGCGATCACGACGACAACCGCCGGAAGAAGGAAAGCGGATTTACGCATCAGTTCGACCCTCCGGTGTTCGCGCCACGGCGCAGTTCGTTGAGCGGCAGGTAAGGCAGGACGCCATTGCCGCCCTGGCCCATGTCGCTATCCAGCAGGATCTTGTCGACACTGCCCAGGGTACGTTCCATCGCTTCGAGATACAGGCGGCGCTGCGTCACTTCGGGCGCGGCGTTGAATTCCTGGGCCACGGCGACGAAACGGCTGGCTTCACCGATGGCCTCGTTGACCACGCGGGCACGGTAGGCTTCGGATTCTTCCAGGATCTGCGCGCTCTGACCGCGCGCTTCGGCAAGCACCCGGTTGGCATAGGCGTCGGCCTGGCGCTGCAGCCTGTCACGCTCCTGTTCGGCAGCCTGCACTTCGCGGAACGCGTCGATCACAGCAGACGGCGGGTCCGCCTTGTCGAGGTTCACCCGCACGATGTTGATGCCGCTTTCGTATTCATCCAGCGTTTCCTGGATGTTCAGCAATGCAGTGTCGGCGATCACGCCACGATCCCGGTTGAGGATCGGCGCCAGGTTGGTGGCGGCGATGATCTCGCGCATCACCGATTCCGACACGGCCTGCACGGTCAGTTGCGGGTCGCGGATGTTGAACAGCAGCTTGGCCGGATCGCTAATGTTCCACACGACCTGAAAGTCGATGTCCACGATGTTGGCATCAGTGGTCAGCATCAGGCCGTCGTTATTGTTGCCACGGCGCATGCCGACATTCTCGGTCCGCTCCGAGGTCACGTTGATGACCTCGTAAGTCACCAGCGGCCAGGGCGCAAAGTTCAGGCCCGGATTGCCGATCGACGAATACGCACCCAGGAACAGCTCGACCGACTGTTCTTCGGGTTTGACGGTATAAAAGCTGGAAAAGGCCCAAAGTGCGACCGCGGCAAGCCCGCCGATCGCCCAGGTGCCCTTGCCGAAATTGGGGCCACCTTGCCCCCCGCCCGAGCCGTCGCCATTGCCGCCGCGACCGCCCATCAGGACGCGCAGCTGCTCCTGGCCCTTTTTCATCAACTCTTCGATTTCCGGGATCTGGGGGCCGCCATCCTCGGGGCGGCGTCCGCCACCCCCATTCTGCCCACGGCGGTCGTCATCGCCACCGCCCCTGTTTCCGCCGCCGCCCCATGGGCCGCCAGAATGTCCAGCCATCTACCTGATTTCCCCTTTATGATGGTATTCTTTGATGTTGCTCATAACCTGTGCAGTCTGTCCGGAATTTCAAGCGGTACGAACCGGTTCTCGCATCGTTACGATTTCCTCGGACATGGTGGGATGCACAGCCACCGTCCGGTCAAAGTCTTCCTTGGTCGCGCCCATCTTGACCGCGATACCGGCCAGCTGGATCATTTCGCCCGCGCCCGGCGCGACGATATGACAACCCAGAACCCGCCGTGTATCGGCGCAAACCACCAGCTTCATCAGAACACGTTGCGCGCGCCCGGCAAAGGATTCGCGCATCGGCTTGAACGAGGTCGCATAGACCTCGATCGGGCCGCGATCGCGCGCCTCTTCCTCGCTCATGCCGATGGTGCCCATTTCAGGCTGGGTGAAGATCGCGGTCGGGATCAGGTCGTGATCCACCGGGGTCGGGTTGCCCTTGAACACCGTTTCGACAAAGGCCATCCCCTCGCGGATCGCCACCGGCGTCAGGTTCACCCGGTCGGTGACGTCGCCGACCGCATAGATCGACGGAATGTTCGTCTGGCTGTATTCGTCGACCAGAACCTCGCCATAGCGGCCCAGCTTCACGCCCAGCTCTTCCAGACCCATATCGGCCGTGTTCGGGCGGCGTCCGGTCGCGAACATCACCTTGTCGAACACCCGCTCGGTGCCGTTGGTCGCCTTGACCCGGATCTTGTCGCCGTCCTGCGCCATTTCCAGGATGTTGGTGCCCAGATGCAGGTCGATCCCGTTCTGCTGCATTTCCTCGGACACCAGACCGCGCGCTTCTTCGTCGAAACCGCGCAGAATCTGCGCACCGCGGTAATACTGCGTCACGTTCACGCCCAGACCGTTCAGGATGCAGGCGAATTCGCAGGCGATGTATCCCCCGCCCAGGATCAGCATGGTCTCGGGCAGCGCATCGAGATGGAAGACGTCGTTCGACGTGATGCCAAGCTCGGCGCCCTTGATATCCGGCAGGACCGGCCAGCCGCCCATCGCCAGCAGGATGTGCTTGGCCGTCTTGCGGCTGCCATCGGACAGCTCCACGGTATGCGGATCGGCCAGTTTTGCCCTTGCATCAAAGGTTTGCACGCCGTTGTTGCCAAGGATGTTGCGATAGACGCCTTCCAGGCGGTCCAGCTCGGCATGGAGTTTCGACTTGAACGCATCCCAGTTGAAATCGCCAAGCGTCGCATCCCAGCCATAGGCCTTGGCGTCCTCGATATAGCCGGGATATTCGCTGGCAAAGACCATCAGCTTCTTGGGCACACAGCCCCGCTGCACGCAGGTGCCGCCATAGCGGTCTTCCTCGGCCAGCGCCACACGGGCACCCGCCTGCGCTGCAACGCGCGCCGCGCGCACCCCGCCCGAGCCGCCACCGATCACGAAAAGGTCGTAGTCAAAGCTCATGCAATGGTCCCCTTGCTTTCGTCGGGCAAAGGTATTTCACAAGCCAAAGGCGATGGCCAGAGCGCAGAAACGCCCCGCCTCAGTCGTCGAGATCGGCAAACAGGTTTTCGCTTTCGACGAAATCCAGCCGGTCGGTCTGAACCGTGCCTTCATTGATGTCGCGGGTTTCGACCCGGCCGTCGCCATATCCCACCACGACAACATCGCAGATATCGATGAACAACCCGTTTTCCACCACACCCGGAACCTGGTTCAGCACCATCGACAATTGCCGCGCATTTCCGATCCGGTTGAGATGCAGATCAAGGATGTGATTGCCCTCATCCGTCACGAAAGGCGCATCGCCATTCATCCGCAGCGTCACGTTGCGGCCAAGCACGTCCATCGAGATCAGCATCTCTTCGACCAGCGCCTTGGTGGTCTGCCAGCCGAACGGGATCACCTCGATCGGCAGCGGGAAAGCGCCCAGCGTTTCGACCTCCTTGCCGACATCCGCGATCACGATCATCTGGTCGCTTGCCGTCGCCACGATCTTTTCCTGCAACAGCGCGCCGCCGCCGCCCTTGATCAGGTTCAGATCGCCGTCGAACTCGTCGGCGCCGTCGATGGTCAGGTCCAGCCAGCGCGCCTCGTCCAGGCTGATCACCTCGATGCCGACCTCGCGCGCCAGCGCCGCGGTGCGCGTCGATGTGGGCACGCCGCGGATCTTCAACCCGTCATCGCGCACCATCTCGCCAAGGCAACGCACCATCCAGGCCGCTGTCGATCCGGTCCCCAGACCCACGCGCATTCCATCCTCGACGAAATCGACCGCACGCTTGGCGGCAACGAACTTGGCCTTGTCGATGGGGGACAATTCTCCGGTCATGGGCGCGACTCCTTTGCGTTTGCGGCCTTATAGGGGCTTGCGCCGCGCGTGGGTAGGGGCAATGCGCCACGCCCGCCGTCCCCACTTGCGCCCCGGCCGTCCCTGCCCGAATAATCCGCAATGACCTATCGTTTGCACCATGCCCCCGACAATGCATCGCTGATCGTGCGCCTGACCTTGCTGGAACTTGGCCAGCCGTTCGACGCCGTGCTGGTCGACCGGACGCGCCAGGCGCAGAAATCGCCCGCCTACCTGGCGCTCAATCCGAACGGGTTGATCCCGGTGCTGGAGACGGACAGTGGCCCGATCTTCGAAACTGGCGCGATCCTTCTGTGGCTCGCAGACCGCCACGGCGCCCTGATGCCCACGCCCGGCGATCCCCTGCGCGGCGAAGCATTGAAGTGGTTGTTTTTCCTGTCGAATACGCTGCATGCCGGATTGCGCATGCAGTTCTACCCTGCGGCATACGCGGGCGAAGATGCCCATGCGCAGGCATGTTTGCGCAAAACCAATGCCGCAAACCTGGCCACGCACCTGAAGAAACTCAATACGCTGGCGCAGGGGCACGACTGGCTTCTGGGGAACGATTTGAGCGCGCTCGACCTCTACCTCGCCCCGCTCTTGCGGTGGTGCGCGCTCTATCCGCTGGGGGACACTGGCTGGTTTGCCCTGTCCGACTACCCCGCGCTGGCCGCCATTCTCGAACGGCTCGAAACACGTGGCAGCGTCAAGGCGGCGGCCCAGGCCGAAGGGCTGGGGCCCCGCCCCTTCACCGATCCACGCCTCGCCACCCCGCCCGAAGGCAGCGCCACGTAAGCTGCCCGGGTTTCAGCGGCGGGGCTCTATCTGCGCAAGCTGCACCTGCTGCGGGGCCGTCGCCTGCGACGCGCCGCCTGCGGCGACAGCGACCTGGAACAGAAACAGGCCAATCAGCATAATGTTCCAGCGCATGAACATCCTCCGTTGCGCGAAATCCGAATGCGCGCTTTGTTTCAAATGCGGATTAAAACTTCGTTACCCGCGCAGCGATGGCGGAAGCGCCGGGCAAGCCGTCGCTTTCATGCTGGCCATGATGCGGGGGCTGAGCCATCCTCGGCCGGACTGCGCGAAAGGGTTTGGCAATGTTCCTGTCGGTTCTCGATCTCTTCAAGGTGGGTATCGGCCCCTCCTCGTCCCACACGATGGGGCCAATGGTGGCCGCCTCGCGTTTCCTCGACAGCCTGCGCGCCGCGCCCTTCACCGTCCATGGCCTGCGCGGGTCGCTGCATGGCAGTCTCGCCTTCACCGGGGTCGGGCACGCCACCGACCGCGCGACGATCCTCGGGCTCGCCGGATTCTCGCCCGACACCTATGATGCGGAAGCTGCCGAAGAAACGCTGGCAAGGATTCACGCGACCGCGACGATCGATGCGCCCGGCCTTGGCCCGCTGCGGTTCGATCCGAAATCCGACCTGCTTTTCGATTACGGCCCCGCTCTGCCCGGGCATGCCAACGGCATGATCCTGATGGCCAACGACGCGCAGGGTGACGTGATCATGCGCGAAACCTACTACTCCGTGGGCGGCGGCTTCGTCATGACCGAGGCGGAACTGGCCGCGGGCAAGGACACCGACGACGGCGCGCCCGTGCCCTACCCGTTCAAATCCGCGGCCGAAATGCTGGAAATGGCGACGACCTCGGGCAAAACCATCGCCCAGATGAAACGCGCCAACGAAATCAGCCGCATCGGCGCCGACCGGCTCGATCAGGGCATCGCCCGCATATGGGAGGTCATGAACGACTGCATCGACCGCGGGCTGGCCAATGACGGCATCCTGCCGGGCGGCCTGAACGTGCGGCGCCGCGCAAGGGCCATCCACGAAAAACTGCTCGCCGAGCGCGGCATGAACCTCACCGCCCCCCATGTCATCAACGACTGGATGAGCACCTATGCCATGGCCGTGAACGAGGAAAACGCAGCCGGCGGCCAGGTCGTCACGGCCCCCACGAACGGCGCCGCGGGCGTGGTTCCCGCCGTCATCCGCTACTGGCTCGATCATGTGCCGGGCGCCAGTGCGAACCGGCTGGACGATTTCCTTCTCACCGCCGCCGCGATTGGCGGGCTGGTGAAATACAACGCCTCCATATCGGGCGCCGAGGCCGGGTGCCAGGCCGAGGTCGGCAGCGCCTCGGCCATGGCGGCCGCCGGGCTCTGCGCGGTTCTGGGCGGCACCCCGGAACAGATTGAAAACGCGGCAGAAATCGCGCTCGAACATCACCTTGGCATGACCTGCGACCCGGTCAAGGGGCTGGTGCAGGTGCCTTGCATCGAACGCAACGGGCTTGGCGCGATCAAGGCGGTTTCGGCGGCATCGCTCGCCCTGCGCGGCGACGGGCAGCATTTCGTCCCGCTCGACGCGGCGATCGAAACCATGCGCCAGGTAGGCGCCGACATGCACGAGAAATACAAGGAAACCTCGCTCGGGGGGCTGGCCGTCAACATCCCCAATTGCTGAGAAAGCCGCGTTTTCTCTTTCCGCAAATATCCCGGGGTGTCTGAGGGGCAGCGCCCCTCAGCGCGGCGTCGCCCGGAACGGGCGGCGCAAGACCTGCCGACGCGCCGCAGGCGCGGCGTCCATCAGGCTCAGGAAAATTCGGCAAGCCGGGCGACATAGCGCGCCAGCGTGTCGATCTCGAGGTTGATGCGGTCGCCCACCGCCACATCGCCCCAGGTCGTGGCCTCTTTGGTGTGCGGAATGATGTTTACCCCGAAATCGCAGCCATCGACCTCGTTCACGGTCAGCGAGGTGCCGTTCAGCGCGACCGACCCCTTGGGCGCGATGAACCGCGCCAGGGTTTCGGGGGCGCGGAACGTGATGCGCGTGCTGTCGCCTTCGTCGCGGATGTCCACGACCTCGGCCACGCCGTCGACATGGCCCGACACGATATGCCCGCCCAGCTCGTCCCCGACCTTCAGGGCACGCTCCAGGTTCACACGGCGCCCCTCGGTCCAGTCCCCGATCGCGGTTTTCGACACGCTCTCGGCACTGATATCCACGTCGAACCAGCCCGCGCCCTTTTCGACAACCGTCAGGCAAACGCCGTCGCAGGCGATCGAGGCCCCAAGATCGACCCGCCCCATGTCATACCGCGTTTCGATCCGCGCGCGCAGATCACCGCGCTGATCCAGCTTCGCGATGCGCCCGATATCGGTGATGATGCCCGTGAACATGGCCGGCCTCCCCAGAATGCTGCCCCTGACCTAGCCTTGCCGCGCCCACATGGCAAGCGGCCGTCGATTTTGCCTTATTATTGTCCGAACTCCACGCTATGACACCAGGGTGTGAGAGTGTGAGCGTACGGGTGCCGACGATGACCGAAACGATGACGGGCGACAGGGTGTTCCTGTTCCTGCAGGGGCCGCACGGTCCCTTTTTTCACCGGCTGGGCCGCATGCTGCGCCTGACCGGGGCAAAGGTCTGGCGCGTGGGCTTCAACGCGGGCGACCGGGCGTTCTGGTTCGACGCGGACACCTACATCCCCTATCGCGGCGCTGCCGAAGACTGGCCCGCGCGCTTTGACGCGCTACTATCCGAAAAAGGCGTGACCGACGTCGTGATCTATGGCGACACGCGCTTTGTCCATGCCCAGGCGATCGAGCGGGCGCACAAGGCCGGCCTGACCGTGCATGTTTTCGAAGAAGGCTATCTTCGCCCCTACTGGGTGACATACGAGCGCGACGGATCGAACGGAAACTCGCGGCTGATGGACATGACGGTCGCGGCCATGCGCAAGGCGCTGGCCCAGTCCGACATGGACGCCCCCGTCCCGCCGGCCCATTGGGGCGACATGCGGCACCATATTTTCTACGGCGCGCTTTACCATTGGTTCGTGATGTTCCGAAACGGCGGATACCGCAATTTCCGTCCGCACCGCGCCCTGCCCGTCACCAAGGAATTCCAGCTTTACCTGCGGCGGTTGCTGCTGATGCCGGTGCACAGCCTGGAACGGCGCATCGCCACCTGGCGTATCCGAAACGGCGGCTTTCCCTATCACCTTGCGCTGCTGCAGCTCGAACATGACAGCTCGTTCCAGCGCCATTCGCCGTTCTCGACGATGACCGAATTCCTGGCCCCCGTTATCGATGGGTTCGCCAAGGGCGCACCGGGCCATCATCACCTCGTGATCAAGGCCCATCCCCTCGAAGACGGCCGTGTTCCCTTGCGCGCGGAAATCCGGCGCATGGCCGCCGAGGCCGGGGTGCGCGACCGGGTGCATTACGTGCGCGGCGGCAAGCTGGCCGAATTGCTGAACGAGGCGCGCTCGGCCGTGACGGTGAATTCGACCGCGGCACAGCAGGTTTTGTGGCGGGGCATCCCGCTCAAGGTGTTCGGCCGTGCGGTTTATGCAAAGCCGGAATTCGTGTCGACCCAGCCGCTCGAGCAGTTCTTTTCACAACCCGAGCGCCCGGACCGCAAGGCGTATGGCGATTACAGGCGTTACCTGCTGGAAACCAGCCAAGTGCCCGGCGGGTTCTATTCGGCGCGTGGGCGGCGGCAATTGCTGCGTCACGTCGTCGACATGATGCTGGCCGCCGAAGACCCGTATGACGCGCTGAAATCCGGCACGGCCGCACCGCGCCAGCAGCTTCGCGTGGTCTCCTGAACGCCATAACGGCGTCTTGCGGGCAGCAACGCAAACGCGACCGCCATGCAACACACAGGCGACCGCGCGCGCGGCCGGGCGCGTGGCGCTGGATTTTTTCCAGCCCATAAGGTACCTTCGCCGAAAAAATACCGAGGCAGAACAATAACAGGTCGAGGAGACCGAGTAGTGAAACCCCAAACCTCCCGCTGGGCGAAGTGTGTCGCCCTTGTTCTCGTGGCGTCTGTTGTGTCGTCCTGCGGATTGTTGCCGCGTGTTGGCCCGAACAAGCGCGAGATTTTTGCAGGCTCGGTCCTGCGCGAGGGCGACGCTTTCGTCGTCGCGGTCAACGACCGCGTGACGCGCGCCACCGCGGTGGTGCCCGCGCTCGGGTTTACCGATGATTTCAAGAACGCGGGCCTGCTTGGCTCGGATACGATCCGGCCGGGCGACACGCTGGGCCTGACCATCTGGGAAAACGTCGATGACGGCCTGCTGGCCGGCGAAGGCGTCAACGCGACCGCGCTGGAAGAGGTCCAGGTCGACGGCGCGGGCTTTATCTTCGTGCCCTATGCCGGCCGCATCCGGGCCGCGGGCAACACCCCCGAAGCCCTGCGTCGCGTCATAACCGCCCGCCTCGAAGAACAGACCCCCGAACCCCAGGTCGAGGTGCGCCGCCTGGCAGGCGACGGATCGACCGTCAGCATCGTCGGCGCGGTGGGCGGCCAGGGCGTCTATGCCATCGAACGCCCGACCCGCACGCTGTCGTCCATGCTGGCCCGTGCCGGCGGCGTGTCGATCGCACCCGAAATCGCACAGATCACCGTGATCCGCGGCGACAAGCGATCCAAGGTCTGGCTGCAGGATCTTTACAAATATCCCGATTTCGATATCGCGCTGCGCGCCAATGACCGCATCCTCGTCGAAGAGGACACCCGGTCCTTTACCGCGCTCGGCGCCACCGGCAGCCAGTCGCGCGTGCCGTTCGAGACGCAAACACTCAGCGCGATCGAGGCGATTGCCCAGGTCGGTGGCCTGCTGGCCAACGCGGCCGACCCGACCGGCGTCTTCGTGATGCGCAACGAACCCGCCGAGATCGCGAACCGTGTACTGGGACGCAACGACCTGCAAGGGGCGCAGCGCATGGTCTATGTTCTGGACCTGACACAGCCCAACGGCATGTTCATGGCGCGCGACTTCTCGATCCGCGACGACGACACGCTCTACGTGACCGAAGCGCCGTTCAACCAGTGGAACAAGGCGATTTCTGCCCTGACCGGATCGCTGACCACGGTCGATACGCTGAACAATATCGGCACCGGCAACTGATGCATGACGAGGCGAATGGTGGCTTGGCCGCCGGGGCATCCCCCCGGCGGCTTTTCCATTTCAACGCCGGCTTCCTGACCCAGCGCCGCGTGCGGCGAATCCTGCAACTGGCCGGATACCAGCCGACCATCGGCAAACCGGGCGCGGATGATCTTGTGGGGGTCTGGGGGCATTCCCCCTATGCCGGTCGCGGCGAGGCCGCGGCCAAGGCCAGCGGGGCCGCGCTTGTCCGCATCGAGGACGCGTTCCTGCGGTCGCTTTTCCCCGGCCGTTCGGGCGAGCCGCCATTGGGGCTGGTGATCGACCATGGCGGCATGCATTTCGATCCCACGCAACCATCCGATCTTGAGCGTATCCTGACCGAGACCCCGCTCGACGATGCCGCGCTTCTGGCGCGGGCGCGCGGGGCCATCGCCCGCCTGCGAGAGGCGCAACTGACCAAGTACTCAGCCGTCGATCCTGCCGCCGCACCGCCGGACCCCGGATACGTCCTGGTGATCGACCAGACGCATGGCGATGCCTCGGTCACGCACGGCATGGCGGATGCCAATTCCTTTCGTGAAATGCTGTTTCACGCACGCGACGACCATCCCGGCGCGCGCATATTGATCAAGACCCACCCCGAAACCGTGGCGGGACACCGAAAGGGGTATTTCGGGCCCGACGATCTGGACGACCGCACCGCGTTCCTGACCGATCCGGTCAGCCCCTGGGCGTTGCTCGAAGGGGCCATCGCCGTCTACACCGTGTCGTCGCAAATGGGGTTCGAGGCCATCATGGCCGGCCACCGCCCGCATGTGTTCGGGCGGCCTTTCTATGCCGGATGGGGCCTGACCGAGGATCTGCACAGCATCCCGCGCCGCCACCGCACACTGACACGCGCGCAGCTTTTTGCCGGGGCGATGCTGCTTTACCCGGTCTGGTACGATCCGTTCCACGACCGGCTGTGCGAGCTGGAAGAGGTGATCGACATCCTCGACGCGCAGGCCCGCGCCTGGCGCGAGGACCGGCACGGCTGGGTCGCGCAGGGCATGCGACTTTGGAAACGCGGGGCGATCCAGGGCTTCTTCGGTGCGGCCAAGGGTGTGCGTTTCGCCGACGACCTGGAAAAAGCGCGCGGTTTGGCCGCGAAATCGCGCGCCCGGCGCATGGTCTGGGCCACGCAGGCCCGCGCCGACGACGATGCCGTGCGGGTCGAGGACGGGTTCCTGCGGTCGCGCGGGCTGGGCGCGAAACTGGTGCCTCCGCTGTCGCTGGTATGTGACGATCTGGGGATCTATTACGACCCCACCCGCGAAAGCCGGCTGGAACGGCTGATCGCCAAACGCGCTGACCTGCGCCCCGACCAGGCAGACCGCGCCCGCGCGCTGATCGGTCGGATCACGCGGTCGGGGCTGTCGAAATACAACCTCGGCGGCGCGCAGCCCGACCTGCCCCAAGGCCGGCTGATCCTGGTGCCCGGCCAGGTCGAGGACGACGCGTCGATCCTTGCCGGCACGGAAAAGGTTTCGACCAATCGCGCGCTGCTCGAAGCGGCGCGGGCCGCGAACCCCGATGCGGTGATCCTGTACAAACCCCACCCCGATGTCGAAGCCGGGCTTCGCAAGGGCAACATCGCACCGATCGACCTTGTCGGACTGGCAGACCGCGTGCTGGACCTGAGCGACCCGGCCGCCCTTCTGCCCCGGATCGACGAGGTCTGGACCATGACGTCACTTCTAGGGTTCGAGGCCCTGCTGCGCGGGGTTCCGGTCGTCACGCTCGGTGCACCGTTTTATGCCGGATGGGGGCTGACGCGGCATCTAGGGCCCCACCTGCCAAGGCGCACAGCGCGCCCGACTTTGGAAGCGTTGGTTCATGCCGCGCTGATCGATTATCCCCGCTACCGCGATCCCGTGACCGGGCAGCCCTGTCCTGTCGAGGTTATCGTCACGCGGCTGGAGGACGGCCGCCTGCCCGCACCAGGTATGCCATTGCGCTTGCTGTCGAAAATTCAGGGGATATTCGCCAGCCAGGCACATTTGTGGCGGCGTTGACGGAAATGGCCGCGATGCAAAGGCATTCTTGCAAGCCCGGTCACGCCACCTTTCGCTGCCAGCGGTGAAGGATATCGCCACCCACTGCGCGGGTTTCGACCAGATCGAACCGTGGTGCACTGGCCAGGCGTTCCACACCCATGACGCCGACGGCCGGCCGGCCCTCGGCACCGATAACGGCACCGGCCGTGAATCCCACCAGTTCGTCTACCAGACCCGCCGACAAGAGCGAGGCCGCAAGCGCCCCGCCCCCTTCGCAAAAGACGCGGGTCAACCCGGCCTGGGCCAGCGCCTGCAAGACGGAGGCGGGATCGAGCTGCCCGCCCGCAAGCGCGCATTCCAGCCGTTTCGCACCGATCCCGTCCCAGGCCTCGGCCAGCGGTGCATCCGCATCGGGCCCGTGGCAAAGCCAAAGCGGCACGTCGCCAGCCGTCTGAGCAAGGGTCGAGCTTAACGGCAGGTCCAGCCGACGCGACACCACGACCCGGACCGGTTGGCGCACGTTGCCCATGCCGCGCACTGTCAGCGATGGATCGTCGGCGCGCGCGGTGCCCGCCCCGACCATCACCGCGTCGTGCGACACACGCATCGCGTGCACGGCGCGGCGCGCCTCGGGGCCGGTGATCCATTGGCTTTCGCCTGTCGCCGTGGCGATGCGCCCGTCAAAACTGCTGGCCAGTTTCAGCGTGACCCAGGGACGCCCCTGCCCGCGCGCAAGCCGGAATCCGGCCAGATCCTGCGCGGCCTCGGCAGCCAGAACCCCGGTGTCCACCTGGATACCCGCCGCGCGCATCTGCGCAAGGCCGCGGCCCGCCACCCTGGGATCGTTGTCTTCGATCGCGACGACCACGCGCGCGACGCCCGCGTCGATCAGAGTTTGCGCGCAAGGCGGGGTCTGGCCGTGATGCGCGCAGGGTTCCAGCGTGACATAAGCCGTCGCACCGCGCGCAAGCGCGCCCGCCTGGGCCAATGCTTGGGGTTCGGCATGGGGGCGGCCGCCCGGCGCGGTCCAGCCACGCCCGACGATCCGGCCCTCGTGCACGATGACGCACCCCACGGCCGGGTTCGGCCATGCGTTACCTTGGCCGCGCCGCCCGAGCGACACGGCCAGTGCCATGTAACGGGCATCGGCGGCTTCGGTCACTCTTCCGGGGCCGCGTCCACATCAGGACGAAGCTCGGAGACGAATTTGTCGAAATCGTCCGCAGCCTGGAAGTTCTTGTAAACGCTGGCAAAACGCACATAGGCCACGGTGTCGATCCGGGCGAGCGTTTCCATCACTATCTCACCGATTGTCTTGGACGGGATGTCGGTTTCGCCAAGGCTTTCCAGCCGCCGGACGATACCGGAAATCATCTGGTCGATGCGCTCGGGTTCGACAGGACGTTTCTGCAAAGCGATCCTGATCGAGCGTTCCAGCTTGTCGCGATCGAAATCCTCGCGCCGGCCATTCGACTTGATCACCACGAGATCGCGCAGCTGCACCCGTTCATAGGTGGTGAACCGCCCCCCGCAGGCCGGGCAGAAACGCCGCCGGCGGATCGAAACATGATCCTCTGCCGGGCGTGAATCCTTAACCTGCGTATCAATATTTCCGCAAAACGGGCAGCGCATGGCCGTTCCCCTTTTTCTTCTGTCTCAGCCTCAGGGTCGTGGGTGTACCCCCACTTATCCACAGGCACTATAGGGCAGCCGCGAGGTTTTGTGTAGACACAATAATCACCCACCAGATCGGCTGTTTTCGCCATGCCTCGGAGCAGCCGGGGCGCCGGCGAAAACGCCGGCGCCCAACCTGTCGCGCGCAGGACTATTGCTGGACGGTTTGCAGGTAATAGACCAGCGACAGGATGCGCCCCTGAACGATCTCCCTGGTATCTATTCCAGGGTGGAAGGTGTGCGGGTTGGCCTCTTCTGCGAAGAGATCGCCCCATACTGGCATCTCGGAATTGCCATGCGCACCGATCTGCCGCGTGCCGTCTATGGCCTGGTAGGTCTCGGAAAACGGAAAGGCGCCGTTGTTTTCCTTGGCCAGAAGCTGAAGATTTCTTGGCTTTTGCGCGAAAAGATCGGCAACGGGCCCGTCACCCGCCCCCGCCGCGCCATGGCAGACGGCGCAATTCTCCTTAAAAAGAGCCTCACCGATCATGGCGGGTTGCGCCTGAGTGGCGGCGCCAAGGCCCGAAATCGCAACGGCAAAAAGAAAAAGACTGGAACAGGATTTGTCGAGAAACATCATGTCTCCTCCTCCCGGAGATGGTTGTCGTTGAAGTCTCCTGTGAAACGTCAGCCCGGCCCTCACCGGGCGCAATGGTCAACAACGCTGCCAGCCTGCAGCCAACCCGGTGACGTGGCATTGATCTGCGTCAACCATTCTCGGGCGCAGAATTTGTCCACCCCCGCGGAGATCACCCCAGATGCGCGGCCACTTGCCGGTGATGCGGCGCATCGCGATGTTCGAAAAGGTAAATGCCTTGCCAGGTGCCAAGGCGCATCCGCCCGCCCTGCACGGGAATCTGCAGGCTGACCGGCAACAGCGCCGCCTTTATATGGGCAGGCATGTCATCGGGGCCTTCGTAGGTGTGCGTCAGGTAGGCCATGGACGGATCGGTCGTGGGCGGCACCAGCCGGTCAAAGAAATTGCGCAGGTCGATGCGCACTTCGGGGTCGGCGTTTTCCTGGATCAGCAGGCTGGCCGAGGTATGGCGGATCATCAGCGTCAGCAGCCCATCGCCCCGAACCCAAGCGGCGACATCGCGCGTGAATTCGTACAGGCCCTGGCCCTCGGTTCGGATTTCAAACGTGGTCTGCATGACGGCCCGGAACGCGCGCTGTTTTGACGGGGCCAAGCTTTACACTGCCGGGCCGTGGGGGCAAGAAGGCCGGGACAACGCGCAAGCCCGGGCCCTTTCCCATGCTACCCATCCTTTTGACAGGGCTTTTGCCCAGTTTCCTGCTTGTCTGCCTGGGCGGACTGGTGCGCAACCGCCTGTCGGAAAATGCCTGGGCCGGGCTGGACCGGCTGAATTTCGAAATCCTGTTTCCCGCGCTGATCTTTACCGCCGCCGCGGCACGTCCCATCGCGCCGGAAAGCCTGGTGATCGTCGGGCCGCTGGTCTGGGCGGTGCTTGGCCTGGGGCTGGCCCTGGGATGGCTGGCACGCCCCTTCGGCCCCGAGCGGTTCCTCGACTACGCCGGAGCGTGGCAGACGGCGTGGCGCTTCAACACCGCGCTGGGGTTCGTGGTGGTGCAGGCGCTGCCCTCGGCCGATCTGGCCTATTACTCGGTAACGATCGGGCTGGCGATCCCGATGGCCAACGTGTTTGCCGTGTCGGCCCTATCGCGTGGCGAGGGGCTGTCGGCCGGTCTGGCCCTGCGCAAGGTCGCGCTGAACCCGTTTCTTCTGGCCAGCCTGGCGGGCGTCGCCGTTGGCGTCAGCGGAGTTGCGATCCCCGCGCCGGTCCTTGCGCCCGTAACGCTGCTGGCGCAGGCCGCCATTCCCGTTGCGCTGATATCCATCGGGGCCACGCTGAACTGGCGGGCACTTGCGAAACTCGACCGGTTTTCCGCGATCCTTGTCGGAACCAAGCTGGTGGCCCTGCCGATGGCGGTCAGCCTTTGCGCCTTGGTGCTTGGGGCAAGCGGCCCGATCGTTCCGGTCCTCGTGGTATTCGCGGCCCTGCCCACCGCGTCGGCCGCGCATGTGCTGGCGGCGGGTTTCGGCGCCGACCGCAAGCTGCCCGCCACGCTGATCGCGCAGACGACGCTGATCAGCGCCATGACCCTTCCCGTCTGGATGACCGTGGCCGAGGTGTTGGCCCGTCAATAAAGCCAGATCGGATCGTCTTCGTAGCAAAAGCTGTTGCGCGCCATGCCGACCGAAACGTTGAACCCCGGTTCCGTCACCGACAGGCTGAAATTAAAGCCCTGACCCGCACGGCGGCCCTCGCCATCGTCGAGTATGAAGGCCACTGCGCGTCGGCCCGGCTGGGTCTGGCTGGGGCCGCGGCCACGCAGGATCGACAGGCGCTTGTTCGCGGGGGCGTTCAGGACGTTGCGGGCATAATCCGCCGCCGCGCAGAAATACTGCTGCGGACCCGAACCGGGCCTGCCGATCACCTCGAAGGTGCCTTGCCCCTCAAGCGCATTCACGCGATGCGCATTCAGCGCGACATAATCGGCTGCAGCTGCTGGGCTGACCCCGGCAACGGCAAGGCCAATAGCAATGGCATGGGCGACTCGCGACATGATCGGCACTCCTTTCGCGTATGAATATAGCGCAGAAGGCAACCGCGCGCCTCACGTTTGGGTGAGGGTCGCACGCGTCATGCCGGGCGCGCCTGACAGCTCTTTTCGGATATGGGCGTCGGCGGCGTCCGCAACCCGGTCGAGCCCACCCATCTGCGCGAACTCGGCCTCGAGCAGCTTGACCGCGGGCGCGACCGGCTTGCCCACATCGTGGCGGTCCACAAGGTCGACCGCACGGCTCATGAGGTCAGTTACCAGCGGCAGGCCGATTACCGAGGCAAGCGCGCCTATTTCGAGAAGCCGCGTCTTTTCTCCGGTATTCACCAGATGCAAAAGCCCGCCATGGCCCAGGCATTTGTGGCAGTCCGCAACCCCAAGCGCCACCTGTTCGACATGAGAGAATCTGCAAGCCGGGTTTCCACGGGCTTTGCGCTCTGCCCGCCGTGCGATCCGCTGCCAATTCCAGCGGCTGCCGGACCTAGGCACAATCCATCGCGGGTGCCATCGGGATAGTGCGAACACGGCGAACGACACACTCAGCCCGACACCGATGAAAAGCGTCGCAAATTCAAGCGACCGGCCGCATTCCGCCAAGTCCTGAACGCACAGCGAACGCAACCCATACGGAACAAAACCGCCAATCATCGCGATGGCAAAACCACTCATGAACGCACCTCGGAAACCAAGCTGCCCTTCCTGTAAACCACGATTCTGAAAGGATTAAGGCATGGCGGTGGCACGATCCCGCCATTGAGGTCCGTCATCGCACTTATGCATTCGACGGGTCAAACCCTGCCCTATTTCAGAAACGGAAATCAACCCACGCACGAAGAGACAAAGAGCGGGTGCGGGACGGAGAACGCCCCCGCGTCGATGCCGGTCGATAACAAGCCGATCCCCCTGTTACGAAGAACGAAAAAGGCGCCCCAAAAGGCGCCTTTCCTGACAGTGCCCGTTTGGGCCGTGTCGTCATGATGGCGCGCCGGATGCGGCGCGTGGGCCTGCGATCTCAGGCAGCCTCGCGGCTGGCCTCGATGGCGGGAACGATGCGGAACCCTTCCTTTTCCATCTGGCGCAGGGCGGCGAGTGCGGCCTTGGTCTTGGCGCGGCGGGCATCGCCCCATGCCGATTTCAACGCGGCCTTGTCAGCCTTTGGGTTGGCCTTCAGATACTCCACCTTCCAAAAGGCCAAAGCCATCTTGCGGGCAAGCTTGCGGCGGGCTTTCTGCTCGGGGGTACGCGCCTTTGCAGTCGTCGCGGCGGTTTTGTCTTGTGTGTCTTCCATTGGGATAATCCTGTATGGGGAAGCCTGCGCCGGACACGTCCGGGCCCTTGGCCGGGCCGCATGACGGGGCGCATGGCTTCGCATTACGCCCAAGATTGCGTTTGCGCTAGCAAAATGTGACGAATTTCAACCAAGCCGCGCATTTTTTGCGATTGCGTCACAAAAAAACCGGCCCGTTTCGGGGCCGGCTTTCGCATGTCTTAAGGCTTTGCCCTATTGATCGAGGAACGACCGCAGCTTGCGCGACCGGCTGGGATGCTTGAGCTTGCGCAGCGCCTTGGCTTCGATCTGGCGGATACGTTCGCGGGTCACGCTGAACTGCTGACCCACTTCTTCAAGCGTGTGGTCGGTGTTCATGCCGATGCCGAACCGCATGCGCAGAACACGTTCCTCACGCGGGGTAAGGCTGGCCAGAACGCGGGTGGTGGTTTCCTTCAGGTTTTCCTGAATGGCGGAATCCAGCGGCAGGATCGCGTTCTTGTCTTCGATGAAATCGCCAAGCTGGCTGTCTTCCTCGTCCCCGATCGGGGTTTCGAGGCTGATCGGTTCCTTGGCGATCTTCATCACCTTGCGGACCTTTTCCAGCGGCATCTGGAGCTTTTCCGCCAGTTCCTCGGGCGTCGGTTCGCGGCCGATCTCGTGCAGCATCTGGCGGCCTGTGCGCACCAGCTTGTTGATCGTTTCGATCATGTGCACCGGGATACGGATCGTGCGGGCCTGGTCCGCGATCGAACGTGTGATCGCCTGGCGGATCCACCATGTCGCATATGTCGAGAACTTGTAGCCGCGGCGGTATTCGAACTTGTCCACCGCCTTCATCAGGCCGATGTTGCCTTCCTGGATCAGGTCAAGGAATTGCAGGCCACGGTTGGTGTATTTCTTGGCGATCGAAATCACGAGACGCAGGTTGGCCTCGACCATTTCCTTTTTCGCCTGGCGGGCTTCTTTCTCGCCCTTCTGGACCTGCTGCACGATACGGCGGAATTCGCTGATATCCAGACCCACATACTGGCCCACCTGGGCCATGTCGGCGCGGAGTTCCTCGATCTTGCCGGTCGAGCGTTCCATCAGCATTTTCCAGCCGCGGCCGGTCTTTTGCTCCATGTCCTCGAGCCAGGTCGGGTCCAGCTCGCGACCGCGGTATTCGTCGATGAATTCGCGGCGGTTGATGCGGGCCTGGTCGGCCAGCTTGACCATCGCGCTGTCGATCGACATGACCCGGCGGTTGATGCCGTAAAGCTGGTCGATCAAAGCCTCGATCCGGTTGTTGTGCAGGTGCAGTTCATTCACCAGCAGCACGATTTCGGACCGCAGCGCCTGATAGGTCGCCTCGTCATCCGCGGAAAAGCTGGAGTCCTCATTCAGCGTGGCGGAAATCCGGCTGTCCTGCATCTCGGACAGGCGCGCATAGTCGTCTGCGATCCGGTCGAGCGTTTCCAGAACCCGCGGCTTGAGAGCGGCTTCCATCGCGGCAAGCGACATGTTGGCCTGATCGTCTTCGTCGTCGTCGACCTCTTTCGCGATCGGGTTGCCGTCGGCGTCCAGTTCGGGCTCGTCGTCCTTTTTCGACTCCGACGGTGCGTTCGGCACGTTCGCGGCCTCGACCACGGGTGCTTCGTCGTCGCCGTCGATCTGGTTTCCGAACGTCGCCTCGAGGTCGATCACGTCGCGCAGAAGAATGTCCTCGGACAGCAATTCGTCGCGCCAGATGGTGATCGCCTGAAAGGTCAGTGGGCTTTCGCACAGACCGGCGATCATGGTGTTCCGGCCGGCCTCGATCCGCTTGGCGATGGCGATTTCGCCCTCGCGGCTGAGCAGTTCTACACTGCCCATCTCGCGCAGATACATGCGCACCGGGTCATCGGTGCGGTCAAGTTTTTCGGCGGTGCCCGTCGAGAGAGTGACATCGCGGCTGGAAGAGGTCTCGACCACGGCGGTCGATTTGCCTTCTTCGTCCTCGGCCTCTTCTTCCTCGATGATGTTGATGCCCATTTCGGACAGCATCGACATCACGTCTTCGATCTGCTCCGAGCTGACCTGATCGGGCGGCAGCACCTGGTTGAGCTGGTCGTAGGTGATGTAGCCCCGCTCACGCGCCTCGGCGATCATCTTCTTGACCTGCGCCTGGCTCATGTCGAGAGAGACTTCGGCTTCGCTTTCTTCCTGCTGGGTGTCGTCGGCGTCTTTGGCTGCCATTCAAAGCTCCTGCAAGGGCATCGGGGCGTCGAATTGATTCGCTTGAACCGAATCATTAACGCGTTCTCGGTGATTCGTGCACCGTCTACCCTGTTTTCTTTACCTATTCCTCACCAAAACCTCTACCTGCGCGGTTTGGTAAATGTGATCTTGTTCAGAAGCGCGTCAAATGCGCTTCGCTCGTCGCGGTCGATCATCAGCCCGTTCGGCCCCTGATCATAGGTCGCCTTGTCCTCCTGCTGGCTGCGCAATGCGCGGTTGCGTGCCTCGGCCGCCTGGCGCAGGCGCCATGTGACGGCTTCGTCGGCTACGCCCGAAAGCTCTTCCTCGGCTTCGGCGATTTCCGCATTCAGGCCGCGCAGGGCGGCCAGCTTGCCGAAGGCTTCGGTCACGGTCAGCCGCGCCTGTTCCAGATCGCCGGGCCGGCGCACCGCCGGGCAAATGGTGACGTGGGGAATGCGCATCAGGTTTTCAAGGGCGTCTTCGCCGACGCGCGCCGCCACGACCGCGCGCGCATCGTCGTCGCCGTGCAGCCCAAGCAAGGCACCACGGATCGCATCGTGATCGGTGTCGCTGCACTCCATGCGTTCAAGCTGCGGTTCGACCTCTTCGATCAGTTCCGGGGTGCAGATCAGCGACGCGAGGATCACCGCCTCGCGCAGATGTTCCTGCACACGGTCGTCCGACGCCGCCAGAAGCGATGTCTTGGTGCTGGCCTGAGGTGTTCCCGGCGCCTGCCATTTACGCGATTGCATGGCACCGCCACGGGCACGGCGCGGATTGAACAGGTGCCAGCGCATGTCCTTGATTGCCTGGCCGTAATGGCTGCGGATCGACGGATCGCGGATCGTCATGATCTTGTCGCGCAGCGTCTTGTCCAGCGCGGCGCGGCGTTCGGGGCTGTCGAAAACCTGGCCCTCGGTTTCGCGGCTCCAGAGAAGCTGGACCATCGGCTGCGCCTGATCCAGAAGCTTTTGCATCGCCCCTGCCCCACTGGCGCGGATCAGGTCGTCGGGATCCTGTCCCTCGGGCAGGATGACGAACCGAAGGGATTTCCCCGCCTCAAGCAGCGGCAGCGCCAGGTCGATCACCCGGTGCGCGGCGCGCAGCCCCGCCTTGTCGCCATCGAGCGCGATCACCGGCTCGTCCGCGATCCGCCACAAAAGCCGCAACTGGTCCTCGGTGATCGCGGTGCCGAGCGGCGCGACCGTCGCCCCGAACCCCGCCTGCACCAGCGCGATCACGTCCATGTAGCCTTCGGCCACGATCAGCGGCTGGCCCTTGCCGGCCGCCTCGCGCGCGGGGCCGTGCCAATACAGGTTGCGCCCCTTGTCGAAGAGTTCGGTTTCGGGGCCGTTCAAATACTTGGCGCGGGCGTTCGGGTCCATTGCGCGCCCGCCAAGCGAAATGCACCGCCCGCGCGGATCGCGGATCGGAAAGATGATGCGCCCGCGAAACCTGTCATAGGGCGCGCGCCCGTCATCGGGTCGCGCGGCCAATCCGGCATCTATGATCTTTTGCGGGTCGATCCCCTTGCCCGTCAGATGGGCGAACAGCGCGTTGCCCTCGGGCGCATAGCCCAGTTCGAAACGGTCCTGCGCTGCCGCGTCCAGCCCGCGCCGCGCCAGGTAGTCGCGCGCCGCACCGGCCGCCTGCTGGTTGAGCGACAATCGAAAGAATTTGACCGCCTGCTCCATGATCTCGGCCAGTTCGCCGCGCCGGTCCGCCTTTTGGGCGGCCTGCGGATCGCGCGCGGGCATCGTCATCCCGGCCTCGCGCGCAAGGATTTCGATCGCCTCCATGAAGTCGACATTCTCGGTCTCGCGCACAAAGGAAATTGCATCCCCCTTGGCGTGACAGCCAAAGCAGTAATAGAACCCCTTGCGGTCATCGACGTGGAAAGACGCCGTTTTTTCCTGATGGAAGGGGCAAGGCGCCCACATGTCGCCCTTGCCCTGGTTGGACTTGCGATTGTCCCAAATCACCTTGCGCCCCACCACCTGCGAAAGCGAGGTTCGGCTGCGCAGTTCGTCCAGGAATCCGGGGGGCAAGCTCATGCCCACGAATATCGGTCCTGCGGGGCGGATTGTCCAGCGGCACCGCGCGCGGGATCAGGGTTTGTAGCCGTCGCAGGCGCTGCGGAATTCGCCGGCCACATTTCCCTGCAACTGCGCATCGTTCAGCGAATAGACCCATCCCGTCAGCGGCGAAATCGCCTCGTTATAGGGTGTGGCGAGGTTGGCCCGGGCGCGGGTAATCATTCGGATTGCCCGGTTTTCGCGCTTGCCCTCGGTGCGCATGGCGACCGCCTGCTGCACGATTTCCGCCTGGGCCGCGCAACGCGCTGACCGTTCCTCGGCGGTTTCCGCATGTGCCAGGCCAAGGCTTGCCGCCACGAAGGCTGCGGCCAGAACGTAAGGTTTCATGATGATCCCCCTGTCGGTGTGCTGCCCAACGTGATCGCAAATGGCGCCCATGCGTGCAAGCCCCATGCTACCCCCGTGCCGCCACAGCGCGCAACGCGACCTGCAGATCGTGCACCAGGGTTTGGGCCATCGACCGGAACACCATGACCTGAAAGGCATCGCGTCCAACACGGGTGATCGCGGCCTGCATGTGCTGCAGCTCGCTTCTGGCGGTGGCCCCCACCGGAAACGCGGCCGGGCGCAGATCGAGCGGCGTCAACCGCGCCAGCACGTCGCGCGCGCCCTTTCCGTCAATCCGCACGACCGCCCAGGCATCGCCTTGATCCGTCAGCGCGGCATGATTGGCCAGCGACGCCTTGGGCGCCACGCCCATCAGCAGCGCATGCGAGTGCCCGAACCACTGGATGCGCGCATCGCCTGCGGCATCGCTCTGGCCAGGCGCGGGCCAGCCCAGCCCATGCGCACGCGTCAGAGCGGTGTTCAGCGTCTTTTCCTTGCCCCGGAACGGGGCGATTGCGGTAATCGGGCCGGGATCGACCTCGGACACGGTGACGCCGCCCTCGGAGATCGGCAGCAGCCCCGCACAGGGGGATTTGGCGACAAGTTCAGCCACGGGCACGCCCTCCTTCGGGGTCGAAGAACACCGGGTCGACCACCTGGCAGGTGGTTTCGATCTGCCGGACATGATCGACCATGCGGATTTCCTCACCGTGGCGGGCGCGGCCGTCCTTCAGGAAACCAAGCCCCAGGAAATGCCCCAGCGTGGGCGAAAACCCGACCGACGTGATATAGCCCTGGTCGTTTTCACGCACCGGCGCGGCCCCGGCATCGAAGAGATGCGCGCCCGCGGTCAGTTTCTTCACCGCACCGGTCGGCACCAGCCCCACAAGCTGCTCCCGCTCGGGGCCCGACAGGCCGGGGCGCGCGGCCATCGCCTTGCCGATGCAGTCCTTTTTCGCGCTGACCATCCGCTCCATCCCGATGTCGAAAGCGGTTGTGCGCCCGTGGATTTCGGAATGGGTGATAAAACCCTTCTCGATCCGCAGAACGTTCAGCGCCTCCATCCCGTAGGCGCCGCCGTCCAGCTCTTCGGCGCGTTGAACCAGCAAGCGGAACAGGCTTTCGCCGTAACGCGCCGGGACCGCCACCTCATAGGCGTGTTCGCCGGAAAACGAGATGCGGAACAGCCGTCCAGCCACGCCCATCACCGACACAGGCCCGCAAGCCATGAAGGGAAAGCCGTCATCGTCGATCGGATCGTCCAGGATACCGTTCAGCACCTCGCGCGATTTCGGGCCGGCAACGGCGAACTGCGCCCATTGCTCGGTCACCGAGATGAAGCTGACATCCATCTGCGGCACAAGGCACTGGTGCACGAATTCCATGTGCTTCATCACCTGCCCGGCCGCCGCGGTCGTGGTCGTCATCAGGAAATGATGTTCGCCCAGCCGCGCGGTGGTGCCGTCGTCCATCACATGCCCGTCCTCGCGCAGCATCAGGCCATAGCGCGTGCGCCCCACCTTCAGCGACGAGAACATGTTGGTGTAGAGAAAATCGAGAAACGCCGGCGCATCCGGCCCCTGCACGTCGATCTTGCCCAGGGTCGAGACATCGCAGACGCCGACGGCCCGCCGCACCATGCCGACCTCGCGGTCGCAGGATTGCCGCCATGTCTTTTCCCCCTCGCGCGGGAAATAGCTGGGCCGGTACCACAGCCCGGCCTCGATCATCGGGGCGCCCATGTCCACGCTGACCTGATGCGAGGTGGTGAACCGCTGTGGCGCGAACCCCGCGCCCTGTGCCCCCGCCCCCATCGCGGCGATCGGCACCGGCACGAAGGGCGGGCGATAGGTGGTGGTCCCGGTTTCGGGGATGCCGCGCCCGGTCGCATCGGCCAGAACCGCCAGCGCGTTGACGTTCGAGTTCTTGCCCTGGTCGGGCGCCATGCCCTGCGTGGTATAGCGCTTCATATGCTCGACCGAGCTGTAGTTTTCGGTCGCCGCCAGCTTTACGTCCTTCACCGTCACGTCGTTCTGGAAATCCAGCCACGCGCGTCCCTTGCCGGGCACCGCCCAAAGCGGGCTGATGCGGTAGGGCGCGTCCTCGGCCTGTGGCAGGTCGATCTTGCGGGCGCGCTTGCCCAACTCCCTGATCACGGCCCTGGCCGCCTCCAAGCCGCCCGAAAGGCAGGCATGGGTCGAAAAATCACCCCGGCAGGCCCCCGCCGCCACCAGCCCCGGCACGGCGCCGTCGCGCGGCACGAAGGCGGCCAGCGCCGGCGACCAGTCCGGCCGACCGTTCATGTGGCAGGTCAGGTGCAGCGTCGGGTTCCAGCCGCCCGACATCGCCAGGCAATCGGTCTGCACCTTGTCGATGCCCGACAGCGTCGCGATCGAAATCGCCTCGAGCCCGCCGCGGCCATGCGCATTCGTCACCTGCGCCCCCGCGTAGAACCGTACCGGCAGGTCGGTGCTGGCCTCGGGGCGCGCGTCGATCAGCGCGGCCACATGCACACCCGCCGCCAGCAGGTCGGCCGCCGTGCGGTGCGCATCGTCGTTGTTGCCGAAGACCGTCACCGTCTTGCCCGGACTGACCGCCCAACGGTTCACATATGCGCGCAGCGCCCCCGCCATCATCACGCCGGGGCGATCGTTGTTCTGGAATGCCACCGGGCGCTCAAGCGCGCCGGCGGCCAGGATCGTGCGCCGCGCCGCGATGCGCCAGAAACATTCGCGTGGTGCGCCGGTACGCGCGGCCACATCCGGCGACAGCCGCTCCAGCGCGCCGTAGGTGCCGCCATCATAGGCGCCGGTCACGGTGGTGCGCGTCATGATCCGCACATTGCCCATCGCGTAGAGGTCGTCGGTCACCGCCTGCGCCCAATCGGCGCCCGGACGGCCATCGACCTCGACCGTTTCGGCATTGAGCCGCCCGCCGGTGCGCACGTCCTCGTCCGCAAGGATCACGTCGAGCCCCGCCCGCCCCGCCGCCAGAGCCGCCATCAGCCCGGCGGGCCCCGCCCCGATAACCAGGACGTCACAATGGGCATAAGCCTTTTCATAGTGGTCCGCATTGGGCGCCCCCGAAAGCGCCCCCAGACCGGCCGCGCGCCGGATCATCGGCTCGTACAGACGCTCCCAGAATTTCGCGGGCCACATGAACGTCTTGTAATAGAAGCCCGCGCCAAGGAACGGCGCGAACAGGTCGTTCAGCGCAAGCAGGTCATACTCGAGGCTGGGCCAGCGGTTTTGCGATTGCGCGACCAGCCCCTCGCAAAGTTCGGTCGTGGTGGCGCGCAGGTTCGGCTCGGACGCCGCGCCCTGGCCGATCGTGACCAGCGCGTTGGGCTCTTCCGATCCGGCCGAGAACACCCCGCGCGGACGGTGATACTTGAACGACCGCCCGACGACGCGCACATCATTGGCGATCAGCGCCGAGGCCAGCGTATCGCCCTGGAACCCGCCGTATTCGCGCCCGTCGAAGGTGAAACGCAGCGCCTGGCTGCGGTCGATCTGCCCGGGTTTGTCCAGCCTCATGCCGCGCCCCCCTTCACGTCCCGCGCCAACGCGGCGGCCGTGATTTCATGGCTGACGGTATCGCGGTCAACCACCAGCCAGGCCCCGCAGCCCAAACCGTGGAACCAAAGGTCGCGCGTCGGCCCGGCGGGATTGTCGCGGTTGTGGACGTAGTCGTCCCAGGCCTGCGCGCCGGCCTCGGGCTCGGGCCGGTCCAATGCCTGCGCGTGCCCCATGTAATCGAACTCGCGGATGTCGCGGCTGCCGCAGAGCGGGCACGGAATCCTCATGCTGTCCCCCCGGGGACGCTGTGCCGCGCCCCCTGCTTCATCTTGCCTGAAATACTCAAATCCGCCATCTGCCAGCCGCGCCTCAATGCAGGTTGTGCTGGGCGCCGGTGCCCTCTTCGTCCATCAGCCCGATGCCGGTTCGGAACCGGTCCAGCCGATAGCGCGCGGCCGCCGGGTGCGGGCGGTCCTGCGCGATGAGATGGGCAAAGCAGTTGCCAGATCCCGGAACCGCCTTGAACCCGCCATAGCACCAGCCGCAATTCAGATAGAGACCGTCGATATGCGTGCGGTCGATGACGGGCGAGCCGTCGGGCGACATATCCATGATGCCGCCCCACGACCGCAGAACCCGCGCCTTGCCGATCATCGGCATCAGCGTCATCGCGGCCTCCATGACGTGTTCGGCCATCGGCAGGTTGCCGCGCTGCGCGTAAGAGGCGTAGAAATCCAGGTCGCCGCCAAAGACAAGCCCGCCCTTGTCGGACTGGCTGATATAGAAATGCCCCATGCCAAAGGTGACGACGTGGTCGATCACGGGTTTCAGGCCCTCGGTCACGAATGCCTGGAGGATGTGGCTTTCGATGGGCAGGCGCATCCCGGCCATTGCCGCGACCTGGCTGGAGCGGCCGGCGACGACAATGCCAACCTTGCGCGCCCGGATCGCCCCGCGCGAGGTCTGCACCCCCGTGACCCGGCCGTTTTCCACGTCGATGCCCGTGACCTCGCAGTTCTGGATGATGTCGACGCCGCGGCTGTCGGCCCCACGCGCATAACCCCAGGCCACCGCGTCATGGCGCGCGGTGCCGCCGCGCGGATGGAGAAGCCCGCCATAGATCGGGAAGCGGATATTGTCGAAATCGAGATAGGGCACCAGTTTGCGCACCCCCTCGCGGTCCAGCAGGACGGCGTCATCGCCCTGGTTGATCATCGAATTGGCCCGCCGCGCGAACGCATCGCGCTGGCCATCGGAATGGCACAGGTTCAGCACGCCGCGCTGGCTCATCATCGCGTTGTAGTTCACTTCCTGCTCCAGCCCTTCCCATAGCTTCAGGGAATGACTGTAGAATTCGGAATTTCCCGGCAGGTTGTAATTGGCGCGCACGATCGTGGTGTTGCGCCCGACATTGCCGCCGCCGATATAGCCCTTTTCCAGAACGGCGATATTGGTCAGGCCGTGTTCCTTGGCAAGGTAGAAGGCCGTCGACAATCCATGCCCGCCGCCGCCGATGATGATGATGTCATAGTCGGATTTCGGCGCGGGGTCGCGCCAGTGCGGCCGCCATCCCTTGTTGCCGGTCAATCCCTCGGTCAGGACACGCAGGCCCGAAAAGCGCATGAGACACTCCTGCTTCGCTTGGGTCCGAATGAACCAAGTTGGGCCCACACTAGCAATGGCGATCCGGTGCCACACCCCAGCTTTTCGACAGGAACTGTTCTGTCTGCGACCGATTGCGGCGGATTCAGTCCGGCAGGAAACCGGCCAGCTCGTCGGCGCAGGCGGCGATCCTGTCTTCCATCTGGGCGCGCGATTGCGCGATCACACCTGCAGCATCGCGACGGTTTGCGAACATCCGTTCGATCGACCGGTGACGCAGCCGAGCCTCTTCGGTGCATTTCGCGGCCAGAACGCCCAGCGCCCCTTCCAGAAGGGACCGTTGCACCGGCGCATCGCCCGCGATCCTTTCCCGCAACTCGGGCGAGGCCGTGGGGCAGGCATTCAGCCAATAGGCGCGCAGATCCGTATCCGCGCGTTCTGCCCCCGCCTCCAGCAGGGCGACCGAAATCGCCGGATATGGCTTGCGGTCGAGGTAATAGGGCAACCCCACCAACATGGGTGTTACCACGGCGCTGCTTTCCGCCCTGGGCCGGCAGGCCAGCGCCGTCTTGCGTAAGGCCAGTTGCGACAGGTCATAGGCGCTCAGTCCCTCAGCATCGCGCAGGTCGAGCGTTCTGCGAACCTCTGCCCGCCGCAGAAGCCAGTTCACCGCAAAGCCATACCCGTTGGCCGCCGCGATCATCAGCGGCGTGCGCCCGTTGTCATCGGTCACTGTCAGAGACCCTGCCTCGTCGGACAGCCTGTGCAGCGCATCGGCTTCCAGCCGCACCCAGATCTCGGACGTTCCGGCATCGGCCTCGCCCACCGAATACAGCCGCTCGGCGAAATCACGCAGCACGTCCGCGGCATCGGCAAATGCGCCCTGCCCCCAAATGGCCAGGGCCGCCGCTGCCAGCCAGCGCATCAGATCCCCTTGGCGCGATAGCTGCTGGCCACCCGGTCAATCGCGACGATGAACCCCGCGGTGCGCAGGTCTGTGACGTCCTCGCGGCTGTGCCACATCTCGGACATCGACTGGTACGCCGTGCGCATCGTGTCATCGAGGCCCGAGCGCACCAATTCCAGCTCGTCCGCGCCGCGCAGGTATTTCTGCTTGAAGTTCGGCGTCATCGACCATGCGTCGCCCAGATAGCGGTCGAGCCGTTCCAGCTCGTCGACAACCAATTGGTGCCGCGCCTCTTCCTGGCGGCGCTGCAGACGGCCAAAGCGGATATGGCTGAGGTTCTTGACCCATTCGAAATAGCTGACGGTCACACCGCCGGCATTGGCATATAGATCGGGGATCACGATCGTGCCCTTTTCGCGCAGAATCTGGTCGGCACCCGCCGTGATGGGGCCGTTGGCGGCCTCGATGATCAACGGCGCCTTTATCCTGGCGGCGTTTTCCATCGAAATCACGCCTTCGAGCGCGGCAGGGATCAGGATGTCGCACTCTTGTTCGAGAACCACATTGCCTTCGGCGCTGTGCGTGGCATCGGGGAAACCGGTGACGCCACCATGCCGGTTGATCCAGCTGCGCACCTCTTCGACGTTGAGGCCCTTGGGATTGAACAACGCACCATCGCGTTCGATGATCCCGGTGATCAGGGCGCCGTCCTCTTCGGACAGGAACTTTGCCGCGTGATAGCCGACATTGCCAAGACCCTGCACGATGATGCGCTTGCCCTCGAGCGAGCCTTCGAGCCCCGCGGTTTTCACGTCGTCGGGATGGCGGAAAAATTCACGCAGCGCGAATTGCACCCCGCGTCCGGTTGCCTCGACCCGGCCGGCGATCCCGCCCGCATTGGGCGGCTTGCCCGTCACACAGGCACGCGCGTTGATGTCGGTCGTGTTCATCCGCGCGTACTGGTCCGCGATCCACGCCATCTCGCGTTCACCGGTGCCCATGTCGGGGGCCGGCACGTTCTGCGCCGGGTTGATCAGGTCGCGCTTGGCCAGTTCGTAGGTGAAGCGCCGGGTGATCTGTTCCAGCTCATGTTCCTCGAATTCCCGCGGATCGATGCACAACCCGCCCTTCGAGCCGCCGAACGGCGTCTCGACCAGCGCACATTTATAGGTCATCAGCGCGGCAAGCGCCTCGACCTCGTCCTGGTTGACCTCGGGCGCGTAGCGGATACCGCCCTTGACCGGCTCCATGTGTTCGGAATGCACGGACCGGTAACCGGTAAACGTACGGACCTGCCCGCGCAGGCGCACACCGAACCGCACGATATATGTCGCGTTGCAGACCCGTATCTTTTCTTCCAGTCCGGGCGGCAGGTCCATCAGCGCCACCGCGCGGTTAAACATCAGATCAACGCTTTCGCGAAAGCTTGGCTCGGCCTTGTTCATTTGGTCCTCCTCCCGGTCAATCGGTACTAATCCGCCGTGACGCTTTGTGCGTTCTTGACATGCGGCCCTTTGCCGTCAGCTTAACGGCTATGGCACAAACGTCCATTTTTTCGGTCGAAGATGGAAACCGATTGTGCATCCGTTTCCACCCAAGCACAGGTTGAAGCAGGAAAAAAGGCATTCGCGCGACTGCAGCGACAATGCTCGAATCTCGCCACATTTTACGCCCCAATTCAGCCACAACTCCTATCCATAGGCTAAGGCCTACCGGCAGGAATCCGCTCGGAGTCCGATTCGGTGATGTGGTCTAGAGAGGTACTTGAAATGGCAAACGGACACGTAGTGATGGGCCTCGGCTCGGCTGAAAAGCGCCGTTCCACCCGTGACGCCATGCAATTCATTTGGCGTTTCAGCCGCGATGAAAGCGGAATTATCACCGCGCAAAACATCTTGATGGTGATGATGTTCCTCATGCTTGGGGGGCTTGGCGTCGACATGATGCGCCACGAGATGGTGCGAACCCAGCTTCAGTCCACGCTTGACCGCGCGGTTCTGGCTGCGGCCGACCTCGATCAGACACTGGAACCGGAGGCTGTGGTGGCGGACTACTTCGCCAAATCGGGCATGGGTGACTACCTTAGCAGCGTGCAAACGTCCGAGGGTTTGGGTTTTCGAAACGTCTACGCTGAGGCGGAGATCGAACTCAAAACCACACTGATGCACCTAGCAGGCATAAAAACGCTTACGGCACCAGCGGCTGGTGCAGCAGAGGAGCGTATTCCGAATGTTGAGATTTCCATGGTTCTCGACGTGTCAGGTTCGATGGGGCCTGCGGGCAGCTCGAAAATGGAAAGCATGAAGAATGCCGCGAAGACATTCGTGAGGACCGTTTTGGGCGATTCATACGGGGAACGCGGTGACGATGTGTCCATTTCTCTCATTCCATATTCTGAGCATGTAAATATCGGAAAAGACCTCTTTGAGCTGCTCGATACCAAGAAGCACCACAAGCACGGTTTCTCGTATTGCGTGGAGATACCTGACGGGCACATGGAGCAGACTTGGCTGAACCAGGGTCACCAGTTCGAACAAGTTCAACATTATCAATGGAACTATCACGGTGATCGCTTCGATACTTCCAACACTGTTTGCCCGCGGGATAGCTGGGCAGAGGTAACGACATTTAGCCGAGATCCCGAACAACTGATAAATCAAATCGACCAGTTTACTGGTCGAGCCGGTACTTCGATTTTTCTGGGCATGAAGTGGGGTGTCGCCTTGCTCGACCCAGATTCGAATAACCTAGTTAAAGGCATGATCGCCAAGGCTCAGGCAGATTCCGCTTTCGCTGCACGTCCAGCGTCTTTCGAGGACGAAAACACTCTGAAGATCGTTATCCTCATGACCGATGGCGAAAACCAGTCGTCTTATCGAATTGCCCCTTGGTACTACAAGAACGAAAGCCACTATGTTCATTGGAACAACAACAACTTCTGGGGCTACCTCTACACGAAGGTGAAAAAACACTACAACAACTGGTACTTGAAGTACTATGAGCCGGCAACAGGCGACCGACTGACCGCTGACACTTGTAACATCGCAAACGAACGCGGCATCCAAGTCTATACTATCGCCTTCGAGGTCAGCGGCCACGGCGCCGACGTCATGCGCGACTGCGCATCCTCACCCAGCCACTTCATCGAAGCCAACGGCGACACTATCGAAGATGACTTCAAGTCGATTGGCTTGCAGATCAATAAGCTGAGGCTCACACAATGACACGGCCAGCAATCAACCGCCTGATCCGGTTTCACCGGGACGAGGGCGGAAACTCGACGATCGAATTCGTCATCTGGTTTCCGCTCTACATCTTCCTGCTGCTTGCCGCGGTCGAGATGTCGATCATCTCGGTGCGCCAGACCACGCTGGAGCGCGCGGTGGACCTGACCGTCCGTGACATCCGGCTTGGCACGGGCACCGCACCGCAGCATGACGAGATCAAGGATCTGATCTGCGACCGGGCCGTCATGGTCCCGGACTGCAAGAACAACCTCAAACTCGAAATGATTTCGGTCGATCCGGAAAACTTCGTGCCGCCGCCCGTCGTGCCCGACTGCACCGACCAGTCCGAAGAAGTGCGTCCGGTCCGCAATTTCGTGCATGGCGCCAGCAACGAACTGATGATCCTGCGCGCCTGCGCCAAGTTCAAGCCCTACTATCCGCTTAGTGGGATCGGCAAGGAACTCACCAAGGACAATGCAGGCTATGCCGCGGTCACGACCACGACGGCCTTCGTCCAGGAACCGAGGTAACGATCATGTTGCTTACTCGACTTAAAACAGCCCTGCGCAACTTCCGCGACGATACCCGTGGCACCGTCACGGTCGAAGCGGTGATCGGCGCGCCCCTGATGTTCTGGCTGACCATGGTAGGCTACGCCTATTTCGACGGCTATCGCCAGGCCAGCCTGAACGTGAAGGCCGCCTACACAATCGGTGACCTGCTGTCGCGCGAAACCAACTACGTGACCGAAGACTACCTGTCCTCGGCCCACCAGTTGTTCGATCTCATGACGCGGTCGCGTTCGGCGTCCAAGCTACGCGTTACCGTGGTTCGCTGGAATGAAGACCAGGGAGAATTCCAGATGGACTGGTCCAAGACCAAGGGCGGCGTGCCGGAACTGACCAACACCGAAGTCAAGAATATGGCAACCAAACTGCCAAACGTACTGGACACGGAACGCCTGATCGTCGTCGAAACCTGGGCGCGGTTCTATCCGCCCTTCAACGTGGGCATCGACGAACAGGATCTCTACAACTTCGTGTTCACGCGGCCCCGTTTCGCGCCGCAGCTTGTCTGGAAGGACAGCGCCTAAGCGCGATCGGAAAGCAACGTCTGGATCGCTTCGGCCATCGCCTTGGTCTGATGGCCGGGCGTGACGCCCCCGACACCGACACGGCGCCCCCAGCGCCACCAAAGCCCCGGCATCCATGCGCGGGGCTTTGCCTTTTTCAGAACCAGAACAAAGCCTTTGGACGGCTTGAAGGCAAAGGCGCCGCGCTCGATGCCTTCGATCTCGTCGGCATCCGCCAGCACCACACCGTTGCCGTCGCGCAACCCGTCCCGCGTCAGCACCAGCCCGACGGCGGTGGCCGCGTGCATGCGGACACCCAGCACGAGCGACAGAAAGCCAAGCGCGACAAGCACCACCCGCCAGATCGCATCGACCTGCGCGCCCGCGACGCCCATCCACAGCAGCAGCACTCCCAGCGTCGCGATCACGCTCAGCCCGATCCAGCGCAGCAGCGCAGACGGCTCGACCCGTGCCAGAACCTCGTTTTGCATCCGCCATCCTCCCGGTTTGCCCCCCTTTGCCACCGCGCGATGGACAAGGCAACGGTCCTCGCCTAGCGTCCCGCCATGACATGGCCGAAGAACAGCTATTCGCGACAGCCCGGCGATGCCGAGGCCGGCATCGTGACGACCGATGACTTCGCCCCGTTCCATCAGCGCGACGACATCTTTACCCGCGCCTTCTGGGACGACGGCATACGCAGCGCCAAAACGGATGCCTTCTTCGCCTCTTACCGGATGGAGGCCGCGCCACGCCGTGGCGATGGTTTCCAGCAGCGCGACTTCGCCCTGCGCAACGCGGCGTGGCTGATTTCGGACATCGTGTCCGAACGCAGCGCCGACAAGGGCCTGCGCGAAGGGTTCCAGGCCCCGATCCAGCCCGACACCCCCGTCGCGCCCGACCCCGTTCCGGTGGACGACACAGGCAGAATGTCCACCGAGATCAAACGCATCGCGCGCTTCTTTGGCGCGGATCTGTGCGGCATCACGGGCATCGACCCGCGCTGGCAATATGCAGCCCGCGTCGACACCCGCGACATGTCCGACGCCCCGAACGATCTGCCCCCGGGTATCACCCATGTGATCGTATTGGGCCACCAGATGGAAGAAAGCTTGGTCGCGACCTACCCTTCGGCGCTGGCAGGGGCCGCGACGGGCCGGGAATACAGCCACGAAGCGGCGGTTTCGATGCAAATGGCCGCCTATATCCGCAACCTGGGTTACGAGGCCGTTGCCTCGATGAACGACACCGGACTGGTGATCCCCTACGCGCTCAAGGCCGGGCTTGGCGAATACGCCCGCAACCAGATGGTCATCACCCCGCAATTCGGCCCGCGCCTGCGATTTTCCAAGATCTACACCAACCTGCCACTGACCCATGACACCCCGAAACAACTGGGCGTGGCGGCCTTTTGCAGCATCTGCACGAAATGCGCCGACGCCTGTCCGGTCAAGGCCCTGCCCTATGGTCCGCCCTCGACCGACAGGCCCAACCGTTCGGCAATACAAGGTGTGCGCAAATGGACGTCGGATGCAGAGAAATGCTTTGGCTTCTGGGCAAAGCTGGCATCGGACTGCGCGATCTGCATGCGGGTCTGCCCGTTCAACCGCGATTTCACGAAACGCAGGCACCGGCTGTGGCTGCGCCTTGCACTGTCGCCCATGCGCAAGCTGGCGCTCTGGCTTGACCGTGGGCGCGGCAAGCGCGTCAAACCGGGCGACTGGTGGTCGGACGCGTAACGCCGTTCAGGCGGCCACGGCCTTGCGAACCATGTCCCAATAGATCGTTTCCACCTCGGTGACGCTCAGTCGGCCAGCCTCGCGATACCAGGTGGTGACCCCTGTCAGCATGGCGATAACCGCCAGTGTCGCGATCTTGGTGTCGGCCACATCGAACTGGCCCGCCGCCACACCATCGCGCAAAATCCCCTCCAACTCGTCTTCATAGCTGCGCCGCAACCCTTCGATCACCGCGAAGTTTTCGGGGCTGAGATTGCGCAATTCCATGTAGGACACGAACACCGCATCGGGCCGTGCCAGATGGAACCGGATATGAAAGCGCGTGAACTCTTCGAGGCGCGAAACCGCGTCCCCACCCGCACCCCGCGCGGCGCGTTCGGCCAAAAGGGCATCCATATGCCCGCGCATCAGGTCGAACAAAAGCGATTGCTTGTCCGGCGTGTAGTTGTAAAGAGCGCCCGCCTGCACCCCGACTTCGGCCGCGATCTGGCGCATCGACACGGCCGCGAACCCCTGGCGCGCAAACAGCCGCAGCGCCGCTTCCTGCACGCGGGGGCCGGTGGTTTCGGAATGGGAACCTGCGGTACGAGCCATGCCATCCTGTTTAACTGAACATCCGTTCAGAAAAAAGCCCCGGCTTGCCTTGAACCCGCGCAAAGGGCATGAGGGTGACATAAACCTGCAAGAGGTCCAGTTTGACCAGTCCGCGCCGCATCCTTCCGTTTGTTCTTGCCGCCAGCGTGTCCGCAACGGCCTGCGCCCGTTTTCCCGAACTCGATGCGCGTACGGCCGATATCGACCCGCAGACGCCCTACCCCGCGCTTGTGCCTCTCGATCCGCTGCTGGCACGGGTCGCGGACGACCAGATCACCGAAGACACCGAAGCTTCGATCGAAGCACGCGTTGCCGCGTTGCGCGCCCGCGCGAAAGCCATGCGCAGCGATGTTATCGACGACGAGACACGCACACGCATGTCCGGGGGTGTGGCCCGCTGACCGCGCCCGTTGATGCCTGCGGCGGAAAAAGCCAATTGCCGCGTTGCATGGCCCCCGCAATCCCGATACATCGCCCCTGATCCATGGAAACAAGCCGACGGAGACCCCGATGAGCACCCCTTTGCGTCTTGGCATTGCCGGTCTGGGCACCGTTGGTGTCGGCGTGGTCAAGATGGTTCGCCATCAGGCGGCGCTGCTGCAGAACCGCTGTGGCCGCGAGATCGCGATTTCCGCGGTGTCGGCCCGCACCCGCGACAAGGATCGCGGCGTGAATATCTCGTCCTACGCATGGGAAGACGACCCCGTCGCCCTGGCGACACGCGATGATGTCGACGTGTTCGTCGAACTGATGGGGGGCTCGGACGGCCCCGCCAAGGCCGCGACCGAGGCCGCGCTGGCCGCGGGCAAGGACGTGGTCACCGCCAACAAGGCGATGCTGGCCGTTCACGGCCAGTTGCTGGCCGGACTGGCCGAAGAAAACGGCCGCGCCCTGCGTTACGAAGCGGCGGTCGCGGGCGGCATCCCGGTTATCAAGGCACTGGGCGAAGGGCTGGCCGGAAACGAGATCACCCGCGTCATGGGCGTGATGAACGGGTCATGCAACTACATCCTGACCCGCATGGAAAGCGCGGGCCTGACCTATGAAGAGGTGTTCGACGAGGCCAACGCCCTTGGCTATCTCGAGGCAGATCCAGAACTGGACGTGGGCGGCATAGACGCTGCACACAAACTGGCGATCCTGTCGGCCCTGGCCTTCGGCACGCGTGTCGATTTCGACGGGGTCGAGATCGAAGGCATCGGCTGCGTCAAGATCGAGGATATCCGCCATGCCGCCGACATGGGCTATCGGATCAAGCTGCTGGGCGTGGCCCAGATGACGGGCCGTGGCCTGGAACAGCGCATGGCGCCCTGCCTTGTGCCCGCGCACTCGCCCCTGGGCCAGCTCGAAGGCGGCACGAACATGGTGGTGATCGAAGGCTCGGACGTGGGCCAGATCGTGCTGCGCGGGGCCGGCGCCGGCGAAGGTCCGACCGCAAGCGCCGTGATGGGCGACATCTGCGATATCGCGCGCGGCCTGCGCCTGCCCGTCTTCGGGCAACCCGCAGCGACCCTTGCCACCGCGCCGCGCGCCTCGGCTGCCGTGCCCGCCCCCTATTACCTGCGCATGGCGCTGCACGACAAACCCGGCGCGCTGGCGAAAATCGCCACCGTTCTGGGCGATGCCGGCATCTCGATCCACCGGATGCGGCAATACGATCATGCCGACGATCAGGCCCCGGTTCTGATCGTCACGCACAAGACAACCCGCGGCGCGCTGGATCAGGCGCTGGCCGCAATGGATGCAACAGGCGTCGTGACCGAAAGCCCGGTCGCGCTGCGTATCGAAAGCGTCTGACAGGCGCACGAGGGAGAGTTTATCATGACCGACAAGGCCGATTTCCAGGACCGTATGCTTTCACTGGGCCTGGCCCGCGTGGCCGAACAGGCTGCCATCGCAAGCGCCGCTCTCGTGGGCCGCGGCGATGAGAAAGCCGCCGACCAGGCCGCGGTGAACGCGATGCGTGACCAGCTCAACATGCTGGACATCCAGGGCGTGGTGGTGATCGGCGAAGGCGAACGCGACGAAGCACCGATGCTCTATATCGGTGAAGAGGTCGGCACCGGTACGGGCCCCGCCGTCGATATCGCGCTCGATCCGCTGGAAGGTACGACACTTACCGCCAAGGCCATGCCGAACGCCCTGACCGTGATCGCGATGGCGCCGCGCGGCACCCTGCTGCATGCCCCCGACACCTACATGGACAAGTTGGCCATCGGGCCCGGTTATCCCGAGAACGTCGTCAGCCTGGACATGTCCCCGAAAGAACGGGTCGAGGCGCTGGCCAAGGCACGCAAGTGCAAACCCTCTGACATTACAGTGTGCATTCTGGAACGCCCCCGCCACCAGGACATGATCGCCGAGGTCCGCTCGACCGGGGCGGCAATCAAGCTGATCACCGATGGTGACGTGGCCGGGGTCATCCACTGCGCCGAAGCCGAAAAAACCGGCATCGACATGTACATGGGCACCGGCGGCGCACCCGAGGGCGTTCTGGCCGCATCGGCCCTGAAATGCATGGGCGGGCAGTTCTTTGGTCGGCTGGTGTTCCGCAACGACGACGAAAAGGCGCGCGCCGCCAAGGCCGGTATCACCGATCTCGACCGCGTTTATACCCGCGACGAACTGGTCACTTCGGACGTGATCTTTGCCGCGACGGGCGTCACCGACGGCTCGATCGTGTCCGGCATCAAGCGCAGCCCCGGCTTCGTGGAAACCGAAACCATCCTCATGCGCTCGCGTACAGGATCGGTCCGCCGGATGATCTATCGCACCCCTGTCGAATAATCCGGGCATGGGTTTTCTCGGCGTCGAAACCTCGTTGACCGGGCGCCGCTGGGTCGGCCCCGGCGCCGAGATCGAACGCCTGGCCGAAGCGATGGCGCAGCAGACCGCGCTGCCGCTGCCGATCTGCCTGACGCTGGCCCGACGCGGCGTCGCCCCCGAAGAGGCGCAAAGCTTTCTCGAACCGCAACTGCGCGATCTTCTGCCCGATCCGCGCGGTCTGCGCGACATGGAAAAGGCCGCCCACCGCTTCCTGCAGGCGGTGCGCGGGCGCGAACGCATCGCCATTTTCGCCGACTATGACGTCGATGGCGGCAGCTCGGCCGCACTGCTGATCTGGTGGCTGCGGGCCCTAGGACTTTCCGCCACGCTCTATGTGCCCGACCGCATCGACGAGGGGTACGGCCCCAACGAACCCGCCATGCGGATGCTGGCCGAAGGACACGACCTGATCGTCTGCGTCGACTGTGGCACGCTCAGCCACGACGCGATCGCCGCCGCGCAGGGTGCGGATGTGGTGATCCTCGATCACCACCTGGGCGGCGAAACTCTACCGCCCGCCCTGGCCGTCGTGAACCCCAACCGCCAGGACGAAACCGGCGATCTGGCGCATCTCTGCGCAGCATCGGTGGTGTTCCTGATGCTGGTCGAGGCCAACCGCCAGATGCGCGCCGACGGCGCACAGGGGCCCGACCTGATGGGCCTTCTGGACCTCGTGGCGCTGGCCACGGTGGCCGATGTGGCGCCGCTGGTGGGCGTCAACCGCGCGCTGGTGCGGCAGGGCCTGCGCGTGATGGCCCGGCGCGAACGGCCCGGCCTTGTGGCGCTGGCCGATGTGGCGCGGATGGACAGCGCGCCCCGCGCTTATCACCTGGGCTTTTTGCTGGGGCCGCGTGTGAATGCGGGCGGGCGGATCGGCGCCGCCGACCTGGGCGCGCGCCTTCTGGCCTGCGCCAACATGCCCGAGGCCATCGCCAGGGCCGAACGGCTGGATCAGCTCAACACCGAACGCCGCGACATCGAAGCCGAGGTTCGCGATGCCGCCCTGGCCCAGGCCGAGGCGCGCGGGCTGGATGCACCGCTGGTCTGGGCCGCCGGCGAAGGCTGGCACCCCGGCGTCGTCGGCATCGTCGCCAGCCGCCTGAAAGAGGCCACCAACCGCCCTGCCATCGTCATCGGGTTCGATGGAAACGAAGGCAAGGGTTCGGGCCGGTCCGTCAGCGGCGTCGACCTCGGCGCGGCGATCCAGAGGCTGACCGCAGAGGGGCTGCTGATCAAGGGCGGCGGGCACAAGATGGCCGCCGGACTGACCGTCGACCGCGCGCAGCTGGAACCCGCCATGGCGCGCCTGTCCGAGTTGCTGGCCAAACAGGGCGCGGGCCAGGCTGGCCCCGCCGATCTGCGCCTAGATGGTATGCTGATGCCGGGTGCGGCCACGCCCGACCTCGTGGACCTTCTGGAATCCGCAGGCCCGTTCGGCGCGGGCGCCCCTGCCCCGCGTCATGCCTTTCCCGACATGGCCATCAGATTCGCCAAGCGCGTGGGCGCATCGCATCTGAAACTCAGCTTCGGCGATGCCTCGGGCCCGGTGATGGACGCGATCTGCTTTGGTGCGTTCGACGGCCCGCTGGGCGCCGCGCTCGAAGGGCATGGCGGCGCGCGATTCCACCTTGCCGGGCGGGTCGAGATCAACGAATGGGGCGGCCGCCGGAGCGCGCAACTCCGCCTGGAAGACGCCGCGCGTGCGACCGGCTGATCCTGTCGCGATTGGCGTTGAAAATTTTCTGCACCGGCATGATTTTACCCCTTGCGCTGCCCGACTGCATTTTCTAAACACCGCGCACACCAAGAGTGGCCCGTTCGTCTATCGGTTAGGACGCCAGGTTTTCAACCTGGAAAGAGGGGTTCGATTCCCCTACGGGCTGCCACTTTTCCTGAAATCTGAACAACCGCGCTGATCCGGGCATTGTTTCGTCCGGCTTCGTTGCATGAGCTCATGGCATCCGGTGGCAGGCCATTCCCAGTCCGCGGCAATCATGTGGCCCCGGCCCGGTCGCCCGGTTTGAAAAACGAATGGCGCGCCCGGCCCTGGCGTTTGGAGGCATAGAGCGCGAGGTCGGCATCGGCCATCATGCGGTCTGGATCGGGCGGATCGTAGTGATCCGACAGGCTGGTGCCGATGCTGCCAGAAATGCGGCAGACCTGCCCCTCGAAGGGAATCGGCTGTTGCAGGCGCGTGATGATCCGGTGCGCGATCGCGTCCAGCCGGGCGGGCTCGGTCCGGCCCGGCAGCACCAGCACGAATTCGTCCCCGCCGACGCGCGACACGGTATCGGAATCGCGGGTCTCTTCGACCAGGATGCGCGCGACCTCCTGCAGCACATGGTCGCCCGCGGGATGACCCAGCGTGTCGTTGACGGCCTTGAAGAAATCGAGATCGAGATGCATCAGCGCGAACCCCGTTGGCCCGCTGCTCAACCGCCGCAGCACATGAGCCAAGGCACGGCGGTTCTTGAGCCCGGTCAGAGTGTCGGTAAAGGCCTGTTCCTCGGCCGCGATCCGGGCGCCCTGAAGCCGCTGGTTCAGCTTGCGGCTCGCCTCCATCGCGGCGGATTTTGCCTCGACCAGGTACAGCATTTCAACGGTCATGTCGGTGGCTGCGAAATCGGCGCTGGTCAGCGCATGGTCACGTACCGCATCGAGGATCGAGATACCGAAAGACAGGTTTACCACTGCGCCATGCGCCCAGGGCACCGCGACCCCTTTCAGCCCGGTATGCGGCGCCTCGCGGAGCTGCAGGTGCAGTTTCTGGCCGGCCGCGCGCCGCAGATCGGCGATCGAGCGCATGTCGCGCGGGCGCCGCAGGTCGAACACCTTGAAAAACTGCGACCCGTCCAGCGTTCTGCCATGGCAAAGCTTTTGCAGCGTCGCCCCGGAATGCAGAACGGTACCGTCATCTGAAAGAATGACATGCATCGGGCAGAGCACATTCAGCACCGCGGCGGCATCTTCGAGCTGCATCTTCATCCGGCCTGTGCCCCGAGATGAAAGCTGCGCCCTTCGGCATAGGCGGTTTCGACGAGAGAGATCGTTATATTCTCGGACCCGCCGCACCTGCCGTCATATTCAAGCATCACGAGCGCGCCGTAATCGTCCGCCATCGCCCGCAAGACCCCCATCATGACATGGCCGAAACCCGGCAGCTCGGACCGCAGGTTCAAGACGAATTTTCCATCGCCGCACTCGCGAAGCTCCAGTTGCGGCAGATCGAGGTCGTCGACCGCAAGGCGCGCGCGGTCGGGCAATTCATCCAGCGAATGCAGGAAATCGACAAACCCCACGCCGCCGAAACGCAGCAATCGGCGCAACGCCTCGGTGTTGGGGTGCGAGACAAGGTACGTGCCGATATCTTCGAGCACGTCATCGCGCGATTTGCCAAGCGTGCCGGTGATCGCGTCCAGCACCCGCCATGTCAGCGCGGTGTCATAACGCAGCATCGCCTCGAACCGGTCGGCATCCAGTGCCGCAGCACGCACGACACCGTCCCAGCACGCATCGCCATAGGTATCGCGCACGAAACATTCGATCGCGCGGTTGATCAGCCCGTGCATTCCCCTTCCTTTCCCACAACTCCGGGCAAAGGTTAGGGCACTGCACGTTAATATTCCGTCAATACCTTCAATTCGAAAGGTTTCTTCGGGTTCAGAAATCCGTCGGCGCGCCGCCCTCGGCCTTGCGGCGGGCCACGAAATCGGCCAGCTCGTCACGGATGCCGTCATCCATCGCCGGCGGCTCGAAGGCGCCGACGATGTCCTTGTAGATCCGGTGCGCCCGTTCCGGCGTCCAGACCGCGCCGGCGGCCTCCCATGCCTCGAAATTGCGCCAGTCCGACAGGAAGGGCTGATAGAAAGCGGCGGTATAGCGGTCCTGCGTGTGCTGGATGCCGAAGAAATGGCCGCCCGCGCCCACTTCGCGGATCGCATCGACCGCTAGCGCCTCGGGCGAGGTGTCGAGGATTTCGGGTTCCATGTAGCGCTGGATCTGCTGGATCACCTCGCAATCCATGACGAATTTCTCGGGCGACGCGATCAGCCCACCTTCGAGCCAGCCAGCGGCGTGATAGATCATGTTGGTGCCCGACTGCACCGCGGCCCACAGGCTGTTCGATGTCTCCCACATCGCCTGTCCGTCCGGCACGTTGGCCGCGCACACGCCCGACGACCGCAACGGCAGGCCATAGAACCGCGCCATCTGCCCGGTCATTTGCGTGGCGCGCATGTATTCCGGCGTGCCAAAGGCGGGCGCGCCGGATTTCATGTCGACATTCGACGTGAAGGTGCCGATCACGCAGGGCACGCCGGGGCGGATATACTGCGCCAGCGCGATTGCGCACAGCGCCTCGGCCAGCGATTGCGCCACCGCACCCGCCATCGTCACCGGGGCCATTGCGCCCGCAAGCGTGAAGGGCGTCACCACCAGCCCCTGCCCGCGCCGCGCCATTCGCATCCAGCCATCCAACATCGGCTCGTCATGTTTCAGCGGCGAGGTCGAGTTGATATTGGTGTACATCCGCGGCGTGGCTTCGAATTCCTCGTGGCTCAGCCCGCCGGCGATACGCACCATCTCCATCACGTCCTCGACGCGTTCCTTGCCAAGACTGTAGGCATGCATCGCCTTGTCGGTCAGCGTCAGCTTGTCATAGAGCACATCGAGATGCCGGACGCTGGCGTGGATATCGACCGGCTCGACCGGGTATCCGCCGGCGAAATGGATGCAGTTGAAATACTGCGTCAGCTTCAGCAGGTTCTGGCACATCTCGCGCGTGCCGGGCAGCTTGCGGCCAAGTTCCATGTCCCAGTAATTGGGCGGGGACGACACGTTGCCGAACAGGATGGCCTTGCCGCCGATCGTGATCGTGTGATCGGGGTTGCGCGGCGTGATTGTGAACTCGGCCGGTGCCTTTGCGACCATTTCCATGACGAAATCGCGGCCCATGCGCACGTTCTGCCCGTCGATGGTGCACCCAGCCTCGCGCAGGATGGCAAGCGCGTCGTCGTGCAGGAACTCGATACCGATCTCTTCGAGAATCTCCATCGCGGCATTGTGGATTGCCTCGACACCCTCCGGCGTCAGCGGTTCGATCGGACGATCTATGTTGACCGGAATGCGCCAGGGGCTCTGTTCGATGACTGCGGTGCCGCGACGGGCCGCGTTGCCTGCCCGTCCGCCACCGCGCTTTCTGCGTGTCGCTGTCGCCCCGTCCGCCATGTCATGCGCTCCTGTGCTGGATGGTGAATCCAGCAGATCACGCAGCCAGACCCCGATCCTGCCGGATCGCGACGGATTCAGTCGGTTTCAGACAGAAAAGCGGCGCTCAATGCCCCAGCCATGCGGGCAGATGACCGATATCCGGCAGCACCACGTCGGCCAGCGGCGCCAGTTCATGCGCCTGCGCCAGGCCGGTCAGCACGCCCACCGTGCGCATACCCGCAGCGCGCCCCGCGATCAGGTCATGGGCGCTGTCGCCCACCATCGCGACTTGCCCGGGCGCAAGGTTCATCGCGCGGGCAAACGCCAGAAGAGGTTCGGGCGCGGGCTTGGCGCCAAATCCACTGTCGAAGCCGGCAATGAAGTCGAAATGCCCGGCAACGCCAACCGCCCCCAAATGCGCATGGGCTGCGTATTCGGTGTCGTTGGTCATCACGCCCAGCCGCAATCCGCGCCCTGCCAGTGAGGTCAGAAAGGGCACAAGATCCACCGCCGGCGCCAGCGGCGCCAGCGCCGCCTTTTCGGTCAGAAGGGCTTCGATCTCGGTCAGACTGCGGTTGGGAAGCGCGCTGGCCAGGCATTCTGCCGCCTCGCGGTTGGTGCCCGCGATCACGGGGCTGTCCGGGTGGAACTGCTGTGCCTCCAGATCGAAACGCGCCGCATCCGCCAGGGCCCGCGCCCGATCCGTATCGCCCTGGGCAAGCTCCCCGATCACGGTGGCGGCCCAGCCGTTCCACGTCGCACCGAAATCGAACAGCGTGCCGTCCTTGTCGAAAAGTATTCCTGCGATGTCCATCCCGCCCCGCCCGTCTTGCCTGCCGCCAATCTGGGCACAAGGCGCCCCGGCGGCAAGCCCTCCGCTTGACTTTCCCGGCCGCTTCGCGCCCTTTTGGCGGCATGAAGGATACCACGCCTTACCGGTTGCATCAGTCTTTGGGCTATCACCTGTCCATCGCCGCCCGCCTGCAGGAACGGCGGCTGGACGAACAGTTGCGCACCCTGGGACTGACACGCACGACGTGGTGCATCCTGTTGGCCGTCGGCAACGAGGGGCTGAGCCAGCCCTCGGACATCGCGGAATTCGTGGGAATCGACCGCACCGCCACCAGCCGCGCCCTGCGCCACATGGAAGACGACGGCTTGCTTGCCCGGTCGTCCGGCACCGAAGACAAACGCACCAGGCGGGTCGAGCTGACCGAAAAGGGCTGCACCGCGATCCGCGATGCCACCCCGTTTGCACGGGAAAACGCCGCGATCATGGCCGGACAGCTTGACGCCGGCGAGGAAGAAGAGCTCAAACGCCTGCTGACCAAGCTGCGCGGCCCCGACGGTGCGGCGCTCAAGACGCTCTGATCAGGTCCAATGCACCTGCTCGCCGCCGGGCAGCACGGCGCGCGCCTGCCCCGGCCCGTCATAGGGCGTGCCGGTATCGTCGCAGAAACGCACGATCCAGGAATCGTCCATCATCAGGAAATCCAGCACCGCCCCGAGAAAGTCGGGATCGGCCGCGCGTTCGCGCAGGTCTGCCTCGCTCATCCCGGTCGATCCCATGAACACCGGAAGCAGGTCGTCATGGGCCGCCAGCCAGCCAAGGGCGGTCAGTGCAAGGGTTTCGGCGGATTCGCGCGAGTAGGACAATTTGAACGATCCCGGAAAGGTTTTCTTAACCTCTCGCCATAAAGACTGAGCGCGTTGAAATTGCAAGCTGCGGGTCTCTGCCATGCCAGGCCGTGTACTGATCGTTGACTCCGTGTCCACCAATCGTATCGTCCTGCGGGCGCGGCTTGCCGCCGCGTTCTTCGACGTCGAGCAGGCCGCAAGCGGACGCGACGCCATCGGGCATCTGAACAATGGCGCGCCATCGCTGGCGATCATCGCCGCCGACCTGCCCGACATGCCGGGCATCGCGCTTTGCCAGCGGATACGCGCCCGCCATCCCGCGGGAACGCTGCCGATCATCATGGTGGCCCGGACGCTGGATACCTGCCAGCGCCTTGACGCGTTGCAGGCCGGCGCGGATGTCGTTCTGGAACGGCCGTTGAACGAGGCGCTTCTGTTATCGCGCATCCGCTGCCTTCTGCGCGCCACCGGCGGGATGGAAGAACTGCGCCTGCGCGAAGGAAGCAACCGCGCACTTGGGCTTTCCGAGGCGGCGCAGGGCTTTCACGGCCCCGGCCGCATCGCCATAATCGGTGGCCCCGAACAGCGCGCGAACCTGCTGGCCGGATCGTTGAATGACAGGTTGATACACCGAGTGGACAGGGCTCAGGGGCTGGATCTTCTGCGCTCAAGTAACAGGCGCGGCCGGCCGGACCTGGGGATCGTTCTGCTGTCGAATGCCGCTGACGACAACGGCATGCACGTCATCGCCGCGCTGCGCGCCCAGCCGGAAACCCGCAATCTCGCCATCATGGCGTTGCTTGCCGAGGACGACGACGCGTTGATGGCCGAAGCTTTGGATCACGGCGCGAACGACGCGATGGCGCTTGCGGGCCCGAAGGCCGAACTCGATCTCCGGCTGGAAAGGTTGATCGTCGGGAAACGCCGCGCAGACCGGCTGCGCGACACGGTGCATGACGGGTTGCGCGCCGCCGTGACGGACCCGCTGACAGGTCTTTACAATCGCCGTCACGCCCTGCCCCAACTGGGACGGATGGCGCAAGAGGCGTGCGACCACGGCGAAAGCCTTGCCGTCATGATAGCGGACCTCGATCATTTCAAATCGGTGAACGACCGCTTCGGTCACGCGGCGGGCGATGCCGTTCTGAAGAAGGTGGCGCAAAGACTGCGCACCGCCCTGCGGCCCGGCGATTTGCTGGCGCGCATCGGCGGCGAGGAGTTTCTGATCGCAATGCCGCGACTGTCGTGCCACGACGCACAGGCTGCGGCCCGCATGCTCTGCCGCGCCGTCGGGAAATCCCCGATACCCGTCGCGGGATGCCCGGCCACCATCCGCCAGACCGTCAGCGTGGGTCTCGCCATGAGCGGTCACACAAGCGCCGTCCCATCCGGCGAGGCCCTTCTGGAACAAGCGGATCGCGCGCTTTATTCGGCGAAATCCTGCGGGCGCAACACCGTCACGCTGGCCGAGCAATCCGCCGCCTAGTCGCGATGGTGCATGCCGTCCCGCTTGCCGCCGTGCCTGCTGACCCTTTGCAGTTCCTGTTCCAGCCGGTCGGCGAAGGCGCGGCGTTCCTGCGGGGTCATGGCCGCGACCCGGTCCAGCATCAGCGACCGGGCGGTGGACTGGATATCCGAGCCGATGGCGAACTGCGCCGCGATCTGGGCGGCCAACGCATCGCGGTCGAACGCATCGGCCCGCAGGGTTTCCAGGATTGCACCGAAGCTGGAACGCAATTCGGCCCGCAATGCCTGCCGGTCGGGCAGTTCGGCGCGCATGGCGTCGCGGATGGCGCGGCGGTCGTCCTCGCCCAGGGCACGGATATAGGCGACGCTGATGCGGTCGGTCCGGGGGCTGCGGTCGCGGTCATGGTAGCCATGCCGCCAGGCCGCGCCCGCGAAAAGCCCAACGACTGCCAGGTTCAACGCAAGCGAAGCAAACAGCAAAACCCGCAGCCAGGGTTTCATTCGCACGGACGGCGTCTTGTCCAGGTCACTCATCGCTTACCCCTCTTCCAACGCCAGAAGGTCCAACTCGACCCCCGGCAACATGCCGACCAACGCAGACTCGCCCGCGCCGAAACCGGCCAACGGCAAATCGTTCAACGCGGCGGGCGGGCTTACCCCCAACCACAATCCGGCCAAGCCGGCACTGACCAGTCCGGCCATTGCCGGCCAGCCGCCGATCGCCTCGCGCAATTGCGCGAACCGGACGCGCGGGCCGCGCCGCGCAGGGGCCTTGACCCTGGCAGCCTGTACGGCCTCGGCATCCGCCAGGACGCGTGCCATCAAATCCCCCGAAGGGCCCGGCGCCGTCGCGCGCGCGGACTCGAAGAAGGTCTCGAGCCCGGTTTCGTTCCTGTCAGTCCCAGCCATCATCGAACCCCAGTTCCGCGCGTCGCGATGCCAAAGCATCGCTCAGCGCCCGTTTTCCCCGCGCGGTCAGCGATTCCACCGCCTCCACGCCTATTTCCATGATCTCGGCGATCTCGGGGTTGGATAACCCTTCGATATGCCGCAACACCACCGCCTGGCGCTGCCGTTCGGGCAGTAGACCGAGCGCCATCTGCAACGCATCCGCACGCGCCTGCTGCAACAACCCCTGCTCGGCCCCGGGCGCGTCGTCCTCGGGCTCCGGCACGGCATCCAAATCCACGCCGCGCCGCCGGCGCAGCCGGTCGGTGCAGAGGTTCGCCACCACCCGATAGAGCCAGGTTGTGACCTTCGCCTCGCCCTGCCGCCATTCGGGGGCGATGCGCCAGAGCCGCATCATTGCCTCCTGCGCCACGTCTTCGGCCTCGTCCCGGTCGCCCAGCAGGCGATAGGCATGGGCCATGACCCGCGGCGTCATGCGCAGCGTCAGGGCCCGCGCAGCCGTACCGTCGCCGTTTGCGAACAGCGTCAGCAAGGCCTCGTCGGGCACATCGTCCATGGCGTCAAACGGCATTTTCATCACCCGTCCGGCCTACCCCGCAACCACGAAAACCACAATCGGGGCCGCGCCACGCGCGGCCCCGTCTGGCGCAATCAGTCGCGCATATGGTGGTATCCTTCGCCATCGCCATGGCCGTGCTCGTGATGATCACGCTTGCCAAAGCCGCGATGCTCACCACGCTCGCCCATCCTGTCGCGCATCCGGGCCATTTCATCCTTGGTCACGGCCCCGTCGCCATCGGCATCCACACGCTCCAGCATGCGCACCATGCGGGCGCCACCCATCTCTTCGAAGCTCAGTTTGCCGTCGCCGTCACTGTCGCGCCACGCCAGCATCCTGGCGTGACGCTCGGCGGCGCGTTCGGCGGCGCGGGCCTGTGCAGCGGCGACCATTTCCTCGGCGCTCAGCGCGCCGTCGCCATCGGTGTCGCTTTCGGCAAAGCGCGCTTTGGCGCCCGCCTCGATCTCGGCGCGGGTCAGCTTGCCGTCACCGTCGGCATCCATCGCCTCGAAATCGAAACGCGGACCACCGTCGCGGCCCATGCCGCCCATCGGGCTTGCCAGAACCGCGGTGCCGGCGATGATGGCCACGGCCAGGCCGGGAATCAGGATTGCAGGTTTCATTGCGTCACTCCGTTGTTTTTCGGTTCCGACCGGGGCTGTATCTTCCCCGGTTCTGTGGGTTCAAACGGGGCCACCCCGGCTTTCCGTCGCACAAAACCTCATCGCTCACGCAGCCGTGATAGCCGCATTTTTGCGACATCCCGCCGCAAGGACATCTCGTCCCCTTTCAGCACCGGCCCCGATCCCCCATTGTATGCGTCGTGCGAACGAGGGAACCGAACATGTTTGATCACACGTCACAGGTCGACGACCGTGAGACCTGGCCCGCCGTCTGGAAGGGCTGGCGGCAGAAATGCCCGAATTGCGGCAGCGGCCCGCTGATGAAGGGCTATCTGAACGTTCGACGCAGCTGCCCGGTCTGCAAGCAGGAACTGTTCCACCACCGCGCCGATGACGGGCCGGCCTACCTGACGATCCTGATCGTCGGGCACATCATGGCGCCGCTTCTGCATATCGTCTTTGTGCAGTTCCGCCCCGAGCCGCTGATCCTTTTCACCATTTTCGCTATTGGCTGTGTCGCGCTCTCCCTCTACCTTCTGCCCAGGTTGAAAGGGGCGATGATCGGGTTCCAGTGGGCCCGATACATGCACGGGTTCGCAAAACCCGGCTGAAAGACGCCCCCACCTACGAGGGGAGCACCATGACAATCGACAAGACCGCCATCCGCAACGCAGCCACGGTGATCGTGCTGCGCAACCGCCATGACGACCCGCATGTCCTCATGGGTCAGCGCGGATCGGCGGCTGCGTTCATGCCCAACAAGTTCGTCTTTCCGGGCGGGGCGGTCGATGCCGAGGATGCCGATGTGCCGCTGGCCAGCCAGATGCCGGAAATATGCCGCGCGCGCCTGGCCGAAGATGCCGATCCGTCGCTGATCCATGCCCTGTCGGCCGCCGCGATCCGCGAATTGTGGGAGGAAACCGGCCTGATACTCGGCCAGCCCGGCGACTGGCCGGGCGAGGTGCCCGCCGACTGGGCGGGGTTTGCCGAAACCGGGCACGTGCCGTCCGCCCATCCGCTGCAATTCGTCTTTCGCGCCATCACGCCGCCCGGACGCCCGCGCCGCTTCGATGCGCGGTTTTTCCTGATCGACGCCGACGAGGTGGCCAGCGATCTCGACGATTTCTCGGCCGCCTGCGACGAGCTTTCGCACCTGCAATGGGTCCGGCTGCCCGAGGTGCGCAAGTTCGACCTGCCCTTCATCACCGAGGTCGTCCTGGCCGAGGTCGCCGCCCGTGCGCACGACCCCGAGCCGCCCCAAAGCGTTCCGTTCTTTCGTAACAACGAGGAAGAAAGCCTGTTCCTGCGCCTTGGTGGCGTCGGCCCGCTGACCGGGCGCAAGCACGACTACAAATAAGTCAGACCAGCAGGATCAGCGCCAGCACGCTTCCAGTGACCAGCGCGATCCCGCCCAATTCTTTCCCGGTCAGCTTTTCGCCGAAGACCAGCACCGACACGGCCAGCGAAAATACCAGCTCGACCTGACCCACGGCGTTCACGTAGGCCGCGTTTTGCAAGGTGAAGGCGGTGAACCAGCACAGGCTGCCCGCCATCGAGGTCAGGCCGATCCACTTGGCCGATTTGTGCGCGGACAGCACGCGCCCCACCTGCCCCGGTTCCCGCCACAGCAGCCAAGCGCCAAGGCCAATCATCTGTGACGTCGCGACCGCCGCCAGCGTCACCAGCGCGCGCAGGCCCGGATCGTCGCTGGCCAGTTCCAGCGACGCGCCGCGATAGGTCACACCGGATACCGCGAACAGCACCCCCGACAGCAGCCCCAACCCCGCCGCCGGGTTCATCACCCGCCGGCGCCAGTTGCCGTCGATCTCGGGCATGTCGGACAACATCAGCACCCCGAACAACCCCAGCAGGATCGCCGCCAGCGCGCCCAGGCTCACGCCTTCGCCGAGCACGATCAATCCGACCAGCGCGGTCTGCACGACCTCGGTTTTCTTGAAGGTGATGCCGACCGCAAAGTTGCGCCGTTTGAACAGCAGCACCACACAGACCGTGGCCAGGATCTGCGCCAGCCCGCCGGTCAGCGCGTAGGCCCAGAACGTACCGTTCAGCCCCGGCAACGTCTGTGCAGAGGCCCACAGGTAGACAGGCACCAGCAGCAACACCAGCGGCGCGCTGAACACAAAGCGCGCGAACGTGGCACCCGCCGCCGAAAGCGCGGCGGCGGAAAGCTGCTTTTGCAGCATGAATCGCACCGTTTGAAAGGCGGCGGCGCAGAAAGTGACCCAGACCCATGGTTCCATGCGGCCCCTTCTGCCCCGGATTTACCCCCGGCGCCAGATCGGATGCGGCACCGGGTCTTTTGCCTTGAACAGGTAGCGCCGGAAAACCTCGGTGTAGGAGCGGTAGACATAGGATTCGTTCCGGCGGCGGTAATGATCACGGTGACGCCGGTACAACGCGGGTAGCTTGTACCAGGCCACCCGCGGATGCATGTGATGGACCACATGCAGGTTGTTGTTCAGGAACATGAGCGCCAGTGGCCCGCGGTCCTCGATGATGACGGTGCGGGCGCGGGCGCGGTCATGTGCGCGATGTTCCAGGAATGTGCGGATTTTCAGGATCGACAACGCGGCATAGCTGGACAGCAGGAAGGCCCAGACCGGCATCTGCCCGATTGTGCCGATCCACCACAGCACCAGCGTCACCGCCGGCACATGCCACAGCCAGGCCGCCAGCACCCCCGGCGCACCGGCCCTGATCAGCCGCCAGTCCGCCGCCATGAACGCCACCTGCCCCACCAGCGGACCCAGAACCATGCGCCCCAGCAGTGTGTTGTTCACCCGCAGCACCGACCGCTGCCAGCCCGGCAGACGCGCCCATACAGCCGGGTCCAGATAGTTCGACTCCGGGTCGTCATAGGGGTCGGTCAGGATTTCGTCATGGTGATGCGCCAGATGCGTGTCATGGAAACGGCGATAAGGGATGGCCAGGCCCAGAGCGGGGAAAACAAGCGCCTCGTTCAGCCACGCGCGCCGGAACGGGTGCCCGTGCAGCGCCTCGTGACAGAGCGAGGAATGCAGCGCCGCGGCAAAGGTGACCAGGACCATGCCCGCAGGCAGCCACAATGCCGCGACCCAGGTCGTGCCCAGCGCCCAGAGCGCATAGCTCAACGTCAGCAACGCCAGCGTCGGCCATTCCACTGCATCCGCATGCCTCAGATCGCCCTGCCGCCCCGATTTTCCGCCGGTCACCTTGCCCCCTGTCTGTTTCTGTCGTGAATTCAATCCCTTGCTAGAGCATCACCGCAGATTTCAGAATTCCGAATATGATTAACAATTTTCACGATTGATGATATTAGTCACCATATGCACGAAAAAATCGACAAGCGCACCCGCGCCGAAACCTTCCGTGCGCGACTGGCCCAGGCGATGGAGCGCAGCGCCACCAGCCAGAGCGCACTGGCCCGCATGATCGGGGTGGATCGCTCGACCATTTCGCAGCTTCTTGGCGGAGATGGCGCGCGGCTGCCCAACGCGCAGGTCGTGGGCGAATGCGCTGCCGCGCTTGGCGTGTCGTCGGATTGGCTTTTGTCACTCTCGGACCGGCCCGAAAGCGCCGCCGACCTGCTGGCAAACTCGCTGACCGTGACCGAAGCCCCCCGCGCCCTTGTCGACGAACAGATCTTCGACTGGCATCGCGAGGCCGCGGGCTACAAGATCCGCCATGTTCCCGCAGCGCTGCCAGACATGCTGAAAACCCGCCCGATGCTGGAATGGGAATACAGCCCCCATCTGGGCCGCACCGCCGAACAGGCGATCGGCGCATCCGAAGACCGGCTGGCGTGGATGCGCGGCGCGCATTCGGATTACGAAATTGCCATGCCGCTATATGAAATCGACAGTTTCGCGCGCGGCGAAGGCTATTACAGCGGGCTGCCCGCGCAAGTGCGCCGTGACCAGATCGACCGCATCCTTTCGCTTTACGACCAGTTCTATCCGCGCATGCGCATTTACCTGTTCGACGCCCGGCGGCTGTATTCCGCGCCGCTCACGGTGTTCGGCCCGCTGCTGGCCGTTCTCTATGTCGGCCGCAACTACCTGGCATTCCGCGATTCCGTGCGGGTGCAGGCGTTTGTCGTCCATTTCGACCAGCTTGTGCGCGAGGCGTCCATCAGCGCCCGCGACCTGCCCGGCCACCTGCGCCGTCTGCGCGACGAAATCCGCTGATTCCGCCCTAGCGGGGGGCACCGACGCCGCGCCCCGCACCTTCGGGCAAGGGCAGCGCGGCATGGGCTGCGGCCAGCCGTTCCAGCGCGCCGGCAACTTGCGGCGCGGGCGGCGAAGCGCGGCGGGTGGCAAGATCGACATGCAGCAACATGTGCTCACCCGTGGCCAGAAGCCGCCCGTCCGACTGCATCTCGTGCCACAGGTGCATTTTCTTGCCCGCCCCCTCCAGCACGCGCGTATGCACTGTGATCGGCGCGCCTGCGCGCACCTCGTCGAGATGCCGGATATGGGTTTCGACCGTAAAGAAACTGCCACCTTCCGCGATATAGCTGTCATCGCAGCCCACCATGCGCATCAGCCGGTCGGTCGCCTGCGCGAAGGCATCCAGATACCGTGCTTCGGTCATGTGGCCGTTGTAATCGATCCAGTCCAGCGGCACGGCACGCGTCAATGTCAGCACCGGCAGGGACGGATCGGACAGCGCGCCCACATGGTCCACCAACCCGGCGGCCTGCGCCCGCGCGGCATCATGGGCATTCTGAAGCGCACCGGCCCCCCAGTCGTTCAGCGCCAGCGCCCGCATCATACCGACAAGGTTGCCGTCGCGGATGCGCTCCAGCTCGCGGATCGAATGTGTACCGGACTGCGCATCGGATTGCCCGGCGATCCGCTCGATCAGGTCGTCGGTCAGTTCGGGCACGTCCATCAACTTGGTCCATGGCCATTGCAGGCAGGGGCCGAACTGCGAAATGAAATGCCGCATCCCGGCCTCGCCCCCGGCGATCCGGTAGGTTTCGAACAGGCCCATCTGCGCCCAACGCAGGCCGAACCCGAACCGGATCGCGTCGTCGATCTCTTCGGTGGTGGCGATCCCGTCGCGCACCAGCCACAACGCCTCGCGCCAGACGGCCTCGAGCAGCCGGTCGGCGATATGCGCGTCGATCTCGGCGCGGATATGCAAGGGCTTCATGCCCAGTGCGGTCAGCCGTGCGCAGGCATCTTCGATGAATGCCGGATCGTTGGCGGGTGAGCCGACGATCTCGACCAGCGGCAGCAGGTAGACGGGATTGAACGGATGCGCGACGACGATCTGGCCCGCCAGCGCCTGCCCTTCTTGCAACTCCGACGGCTTGAAACCGGATGTTGACGACCCGATCACCGTATCCGCGCGCACATGCCCCGCCAATTCGGCAAGGACACGGTGCTTCAATTCCAGCCGCTCGGGCACGCTTTCCTGCACCCAGTCGGCGCCGTCCACGGCCTCGGCAAGCGAGGCGCAGAACCGCAGCTGCCCCTCGGACGGCAGCGCCACATCGCCAAGGCCCGGCAGCGAACGGCGCGCGTTTTCCAGCACTTCGCCCAGCTTGCGTTCGGCCTGCGGGTCGGGGTCGAACACCGCCACGTCCCAGCCATTGAGAAGGAACCGCGCGGCCCAACCGCCCCCGATCACGCCGCCCCCGACGATTGCCGCCTTGCCGCTCATCCACTCACCTCTTTCATCCGGGCCATGTCATAGCCCTGCCATTCCATGATCCCGCGCGCGGCGGCGATCCGGTCCGCCCCGCCCCGCGGGGAACGGTCCATGATCCAGCCGATCCGCCCGTCCGGCGCGCCGATTGCCGCGGTGCGATTGTCGGCATCCAGCCACAGCACCCACAGGAGTCGCCCCTTCAACGGGCCTTGCGTCACTTCGAACCGGCCCGGCCCGGACATCAGCAGGTCATCCTCGCGAAGGCGCAGGATGTCCCCCGCCACGACCGGCCCGACCAGCGGCGCCACCCGGACGCGCCAGTCGCCCGACAGGCGTGCCTCGGTCACGTCGACCTGCGATGATATCGGGGCGTCCCGGTCGCGTAAAACCGCATCGTCCAGCGGCGCGGGCATGCAGGCCGGCAGCAGCAGGAAAACCAGCGCCAGCGCCTTTGTCCTACGGGCGGCGCCCCTGATGTCGCGGCAGGCGCTCACGCCGCCGGGGCCTGTTTCTGCAGGCCCAGTTTTGCGCGCACCTCTTGAGGGCCGATCACCCGCGCGCCCATGTTTTCGATAATGGTTACAGCACGTTCGACCAGTTGGGCGTTGGTCGCAAGCATACCCTTGTCGAGCCACAGGTTATCCTCCAGCCCCACGCGCACATTGCCGCCCGCCAATACCGCCGCCGCGACATAGGCCATCTGGTTGCGGCCCAGCGAAAACGCCGAAAACGTCCAGTCGTCGGGCACGTTGTTCACCATCGCCATAAAGGTATTGAGGTCGTCCGGCGCGCCCCAGGGCACCCCCATGCAAAGCTGCACCAGGGCGGGGCTGTCCAGCACCCCGTCGGCCACAAGCTGCTTGGCATACCACAGATGCCCGGTGTCGAAGGCCTCGATCTCTGGTTTGACGCCCAGATGCGTCATCATCCGGCCCATGGCCTGCAGCATGCCGGGCGTGTTGGTCATCACGTAATCGGCCTCGGCGAAATTCATCGTGCCGCAATCCAGCGTGCAGATCTCGGGCAGGCATTGCTTGATGTGCTCGACCCGCTCGGCCGCGCCGATCATGTCGGTGGCATCCTCGTTCAGGGGAAAGGGCGACTCGGGGCTGCCAAAGACGATGTCGCCGCCCATGCCGGCCGTCAGGTTCAGCACAACGTCGACCTCTGCCTCGCGGATGCGCTCCATCACCTCGCGATAGAGGTCCAGCCGCCGCGACGGCGCGCCGGTTTCGGGATCGCGCACATGGCAATGCACGACAGCCGCGCCCGCGCGCGCCGCGTCGATGGCGCTGGCGGCGATCTCGGCCGGGCTGCGCGGGACGTGGCGCGATCTGTCCTGTGTCGCGCCCGATCCCGTGACGGCACAGGTGATGAACACCTCGCGGTTCATTGAAAGTGGCATCGCGTCTCTCCCCGGGCTTGTTGCTTGCCGCAGTGTTGGCCGAAATCGCGGCCCGGGGAAAGGGGGTCAGTAGGGCATCGGATGCGCCCGATGCACCGCGTCTATACCCGAAAGCAGATCGTCGCTCAGCTCCAGCCCCACACCTTCGAGCGCATGGTCAAGCTGGGTCAGCGTGGTTGCGCCGAAGATGACCGAGGTCATGAAGGGCCGCCGCGCGGCCCACCCCAGCGCCATGTGGATGGGATCAACCCCATATTCACGCGCAAGATCAAGATAGGCTTGCACGGCTTTGAAAACGCGATCTGTTTTGCGTCCGCCCATCTCCGGGTTCAAGGACATGCGCGAGGCATCCGGCACCGTGCCGCCCTGGTATTTCCCGGTCAGGAAACCCGCTCCGAGCGGTGAGAACGCCAGCAGGCAGACATCCTCGTTCACCGCCGTTTCCGCCAGATCGGTATCGAACAGTCGGCAGAGCAGCGAGTATTCGTTCTGGATGCTTGCGGGGCGTGGCCCGCCCACGCGGTCGGCCACCATGCACCACATGGTCGTGCCCCAGGCGGATTCGTTCGAAAGGCCGAAATGACGGATATTGCCCTTTTCCACCTCGCGCGCCAGCGCGCCCATCGCGTCTTCCATATGCGCGATGGTGTCTGCGCGGTTCTGCCCCGACGGATCGTATGTCCAGTTCCGGCGGAACTGGTAGCTGCCGCGATTGGGCCAGTGAAACTGGTAGAGGTCGATCACGTCCGTCTTCAACCGCCGCAGCGACCCTTCGACCGATTGTGCGATGGTTTTTGACGAAATCATCGGCGTCCCGCCGGGCCGGATGGCCGACCCCTCGCCCGGATGTTTCGTGGCCAGAACGAACTCACCGCGCCTTGCCGGATTCGCCGCGATCCAGTCGCCGATGATCTCTTCGGTGCGGCCCACGGTTTCGGGCGACACCGGGTTGACCGGATACATTTCGGCCGTGTCGATGAAATTTATGCCCGCCGCCAGCGCGCGGTCGATCTGGGCATGGGCCGTCGCGGCATCGGTCTGGGTGCCGAATGTCATCGTGCCGAGGCACAATTCGCTGACCATCAGGCCGGTGCGGCCCAGCGGGTTCTTCTTCATACTGTCCGTCCCCTCGTTTCGCGTTGGGGGCAGACTAGCCCGGCCAGCGGAAATTGCCAGCCGGGCATAATGACTCAGGGCCGGATGTAGGCGAAGCCCTGATCCTGCAGCTCAACCAGGCGCACGACGCCCGAGGGCACGACCTGTGCCTCGTCGAGCAGCGTGATGTCCTTGCCGGCCTTCTGGCTCATCTTCGCGATGGTGTTGCCACAGGCCGAGAATGTCAGGCTGTCGTGCTGCAACGCCATGGTGCTGACACGTTCGCCCACGGGGCTGGCTCCGTCGATCAGCATCTGCAGGCCGGGGCCATAGGCGACGATTTCAATCTGCGCCGTATACCCTTGGGACTCATAGTATTTGTACAGGTTCTGCACGTTGTTGAGCGCCATGTTCAGCGTATGTGGATCGTTTTGGTTCACATGCACGGCGATCTTGTGCAACTGCCCCTCGGCCCAAGCGGCAATCGGGGTCAGGGCCAGTGCGGCGGCGGTTATCAGATGTTTCATTCGCGTCCTCCCTTTTTATTCGATCATCGTAACGCAGTTTTTGAATATGTCACCGGGAAAATTACGATCCGGCATTGAGAACATTAAGGGAACATTTATACTTTGATTCATGACCGTTCACACCCTGTCCCGCAGGCCGCACCGCGCCGCGCCAACCATTGCGCCCGACCCGCAGATGGCCCTGGCCACAGGCCGCCTGCACGAACTGTGCGGACCGGCCCGGTGGACCTGCGCACTGTGGATCGCAGGTGCGCTTGACGGGCCGGTGCTGTGGATCGCGCCGGCCTGGTCCGGCACGCAGCCCAACCCCTGCGGCATGGTTCCGTGGGCTGATCCCAAGCGGTTTTTATTCGCCGCCCCCACCCGCCCCGAAGATGTCCTGTGGTGCATGGAAGAGGCGCTGCGCAGCGGGGCCGCGCCGCTGGTGGTGGCCGACCTGCCCGGCCCGCCCGGCCTGACGCCCGTGCGGCGGCTGCACCTGGCGGCGGAGGCTGCGGCCGAGGCGCCGCTGGGCCTGATCCTGACGCCAGGCGATGGCGGGGCACCGGGGGTGGAAAGCCGCTGGCACATGGCCCCCGCACATGAGGGCGACGCGCTGCGCTGGCGGCTGGAGCGGCGCCGCGCCCGCACCCTGCCCCCGCAGGGCTGGAACCTGGTCGAACAGGACGGGAAACGCGGCCTCGTGCCGGCGGGACCGAAGGGTTGACCGGCCCCGGCAGAAAACGACATTACCTGTCGGCAACCTGCTTGCGATCCCTGACCGGGCTGCGATGCTGCCCCTGTCATGCGCATGATCATTTCTTTCGCGGCCCTGTTTCTGTCGGTCATCCTGTTGCAGCTTTCCACCGGGGGCGTGGGGCCGCTCGATGCGCTGTCGGGGCTGGTTCTGAATTTCACCACGGCCGAGATCGGCCTGCTGGGTTCGGCCCATTTCCTGGGCTTCTTCATCGGCTGCTGGTGGGCGCCACGGATGATGGGCTCGGTCGGACACAGCCGCGCCTTTGCCGCCTTTACCGCCACGGGGGCGATCGGGCTTCTGGCGCATATGCTGGTGATCGACCCGCTGGCCTGGGCGGCGATGCGGGTGGCATCGGGATTCTGCGTGGCCGGTTGCTACACGGTGATAGAAGCCTGGCTTCAGGCCAAGGTCACGAACGAGACACGCGGCCGCGCGATGGGTACCTACCGCGTCGCGGACATGGGCGCATCGCTGATGGCGCAGATGGTGATCTCGGTGCTCGAACCGGCTTCCTACGTGTCCTACAACCTGCTGGCGCTGATCTGCTGCGCGGCGCTGCTGCCTCTGACCCTGACAACCACGGCGCAACCCGAAACCCCCGACGCGCCGCGGCTGCGCCCGATGCTGGCGGTCACACGGTCACCATTGGCGGCTGCGGGCGTGATCGTGGCCGCACTGTCGAGCGCATCGTTCCGCATGGTGGGGCCGGTCTACGGCACGGGCGTCGGTTTACAGACCGACCAGATCGCATGGTTCCTCGCGGCCTTCGTCGCAGGCGGCGCGCTGGCGCAATACCCGGTGGGATGGCTTGCCGACAAGTATGACCGGCGCTGGGTGCTGATCTGGCTGTCGGTGGCCGCGATCTGCAGCAGCACGCTGACCGCGCTGACGCATGACCTGACCACGACACAGGTGCTGCTGACGGCGGGGCTGTTCGGGTTGACGACATTCCCGATCTATTCGGTGGCCGCCGCCCACGCGCATGACTTTGCAGACACGTCGGAACGGGTCGAGCTGTCGGCAGCGCTGATGTTCCATTTCGCGCTTGGGGCGATCGCCGCGCCGCTGGTGGCCTCCTGGCTGATCGACGCCTACGGCCCGCCCGCCATGTTCGTGATGATCGCGGTGGGCCACGCGGTGCTGGTGGTGTTCGGCCTGGTGCGGATGCGCGCACGGCCCGCGGCCCGGCGGCGGACGCGTTACGTCTATGCACCGCGCACGTCCTTCCTGATCGGGCGGCTGACCGGTCGCGACCGCGAAGGGCGCTAGCCGCCGGCGCTACGCAGGAAAACCGTGCCCACTGGCCCCTGCCCGCAAGCTGCGGTAAAGGGGGCGCAACACGCGACGGAAGGCATGGACATGGCACGGCATCTCATCACATCGGCCATCCCTTACATCAACGGGATCAAACACCTCGGCAACCTCGTGGGCAGCCAGCTGCCCGCCGATCTTTTCGCACGCTACCAGCGCGGGCGCGGGCACGAGGTGCTGTTTCTCTGCGCCACGGACGAACACGGCACCCCCGCCGAGCTGGCGGCCGCCAAGGCGGGCAAGCCGGTGGCCGAATACTGCGCCGAGATGCACGAGGTGCAGGCCCGCATCGCAGACGGGTTCGGTCTGTCTTTCGATCATTTCGGCCGCTCGTCGAGCCCGGAAAACCACAAGCTGACCCAGCATTTCGCGGGCAAGCTGTATGAAAACGGACTGGTCCGCGAAGTCAGCGAAACGCAGATGTATTCGCAGGCCGACGGCCGATTCCTGCCCGACCGCTATATCGAAGGCACCTGCCCCAATTGCGGCTTCGAAAGCGCGCGGGGCGACCAGTGTGACAATTGCACCAAGCAGCTTGACCCGGTGGACCTGATCAATCCGCATTCCACGATCTCGGGCGCGACCGACCTGGAAATGCGCGAAACCAAGCACCTTTACCTGTGCCAGAGCCAGATGAAGGACCAGCTCGAGGCGTGGATCGATTCCAAGACGGACTGGCCGATCCTGACCACATCGATCGCCAAGAAATGGCTGAACGACGGCGATGGGCTGCAGGATCGCGGCATCACGCGCGACCTCGACTGGGGCATCCCCGTGAAACGTGGCGACGAGGACTGGCCCGGCATGGAAGGCAAAGTGTTCTATGTCTGGTTCGACGCGCCGATCGAATACATCGCCTGCGCGCAGGAATGGGTGAACGAGGGCAAAGGCGACGACTGGGCCCGCTGGTGGCGCACCGACAAGGGCGCCGAGGACGTCACCTATACCCAGTTCATGGGCAAGGACAATGTCCCCTTCCACACCCTGTCCTTCCCCGCGACGATCCTGGGATCGGGCGAGCCGTGGAAACTGGTCGATTACATCAAAAGCTTCAACTACCTGAACTACGACGGCGGCCAGTTCAGCACCTCGCGCGGGCGCGGCGTTTTCATGGACCAGGCGCTGGACATCCTGCCCGCCGATTACTGGCGTTGGTGGCTGCTCAGCCATGCGCCGGAATCGTCGGACGCGGAATTCACCTGGGAAAACTTCCAGGCATCCGTGAACAAGGACCTGGCCGACGTGCTGGGCAACTTCGTCAGCCGCGTGACCAAGTTCTGCCGCTCGAAATTCGGCGAAGAGGTGCCCGAAGGCGGCGCCTGGGGCACACAGGAAACCGCCGTGATCGACGAACTGACCACCCGCATCCGCGCGTATGAAGGCCACATGGAATCGATGGACGTGCGCAAATCGGCAGCGGAATTGCGCGCGATCTGGGTGGCCGGCAACGAATACCTGCAAGAGGCCGCGCCCTGGGCCACCTTCAAGGAAGATCCCGAACGGGCGGCGGCGCAGATCCGGTTCGCGCTGAACCTGATCCCGCTTTATGCCGTGCTGTCGGCGCCGTTCATTCCCTTTACCGCCGAAACGATGCTGGACGCGATGAAGGTCGATGCCGAATGGCCGGGCGATGTCGCGCAGGCGCTGGAACGGATGCCGGCCGGCCACGCGTTCACGGTGCCGGACAACCTGTTTGCCAAGATAAGCGACGACGCACGCGAGGATTGGCAGCAGCGTTTCGCGGGAACGCGGGACTGATCGGCGGGGCGTTCAACCCCGCCAGAAGGTCGCCGTGAACAGCACGTAGACGACGACGATTTCCAGCCGGCCTGCCAGCATGCCGAATGTCATGATGTACTTGGCGGCATCGGGAAAGGCGCTGAGCGCGCCGCTGTCGTCGACCAGTTCGCCAAAGGCCGGGCCGATATTGAAGATCGAGGTCCAGGCGCCTGTGGTGGCTTCCATGAATGGCAACCCCGTCAGCGCCAGCGCCACGGACATGACCCCGTAGGTCAGGATGAACATGGTAAAGATCAGCATGACGGATTCGATCACGTCGCGTTCGATCGGACGCCCGCCAAGCCTGATCGACACCACCCGGTGCGGGCTGCCGATCAGGCGCATCTGCGCCGCCAGCGCCTTGAACAGCACGAGATAGCGAAAGATCTTGAGCGAACAGCCGGTCGATCCGGTGCATCCCCCGATCGCGCCCACGGTCAGCAACACCACGACCGGGGCCGCTCCCCACAGCGTCACGTCGCCATCGCCGAACCCCGTGCCCGAAAAGATCGACACGACGTTGAAGGCGATGTGGCGGAAATGATCCTCGTCGAAGGGTTCGCCCTGCGCCACGCGCAGCATGAAGATCAGCACCACCGACACCAGGATCAGCAGCGCATAGACCTGCACCTGGAAATCACTGAGCAGCGGGCGCACTTGCCCCGACCCGATCAACATCAGCCGCACGAAGGGAACCGAGGCCAAGAACATGAACAACAGGGCGGCATAGTGAATAGGCCCGCCATAGGCGCTGAACGACGCGTCGGTGGTTGAAAAGCCCCCGGTCGACACCGTTGTCATGGCGTGCACCGTCGCTTCGAACGGGTCCATGCCAAGCCCGATATAAGTGAACACGCACAGCAGCGTCAGCGCGAGATAGGTCGCCAGCAGCGCCTTCGAGATGTCGATGGCGCGGGGCATCACCTTGCCCAGCGTGTCGAAGCTTTCGCTTTTGAAGAATTGCATGCCGCCGACCCGCATGATCGGCAGGAACAGCATGGCGACGATCACGATCCCCAACCCGCCCAGCCATTGCAGGATGCCGCGCCACAGCAGCAGCCCCTTGGGCAGATCATCGAGGCCGGAAAAGACAGTTGTGCCGGTGGTGGTCAGCCCTGACATCGCCTCGAACAGGGCATCGACGAAACGGGCGTCCGTTTCGCCCAGCATGAAGGGCAGCGCCGCGAAGACCGGCAAGGCCACCCATGTGCCCACCGTCAGCAGAAAGCCCTGCCGGATCGATATTTCCTGATGCCGAGTGTTCTGGCAGGCCAGCGCGACAAGGCCGCCGGTCAGAAAGGTCAGCACCGCGCTTTCGAAGAATACCGGCCAGTGTTCGCGGCCTTCGGCGATGTCCACCAGCATCGGCGGAATCATCATCAAGCCAAGAACGGCGACAAGCAGGCCGATCACATATCCGACGGGGCGCGGGTCCAACATGGATCGAAGGCTTGGCGGCAGCGCGCCGTGCTGTCAAGCGGCAGGATGCGCGCGTCCGCTGCGGAAGGGCCGGCGAAGGGAACGCCGCCAGCCCTGCCACCGCGATCAGACGTAGTAGAGGTCGCGGAAAACGTGATGTGCGATGCCGTCGCGCTTGAGGCCCATCGCGGCCAGTTCCTCGTCGGTTTTCGCTTCGAGCGCCTGCATTTCGGCGCGACGCGATTTCGCCTCGGCGTAATTTTCGAACCAGTTGAGGACCGCCACGCCGAATGCGGCCAGCGGATTGCGTGTTTCGGTGGTGTTCGTCGTCAGAGTTGCCATTGTCGGAACCTTTCCTTTGCAGTTTTCGGTTCCCTCCCTGACAGTGAATTTAGGTCACGTTCTCTGACCTTGCTACCCACAAGGCGGAATACCCGCCTTGCGGGCTGTGCAACCCTGATCAGCCGTCGTGCCGTCCATTGGGCATCGGCGGCGGGGCCGATGGTGCGCGTTTCTTGCCCTTGCGCGCGGCCTTTGCTGGCTTGGCGGCCTTGGGTTCCGGTTCCGCGGCCTTGGTGACGGGTTTCGGTGCCTCAGCCGACTTCTCGGCGGGCTTGGCCGCGTCAACCGGTTTCGGCGGTGGCGCCGCAGTGACCGTTTCCGCAACCGCGGCCTTTGCCGCCGGGCGCGGCCGGCTTGCCTTGCGGGCGGGTTTTGCGGGTTTCGCCTGCGCCGGTTTCGGCCGGGCCGCGCGACGCGGCTTGGCCGGGCGCGACAAACGCCCGGAGGGCGCCTTGCTCACCTCGGACAGGTCGTGCGGTGCCAGCGGATGGGCCTGCAACATCGCCATCCAGCAGGCGTGGGTCATGCGCATCTGCGCCTCGATCGCGTTGACGGTATAGTGGTAGGCATACCAGCTGAACTTCACGGGAAGGGGAACAGAGACCATTCTGACGCTCCTTGGGCTTTTTCTCGGGTCTACGCGCGGCGGGTAACACCCGCACGACATTGGCCCGATCGTGACACATGCAGCCCCAAAAAAACCGGGCCGCCCCACAGGACGGCCCGAATATCTGATCATGGTGCCGGGTATTTCAGCAAAGTCCGGGGCCGCTGCCCAAAACGCGCGCAGCGCTCAACCGACGTGGAACAGCGATGCAAAGAGCCGCGGATCGAGGCTTTCGCAGGCAAAGGTGTCGCCTTCGGTCAGAACGCTGACCGCATCGTGGCTGTGCAGGCTTTCCTGATGACTGGCGATGACGCGGAAATCGCCCACGCGCTCGTCACGCTTGAGTTGCTCGCAAAACAGCCGCGCGGCATCTTCGACAAAGATCGGGTTGGCGGCGTTCAATTCGGCAAAGGCTTGTTCATCCTCGCGCTTGACCATCACCTGGGTTTCGGTCGGCACGGCCTCGCGGGCCATGTCGATCAGGTCTTCGAACCACAAACAATCGCCTTCGGCCAGTTCGACCGAGATCCGCGCGACCGAACGCTGCGAATGCGGCGTGGCCAATTGCCCCCGCGACATGCGCGCATGTTCGGACAATTCCAGCGAACAGGGGCAAGTCGACGAATACACGTAATCGAGATGGATGATCTTCTTGCGCACACCCGCGCGCTCGACCAGTTCCAGCGCGATGTCGTAATACTGATAGCCTGACAGCCCGGACCGCAGCGACGGCACCTTGACCGGATAGGACAGCCGCATCTGGATACGCGCGTCAAAGCTTTCCAGGTCGGTCTTGTAATCCTCGAGCGCGGCTTCGATCACACCGAAGGAAAAGGTCTTTTCGGCATGTTTGTAGAAGGACCGCATGATCCGGGACATGTTGATGCCCTTCTTGTCGGCCTCGAGACTGACCGTCCCGGTGACACTGGTTTCCAGCGTCAGATCGCCGTTGTCGCGGGTGTGATACTGGATCGGCAGGCGGAAATTGCTGATTCCCACATGCTGAATCTGCTGTTTTGCACCGCGGATCAGGCTGGACGGCCCGTTCTGCAGATCCGGCAGCGATGCCTTGTAGGCGGTGTCGACGGTGAATCCGTCAGGATATTCACGGCTGAGCGCAGGATATTTCGCCGCGCCCGCCCCCGGCAGAAGACGCGCGATCGCGGGGTCGAGATCGCTGATTTCCTCGGCGCTCGCCTTTTCCGCCCACTGGCGCAGCCGCATCAGCGCCTCGCGCGCATCGTCGCGGTCCGGCTGGCGGTCGATATCAGGCGTATGAATGTTCATGGCGCGGCCCCTTCGCGTTGTGCTCGCAGGAGTAACTTAGGGTGTTGTCCCAAGTATTTCCAATTTCGAAAGGTAGTACGCCGGAAACGACATGTCGGATCACCCGCCGGGGTTGCCTAGACCGCGTCGAGCGCAGCCCGGATATCGGCGATCAGGTCGCCCGCATCCTCGAGCCCGCAAGACAACCGCACCAGCCCTGGGGTTATGCCCAGCAGGGTCTTTTGCGCGTCCGGCAGGCGTTGATGCGTGGTGGTGGCCGGGTGGGTCGCGATGGATTTCGCATCTCCGAGATTGTTCGAGATCACGACGATGTGAAGCGCGTTCAGGAACCGGAACGCTGCCTCCTGCCCGCCTTTCAGATCGAGGGACAGAACCGTGCCCCCCGCCCCCATCTGCGCCATGGCCAGATCGTGCTGCGGGTGGCCCGGCAGGCCGGGATAGATCACCTGCGCCAGGCGGTCGTCGCCCGACAGCGCCTCGGCCAGGGCCTGTGCGGTCGCAGCCTGCGCACGTACGCGCAGATCCATGGTTTCCAAACCCTTGAGCATGATCCACGCCGTGAACGGCGACATCGAACCGCCCGTGTGCTTCATGTAGGGTTCGACCGTCTTGCGGATGTATTCGCGCGTCCCGAGGATCACGCCGCCCAGAGCACGGCCCTGCCCGTCGATATGTTTGGTCGCGGAATAGACGACCACGTCGGCGCCCTGCTCCAGCGCGCGGGAAAAGACCGGGGTGGCAAAGACGTTGTCAACGATAACAAGCGCGCCGACACCGTGCGCAATTTCAGAAACGCCTGCGATATCAATAACTTCAAGCGTGGGATTCGAAACCGACTCGAAAAAGCAGATGCGGGTGTCGGGGCGCACGGCCGCGCGCCACTGATCGAGGTCGGTGCCGTCGACCAGCGTCACCTCGACCCCGTAGCGCGGCAGGATTTCCTCGAGGATATAAAGACACGATCCAAACAGAGCGCGCGCCGCCACGACATGATCGCCCGCGCGCAGGACCGATGTCAGCGCGCCGTTGACCGCCGCCATGCCGCTGGCGGTGGCAAAGGCGTCTTCGGCCCCTTCCAGCGCGGCAATCCGGTCTTCGAACATCGCAACGGTCGGATTGCCGTAGCGGGCATAGATGAATTCGTCGGGCCCCGACTGCACGAACCGCGCCTCGGCCTGCTCGGCGCTGTCGTAAACGAAGCCCTGGGTCAGAAAGATCGCCTCGCTCACCTCGTTGTACTGGCTGCGGCGGGTGCCGCCGTGAACCAGCTTGGTACGGGCGTTCCAGTCTTTTTTCATCACGCATCCTCCGGGGCGTCGAACCCCATGAAAAAACCCCCGGTCGCGGTCAAGCGAAAGGGGGCCCTTGCGTCTGACCTCTTTAGCGGCATCTTTAACGTGGCCCGCAATCCGGTAACAAATCGCCACGGGGTGGGGTTTACGCCCGGTACCGGGGCGCGTCAAGCGTCACGGTGCGGTGACAAAACCGTCACATCGCTGTCGCAGCCACCGCCTATCTCCAGCCACAACATCTTGTGGGTGGCGCGAATGGCTCTGCTAGAGATCAACATGCACAAGTCGGGCCTGCAGGGCCTTCCCGAGGCCGACATGCTGGCGGATGGGGACGGGCCCGTCGTGATCATGACGCATGGCTACACCTACGAACCTGGTCACCGCCGCCATTGCCCGCACCGGCTCATACTGTCTGCCGCGGCCGGGCACGGCCGCAAGGTGATAAGCTGGCCCCGGCACTTGGGCGCAGACGATGACAGTATGCTGGCGCTGGCCTATGGCTGGCCCGCGCGGGGCACGATCTGGCAAGCCTGGCAGCAGGCGGCCGATGCGGGTGCCGCGCTGGCCCGGGTGATAACGACGATCCGCCGCGCCGCCCCACACAGGCCGGTTCACGCCATCGCCCATTCGCTTGGCGCACGCGTGGTGCTGGCGGCGGTGCCACACCTGGCGTCAGGCGCCCTGTCGCGCGTGATCGTCCTGAGCGGCGCCGAATACGCCGCGAACGCGGCCGCGGCGCTGGACAGCTCCGCAGGCCGGGATATGGAGCTGATCAACATCACCAGCCGCGAGAACGATCTTTTCGATTTCCTGTTCGAACGGCTGGTCGCACCGCCCGTTCCCGGCGACCGGGTGATCGGACATGGCCTGCCGATGCGCCCGAACGCGCTGTCCCTGCAGATCGACAATCCAGGCACACTGGCCGCCCTGACCGCGTGCGGCTTTCCGATCGCCGCCCCGCGCGGGCGCATCTGCCACTGGTCGTCCTACATGCGGCCCGGCATTTTCGATCTTTACCGCGCGCTTCTGACCGACCCCGATGCCCTGCCCTTGGCGCAGTTGCGCAGGCGGCTGCCCGACACCCCGCAGCCGCGATGGTCACGACTGCTTGATCCGCCTCGTGTGACACTGCCCTTGCCCTTTGCCTGGAAACCGTCATCCTGACTGCGGCAGTCAGAAAGGCGCGACCATGCAAGACCCGATCGATCTGTATTTCTGGCCCACACCCAACGGATGGAAAGTCTCCATCGCGTTGGAGGAAATGGGCCTGCCCTATACCCTGCATCTTGTCGACATCCGCAAGGGCGACCAGTTCAAGCCGGACTTCCTGGCGATTTCGCCCAACAACCGGATGCCCGCCATCGTCGACCCGCAAGGCCCCGACGGCGCACCGATCGGCATCTTCGAATCCGGCGCGATCCTGCAATACCTCGCCCGCAAGACCGGGCATTTCTGCGGGCCGACAGAACGCGACCGCATCGCCGTGGACCAATGGCTGATGTGGCAGATGGGCGGCCTTGGCCCGATGGCGGGCCAGGCACACCACTTCCAGAAATACGCCCCGCAACTGGACCCGCCGCAAGACCTGCCCTACGCCAAGGACCGTTACCGCAACGAGGTCGCGCGGCTCTATGGCGTGCTGGACCGTCAACTGGCCCGGCACCGCTACGTCGCGGGCGATTTCTACTCCATCGCCGACATGGCGATCTGGGGATGGGCCTCGCTCTGGGAGGGGCAGCAGCAGGTGCTGGACGACAAGCCCAACATGGCGCGCTGGCTGGACGAGCTGTCCGCGCGCCCCGCGGTCCAGCGCGGCCGCGCCCTGGCAGCCGAGCTGCGCGACGGCAAGCCGCATGACAAGGACGCGCAAAAGCTGCTGTTCGGCAAGAAGGACTGAACCGCGCGGCGGGGTGATCCCCGCCCTACGCATCATTCAGGTGTTTCGTCGTCCTGTTCGCCATATTTGCGAAAGATGTCGCCCTGGAACATGAAGAACAGGAACACAGCGGCCGTCAGGCCGAATGTCTTGAACCAGACCCAGGACTCGGTGCTCATCGTGCGCCAGACCGCTTCGTTGACCACCGCCAACCCGAAGAAGAACAGGCACAGCCGGCGCGTCAGCTTCATCCAGCCTTCGGGCGCGAGCGGCATCATGTCCTCCATCACATGCTGGAGATAGCTCTGCCCACGCAGCAGCCCGAAGCCCAGGATGCCCGCGAAGATCAGGTAGATGATCGTCGGCTTCATCTTGAAGAACCGGTCGTCGTTCAGCCAGACCGACAGCCCGCCGAACACGATCACCAGCACCAGCGTGATGACCTGCATCTTGGACAGCTTGCCGGTCAGTTTCCACAACAGGCCCGTTGTCACGATCATCAGCGGGATGAACCCGGCGGTCACCAGGATGAAACCGCTGTAATCGCGCCCGCCGATGGAAAAGACATCGTCCTTGATCCAGAGGTACGCCACGAAAAACGCCACGATCGGGCCCAGTTCCAAAGCCGATTTAAGCATCGGGTTGATCTCACGCGCAGCCATCGGGCCCCCTTTTCTTTCTATCCGCCGAACTCAACTATCACAGCGCCCAGCGCAATCAATGTCATCAGCGCGATGCGGCGCGGCCCCACGGTTTCCTTCAGGATCAGCCAGCCGATCAGCGCCGCGAATACGGTCGAGGTTTCGCGCAGCACCGCTGCCTCTCCGACCTTGTCGAGCCGCGTGGCCATCATCACCGACCCGAAAGAGCCGAACGCAATGAGCGCCCCCGCGATACCGCGCGCCGCCAGAGGCGGCAAGGCGGGCCGAACGTCCATCGACCGCCAGCGCAGCGCCGCAAGCGCCGGCATCACCCACCCATCTATGAAGAAAAACCAGAAAATGAAGGTGAAGGGGTTCGCCGTCGCGCGAATACCGTAGGCGTCATAGGTTGTGTAAAGCGCCACGAACAGGCCGGTCAGCACCGCAAGCACCAGTGCGGGCACAAGCGTGTCGCGCGCATCCGTCAGCGTGCGCAGGTTATAGATCGCCAGCCCGTAAATCCCCGCCAGAAGCACCCCGACCCCCAGCCATTGAAGCGGTGTAAAGATTTCGCCGAACAGCAGGTAGGCGCCGATCACGGTAAACAGAGGCCCCGTGCCGCGCACCACCGGGTAGACCACGGTGAACGCCCCACGCGTATAGGCCATCGCCTGCAGGAACTTGTAGGCAGTGTGGATCACGAAAACGCCCGCGAAAATCGGCCACATATGCGGCTCGGGCCAGGGCACCACGAACAGCGCGACCGGCGCGGCAATCAGGCCATAGGACAGATCGGTCGCCCCGCGCGTCAGCCAGGGATCGTGCCGCCCTTTTTGCAGCGCGCCGAAGGCCGCGTGCAGCAACGCCGCCGTCAGGGCGAGGATCATGGCCAGCTGGCGTCCGAACTCCGTGCCCTCGACCGCGGCGAGCCAATCGCTCATGCGCGGGGGCGCCTCTGGCCGTAGGCGGACATGTGCCGTCCTTCGGTCATCGCGGCGCGGGTGATGTCGATCAGGCGCCCGTCATGGCCGCGCACGACCTCGCCACCTTCGGCCTCGGTCGCGTATTCGGCGATCAGTTCCTGTTCCAGCGTGTCGACGAAGAACGGCGCGCGGAAACCCGGCGCGAAGGCAAGATCGATCACACGCGGCAGGTCGTCTGTATGGGCGTCCCAGATCAGCCGGCCGAACCCGACCGCGCGGTCGCCATCGAGCAGCACACATTCCCCAAGCAACAGCCGCTCTTCGGGCCAGCCTTCGTCGGCGGCAGGATCGATCCGGTCGTGATCGAGCAGCATGGCCAGTCCATCGGGCTCGACCATGATCTCGGTCGTGCGGCGGATTTCCAGAATATTGGCCTGTGCGGGCAAGACGGCGCTCCATCGGTATTTCGGAATTGGCACGGCCGACTCGGTCACCGCGCGACAGGGCCCAGACAAACACCCGTTGGCAGGGGAAGGTCAAGGCGGGGAAAGGGCTGGTTTCCCGTCCCGGCCGGGTGCGTGTCTCATCGGTCAGGATACAGCAGGAGCGAGGCGCCGAAATGGAGCGCCGACTATCCCACTTGCCCTGGTCCCTGCCTGGCAGCCGCACCGCCGACGCGGCCTAGCGGTCCAACCCCGTCAGCGCAGCGGCGAATTCCGCGGGATCGAACGGCGCGAGGTCGTCGATCTGCTCACCCACGCCGATGGCATGGATCGGCAGGCCGAACTTGTCGGCCAGCGCGACCAGAACACCGCCCTTGGCCGTACCGTCCAGCTTGGTCATCACCAGGCCCGACACATCGGCCAGTTCGCGGAAGGTCTGCACCTGGCTGAGCGCGTTCTGTCCCGTCGTCGCGTCCAGCACCAGAAGCGTGTTATGCGGGGCCTCGGGGTCTTTCTTGCGGATCACGCGGACGATCTTGGCCAGCTCCTCCATCAGATCCTTGCGGTTCTGCAAACGGCCGGCGGTGTCGATCAGCAGCAGGTCGGCGCCATCGGCCTCGGCGCGGGTCATGGCGTCGAAGGCAAGGCTGGCAGGGTCGGACCCCTCGGGCGCGGTCAGAACCGGCACGCCGGCGCGGTCGCCCCAGACCTGCAATTGCTCGACGGCGGCGGCGCGGAACGTGTCACCGGCGGCGATCACGACCTTCTTGCCGGCGGCCTTGAACTGGCTGGCAAGCTTGCCGATCGTCGTGGTCTTGCCAGAGCCGTTCACCCCCACCACCAGCACGACTTGCGGTTTCTTGGGAAACAGCGGCATCGGCCGCGCGACGGGTTCCAGCACGCGCGTGATCTCGTCCGCGAGGATCTGCTTGATCTCGTCGGTCGACAGCCGCTTGCCAAAGCGGCCTTCGGCCATGTTCGCGGTGACGCGCAACGCGGTGTCCACGCCCATGTCGGACGCGATCAGCAGCTCTTCGAGCTGTTCGAGCATGTCGTCGTCCAGAACCCGCCGCACGACCTGTTTCTTTTCCGCGCCACGGCCCAGCAGCCGGCCAAGGAAACCGGGCTTCTGCCGTTCCACACCGGGTTCCGGCAGCGTGTCGGGGATCGCCGCGCGCATGGTTTCGGACGGTATCTCGGACGGGTATTCCACCGGCATCGGCGGCATTTCCTGCGGCGCGTCCGAAGGATACTCGGCCGGCTGTTCCGGGAATTCCTGCGGGCTGGGTTCCGGCACCTCTGGTGCGGGCTCGGGCCGCTCGTCGGGCCCGGGTGTGGGCTCGGGTTCGGGTTGCGGAACTTCGACCGGTGGCGCCTCGGGGCTTTCGCGCGGCGGCTCGGGCGTTTCGGCGGGCAGTTCAGGCTGCGGGGCCTCTTGCGGGGGCTCGGGCAGTTCCTGCGGGGCCGGGTCAGGTTGCGGCTCGGGCTCGGGCTGCGGCTCGGGCTCGGGCGTGGGTTCGGGTTCCGGTGCCGGCTCGGGTTCGGACGCAGGCACGGGTTCGGGCTCGGCCGCGCGGAGGGGCTCGGCCTCGTCGACGGTGCCGCCATCGCTGACGATGGCATCCAGCCCCTCCTCGATCTTCTTGGAGGATTTGAACAGGCGATCCTTGAGTTTGCCGAATAGCGACATGGGCTGTGGTCCTTGAGCGTTTGTTCTGACCTAGCCCTTCGCAGACGGTTTTGAAAGACCCCTCAGGGCGCGAGGCCCAGCGCAAGCAGGGCCTGCGCGGCGACATAGAGCCCCCAGACGGCAAAAGGCGCGACGCGCGACGCCGCCCCCGACAATAACCCGAAAAGCTGCATCGACAGCACAAGGTCCGACGCGATGAAGGTCACCGCCCCCGCAATCAGCCAGCCCTGCCCGGTCTGCGCCGCAACGATCCCCATCGCCACGATGATGATGACATAAGCACGCACAGGCCAGCGCAGCGCGCCGGTATGCGGGATCAGCCAGGCTTCGGTCGAGACCGCCAGTGCGACCAGGGCCGCGGGCAGGACATAGGCGGGCGACAGCACACCCTGCCCCGCCATCGCCGCGATATAGGCGACATGCCCCAGCGCAAAGGCCCCGATCCCGGCCCTGAGCGCGCCCTCGCCCGGCCGCGAGAGCAGGAAATCCCCCAAAACGCAGGCCGCAAGCCCGGCCACGAACACCCCCGGCCAGCCCATCAGCCAAAGCGCCAGCGCCGGCAGCCCCAGGCTGGCGGTCTTCACCACGGTTTTGGGCCAGCTTTCGCCATCCCATGAAAACCGCAGCAGGTAGAGCACGCAAAGCAGCCCGCCAGCCAGTATCAGACCCATGTCGTCCGTCCCCCTTTCGGGGCAGGCTGAACCTGCCGAACGGCAAGGGCAAGGGTGACGCGGCGCGCTTTTGCCGCTCGCGGCGGCGTGACTGGCGCCGCCGGGCGATTTGCGGCAGGCTGGCACCATGAAACGACTGGTTCTTGCCCTCGCCCTGTTCCCCGTCGCCGTGCAGGCCCAGACCCCGCTTGGCGTGGCCGAGTTCGACGCGCTGACGCAGGGGCGCACATTCACCTATGCCGAGGGCGGCACGCCCTATGGCGCCGAGGAATACCTTCCCAACCAACGCGTGCGCTGGTCGTTTCTGGACGGCCAGTGCAAGGACGGCGTCTGGTGGGAGGAAAACGGGCAGATCTGCTTTATCTACGAGGACAACACCGTTCCCCAATGCTGGAGCTTTTTCAACGGCCCCGGCGGGTTGTCGGCGCGCTTCGAGAACGAGCCGGGCGACAGCGAACTGTACGAGGTCGACCGCAGCGACGAACCGCTGACATGCCTTGGCCCGGACGTGGGCGTCTGACCGCGATCCAGTTGCGTGGCTTCGCCACACCGGTTTGACCGATTGGGGGCTCTGCCCCCGTCGCCTGCGGCGACTCCCCCGGGATATTTGCGGAAAGAGAAAACAGCCATGCGGCGCACCCATGCCGGGGTATGGCGCAGGTGCGGCGCCTGCGCTAAATCTTTGGCGGACCAGACAAGCCGGAACGCCCATGCTGTTTTTCGAGATCGCCACATTGTTGCCCGTCGCGCTGCTGATCGCGGGCGCAGTCTGGGGCGGCGGCTGGGTCTGGGCGGCGGTGCTGTGCATCACGGTCCTGACCTGGGCGCTGGACCACCTCGTGCGCGGGGCCGCGGCGCGGCGGGGGGCGTCCTCGGAATTTCCGGCCGGCACGGGGCTTGCTGTCGGGCTGGGCGTGGCGCATCTGCCGCTGATGGCGCTCGCGGTCTGGGCTGTGGGCGGCGCATCCGGGCATGACGCCATCCACCGGCTCGGCCTGCTGGTGGGGTTCGGGCTGTTTTTCGGGCAGGTCGGGCACCCCAACGCGCATGAGCTGATCCACAAGCCCGCGCGCTGGATGCAGGGGCTGGGCCGCGCGGTCTATGTTGCGATGCTGTTCGGGCATCACGCCTCGTCGCATCTGCGGGTCCATCACGTACATGTCGGCACCGCCGACGATCCGAGCTCCGCGCCCGAGGGCATGGGGTTCTGGCGCTATGCGCCGCGGGCCTGGGCGGGCGGTTTCCTGGCGGGGCTGCGGGCCGAAACCGCGCTGCGCGCCCGCGCGCGCCAGGCGCCGCCGGCCTGGACGCACCCCTATGTCGGCTATGGCGCAGGCGCGGCGCTGTGCCTGGCGTTGGCCTATGGCATCGCCGGTGCGCCGGGCGTTCTGGCGTATCTCGGCATTGCGGGTTACGCGCAGTTGCAGATCCTGCTGTCGGATTACCTGCAGCATTACGGGTTGCGACGGCACCCGGGCCCCGATGGCAGGCCCGAGCCGGTGGGCCCGCAGCACAGCTGGAACGGGCCGGATTTCTGGTCGTCCGCGATGATGCTGAACGCACCGCGCCATTCGCATCATCACACCCACCCCAGCGTCGCCTTTCCGGCGCTTGACCTGACCGACGAAATGCCCACCCTGCCACGCTCGGTGCCGGTGATGGCAGTGGCCGCACTCATGCCGCCGCTATGGAAGCGGATGATGGCCCGCCCCCTGGCGCGCTGGCGCAATCCCCACGAAGGAGACAGACAGACATGACGCTTTTCAAATCCTCGCTGATGACGGTGGTGCCGGAATGGATCGACTATAACGGGCACATGAACATGGCCTATTACAACGTCCTGTTCGACCGCTGCGCCGACGAGGTTTATCCGCTGATGGGGTTCGGCCCCGACTATGCCGAAGACCGGAAGCTGACGACCTATACGGCGGAATTCCATGTCTGCTACGTACGCGAACTGCACGAAGGACACCGCGCCTATTCAACCTTTCAGATGATCGATTTCGACGAAAAGCGGTTCCATTCCTACCAGGAGCTTTACCACGAGGACGGGTGGGTGGCCGCCACCGCCGAAGCGCTGACGCTGCATATCGACATGACCGGCCCGCGCGTGGCGCCGATGCCGGCGGACGTGCATGAAAAGGTGGCTGCGCTTTACGAAAGCCACAGCAACCTGCCCCGCCCCGACCGCGTGGGCCGCTCGATCGGGATCAGGCGCAAATGATTGATTGGGACTGGCGCCATTCGCGCCTTTCCCTTCGCGCGCCGGCTTGATAGTCTCCCGCGGTCACGCGGCACAGGAAGATTTCGATGATGTATGAATACAAGGTGATCCCTGCCCCCCGAAAAGGCCGAAAGGCGCGCGGAATCAAGGGGGCGGAGGCGCGGTTTTCCTTTGCGATCCAGGAGGTCATGAACGATCTCGGTGCCGAAGGATGGGAATTCCTGCGCAGCGAGACCCTGCCGAGCGACGAACGTCAGGGCCTGACTTCCAGCCAGACGGTGTTCCGGTCCTTGCTGGTGTTTCGCCGCCCACGCGCCGACGACCTGAGCGATTTCAGCCCCGAACTGCTGGAGGATCACTCCGACGAGGACGTGGCGGACGATGACACTGACGGCGGCGATATCGCGGCGCTTTCGGAAAGGAACTGGTCGGACGAATCCGAGGCCGACCGCACACGTACCTGAAGCGGTCACAATTTTGCGCCGCCCCCTTCCATCCTGCGGGACAGCGACTAAACTCTTCGGTCCGAGTCGAAATAGGTGATGCCATGGTCAAATCAGACCCGTTTGGGTTCGACATGTCGGTCAAGTCGGCCAAGAAAAAGAACCCGCGCGGTCGCCGGGGCATGTCGGGCGAATTCGAAACCTCGCAGCGGGTCTGCGAACACGAGGGCTGCACCGAGCCCGGCAAGTTCCGTGCGCCCAAGGCGCCGGACGTGCTGGATGACTATTTCTGGTTCTGCAAGGACCATGTCCGCGAATACAACCTGAAATGGAATTTCTTCGAAGGCACCACCGAAGCCGAGATGAATGCCCAGCGTTCCAAGGACAAGGTATGGGAGCGCGAGACAAAGCCCCTTGGCGATCCCGAGGCGCGCGCCTGGGCCCGGTTGGGCATCGAGGATCCGCACCAGGTTCTGGGCCAGAACGCCACGCGCAATCCCGGCCGCGGCAACAGCGACGGGCACACCCGCAAGCTGCCCCCGACCGAGCGCAAGGCGATCGAAATCCTCGAGGCGCGCGATCACTGGAGCAAGGCCGAGGTGCGCAAGGCCTACAAGGCGCTGATCAAGGTGTTGCACCCCGACATGAACGGCGGCGACCGCAGCCAGGAAGAGCAGCTTCAGGAAGTCGTCTGGGCCTGGGAACAGATCAAGGACAGCCGGAACTTCAAATAAGGCCGGGCGGCCGGGGTGGTGCTCACGCCGGTTTGAAAACCAGGCTGACGCCGTTCAGGCAGTGCCGCTTGCCCGTGGGTTTCGGGCCGTCATTGAAGATATGCCCCAGATGAGAGCCGCAGCGGCTGCAGTGGCATTCCGTGCGCGGGTAGATCAGCTTGAAATCCGTCTTGGTCGCGACCGCCCCTTTCTGTGCCTTCCAGAAACTGGGCCAGCCCGTACCGCTGTCATACTTGTGCTTGCTGGAATAAAGCGCCAGGTCGCAGCCGCGGCAGTGATACATACCCGGGTCGTAAACCTTGTCGAGCGGGGAAGACCCCGGCGGTTCGGTCGCTTCGCGGCGCATCACCTTGTATTGCAGCGGCGTCAGCATCTCACGCCATTCCGCATCGGTGCGCGTGACCTCGTAACCACCGTCGGACGCGCGGGCGCGGCCGGTGAAAGCCAGCAGGCTGGGCAGTGCAAGGAAGTGGCGGCGATCCATGGCGCATCTCCTTTTTTGATGGGTTCAGGTTAGCTGCACGGCCCGCGCCAAATCAAACGCGGGCCGCGCACATTCATGTGAGGGGGAAAAAGCCGGGACACTCACTTGCCGGTATGCACACGCCTAATTGCGGTGGGGACTCATCGTGCATCCGGCCCCGGCCCTGCCCTTACATCGCCGGCAGAAGCACCGTGTCGATCACATGAATGACCCCGTTCGACTGCTTTACATCTGCAATCGTCACCTTGGCGGTGCGGCCGCGCTCGTCCTTGAGCATGATGGTGTCGCCGCTGTAGCTGGCCTGCAGCGTGCAGCCGCCGACGGTCGGTACAGGATGCATGCCGCCATCATCGTCGACCATGCCCTTGATCGCCATCGACATCGCATCGGCCGACACGACATGGCAGGTCAGAACCTTTTGCAGCATGGCTTTGTTTTCAGGCTTGAGAAGCGTCTCGACCGTGCCGTCCTGCAACATGGCAAAGGCTGCGTCGGTGGGCGCAAAGACCGTGAACGGGCCTTCGCCCGACAGCGTTTCGACCAGACCCGCGGCCTTGACAGCGGCCACAAGCGTTTCGTGATCGGCCGAATTGACCGCGTTTTCCACGATGGTTTTGTCGGCGAACATCGGGGCGCCGCCGACCATCGGGTTGCCGGTTTCGGAATGGCTGCCGGCCAGGGCCGTGGTACCGACCAGCGTCAGCGCGGCAATCGCGGCGGTGAATGTTTTCTTGGTCATCTTCTTCTCCTGTCGTTTTGGTTTCAGGCGCCGGGGCCGTCTGCCCCGATCCACCCGAAATCACGCAGGGGATTTGAAAGAGTTTCAGACCTGCGATCACGAAGCCGTGATCTGACCCACCGCCAGAACCGCGCCCGTGGGCTGCCCCGTGGGCGAGCCACCGGGCGGTTCATCCGAAACCGCCAGGATCGCCCCTGCGGCCAGAAGGTCGCGCAGCGCCTGCGGCACCGCGATTTCCGCGCGCGGGTCGTCCGGCAGCACACCCAGAGACACTGGCGCGGCATCGCCCGCGATCAGCCACAGCTCTAGCACCCGGCCCGAGACCGCCTGCCCGGACTGACGGTCGACGACAAGCTGCGAAGTATCGGCATCATACGCCGCCGCCAGCACCAGCGCCCGGTCCTCGGCGGCGATCTCGGCCACGAATTCCGGTTCGGCATCGGGCAGGAAGGGCGCACCGGCATTGATCCAGACAAGCAGGGCTGCCGCGACGGCGCCCGCGGCCCAGGCCCAGCCGCGCCGCCAGACCGGCCTGCGCGGGGCGATGCCCAGAACCCGCCGGCGCAGACGCGCGGGCGGCGTGACGGGCGCAATGCCGTCGGTCAGACCGGCAAAATGCTCGGCCCAGCGCGCATAGGCGGCGCGCAGGTCGGGCTCGCGCGCAAGGCGGGCTTCGAAGGCGCGCGCCCCCTCGGCGTCGAGCAGGCCCAGCGCGTATTCCGCCGCCAGCGCGTCATCGCCACCATCGGGGGGCGGTATGTCGTCGCGGCCGGTCATCGCGTCAGGCACTCCTTCAGTTTCATCAGGCTGCGGCGCAGGCGCGTCCGCATGGTGTTGAGCGGCACCGCGAAACGCGCGGCAAGCTCGGCATAGGTTTCGCCACCCAGATAGGCACGGCGCACCGCATCCGCATGATCGGCCTCCAGCTCGTCAAAGCAAGCCGACAACCGCCCCATCTCGGACTTGGCGATCACTTGCGCTTCGGGTCCGGGGGCCGCGTCGGCCTGCTCGGGCGCCGTGTCCAGCGGCTCGGTTGCCCGTTGCCGGCGCAAACGATCGATCGCATGGTTCCGGGCGATGGTAATGAGCCATGTCATCGGGCTGAGCCCGTTGACCTGGTATCGCGCGGCATTGCGCCAGATTTTCTCGAAAACCTCCTGCAAGGCGTCCTCTGCGGCGTCACGGTTGTTCAAGACACGCAGCAACACGCCAAAAAGTTTCGCCGAGGTCGCATCATAAAGCGCACCAAAGGCAGACCGGTCGCCAAGGGCGACGCGCGCGATCAGCGCCTCGATCTGATTTCGGTCTGCCATGCTGTCCCCGGTTTCTTTCACTGGACAAATGTGACGCGGCGCGCAAAAGGCAAGGACCGGCCGCCTTGCCCTTGCGCTTGCACGCTATATGGTGCAGCACGGAGGCGAAAAAGGACGGCAGCGCCCCGGACGAAAAAGGATGCACGATATGGCGGATGGCAACATGGACATGAACGCGAAACCGACCGAGGACATCTCGGTGCGCGAAGTGTTCGGGATCGACACGGACATGACGGTCAGGGGCTTCGCCGACCGCAGCGACCGGGTGCCGGATATCGACCCGACCTACAAGTTCGACCCGGACACCACGCTGGCGATCCTGGCGGGCTTTTCGCGCAATCGCCGGGTCATGATCCAGGGCTATCACGGCACCGGCAAATCGACCCATATCGAACAGGTCGCCGCGCGGCTGAACTGGCCCTGCGTGCGGGTGAACCTCGACAGCCACATCAGCCGGATCGACCTTATCGGCAAGGACGCGATCAAGCTGAAGGACGGCAAGCAGGTCACCGAGTTCCACGAGGGCATCCTGCCCTGGGCCCTGCGCAATCCCACGGCCATCGTGTTCGACGAATACGACGCCGGCCGCGCCGACGTGATGTTCGTGATCCAGCGCGTGCTGGAACATGACGGCAAGCTGACGCTTCTGGACCAGAACGAGATCATCACGCCCAACCCCTATTTCCGTCTGTTCGCCACGGCGAACACCGTGGGCCTCGGCGACACCACGGGGCTGTATCATGGCACCCAGCAGATCAACCAGGCACAGATGGACCGCTGGTCGCTGGTGGCCACGCTGAACTACCTGTCCCACGATGCCGAATGCGCGATCGTGCTGGCCAAGAACCCGCATTACAACACCGAGGCCGGCCGCAAGACCGTGGGCCACATGGTGACGATCGCGGGCCTGACGCGCACGGCGTTCATGAATGGCGACCTGTCGACCGTGATGAGCCCGCGGACCGTGATCAACTGGGCGCAGAACGCCGAAATCTTCCGCAATGTCGGGTATGCCTTCCGGCTGTCCTTCCTGAACAAGTGCGACGAACTGGAGCGCCAGACCGTGGCCGAGTTCTATCAGCGCTGCTTTGACGAGGAACTGCCCGAAAGCGCGGCCAGCCAGGCGATGAAGTAAGAATGATGTGAGGCGCCTGACAGGCGCCTCGCAGGTTTTGCGCGCCGTTCCGGCGCGCGGTGCCTCCGGCGGGAGTATTTTCGGCAAGATGAAGCCCGCGTGGGGTGCAAGCCCAAGGTAGGACCAGATGGCCCAGAAAAGCGACAACCCCGCCGATCCGTTCAAGAAGGCGCTGGCCGAGGCCACCAAGGTCATGGCCGACGATGCCGAATTGAATGTCAGCTATTCGGTCGATCCCTCGGGGCTGGCGGGCGACCAGATGCGCCTGCCGCAGGTCAGCCGCCGGATGAGCCGCGACGAGGTTCTGCTGGCGCGTGGCACGGCGGACGCCCTGGCGATGCAGCGCAAGTATCACGATGACGGGCTGCACGCGAAATACCGCCCCCAGGGTGACATGGCGCGCGACATCTACGAGGCGATGGAAACCGCCCGCTGCGAGGCGATGGGCGCGCGCGACATGCCCGGCACGGCGGGCAATATCGACGCCAAGATCGCGCATGAGGCGCAGCGCCTGGGCTATGACCAGGTGACGCAACCCGCGGACGCGCCGCTGGCCACGGCGGCGGGATACCTGGTGCGCCACCTGGCCACCGGGCGCGACCTGCCCGCGGCGGCACAGAACGTGATGGACCTCTGGCGCGGCCATATCGAGGACCAGGCCGGCGACACCCTGGGCGATCTGAACACGATCCTGAACGACCAGACCGCCTTTGCGCGGCTGGCGCGCAAGGTGATCGAGGATCTCGGGTATGGCGACCAGTTGGGCGACGACCCCGACCAGCCGGACGAAGACCAGGACGATTCCGACGAAAGCGCCGAGGAAGAGGAACAGCCCGACAGCACCGGGCAGGACGACGACCAGGACGAGGACGCCGATGCCTCGCCCGAGCAAAGCCAGGAAGAACAGCAGGATTCCAGCCAGGCGCAGGTCAGCATGGACGACCTCGCCGACGAAGAGATGAGCGAGGAAACCGAGCTGCCCGAGGGCGAGGCCCCGCTCGAGCCGCCCGCCCCCGCCCCGATTTCCGAGGCCGACCCGAACTATGCCGTCTATGCCACCGATTTCGACGAGGAAATCCCCGCCGAGGAGCTGGCCGAACCGGCCGAGCTGGAACGGCTGCGCGCCTATCTCGATCAGCAGCTCGAACCGCTCAAGGGCGCGGTCGGCCGGCTGGCAAACAAGCTGCAGCGCCGCCTTCAGGCGCAGCAGAACCGCTCGTGGCTCTTTGACATGGAAGAGGGCATTCTGGATGCCGGGCGCCTGGCCCGCGTCGTCGCCAACCCGACCACGCCTCTCAGCTTCAAGGTCGAAAAGGACACCGAGTTCCGCGACACCGTGGTGACGCTGCTGCTGGACAATTCCGGCTCAATGCGCGGGCGCCCGATCAGCATCGCGGCAATCTGTGCCGATGTTCTGGCCCGCACGCTGGAACGCTGCGACGTCAAGGTGGAAATCCTGGGCTTCACCACCCGCGCCTGGAAAGGCGGCCAAAGCCGCGAGAAATGGCTTGCCGAAGGCCGCCCGCAACAGCCCGGCCGCCTGAACGACCTGCGCCACATCATCTATAAATCCGCCGACGCGCCCTGGCGCCGGGTGCGGCCCAACCTCGGGCTGATGATGAAAGAGGGCTTGCTCAAGGAAAACATCGACGGCGAGGCGCTGGAATGGGCGCATCGGCGCATGGCCAAGCGGCCCGAGGCGCGCAAGATCCTGATGGTGATCTCGGACGGGGCGCCTGTCGACGACAGCACGCTGTCGGTGAACCCGGCGAATTACCTTGAAAAGCACCTGCGCGACGTGATCGAGATGGTCGAGCGGCGCAAGATGGTGGAACTGATCGCGATCGGCATCGGCCATGACGTGACGCGCTATTACCAGCACGCCGTGACGATCACAGATGTCGACCAGCTTGCCGGCGCCATGACCGAACAGCTTGCCGCGCTGTTCGACAAGGATCCGCGCGCCCGCGCACGGTTCCTCGGGATCAAGCGCGCAAGCTGATCTCTCCCACTCCCGAAACGGCCCGGAACGTGCCGGGGCTGCACGCCTGCCGCCCCCTCCGGGGGCATGGGCCGGGATGCGTGGCCCCTTGCACACGCCGCATATTCCCGGCTGAATGCAGCCATCCAGACAACCGGAGGCCCCATGTTCCAGAGTTTTCAGACAACTGCCAGTCCAGAACACGGCGCCGCGCGGCTGGCGCAGCTCCGCGACCAGATGCGGGCCGAAGGGCTGGCCGGGTTCATGGTGCCGCGCGCCGATGCCCACCAGGGGGAATACGTGGCCCCGCACGACGCGCGGCTGGAATGGCTGACCGGGTTCACCGGATCGGCCGGGTTCTGCATCGCACTGACGGAGGTTGCAGGCGTTTTCGTCGACGGCCGCTACCGCACGCAGGTCAAGCACCAGGTGGATCTTGACCATTTCACCCCTGTCGACTGGCCCGACACGCAGCCCGCGCCCTGGCTCCGCCAGCAGCTCGAGGGCGGTCGGGTCGGCTTCGATCCGTGGCTGCACACGCCCGCGGAAATCGCGCGGATCGAACAGGGGCTGGCCGGCACGCAGATCACGCTTGCGCCCTGCCCCAACCTGGTTGACCGGATCTGGGCCGATCAGCCTGCCCCACCGACCGGCCTGGTCACCCCCTATCCCGAAAAGCTGGCCGGTGAGGCACATGCAGACAAGCTGACGCGGCTGGGTGCCTCCCTGCGCAACCAGGGACAGGAATCGGCCGTGATCACACTGCCCGATTCCATCGCCTGGATGCTGAATGTCCGTGGCAGCGACATCCCCCGCAATCCGATCCCGCACGCCTTTGCCATCCTGCACGACAGCGGGCACTGCACGTTGTTTGCCGATGCCGCCAAGATCGACGACGCGTTGCGCGCGCATCTGGGCGACACCGTGACGATCCGCCCGCCGCAGGCGTTCGCGGCGGCGCTGCGTTCGCTCACCGGGCCTGTGCGCGTCGATCACGACAGCGCCCCGGTTTGGGTCTTGCAGCAACTGGACGAGGCCAACGTCCCCCATGTCGCGGGCCAGGATCCGTGCATCCTTCCCAAGGCCACGAAAACCCGCGCCGAGATCGCCGCGACCCGCGAGGCGCATCTGCGCGACGCGGCGGCGATGTGCGAATTCCTGTGCTGGTTCGACGCCCAGGCCCCCGGCACGATCACCGAAATAGACGTGGCGACCAGCCTCGAAGGGTTCCGCCGTGCCACCAATGCGCTGATGGATATCAGTTTCGACACCATCGCGGGCACCGGGCCGCATGGCGCGATCATGCATTACCGCGTGACCGAAGACACCAATGCCCGTCTCGAAGACGGGCAGCTGATCGTCATCGATTCCGGCGGGCAATACCTGGACGGAACGACCGACATCACCCGCACCTTGCCCATCGGAACCGTTGGCGACGAGGAGAAAGCCTGCTTTACCCGCGTGCTCAAGGGCATGATCGGCATCTCGCGGCTGCGCTTTCCGCGCGGGCTGGCCGGGCGCGATCTGGATGCCATCGCGCGCTATCCGCTGTGGGTGGCGGGGCAGGATTTCAACCACGGCACCGGTCATGGCGTCGGCGTCTATCTGTGTGTTCACGAAGGGCCACAACGGCTCAGCCGGGTGTCCGAGGTGCCGTTGCAGCCCGGCATGATCCTGTCGAACGAACCCGGATACTACCGCGAAGGCGCGTTCGGCATCCGGCTGGAAAACCTGATCGTCGTGCAGGCGGCGCCCGATCTGCCCGGCGGCGATCCGCGCCCGATGCACGATTTCGAAACGCTGACCTATGTTCCGATCGACCGCCGTCTTGTGTTGCCAGCCCTTTTGAGCGATGAAGAGCGCGACTGGCTAAACACTTATCACGCCGCGTGCCGCGACAAGATCGCGCCTCGCCTGTCCGAGGCCGCGCGTCTATGGTTGTCCGATGCCACGGCACCGGTCTGACGGTTGACACGAAACCGTCACGCAATATGGCCAGAACAAGCGAAAAGGCAATTGGAAGGGGGATGAAGAATGGCGAGTGATATCACAATTACCAAGGCGGACGGCACATGGGTGGTGCGCGCAGGCGGCGCTGTTCTGGGGGAATCTTCCAACGCGCTGGAACTCAGCGAGGGCGAGATGCCCCCGGTGATCTATTTCCCGCGCGAAGACATCGCGATGGCGTTCCTCGACCGGACCGACCACAGCACCCATTGCCCCAAGAAAGGCGATGCAAGCTATTATTCCATCGTCACGAAAAGCACGACGCTGGAAAACGCGGCCTGGAGCTATGAGGCGCCCAAGGACGACGTGGCCCGCATCAAGGACCACCTGGCGTTTTACACCAGCGACAAGGTAGCTGTGGAACAGCTTTAACCTTTTGGCCCACCCAACGCACACGGGCATCGGGGCCTTTGGGATCGCATCGGAACAAATCGGGGCGCGCCGTAAGATAGGCGCGCCACGTTTTTTTCGGGTGCTTGGAGATCAGGCATCCGCGCTTGCCCATGAGCGAGCCCAAAAGGGCGATGCGCAGGCAGCCGCCGTTTTCGATGATCGTGGACCTGAGTTCCGCATCCCATTTTGCCAGGCGCGGCTCGGTCTTCAGCACGTGAAACGCCGAACAGGCGGCACGGAACCGTGCGCTTGCCTTTTCCTCGCCCAGCCCCGTAACCGTCACACCCAATTCGCGAAGCCGCATCGCAAGCAAGGTGAAATCGCTGTCGGATGTCGCGATAAAGATCTGCCGCAGCCCACCTGTCAGGGCAAGTTCCATCGCGTCGATGCAGATGGCGATGTCGGCGGCGTTGCGCCCAGGATCAGTATGGATGCCACGCAATCCCGGGATATCCACCCACCCCTTCAACCGCGCGATATCGCCATAGAACCGCGCGGTTTTCAGGCGGCTGGACGGCCCCGTTACCGCAAGGATCGCATCGGCGTGACTGGCGGGCACGTTCTCCGCGTCGATCATCAGGCCCGCCGCGGCGGTCGGAATATGGGACATTGTCGTCATTCAAATAACCCTTGGTTGCGCCAAAGGGTTAGCCTGCGCCTATGGCAAGAGTATGGCGTAATGGACGATCAGGAATGCTCTTCCGCGGCGGTCGCGGCCAACGCCTTGTTGAAGGTCTTTAGCGCGTCGACATGAAACAGCGCGCCCAGCAATTGCGGCGCGTCACCTTCCATCGTGGTGACCGGCAGGAAAGGCACGCCAGCCCTTTCGAACAGCGGCATCGCATCCTCGAGCGTGGCGTTGTAATCGACCGAAATCCCGTCCTCGATCATTTCGAGACAGGTTTCCTCGCTGGCGGCGCCGGGGTCTTCGGGTTTGCGCATCAGGGTGCCCGCCCGGAACATCGCCAGAAGGTAGGCTTGCGGCCCCGCCGCAAGATGCACGTCGCGCCGTTCCAATTGAGTGAGGAAGAACGACCTGTCCACCAGCCGCGAGGAAATCGCCGTCGAGATCGACACCGACACCATCACGGCAAGCCCGGTCTGCCAGTCGCCAGTAAGCTCGAAAACGATAAGCGTGGTCGAAATCGGCGCGCCCAACACCGCCGCGGCAACTGCCCCCATGCCCGCCAGCGCATAGAGGGTATGACTGCCCGAAACGTCGGGAAAGATGCCCGTCGCGATCAGACCGAAGGCCAGCCCCGTCAGCGCCCCCACCATCAGCGAGGGCGAGAAAACCCCGCCGCCCATGCGCCCGGCGATGGTGATCGCCACCGCCACGCATTTCAGAACCGCAAACACCACCGCCTCGTGCCAGAGAAGCTGCCCCGTCAGCGCGGCCGACGTGGTTTCATACCCGACCCCGATGATATGCGGAAAGGCGATGGCGATGGCCCCCAGCATCAGCCCGGCGATGCCGGGACGCAGCCAGCGCGGCAGGCCCGACCTCTCCTGCAGGGAATTGCCGATATCCTCGGCGACAAAGATCGCGCGCATCAGCATGACCGCGACAACGCCGCAGACAAGGCCCAGCAACAGGAAGGCGGGCAGTTCCTGATAGAATTGCAGCGTGCTGGAATCGGGCAGCGAAAACTCGGTCACGCCGCCGAATTCCAGCCGGTTGATCACCGTGCCCGCGACCGACGCGATGACGATGGGCGCAAAGGCATGCACCGCGAAATGGCGCAGCACCACCTCGAGCGCGAAAAGCGCCCCTGCAATGGGCGCGTTGAAACTGGCCGACACCGCCGCCGCTACCGCGCATCCCAGAAGGTCGCGGCCCGTGATGCCGTCGGCATGGATGCGTTCGCTGACCCAGCTGGAAATCACGCCCGCCATGTGAACGACCGGACCTTCACGCCCCGAAGACCCGCCCGAGCCGAGCGTGATCATCGACGCCAGCGCCGAGCCGATCCCGGCCTTGATCTCGACCCGGCCGTTTTGCATCGCCGCGCCCTCGATCACGTCGGCCACCGACCGCACCCGCCCGTCCGGCGTGAAATAGTTCAGGATCAGCCCCACCACGAGCCCGCCCGCCACCGGGATCAGCAGGATCCAGTACCAGGGCAGCGTTTCGGCGAAGCTGTGAAGGTGGGTCGGGTCGTCCGTGCCGTAAAGCGCGATCTGAAGCGCCTCGATCCCCTTGCGAAAAAACAGGGCGGCGAACCCGGCACCAACCCCGATCAGCAGGGCGATCAGCCAGAACTGGAATTTCGACGGCCCCTGCACACGCAAAAGACGCCAGCCGTTTTTCAACGACTGAAGCAAGCCGATCCATTGCTCTGACAGGATTTGCCGCACGGCCTCCTCTTTTCCCCTGTCGTCCCCTGCCCTAGTGTGGCGCGCAACGCCCCCGGAACGGAGTTTCCCGATGACCATCGCCGCCGCGCTCGAAGCGCTTGCGCAATTGTTAGGACAACGGCTCAGCCGGTCCAAGTCCGATCTGGACCTGCATGCCGCGTCAGAGACATATTATCCGCTCGCCCGGCCCGATGCGGTGGCCTATCCGCGCGACACGGCCGAGGTTTCGGCGCTGGTGAGAATCTGCGCCGAACATGGCTGTCCTATTACCGGATGGGGGGCGGGCACCTCGCTCGAGGGGCAGGCACAGGCCTTTTCGGGCGGCGTCGTCGTGGATTTCCGCGAGATGGACAAGGTGCTGGAAATCAACGCCGAGGACATGGATGTGCGCGTGCAGCCCGGCTGCACCCGCGAGGCACTGAACACCGAACTGCGGGCGACGGGGCTGTTCTTTCCAGTCGATCCGGGGGCAAATGCCTCGCTTGGCGGGATGGCGATGACGCGCGCCAGCGGCACCACGGCCGTGCGGTACGGCACGATGCGCGACAATGTCCTGGGGCTTGAGGTGGTGCTGGCCGATGGCCGCGTGATCCGCACCGGCACACGGGCGCGCAAATCCAGCGCCGGGTATGACCTGACGGGATTGATGGTCGGCTCGGAAGGCACGCTGGGGCTGGTGACGGAACTGACGCTGCGGCTGCGCGGCCAGCCCGAGGCCGTCACCGCCGCCGTCTGCGGATTTCCCGACATGCACGGGGCCGTCGCCGCGGTGATCGACACGATCCAGATGGGCGTGCCGATGGCGCGGATCGAATTCGTCGATGCCGCGATGGCGGGCATCTTCAACGCGGCAAGCGGCGGGTCGATGCCCGAAACCCCGCACCTGATGGTCGAGTTCCACGGCTCCGAGGCGGGTGTGCGCGAACAGGTCGAGACATTCGGTGCCATCGTCGCAGATCACGGCGCGACCGGGTTCGACTGGGCCGAACGCCCCGAGGACCGCACCAGATTGTGGGAAATGCGGCACCGCGCGCATTGGTCGACGCTGGCCAGCGCGCCGGGCAAGCGCGCGCTTGTCACCGATATCTGCGTGCCGATATCGCGCCTCGCCGAAGCGGTCGAGGAAACCGCGGCCGATATCGCCGCCAGCCCCGTGACCGGGCCGATCCTGGGCCATGTGGGCGACGGCAATTTCCACGCCATCCTTCTGTTCGATCCCGATGACGGCACCGAGCTGGACACCGTCAAGGCGCTGTCGCACCGCATGGCGGAACGCGCACTGGCAATGGGCGGCACCTGCACGGGCGAACACGGGATCGGCATCGGCAAACAGGCCTACATAAAGGCCGAACACGGCGAGGGCTGGCAGGTGATGGGCGCGCTCAAGGCGGCGCTCGACCCGCAGAACATCCTCAACCCCGGCAAGCTGGTGCCGCCGCGAAACTAGGGCCTTCGCGGCCTTTCCCTTTGCGCGCACATTCGCTAAGTGACCCGGCAAGACCCGGATGACGGAGAATAGACCCCATGGGCATGGACAAGACCTTTGACGCCGCCGAGGCCGAACCGCGGCTTTACGAAGAGTGGATGAAGTCGGGCGCGTTCCGCGCGGGCGCGAATGCCTCGCGCAGCGAAACCTTTACCGTGATGATCCCGCCGCCCAACGTGACGGGCGCGCTGCATGTGGGCCATGCCTTCAACAACACGCTGCAGGACATCCTGATCCGCTGGCACCGGATGCGCGGCTTCGACACGCTGTGGCAGCCCGGGCAGGACCATGCCGGCATCGCGACGCAGCTACAGGTCGAAAAGCAGCTTGCCGCCAGGGGCGAACCGGGCCGCCGCGACCTGGGCCGCGAGAAATTCCTGGAAAAGGTCTGGGAGTGGAAGGGCCAGTATGGCGGCACCATCGTCAAGCAGTTGCAGCGCCTGGGCTGTTCCTGCGACTGGGACCGCAACGCATTCACCATGGCGGGCGCGCCAGGCGACCCGCGCACGGGCCATGAAAACAGCCCCGATTTCCACGACGCGGTGATCAAGGTTTTCGTCGACATGTATGAAAAGGGCCTGATCTATCGCGGCAAGCGGCTGGTCAACTGGGATCCGCATTTCGAAACCGCGATTTCCGATCTCGAGGTCGAGAATATCGAGGTCGACGGCCATATGTGGCATTTCAAATACCCGCTCGCGGGGGGCGAAACCTATACCTATGTGGAACGTGACGAGGATGGCAACGTGCTTTTCGAGGAAGAGCGCGACTATATCTCGATCGCCACGACCCGGCCCGAAACCATGCTGGGCGACGGCGCGGTTGCCGTTCATCCAAAGGATGAACGTTACGCGGCAATCGTCGGGAAACTCTGTGAAATCCCGGTCGGGCCCAAGGAGCACCGCCGGTTGATCCCGATCATCACCGACGATTACCCCGATCCCGATTTCGGCTCGGGCGCGGTCAAGATCACCGGCGCGCATGATTTCAACGACTACGGCGTGGCCAAGCGCGGGGGCATCCCCTGCTATCGCCTGATGGACACGCGCGGGCACATGCGGGCGGACGGCGCACCCTATGCCGAGGCAGCCGAGATCGCCCAGGCCGTCGCCCGTGGCGAACGCACGCTGACAGAATCCGAAACCGACGCGCTGAACCTGGTGCCCGATCACCTGCGCGGCCTCGACCGCTTCGAGGCACGCAAGCGCGTGATCGAAGAGATCACCCACGAGGGCCTTGCCGTGATGACCGAGGCCACCGACCCGCGCCTGGGCCGTGCCGCCGAGAAATCGCCGGTCGAACCCTCGGAAGGCGGCGAGATGCGCACCGAGGATCAGAACCTCGTGCCGCTGGTCGAGGAAAAGAAGATCATGCAGCCCTTCGGCGACCGTTCGGGCGTCGTGATCGAACCGATGCTGACCGACCAGTGGTTCGTCGATGCCCACAAGGTCGTGGGCCCCGCGCTCGACGCGGTGCGCGACGGGCGCACCAAGATCATGCCGGACTCGGGCGAAAAGACCTATTACCACTGGCTTGAGAATATCGAGCCCTGGTGCATCAGCCGCCAACTGTGGTGGGGCCACCAGATACCGGTGTGGTACCTGCCGGGCGAGGAAGACTGGCTGCCCATCTGCGCCGCGACCGAGGCCGAGGCGATCGAGATCGCCAAAAGCCGGTTCGCCAATGGCACCGACATTCGTATCGTCGCTGACGCGCAAGAGGCGGTGGCCGTTTTGCAAAACCGCATCGCGCACGCCGACACCGCCGACGAGGGCGCGATCCGCCAGTTCGACTACCCGCAGGAAATCCCGATGTTCCGCGACCCCGACGTGCTGGACACCTGGTTCAGCTCGGGGCTGTGGCCAATCGGGACGCTGGGCTGGCCGGAAGAGACGGACGAGCTCAAGAAATACTTCCCCACCGATGTTCTGGTGACCGGCTTCGACATCCTGTTCTTCTGGGTCGCGCGGATGATGATGATGCAGCTTGCCGTGGTGAACGAGATCCCGTTCCACACCGTCTACCTGCATCAGCTCGTGCGTGACGAGAAGGGGCAGAAGATGTCCAAGACCAAGGGGAACGTGATCGATCCCCTTGATATCGTGGACGAATTCGGCGCCGACGCCCTGCGCTTCACGATGGCGCAGATGGCGGCGCTCGGCGGCGTGCTGAAGCTGTCGAAGGACCGCATCAAGGGCTACCGCAATTTCGGCACCAAGCTGTGGAACGCCTGCCGCTTTGCCGAAATGAACGGCTGCTGGGACGGGCACGCAACGCAGGCCACCCCGCCGCAGGCCAGCGCGACCGTGAACCGCTGGATCATCGGTGAAACCGCCCGCGTGCGCGAAACCGTTGACCAGGCGCTTGCAGAATACCGGTTCAACGACGCCGCGAACGCGCTTTACGCCTTTGTCTGGGGCCGGGTCTGCGACTGGTACGTCGAATTCGCCAAGCCCCTGCTGGCCGAGGACGCGCCCGAACGCGCCGAAACGCAGCAGGTCATGGCCTGGGTGCTGGATCAGTGCATGATCTTCCTCCACCCGATCATGCCCTACATCACCGAAGAGCTGTGGGGCCAGACCGGCACCAGGCCCAAGATGCTGGTCCATGCCGACTGGCCGTCCTTTGGCGCCGATCTGGCCGATCCGGCGGCCGACCGCGAAATGGGCTGGATCATCGGGCTGATCGAAGAGGTCCGTTCGGTGCGCGCACAGATGCATGTGCCCGCAGGCGCCTATGTGCCGCTGCTGGTCACGGGACTGGGCGACGACAACCGCGCCGCCTGGGCCCGCAACGAGGTTCTGGCCAAGCGCCTGGCCCGCATCGAAAGCCTGGACGAGGTCGAAAGCTTTCCCAAGGGGACCGCGACCATCGCGATGGAAGGCGCGACTTTCGGGCTGCCGCTGGCCGGCATCATCGACGTGGCCGAGGAAAAGGCCCGGCTTGAAAAGACGCTTGCCAAGCTCGCCAAGGAACTGGGCGGGCTGCGCGGGCGCCTGAAGAACCCGAAATTCGTCGAAAGCGCGCCCGAAGAGGTGGTGATCGAAACCCGCGAGCTGGTGGCGCAGAAAGAAGACGAAGAAGCCCGGATCAAGGCCGCCGTCGCACGGCTGGCCGAACTGGACTGAGGCTTTGAACAGGTCTGCGGCCCCGTGCGGGGCCGCGAAAGGAGGGGGGCTGTCTGCCCCCCTCTTGGCGTTTCACGCCAATTCACCCCCCGAGGATATTTCCCGAAAGAGAAAACACCGCGGATGCCGGCGCAATCGGACGTTCCGCAAGACTGGCCACTGCGGTATCGTCATCGCGGAGGCATCGCGATGGACCGGTTGCGACAGATGATCGAACGCCAGATCCTGAAGGCGCTGGCCGAAGGCAAGCTTCAGGGGCTTGAAGGCGAGGGCAAACCGCTGCCCGACCGGTCGGGCGAAGCATTCGTCGATCCGGCCGAAGCCGCAGGATACCGCATGATGGCCGAGGCCGGCGCCCTGCCCGAGGAGTTTCGGCTGAAGGCCGAACTGGACGCCGCGCGCAAGCTTTATGCCGAACGCGACGACCCGGAAGAAAAGCGCCAGTTGATGGCGCTGATCGCCGATTTGCAGATGCGCCATGAAATCGCCCGCGAGGCACGGCGCAAGTTCATGCGCTGAACGTTCAGAATTTCGGGGGGCGCCCTGCCATGTTGGCGGCGATGATTTCCAACTGGTGCGGTTTGCCGATCAGCCCGACCTGTTCGCGGCTTTCCTCGTAAAGCACGGTCTTTTCATCCGCGCCGCTTTCGGCCACGGCAATCAGGCGCTTGGCCGCGCGCGTCCCCGAGGGCGACTTGCCCGCGATGACCTGCGCCAGTGCCTGCGCGGCGGCCAGCGGATCATCGGACAGTTCGGTCACCAACCCCCATTCGACGCCCTTGCGCGCCAGCACCGGTTCGGCCGTATAGGTCATGCGGCGCAGCACGTCCGAGCGCACGAGCTTGGGCAGGATGACCATGCCGCCCATATCCGGCACGAGGCCCCATTTCGCCTCCATGATCGCCAGCTTCGTGTCGGGATGCGCGATGCGGATATCGGCCCCGAGCGCCAGCTGGAACCCGGCGCCGAAGGCCACGCCGTGCAGCGCCGCGACGACCGGAACCGGCACCTTGCGCCAGACCATCGCCACCTCCTGCATGAGGTTGCTGTCGCCATGCGTGCGCGGCATGATCCGGTCATGCGGATCCTGGGCGGCGAATTTCGCAAAGCTTGCCACGTCCAGCCCGGCGCAAAACCCCTTTCCCTCGCCCGACAGGACGACGGCGCGGATATCCTCGTTCCCGATCAGCGCGGTGCCCGCTTCGACGATGGCCTCGGCCATGTCGGGATCGACGGCGTTCATCTTGTCGCCGCGTGTCAGGGTGACATGGGCGATATGGTCCTTGATTTCGGTGGTGACGCGGGGCATCGGCTTCTCCCTTCATTCGTTGGAGAGAGTTCACCCGATCGTGCGGCGCGGGACAAGCCTGCCCTTGCGTCGCAATCCCGCTTGCCCCGCCCGCGCGGCTTGCGTTATCTGCGCGCATGACCGGATTCAGACTGACACCGCTGGCAGAGAGCCTGCCCTCGACCGTGCCCTTCGTGGGCCCCGAAACGCAAGAACGCGACAACGGCCGCCCGTTCCGCGCGCGCCTTGGCGCCAACGAAAGCGTGTTCGGCCCCTCGCCCAAGGCCATCGAGGCGATGGAGCGCGAGGCACGCGAGATCTGGAAATACGGCGATTCCACCAGCTACGACCTGCGCCATGCCCTGGCCGAGGAAAACGGCGTGCGCCCCGAGAACGTGATCGTCGGCGAAGGGATCGACGGGCTTTTGGGATACCTTGTGCGGCTGACCGTGACCACGGGCGATCATGTGGTCACCTCGGACGGGGCCTATCCGACCTTCAACTACCATGTCGCGGGGTTTGGCGGGACGTTGCACAAGGTGCCCTATGTGAACGATCACGAAGACCCGGTTTCGCTTTTCCACAAGGCGGCAGAGGTCGGGGCCAAGCTGGCCTATCTTGCCAATCCCGACAATCCGATGGGAACATGGCACGATGGCGAAACCCTGATGCGGGCGGTGGAGGCGCACCTTCCCGACGGCACGCTGTTCGTGCTGGATGAGGCTTATATCGAATTCGCCCCCGAAGGCACCGCGCCGCAGATCGACCCGGACGACCCGCGCGTGATCCGCACCCGCACCTTTTCCAAGATTCACGGCATGGCGGGGGCGCGCGTGGGCTATGCCATCGGTGCGCCCGAGCTGATCCAGGCCTTCGACAAGATCCGCAACCATTTCGGCATGAACCGCGCGGCGCAGGCCGGCGCGCTGGCGGCCCTGCGCGACCGGGCCTACGTCACGCAGGTGCGCGAGGACGTGGCCCATGCCCGCAACCGCATCGCGGCGATCGCGCAGGCGCACGGGCTGTCCTGCCTGCCCTCGGCCACCAATTTCGTGGCCGTCGACATGGGCGGCGACGGGGCGCTGGCGCAGCGGTTCCTTCAGGAACTGGGCGCACGCGGGGTGTTCATACGGATGCCGGGGGTCGCGCCGCTGAACCGCTGTGTGCGCATCAGTTGCGGACGCGACGCCGACCTGGATATCCTCGACGCCGAATTCGGCCCCGCGCTGGACGCCGCCCGGCAGGGTTAAGCCTATCGCGACAAAGTTAACTCGCTTTTCGAAAAAGCCGGATTACTCTTTGCGGGCAAGGAGTGTTCGGTCATGCGCGATCATCGGTTGGACAAGGCCCCGGATTTCACCAACGCGGCCCTCGTCATGGGGGCGGTGAACCTGACCTGGATGTTCGCTGTGGTCTGGGCCGTGTTCGGCTTTGCCATCGTGGCGCTTCTGGCGCTTGGGCTGAATGCCGCGATCACGCGGCTGAAAAGCGCCCGGCGCGATTGACGGTCTCCATTTGACATGACGCAAAGCGCAGGCGCGCGCCCCGCCCGATGATGCCCGTAACCATCACCGCGACGGGAGGACCGCGAGATGTGTTTTTCGGCAGGTGCAAGTTTCGTTCTGGCTGCGGCATTGGTGCCGGCCGGCATCGCGACGCTGGCGAAGGCGCGGCGCAGCGCGCCGGGGCTGCTACCCTTTGCGGTCTATCCGCTGGCCTTCGGCGTTCAACAGGCGTTCGAAGGCGTCGTCTGGCTGGGGCACACGGGGGGTGACGCGACACTGACGGCAATAGCCGCACGCGGATTCCTGTTCTTTTCGCATTTCTTCTGGCTGGCCTGGGTGCCGTTTTCCGTCTGGTTGACGGAACCGCAGCCAGCGCGCCGGCGCATCGCGGGCTATATCAGCGTGGTCGGTCTTCTTTACGGGCTGTCGATCTTTCTGCCATCGTTCCTGCTGGCCGACTGGCTACGGGTCGAGGTGGTCGAACGCTCGCTCGATTACAAGACGACCCTGATCTACCAGGACGTGATCAGCCGCACCGCGCTCAAGCTGTTTTACGCCGCGCTGGTCGTGGGCGCGCTGGTGCTGAGTTCGGACCGCAGGATACAGCTTTTCGGCGGACTTGTGGCGGTGTCGCTGGCCCTGACATACGCGTTCTTCGCCTATGCCTTTATCTCGGTCTGGTGCTTTTTCGCGGCGATCCTGTCGCTTTACCTGTCGGTGATCGTCTGGCGCGACGCTCGGCGGGTCTAGCCCGCCGCCTGCGCCAGGACCGTGCTTGCCGCTTCCAGGGCACCGGGGCCATGCGGAACCTCAAGCGCCTTGAGCCCCGCATCAATGGCCCCGAGCGCGCCCATCACCATATGCGCGTTCACATGGCCCATATGCCCGATACGGAAGAACCCGTGCCAGGCCGGATCGCCCGGTTCGGCCATGCCCAGCCCGATACCCAGCGTGACGCCCGCCTTGTCCTGCACCCAGCGGCGCAGCTCAGAGCCGTAGGGCGCGCCGATACGCAGCGCCGTCACCGCGTGCGAGCGATGCGCAGGCGCAGCCACGTTCAGCGCCAGCGGCCCGCCCTGCCCCCATGCCTCGCAAGCGGCCCAGATCGCGCGGGCCAAAGCGGCATGACGGGCCCAGACGGCCTCCATCCCCTCGTCATGGATCATGTCCAGCGCTTCGCGCAGGCCGAACAGGTGATGGGTGGGCGCGGTGCCGCCCCAATACTGGTAGAACTGTTCGGGATTGGCCCGTGGCGTCCAGTCCCAGTAACGGCTGACACGGTCCATCTGCGCGCGGCGCGTCGCCGCCTTGGGGCTGAAGAACACGAAACCCAATCCCGGCGGGACCATCAGCCCCTTCTGGCTGCCCGCGACCATCACGTCGACGCCCCATTCGTCCATCTCGAACCGGTCGCAGGCCAGCGATGCGATGCAATCTGCCATCAACAGCGCGGGATGCCCCGCCGCGTTGATGGCCGCCCGAACGCCCGCCACATCGTTGCGGATCGAACTTGACGTATCCACATGCGTGACCAGCACCGCCTTGATCCGGCCCGCGGTGTCGGCGCGCAGCGCCTCTTCGACGCGCGCGGGATCGAGCGGCGTGGACTTGCCGAAATCGATGATGTCGGTCTCGACCCCAAGGCCCTGCGCCATGTCGGCCCAACCATGGCCGAACCGCCCGGTCGCAGGGACCAGCACTGCGTCACCGGGGCCCGCGACATTGGCCAGCGCGGCCTCCCACGCGGCATGGCCGTTGCCGATATAGATCGCGACGTGATGATCTGTGCGCGCCACGCGGCGCAGATCGGGAATCATGCCGGCGACCATGTCGATGAGATCGCCCTCGTAAATGTTCGGCGCAGCCCGGTTCATCGCGCGCAAAACGCGGTCGGGCATCACCGAAGGCCCTGGAATGGCAAGATATTCACGTCCGTGGGAAAGCGTCATGTCAGCGCCCTGTCTGGTTCAACCAGACGAACCTACCGCCGGCGCGGCTGGCGTCAAGCGGCGCCGAACGCCGCACCTGCCCCACCTGTTGCAAGCACGGACAATCGGTATATCTGGAGGAGAGACAGAAAGGAGCCCGCCATGGAGCGCAAGATTTTCAGGATCACCGGCACGGATGCCCGCGAATTTCTGCAAGGCCTTGTGACGAACGACGTCGAGCGGCTGGATCAGGGGCTGGTCTATGCAGCGATGCTGACACCGCAAGGCAAGTACCTGGCCGACTTCTTTCTCGTCCCGGACAATGACGGCATCCTGCTGGATGTCGAGGCGGGGCTTGCCGCCGGGCTGATCCCCCGCCTGTCCATGTACAAGCTGCGCGCCGATGTTTCGATCGATGAAACCGATCTGAAGGTCAGGCGCGGCACCGGCACGGCCCCGCAGAATGCCTGGCCCGACCCGCGCCATCCCGACCTTGGCTGGCGGCTTTACGGGTCAGAGGGTGGCGACGACGGCAGCGATTTCGACGCGATCCGCGTGGCACATTGCATCCCCGAGTCGGGCATCGAACTGACCCCCGACAGCTATGTCCTGGAATCGGGGTTCGAGCGGCTTCACGGCGTCGATTTCCGCAAGGGCTGTTATGTCGGGCAAGAAGTCACCGCCCGCATGAAGCACAAGACCGAACTGAAAAAGGGTTTGATCACCGTCGCAATCGATGGCGGCACCCCCGTGGGCACCGAAATCACCGTCGATGGAAAGCCGGCGGGCACAGTTTACACCCAGTCGGGTGGCCGCGCGATCGCGTATTTGCGGTTCGACCGGATGCGCGACGGCATGCAGGCGGGCGAGGCCAAGATTTCACCGGTTTGACGGATCTCGAAGGGCATATCGCCACCCTGATGGGCCAACGCGTGCGGGGTTTGCATGCGCTGCACGGTGGTGACCTGTCCGATGTCTTTGCCGTCACGCTGGAAGATGGCCACCACCTTGCCGCCAAAACTGGACCGCTGGTCGAACAAGAGGCCACGATGCTGCGCGCGATGGCGGATGCGGGCGCGCAAGCGCCCGGCGTACTGGCGGTGGACTGCAATCTGATGGCGCTTGAATGGCTGGACGAAACCGCAGCCAGCGCCGCGGGCTGGGCCGATCTGGGCCACGTTCTGCGCGCGCTGCACGATACGACCGGTGCGCACTATGGTTGGAGCGCGGATTACGCCTTTGGCCCCGCAACCATCCGCAACACGCCGGATGACGACTGGCCCGCCTTCTGGGCGCAGAACCGATTGCTGGCCCTGCTGCCGCGCGACGCCGGGTTGGCGCGGCGGCTCGAAACGCTGGCCGCGCACCTGCCCGACCGTTTGCCACACAGACCGGCCCCGGTCCTGTTGCACGGCGATCTCTGGGCGGGCAATGTCCTGTTTTCCGGGCCGAAAGCATGGCTGATCGACCCGGCCTGCTACTACGGCGATCCCGAGGTCGACCTGGCGATGCTCAACCTGTTCGGCCGGCCAGACGATGCGTTCGACGCGGCCTATGGCCCCTTGCCGGCCGGGTGGCGGGACAGGCGGCCGATCTACATGCTATGGCCTGCACTGGTGCATTTGCGGCTGTTCGGCACGGGCTATCGCGGAATGGTGGCGCGGCTGCTGGACGAGTGCGGAGTCTGAAGCCGCTTTTCGAACACACCGTCAGCGCCATCCGCACCAATCCGACGCATCAGCGCCCTGGCCGAGGGGCCGGCGTCCCTGGTCCTGGCAAACCAGCCCGTCGCGCCCGACCGCGCGATTTCCGCCTCGAACCGCGCGATCATGCGGCGCGCCATGCCGTGGCGGCGGAAATTCGGCTCGACGAAAACATGCACCAGCCGGACCCTGCCCCGCGTGTCATCCGACCGCCACGCGAGATAGCCGCGCGGCACAGCTTGCAACCGATAGACCAGCACACAACCGTCGTGCCGGTCGAACAGCGGCACCGTCACTTCGCCCAGCATGTCCGAAATTGCGTCGATATCGGCGGGGGTGGCATGATCGATCATGAAAAAGGCCTCCTGGCTTGCGCCGGAGGCCTTGTTTCCTGTGATATCCCACCCCCGGCTGGTTACGGGGGTATATGCGCGCGGGCCCCGAGGTCAGGCGCGCTCGGAATACTCCATGGTTTCGGTGTTCACGACGATCCGTTCGCCAGGCCCGACGAAGGGCGGCACCGACACGCGCACGCCATTGTCCAGCAGCGCGGGTTTGAAACTGTTTGCCGCGGTCTGGCCTTTGACGACCGGTTCGGTCTCTTCGATGGTGCAGGTCACCTTTTGCGGCAGAGTGGCGTTCAACGCCTCGGATTCGTAGAATTCCACAAGGATCGTCATGCCGTCCTGCAAAAACGGGCGACGTTCCCCCAGGATTTCCGCATCCAGTTGCACCTGGTCGTATGTTTCCGTGTCCATGAACACGAGCTGACCCGCATCCTCGTAGAGGAACTGCATGTCCTTTTGTTCCAGACGCACGCGCTCGACCTTGTCGGCGCTGCGGAAGCGTTCGTTCAGCTTCGATCCGTTGCGCAGGTTGCGCATCTCGACCTGCGCGAAAGCGCCGCCTTTTCCGGGCTTTACGTGGTCGACCTTAACAGCGGCCCAGAGCCCGCCATTATGCTCCAGCACGTTGCCGGGGCGTATCTCGTTTCCGTTGATCTTGGGCATATGGCAAAACCTTGACGAAAGGTTGAATGAGTTTCGGCAGCACCTATATCTGGGGCTGCGCCGGCTGGCAAGACAACGAAATATCGTGCTGCCGGCGTAAAGGTATGCGCCAAGTGCATGACAGCCATGCATGAATGCCCTATCCGAATCGCGTGCGATCTGCCACAAGGGACGCCACGCCAGAAATGCAAGAGCTATAAAAACAAGGACGAAACATGAAAGATTTCGTTGACGGTACGGCTTTCAACAATGAACAGGGAAACCGTGCACGCAAACTGTTTGCAGCCGTTGTGTTGGCTGCGCTCGACGATGCCATCGCCGATGACAAGAAATATGGCAATGGCCCCGAGCAAATCGCCCGCTGGGCGCGCTCGCGCGATGGACGCGAAGTGCTGTCCTGTGCCGGGATCGACCCCAATGAGCGGGTCGTGAAGGGGCTGATGGAATTCGTTTCCCGTGGTGTGCGCACCTCGGTCGCGCTGTCGCGCGAAGAAAGCGAACGCCGCAACGCTGCCCAGCAGGCCGAAGCCGCCTGATCCGGGCCGCAAAGACTGCCAGGAACAAAGCGCGCCGACACGGCGCGCTTTTTCTTTTCCACGGTCGGGGGTAAGCCAAGCCATGGCACGCGCGATCATGATTCAGGGCACCGGCTCGAACGTCGGAAAGTCGATGCTGGTGGCAGGGCTGGCCCGCGCGCTTGTGCGGCGCGGCATGTCGCCCCTGCCCTTCAAACCGCAGAACATGTCGAATAACGCGGCCGTCACCGAAGACGGCGGGGAAATCGGCCGCGCACAAGCTTTGCAGGCGCGCGCCGCGGGCGTCGCGCCGCATACCGACATGAACCCCGTGCTGCTGAAACCCGAAAGCGAAACCGGCGCGCAGGTGATCGTGCAGGGCCAGCGCCTTGCCCCGGTCGAGGCGCGCGATTACGGCGGTATGCGCGACCGGCTGATGCCCCGCGTTCTGGAAAGCTTTCACCGGTTGGCGGACCGTGCCGACATCGTGCTGGTCGAAGGCGCCGGAAGCCCGGCCGAGGTGAACCTGCGCGCCCGCGATATCGCCAACATGGGCTTTGCCCGCGCCGCCGGCGTGCCGGTGGTGCTGGTGGGCGATATCGACCGCGGCGGCGTGATCGCGCAGATCGTGGGCACCCATGCGGTTCTGGACACCGGCGACCGCGCGATGATCCGCGGCTTTGCGATCAACCGCTTTCGCGGCGATGTGCGGCTGTTCGACGATGGGCTGCCGGTGATCGAAACCGCGACCGGATGGCCCTCGATCGGGGTGGTGCCGTGGTTTTCCGATGCCTGGCGCCTGCCCGCCGAGGACGTTCTGGATATAGCCTCGCGTCCCGGCGACGGCATTCGGGTCGCCGTGCCCCGCCTGCCCCGCATCGCCAATTTCGACGACCTCGATCCGCTGGCCGCCGAACCGGGCGTTCAGATCGACATCATCGAGCCTGGCCGCGCGTTGCCGGGTGACGCGGCGCTTGTGCTGTTGCCGGGATCGAAGGCGACCATCGGCGATCTGGCCGCCTTTCGCGAAGCCGGATGGGACGTGGACCTTGCCGCCCATATCCGGCGCGGCGGGCATGTGCTGGGCTTGTGCGGCGGCTACCAGATGCTGGGCACGGAAATCGCCGATCCTGCCGGGATCGAGGGCCCGGCCGGCCGTGTCGCGGGCCTTGGCCACTTGGATGTGCGCACCGTGCTGCGCCCGGAAAAGCGTCTGTCGCTGACACGGGCCACCTATCGCCCCACCGGTGACCGGGTGACGGGCTATGAAATCCACCTTGGCCAGACCGAAGGGGCCGACCGGGCGCGCGGATGGCTGGATATCGACGGCCGGACCGAAGGCGCCGCCAGCCCCAGCGGCCGGGTGATGGGCAGCTACCTGCATGGCTTGTTCAGCGATGACGGGTTTCGCGCCGCGTTCCTTGCACGACTGGGGGTCACGTCGTCCCTGGCCTACGAAGACGGGGTCGAAGATACGCTGGATGCTCTGGCTGCACATCTTGAAACGCATCTGGACATAGATGCTTTGCTCGCGATGGCTGCCGAGATCTGAAGGTTAGTCGAATTCCTGCGCCGAGAGCGCGCGATGGATTTCACGGCGCACCAGCTTGCGCACATTGCGCGTGATCCGTTCGCCAAGGGCGCCCTGCAATTCCTGACGGACGATATCGGCCACCAGCTCGCGCAGGGCCTCTTCGTCCAGAACCGGCTCGTCACCACCGAGAAAATCAAAGCTCTCGGCCTGTTCGGGTTCCTTGCGCGGTTCGGCCTTGTGGCCATCTGCGGGGGCGTCGGCCTCCATCCCGGCGCGCGCCGCCGCCTCGTAGAGTGTGCCGCTCCATTCCGGGGCTGCCTCGGCCGTGGTCACGGCTTCGTCGGGATCGGTTTCGCCGGTATCTGCGTCCAGATCGCCACCGGCCAGGTCCGCCGCTGCGTCCTCTGCCGCCTGCGCGGCGTCTTGCACTTCGGCGGCGTCATCCGCCTCTTCGGTCAGCTCGATCGCAGGTTCGGGGGCATCCGGCGTATGGTCTTCCCATTCGAGCGTGTCGTCGTCGCTGTCCTGGGCTACCTCGTCCTCGCCCAGCGCCTCTGATGTGGCATCGCGGACAGCCTGTTCTACGATGGCGTCGATCGCGGCTTGGGCGGCCTGAACGCGGGCCTCGTCGGGCGCCTCGCCCAGTTCTTCGTCTTCGGGCGCGATGACGCCGCATTCGGCCTCATCGGCCTGCGCGTCTTCGTCCGTAGGCGCGTCATCGGTATCGGCCTGCAACGCCGATTCGTCGGTATCCGCCAGATCATCCGTAAGTTGCGGCTCATGCTCGGGGATGTCGTCGTCCCGCGCCGCGGCATCCTGCCCGGCGGCTTCCGCCGCCGCCTGATCTGCGGCGTCGTCGTCAGGCTCGTCTTCGACTTGCGAGATTTCAGGCTGTGAATCAGGCACACGCAACGCAGGCGTCAGCACCAGCCGGTCCGCCTGAGGCCGGCGCGGCGGTTCGGCCTTGAGGCGCGAATCCTCTGACACCAGCCGCCGGATCGAGGACAGAACATCCTCTATATCTGCACTCTTCAAGGGATCGGACATGCCTGCGCCACCATTCCTGATCTGGCCCGGAGTTTACCCGCGGCTCAGCTATCACACAACAGATGCAAAGAAATTTACTGTTTCCCGAGCTTCTGCAACACCCGGTCCAGTTTGCGGCCCTGCTCGCTCACCGCGCTGGGAGCGTCCTTGACCATGTTGTAATAGGCGGTCGGATCGTATTGCGGCACGTTCAGCTTGAGGTTTTCGACCGTCAGCAGCCCCATCGCCGACAACAGGCCGTAATACGCTTTGTACTCGTTCGACGCCGCCGTGATGCGGTTGGCCTGCGCATCGAGCAGTTCCTGCTCGGCGTTCAGAACGTCCAGAGTGGTGCGCGCACCCAGTGCCGCCTCTTCGCGCACGCCACGGAACGCGACACGCGCGGCGCGAATCTGTTCGTCCACCGCCGCCAGGGCCGCCTGCGCCACCTGCACACGCGCAAAGGCGGTGCCGACATTCTGCGCGATGATGCGCTGGTTCGCCAAAAGCTCGGCCCGCTTTGCGTCACGCTGTGCCATCGCCTTGCGCGCCAGCGCCCGGAGCTGCCCGCCCTGATAGATCACGCCACCCGCCTCGATCCCGATCGAGCCGCTTTCGGTGAAATCGGTCGAATCGAAGCTTTCGGTCACGCCGATCTGACCGCGCAACGTCACCTGCGGATTGGTCGCCGCCCGCGCCTTGAGAACACCCAACTCGGTCGCCGACACCTCGAATTGCAGACGGCGCAGGTCTGGGTGGGTCCGTTCGGCCACGGATTTCGCCGCCTCGACGCTGCGCGCGGGCATCTTCATCACCGGAGGCTGGGTCAGGTTGCCCGGCGCGCGCCCGACAGCGGCACGATACGCTTCGATCGCTATGGCAAGGTCGCCCTCGGCCTGCGCAAGGTTACTGCGCGCCTGTGCCAGACGCGCCTGTGCAAGTGCCACGTCGGTGCGCGTGACTTCGCCCACCTCGAACCTGTCGCGCGCGGCACGCAGCTCTTCGGTGATCACCCGGATGTTGTTGCGGCGCAGCGTCACGATCTCGTAGCTGCTGCGCACGTCCATGAATGCCTCGACCGCAGCCAGCAGAACCCGCTGTTCCACACCGATCAGCGCCTGGCGCACGGCCAGGACGCTTTCCTTGGCGATATCGAGATCCATCTTGCTGCGCCCACCGTCCCACAGCAGCAGTTCTGCGCTGAGCGCAAGGCTGGCGCTGCTCTGCTCGATGTTGCGCGCCGGCAAACCGCCGGTCGCGCTGTCGCCGAAACGCCGCGTGACATCACCCAGCCAGCGCACCACAGGGCGAAGGGTCGATACCGCAATCGCCACATCCTCGTCCGCTGCGCGCAGAACCGCGCGGTTCTGTTCCAGAAGTCCGCTGCTGCGATAGGCCTCGGCCATGGCGTCGGCAAGCGACTCGGCCCGCACGGCAAGAGGAGTCGCAACGGCCAGACACAGGCCCGCGATCCCGGCGATCGCCTTTGTTCTGATGCGGCTCGAAACGCTCATGTGCGATGCCCTTTACCGTTGGTGTTACGCGATCACAGCGAAAATGCCGCATGCCGTTCGAAACCCGGCAAAACCGGGGCGCCGGCATTGAAGGCATGACGCCAGGTGACCGCGCCATCGACCTTGTAGCCGATGCGCATCACACCCAGCGCGCCTTCGTCGAACAGGCAGGCGATCCGCCCGCCTTCCTTGAGCTGGTCGGTGATCGCACCGGGCAGGTGCGCCACGGCCCCCTGCAGAACGATCACGTCATAGGGCCCATGCTGCGGCGCGCCCTCGCCAAGCGGGCCCTGGTGCACGATAACGTTGTCGGCTTCGGCCTCGGAAAGCGCGGTCTGGGCTTCGGCGGCCATGGCCTCGTCCTCTTCGACGGCGACGACCGCCTCGGCCAGGCGCGAGATCACCGCCGCGGAATAGCCCAGCCCCACCCCGATATCGAGAACCAGCTCGTCGGGCTGAATATCCAGCATGTCCAGCATCTTGGCCAATGTCCGCGGTTCGAGCACCACGCGCCCGCGCCCCAGATCGATATTTTCACCGACATAGGCGGTCTCGCGCTTTTCGGTCGGCACGAAATCTTCGCGCGGGACGGCCAGCATGGCGTCGATCACGGGAAACTTCGTGACATCGTTGGGGCGAATCTGGGTATCGACCATGATGGTGCGGCGGGTGGCGAAATCGGTCATCTGGCTAAACCTGTCCGTTCAGTTGTCGAATTTCGTTTTGTCACATCCACGCGGTGGCGGCAACGGCATTGCACGAGGCATTTGGCCGCCATGGCGCGGCAAAGGCTCTTGCATGGCCCCGGACAATCCATTACCTCACCGAACACCACACGGAACGGCGAGTTGGCGGAGTGGTGACGCAGCGGATTGCAAATCCGTGTACACCGGTTCGATTCCGGTACTCGCCTCCATATATTTTCAATTACTTAGACAGAACGACTGATTGCGCGTATCGATCCGTTTACAGTGGCGTTTACAGTTTTGTTCACGAAGCACCCCCTTTTGCCTTTGCCAGCTTCTCCAGAACAGCATCGGTTTCATCCGGTGAAACCCGCGCATAATGCTCAATTACATTTGCGGCATGCCTTAGTGACCACCCCATGTGGCTGGCGATCTGCGACAGGCTCAATCCCGCGCTCAAAAGGCGCGTCGCCGCCGTACCTCTGCAATCCTGCAAACGCAAATTTCCACTAAGACCAGCCTTGTCTCTCCACTGCCGCAAGCCCTCGGATGCCCGGTGCTCAGTCAACTGATTCCCACTGGCATTGGTGAGAATGAGCATTTGGCCCCCGGGGGTTGCGTCGATAACCTGAGCCAAGGCAGGTGTGATCGGAATGTGAGCTGTACGGCCACGTTTATTTGTACGCACCCTTAGCCTGCGCCCCCTAGGGGTTTCCTCGACAGAAGCACGCGTGAGCTTGATCAGATCACCAGGTCTCAGGCCAGTTTCACAGGCAACACACAAAAGCCTCTGGACCCATTCTGGGGCAATGGCGTTGACCGCAGCCCTGTCCGCTGCAGTCCAAACGACCTCGGATCGATCCACTTTGTAAAGGCGCGGTAGCTTGTGACAGTGATGCTCTGCCAAATGGCCCTCTTCTACCGCCCAGTTGAGCAGACGAACCGCATGAGTTCCTGCCATGTCATGCTGCTTGGGCGAGTGCTTCCATCGGGCCCGCCACTTGTTCACCTCGCCCCGGGAACCGCGCTCTTCAAAGATTACCGCCGGAGCGTCATGGAAATGCTCCGCAAACCTCAAGAGCCACTTGCGTTGATCGGCAAATGAGCGAGAGGATTTGGCTCGCGCTGCGCTCGACAAGAACCAGTCCACCAACGATGGTGTCAGAACGGATTTTGGCTGCGGTCGTTCCATGGCCTCAGCAAAGGCAACATAGAAGTCTGGGTCTTTGGGTTCCCGAATGTCGTCAACCCAAAAACTCGGTCCTCCGCGCCAAGCATAGAAGTGAAAGCGGCTTCGTCCGTTCGCAAGCCTGCGCCGCACCCTATGAACACCCTTAGGAAGCGCCACGCTGATCTTTCCACTTCTGCAGAGCAGTCACATTTGTCGAACCGTCGGCTTCTCCTGCGCTTATCGATACATGACCATCGGGTGTCGTCTCGATCCTGAAAGAGTAGAATCCCTCGGCTCGCAGCAACTTCGCAATGCCGGCAACTTCTTCCGGTTTAGGCAACGATGGGCGTGGCATCACGAAACCTCCGTGACGTCAAAAATCCACTTCAACACTGGCCCGCGGATGGATGCTTTGATTTCCACGTTCCGCTGTGGCACTGGCTTCATCCGATCGAAGTCCAAAGTTTCGGGAAACTGGAAAAAACTCAGCGTCCTGAACTTGAACCTCCAGCTACCACTCATTTCAGGCTCTCCGCCTTTTGTCACGGAGAGCCAAATCCTATCCGCTGGATACTTTCCCGAGCCAAGCTGTTCCGTCAACCAGCAGGCTGCCTCAACAAAATTCATACCGTAGAGGTCTCTTTCTTCGGCCCCGAAGAGACTGGCGAACGTCTTTGAGTTTTTCGTTATCAGTTCGTACTCGTCATTAGGGATCTGCCGTGGACTAAAGCTCTTGAGGCGCTCCACTTCGGATGCCGCCTCAGTCAACTTGAAAGAACCCGCCCACGCACATACCAGCTGGACCCCTTCTTCGAGCGTGATGTCAGGATGAAAGCGACCTCGGGCAAGCTGTCGAAGCCCCTGCTTTGCCAGCGCCCGATCGACCGTGGCGAGTTCTGTGCTCTCGACCTGCATGACTTCGGCCAGGCCAGCGATGAATTCTTTGAGCTTCATGTGATCCAGTCTCTGTTGCGCCAAATATAAGATAAATAAATTTCATGACAAAGTAAATGGAAAGAATAAAATTTTCCCCAAAATACACGGAGGTGCCAGGTTTCGTGATACTTTTGGGATAACGGGACACCACCGCCCCAACCGTTGCCCCACTCGCCGGCAACCGGCAGCTTTTCGGTACAGCTTCATCGTACGGCTTCGAATCCTACCACCCCAGCCACCTTCCTCCGATACTTGAACCGATGACCCGCGCGGGATGCCGTCCGGGTGAAAGTGCCCCGAGGGGTGCCCCAAGGAGGATTGTCGACGGAACCTCTACAATCGGTAGCAATCCACCTCAATATCGCTCCTTTCGAAGGTCAATCTCCTTCCGGTTTGACTATCGCTGTATCTTCGTCATTTATGATTTAAAGATTGGACATCAGGGATTTAGAGATGCGATTTGCAAAGTTTTTCGCAGCAGCGGCAGCGGCAGCATTCGTTTCAACGGCATCGGCTCAAGCAGCTACTTTTAAGGTAGAGTTTTCCGGCACCAACGGAAGCCAATTTGCGAATGGTCAATGGTTTTGGGACAGCGACGCCGTCGGTGCCTCGTCGGATCAGACCAATGTTACGCTTGCCGATACAGGCATTAGCGGCTTCTCTGCGACAATCGGTTTTGGAACCACTTCCGAGAGCTTCGATACCATATCCTTTGCGTCGGGCTTCTCAGCCGGAAGCTTTGATCTTTCGCTGACCAACGGCACTTCGGACATAGTTAATGCAGGAACATGTCTTCAGGATGCCGGGGGAAATGGTGCTTGCCCCTGGGGAAACCCAAGCGCAATCCTTTTCGTAAATGGAAATGGCAGCATTGGCTTTGTTCTTAACGGTGTCGGGGCAAATGTGCCCGTCTCCTACGAGGTGTCGAAAGTCATCGCCCCCATACCCCTCCCCGCTGGAGCACCGCTGCTCCTGACCGGGATAGCCGGGTTCGCCTGGCTGCGTCGTCGCAAGGCCAAGAAGGCCTGATACGGCTTCACATGTGACTTGGAACGGGCGAGCATCGTGCTCGCCCTTTTCTTTGAGGCTATTCACTACCCGATCTTGGTCTTAGCTTCGCTTGAAGTGCCTAGCACCCAAACTGGTGCATAACGAGACAGATAGACCACATGCTATTCATCTTATTTCTTGTCGGAGTCCTGCTGATAGGCTGGTTTATCCCTCAGGCTATTCTGCGGCGTGCAAACTTCAGGTTCGCGGCGATTTTGGCCGTGGTCTGCGCTCTCGTTTCAGGCGCGCTGTTTATTTGGCTGGGAGCTCAGATCGCGGGGGTGATGGGCATAGGAGACGCCGCGACAGAGTTCGAACGAGGCTTCAACGCCTGGAAGATCATGATCTTCTTGGCTCCCGCATCTGCTATCCAGGCACAAAGCCGAAAGAAAAACAGAGGGGCTTAACTACCGCATAGCAAACATCGAGGCTTTCCAGCACTGTCCGCTCTGGGCTCAGACCCTCAGTTCACTGCGGTTTGATCAAACGTCTGCAAAGTGGGACAACACTGACATTCGTTTCTCAGTCGCTTTAAATAAAAAGGCCGCCCGAAGGCGGCCAAATACTAGTAAATCAATGCGCTGTTACTTCGGCAGGATAACGGCGTCGATCACATGGATAACGCCGTTAGACGCTTCAATGTCTGCCTTGACGACAGATGCACCATCTACCTTCACGCCGCTAAACGCATTGATACCAACAGACTGACCGTTAACGGTTTCCGCAGACAGTTTCTTACCTGAAATATCAGAAGACATCACTTTGCCCGGCACGACGTGATACGTCAGGATGGCAACGAGTTGATCACGATTTTCCGGCTTCAACAGTGTTTCAACAGTACCTTCAGGGAGTGCTGCAAAAGCTTCATCCGTCGGTGCAAAAACCGTGAAGGGGCCTTCTCCCTTCAAGGTTTCGACCAGGCCAGCCGCCTGAACGGCAGCGACCAGCGTGGAAAAGGAACCCGCGCTGACTGCAGTATCCACAATATCCATCTTGCTGCCGTGGCCATCTGCCATTGCAGTGGTGGTGCCAGCCAGAGCAAGAGCAAAGCCCGCTGCCGCGCCAAAGAAAGTCCGTCGTAGCATGTGTCATCCCTCATGTTTGATGTGGGATAAGTACGAGAGCGTGTTCAATGTGGATGTGGCGCGCTGCAGCTGACGCCAGAAACGCATGGCTAATTCATTGATAAACCGAATAAAAACGTTTTCGTCAGATTTGTTTCAGTAGGCTCCTTAAACTACTGCGTGATGCCCCTCCACGATCAAACTTGTCTTTAGCCACCATGGCCTCGGGGTCCGCTTAGGGCTCAGAGCCGACGTGCGCTGCGGTATGTGCCAACGTCTTCTTCACGGACGAAGCAGACATGTGTGTTTTTGGATCCGGGTCGTAGCAGCTCACATCAGGGCTGGCAGGCTCCACCGGGGAACTCGTTTCGCCCGCCAGGCTTTTGTCACTCGTTCGTTGCAAGCACGTCAGCACCTTGTGGGGAGCAATCTTCCAAGAAGGTCCATGCGGGCTTGGCGTTTTCTTCCAGGATCAAGTCGATCACCCGTGCATACCGATCACCATACTGCTGCAGCATCGTCACTTGCGCGGCAGTATCAGCGGGTAGTTCGACCGGCTCTCCTTTCACGGTCACTAATGTGAACTTCAGGCAGTTCTCGGGAGCTGCCTGTAAGGTGCTGTCAGACTAATTCGAACTCGTCTCTGCAAGGACAGCGACGCTGTCCCTTATGCCGCGCAGAGACCACGCCACTCGGTAAGAGCGGCGGCGCGGTTCTGCTTGAAATGATCTCGGCTTGAGAGGCTGCGATCCTGG
>NZ_FNEB01000029.1:2500-5776 GCF_900100005.1 Lutimaribacter saemankumensis
GCAGTCTTTCTTTTTCTGGATCAAATCAAGCGCGAGAAGGGCGTTTGGTGAATGCCTTGGCAGCAAGAGGCGATGAAGGACGTGATACTCTGCGATAAGCTTGGGGGAGCCGAGAATAGGCTTTGATCCCAGGATCTCCGAATGGGGCAACCCACCTGAATGTTCTCTATTGTGACCGACCTGTGTCGATGCTTGTTCTCAAGCAGCGAAGCGGTAGGGCATCAATAGGGTTCATGACCAGGTACTTCTTACCTGAATACATAGGGTTTGAAGAGCGAACCCGGGGAACTGAAACATCTAAGTACCCGGAGGAAAGGAAATCAACAGATACTCCCCTAGTAGTGGCGAGCGAACGGGGACCAGCCGAGCCGTGAATGTGACCAGAACAATCTGGAAAGGTTGACCATAGTGGGTGACAGTCCCGTATGGGAAGCATGATCGGACGTATCAAGTAGGGCGGGACACGTGAAATCCTGTCTGAAGATCGGGGGACCACCCTCGAAGGCTAAGTACTCCTTGCTGACCGATAGCGAACCAGTACCGTGAGGGAAAGGTGAAAAGCACCCCGACGAGGGGAGTGAAACAGTACCTGAAACCGAACGCCTACAATCAGTCGGAGCTTCCTTGCGAAGTGACGGCGTACCTTTTGTATAATGGGTCATCGACTTGGTCTCACGAGCAAGCTTAAGCCGATAGGTGTAGGCGCAGCGAAAGCGAGTCTTAATAGGGCGTCGAGTTCGTGGGATCAGACCCGAAACCGAGTGATCTAGGCATGGCCAGGCTGAAGGTTGGGTAACACCAACTGGAGGGCCGAACCCACATCCGTTGAAAAGGATCGGGATGAGCTGTGCCTAGGGGTGAAAGGCCAATCAAACTCGGAGATAGCTGGTTCTCCGCGAAATCTATTTAGGTAGAGCGTCATCCGAATACCCCGGGGGGTAGAGCACTGGATGGGTAATGGGGCCCCACAGGCTTACTGATCCTAACCAAACTCCGAATACCCGGGAGTACTAGATGGCAGACACACGGCGGATGCTAACGTCCGTCGTGGAGAGGGAAACAACCCTGACCCTCAGCTAAGGCCCCCAATTCATGGCTAAGTGGGAAAGCAGGTGAGACGGCCAAAACAACCAGGAGGTTGGCTTAGAAGCAGCCATCCTTTAAAGATAGCGTAACAGCTCACTGGTCTAAATAAGCTGTCTTGCGGCGAAGATGTAACGGGGCTCAAGCCATGAGCCGAAGCTAGGGATGCACATAGTGCATGGTAGCGGAGCGTAGTGTGACATAGCACTCGTCCTCTTCTATCGCGTCGATACGGCCAGCGCAGCAATGCGCTCAAGTAGCGAAGCGGTAGCGCAGGATAGAGTGCTTTCTGTGAAGCCGGGGCGTGAGCCATCCGGTGGAGAGATCACTAGCGAGAATGATGACATGAGTAGCGACAAAGAGTGTGAGAGACACTCTCGCCGAAAGTCCAAGGGTTCCTGCTTAAAGCTAATCTGAGCAGGGTAAGCCGGCCCCTAAGCCGAGGCAGAAATGCGTAGGCGATGGGAACCAGGTTAATATTCCTGGGCCAGGAGATGGTGACGGATTGCAGGTGTAGTCAGGCCTTATCGGATTGGTCTGGCTGCTGAGCAGTTCCTGGAAATAGCCCTCCATAGGACCGTACCCTAAACCGACACAGGTGGACTGGTAGAGAATACCAAGGCGCTTGAGAGAACGATGTTGAAGGAACTCGGCAAAATACCTCCGTAAGTTCGCGAGAAGGAGGCCCAGTTTCTAGGCAACTAGTGGCTGGGGGCACAAACCAGGGGGTGGCGACTGTTTACTAAAAACACAGGGCTCTGCGAAGTCGCAAGACGACGTATAGGGTCTGACGCCTGCCCGGTGCCGGAAGGTTAAAAGGAGGGGTGAGAGCTCCGAATTGAAGCCCCGGTAAACGGCGGCCGTAACTATAACGGTCCTAAGGTAGCGAAATTCCTTGTCGGGTAAGTTCCGACCTGCACGAATGGCGTAACGACTTCCCCGCTGTCTCCAACATCGACTCAGCGAAATTGAATTGCCTGTCAAGATGCAGGCTTCCCGCGGTTAGACGGAAAGACCCCGTGCACCTTTACTACAGCTTCGCACTGGCATCAGGCCATGCATGTGCAGGATAGGTGGTAGGCTTCGAAGCAGGGACGCCAGTCTCTGTGGAGCCTCCCTTGAGATACCACCCTTGCATTGCTTGATGTCTAACCGCGGTCCGTTACCCGGATCCGGGACCCTGCGTGGCGGGTAGTTTGACTGGGGCGGTCGCCTCCTAAAGAGTAACGGAGGCGCGCGAAGGTTGGCTCAGAGCGGTCGGAAATCGCTCGTTGAGTGCAATGGCAGAAGCCAGCCTGACTGCAAGACTGACAAGTCGAGCAGAGACGAAAGTCGGCCATAGTGATCCGGTGGTCCCGCGTGGAAGGGCCATCGCTCAACGGATAAAAGGTACGCCGGGGATAACAGGCTGATACTGCCCAAGAGTCCATATCGACGGCAGTGTTTGGCACCTCGATGTCGGCTCATCTCATCCTGGGGCTGGAGCAGGTCCCAAGGGTACGGCTGTTCGCCGTTTAAAGAGGTACGTGAGCTGGGTTTAGAACGTCGTGAGACAGTTCGGTCCCTATCTGCCGTGGGTGTAGGATACTTGAGAGGAGTTGCCCCTAGTACGAGAGGACCGGGGTGAACGATCCACTGGTGGACCTGTTGTCGTGCCAACGGCAGTGCAGGGTAGCTATGATCGGAAAGGATAACCGCTGAAGGCATCTAAGCGGGAAGCCCCCCTCAAAACAAGGTATCCCCGAGGGCCGTGGAAGACCACCACGTCGATAGGCCGGAGGTGTAAGCGCAGCAATGCGTTCAGCTGACCGGTACTAATGGCCCGATAGGCTTGATTTGATCCAGTAACAGAAAGACTGGCCATCAAAGCAAACCATCCCAAACATACTTCTTGGACAACCGTTGTTGATAAAGGCGTCCCTCAAAGGACGCCGTGAGGTTTTTCCTCGGTTTGGTGGTCATAGCACGAGCAAAACACCCGATCCCATCCCGAACTCGGCCGTTAAGTGCCGTCGCGCCAATGGTACTGCGTCTCAAGACGTGGGAGAGTAGGTCACCGCCAAACCTAGAAAAAACCTCACCTCTCTAAACGAAACTCAAAAAAACCATACCGCCGCGGGGTGGAGCAGCCCGGTAGCTCGTCAGGCTCATAACCTGAAGGTCGTAGGTTCAAATCCTACCCCCGCAACCAGT